>NZ_VSSR01000001.1 GCF_008123515.1 Bradyrhizobium cytisi
TGATCTCGGACAGACTCTTACGTAATCTCTGGAAACGATTCGAGTTGTCGAATTTTCGCCTAGTTTGCGGTGGTCTACGATATGCTCGAACTCCCACCCGGTTGTGCTCTCAGTGGAGACTTGGGCGATAATCGCGTCAGGCGGTGCGTCGGTTTCCACAAGTACTCCGCCTCCCGCAATCGCGTTCCTGCCCTGTGCAAATATTAGTGCTGCCTTACGATCACTCGACCAGCAGATACCACGTCGGCCAGCATCAAAGTCGATGCACGGCTCGCCACGATACAGTCGAAGTGACGGTCCCGAATATCGGGGCAATAGATTCCATAGGGCATCCAAGAGAATATCGTCATCAGCGACTCCACGGCGAATATCATGAGCGACCGCGGCCCAGATAAACAGAAATGCTTGGCGGGCGCTGTCGTCAAACTCCTGAGTAGAGAGATATTCAAAGGCAGCCTTGGACTGTGCCCGTTCGTGAAACACCTCGAGCAGCCCTCTCGTGCGCGGGCTGCCCTCACAGATAAGGTTTGCAAGCAACATTATCGCTGCATCAAGGTCGATCTGGATCAAGCGCTTCCAGCCTTGGACTTCAACCTTGCGCAGCGCCATCTCTCGCGCGACAGTTGTCGGGTCGAGGATGATGCGCGAAGCCATTTCCGTTTTCGTCCCGTCAGGGTGGAGGATAATGCGCTGAATATTCTTTATCGTATTCAGTCCCCCCGCTGTCGCAGAACTCGTAGGGTGGGTTAGCCGAAGGCGTACCCCACCACTGCCTGCCTCGGAGCAAACGAAAGAGGTGGGTTACGCTTCGCTAACCCACCCTACGAGCTGAGTTGTCAGACAGAATAGTTGAAATAACTTGCTTCGCCGTAGTCGTATATCTGAACCGAATTGCCGTTGACGCGACCGCTGAAGTGGTGCCCGCCATCGTAGTCATAGCCAGAGAAACTGTTGCCGTTTACCTTTAACGAAACGTGGTTGCCGACGCCGTAGTGATACAAGCCAGAGCCAGAACCGCTAATGTGAGCTCCCGTCTCATAGTCATAGTTGGGAGTCATACTGGAGTGCTGTTCTCGGTCATAGCTGTAAACGCCTGACGGCTTGCGGTTGTTGATCTTGGCGGCCGCATTCACCGCTATTGCGCGTCGGAGTTCTTCTTTCATAACGTTATCTCGCTTTAGAAAGAAAAAGCCCGGGCAAGCCCGGGCTTTCAGATTTCACGAACACCCCGTCGTCGAACCACACGTATCGCACTTCATGCAGGTGCCATTCCGCACCAGCGTGAAGTTGCCGCACTCGCTGCACATCTCGCCTTCGTAGCCTTTTGCTTTCGCTTCCGCGCGGCGCTCGGCCTTGCTGGGGGCGGCGACGGTTGCGGCGCTGCCGGCCTTGCTCCACTGGAGGGCTTCGAGCTTCTCGGTGGGCGAGAGGTCGTGGCTGGCTTCCTGCTTCAGCGCGACCGCGCCTTCCAGGGCATCGCCCGCGCCGCGAGCGGTGGCGCCGTGGGAGGCGAGCGAGGTGACCTTGCTGCCGCCGGCGGGCGCGTTGTCGCTGCCGGAGACGACCGCGGCGGAGCCGCCGCGCATCACCACCAGATTGTCGGTGCGAGAGCGGGTGAGGCCGCGCGAGACCAGCTTGGTCGCTTGGTGGGCGTCCGGCTCCTTGCCTTCTTCCACGCCTTTGCCGAGCGCGTCAAAATTCGACTCGGTCGGATCGACATGGGCGAGATCAAAGCGCGACATGTAGCTCACCGCGAGCTCGCGGAAGACGTAGTCGAGGATCGAGGTCGCGTACTTGATGCTGTCGTTGCCCTGCACGGGCCCCGCCGGCTCGAAGCGGGTGAAGGTGAAGGCGTCGACATATTCGTCGAGCGGCACGCCGTATTGCAGACCGAGGGACACCGCGATCGCAAAATTGTTGATGAAGGAGCGGAGCGCTGCGCCTTCCTTGTGCATGTCGATGAAGATCTCGCCGAGACGGCCGTCGTCATATTCGCCGGTGCGCAAGTAGACCTTGTGGCCGCCGACGACCGCCTTCTGGGTGTAGCCCTTGCGGCGGTCCGGCATCTTCTCGCGCTCGCGCATCACGATGATGCGCTCGACCAGCTTCTCGACGATCTTCTCCGAGACCTGCGTGGCGCGCGCCGCCATTGGCTTCTCGTAGAGGCTCTCGACCGCATCGTCCTCGTCCTCGTCATCGCTGATGAGCTGCGAGTTGAGCGGCTGGCTGAGCTTGGAGCCGTCGCGATAGAGCGCGTTGGCTTTCAATGCCAGTTTCCACGACAGCATGTAGGCGGACTTGCAGTCCTCCACCGTGGCGTCGTTCGGCATGTTGATGGTCTTGGAGATCGCACCCGAGATGAAGGGCTGGGCCGCCGCCATCATGCGAATGTGGCTCTCGACCGAGAGATAGCGCTTGCCGACCTTGCCGCAGGGGTTGGCGCAGTCGAACACCGCATAGTGCTCGGCTTTCAGGTGCGGCGCACCTTCCACCGTCATCGCGCCGCAGATGTGGACGTTGGCCGCCTCGATCTCGCGCTTGGTGAAGCCCACGGCCTGCAGCAGGTCGAAGCCGGGAGCCGCAATGGCTTCCGCGCCGATGCCGAGCTGGTCGCGAATGAAGTCCTCGCCAAAGGTCCACTTGTTGAAGGCGAACTTGATATCGAAGGCCGTCGGCAGCGCCTTTTCGACCTTGGCGATGGCCTCATCGGTGAAGCCCTTGGCCTTCAGCGTCGAGGCGTTGATGCCGGGGGCGTTGGAGAGCGAGCCGTGGCCGACGGCGTAGGCCTCGATCTCCGCGATCTCGCTCTCGCGATAGCCGAGCGCGCGCAGCGCTGCGGGGACCGCGCGGTTGATGATCTTGAAGTAGCCGCCGCCGGCGAGCTTCTTGAACTTGACCAGCGCGAAGTCCGGCTCGATGCCCGTCGTATCGCAGTCCATCACCAGGCCGATCGTGCCCGTGGGCGCGATGACAGTGGTCTGGGCGTTGCGATAGCCGTGCTTCTCGCCGAGCTCGAGCGCTCCATCCCAGGCCGCCTGCGCACGCGCGACCAGGTCGCCTTGCGGGCAGGAGACGAGGTCGAGCGGCACCGGGTTGACGCTGAGCGCCTCATAGCCGTTGGACTGGCCGTGGGCGGCGCGGCGGTGGTTGCGGATGACGCGCAGCATGTGCGCGGCGTTCTTCTTGTAGCCCGGGAAGGTGCCGAGCTCGGCCGCCATCTCCGCCGAGGTCTTGTAGGTGATGCCGGTCATCACAGCGGTCAGCGCGCCGCAGAGCGCACGGCCTTCCTTGGAGTCGTAGGACAGACCCATGGTCATCAGCAGGCCGCCGATATTGGCGTAGCCGAGGCCGAGCGTGCGGAACTCGTAGGAGAGCTCGGCGATCGCCTTCGACGGGAACTGCGCCATCATCACCGAGATTTCGAGCACGATGGTCCAGAGCCGGCAGAGGTGCTCGTAGCCGGCGACGTCGAACTGCTTCGTCGTGGTGTCGTAGAACGTCAGCAGGTTCGCCGAGGCGAGATTGCACGCGGTGTCGTCCAGGAACATGTATTCCGAGCAGGGATTGGACGCGCGGATGTCGCCGGACGCCTTGCACGTGTGCCAGTCGTTCATGGTGGTGTTGAAGTGCAGGCCCGGGTCGGCCGACGCCCAGGCGGCGTAGCCGATTTTTTCCCAGAGGTCGCGCGCCTTCAGCGTCTTGGTCACCTTCTTGGAGGTGCGGGCGTTCAGATTCCAGTCGCCGTCGGTCTCGACGGCGCGGAGGAAGTCGTCCCGCAGCGAGACCGAGTTGTTGGAGTTCTGGCCGGAGACGGTGAGGTAGGCTTCCGAATCCCAGTCGGTGTCGTAGACGTCGAACTGGATGTCCTTGTAGCCCTGCTTGGCAAACTGGATGACGCGCTTGATGTAATTGTCAGGCACGAGGCTGCGGCGCGCGAGCTTGATCTCGCGACGCAGCGCCGGGTTCTTCTCCGGGTCGAAACAATCGTCGCCCGAGCCTTCGCAGTTCACGCAGGCCTTGAGCACCAGCTTGAGATGCTTCTGGTTGATCTTCGATCCCGTGACGAGAGCGGCGACCTTCTGCTCCTCCTTCACCTTCCAGTCGATATAGGTCTCGATATCGGGGTGATCGACGTCGACGACGACCATCTTGGCGGCGCGGCGCGTGGTGCCGCCCGACTTGATCGCGCCGGCGGCGCGGTCGCCGATCTTGAGGAAGCTCATCAGGCCGGACGAGCGGCCGCCGCCGGACAGTTTTTCACCCTCACCGCGCAGGCGCGAGAAGTTGGAGCCGGTGCCGGAGCCGTACTTGAACAGGCGGGCTTCGCGGACCCAGAGGTCCATGATGCCGCCCTCGTTGACGAGGTCGTCGCCGACGCCCTGGATGAAGCAGGCGTGCGGCTGCGGATGCTCGTAGGCCGATTTGGACTTGGTCAGCTTGCCGGTGAAGGGGTCGACGTAATAGTGGCCCTGGCCGGGACCGTCGATGCCATAGGCCCAATGCAAACCGGTGTTGAACCATTGCGGCGAGTTCGGCGCGACCATCTGCTTGGCGAGCATGTAGCGGAGCTCGTCGTAGAAGGTCTGGGCGTCCTCGTCGGAGGAGAAATACTTGCCCTTCCAGCCCCAATAGGTCCAGCAGCCGGCGAGGCGGTCGAACACCTGCTTTGCCGAGAGCTCGCTGACATAGCGCTCTTTCTCGGGCAACGCGGCGAGAGCATCAGTGTCGGGCACCGAGCGCCACAGGAACGAGGGGACGGACTCTTCCTCGACCTTCTTCAGGCACGCGGCGACGCCGGCCTTGCGGAAATACTTTTGCGCCAGCACGTCGGAGGCGACCTGCGACCATTCGGCCGGGACCTCGACGCCGTCCATTTTAAACACGACCGAGCCGTCGGGATTCCTGATTTCCGACGTGGTCAGCCGGAAATCGATCCCGGCGTAAGGTGACTGTCCCGAAGTGGTGTGGCGCCGCTCAATCCGCATGGTCTTGCCCCGTCCTATTCTTTGACCGGACTGCCTCCGTTCAGGCATCCGGGTCGACATTACGTTTCGCGTTTCCACCCGGGCCCGATCGGCCCTTGGGCACCGCAGTTCAGCCGGTGGATCCGGCCCAGTTTCTCCCGACGCGATTGGTCGATGCGCGCACCGATCATCCGCCGGCATGTCCAGGCCCATCCGCCCCAAAGCGATGAGCCCGACATGCGTTCAAACGCCCCACACCGTCACAACGTCTACCGATGCCATCCGAGCCTGTTGCCGGCCCGTTCTGGCGCCCGAAAAGTCCACTGTCCGCGGGCAGACAAGCCCTCATCCCGCTGCCTTCGTCTGGCCTGGCGGAGTGCAGTTTTGCGGACCCTTTGGGGGAGTGCCGGCGGGACGCAAACACACTCGCGCCGAACGGACCGAAAGCTAGGACTCTCCGTTGCGCCCGTCAAGAACTAGTGCGAGTTCCTGAATCAAATACTAAATATGGTGGATTGCCGGGGATAACAGGGGGCGAGGCCTCACCTGTTGTTGAGCCAAGTATCAGTGAGTCCTCAGGGATTCCCAACCGAAAAAATTTGCATTCGGTGCCGATACGGACCCTTCATCCCGCTGTTCACAGGGCAGGTATATTTTTGAGGTCCGGGGTTGCACCGTTGGGACTCACGTAGCGGTACGGAAGCTGAGGGCAGGCATGCCCGCCGGGGTGGTGGAAAGGTGCGCGAATCCGCGCCAAGCTGAGGCTCGATCTTGCCGGATTGCCCACATGCTTGATTCGACCCGCCGGGATGCGCGACCGCGCATCGCCCCGGCCGGCCTGATGTTCCTCGCGATCACGTCGATCGGCTGGGGCTTCAATTGGCCGGTCACGAAATTCCTGCTCGGTGAGCTGCCGCCGCTGACGCTGCGCGGGGTGACCGGCGTGCTCGGCGCGGTGCTGCTGGCCGCGCTCGCGCTGGTCCGTGGCGACAGTCTGAAGGTCGCGCCCGGGATCTGGCCGCGGCTGGCGACCGCCGCCGTCCTCAACGTCACCGGCTGGATGGTGCTGATGGGGCTGGCGCTGCTCTGGCTGCCGGCGAGCGAGGCGGCGCTGATCGCCTACACCATGCCGGTCTGGGCCTCGCTGATCGCTTGGCCCGTGCTCGGGGAGCGGCCAACCGTGCTGCGCACGCTCGGGCTGGTGATGGCCTTTGCCGGCCTCGCCTCGATCATGGGCGGCAACGGCATTGCCGCCAGCGCGGAGAAGCTGCCGGGCATCATCATGGCGCTGTGCGGCGCGATCGGCTTTGCCGTCGGCACGGTGTTCTCGAAGAAGTACCCGATCCATCTGCCGCCGATCACGGCCGCCGCCTGGCAGATCGGGATCGGCTGCCTGCCGGTCTCGATCGTAGGCCTGCTGATCGAGACCTCGCATCTGGACAAGGTGACGCCGGTCGGCTGGTGGCTGCTGCTCTATTCGACCGTGGTGCAGTTCTGCATCGCCTATGTCAGCTGGTTCGCGGCGCTTTCGCGCCTGCCGGCCTCGGTCGCCGCGATCGGGACGATGGCGGTGCCGGTGATCGGCGTCGTCGCATCCGCACTTGCGCTGGGAGAGCCGCTCGGGCCGGGGCAGATCGCAGGGCTGATCTTTACGCTGGCGGCGGTGGTGCTGGCGACTCGTTAGTTAGGGCGCGGATCAAGCGTTCGGCCCGCATTGAATTCCCGCCATGGCGTCAGGGTCGGTTTCCCGCGAAAAGGCCGCGCCTGTTGGCTTGCAGGAACTCCGCGAACAATCGACTGAGTGGCGGAAGGGTTCGATGCGCCTTCTTGATCAGCGCGACGGGCCGCGCGAAGTTGTTGTCGCTGATTTTGCGGCTTCGCAGCGAAGGTTCGGCAAAGATTTCCCGCGCTGACGTCGGCAGGATGGTGAGGCCGATGCCGGCGCGCACCATGCCGATCGCCGTCATCATATAGGTGGCTTCCGACGCCGGCGCCGGCAGCAGCCCCGCGCGGTTGAAGGCGAGATCGGTGACTGCCCTCACGCTGGTGCCCTGGTCCATCATGACCAGCGGATACTTGGCCAGCACGCACGCCGTGATGCGACGCTGAGTTCCGATCGGATGGGATTCGGGGTAGACCACGCTCATCTCGTCGCGCGCCGCGAAGATGGTCTCGATATCGGGGAACGACACGTCTCCGCCCGTCAGACCGAGATCCACCTCTTCCGAGCGAATAAGCGCCAGCACGCGACTGGCAATGACGTCCTTCAATGCGAAGGAAGCTCCGGGGTTTTGCCCCCGGAATCCGCCGATCACGTCGGGGAGTATTCCAGCAGCAAAGGAGGGCAGGGCCGCGATGCGGACGACGCCTCGTCGCTCACTCGCGACATCCCGGGCATCGCTGAGAAGGGATTCGAGATCCTGCAAGGTCCGTTCGAGCGCGGGTAGCAGCTCACGTCCCATGCGGGTCAACGCGACCGAACGCGGGTTGCGATCGAACAGCCAAAGCCCGAGCGATTCCTCCAGCCGTCGGATCTGGACCGAAAGGGTCGGCTGCGACACATGCAGCGCCGCCGCCGCCTGGGTGAAGCTGCCCAACTTCGCGACCGCGACGAAGGAGCGGGGTTGCCTCACGTTTATATCCATAGAGTTTCTCTATCGCTGCCATTGAATCATTTCAATTGCCTAATGGCGCGGGCCGCGTTCAATTTGCGACAAGTGTTCGGGAGAGATCCCCGAAAAGAACAATCAGGCGGGGAAATGCACAATCTGGCGTTGCTTGGCGTTGCCACCATTGCGGTGCTGCTTCTGGTCATCATGACGAAGCGGATGTCGCCGCTGATCGCTCTCATTCTTATACCGCTGATCGCCTGTCTGATCGGCGGTTTCGGCTGGGATACGAGCAAGTTCATCGTCAGCGGGCTCCAGAGCCTCGCACCCGTCGTCGGCATGTTCGTGTTCGCGATCCTCTTCTTTGGCGTGGTGACGGATGCGGGCATGCTGGACCCGATCATCGACCGCATCCTGCGCACCGTCGGTACACGGCCTACGCGGATCGTCATGGGCACCACCCTATTGGCTCTGCTCATCCACCTCGATGGATCGGGCGCTGTCACCTTTCTCATCACGATTCCGGCGATGCTTCCCTTGTACGATCGCCTCGGCATCGATCGCCGCATTCTCGCCTGCGCGGCGTCCCTGGCTGCCGGTGTGAATTTCCTGCCCTGGACCGGCCCCATGATACGGGCCGCCGCTTCGCTCAAGCTGCCGATTCCGGAGATATTCAACCCGCTGGTGCCGGTTCAGTTGGCCGGCATCGTCTTCATCTTTGCCGTCTCCTATTGGCTGGGTCGCAGGGAAGAGAAACGGCTCGGCCTGGAAGCCGGGGCATCCGTCGATGTCGAGGCTCAGCGAACCTTGAGCGAAGCCGAGCTCAAGCTGCGGCGGCCGCGGAACTTCTGGATCAACATCGTTCTGACAGTGATCGTGCTCGGGACCATGGTCGCTCTGGGCGACAGGCTGACGCCTGCCATCGTGTTCATGATCGGCACTTGTCTGGCGCTGCTCATCAACTATCCCAATGTCGACGATCAACGGAAGCGTGTGGACGCGCACGCGAGGGCCGCACTGTTGATGGCCTCGATCCTGCTCGCGGCGGGCGTGTTCACCGGCATCATGCAGGGGTCGGGGATGTTGAAGGCGATGGCGCAGGATGCCGTCGGATTCGTGCCGCCGGGCGCGGCGAAATTCATGCCGATCGCGCTTGGTATCGTTGCAATGCCACTAAGCCTTTTGTTCGATCCGGACTCGTTCTATTTCGGGGTTCTTCCGGTCCTGGCCGAAGTTGGGGGGCAGCTTGGCGTTCCCAAAGTTCAGCTCGCGCAGGCCGCCTTGCTGGGACAGATGACCACCGGTTTTCCCGTGAGCCCATTGACGCCTGCGACGTTTCTCGTCGTCGGCTTGACCGGCATCGATCTGGCCGATCATCAGAGGTTCACGATACCGTTCCTCTTTGCTGCCTCGGTGGTGATGACCATAGCCTGCGTTTGTCTCGGCATTTTCCCGCTGTAGCGAGGTGACGAATGCGCACGATCAGAATAGGAGCAGGCGCCGGATATTCGGGTGACCGGATCGAACCGGCCGTCGAGCTCGCGGAAAAAGGCAAGCTCGACTACCTGGTGTTCGAATGTCTTGCCGAGCGCACGATCGCGCTTGCGCAAGCCGCAAGGCTGAAGGATCCGAGCGCGGGGTTCGATCCGTTGCTGGAAGCCCGGATGAAGGCTGTGCTGCCGGCCTGTCGTGCGAACGGTGTCCGCATCGTCACGAATATGGGAGCCGCCAATCCGGTATCCGCCGCGCGGGCTACTACGGCGATTGCGCGGCAGTTGGGACTTCGTGGGCTCAAAATCGCTGCCGTCACGGGCGATGATGTCCTCGGCGATCTGAAAAACTCCGATCGCCACCTCGATATCGGCTGTACCGTCGAGGGTCTCGGCAATCGAATAGCTTCCGCCAACGCGTATCTCGGTGGCGCTTCGATCGCCCAAGCCTTGCGCGATGGGGCCGATGTCGTCATCACCGGGCGGGCCGCCGATCCCTCGCTTTTCCTCGGTCCGTTGATCCACGAGTTCGACTGGGCGATGGACGATTGGCCGTTGCTGGGAAGAGGCATTCTGGTCGGCCATCTTCTGGAGTGCGCGGGTCAGGTCACCGGCGGATATTTCGCCGATCCCGGATACAAGGACGTCAAAGACCTTGCCCGTCTCGGCTTTCCGATCGGCGAAGTTCGGGAAGACGGGGATTTGATCGTCACCAAGGTGGCGGGCTCCGGGGGGCGGGTGACGGCCGCTACGGTCAAGGAGCAATTGCTCTATGAGATCCACGATCCCGCCCGCTATTTCCAACCGGATGTGGTCGCTGACTTCTCTCGTGTCCAGGTGGAAGAAATCGGTGAGGATCGCGTCCACGTCATCGGCGCGAGCGGCACGCCGAAGACAGGCGAACTGAAAGTCTCGGTCGGCTACATCGACAGCTATGTTGGCGAAGGCCAAATTTCCTATGCCGGGCCGGGCGCCCATGAGCGTGGACGGCTGGCGATCGAGATCGTTCGGGAACGGCTTGCGCTCTCAGGCGTGGAGACGAGCGAGTTAAGGAGCGATCTCATCGGATCGAACGCGCTCCACGGCGAAAATCTATCGCTAGGATGTCAACCCTATGAAGTGCGGGTTCGTGTGATTGGACGCACCGAAACGCTGGCCGAAGCCAGACGCATCGGTGAGGAGGTGGAGACCCTCTACACCAATGGCCCAGCCGGAGGCGGCGGAGCCTGGAAGTCGGCCCGCGAGGTCGTCGCAGTGGCATCCACGCTGATTCCAGAGGCTGACGTGAGGACGGCCGTCCAATACTTCGAAGCGTGAGCCAAAGCAGAAGACGCCCGGGAACGCCGCACGCCTGCCACAGGGGAGAATGACTCCATGAAACTACGGGACATCGCGCACTCGCGCACAGGGGACAAGGGCAATACGTCAAACGTCTCCGTGATCGCGTACGACCCGAGCGATTACGAATTGCTCTGCGCGTACGTGACAACCGATCGAGTCAAGCAATTGTTCGATGGCATCGTCAATGGCGAGGTGACGCGATACGAATTGCCCGGTATCGGAGCCCTGAACTTCGTCATGACCGAGGCGCTTGGCGGCGGCGTGACGCGATCCCTGGCCATCGATGCGCATGGAAAGTCACTCAGCTCGGCGCTGCTGAACATGGACCTTCCCGATGACCTCCGCTCCGGTTCGTACGAGTAAGCCATGATGAAAACCTTCTGCGCCATTTCTATCGTGCTGATGTCGATCGGAGTGGCTCGCGCGGGCGAGCTTCCGGTTTGGCTGCACGAAGAAAAAGTAACACATTATGACGGCACGTCAGACGACCTTGTCACCGCGGGAATGGGTGCCGAGGCAATGACCGGAGCCGCTCCGCGTTTCGCGGATTCCTTGCATCCCACAGCACAAGAGCTGCGCCGCGCTTCGGTATTCTACCGCGCGAGCAAAGGGCAGGGTTATGGCCGGCTATTTGGCCCCCATGTCGATCAGGAGACGGGTCAATCATTCGACGATGCGGGCAGGATTGCCGGCGACGAAATTCTTGCCTATGCGGACGATGGGGACGGCAGGCAGAACATCGCGATGCTCTTGCAGATTCCGTCAGACCTCTCGACGGAGCGGCGATGCCTCATCGCAATTCCGGTCGCGGGCTCAGCGAGCTTGTTTCGCGACATCGTCGATTTCGGCTATTGGGGACTGCGTCGTCGTTGCGCCGTCGTCTACAACGATAAGGGACATGGCAACGGCTTCCATCTTCTCGATAACGATACGGTCAATCTGATCGACGGCCCACAAGTGCCGGCACAAACGGCGGGATCGAAAGCTCACTTCCGCGCCGATCTTGACGATGCGGCGCGGACCTCGTTCGTCGCTGCATGGCCTCATCGCGTTGCATTCAAGGCTGCACATTCGAAGCAGAACCCCGAGAAGGATTGGGGCACCGATCTGCTCCGGTCGGTGCAATTCGCATTCGTCGAGTTGGCGAAGCGGGACCCGGGCTTCACCCGTGAGAATACGATCGTTATTGCAACGGGAAGCTCGAATGGCGGAGGGGCCGTCCTCTACGGCGCGGAAAAGGACGCAGCGCACCTGTTGGACGGTGTCGTCGCGCGCGAGCCGCAAGTCCAGCTCAAGCCCGACGACAGGGTGGTCGTGAAGCGGGGGACTGTTGAGCGGCGAGGCACAGGCCGTAGCTTGCTCGATTATTTCAGCTTCGGGAACCTTTATCAGCCATGCGCGGTGCTCGCGGTGACCGATATTCCATTGCGGGACCGTGTGCCATTCGCGGCGAACCGATGCCAGTCCCTTCACGACAAGGGCTTGTTGACGTCTGCGACCCTGGACGCCCAGGCGCGCGAAGCGCTCGATCGCATGCATGCTTACGGTTGGGACGACGAGACCGACGTCGGTCACGCATTCGGATATTTCGTCGCACCGGACGCAACCGCAACCAAGTACGTCAATGATCACGGCCGATTCGACGTTCGCGACCGTGTTTGCGGTTACAGCTACGCTGCAACGGATGCTGATGGAAGGCCGGTTGCGGTTCCTCCCGATCTGGCTGCGACGATCTTCTCCGTTGCGCCTGGAGGTGCTCCGGCCGGAACGATCGATGTGATCAACGACAACGATCCGACGGGGGCACGGCGAAGTTGGCTCTCGGTATCGCCCAGCACGGGGCGGCAGGATTTCAACCTGGATGGAGCCGTCTGTATTCGTGAGCTCGTGACCGGAAATTCCTCCGGATCGGAGCGCGTGAAGACCGGTATCGACGAATTTTTGGCATCAGGTCAATTGCACGGGTTGCCGACGATCATCGTGCATGGCCGCAATGACGACCGTGTTCCCGTCAGCTTCTCGTCGCGCCCGTATCTGGGCTTGAACAATATCGTTGATGGGGAAAGTGCGAACCTGCGCTATATCGAGGTCACGAATGCGGAGCATTTCGGTACCGACCTGCCAGGCTTCGACACGAGAATGATTCCGCTCGTCCTCTATCATCTGCGTGCCCTCGACCTGATGTGGGCCCACTTGACCCGAAAGACGCCGCTGCCTCCGAGCCAGGTCGTTCGGACAACGCCGCGCGGAGGCGAGCCTGGGAAGGCTCTCATGCTTCAGTCCGTCAACGTGCCCTCAATATCCGCTGCCCCGTCCGAGGGCGACAGGATCCTCGTCGATCACGGCCGGGTTCTCGTGCCGGATTGAGTCCGCACGGGCACACTCCTGTTTAAGACGCCGCCATCCCCCCGCCGTTGAGCGCCTTCCGGATCATCTCGGCGAGCTGGTTTCTTCGATAGGGCTTGGTCAGCAGCATCACGCCGTCGTCGAGCTTGCCGTGGTGGACGATGGCGTTGTCGGTGTAGCCGGAGGTGTAGAGCACTTTGAGCCCCGGCCGGCGCTTCGCCACCTCGTCGGCGAGCTCGCGGCCGCTCATGCCGCCGGGGATGACGACGTCGGTGAAGAGCAGGTCGAAGGCCTGGCCCGCCTCTATCAATTGCAGCGCGGCGCGGCTGTCGCCGGCGGCGATCGTCTTGTAGCCGAGGCTCTGCAGCTGCGCCGTGACGAAGTTGCGCACCAGCGTGTCGTCCTCGACCACGAAAATGGTCTCGGCGCCGCCTTCGGCCTGTGGTGCGATCGCGGCCGTGGCTTCCGCCGCGCCTTCGCCCGGCGGCAGATAGAGCTTGATCGTGGTGCCGTGGCCTTGCTCGCTGTAGATCTTGATGTGGCCGCCGGACTGCTTGACGAAGCCGTAGACCATGGAGAGGCCGAGACCTGAGCCTTTGCCGACCTCCTTGGTGGTGAAGAAGGGCTCGAACGCCTTCTCCTGGACATCTAGCGGCATGCCGGTGCCGGTGTCGCTGACCGCGAGCATTACGTAAGGGCCGGGCCGCACGTCGGCATTGGCCTTCGCATAGGCCTCGTCCAGCACGACACGGTGGGTCTCGAGCAGCAGCTTGCCGCCGTTGGCCATGGCGTCGCGGGCGTTGATGGCCATGTTGAGCACGGCATTGGTGAGGCGGGACGGGTCGATATGCGCCGTCATCGGTTCCTGTTCCAGCACGGTCTCGATCTGGATCTGCTCGCCGAGGGTGGGGCGCAACAGTTTTGCGATATCGGCGATCGCTGCGTTGATGTCGACATTGCGCGGCTGCAGCGGCTGCCTGCGCGCAAACGAGAGAAGGTGCTGGATCAGCTCGGCGCAGCGCCCGGCAGCATCGTCGATCAGGCGCGCGGCGCGTTGCAGCTCGGGCTGCTCCTTCAGGCTCGCCACCAGCGTTTCGGTGTTGCCCGAGATCACGGTCAGCATGTTGTTGAAATCGTGCGCGACGCCGCCGGTCAGCTTGCCGATGGCGTCGAGCTTCTGCGACTGGTGCAACTGCCGCTCGGTTTCGCGCGACGATGTAGCGTCGTGATAGACCAGCACGCCGCCCGAGATGTTGCCTTGCCCGTCGCGCATCGGCCGGCCGCTGATCATCAGATGGCGCGCGCTGTTGCCGCTGTGCGGGCGGACGATCATCTCCAGATCTTCGAACTCGTCGCCACGCAGCACGCGCACGGACGGCAGCTCGTCGGACTTGAGCGGCGTGACGCCGTCGCCGTGGAAGACGTCGGACAGGGCGCGCAGATTGCGTAGGTTCATGCCGGCGCGATGCAGGAGCATGCGCTCCGCGGCCGGATTGGACAAAAGGACATTGCCCTCGGCGTCGATGACCAGCACGGCCTCCGCCATGCTGTGGAACGTGCTCTGGAGCACGTTGATCGACACGCGAAGCTCGTCATGGGCGTTGACGAGATGCTCGGTGCGCTCGGCCACGGCCGCCTCGAGTTGCTGGTTGGCTGCCGTGGTCTCCAGCAGCGTGCTCTTCAGCGCGACCGTGGTGCGCTGGCTCTCGCGCATCACCATCACGACCAGCAGCAGGATCACCAGCGCGCCGGCGACGTCGATACCGAGCAGCACGATGCCGGTGCGGCGCGAATCCTGGGAGCGCGCGGTGAGCAACCGTTCCTCTTCTGCGCTCAGATGGTCGAGATTGCCCATCACCGTGTCCATCAGGCCGCGACCCTCGCCCTTGCCCTGGAGCGCGGCAATGCCGGCCCCGTCGTTGGTGGCGCGCAGGCGCATCGCCTCGGCGGCAATATCGAGCCGGCGGAGCGCCAGCGGCTCCATGCCCTCGAGCAGCGCGATCTGGTCGGGATTGTCGTTCACGCTGCGCTTGAGGTCGGCAAGGGCCGGCGCGATCCGGGCGTGCACCTCCTGGAACTCGTCGCTGAAGCTGGAATTTCGGTAGATCTCGTAACCGCGCGCGGCGCTCTCGGCGCGCCGGATCAGAACCTGCAGATCGGAGATCTTCTTCAGGACCTGGACGGTGTGATTGACCCAGGCCGCGTCCGAGCGCGACTTGACGTCGAGCCCGATCGAGGCGGCTGTGATGAGCAGGAGGATGGCGAGTCCAGCACCGAGAATGACGCGCTGCGAGGGAATCAAGGGGCCTCTTTCTGGTCCTTCGGCGGCGCGCTCTCGCCGAGGCATTCCCGGATTGTCACCAACAGCGTCTCGGGCGTGAACGGCTTGCGCAGGCAGCGCGAGGCGCCGAGCTCGAGCGCCATGCGAAGGAAGTCCGGGGAGGGCGAGGCGGATGAGGCGAAGGCATAGCCCGACATGGCGATCAACGGAATCGCCGGCGCACGCTCGTGAAAGATGCGGATGGATTCGAAGCCGCGCATATGCGGCATGAAGATATCAACCAGCATGACATCAAACGTCTGCGCCTCCAGCGCAGCCAACCCCGTTTCGCCGCCGTCGGTGAGCGTGACGTCGAAGCCCTGGCGCAGGAGGAGGACCTCGATGGTCGCGCCGACCATCGGATCGTCATCGACCACGAGAATACGCGGCATGACCTTCCCTAGTAGATCGAAGTCCCCACAGTGATTGGTGATATAGGCGAATCGTGCGCCGGGTCAATTTTGGATCGGACCGAACTACATATGCACGGCGGAATGCATAGCGCCTCTGCAGGTTCCGGTGGCAGGTGAATTCCCTCGGATTTCTGTGACAGGTTGAGACAAATCCGTGCGGTCCAACGAAAGCTGCTGCGCCGCGCGTCATGGACTGCGTTCGCGACGAGGCGTGCAAGAGCTCAGCGCGGCGGCCCACATAAATGAGCGGCGCCGTTGCGCGGCGCCGCTCACAGATGATTCCCTTCAGGCCGTATTACGGGCAGGGATGGCGCAGCCCGTCATAGCCGAGATAGGTGCCGGACGCCGGGTCGTAGGACCGATAGCGCTGAGCGCAATAGCCAGACGAGTCGCCGCCTGTGTCGGGCACCACGGCGACGGATGCGCCGTCGTCATAATAGCTGTCGTCGTAATAGGAATCGCCGTAATACGGGCCGCCGCCGTAATAGGCGTAGGACGAGCCTATCGCGCCGATTGCGGCACCGGCTGCAACGCCGGGCCAGAAGCCGCCACCGCGGCGATGCCAGCCGCCGCCGTGCCAGTTCCCTCCGCCACCATTCCAGTGGCCTCCGGCCGCTGCGAAGTTGCGACCACCGCCGTTAAAGGCAGGTCCGGCGGCAGGTCCGGCGCTCGGGCGCGCCGCCGCGCCGGCCGCGAAATTGCCGCCGCCACCACCCATCCGGGCGCCGCCACTAAAGCCGCCGCCGCCGAAGTGAGCACCACCGCCGCCCCCACCGATGTGAGCACCGCCACCGCCGCCGAAATGGCCGCCCCCGCCACCGCCGCGACCGCCAGGGCCCTGGGCGAAGCTTGGGGTGGCCATCGGAAGCACCAGTGCCAGCGCCGCGGCGGCACTCAAAACTCTCAGACTGTTCATGGTCAAACTCCTTTTTCCCGGGATCAAACCCACCGAAACGGCCGTTGTTCCTGGGTTCACGCCGGTGTGCGCGTGAAGGGCTAGATTTCCACGCGGCCGCTGTACCCGGCATGAACGGACCGTGCTCGCTTTGCGGCGGCGCTCGGGCCGAGGCGCCGCGCTTGGCGTCCCCTTGGCGTCCCCTTGGCGTGGGGCAGGGCCGCACGGGGCGAACTGGACATTTGGCCGTCCGGATGGCATCAGGACTCCACGAAGCAGGGCCCTTGCCGCATGAAACAATTCTTCCTGAAGCTCTTCACCTGGTGGAACGGCCAGACCTTTGGCACCCAACTCTGGACCCGTCGGTTCGGGGAGCTGGTCGGCCAGGACGAGCAGGGCAACCGCTACTACCGCACGAACGGCGGCAAGATCGACCCCACGCTCGGCTTCGAGCGGCGTTGGGTGATCTATAACGGCTATGCCGAAGCGAGCCGTATTCCGCCGTCCTGGCATGGCTGGATGCATCACACCGTTGACGTGCCGCCGACCGAGGAGAACTACCAGCCGCGCGAGTGGGAGAAGCCGCATTTGCCGAATCTCACCGGCACGGCGAAGGCCTATCGGCCCTCGGGCTCGACCTTGGCCAGCGGCAAGCGCCCCAAGGCGACCGGCGACTACCAGCCCTGGACGCCCGGCTAGGCCGCGCGCTCTTCCATCACTGGATTGGATGCACACGCATCCGCCTCACATCGCTGTGGACAATGGGAACAGCGGGGATGTTGGCTGCGTGGCCATTGCGCCTGCGCGTGCGATGCGGCTCAATCAACCCATCTTACGGAGATGGGAAACCATCGCGTTCGGTTCGGGCAACAGTTCGCGACTGTCCCGAAATGCAGCGGCCGCCGACCAGGACTCGATCGGGAGATAGGCCCCCGGTCTGCAAGTTCCGAAATCGCCCGATGAGAATGTGCGCCGTCGTAAGACAGGAAAGGCCGCTTGGGAAACCGGGCGGCCTTTTTCTGTTGTGGGGCGCGCTACATCACCCGCGCTGACGCACGCGCGACCGCTTCGAGGCGGCGGGCCTGCCTTGGCGCGCCGCGCTCCCGGAGCAAGGCGAGCACCTCCGCGGATGCCGTGTCGGGCGAGCCTGAATTGAACGGCGGCGCCGGATTGTATTCGAGCTGAAGCTGGATTGCTTCCGCCGTGGTGCGGTCGACCAGGATCGAGACCAGCGTCAGCGCGAAATCGATGCCTGCGGTGACGCCGCCGCCGGTGATGCGGTTGCGGTCGACGCAGACGCGTGTCCTGGTCGGCGTCGCCCCGAACTGGCCGAGCATCTCCATCGCACTCCAATGGGTCGCGGCCCGATAGCCCTTCAACAGGCCCGCGGCGCCGAGCGCCAGCGATCCCGTGCAGACTGAGGTGACGTACTTTGCGCCCTCGGCCTGACGGCGCAGGAAATCGAGCACCTCCTCGTCGTTGAGCAGGTCGTCGGTGCCGCCGCCGCCGGGCACGCAGATCACGTCGAGCTGCGGGCAGTCGGCAAACGTCGTGGTCGGCGTCAGCGTGAGAACGGAATCGCTCGGCACCGGCTCGATGCGCTTCCAGACCAGGTGCAGCTTCGCGCCGGGCACAGATGAAAACACCTGCAACGGACCGGTGAAGTCGAGCTGCGTGACGCGCGGGAACACCAGAAGTCCGATCTGGAGCGGTGCCGACATGAGAACCTCCAATGAAGTGCTTGACGCCCGCAGATTGGCATGATGCCATCCTGTCCAAAATGGCATATTTCCCTCACTTTCGGACATGAGCATGATCGGCATCCTGATCTTCCCGGATTTTCAGCTGCTCGATGCGGCCGGCCCGATCTCGGTGTTCGAGATCGCGGCACGCGCCAGCGGCAAGCCGCTCGCGCTCCGCGTGCTGGCGGTGAACGCCGGCGCGGTGCGCTCGTCCTCCGGCGTCGAGATGATGGCGCGCGATCTCAAATCGGCGAACGCGATCACGACGCTGGTCGTTGCGGGTGGTGCGGGCGTCTCGGCGGCGGCGCGCTGTCCGGCGACGCTCGCCTTCGTGCAGCGGCTGGCCAAACGCGGCGTGCGTGTCGCCAGCGTCTGCTCGGGCGCCTATGTGCTCGCGGAGGCCGGCCTGCTCGACGGCCGCCGCGCCACCACGCATTGGGGCCGCACCCGCGATTTCGTCGCGCGTTATCCGCAGGTGAAGTTCGAGCCGGACCAGATCTTTACCCGGGATGGCAATGTCTGGACGTCGGCGGGCATCAGCGCCGGGATCGACCTCGCGCTCGCGATGGTCACCGAGGACCATGGCGAGGAGATCGCGCAGGCGACCGCGCGCCAGCTCGTGCTCTACCATCGCCGCAGCGGCGGCCAGTCGCAGTTCTCATCGCTGCTGGAATTGAAGACACCGAACGGACGCTTCGGCGCGCTGTTGTCATGGGCGCGGGAAAATCTCGACGCGCCGCTGACGGTGGAGAACCTCGCCGATCGCGCCGGCATGAGCGCGCGGCATTTCGCCCGCGCCTTTGCCGCCGAGACCGGCACGACGCCATCGAAAGCGATCGAGCGGTTGCGGATCGAGGTCGCCCGCGAGCGTGTGCAGTCCTCGCGCGAGGCCATCGAGCTCGTGGCAGAGGCGACCGGCTTCCGCGATCCCGAGCGCATGCGCCGCGCCTTCATCCGCGCCTTCGGCCAGCCGCCGCAGGCGCTGCGCCGCGCCGCACGGGCCGGTTAAAGCGGACTCATCAATCTGGGGAGGGTTCGCTTTGACGACCAGCCGATCATCCTCCGCCCAAAAGGCCTGCCCGCCAGGCCAAGTGGGATCCAAGCAGATGACACGAATGGACCGAAAGCACGGGTCAGACGTTGAAAAACAGTCAATCGAAATGGACGAGGGTCTTCCGTGGAAGACAACTTCTCGGGCATTCGTTGGTGCGGGAGACGAACATGACACTTATTTGGCTCGGTGTGCTCCTCGTTTTCGGCGGCGTGCTCCAGATGGCCTATCAGCCGATCTGGCGAGGCCGCCTAAGTGGCGGAAGGCGGCTTCGCTCCGGGCGACCCAGTGACAGCCTTGAACCTGAAAGACCGGCTACGGGCTTTGGGATCAAATCGAATTGGCCTGGACTTTCACTGGTGGCGCTTGGCGCTGCGTCCTTGCTGGCCGGAGCTGCCATCTGAGTTGAGCTACCCTTGTTGACGTTCTCGGGCCTTGCGGGGGCCTGTCAGCTCGATGCGGCCGTCTCGCCTGCAGCCGCCGTGCTGGATGTATCCGCCCTTGCCGCCAACCGCCGCGCGATCGGCATCAGCATGTAGGGCGCGAGGTGGATCGGAAACTGCGTCATCGCGAAATAGAGCCAGGTCGTTGGCGGCAGCGCGCCGGCGGTGGCGGCCAGCATCAGGCCGAGATTGCGTTGTGAGACCATCAGCCCGAGCGCCAGCGCGCGCTCATAGCCGATGCGGCGGAACAGCAAGGTCGTGACGGCGAGCAGCGTGAAATAGATCGCGAAGGACAGAGCTGCGAGGCTGATCGTGAAGACCGGCTGCGCCACCAGATCGCTCACGACATCGCCCATGACCGCGGACGCGAAGATCACGAGGATGATGATGTTGAAGCCGTCGATCGGCTGCTTGTGGCGCCGGATCGCATCGGCGCCGAAAATCCAGCGGATGGCGGTTGCCGCCAGCAGCGACGCTGCGAGGATGCCGAGCAGCTTCAGGCCGAGCGTGAGCGGCGAAATGCTCAGCATGCCGCCGAGGAAGAGGCTCGCAAACAGCGACGCGGTGAACGGCACGATCGCGGTCGCGGTCACCAGCGTGATCAGCACCAGCGTGGCATCGAGGCCCATCAGCGCGGCCAACGCCGGAGAAGCCATCATCGGCGAGGCCACGCTCTGGAGCATCAGCGCCAGCGCCAGGCCAGGCGCGCGGTCGGTGAGCCCGGTCGCATGCGCGATCAGTCCGACAATCAGCGGCACGCCGATCGTGGTCCAGGCCGTGGCGGTCGCCACCAGCGCCGGCCGGCGCAGATGTCCGTACAGCGCCGCCAGGTCCACCCGCATGAAGGAGATGCAGAGCAGAACGAGGATCGCTTCGGTGACGTAGGGACGCAGGAGCGCGCCGAGCGGCGGCACTGCGGCGGCGATGAACACCACGGCGGCCACCGCACGCGTACCCTGGCCGCCAAGCCAGGTCAGGCCGCGGATGGGAAGCGCGAAGACAGGTTTGAGCGCAGACGACATTCGGATGATGGCGTTCTCAGTCCAGTGCCTTCACGGGCATGAGCAGGTACCCCAGAGGTCCTGGTTATCGTTGGACGTCATTTTCGGGAGGCGATGCCCGCTTCGGCCCCGGTACGGGGCCTCCAACTATCCCATCCGGGCGCCGGCCTGTCACGCCGGAGGCGGGGCGGGCAGGGATGCCGCCCTTTCCCCGCCGTATTCGGCGTGTTAACCGGATGGCCTGCGAGCGGCGGTATCCCCTGTAGAATGTCCAGCAAGCCCGATTCGCTGTTGAAGCCGCGCGAGATTATGTTTCGAACCCTTACCCTGACAGGTCTTGCGGCGCTTTTGGCCGCTACCGCTTTGACGGTGGCGACGCCCGCGCAGGCGCAGATCGGCACGATCTTCTCCGATCCGCCGCCGTTGCGGCCGCCGGGGAGCATTCCCCGTGGCGGGCAGCCGCAACCGCAGCCGACCCCCGAGGACGACGAAGAGGTGCCCGAGCTGCCGCCGCAGGGTCGCGTGCTGCCGTCGCGCCCGATGCCGCCGTCGAGCCGACAGGGCAATGCCATGCCCGGCCCGGTCGAGAGCCAGCCGCTGGCGCCCCCGCCGGGCACCAGCATCGCGCCGCCGAACCAGCCGCCCCCCGTCGCCGTGGCGCCGCCGGGCGCGCCTGCTCAGCCGGGCGGAACTCCCGGCCAGCGTCAGCCGCCGCAGAAGGGCGGAACCCAGCAGGGCGCCGTGCCGCAGGCGCCTGCGACCCTCCAGCCGGGCGACGAGGTCGTCACCGAGCCGCCGGCCCAGAAGATCGTGAACAAGAAGGCGACCTTCTCCGGCCTCGACAAGATCACCGGGCGCATCATCAATTTCGACGAGGATATCGGCGAGACCGTGCAGTTCGGCGCGCTGCGGGTGAAGACCGACGCCTGCTACACGCGGCCCGCCACGGAAGCGACCAACACCGACGCCTTCGTCGAGGTCGACGAGATCACCTTGCAGGGCGAGGTGAAGCGGATCTTCTCCGGCTGGATGTATGCCGCAAGCCCCGGCTTGCACGGCGTCGAGCACCCGATCTACGACATCTGGCTCACCGACTGCAAAGAGCCGCAGCAGACCATTGCGACCGCCGCGCCCGATCCCGCGACCAAGCCTGCGCCGCCACCGCCGCCTGCCGCGCAGAAGAAGGCCGCACCCAAGCAGGTGCAGCAGCGTCCGCCGCAGCCTCTGCCGCCGATCCAGCAGCAGCAGCCTGCGCCACCACCTCC
Source organism: Bradyrhizobium cytisi (assembly GCF_008123515.1). GTDB lineage: Bacteria > Pseudomonadota > Alphaproteobacteria > Rhizobiales > Xanthobacteraceae > Bradyrhizobium > Bradyrhizobium cytisi. The sequence continues at coordinate 21,881 of NZ_VSSR01000001.1, forward strand.
GCCGCCGGAGCAGCGGCCGGGCCTGTTCGGTATCCCCGGCTTCGGCCGGTAATCTGATTTATTGCCGCGAGGCGATGATCTCGAGCGCGCGGCTGCCCGGGATCGCATCCCCCGAAGACAATCGCAGGAAATCACCGGGCTCGCCGGCGAGCGCCTTGTCGAGCAGCGCGGTGTAGCGCCGCCGCGAGATCTCGGCCGCGCCAAAGCTCTTGAGATGCTCGGTGACATATTGGGTGTCGAGCAGCTCGAAGCCGCCATGGATCAGCCGCGCGACCAGATGCACCAGCGCAACCTTCGATGCGTCGCGCGCGGCGTGAAACATGCTCTCGCCGAAGAAGGCGCGCCCCAGGCTCACGCCGTACAGGCCGCCGACGAGGTCGTCGCCCTGCCAGGCCTCCACGCTGTGGCAATGGCCGAGCTCGTGGAGGCCGCCATAGAGGTCGCGGATGCGCTTGTTGATCCAGGTGTCCTCGCGTCCGGCCTGCGGTGCGGCGCAGCCGGCGATGGTCGCCTTGAAGGCGGTGTTGACGGTGACGCGAAACGCATCCGAGCGCACGGTGCGCGCAAGGCGCGAGGCAACGCGAAAGCCGCCGAGCGGGATCACGCCGCGCATTTCCGGCTCGACCCAGAACAGGGTCGGGTCGTCGGCGCTCTCGGCCATCGGAAAGATGCCGCAGGCATAGGCGCGCAGCAGCACGGCCGGCGTGATTTCAGACGAGGCGGAGTCGCGCGAAGTCATAGCACCTGATCATAGCAGGATCGCGCTGCGCGTGCGATGGGGGCGATACCGGATGCGAGGATCAACCTGTCGCAGCGCTGTTCGCGTTGCCGGGTGCCGCGGGGGTGCGGCGGAACCTGAGGATGATGCGGGTTCCGGAATGTGCGGGATCGCGCTCGACGGTGGCATCGAGCTTGGTCGCCATCGCCGCGACAATGCGCTGGCCCATGCCGGTGGAGCGCGGATCGGCCTTGACGTTGTCGCCGACGCCGTCGTCGCTGATCGACAGCAGGAGATCGTCGCCCTGTGAAGTCAGCTCGACGTGAATCGGGCCGGCGCCGTCGGGATAGGCGTATTTCACCGCGTTCATCACCAGCTCGTTGACGATGATGCCGACGGCGACCGCGCGGTCCGGGTCGATCTCGATCGGTTCGGCCTTCAGCGTCAGACGCGACATCCGGTCGCCTTCGGCGGAGCGGCGGAGATCCTCGAGCAGGGAATCCAGGTACTGATTGAGCACGACGCTCTTCAAATCCTGCGAGGTGTAGAGGCGGCGGTGCACCTGGGCGACGGCGGCGACGCGGCCCATCGCGTTGGTCAGCGCGGCCTTGACCTCCTCCTGTGCTGCTGAGCTCGCCTGCAGATGCAGCAGCGAGGCGATGATCTGGAGCGAATTGCCGACGCGGTGATTGACCTCGCGCAGCAACAGCTCGCGCTCGGCGGCAAGCGCTGCGTAGCGGTCGCGCGAGGCATGGATCTCGGCCTCGGCTTCCTCGCGCGCCCGCTGCAACTCGGCCTGGCGCAGCGCGCCTTCGGCCGCGACATGCAGCAACGGGATGAAGTCGCCTTTGACGTCCTTGACCAGATAATCAGCCGCGCCCGCCTTCAGCGCGGTGACGGCGATGCTGGAATCCTGCGAGGCCGTGACGAACACCACCGGCGGGGCGCCCGGGATCGCCATGATCTGCTCGAGCGTCTCAAGCCCGTCGAGACCCGGCATGTACTGGTCGAGCGCCACGACATCGATGCAGTCCTCGATGCTTTCCTGGGCTCCCGCACGGCGGATGCGTTCGAGGCCTTCCTCGCCGCTCGCGGCGTGGATGACCTTGTAGCTGCGGCGCGTCAGGCCGCGTTCGACCAGGCGCGCCAGCGCGCCGTCGTCATCGATGTAAAGCAGGGTTGGCATGCGCTGGGTCATGAGGCGGCGGGCGGGACCTGGATGACCGAGAAGAACAGGCCGAGCTGCCGGATGGCATTGGCGAAATTCTCGTAATTGACGGGTTTTGTGATGTAGACGTTGCAGCCGAGCTCGTAGCAGCGCTTGATCTCCTGGCTGTCGTCGGTTGTGGTCAGCACCACCACGGGCGAAGCCTTGAGATATTTGTTTTCCTTGATCTGCTTCAGGATATCGATCCCGCTCATGTCGGGCAGGTTGAGGTCGAGCAGGATCAGAAGCGCGTTGCCCTTCTGGTTCAGCCCGGTGCCGTCGGCGCCGAACAGATGCTTCATCGCCGCAGTGCCGTTGGCGAACGACACGATCTCGTTGTTGACCCCGGAGCGGCGGATGTTGCGCTCGATCAGCCGGGCGTGGCCCTCGTCGTCCTCGATCATGATGATGGTGACGGGCAATGTCATTTGTCAGCGTTCCGGTTGCTGGCCTTCCACGAGATGGGCAGCGTGATTGTGAAAGTGCTGCCCGCGTTCAGTTCCGACGATACCGACATCGTGCCGCCGAGGCGGCGCACAAGTGCACGCACATGGGCGAGACCGATGCCCTGGCCGGGCTTGTCTTGGGTTCCCGCCCGGCGGAACAGGTCGAAAATCCGCTGGTGATCCTTCGGATCGATACCGCGGCCGTTATCGCTGATTTCGAAGATAGCGTAGCCAAGCTTGGTGCGCCCGCGAATTCTGATCTCGCCGGGCACCCCGCTCTTCAGATACTTGATCGCGTTGTCGATCAGATTGGAGAAGATCTGCTCCAGCGCAAGGCGGTCGCTAACGATATTCGGCAGCGGCTCGACGTGGAACTCGGCCTGCGCCTCGGCCGCCTGATGCGCCAGCGACGAGACGATGGCCTCGATAAACTCGCGCGTATCGATCCTTTCAGGCTGGAACTCGCGCCGGCCCTCGCGGGTGAGATTGAGGATCGCCGAGATCAGCCGGTCCATCCGGGCGATTGAAGATTTGATGAAACCGAGCGCTTCGGAAAAATCCGCCGAAAGCTGCTTGTCGGGGCCGTCGAGCGGGATGTCCGCGACATCGACGGGCGGGCCGCCTGCCGGCACGCCTGTGAGCACTCCGATCCGTCGAAAGATGTCCTTGCCCAATTCGTCGAGCTCGCTGGTGAAGCCCATGATGTTGACCAGCGGCGAGCGCAGGTCATGGCTGACGATATAGGCAAAGCGCTGGATCTCGTCGTTGGCTTCGCGCAGGTCTGCCGTGCGCTCATCGACGATTGCCTCCAGATTGAGGTTGGCGTCGCGCAGGCGTGTCTCGGCGTCGTCACGGGCACGGGCAGACCGCCGCACCAGCCAGACCGAGATCAGGGCCAGCAGCACAACGAGGCCCGAGCCGATGCCGGTCATCGAGGCAGCGAGCGTCTGGCTGCGGTCGGCATTCGCCGAGCGGAGCCGGTACAGTCGCTCCTCCTCGGCCATCATTGCGCCCGCGACACTGCCGATCGTGGCGGTGGTGTTGCCGGCGGCCGCCTCGCGAGCCAGCGCTGCGGCCTGGGCTTGCTGGCCCTGCCCGATCAGTTTGATCTCGCGCGCGAATTGGCCGAGGCGGGTCTCGATCGCCGCGCTCAGTTTCTCGATGCTGTCGCGCTGCGCGGGATTGTCGCCCGTGAGGCGTGTGACCCGGTCAAGCGCAGGAATGATTGCGGCGACGGCCTTCTCGTGGTCGTCCTGGAATTCCGGTCCCAACGTCAGGATATAGCCGCGCAGGGCGCTCTCCGCACGCCGGACTTCGAGCAGCAGAGCATTGATCTGGTTCTCTGCCTCGAGGGTATGAACCAACCATTTGCTGTCGTCTCGGGCCTGATTGACGAGATAGACGGAGCCGGCGCTGATCACGGTCAGCACCAGAAGTCCTGCAGCGAACAGCAGGATCTGCCAGAATGCACGCCGCCGCTGTTCCCCAGCTGTCACGACGGTCTCGCCTTGTTAGGTGTAGCGGAGTTCAAAACGCCCCCTTGGAACTGCCCCCAACCGTCCATAATGCGATTGGGGCCAAAGGGTTCCACGGACGGATTACTGCGCGGCCGGTTCCGGCTTGCCGGCGAGGTACTGCTCGAGCCAGTGGATGTGGTAATCGCCGTTAATGATGTCGTCCTGGCGCACGAGGTCACGGAACAGCGGCAGGGTGGTCTCGATGCCTTCCACCACCATCTCATCCAGTGCCCGGCGCAGCCGCATCAGGCATTCGGCGCGGGTCTTGCCGTGAACGATCAGCTTGCCGACGAGGGAATCGTAATAGGGCGGGATCGTGTAGCCCTGATAGACCGCGGAATCGATGCGGACGCCGAGCCCGCCAGGCGGATGATATTGCGTGATGCGGCCCGGCGAGGGGCGGAAAGTCTGCGGGTTCTCGGCGTTGATGCGGCACTCGATCGCATGGCCGATGATCTGAATCTCGCTTTGCTTGGCCGGCAGCTCGCCGCCGGCAGCGATGCGGATCTGCTCCAGCACGAGATCGATGTCGGTGATGCTTTCAGTGACGGGATGCTCGACCTGGATGCGCGTGTTCATCTCGATGAAGTAGAACTCGCCGTCCTCGAACAGGAATTCGATGGTGCCGACGCCGAGATATTTCATCTCGCGCATCGCCTTCGCGCAGGTCTCGCCGATTTTGGCGCGCGCAGCCGCGGCCAGCACGGGCGAGGGGCCTTCTTCCCAGACCTTCTGGTGGCGGCGCTGCAGCGAGCAGTCGCGCTCGCCGAGATGGATCGCGCCGCCACGGCCGTCGCCGAGAATCTGGATCTCGATGTGGCGCGGCTTCTGGAGATATTTCTCCAGATAGACGGAGGCGTCGCCGAAGGCGGACTTGGCCTCGTTGGCCGCCGTCGACAGCGCCACCTGGAGATCCGCCTCGGTCTGCGCGACCTTCATGCCGCGGCCACCGCCGCCGGCAGCCGCCTTCACCAGCACGGGAAAACCGATCTTCCTGGCGATCGCTATCGCATCGTCGTTGGGACCAACCGCACCGTCGGAGCCGGGCACCACGGGGATGCCGAGCTTCTTGGCGGTTTTCTTGGCCTCGATCTTGTCGCCCATCAGGCGGATGTGCTCGGCCTTGGGGCCGATGAATTGCAGATTGTGCTCGCCGAGGATCTCGGCGAAGCGCGCATTCTCCGAGAGGAAGCCGTAGCCGGGATGCACGGCGTCGGCGCCGGTGATCTCGCAGGCCGCGAGCAGCGCTGGCACGTTGAGGTAGCTGTCCTTCGACGGCGGCGGCCCGATGCAGACGCTTTCGTCCGACAGGCGCACATGCATGGCGTCGGCGTCGGCGGTGGAGTGCACGGCGACGGTCGCAATCCCGAGCTCCTTGCAGGCCCGCAGGATGCGAAGGGCGATCTCGCCGCGATTGGCTATGAGGATCTTGTCGAACATGGTGCCTCAACTGGCGAATAGGGAGTAGCGAATAGCGAATGGCGATGCGGCGACCATTCGCTATTCGCCATTCGCCACTCGCTCATTCAATGATCACCAGCGGTTCGCCGAACTCGACCGGCTGGCCGTCCTCGACGAGGATCTGGGTCACCGTACCGGCGCGCGTCGAGGGGATCTGGTTCATGGTCTTCATCGCTTCGATGATCAGCAGGGTCTGGCCGACCGAGACTTTCGAGCCGACCTCGACGAACGGCTTGGCGCCGGGCTCGGGCGCCCAATAGGCGGTGCCGACCATCGGCGAGGACACGGCGCCCGGATGCTTCGACATGTCGGCCGCAGCGGCCGCGGGTGCGGCAGCCGCAACCGGCAGGGGGGCCGTATGCGCCACCGGAACGGGCATGGTCGCGGCGACGCTGATGTTGCGGGCGACGCGCAGGCGCAGGCCCGCGCGCTCGATCTCGATCTCGGTGAGGCTGGTCTCATCGAGCAGCAGAGCGAGCTCGCGGACGAGTGCGGAATCCTCGCTGGAAAACTTTGCGGCTGCTTTGTCGTCTGGCTGGCGCGCCATGTCGTTTGATCCGAATGTTCTGAGTGATGAGGGAGCGTCAGGCTTTGGGCTTGATGCCGACCTTGGCGGCAAGGCCTTGGATGGCGAGGCGGTAGCCCTCGATGCCGAAGCCGCAGAGCGAGGCGAAGGCTGCGCGCGCGGTGTAGGAGTGGTGACGGAAGCTCTCGCGGGCGTGGATGTTGGTCACGTGCACTTCGACCGTCGGAATCTGCACCGCAAGCAGCGCGTCGTGCAGCGCGATCGAGGTGTGCGAATAGCCGCCGGCGTTGATGATGATGCCCTTCATCCCGCGGGCATGCGCCTCGTGGATGAAGTCGATCAGCTCGCCTTCGCGATTGGACTGCCGGCAGTCGGCCTTGAGGCCGAACGTCGCCGCAGTCTCCCGGCACAGCGCCTCGACGTCGGCCAGCGTCGCATGACCATACTTCTCAGGCTCACGCGTCCCCAGCATGTTGAGGTTCGGCCCGTTGAGAACGAGGATCGTGTCGGTTGCTGGTTCGGCCATTCCTGTCCCGGCGCGTGTTTTGGCGTGGCGGGGGTTATAGGTAACAAAGTGAGCCAGGGGAAGCCTTGAAGGGCCTCCGGGACCGCTTCAGGCACCTCATCCGGTGTGCAAAAACCTGTGCGGAAACTACGGAAATTGCTTGTTAACCAGTCCGAAGCATGGCTGCCGGCCCGGACCGGCGGGGAGGCCGCCCAATAGGCCAAAAGCCCCTGCCGATCGCTCGGCAAGGGCTCATTCGGGCATCAGCGAAGCGACTTAGCCTTCGATGATGTAGACAATCTCGCGCGTCTGGGGACGGACGATGATGTACTGGCCGTGCACGAAGATCACGTCATAGCCGCGCCATTCCGGGTAGATTTCGACAATCCGTGCCGGGAGCGGATGGAAACGGACATTTGCCGGGACGGCCGCGCCAACCGAAACGTTGAAGTTGACGTTGGTCGTTTCCTCGATCTTCTCGGACTTGATCGCCGACACGATCTGGGTCCGCTTCTCCGGCGGCGGAGCAGCGGTCGCCGAGGTCGCGGCATTGCCGGTCGTGGTCTGCGACTTGCTGTCGGTCGCAGCCGGACGGTTCTCGGCATTATTGCTCTTGGCGGCGCCGCCGGACTTGTTGTCCTCGGCCTTCATGTCCTTGCCGCCGGACTTGGTCGTCGAATCCGTGCTCATGCTCTTCGACTTGTCCTGGGCGCCCTTGTCCTGCGCACTCTGGGCGTGCTCACCCTTCGCCGCGCCGGCCTTCTCGTCAGCCGCGTTCTTGTTCATCGCGCCGGACTTTTCCATCCCGCCGGACTTCTCCGCTCCGCCGGATTTCTCCATCGCGCCAGAGGACTTCTCTTCGCCCGGCTTCATGGAGCCGCCGGCCTGACCCACGGTGCCCTTCTGCGGACTCGCGGATTCCTTGCCAGTCGCGCCATGTTCGGCTGCGCCGCCCGAAGACTGCGAGTGCTGCATCGGCTGTGCGCCGGCGCCGCCGCTGTCGTTCTTCATCGTGCCCTGTGCGTTCGCCAGACCGGTGCCTGCGATGAGCGCGAGTGCGGCAACCGAGATCATAAAGCGGTTCAACATCGTATTCTCCTCACGTGTTTCCTTGCGTCATTGCCCGCGCCACCAACGAAAGGAGATTTGAGTTGTTCCGGAACATCTGCTGTTCCGCGGCATTTGTTTCCTAAACACGGGATGAACGTCCGTGCCGGATCCACGCCAGGATTTGTGTAGGGCTTTGGCCAACGAAAAAGGCCGGCTTTTCAGCCGGCCTGGTTACATGCGTGAAGTTGTAAGACGCTTGACCAGAGACGCTTGACCAGCAAGTCGCCTTGTCAGCAGGTCGCCTTGCCGCAGCGGGCGACGCCGATCTTTTCCTTGAGGCCGTCGAGACCAACGGCGCCGACCACGATCTGCTTGCCGATCACGTAGCTCGGCGTGCCGTTCATGCCCATCGCTTCGGCGAGCTTGAAGTTCTCCTCGATGGTGGCGCGCACCTCGGGGCTCGCGATGTCCTTCTCGATCTTCGCGGTGTCGAGGCCGGCTTCCTTGGCCGCCTGGAGCGCGCGCGCCTTGTCGGCGGCGCCGCGGCCGCCGAGCAGCTTCTGGTGGAAGTCGAGATATTTCTTGCCGGAGGGATCCTGCATGCGCACGGCGACCGCAACCTGCGCCGCCTCGACCGAGCCCTGGCTCAGCACCGGAAACTCCTTCAGCACCACCTTCAGCTTGGGATCGGCCTTCATCAGGTCGAGCATGTCGCTCATCGCGCGCTTGCAGTAGCCGCAATTGTAATCGAAGAACTCGACGAAGGTGACGTCGCCGTCCTTGTTGCCGAGCACGACCTGGCGCGGCGAATTGAAGATCGCATTCGAGTTCTGCGCGATGCTGGCTTCGTGCTTCTTCGTTTCGGCATCAGCCTGGCGCTTGCTGAGCTCGGTCATGGCCTCCTCGAGCACCTCGGGATGGCTGACGAGGTAGCTCTTGATGATCGCCTCGATGTCGGTGCGCTGGGAATCCGAGAAGCTTTCGGCCGAAGCCGGTCCCGTTGCGCCGAAGATGGCGAGCGCAAACAGCGCGGAAGCAAGCAGGCGCAACGAAGGCATTGGCAAATCCTCTTATCCAGAGCAGGTTTCGAATAAACGTCCCGGCGGCCTTTAATCGGAGTGTCGTGACGTCAAAGAGCGGTCGTTGTGAGCAGGCTAGTTGCGCGGCGGTTTCGACGCCACGATGTCGTCGGCCTTGACCCATCCCGGGGTGCCGACGGCGAAACGGGTTTTCGCGCGCGTGGCGAGCTCGCGAGCGGTCTTGTTGTCGCCGCGCAGGTAGGCGGCCTGGGCGGAGGCGAGATCCGCCTCGGCATAGTCTCCCTTCCGGCCATAGGCCATCGCGAGCTGCATGTAGCCGAGAGGGGCCTCGGGCTCCCGCGCCACCGCGGCACGGAGAATCCGAACGGCATCGTCCGTGTAGGCCTTATTATCGGTTCCAACCAGAGCCTGCCCAAGTAACATCTCGATGAGGGGCGCATTGTTCGAGAGTGCGACAGCCTTGCGCAGGGGGGCGATCGCGTCGGCCGGCTTGCCGCTTTCCAGCAGGGCCTGGCCGCGGACCTCGTAGAAGTACGGGTTGTTTGGCTGCACCGCGATCAGCGCGTCGATCTGGGTCAGCGCGCTGCGCAAATCGCCGTGCAGATAGGTGCTGATGGCGCGGGCATAGCGCGCCGGCATGCTGTCATTGGTCAGGGGATAGCGGCGGTACACCAGTTCCGGCCGCTCCATGAAGGCGGAGATTTTGGCGCGCACCATGTCATGGCGGAGCTGGAGCGCGGGATCGTCCTTCTTGTCCCAATAAGGGCTGGTGCTCGCGAATTCCTGGAGCGCCGCGACGCGCTCGGCGGGCATCGGATGCGACTGCAGATAGGGGTCGGCGCCGCGTGCCGCGAACAGGCTCTCGCTGGTGAAGCGCTTGAACGTCTCGTACATGCCCTTCGGCGACTGCTGGGTCGCGGTCAGGAATTTCACGCCGGCGCGGTCGGCGTTCTCTTCCTGCTGGCGCTGGTAGGACAGCAGCGAGCGGCGGATCATCTCCTGCGGTCCGGCGATCGCAGCCGCGCCGGCATTGGCGAGCCCGTTATTGCCGGAGCTGCCCGAGCCGCGGCTGGCGCCCGCGACCAGCGCGCCCGCGCCGAGCAGCATGGCGATGATCATCTGGGTCTGGGCATTGGCGAGCTGCTCGCGCAGCTTCGATAGATGGCCGCCGGCCAGATGCCCGGTCTCGTGCGCGAGCACGCCGATCAGCTGGTTCGGCGTCTCCGACTGCAGGATCGCGCCGAAATTGACGAAGATGCGGCGACCATCGGCGACGAACGCGTTGAACGAGTTGTCGTTGATGATCACCATCTGGATGTTCTGCTTCTCCAGACCGGCAACCCGCAGGATCGGGCGGGTATATTCGCGCACCAGCTGCTCGGTTTCGGTGTCGCGCAGGACCGGCGGTCCGCGGCCTTCCTGCGCCCGCGTCGCCGGGACCGGCAGCAGCGCGATCGCAGCAGCCGTGACGAGGGCGGTGAGGGCGGAGGCCTTCTTGCGCAATGCGATCTGGAGCAACATCAAACGATCTGGGTCAAACGGGCTTTGCAAGCGGACCTGGCAAGGGACTTGGACTGCAGTTTTTGTGATTGGTTTTGGCGATTGGCGGCGGACCGGATACGCGATATGCCCTTATGAGCCGTATAATGCGGCTAGTCTGGGGCGCAAGCGCCCTGTTTTCCGGACCGAACGGACCGTTCCGCCAGCGAAATAGCAGAAATCGATGCACGATGCGACATTGAGGAACCGGGTGGCGCAGTGGCTCGAGCCCTCCCGCCGCAGTGATGTTCCCCCGTTCATGGTGATGGACGTGATGGCCGCGGCGGCCAGGATCGAGGCGGCTGGCGGCCATGTCATTCACATGGAGGTCGGCCAGCCCGCGGCCGGCGCGCCGAAGACCGCGATCGCGGCCGCACAGGCCGCGCTTGCGGCGGGGCGGATCGACTATACGTCAGCACTCGGCATCCCCTCGTTGCGCGAGCGTATCTCGCGGCATTACCGCGATGCCTATGGCTGCAACATCAGCCCGGAGCGAATCGTGGTGACCACGGGCTCCTCCGGCGGGTTCATCCTGGCCTTCCTGTCGATGTTCGAGCCCGGCGATCGCGTCGCGGTGACAGTGCCCGGCTATCCGCCGTACCGGCACATCCTCACTGCGCTGGGCTGCGAGCCGGTGCTGATCGAGACCACCAATGAGACGCGTCACGCGCTGACCGGCGAGGCGCTGCTCGCCGCTCATCGCAAGGCGCCGCTGAAAGGCGTGCTGGTCGGCAGCCCCGCAAATCCGACGGGAACGATGATGCCCCGCGAGGCGCTCGCCAGCCTGATCGCGGCGTCCGAGGATGCCGGCATCCGCTTCATCTCCGACGAGATCTATCACGGGCTTGACTATGCCTTTCCGGCAGTGACGGCGGCAGAGCTGTCGCCGCACGCACTCGTGATCAACTCGTTCTCGAAGTATTTTTGCATGACGGGCTGGCGCGTCGGCTGGATGGTCGTGCCCGAGATCCTGGTGCGCCCGATCGAACGGCTGCAGCAGAACCTCTCGATCTCGGTGCCGTCGCTGTCGCAGATTGCGGCAGAGGCCGCCTTCGACGGCGCGGCCGAGATGGAGGAGATCAAGCACGGCTATCAGGAAAACCGGCGCATCCTGATCGAGGGATTGCCCAAGGCGGGCCTCAGCAAATTCCTGCCTGCGGACGGCGCGTTCTACCTTTATGCCGACGTCTCGGATTTCACCTCCGACAGTCTCGACTTCGCCAAGCAGATGCTGGAGAAGGCCCAGGTTGCCGCAACGCCGGGCGTCGATTTCGATCCGATCCATGGCCGCTCGTTCATCCGATTCTCTTATGCACGTTCGGCCGCGGAGATGCGGGAGGCAGTTGACCGGATCGCTCACTGGCTTAAATAGCCGCCAGTTTCAAACAGCCTTCCGGAGTGCATCTTGTCTGACCGAACCGTACAGTCCGCCGCCACGTCGCATTCTCCTCTTGCCGCAGTGATGTGGCCGACCCGACCGGGTGAGACCGTCGGCGCCTTGCGCGCCGTCGTCTTGGTCGCGCTCGGCTCCGCACTGATGGCGTTGTCGGCCAAGGTGAACCTGCCGCTGCCTTATGTGCCGATGACGTTGCAGACCCTGGTCGTGCTGATGATTGGCGCGGCCTATGGCTGGCGCCTTGGCAGCGCAACCATGATCGCCTACCTCGCCGAAGGCGCGATGGGGCTGCCGGTGTTCGCAGGTCCGGTCGGTGGAATTGCACCGCTGCTCGGCCCGACTGCCGGTTATCTCTACGGCTTCGTGCTGGCTGCCTTCGTCATCGGCTGGTTCGCCGAACGGGGCTGGGATCGCAACGTCGTGCTGCTGTTTGCGGCAATGGCGGTCGGCCATGTCGTCATTTTCATCGCCGGTTTCGGCTGGCTGGCCTACGGCATCGGCCTTGGTGCAACCAAGGCCTGGGCGGTCGGCGTCGTTCCGTTCATTGCGGCCTCGGTGGTCAAGAACGCGCTGGGCGCCGCGCTGATGCCGGCGGTACGCCGGATCGTCGACCGCCGCGTCTAGAACTCACCATACGGAATGGTTCCAATTGACAGAGCCGGCCAAGTTGATCTTGGCTGGCTCTCAATTTTGAGGGGGGAGCGAACAATGACAACGACAACGATGGCCGGCGCGCCGGCCGCACCGAGCGCGGCCAAGCCGTGGTATAAAATTCTCTATGTCCAGGTGCTGATCGCGATCGTGCTCGGCGCAATCGTCGGCTGGCTCTGGCCGACGATTGCCACCAACGACTGGATCAAGGCGCTCGGCGACGGCTTCATCAAGCTGATCAAGATGGTGATCGCCCCGATCATCTTCTGCACCGTGGTCTCCGGCATCGCCCACATCCAGGATGCCAAGAAGGTCGGACGCATCGGCGTCAAGGCGCTGGTCTATTTCGAGATCGTCTCCACCTTCGCGCTCGTCATCGGCCTCATCATCGGCAACATCGTGAAGCCGGGCGCAGGCTTCGGCAACGCGGCCGCCAACGCGCAGGCCGTCGCAAATTACGCCAAGCAGGCCGAGGGCCAGAGGTCGGTCGACTTCATCCTGCACATCATTCCCGACACGGTGGTCGGCGCCTTCGCGCAAGGCGAGATCCTCCAGGTCCTGTTGTTCTCGGTGCTATTCGGCTTCGCCATCATGGGGCTCGGCGAGCGCGGCCACACCATCCGCAGCTTCATCGACGATGCCGCGCATGCGGTGTTCGGCGTCATCTCCATCGTGATGCGCGCGGCGCCGCTCGGTGCGTTCGGTGCGATGGCCTACACCATCGGCAAGTTCGGCACCGGCGCGATCCTCAATCTGATGGGCCTGATCGCGACGTTCTATTTGACCGCGGCGCTGTTCGTGATCGTGGTGCTCGGCACCATCGCGCGCTTTGCGGGCTTCTCGATCTTCAAGTTCCTGGCCTACATCAAGGACGAGCTGCTGATCGTGCTCGGCACTTCTTCGTCGGAAAGCGCGTTGCCGTCCTTGATGGAGAAGCTGGAACGGCTCGGCTGCTCGAAGTCGGTGGTCGGCCTGGTGGTGCCCACCGGTTATTCGTTCAATCTCGACGGCACCAACATCTACATGACGCTGGCGACCCTGTTCATCGCGCAGGCGCTCGGCTTCGATCTCACCTTCGGCCAGCAGCTCACGATCCTGGTGGTGGCGATGCTGACCTCGAAGGGCGCCTCCGGCATCACCGGTGCGGGCTTCATTACGCTGGCCGCGACGCTCGCGGTGGTCGATCCGCGGCTCGTGCCGGGCATGGCGATCGTGCTCGGCATCGACAAGTTCATGAGCGAGTGCCGCGCGCTGACCAATCTCTGCGGCAACGGCGTCGCCTGCGTGATCGTCGCCTGGTGGGAGGGCGAGCTCGATCGCGACAAGCTCAACGCGCGGCTGAACCAGCAGATCGATCCGACGGACATGGAAACCGCAGTCACGACGGACTGATCTGCAAGCTGCATCCGGCGGCGGCGCGCCGTCAGACCTTGAAGTAGTAGGGCTGGTCGAGATCCTCGATCAGCCCTATTTCTTTCGACGCCCAGCCGAGCAGCGCGCGGGTCTTCGCGCTCGATGTCGGCACGTCGACGCCTGCGAATTGCGCGAACCATCCGAAATGCTCGGCCGCTTCGTCCGGCGATTTCGAGACCACGGGCACGCCAAGCCTTTTGCCGATCACGTCCGCAATTGCCTTGAACGGGATGCCTTCCTCGGCGATAGCGTGATAGCGTGGTGCAGTTGCGCCTTGCTCGAGTGCAAGCCGATAGACGCGCGCGGCGTCGAAGCGATGGCCGGCAGGCCAGCGATTCATCCCGTCGCCGATATAGGCCGCCAGGCCCCTCTCGCGTGCGAGGTTGATCAGGATCGGCACGAAACCGTGGTCGCCTGCGCCATGGGTGGTCGGCGGCAGCCGGACCACGGCGGTGCGGACGCCGGCCAGCGACAGCGCCGTTGATTCCGACACGCGTGGAAAGCGGTGTGCCGTCTCATCGTCCTCGGTCGCAAGCCGTCCGGGCGCCAGCAGCGCCACGCCGGAAGTGACGATGAGCGGACGGTCAGAGCCCTTGAGCTCCTCGCCGAGCGCAAGGATAGCGCGGCGGTCGAGCTCGCAATTGTCCAAAAATTTCGAGAAGTCATGATTGAAGCCGAGGTGCAGCACGCCGTCTGACGCGGCCGCGCCGCTGCGTAAGGAGGCATGGTCCTCCAGCGAGCCGCGGTGGACCTTTGCTCCCATCGCGGCGAGCGATGCGGTCCCCGCATCGGAGCGGGCGAGGCCGGTGACGCTATGGCCGGCGGCGATCAGGTCGGCAACGACGGCGGAGCCGACGAAGCCGGTGGCGCCAGTGACGAATACACGCATGAGCAGTTCTCCAAAGATCGGCAAAAAAGATTGGTAGGAGGCAGCATCTGCGCTAGGATTATCCGGGTAAAGTAGGGACATTATCAGGGTATAATAGCTAACAGGATGAGCGAGACCTCCAGCGAGAACCTGCTCGGGACCTATTTGAAAGACCGTCGCACCCGGCTCGACGCGGCCGCCTTCGGGTTTGGCGGCGGCCGCAGGCGCACGCCGGGGCTGCGGCGCGAGGAGGTGGCGCAGCGGGCCAATATCAGCCCGACCTGGTACACCTGGTTGGAGCAGGGCCGCGGCGGCGCGCCGTCGGCCGATGTGCTCGACCGGATCGCCCGTGCCCTGATGCTCACCGACGTCGAGCGCGAGCATCTGTTCCTGATCGGGCTCGGCCGCCCGCCCGAGGTCCGCTACCAGGCATCTGAAGGCGTCTCGCCGCGGCTTCAACGGGTGCTCGATGCGCTCGAGACCAGCCCGGCGATTATCAGGACCTTGATCTGGGACGTCGTTGCCTGGAATCGCGCGGCAACATTGGTGCTGACCGATTACGCCAAGCTTCCGCCGGAGCAACGCAACATCCTGCGGCTGATCTTCTCCGTGCCTCGCGTGCGCGCCGCGCAGTACGACTGGGAGAGCGTGGCCCGTTTCGTGGTCGCAGCGTTCCGGGCGGACGCGGCGCGCGCCGGCGCGGTCTCGCATGTCGCCGACTTCGTCGACGAAATGTGCGGTCTCAGCCCCGACTTCGCGAGGCTGTGGCGCGACAACGACGTCCGCAGCTATGGCGAGGGCGTCAAGCATCTGCGCCATCCCGTGCTCGGCCCGATCTCGTTCGAATATTCGGCCTTCGCCGTCGACGGCCGGCCCGATCTCGGCATGGTCGTCTACAACCCAGCAACGCCGGACGATGCCGCGCGCATCAGGGCTGTTCTCGCCAAGCAATCCGACTGACGGATTTCGCGATCTCGCCCGTTTAACTGGCATCTCTGACGCCGAAGGGGTGGGCGGTATCGTGGGCAACGTGGCTGTGAATCGGATTATGCTGGAGGCGGCAGAGCATTTTGCGGCCGGGCGGCCGGATCAGGCGGACGTGCTCTGCGCGGAGGTGCTCAAGGTTGAGCCGGATCATGTGCCGGCGCTGCACCTGGCCGCCGTTGCCGCCTTCGTCACCGACCGCGCCGCCGACGGCGCCGCGCTGCTCAACCGGGTCTTCAATATCGATCCCGACCATGCGCCGGCGCTGGCCACGCTCGGCGATGCGCTCGCGGTGAAAGGCGAGCACGCCGGCGCCGTGGCCGCGTTCCAGCGCGCGCTGCGCCGGAAGCCGGACGATGCCGGTCTCCACAACAAGCTCGGCGTGGCGCTTGGCGAACTCTCGCGCTTCGGCGAAGCCGAGACCTCCTATCGCCGCGCAATCGCGCTCGATGCGCATCTGACGCGCGCGTGCTTCAATCTCGCCGTCGCGCTCGCCGAGCAGGGACGGCTGATCGAGGCTGAGGAGGCCTATCGCGCCGTGATCGCGCGCGAGCCTGCTTTTCGCGGCGTCTGGCTCAATGTCGGCAACGTCCTTGCGGACCAGAACAGGTCGGGCGATGCCAGTGGCCGCCTATCGCCGCGCGCTCCAGCTCGATCCCGACGATGTCGGCCTGATCTGCAATCTTGGCGCGGCGCTCTATCGGCAAGGATTGCTCGAAGAGGCCATCGTCCAGTATCGCCGTGCCATCGCGCTCGCGCCCGACGATGTCGCGGCGCTGCGCCTGCTTGGCCTTGTCCTGCATGAAGCCCGCCATTTGCAGGAGGCCGCCGAGATCTACCGGCAAACATTCGCGCGCGATCCCGCCGATCACATCATCGCCACCAATCTCGGCGCCTGCCTCTCCGATCTCGGCGCGCTCGACGACGCCATTGCGGCCTGTGAACACGCGCTGCTGCTCAAGTCCGATCACGCGCCGGCCTACACCAATCTCGGCATCATCTTCGAGAAGCAGCAGCGCGTCACCGATGCTGTCGCCGCGCATCGCTGCGCGGTTGCGGCCGATCCCTCCTATGCCAAGGGCCACGCCAACCTCGCGGTCGCGCTGCGCAACGCCGGCGAGATCGACGAGGCGCTCACGGTCTCGGCCCGCGCGGTCGCGCTCGATCCGGAGCAGCCGCTCGCGCAATACAACCGCGCGCATTTCCTGCTGATGAACGGCCATTTCGCCGAGGGGTTCGACGCCTATCGGTGGCGCCGCAAATGCAAGACGCTGTCGGACGGCGATCCGACTTTCAATGAGCCGGAATGGCGGGGCGAGCCGCTCGCAGGCCGTACCTTGCTGGTATTCGCCGAATACGGCCTCGGCGATGCCGTGCATTTCGTGCGCTATCTGTCGATGGTGACGGGGAAGGGCGGCAAGATCATCCTGCAGGTGCAGCCCGCACTCGCCTCGCTGCTGCGGCAATTGCCTGATGTCACCGTGATTCCGCGCGGCGAGGCGCTGCCGCCATTCGATCTGCAATTGCCGCTGATGAGCCTGCCGCGCCTGTTCGGCACCACGCTCGACAATCTGCCCGCGGACGTTCCGTATCTGCACCCCGACCCCGGGAAGCTATCGCGCTGGCGAGCCGTCCTTGGTCGCGAGAGGCGACTGAAGGTCGGCGTGGTCTGGGCCGGCAATCCCGGGCACAAGGGCGACGGGCAGCGCTCGCTGTCGGCCGCGGCGGTGTTGCCGCGGCTCGTGATGCCGGGCTTGCAGCTCTACAGCCTGCAAAAGGAGCCGCGCGCGGAAGACGGTGCGGTGCTGGCGGCGCTCGGCGACGACGTGATCGATCTCGCGCCTGCGCTCGGGGATTTTGCCGACACGGCGGCGGCGGTGGCAGCGCTCGATCTCGTCATCGCCGTCGACACCTCGGTTGCGCATCTGGCCGGCGCGCTCGGCCGCCCGGTCTGGATGCTCACGCCATACGCGCTCGACTGGCGCTGGCTGCGCGATCGCGAGGACAGCCCGTGGTATCCGACCATGCGGCTGTCCGCCAGCGCAAGCCGCGCGAATGGGATGATCCGCTAATGCGTCTGACGGCCGCGCTGGCGGTGTTAGCTGTTGCGTGATTTATGTCACAGATGGAGCTCGGTTGTCTGTGTAATCTATCCATTTTGCGACTCTAGCGTTACGCCCAACAGACATTGAACGACCTCAATCCCGCGCAGCCCCAACATGCATTGGACTCTTGTCCGGCAAACTTACGGGCTCGTGGCCGGATCTTGCGAGGGCTTCATGAAAATACGCAATTTAGTTTATGTGCAATCATGGGATGTGCTCATCCCCTCGTCAAGTGCAATTGAAAGCTGCCTATTCTCGTATTGACTGAGAGGAGGTCGGCTCAACGTCTATCTTACGGCCAGGGCGCGGTTGTAGCTTTAACCTGCTCGATAAAGTCGGGTCTGTTCGTCCCTAGAACCGCTCCGGCCGGTACGGCGTCGGATCGATCGAGGGCGTCTCGCCGTTCATCATCTCCGCGAGCAGGCGTCCGGTGGCGGGGCCGAGCGTAAAGCCCTGGTGGCCGTGGCCGAAATTCATCCAGAGGCCGGGGTGGCGCGGGGCGCGACCGAGCACCGGCACCATGTCCGGTGTGCAGGGGCGGGTGCCGAACCACGGCTCCGGTTCGGCGCGCTTGCCGAGATCGATCAGCTCGCGCGCCGAGGCTTCGGCGCTGGCGAGCTGCACCGGCGTTGCCAGTGCATCCGGGCCGGTCAACTCCGCACCGGTGGTGATGCGGATGCCCTTGGCCATCGGCCCCATGGCATAGCCGCTGCCCTTGTCGACCAGCGGCAGATCGAGCGAGGCGCCGCCGCTGTAATGCATGTGGTAGCCGCGCTTGCGCACCAGCGGAATCCGGTAGCCGAACTTGTGCAGGAGATCCGGCGACCACGGCCCGAGCGTCACGACGGCGTTGGCGGCATCGATGCGGCCATTGTCGGTGTCGACCGACCATCCGGTCGCGGTCTGCTGCAGCGACTGCGCATCGCCGAGCACGATGGTGCCGCCGAGCCGCTCGAACAGATCGGCATAGGCCGTGACCAGGGCGCCGGGGTCGGACACGGTCCAGGTATCGAGCCAATGGATCGCGCCGGGGAGATCGTCGCGCAGAATCGGCTCGGCCTTGGTCAGCTCGCTGCCCGAGAGCACGCGAAAATTCACGCCGAACTCGCGGCGATCTGCTTCCGCGGCCTTGATTGAATCGTCGAGCGCGGCGGCGTCGCGAAACAGCGCGCGATAGCCGGCGCGGCGGATCAGATTGTCGGCATGGGCCTCGCGGATGAGGATGTCGTGCTCGGGCGTCGCATAGGCGATCAGCTGCGCCCAGGCGGCGATCGCCTCGCGATGCCGCTTCGGCGCCGAATGCCACCAATAGCGGAGCAGGGGCTCGACGTGGCGATGCAGCGAGGACAAGCTGTAGCGCACGTCGTTGGTGCGGCCGGTCGCGATCTTCACGAGCGAGGCGAGATCGCGCGGCATCGGATAGGGCCGTACCGCTTCCGCCTGGATCATCCCGGCATTGCCGTAGCTGGTCTCGCGGCCGGGCTCCCTGCGGTCGACCAGCGTGACGGTCCAGCCGCGTTGCCTCAGATGCAAGGCGGCGCCGACGCCCACCATGCCGCCGCCGAGAATGATTGCGCTTTGCATCGGCAGAACTCTCCTGTCAGGCTGGCTTCGGCGCAAGCTTGGGCTGCGCCGTGTTGATGGTCGTGGCGACGACGACCGACAGCGCCGTCATCGCCACCAGGAAGCCGAAGGCGGCATCGAACGATCCGGTTCCGGTCACGATGAAGCCTATCGCCGCCGGTGCGACGAAGCCTGCACTCTGGCCGCCGAGATTGACCATGCCGACGCCCGATCCGATCTGGTCGTCGCGGAGCAGTTTGGTCGGGAGCGCAATCACAGCGGCCAGCACGAAGGATTTGAAGAAGTAGACCAGCGACTGATAGGCGATCAGCACCGTGATCGTCTCCGCCTTGTACATGGCGTAGAGGAAGATGCCGGTCAACGCGGAGCTGCCGATCAGCAGATATTTTTCCCGCTCGGCAAAGAACGTGGTCATGACCCAGCCGCCGATCGCCGTCGCGAATGTCGCCATCACGAACGGGATCGGCGCCACCACGCCGACGGTCTTGAGGTCGAGCCCGCGTTGCTGCAGCAGATAGAGCGGCATCCAGGAATCCAGGCCCTTGTTGACGCAACTGAGGCCGAACCACACGACCATCAGCTGCCACAGCAGCGGATTCCTCATGAGCTCGCGCATCGGCGCGCGCTGTTCGGCCTTTGCCGATGGGCCCGTAGCCGCTTTGTCCGGGCGTCCGAGATACGGGACGAAGACGAAATAGATCACCGCGAAGACGATGCCGGCGATGCCGATCGCGTTGAAGGCGTGGCGCCAGCCGAGCCAGACGATCAACGGCGCCATGATCAGCGGTGCGACCATGCTGCCGGCATAGTTCGACGACAGCAGCAGCGCCGACATTTTGGGCCGGCTGTCCCTCTTGAATACCTCGGCGATGGCGCGAATGCTTGCCGGCGGAAAGCCGCCCTCGGCGATGCCGAAGACGAAGCGGATCGCGATCAGCGAGGTCAGCGACCAGGCGAGACGGGTGAAGGCCGTGAACAGCGACCACATCACGATGGTGACGATCACCACATATTTCGAGCCGAAGCGGTCGGAGAGCCATCCGCCCGGCACCTGCATCGCGGCGTAGCCTAAGAAGAACGCGCTGATGACGATGCCGAGATCGGCAGCCTGGAGATTGAAGTCCTTGCCGATCTGCGCCAGCGCCAGCGAGATCGCGGCGCGGTCGATGTAGGAGATGCAGTAGGCCACATAGAGCAGGACGAAGGCGACGATGCCGGTCTTGCGGTTCGACAATTCGGCCATGCTGATCTCCGCTTTGCCGGCGACCCGGCGGGCTTGCCTGTTTGCTTGGTCTATTCCCAGGTGAGGAAGCCGGGCGCGGACGCCAGCGGCGGCGCCGTCGCAAGTCGCGCCAGGTCAGGCACCGGCCGGCACAATTGCGCATCGCCCGCGAACGCGGCCTCCAGGCTTGCGGCAATGGCGAGCACGATGGCATCGCCACCGCGCGGGCCAACGATCTGCAGGCCGAAGGGCAAGCCGGCTTCATCGACGCCGAGCGGAATGCTGATCGCGGGATGGCCGGGAAGCGTGACGGCATAGGCGAGCGCGAGCCAGTGGAAGTAGGATTTCGTAGGCGCCCCGTCGATCTCGGCGGGATAAAGCTCCGACCACGGCCGCGGACTGAGCGTGATCGTCGGGCTGATCAGTACGTCGCAGGTCTCGAAGAAGCTTTGATAGGCACGATAGATCCGCGTTTGCGTCGTCGCGGCACGACCGTGATCTTCGAGCGTGTAGCTCAGGCCTTCCTCGACATTGGCGCGGACATTGGGGCCGAGCATCTCGGGCCGCTCTTTGTAGTTCTTGCCGTGCATCGCCAGGAACAGGCCGGCGCGCAGCACGGCGAAGGCGTCGTCTGCGCCGGTGCAGTCCGGCGTCGCCTCTCGGCTTTCGGCGAACAGCGGCGCAAGCCTCTTCACGCGATCGCGGAACACGCGGCGGATGGCTTGCTCGGTCGGTGCGAAGCCGAAGTCTTCGGTGAAGGCAAGGCGCAGCTTGCCAAGCTCCGCGGGGCGCGGCGCGGACCAGCGCTCGGCGCGCCCGCGCAGGGGCTCGCCGGAAAGCGTGTAGGCGAGCGGATCGCGGGCATCATCGCTCGCCATCACCGACAGCATTAGCGCGGTATCGGCGACGCTGCGGGCCATCGGTCCGTCGGTCGACAGATTGGACCAGCCGAAGGCGCGCTTTTCGCTCGCCACGAGGCCGTAGGAGGGACGCATGCCGACGATACCGGCATAGCCCGCGGGATTGCGCAGGGATCCCCCGGTGTCGGAGCCCGAGGCGAGCGGTGCCATGCCGCAGGCGAGCGCGACCGCCGATCCGCCGGAGGAGCCGGCCGCCGAGCGCATGGGATCGAAGGGATTGCCGGTCGCACCGAAGACGGGATTGCGGGTGTTGCCGCCCGCCGCCCATTCCGGCGTATTGGTCTTGCCGAAGATGATGGCGCCCGCCGCACGCAGCCGCGCGATCGAGCCCTGGTCGGCGGCAGGGACATTGTCGCGCAACAGGGGACTGCCGTAGGTCGAGCGCATTCCGGCGGTGTCTTGCGTATCCTTGATCAGGACGGGGAGCCCGTGCAGCGCGCCATGATCCTCGCCGCGCAGGATCGCGGCCTCAGCCTTCTTCGCGGCGGCACGTGCACCCGGCTCGTCGAGCGTCACGACCGCATTGACGGCGGCATTGATGGCGCCGATGCGGGACAGGCAGGCGTCGAGCAGCTCGACAGGCGAGATCGCCCGTGCGGTCAGCAGACGGCGCAGCTCGACGGCACTCGTGTCGCAAAGTTCGGACAACGCCAGGCCCTTTCAAATTGTGAAAACGATTTAGCATATCGGAAACCGCGTTCAACGCACCAATATTCGCCAAATCGGGGCAATTCATGCACAAATCCTGGCTTGTGTGCCCGGGAGGCCACCCTGGAGAGGTATTGTGCGGCGGATCACGCCGAAAAGATTAGGCCGATCGGCCAATATTTTTTCCCGGCAGCGTGATAGACATACCGCATGAGCGAGATCACGACGCCCGAAGGTGCCAACTCCCAGCTCGGCCAATGCCTCAAGGCGGCGCGCCAGGCGCGCGGCCTGACGCTCAAGCAGGTGGCGGAGCGAACGGGCATGGCGCTGTCGACCCTGTCGAAGGTCGAGAATGGCCTGATGTCGCTGACCTACGACAAGCTGCTCCAGCTTACCTCCGGCTTGAAGATGGAGATCGCGGAGCTGTTCAATCCGGCGGTCGCAGCGCCTACGCAAGGCAGGCCGGTCACCGCGCGGCGGAGCATCAGCCGGGCCGGGCAGGGGCAGCTGATCGCCACGAAATTCTACACCTACACCTATCAATGCACCGACCTGATCGGCAAGCGCATGGTGCCGATCGTGGCCGAGGTCCGCGCGCGCTCGCTGGACGAATTCGGTCCGCTGCTGCGCCATGCCGGCGAAGAGTATTTTCTGGTGACGAGCGGACGCGTCGCGGTTCACACCGAGTTCTACGCGCCGGAGATCCTTGGCGAGGGCGACGGCATCTATCTCGATAGCACCATGGGCCACGCCTATCTCAACGCCGGCGAGGCACCGTCCGCCAAGGGCGTCTGTCTCTGCACCAGCGAGGCGCCTGATCTCTACGACCAGCTTCGCCAGATCGCTTCGCGCGAGGTGGCGCCGCTCGGTGACGACGAACTGCCGCCGCCGTAACCTTCAGGCGAGGCGTGAAATGAAAAACGCCCGGCCAGGCCGGGCGTTTTTTATTCGGACGCTGGCTCTATTCGCCGCCGCCGAAACGGCGTGACCACCAGCCGGCGCGACGCGGTGCGGCCGGCGTCTCGCTTGCGGCTTCCGGCGCAGGCTCAGGCGCGGGCGGAGCAGCCGGCTCCGGCGCTGCTGCAACCGGGGTTGCCGGCTCGCTCGAGTTGCTCGACAGGAAGCTCACCTTCTCCCGGACGGTGGAGCGGCGTCGTGCCGCCTTGTCGTCCGATGCGGGCTCTTCCTCAGAGGGCGCGGGCTGCACCGGCGTTTCAACCGGGGCCTGCAACTGAAACTCGGGCTGGGACGTTTCGACCGGCGCGATATGCTCCGAATGCGCAATCGAGGGAGCTGTCTCGCTGCCGGAGCTATCGAAATCAGCGACCGCTTCGGTTGCTTCCGACGGCGGATTGCCCGTGAGCTCGTCGCCGATGGAGCCGGCGAGACCCTCCTCGCCGGTACCGCGCCGACGACGTCCACCCCTGCGACCACGCCGGCGACGGCGGTCGCCGCTACCCTGCTGCTCGCCACGGGCGGCCTGTTCTTCGCCTTCCTCGCCGTCCTGTTCGGCCTCGGCGTCCTCTTCACCTTCGCCTGCGACCGCTACGGCCCCTTCAGGAGAAGCGGGAGCACCATCCTCGCGCGCCTCGCCGTCGCGCTGACCGCCGCGGCCACGCCGGCGGCGGCGGCGCTTGCGGCGCTGGCCGTCCTGCTCGGGCGAAGCATCGCCTGCGGCCTGCTCTTCGGAGAGACCTTCGGTTTCCTCGGTCTCGACCTCGGATTCCAGCTCCGTATCGAGCTCCTCGTCGTCATAGGCCTCTTCGGCCAGCGGCGGCGGGCTTGCGGCCGCCTGTGCCGCCAGCAGCGCCTTGGCGGCTTCGAGCGTATGCACCTGCTCGCCGCGGTCGATGACATAGGCCTGCGGTCCGCTGACGCTGGGGTCGGCGATGACAGACAGCGAGACCTTGAAGCCGTTTTCGAGATCGCGCAGATGACCACGCTTGTGGTTCAGCACATAGAGCGCGACGTCGGTGCGGGTGCGGACCACGAGGTTGTGGGTCGCGCCCTTCATCAGGATCTCTTCGAGGCCGCGCAGCAGCTGCAGCGCCACCGAGGACACCGAGCGGACATGGCCGGTGCCGCCGCAATGCGGGCAGGGATCGGTCGAGGATTCCAGCACGCTGGCGCGGATGCGCTGGCGCGACATCTCGAGCAGGCCGAAATGCGAGATGCGCCCGACCTGGATGCGTGCACGATCCTGCCGCAGGCAGTCGGACAGCTTGCGCTCGACCGCACGGTTGTTGCGCTTCTCGTCCATATCGATGAAGTCGATGACGATCAGGCCGGCGAGATCGCGCAGGCGGAGCTGGCGGGCGACCTCTTCGGACGCCTCCAGATTGGTCTTGAGCGCGGTGTCCTCGATATGGTGCTCGCGCGTCGATCGTCCGGAGTTGACGTCGATCGAGACCAGCGCCTCGGTCTGGTTGATGACGATGTAACCGCCAGAGCGCAACTGTACGGTCGGCGAGAACATCGCATCGAGCTGGCTCTCGACGCCCATGCGCGAGAACAGCGGCTGGCCGTCGCGATACTGCTTCACCGCGCTGACATTGGCGGGCATCAGCATCTTCATGAAGTCGCGGGCTTCGCGGTAGCCGGATTCACCGGCCACCGAGATCTCGTCGATCTCCTTGTTGTAGAGGTCGCGCAGCGAGCGCTTGATCAGCGAGCCTTCCTCGTAGACCAGCGTCGGGGCCTGCGACTTCAGCGTCAGGTCGCGTACCGTCTCCCACATCCGGATCAGGTACTCGAAGTCGCGCTTGATCTCGGGCTTGGTGCGGGCGGCACCCGCGGTGCGCAGGATGATGCCCATGCCCTCGGGCACGTCGAGATCCTGCACCACTTCCTTCAGGCGCGAACGGTCCTGGGCCGAGGTGATCTTGCGGCTGATGCCGCCACCACGGGCGGTGTTCGGCATCAGAACGGCATAGCGGCCGGCGAGCGAGAGGTAGGTCGTCAGCGCCGCGCCCTTGTTGCCGCGCTCTTCCTTGACCACCTGCACCAGCATCACCTGGCGGCGCTTGATGACTTCCTGGATCTTGTACTGGCGGCGCGGGCGGAACGTGCGCTCCGGCACTTCCTCGAGCACGTCGTCACCGCCGACGGATTCGACGTGCTCCTCCTCGGCTTCCTCACCATCGTCATCGTCCTCGTCGTCTTCGTCGGCCCTCGCTTCGGCGTCCTGATGCGGCGCTTCAGTGCTCTCGCCGGCGGAGTAGACGGCATCGGCCGGCTCGGTGACGGAGGTCACGGCTTCGGCAAAAGCCTCGCCATGCGTTTCCTCGTCATGCGTTTCGAAGGCGGGAGCTTCCTGAGGCTCGGCAACGACGGCGGGCTCGGCGCCGATCGCCGCGACAGGCGCGGGCGTCTCGTCGGCATGATCATGGTCGTGATGATCGTGCGCGTCGTCATGGCCATGGTCGTCATGATCGTGAGCGTGATGGTGATCATCGTGCTCATGATCGTCATGCCCGTGATCATCGTGATCATGGTCATGATGATCGTGGTCGTGACCTTCATGCTCGCCGCGTTGCTCGGCATCGGCGTGCAGGTGCTCGCCCTCATGCAGAGCGCCCTCGGCGTGCTCCGGCAGGGCCTTGCCCTCGACCGGCTGGCCGGCCGGATCGGCGAGACCCTCGACGATCTCGCTGCGGACACGTTCGCCTTGACCGCGGCGGCGGGCGTTGCGGTGGCGCGAGCGGCGGCGGCCGTGGGAGCGGTTCTCGCTCTCTTCCTCGGCTTCGCGATGGGCCTGCTCTTCGGCCTCGATCAGCGCCTGCCGGTCGGCGACCGGGATCTGGTAGTAGTCGGGATGGATTTCGCTGAAGGCGAGGAAGCCGTGGCGGTTGCCGCCATATTCAACGAAAGCGGCCTGGAGCGAGGGTTCGACCCTTGTGACCTTGGCGAGGTAGATATTCCCGCGCAGTTGCTTGCGTTGCGCGGTCTCGAAGTCAAACTCTTCGACGCGATTGCCGCGGACCACGACGACCCGGGTCTCTTCCGGGTGGGTGGCATCGATCAACATCTTGTTGGGCATGTCTTAACTCTTGGCGGCGGCGGGCGCGATCGACCGTGGGCGCGAAGAGCGCTGCCGGGTGACGCGACGGTCCACCTGATTCGGGGGTGAGGGGAAGGCCGAAACGCCGTCTCTCGCGCCTTGCCGAACCGGAAGCTTCAGGACCGAAACGGCGCGCGGGAGCGTCACTCCGCAGCGTCGCGAAAGGTCCTTCAGAATTCGTCGGCACAGTCTGGCGCATCAAGCGTCGGCCCGTATGAAACATCGGGCGGCGGGGCCGCCCCTAATCAGTTGCTGCTGGCCGGGCATGGCGCGTGCGCGCTCGCCTTGGATCAAGAACCGCCCCCTTGGGATTAAGGGATCGGGTAACTGGCCGCGTCGCTGTCAAAACTGCTCCGGAAACAGTTGGTAACCGGAAACCGTCCGCCGCCGGGGCTTGCCCCGCTCCACCTCGCTGCCGCGCACCGCGCTGGTCTTAGAGGGGAACAGAAAAACGCTGGAATTCCCAAACCTTGGGAGTTCCGGCGCTGCACCGGGAGGCTGAATGCGACACAACCGGAAATTATTGGCCGTCAGCAATCCGTACATACGAGGAATGGGCCATCCGTGCAAGGGAGCGTCGCACGCCGGTCACAGTCGGACAGTTTCGTGTTTCCGTCATTAAGGATCGTTTAACCCTGTGGTTCTATTGCGTTAAAGAGGGCCGCTCGGAGGCACGGATTCGGTGGCGAGCCGCACAAATCAAAGGGTTTTGCTGGGGGTTGCGCTGCTGTGTGCCGCGGCGTCGCCGTGCGCCGATTCCTCGCGTCTGAACGCGGCCGAAACCCCATCGCAACCCTCTGTTGCGACGACGAATTTTCCGATTGCCACCGCTGCGCGCCTGGCCGGTGACGGCAAGCAGACCCGCTTCATTCTCGACCTCGACCAGACCGTCAGCTTCCGCGCCACGACGCTCGCCGATCCCTACCGGGTCGTGGTCGACGT
This sequence comes from Bradyrhizobium cytisi, assembly GCF_008123515.1. Lineage (GTDB taxonomy): Bacteria > Pseudomonadota > Alphaproteobacteria > Rhizobiales > Xanthobacteraceae > Bradyrhizobium > Bradyrhizobium cytisi. Next base: position 48,683 of record NZ_VSSR01000001.1, read on the forward strand.
TCCCCAGGTCAATTTTCAGCTGGGCCCGGGCACTGGGTCCGGGCGAGGGCTGGTCAAGGCCTTCCGCTACGGGCTCGTGATGCCCGGTGGCTCCCGAATCGTGTTCGACCTGACCGGGCCCGCCAAGATCGCCAATTCCTATGTGCTCGAGGCGGCCAACGGCCAGCCGGCCCGGCTCGTGCTCGAGCTGGAGGAGGTCGACCGCGCGGCTTTCGTGCAGACGCCCGCCCCGGAGAATCGGCCCGAACTGCGGCCAGCGATTGCCGCCGCGCCTCCGGCAACGATTGCTGTCGCGCCCGAATCGGCGCCGCAAAAGCCAGGGGCACCGTCCGACGGCCGTCCGGTCGTTGTGATTGACCCCGGCCATGGCGGCATCGACAACGGCACCCAGTCGAACGGCGAGAGCGAGAAGAATCTGGTGCTCGCCTTTGGCCTGGCGCTGCGCGACCGGCTGGAAAAGGCCGGCAAATACCGGGTGGTGATGACGCGGGACGACGACACCTTCATTCCGCTCAATGACCGGTCCAAAGTCGCCCGCAATCTGAACGCCGCGCTGTTCGTCTCGATCCACGCCGATGCGCTGCCGAAAGCCGAGGGCGACGCGCAGGGCGCCACCATCTACACGCTCTCGGACAAGGCCTCCGACGCCGAGGCCCAGCGCCTGGCCGATGCCGAAAATCGCGCGGACGCGATTGCCGGCTTCAATCTCGCGGAAGAGCCGACCGACGTCGCCGACATCCTGATCGATCTAACGCAGCGGGAAACCCGCACCTTTTCAAACCGTTTTGCGCATTTGCTGATGGGCGAAATGAAGTCGACCGTGCGGATGCACAAGCATCCACTGAAGTCGGCCGGTTTCCGGGTGCTGAAAGCCCCCGACGTGCCCTCGGTGCTGGTCGAGATCGGCTACGTCTCCAACAAGGGCGACCTCGAGCACCTCGTGTCCGAGGGCTGGCGGTCGCGCGCGGTGGGTTCGATGGCCCAGGCGATCGACACGTTCCTGGCCAAGCGGATGGCGACGGCGGGGGCCAGCAATTAAACAGGAAACGCCGGTTCCGATGTTAAGCCCTAGTTTGGCCACAGCGGACGCTTTATAAAACCGGCGCAGGGGGTTCCGGAATCGACGAGAATCCCGTTTCGGCAAGCGTCTTTCGGTCCGGCATCGATGGTATTGAGTAGGCCGGGGAGTTCGCGACGTGAGGATGGCGTCCGTTTGGGGCGCCTTGAGGCTGATCTTGGTCTGCTCTTGGGCCGATCCAGGGATTAAACGGATAAACACATAATGCGCTTGCTTGTGCGGTTCATGGGCTTCCTGTTCGCCGCGGGAACGGTGGTGTTCCTTGTCGGTGTCGGTGCCGTGGCAGGCCTGATCTGGCATTTCTCCAAGGATTTGCCCGACTACTCTCAGCTTCAGGATTACGAGCCGCCGGTGATGACCCGCGTGCACGCGGTCGACGGCTCGCTGCTCGGCGAATACGCCAAGGAGCGGCGGCTGTACCTCCCGATCCAGGCGGTGCCGAAACTCGTGATCAACGCGTTCCTCGCCGCCGAAGACAAGAATTTCTACGAGCATGGCGGCATCGACTACACCGGCATGGCCCGCGCCGGCCTGGTCTATCTGCAGAACTACGGCTCAAACCGCCGTCCGCAGGGCGCTTCCACGATCACCCAGCAGGTCGCCAAGAACTTCCTTCTGACCAACGAGGTCTCGTTCGCGCGCAAGATCAAGGAAGCCTTGCTCGCGATGCGGATCGAGAAGACCTATTCGAAGGACAAGATTCTCGAGCTGTATCTCAACGAAATTTATCTCGGCCTCGGCGCCTACGGCATCGCAGCCGCCTCGCTGGTCTATTTCGACAAGTCGGTGAACGAGCTCACCGTGGCGGAAGCCTCATACCTCGCGGCGCTGCCGAAGATGCCGGCGACGCTGCATCCGGTGCGTAACCGCGACCGCGCCATCGAGCGCCGCAATTACGTGATCGACCGCCTCCAGGAGAACGGCTGGATCAAGCAGGCCGACGCCGACAAGGCGCGCAAGGAGCCGCTGGCCGTCACCAACCGCTCCAACGGTGCCCACACATTCGCCGGCGAATATTTCGCCGAAGAGGTCCGCCGCGACATCTTCGAGCGCTATGGCGAGAAGAAGCTGTATGAGGGTGGCCTCTCGGTGCGCACCACGCTCGATCCGAAGATCCAGGTCATGGCGCGCAAGACCATGGTTGCCGGCCTCGTCAACTATGATGAGCAGCAGGGTTATCGCGGCGCCATGAGCAAGCTCGATATTTCGGGCGACTGGGGCGTGAAGCTCGCCGAGATCAAGTCGCTCTCCGACATCTCGCCGTGGCGCATGGCGGTGGTGCTGGAAACCAGCGACCAGTCGGCGCGGATCGGCTTCCAGCCGAACCGCGAGCTAGGCGGCGCCGTCAGCAAGCAGCGCGAGACCGGCCTGATCACGCTTGACGGCGTCAAATGGGCGAAGGCGGCTTCGGGAGCCGGGAAGGGCAGGGCTGCCACGGGTGTGTCGCAGGTGCTCCAACCCGGCGACGTGATCTATGCCGATCCGCTCTACACCAAGGAAGGACAACCGGTCGAAGGCCAATACCGCCTGCGCCAGATACCCGAAGTATCGGGCGCGATGGTAGTGATGGACCCCTGGACCGGTCGCGTGCTCGCAATGGTCGGCGGCTTCTCGTTCGACCAGAGCCAATTCAATCGCGCCACCCAGGCCTACCGGCAGCCGGGATCGTCGTTCAAGCCGATCGTCTATTCGGCCGCACTCGACAACGGCTACACGCCCTCGACCGTCGTGCTCGACGCGCCGATCGAAATCGATCAGGGCCAGGGCGCCGGTGTGTGGCGGCCGGAAAACTTTGATGCCGGCAAGTATATGGGTCCGATGACCTTGCGCAATGCGCTGCGGCTGTCGCGCAACACGGTGACGGTGCGGCTTGCGCAAGACATCGGCATGCCCCTGATCGGCGAATATGCGCGCCGCTTCGGTGTCTACGATGAGCTGCCGAACTATCTCTCCTATGCACTCGGCGCCGGCGAAACCACGGCAATGCGCATGGTCACGGCCTATTCGATGCTCGCCAATGGCGGCCGCCGCGTGAAGCCGACCTTGATCGACCGTATCCAGGATCGCTACGGCCGCACCATCTTCAAGCATGACCAGCGCGAATGCCGCGGCTGCGACGCGCCCGGCGGCTGGAAGAACCAGGCCGAGCCGCAGCTGATCGATCGTCGCGAGCAGGTGCTGGACTCGATGACCGCCTATCAGATCACCGAGCTGCTGGAGGGCGTGGTCCAGGCCGGTACCGCGACCGTCGTGAAGGAAGTCGGCAAGCCGATCGCCGGCAAGACCGGCACCACCAACGAGGCCAAGGACGCGTGGTTCGTCGGCTTCTCGCCGGACATCGCAGTTGCCATCTACATGGGCTACGACAAGCCGCGCTCGCTCGGCAGAGGCAATGCCGCAACCGGCGGCCATCTCTCTGCCCCGATCGCGCGCGATTTCCTCAAGCTTGCGCTTGCCGACAAGCCCGCGGTCCCGTTCAAGGTGCCGGCCGGCATTAAGCTGGTTCGCGTCGTCTCCAAGACCGGCATGCGCGCCGGCCCCGGCGAGACCGGCGGAACCATTCTGGAAGCCTTCAAGCCGGGTACGGCGCCGCCGGATAACTACTCCGTCATTGGCGTCGCTGATGCTGACGGCCGCGGCGCGCCGGGGGCGCCGCAGCAGCAGCCGGATTCCGGCTTCTTCATGCGGCCGGGCACCGGCGGGCTGTACTAGCGGATAACGGGGCAGACAGACGAGGCCGGCGGTTGCGCTTTGCAGCCGCCGCCGTTACATCCCCTTTTCAATTGCACGCGGGATTCCGCGAGACCAGAGAACGACATGCGCGCCGAAATCGAACGGTTGGTAGAAGAGATCAAGCAGTCGGTCGGGCTGCTGAGGAGGCATCTTTGACGTCGAGAAATCGACGGCGCGCCTCGCTGAGCTGAACAAGCTCGCAGAAGATCCCAATCTCTGGAACGATCCCCAGAAAGCCCAAAAGCTGATGCAGGAGCGAACCTCGCTGGAGGATTCGCTCTCGGGCATCGGCAAGGTCGAGCAGGAGCTCGAGGACGATATCGGGATGATCGAGCTCGGCGAGGCCGAGGGCGACGCCGGTGTCGTGGCCGAAGCTGAAGCCGCACTCAAGAGCCTCAAGAAGGAAGTCGCCCGGCGCGAGCTTGAGGCGCTGCTGTCGGGCGAGGCCGATCGCTTCGACTCCTATCTCGAAGTCCATGCCGGCGCCGGCGGCACCGAGAGCCAGGACTGGGCGCAGATGCTGTTGCGCATGTACACGCGCTGGGCCGAGACGCACGGCTTCAAGGTCGAATTCCTCGAAGAGTCCGAGGGCGAAGAAGCCGGCATCAAGTCCGCGACCATCCAGGTCTCCGGCCACAATGCCTATGGCTGGCTGAAGACCGAGGCCGGCGTGCACCGGTTGGTGCGCATCTCGCCGTTCGATTCCAACGCGCGGCGGCATACGTCTTTCTCCAGCGTGCAGGTATTCCCCGTCATTGACGACAGCATCAAGATCGACATCAAGGAAGCCGACGTCCGCGTCGACACCATGCGGTCGGGCGGCGCCGGCGGTCAGCACGTCAACAAGACCGAATCCGCGGTGCGCCTGACGCATATCCCGACCGGCGTCGCGGTGGTCTGCCAGGCCGGCCGCTCCCAGCACAAGAACCGGGCGCAGGCCTGGGATATGCTGCGCGCGCGGCTTTACGAGATCGAGCTGAAGAAGCGCGAGGAGAAGGCCGCCGCCGACCAGGCCGCCAGGACCGAAATCGGCTGGGGCCACCAGATCCGCTCCTACGTGCTGCAGCCCTATCAGATGGTGAAGGACCTGCGCACCGGCGTGCAGACCTCCGACACCTCGGGCGTGCTCAACGGCGAGCTCGACGACTTCATGGCCGCGACCCTGGCGCAGCGCGCCTTCGGCACCACCGGCGCCGACATCGAGGACGTGGACTGATCATGCCCCGCGTTGCCTTCATCGGATTGGGGCGGATGGGCCATGGCATGGCCGGCCGCTATCTCGATGCCGGTTTTACGGTGACGCTGTGGAATCGCAGCAGGGCAAAAGCAGAAGACCTGATCGCGCGCGGCGCGCATTGGGCGACTTCGCCCGAGGATGCCGCGATCGATGCCGACGCGGTCGTGACCATGGTCGCCGATGACGAGGCCTCGCGCGCCGTCTGGCTCGGGCTCAACGGCGCGGCCAAGACGGCCAAGGCCGGCACCATTGCGATCGAGTGCTCCACCGTTTCCTATGATCATGCGCGCGAGATGGGCCGCGAGCTCAATGCGCGCGGGCTGATCTACATCGACTGCCCCGTGACGGGATTGCCGGATGCGGCCGCGGCCGGAAAGCTGACGTTGCTTGCCGGCGCTGACGCGGCCGACCTCGAGCGGGCGCGCCCGTTCCTCGAACCGATCGGCTCGACCATCCGCCATTTCGGCGCGGTCGGATCCGGCACGGTCTACAAGCTCATCAACAATCTCCTGGGCGCGATCCAGATCGCGGGCCTCGCCGAGGGCCTCGCGATCGCCGAGCAGGCCGGGCTCGACATGAAGCTGGTGCTGGAGTCGATCCAGGCGGGCGTCGCCGCCAGCCCGCAGGTGCAGCGCCATTCCAAGCGCATGGTCGCCCGCGACTTCAGCGGTGCCACGTTCACGGCCGCGCTCCGGCACAAGGATGCCGCCTACGCCGTCAAGCTCGCCGAGAGCCTGCTGGCCGACAAGCCGCTGGTCTCGCGCGCCGCCGTCGAGTCCTACGCGCAGGCCAAGGCCGCGATGCCCGACGACGACGAAGGCAGGATGATCGAGCTGGTGTCGCGGCCGAAAGGCGCTGTCTGATCGCCGACGCTTCCAAGCACGAACGCGGCCCGACCGCCGGGGACGGTCCGTTGATTTGAGCTGCTCTATTGCTCGAAGTTGCGCAGGCCCGCCACACCGGAATCCGTTCGGATCATGCGTCCCTTCTTCCCATCGTCGGTCAAAAAGACGTCCCAGTGCGCCGTGCCACCTGGTTGACCTTCGAGGGTCATCACGCCGGTGCAGTCCTGATCAATCGTGTACGTACCATTCAGAGCTTCGCGTTGAACGATCGCATGGCGCAGCGAGGTCTGTTTGCCTGAAAACTTTCCCGACCCGTCAAAGTCGAACGCACCGTAATGATAGTTCGTGCCCTGGCCAGTAAATACGTAGCGGCCCTGGAGCTTCTCGACCGAGCACGTCTGCGGTGCTCCGTGAGCCATTGGGCCGATCAGCAAAGAACACCCCAACATCAGACTTGCGCCCATTATGCCGCTTGTGAGACTTAATTTCATCGCTTCGCCCTCCATACCGTATCGGCGGTGGAACTACACGCCAAGATTGCGGCAGAAAGGAGAACTCGTGCTACTCAGGAGTGTGACGCTGGCTGAGAGCGTGCTCGAGTTCCTCTCTCAACCAAAAACGAAAACCTCCTAATCGGAGCCATATGACATGGGGGCAGCCTCGATCGGAGCGCGGTCTCGGCATGGCCCTCGTTACCGCGGCGGCGATTGCCTGGAGCACGGCGCCGTTTTTCACGCGGCTTTTGCCGTTCGATCCCTGGACCATCCTGTTCTGGCGCGGCCTGTTCGGCGGCGGTCTGATCTCGGTGCTTCTCGTCCTGATGCAGGGGCCGGGCGCGTTGTGGCAATTGGTGGTGCCGGGACGCGGCGGATTGCTCGTGGCGTCGTTATCTGCGCTCGGCATGATCTCGTTCATTCCCGCGCTCCAGATGACCGATGTCATGAATGTCGCGGTGCTGATCGCGACCCAGCCGTTCGTGGCGGCGGCGCTGGCATGGCTGTGGCTCGGCGAAGCCGCGACATGGCGCACCCTGATCGCGAGCCTCGTTGCCTTTGCCGGCGTCGCCATCACCGTCGGCGGCATCAGATCCGGCGCCGATATCGGCGGCGTGGCCCTGAGCTGCCTGATGGTCCTCGCGATCTCGGCCATGACGGTCGTCGTTCGGCGCCACAAGGAGACCTCGATGGTTGCGACGGCAGCACTGTCGAACTTCATCGGCAGCCTCGTCAGCCTGCCGTTCGCCCACGACATCGCCCATGTCGGCGGCAACAGCCTTGCGATCCTTGCGATGTTCGGCTGCCTCCAGGTCGCGCTCGGCCTGACCTTCTACATGCTCGGCTCGCGCCTGCTGCCTTCGGGCCAAGCCTCCCTGATCGCAACGCTGGAGACGCCGCTGATGGCGTTCTGGATCTGGGTGGGATTTAGCGAGGTGCCGGCCGTGCATGCGCTCATTGGCGGGGCACTGGTGATCGGGGCAGTGATCACTGATATTGCAGGCGACGCCCGCTTTCGCCGATCGTCATGAGCCTCGTCTCGTCGGAAATCGGGTGGCGAGATGCGTCGCGCTGGCCTAGGCGGCAGGCCCGACCGCCGAGGTAAGACGCATGCCTTTGAATGAAAACCGGATCGACGCGCGAGACTGGTCGCTGCTTGCTGTGCTCTCGATCCTCTGGGGCGGGTCGTTCTTCTTCAATGGCGCGGCGCTGCGGGAGCTGCCGCCGCTAACCTTGGTGTTTTTGCGCGTTGCCCTTGGCGCGGCCATTCTGCTGCCGTTGCTGCGTGTGCAGGGGATCAGCTTTCCCAAGGGCGTGAGGGGCTGGCGAGCCTTTGTCGTGATCGGGCTGCTCAACAACGTCATTCCGTTCTCGCTGATCGTGGCCGGCCAGACTTTCATTCCGAGCGGACTGGCGTCGATCCTGAACGCGACCACGCCGCTGTTCACTGTGCTGGTGATGGCGGCGGCGGGTGAAGAGGCGTTGCAGGCGCGGCGGGTGGCCGGCGTGGCGCTGGGCCTCGCCGGCGTGGTCATCCTGCGTGGGTGGGGTGTCGAGTCGCGCGCCGGGCAGGGGTTCGGCATCCTACTCTGCCTTGGCGGCGCGCTCAGTTATGGTTTTGCGGCGCTCGCCGCGCGTCGGCTGCTGAAGGACTCACCGCCACTGGGAACGGCCACGTTTCAGCTGATGGCGTCGACTGTGATGATGGCGATCGTCGCCGGTGCAGTGGAGCAGCCGTGGCGTCTTCCTGTTCCGGGTCTGGCGACCTGGCTTGCCGTGCTGGGCCTCGCGGCGCTCTCGACGGCGCTCGCCTACATCGTCTTCTTTCAGATCATACGACGCTCAGGCGCGAGCAATGTGATGCTAGTGACGCTGCTCATTCCCGTGACCGCCATTCTTCTGGGATGGCTGGTGCTGCGCGAGCCGATCTCCATGCGAGAGATCGCCGGTGCGGTCGTCATCGGCAGCGCATTGATCGTGATCGACGGACGGGCTGTGAGAATGCTGCAGCGCGTGGGTTAAGTTCCGAGCCAGCGTTTCACTCCGCGGAAAATCCTGCCGCTTGCCAGTCGCTTGCCACCTTGCGACACTCTTCTCAAAACAAGACTATATAGGGGAGAGAACGATGCCGGGTCGTCGCAAAAGCCTTGCTGCCCTCGCCATGCTTGCTGCCGGAGTGCTCGTCACGACCCCGGCCTTGGCAGAGAAGAAATACGATCCCGGCGCCAGCGACACCGAAATCAAGATCGGCAACATCATGCCCTATAGCGGACCGGCGTCGTCCTATGGCGTGATCGGCAAGACTGAGGCCGCGTTCTTCAAAATGATCAACGATCAGGGTGGCATCAACGGCCGCAAGATCAACTTCGTCAGCTATGACGATGCCTACTCGCCGCCGAAGGCGATCGAGCAGGCGCGCAAGCTGGTCGAGAGCGATGAGGTGCTGCTGATCTTCCAGGCGCTTGGCACGCCCTCGAACTCTGCGATCATGAAATACATGAACGCCAAGAGAGTGCCGCAGCTCTTCGTCGCCTCCGGCGGCACCAAGTTCGGGGACCCGAAGAACTTTCCGTGGACCATGGGCTTCCAGCCCAACTACCAGAGCGAGGGGCGGATTTACGCAAAGTACATTCGCGACAATTTCCCGAACGGCAAGATCGCGGTGTTCTGGCAGAACGACGACGCCGGCAAGGACCAGTTCAAGGGCCTGAAGGACGGGCTCGGCGACAAGGCCAACATGATCATTGCCGACAAGTCCTATGAGGTCAGCGATCCCTCGATCGACTCGCAGATCGTCGCCTTGCATGATTCCGGTGCAGACATCTTCTTCTCATGGGCAGCGCCAAAGGGCTCGGCGCAGGCGATCCGGAAGGTCGGCGAGCTCGGCTGGAAGCCAAAGTTCTTCCTGGCCAACACCGCGACCTCGGTCGCCTCGGTCCTGAAGCCTGCCGGCCTCGACTATGCCAAGGACATCATCTCGACCGTCTATCTGAAGGATCCGACCGATCCGACCTGGGACAAGGATCCGGCCGTGATCAAATGGCGCGAATTCATGGACAAATATTACCCTGACGGCGACAAGGCCAATTCCAACAACATCTACGGATACGTGCAGGCCGAGGCGATGGCGCAGGTCCTGAAACAGTGCGGCGACACGCTCACGCGCGACAACGTCATGAAGCAGGCGGCCAACCTGAAGAACTTCCACACCGACCTGATTCTGCCCGGCATCATGGTGAACACCTCGCCGGACGATTATTTCCCGATCGAGCAGATGCAGCTGATGCGCTTCAACGGGCAAGCCTGGGAGCTGTTCGGCGACGTCATCACCGGCGAGGTCGGTCACGAACGCAGCCAGTAAGTCAGGGCTGGGCGTTGCGCGGTCGAAGCGTGGCGACGGTCATGCCTATTGCGCCGCGACGAGGCGTTCCGGGGCCAAATGTTGCCCGAGGAAATCGCGGGCCTGGGTCTGGTAGCCGAAACGCTCGGCAAGCTCGGAGCGGCGCGCGCGGATTCGGCCACGACATTCCTCCTGCCGCGCCAGCACGCGGGTGACGGAGGCCACGATCGACTCGGTCGCAAACGGATCGAAATAATCGGCGAGCTCGCCCGCGACCTCGCGGAACACGGCTATGTCGGAGCAGAGCACGGGCGTGTTCGCAGCCAGCGCCTCGATGATCGGCACGCCAAAACCTTCGGCGAAGCTCGGCATGATCAGGCCATGCGCGTCCGCGATCAAAGCGGCCTTCTCGTGCTCGTCGACATAGCCGGCGAAACGAATGTTTGGCGGAAGGTTGCGCATCCGGCTGATCTGGCCGGCCAGGCCGATCACCACCAGATCGGCCTGGGGGATGTTGCGGAACGCGCGAATGACGGTGGCGACGTTCTTGCGCGGCTCGTTCGAGACGATGACGACAAAGCTCGGCCGCCCCGGACGCCCCGACGGGGCTGGGAGGTGCAGGACATCCGGGGCGTCGAACCGGGTGCGGGGATACACGACCCGCGCCGGCAGGTGCGCAAATTGCGGTAACAGATCCCTGAACCGCATCATGCTATAGTTTGAAACGAAGGCGAGCTCGTCGGCCTGACGCAGGCTGGTGAGCAGCCGTGACAGGAACAGCCGCGTTGCGACGTCGCTGAGCTTGAGATCGGTGAGCGGCAGCAGATCGTGCACGACGCAGATCACCTTGGCATCCGGCCTGCGTTTCACCGACACCCGTGTCGGCGTGTCGATGACGATGACGTCATAATTGCGCGCGTCGATCCGTGGCGGCGGCAGCAGGAAGAAGGCCGAGGAGTCCTGATAGCTGTAGAATCCGGGCTCGAGCTGGAAGTCGCGGAACAGCTCGAGGTGGCGCAGATCCGGCGGGATGTATTCGAGCGCCGCAGTGCTGTTCTCGATCAGCCGCGCGTGCAGGCCGCGCAGGCCGATCGCACGCAGGAAGCAGGCGATATAGTCCAACGACACCGACATGGTGGCCTTGTGGCGGACCCAGTCGAGCGTGCGCCGCAAGCCGCTGCGCGTCGCCGGCTCGCTCATGTTGATCTCGTCGAGGAATCGATAGAGCGCCAGGAGCTCGATATTGCGCGACTGCGTCGGGAACAGCTTTGTGCGCCGCTCGCGCCGGCGCAGCTTGCGGTAACGCCGCGTGGTCTCGACCAGCAGGGTGAGATCATGGCCTTCGGCTGCGAGCGAGCGCATCAATTCGCGGGTGAAATGGAAGATGCCGCGCTTGTGGTTGGGCTCGCCGAGCGCCTCGGACACGACAAGGATGTTCTGTTTCATGCGCGTTGCTCGCGGAGCTCGAAGGAAAAGGGCGACGGTGGCTCGACCGCGACGGTCGAGGCGATGCGGCCGTGGTCGAGATTGATGATGCTGGTGCAGGTGCGGCGCAGCAGCGGCTGGTCGTGCGAGGCGATGATCACGATCGCTGCCTGCGAGACCAGGTTCTGCAGCCGCCGCTCGGCCTTCTCGGCAAAATGCTCGTCGACCACGCTCAGCCATTCGTCGAGCAGGAGGATGTCGGCCGGAAAGGCGGTCGCGGTCGCGAACAGCACGCGCATCAGCATGCCCGAGGAGAACATCCGCAACGGCAGCCGCTGCATGCGCTCTTCGAGCTCGGTGAAGGCCCAGATCTCATCGAGCACGGCGCGTGTCGGCTTGCGGCCGCTGATCCGCAGCAACAGGGCGATGTTGTCCTCGGCGATGAAGTCGAGGTTCACGCCGGCATTGAGGCCGAGCAGGGGCACGACATTGCCGCTGACCGCGACGCGGCCGCTGCTCGGCGGATAAACCCCGGCGATCAGCCGCAGCAGCGTCGACTTGCCGGAGCCGTTGGGGCCGGCAAGCCCGATGCGCGTGCCGGCCTCGGCTTCGATCGTGACATTGTCGACCGCGCGGATGATCCGCGTCTCGCCCTTCTCGCGGATGAGGTGGCCGAGCAGGCGCCGCTTCAGCGAGAAGTCGTAGGCACCGTAGAGGGGATAATCGAGACAGACATTGTGCAGGTTGATCGAGGCCATCGGTCAGATCCAGAACGCGGCTTTGCGCAGATGGACCAGCGTCAGCACGCTCGCACCGAGCAGCAGCGCCAGCGCCACCAGGACATAGATGATGCTGGTCGCATCGACATGGCCGCCGGCCAGCGGCTCGCGCCACACCGCGAACAGATGGGTCAGCGGATTGAGCCGCATCACGGTGGAGCGGTGATTGATCATGTCGGCGGACCAGATCACGGGCGAGGCGAGGAAGGCGAGCATCAGCGTCGATTCGATGATCGGCTTGAGGTCGCGATACCGCGTCGCCAGCGCGCCGAGGACGAGGCTCAGGCCGAAGGTGCAGATCACGAACAGCGACAGGCCCGGGAGCGCTGCGAGCGCGCCGGAGAGATCGTGCGGCGTCAGCAGCAGCCACAGCAGGAGCGGGACGCAGGCATTGTGCAGGGCGAACAGCCCCTGGCGGAACGTGCATTGCAGAAGGAAGATCACCGGCGGCAGCGCCCGGTCGCGGATCAGGCTCGCGGAGTTCTGCAGCGCCGTGGTCGCATCGAGCACGACGCTGTTGAGAAAGGTCCAGGCCGTCATCGACAGGGCCAGCATCGGCAGCCGCGCCAGCATGTCGGCGTTCGACATCTGGCCGATCACCGAGCCGAGCACCGCGACCACGATCGCCATCTGCAGCGACATCCAGAACGGACCGAGCAGCGAGCGCACATAGCGGTGGCGCATGTCGGACCAGGCCAGCGCTGCAGCGATCCGCAAGCTGTCGAGCCAGCCCGTTGGCTGCGGCGCCTCGGCGACGGGCGCGGCATCGCCGCAGGGGGCGGTGACGGCCGCGCGGTAGACGGATTCCATGCCTTCCCTGAAGGCGGTGGCGGAATAGCGGCTCACGGCGCGGGTCCGGGCCGAAAGCCCCATGCGGCGGCGGCGCTCGGGATCGCTGATCAGTGCGTCGATGGCTTCACCGAGTTTCTCGGTGTCGCCCGGCGGCACGGTGATCGCCTCCATGCCGTGACGGGCAACACGCGGCACCGCCGTGTCGAGCGCGGTGTTCACAACGGGGCGGCCGGCGGCCATGGCTTCGAGCTGGGAGAGTCCGAAGGTCTCGGCATTGGTGACGGACGGCATCACGAAGACGTCGGCCAGGCACATCAGCTTGATGCGCTCGCAGTCACTGACGGAGCCGAGCAGGCGAACGCGGTCGCCGAGGCCAAGCTCGGCGATCAGCTGCTCGAGCCGGGGCCGCTCGGCACCTTCGCCGATGATCCAGGCCTCGAACTTACGGTCGACGGCTGCGCGGATCAGCACGTCATAGCCCTTGTAGGGCACGAGCCGGCCACAGGCGAGCACGAGGCGGCCGCGATCGTTGACGTGGTGTGGCTCGATCTTCGGCCAGTCATAGACACTGGTGTCGATGCCGAACGGCACGACATGGCATTTGTCTTCGAATTCCCGCAGCAGCGGCGTCTCGTCGACCAGGACGCGGTCGGAGACGATGATCGCCTTGGCGCGGCGCAGCGTCCGCCGCATCAGGGGCTCGATGAGCCAGCGCAGACCCGAATGGGTGATGATGTCGGCATGCCAGTGCACGACCAGCGGCCGGTTGCGCCCGAAGCCGAGGGCGAAGACGAGGTCGGCGAGCGGGAAGGGCGCATGCAGCGCCAGCAGATCGTGCTCGGCGATCTTCTGCCACAGCCGCCAGGGATAGGCGGGCGCGGCCGGCAGCGACATCACATTGCCGAACGAGCGGACACGCTCGACCGGCACGTCGTTGACGATGATCGCGCGCCGGTCGGCCGATTGCGAGCAGGTCAGCACGGCGGAGGCGAAGGTGTCCTTCAGGCTGGCGCAGATGTCACGGATCACCGTGAGCGTGCCGCCAAACAGGTCGGGATAGTAGATCTTGAAGATGTGCAGCACCGACGGACGGCGCGGGGTGTCGCTTGTGTGATGCATGATGGCGTCAGCCCGCGAGCAGTGCTGCGACGAACGGTGCGGCCAGCACCGAGATGAAGATCACGCCGCGCAGCAGCGCCGGCAGCATCGGCTCGATCGCGCCGGCCCGGCTCCGGTCGGGAAACGGCACAGCACGCAGTGAACTGGAATTGCGGACCAAGCGGTCAGCCATGGTGTTGTCCCTTTACGTCGCGCCCTCAGTGAGGTTCCGTATATGTGGGAAAATTTACCACGTCAATTGCAAAACCGGAAAATGTGGGATTGTGTCCCACGTATGGCGCGGGTACAATTCAGACATGAATGCCAGGTCCGGGCCCAAAGCGGCGGCTCCAGAGCCGAATGCCGCAGCAAAGCTGCACGCGCCGCTGGCGCGGCTGCTGCGCCCGCTCGTGCGGCTCTGTATCCGCACTGGCATGACCTTTCCGGCACTGGCGCAGCTGCTCCGCGAGCTCTTCGTCAACGTCGCCGAGCATGATTTCGCGCTCGAGGGCAAGGAGCAGACCGACAGCCGCGTCAGCCTGCTCACCGGCATCCACCGCAAGGAGGTGGCGCGGCTGCGCGGCGCCGGCGCACCGGTGCACGAGACGCCGGCGGCGCTGTCGCTGACGAGCGCCGTGATCGCGCGCTGGCTCGCCGCGCCTGAGTTCACCGATGCGAGAGGCGAGCCGCTGGCCTTGCCGCGCACGGCCGGGGGCGATGCGCCGTCATTCGAGCAGCTCGTCGCCTCCGTCACCAAGGACGTGCGCCCGCGCGCGGTGCTCGACGAATGGGTCGACCGCCAGCTCGTCACCATCAATGCGGCCGACGAGATCGAGCTGGTGGAGGCGGCTTTCGTCCCGAGTGGCGCGGACGACAGCAAGTGGCACTATCTCGGCCGCAATCTGCACGACCATATTGCGGCCGCCGCCGAAAACGTATCGGGGCCGGCGCCGCGCTTCCTCGAGCGCGCGGTGCATTACAACAACATCTCGCCGAAGCTTGCGAGGCGCCTCGAGGCACGCTCGCGCGAGCTCGCGATGGATGCGCTCAAGACCGCCAACCGCGAGGCCAATCGTGCGCTCACCAAGGACAAGGGCGGCGACGCGCGCTGGAATTTCGGCATCTACATCTACAGCGAAGACGCCGACGAGGATGGCGAGGCCAAGGACGTCAGCAAGGAAAACGGCAAGGATAATGGCAAAGAGGGCAGCTCCTGATGAGCCGGCCGCCGCTGATCTCCCGCCGATTGCTGCTGACCGGATTCTGGCTCGCCGGAACGGCGATCGCGCGTGCGCAGGTCAAGCGCGGCACCGATCAAGGCATCGGCGGCACCGGAATCACGCGCGGTGACGATCATGGCATCGGCGGCACCGGCATCGTCGGCGTGATCCAGCGTTTCGGCAGCATCTACGTCAATGGCGAGCGGGTCACCTATGCGAGCGACGTGCCGGTGCGCATCGACGGCGAGGCGGCGAGCCCGAAGGCGCTGCGCATCGGCCAGCTCGCCCGCGTGGTGGCGACGCGGCAGGCCGACGGCACCCTCGTCACGCGCAACATCGCGATCGCAAGCGAGGTCTCCGGGCCGATCGAGCAGGTCAAGGGCAATGAGCTGACGGTGTTGGGCCAGAAGGTCGTCGCGGGCAGCAAGGAGAGCAAGCTCCGCGCCGGCACGCAGGTCGCCGTCTACGGCCTGCGCCGGACCGACGGCGTGATCGTTGCAAGCCTGGTCGAGCCTCGGAAGGACGCAGCCGAACGCGTCACGGGCCTGGTCGAGCGCGGGCCCGACGGGCTGCATATTGGCGGGTTGAAGCTGAGCGGCGTCGATCCCTTGCTGGTCGGCCAGCGCGTCCAGATCGAGGGCAGCGCGAGCCAGGGCGCGATGCAGGCTGCGCGCACGCGCATCGACGATTTCTCGGATCTCGTCGGCGCAAGCCGGCTCTCGATCGAGGCCTATGTGCAGCGTGCGGGCTCCAGCCTGCAGCTCGGCTCCGGCTTGGTGGCCCGCGACAGCTCACGCTTCGGGCCGGCCGCCGGTGAAGCGCGCATGGTCGTCAATGGCGTGTTCGATCGCTCGCGCGGCTTGCAGGTCGAATCGACGCAAGCGATCGGCCCGGGACCGGGTACGCCTCAGCCAGGCGGCGGCAGTCCCGGCCGGTCACCCGGCGGCTCGATCATGCATCCGGACCGCGGCACGCCGAACCCGGGTAACAGCCGGCCGGGCGGACCAGCTGCGCCCGGATCTAATCCTGGTGCAAACCCAGGCCCCGCGCCAACAGGACCGAGCGGCCCGTCAGGCCCCGGCGGTATGGGCTCGCCCGGTGGGTCGATGGGCCCCGGTGGCGGAATGGGTGGTGGCGGCTTAGGCGGTCCCGGCGGTGGGATGGGCGGCGGCCGGCGCTAGGCGATGAAAATAAGAGGGCCCTAACGCGCCCTCGAGAGAAAGGAGCGCAGACGGTCGTGACGCGGATCATCAAGGACCTCGGCCGGTGCACCGCTTTCGACGATCCGGCCCTTGTCCAGAAACCAGACTGTGTCCGCGACTTCGCGCGCAAAACCGATCTCGTGCGTGACGACAACCATCGTCATGCCATCCTGCGCCAGCGTCCTCATCACCCGCAGCACCTCGTTGACCATTTCCGGGTCGAGCGCGCTGGTCGGCTCGTCGAAAAGCATGACGTCCGGATCCATCGCGAGCGCGCGCGCGATCGCGACGCGTTGCCGCTGTCCGCCGGACAGGCGCGACGGCAAGGCGTCGGCCTTGTCTGCCAGGCTGACGCGGTCGAGCTCGCTCATGGCGCGGTCTCTGGCCGCAGCCTTGCCCATCTTTCGGAGACGTTCCAGCCCCAGCGTGATGTTGCCGAGGACAGTGAGATGCGGAAACAGGTTGAACGCCTGGAATACGAAGCCGACGCGCTGACGCAAACGGTTGATATCGACACCACGCCCGGCGACGTCCGCTCCCTCGAACAGCACTTGTCCGCCTTGAATGGCTTCCAGGCGCGTCACCGCACGAATGAGCGTCGATTTGCCCGAGCCCGATGAACCGAGCAGTGTGACGACCTCGCCGCGTTTCACCTCGCCCGTCACGCCGGCCAGGACCTGGTGCTGGCCAAACCATTTTTCGACGGACTCGAAGCGGATCATGGCTGCCCTCATGCCGGCTGGGCGCCGAGCCCACCGCGTTCGGCGGTCAGCCGCCGTTCCAGCCAGCGGGCCGCCGATGTCAGGGTGAAGCAAAGCGTGAAATAGGTCAGCGCAAGCAAGCCATACACCTCGAACGGTTGCGTCATGAGCTGGTTGTTGACCTGGCTTGCCGCAAAGGTCACCTCGTTGGCGCTGATGACGTAGCCGAGCGAGGTCTCCTTGATCGTGGAGACGAACTGCCTGACCAGGCTTGGCATCATGTTGTGCAGGACTTGCGGCAGGATGATCTTGAAGGTGGTCGGAAAGTAGCCGAGGCCCAGGGCCTTTGCCGCCTCAACCTGGCCTTTCGGCAGGCCTTCGATCCCAGCCCGGATAATTTCCGACAGATAGCTCGCCTCGTAGACGATAAGTGCGAAGAGCAGCGTCTCGACGCCTCCGACCGTGTGTCCAATCAACAGCGGCAGCGCGAAATAGGTCCAGAAGATGAACATGATCAGCGGCAGGCCGCGCACGATGTAAACCACGGCGGTGGCCGGTCCGCGAAGCCAGCGACGCGCACTGAGACGCGCCAGCGCGAGCGCAATCGCGACGGGAAAGCTGAGAGATAAACCAGCCGCGGCGAGGAGCAGCGTCATGGCGAGGCCACCGACGGGGCCGTGCGGATATTGCCCGATCAGAAACAGAAGCCAGTTGTCCTCGAGGATCTCCAGCATCAGCGGATCTCGAGTTTCAGCCGCCGATCAGCGAAGCTGCCGAGCGCCATGATCGCGAAGGAGATCGCTAGATAAAGGATGGTTGCGACAGCAAACGCCTCGAACGTCTTGAACGTGTAGCTGTCGACCTCACGCGTGCGATAGGTCAGCTCGCCGACGCCGATCGCCATGGCGAGGCTGGTGTTCTTGAACAGAAGCAGGGTCTGGTTGATCAGCGGCGGGATCACGATGCGCAGCGCCTGCGGCAGGATCACGTAGCTCATCGCCTGGAGGTAGTTGAACCCGATCGAGCGCGCGGCCTCGTATTGCGTCTTCGGGATCGAGCGAATTCCACTGCGCAAATCCTCGGTGATATAGGCCGCGCTGGCGAGGCCCAGCGCCACCATCGCGAGAAGAAACTCGCTGTGGTGGCTGTTGACCCACATGCGGATGGCGCGAGGCAACAGTTGAGGGACGCCGAAATACCAGACCAGGATCTGAACCAGCAGCGGAACGTTGCGATGATATTCGACGTAACCCGCGACCAGCCATTCGAGCGGCCTGAACGGAAGCATGCGGACCAGCGTCAGGATGATCCCGATCGTCATTCCGAGCAGCCAGGCCGCCACGGTCAGCGCGATCGTCGTCGCCAGTCCCCAGATGAACCAGTCCAGATATTGGCCGGTCAGGACTGCGGCCGGGTCGAAGACATAGCCCATCGTAAGATCATGCACTCCGGATGTTCAGTTTCGCGCTCGATGTGAGGGGATCAGCCCTTGATCTCCTCGATTTTGAAATCCCGCTTCATGTCATAGACGGTTCCCGGCCCGAACCACTTAGCAAAAATCTTGCCGGCTTCTCCCGATGCATCCAGATCGGCCAGCACCTTGTTGACCTGATCCTTGAAAGCCGCTTCGCCCTTGCGGACGCCGAGCCCCCAAGGTTCGAGGAAGACCGATTTCTCGACGATCGACATCGGCGAGGACGCCTGCGCCTGTTTGCGGAGCTTCACCAGGATCAGCTCCGAGGCGCAAAAGCCATCGACCTTTCCCTGAACGACCGCAAGAAAGGCCGAGGATGAATCCTGAAAAGTCACAGTTTCTGCCGTTGGTATGACACGCCTGACGCCCTGTTCCGAGGACGATCCCTTGAGGGCGCTAACCCGCTTGCCGGAGAGCTGATCGAGCGTCGCGATGCCGGAATCGGCAGACACCAGCACCTTCTGCTCGCTGACAAAGTACGAATAGCTGTAGTCGATCTGTTGCGCGCGTTCCTTCGACCAGCCGAGATTGGCCGCGAGGATGTCGACCCGGCCCTGTATCAGCTCGGGGATACGTGCCTCAACGGCCATCGGCTTGATCTCGAGCGCGACACCGAGCGACTCCGCGACCTTGCGGCAGATGTCGATGTCGTAACCGACGATTTCACGCGTCTTCGGATCCTGGAAGCTGAACGGCTCGGCCGTGCCGAGCGTTCCACAGACCAGCTTGCTGCGGGCCTTCACATCGGCAAGCTCGTCGGCCTTTGCGGCGCCGACGACCCCGGTGATCAACAGGAGTCCGGCGGTGGCGATCTGGAACAATCTCATGGCTGTTTTCTTCATCCTTCTGCAACTAGCGCAAGGCCGCACAGATTCGCGCCAGCCGTGTGCAGGCTTCCTCGATCTTCGGCAATGAGGTCGCGATGGACATGCGCAGATAGGATGACATGCCATAGGCCGTGCCATCGATCACTGCGACGCCGGCGGCATCGAGGAAGTGCATGACGACGTCCAGATCGGTCTTCAGGGTCTTGCCTTCGGACGTGGTCTTCCCGATCAGGCCGGCGCAAGACGGAAACACATAAAAGGCGCCGTCGGGCGGAAGGCAAGAAAGGCCGGGAATGCCGTTCAGCAAGGCGACCGCACGATCGCGGCGAAGGCGATACATCTCGCGGGCCTCAGTGACAAAACCCTGATCGCCTTCGAGCGCTGCGGTCGCCGCCGCCTGGCTGATCGCGGACGTGCAGGACGTCGACTGCGACTGGATCGTGTTCATGGCGGCGATGAGCTCTGCGGGCCCCGCGCCGTAGCCAAGCCGGAAGCCAGTCATGGCATAGGTCTTGGAGACGCCGTTGACCAGCAGAGTCCGTACCCTCAGCCGAGGCTCGGCGGCAACGATGCATGGAGTTGCCCCGCCGTCGAAGCGGATGTGCTCGTAAATGTCGTCGGTCATGACCGCGACATGGGGATGCCGCAGCAGCACATCGGCGAGCGCGCCGATCTCGGCGGCGGAATAGAACGCGCCCGTGGGATTGCACGGAGAGTTCAGAATGAGCCAGCGCGTTTTGGGCGTGATCGCTGTTTCCAGAGCCTCGGCCGACAGCTTGAAGCCCGCGTTCTCGCCGCAGCTCACGGTCACCGGCGTGCCGTCGCAGGCCTCGACCATGTCGGGGTACGAGACCCAATAGGGTGCGGGGATGATCACCTCATCTCCAGCTCCGAGGGTGGCGGCGAGTGCGTTGTAGATGACTTGCTTGGCGCCGCCGCCGACGGAGATCTCGTTCATGGCATAGCGAACGCCGTTCTCGCGGGCGAGCTTTTCGATGATCGCCTTGCGCAGTGTCGGCGTTCCGTTGACTGGCGTGTAGCGCGTCTCTCCCGCTTCGAGCGCGGCCGCAGCCGCTTCGCGGATATGCTTCGGCGTATCGAGATCAGGCTCGCCGGCCGTGAGATCGATGACGTCGCGTCCCTCGGCCTGGAGCTGGCGGACCCGATCCCGCGCGACCATGCTTGGCGATGGTTTGATCCGTTGAACCCTCGGGGCGAGGGCGATGGCACCAGCGCGGCTCATGACGTTGCGCCTTGGGCAGGAGCGTTGCCGGTGCCGATATAGGAATTGTCGACGCGGCCTTCTCTGATGGCCGCCAGTGCGCCGGCCTCGCGCACTTCCTGCTGTCTGACTCGGTCGAGTAGCTCCGGGGCAACGGATCGGTCGAAGGCCACGACACCATCCTCGTCGCCGAGAATGACATCGCCCGGCATCACCACCATGCCGTCGATCGAGACCGGCACGTTGATCTCTCCGGGGCCTGATTTGTAGGGACCGCGATGTGTGACACCGCGCGCGAAGCAGGGAAAGCCAGCTTCGGCGAACGCAGCGACGTCGCGAACGGCGCCGTCGATGACGAAGCCGGCGACTCCCATCGCCTTCGCGCGTGTCATCATGATCTCACCGACCAGGGCCTGGTTGAGATCGCCGCCGCCATCGACCACGAGCACGTCGCCTGGCCGGAGCAGCTCATAAGCCTTGTGCAGCATGAAATTGTCGCCGGCACGAGTCTTGACGGTGATCGCGGTGCCGATCAGGTGCCCGTTACCATGGAACGGGCGGAGCGTTCGGGTGCCGTGCAGCCGGTTCATGTTGTCAGATACGATCGCGACCTGCGCCGCCGCAAAGTCGGCGATGATTGCAGGCGGGACCGAGGGCGGTGAGGGAAGCTGTCGATGACCGGGCAGGAGCATATGGGCAAAACCGATGGGCTGTGCGCTGGAGCGCAGATTTCGCTTGAAGCCTGCCCTGTGGTGGGCTTGAAGAAAAGTGAGTATTTTTCTACGTCTGAGATCGCTTTTTTCGATTGATGGGCATTGATGCCATGGTGAGTCTGACACTGAAGCAGGTCGAAGCGTTTTACTGGATCGCCGAATTGGGCGGGGTGGTTGGCGCCGCGGAGCGGCTGAACCTGGCGCAATCGACTATCTCCAAGCGCATCGCCGAATTGGAAGCAACGGTCGGGAGCGCGCTGTTCGATCGCAACAGTCGAAAGATCAGCCTGACGCGCAGCGGCGAAAATCTGATCGAGCTCGCCGCTGAGCTGTTGGAGCTCGAGGCGCGAATGCGCCAGGTCGCGGCAGGCCCGCTGGCTTTCAGTGGTGCTTTCCGATTCGGCGTCACCGAACTCGTGGCGCTGACCTGGCTCCCCAAGCTGATTGTGGCCATGAAGGAAGCCTATCCGGCGGTCATTCCAGAGCCCGAAGTGGAGTCCAGCGTTGTGCTGCTCGACAAGCTCGCCGATCGTCGCCTGGATCTCGTGATTGGTCTTGATCCGCCGGCCAGTGCCGACTTCAACGCACTGCCGCTCGACAGCGTTACGCTGCAATGGATGTCGGCGCCCGGCGTCGGCCCCAAGGCCGATGAGGCGGCGCTGGAGGAGATCGCCCGCTACCCGATCCTCACCCAGGGGGAAGGATCAGGCTTGCAGAAGCTCGTTCTGGATTGGCTGGGCGTGAGCGGCATCAAGCTCAATCGCGTCGTCAAGTGCAACAGCCTGAGTGTCCTCTCGGCGCTTGCCGTGGCGGGGCTCGGCATCACCTTTCTCACCGAGCAGTATTTCCGGCATGAGATCGAGATCGGTCTCTTGCGCACGATCAGGACGTCGCCGGCCATCCCGCAGATCAGATATTTTGCCGTGACGCGTGCGGACGCCGTCGATCCGCTGGCCGGGCAGATCGCGCGGATTGCGCGTGAATGCTGCGACTTCTCGCTTCGAGGCTTGTCGGCGCGGCGTGTCCGAGGGGCCTAGCCCGCGCTGAGACGCACGCCGGCGCGCAAAAACTTCTGCGGATCGACAGCTTCGCCATCGATGCGGGTTTCGTAGTGTAGATGCGGGCCGGTGGAACGTCCCGTCGAGCCGACGAGGCCGATGACCTGGCCGATCTTCACGATCTCACCGACCTTGACGTTGATCTCGGAGAGATGGCCGTAGCGGGTCGACAGCCCGTTGCCGTGATCGACCTCGACCATGCGGCCATAACCGCCGGACCAGCCGGCCGAGACCACCTTGCCGTTGGCCGTGACGCGCGCCGGATCGCCGGTCGCGGCACGGAAATCGAGGCCGGTATGCATTGCGGGCCGGCCGAGGAAGGGATCGCTGCGCACGCCGAAGCCGGAGGTGAATTCGACCTCGCCGACGACCGGCTTGCGATAGGGCACCTGCGCCAGGGTGCGATTGAGCCGGTCCATGTCGGCGCGGGTGACGTTGATGCGATAGAGCTGCTTCTCGAAGGGACCTGCGTTCGCGGTGAGCTTCACCGGCACGAACGGACCGCCCATCGCGGCGCGCGGCACGGCGGCCTCGAGATTGGCGAGGTTCAGGCCGAGGTCGCTGACCACGCCGCGCATCCGCCGCATCCGCGAATCCATGCCTTCCTCGACGGCGCTGAGCGCCGCAACCTGGCGGCGCTCGACCTGATCGAGCGAGTTCGTCAGCCGGACCAGGACATTGTCGAAGCCCTGATTCTTGGCGAATTGATTGATCGGCGGGGCGATCACGGCCGGCGCACGCGATTCGAGCCGGGCTTCGCGGTCAGGCGGCGCTACGAAGATCACGGTGTCGCTGATTGGCGACGGTTTGGGTGTGCCTTGCGTCGTCGTCTGGTTCGCGTCGCCACGCTGCGACGCCGCGCGCGGGATTGACCCGGTGACATCAGGCATGGCGCCCAGCGCCGTGGCCCTGGACTCCAGCGCCGTCTGGCGCTTCATGATCTGGTCGAGCTTCTGGTCGAACTGCTCCTGGTCGAGCAATTGCCGACTGGTGGTACGGTCGACCTTGGCGCGCAGCTCGGCGATGCGGTCCTCATAGGCGTATTGCATCTCGGCCTGACGGGCGATCAGCCGGGTCAGGACGTCGTCGCGGAAGGCGAAATAGGTGGCGGTCGCCGCTGACCACAGCCCCAGCAGCACGACGGTGCCGACCACGATCCAGAACACGACAGGTCCGAGGCGAACCTGCTTGCCGTGATGCAGGATCGTGTAGGCGTCGTCGGCATCGGGCAGGGGAATCGCAGCGGCCGCCGGGGCAGCACGGCGATGGAAGGCGCGTCCGTGGTCGTGGGGGTGATGATGAGGGTACTGCGAATATTGGGCAGAACTTTTCGACATCGGCACTCCCGCGCCGGTCGGAACGGTTCCTTGCGGCTCAATTGCCGCAGCAATCTGGGCCAGTCATGGTTAATTTTTCGGAAACGGGAACGCTCGATTTTAACGGGCTGGTTAAAGACTTCTTGCAGCTAGCAGCACCTCGTCCGCATGTCCGTCGACCCGGACATTGCGCCAGATCCTGGCCACCTTGCCGTCGGATCCAATCAGCACCGTGGTGCGAAGAATCCCGAGGAAGCTCTTGCCGTACAT
Source organism: Bradyrhizobium cytisi (assembly GCF_008123515.1). Taxonomy (GTDB): domain Bacteria; phylum Pseudomonadota; class Alphaproteobacteria; order Rhizobiales; family Xanthobacteraceae; genus Bradyrhizobium; species Bradyrhizobium cytisi. The sequence continues at coordinate 72,507 of NZ_VSSR01000001.1, forward strand.
GGATTTTTCGCCCCACGCGCCATACGCCTCCAGCATCTCATGCTGCTCGTCCGAGATCAGGGGGATGCCGAGGCTGTGCTTGTCGCGGAACTTCTCCTGGGCCTTTAACGGATCGGCCGAAATGCCGAGAACGGCGGTGCCGGCAGCGGTAAAGGCATCCTTGAGCCGGGTGAAGTCGATCGCCTCGCGGGTGCAGCCCGGTGTGTCGGCGCGAGGGTAGAAGAACAGGACGAGCTTCTGGCCGGCATAGTCCGACAGGGTGACGACGTTGCCGCCGTCGCGGGGCAGGCGGAAGGCCGGCGCTTTCTGGCCCTCGGCCAAGGACTTTGCTGACAAGGACTTTGCTGACAGGGACCTTGCTGACAACGACTTTGCTGAAGCGGCCGACGCCGACGCGGCGAGCTTAGAGGTTTTTTCAGAAGATTTTAACCGTTTCGATGCGGCCTTATGCGATGCTGCCTTGGCGCCTGCTTTGCTTGATTTGCTTGCCGATGTCGGATGTGTTTTCGCGCCACGTGTTTGCGTCGACGCCCGTGTTTTCTGGGTCTTCTTTTTAGCGGTCGGACTGCCGGAGGGCGTTTTGGGCGATTTCTTTCGGGATTTCTTGGACATACGCCTTCCTTTCGTCGCTTTCGACGGGTCAACCAAAGCGGTATTGCAGCTCTCGTCCGGTATGCCGGATTCGCGCCCTCGGCTGGGCAATTTTGGCGGCGACGGAGTATGGTTACAAGGAATTCCACGCACCACCCCACTGCTCGTTGAACGCGCTCCCGGGGCGAAATGACGAACAGCAGGAACATTCGAGGTATGGCGCCAATGCCGGGGCGGGAAGCGTCGATTCCCGTCGACGGCTGCGGTCCCGGCGGCGCTCGATCCTATGACGGGCGCCTGTATCGAGAGGCAATGGCTAGGAATACGTCGCCCCAGGATCACAATCGGGACGTCGATCGGCGCGGCGGTCATCACACGCTGCCGGAATGGGACGAGGCCGACTGGGATCAAGACCAGGAAGAGGAGGCGGGTCATCGCGCACGCCGCCTGTTGTCGCGTTCCAGTTCGCGCATCCCCGTCGGTGACGGTTTCTCAGCGTTTCGGCGGGTGCTGCCGAGCGGACGCTGGCTGCGCTGGATGGCTCTCGTCCTCGGCGCCCTGATCGTCATCTTCGTCGGCTGCTTTGGAGCGCTGTGGTGGCGCCTTGGTGCCGGTCCGATCAATCTCGACCTGGCGACGCCCTGGCTCGCCGCTGCCATCGAGGACAATATTGGCCACGGTAACACCGTGGAGGTCGGCGGCACCCAGATCGAGCGCGCCGGGCGGGTCCGGATTGCTGTGCGTATCCGCGACATCATCGTCCGCGATCACGACCATGCCATCGTCGCCAGCGCACCGAAGGCCGAGGTGCGGCTGTCGGGGGCAGCACTTCTCACCGGACATCTGCGCGCCGAAAGCCTCAACCTCGTCGATGCCGAGCTTGCGATCCGGATCGCACCTGACGGGACCGTCACGGTGTCAGCCGGCGACACGGCGAAGCCGCTCGCAACCGGCGTCGCGTCCAAGAAGGAAGCGGGCCTGCCGCCGACATTCCCGCGCAATGGCGTTCCGCCGCCGCCCTTCGGGATGGCGCCTGCGACCCCCGACGCGTCCCTGGCCGCACCTCAGCCGGTCGCGCAGAGTGGAATTCTTCAGGGCCTCGACTGGCTCGACAGCCTGAGCTTGACCGGCCTCGACGGCCAGAACCTCAACGAGATCGGTCTCAAGAACGGCAATCTGATCGTCGACGATCAGCAGCGCGGCAGCAAATGGACGTTTGAGAACATCACGCTCAGCCTGCGCCGACCGACCCATGGCGGCGTCGCGCTCAGCTTCGGCGAAGAGGGCGCGCGCCCGTGGTCGCTGCGCGCCACGATCGGACCGAGCGAGAATGGCGTACGCTCGATCGATATCCGCGCCGACAAGGTCTCGACCGCCAACATCCTGCTCGCGCTGCGCGTCAAGGACCTCACCTATACGGCCGACCTGCCTCTGACCGGCGAGCTCAAGGGTGAGCTCGGCCGCGACGGCGTGCCGACGTTCTTCCGCGGCAAGGTCATGATCGGCGCGGGCAATATCATCGACACCGACACGCCCGATTATCCGATGGCGATCGACTCGGCCGAGATCAACGTCGAGTGGGATGCGGGACGGCGGGTGCTGGTCGCACCGTTCAAGATCATCTCCGGCGCCAATCGCATGACTCTGCTCGCCCACCTCGAGCCGCCCAACGGCACCACCAACGACTGGCAGCTCGGCTTCAGCGGCGGTTCGATCCTGCTCGGTGGCATCGACAACGAGCCGCCGCTCGTCTTCAACCGTATCGCGATCGGCTTCCGCTTCGACACCGATCACAAGCGCATGCTGCTGACGCAGGCTGACATCTCCAACGGCGAGATCGGCGTCGCCGGCACCGGCGCGATCGATTATTCCGGCGAGCCGCGCCTGACGCTCGGCTTTGCGGGAACGCCGATGTCGGCCTCCGCGCTGAAGCGGATGTGGCCGACACTGGTGGTGCCCGAGTTGCGCCAATGGGTGATCGAGCGGATCGAGCGCGGCACGCTTCAACGCATCGAGGTCGGCATCAACTCGCCGACGCGGAACCTTCCGCGCAAGGGACCGCCCATTCCCGATGACGGCCTGTCGGTCAACATCGTGGCAAGCGGCGTCGCGGTTCGTCCCGTTGACGGCATGCCGATTGTGCACGACGCCGATCTGAAGGCCCACGTGACCGGACGCACCGCCACCGTGAATATCGCTCAGGGCATTGCCGACACGCCCGCGGGCCGCAAGATCACCATCTCCGACTTCACCTTCGAGGTGCCGGACATGGCGCCGAAACCCTCGCCGTCGCGGACCCGATTCCGTGTCGATGGTCCGGTGCCGGCGGCGGCCGAAATGTTGTCCAACGATCGCCTGAGCGATCTGTCGTCGACCGTCGTCGATCCCAACACGGCCAAGGGCACCTTCACGGCCAATATCCAGCTCGGCCTGCCGGTCAAGGGCGAGCTGACCAGGGCGGACACCGTCTACGCCGTCACTGCCGATCTCAACGGCTTTGCTGCCGACAAGCTGGTGATGAACCAGAAGCTCGAGGCCAACAATCTCAAGATCGTCGCCAACAACCAGGGCTACCAGGTCAAGGGCGACGTCAAGATCAACGGGCAGGCGGCCTCGCTCGACTACCGCAAGGCGACCGATGGCGATGCGGACGTCAAGCTGCAGACGACGCTGGACGACGCCGGCCGTGCGCGCCTTGGCTTCGACCTCAGTCCTGCCGTCAGCGGGTCGGTGCCGGTCAAGGTGTCGGGCAGGATTGCCGGTGGCCCTGACCAGACCACGAAGCTCGGCATCGAGGCTGACCTCACCTCGGTCAAGCTCGACAACATCCTGCCCGGCTGGGTCAAGCTGCCGGGCAAGTCGAGCAAGGCGACGTTCAAGGTGGTGCCGACGGCACAGTCGACCCGGCTCGATGACATCGTCATCGAAGGCGGCGGCGCCTCGATCAAGGGCTCGCTGGAAGTCGACCCGAACGGCGACCTCATGAATGCGAACTTCCCGATCTACGCGCCGTCCGATGGCGACAAGACGTCGCTGAAGGTGGAGCGCGGTCAGGACGGCGTGGTCCGTGGCACGATGCGCGGCGACGTCTTCGACGGCCGCGGCTTCCTGAAGTCGGCGATCTCAGGCAATTCCAAGGACGACGGCAAGAGCAAGCTGAAGAACGTCGATTTCGACATCGACATGAAACTCGGTACGGTCGCGGGCTTCAACGGCGAGGCGATGCGCAGCGTCGATGCCAAGGTGTCGAAACGCAGCGGGGCGATCAAGGCGTTCTCGCTGAGCGGCCGGATCGGCCAGAACACGCCGGTAGCGGCGGACTTGCGCGGCGGGCGTGCGCAGGGCAGCCGCGAGGTAATCTATCTCCAGACCAATGATGCCGGATCGCTGCTGAAGTTCACCGACACCTATACCAAGGCGATCGGCGGCCAGATGGTGGTGGCGATGGAGCCGCCGACATCCGAGCCGACCACGGCGCGCGAAGGTCTCATCAACGTGCGCGACTTCACGGTGAAGGGCGAGGCGCAGCTGGAGCGCGTCGCCGCGGGCGCGCCGAACGGCACTCCGGGGGGCAGCGGCGTTTCCTTCAGCGCCTTGCGTGCCGAGTTCACCCGGCAGAACGGCGCGCTCACGGTCCGCGATGGCCTGGTCAAGGGGCCGATGATCGGCGCCACCATCGAGGGGTCGATCGATTATCCCGGCAACCAGGTGTGCATGAGCGGCACCTTCGTGCCGATGTATGGCGTGAACAACATCTTCGGCCAGATCCCGTTATTTGGCCTCTTCCTCGGCGGCGGCGACAAGGAGGGGCTGATCGGCGTCACCTACGAGGTCGTCGGCACGCCTGCGGCTCCCGTGATGCGCGTCAATCCGATCTCCGCGATGGTGCCCGGCGTGTTCCGCAAGATCTTCGAGTTCAACACCGGCAAACAGAACACGCCGTTCGACGAGCTGCCGTCGTCGCAGTCTGGCGACAGCCCGACGACCACGGCAAGGCCGCTGTCGAGCGGTTGCAAGCTCTCGCAGCGTTAAGCGCAGAAGGCCGCTTCGTCGCGGCTCAAATCATCTGTGGCCATCCTTCGAGACGCCCGCCTCCGGCGAGCCCTCAGGATGAGGTCAGGTCTTGCTGCCAGATATCGAATCCCACCATAAGCACGACCTCATCCTGAGGAGATCGCGAAGCGATCGTCTCGAAGGATAGGCCACGAATGCGGTCGCACGGTACGGTCCGGACCAATCGAGACCGCGCCGTTTACGCCGCGCGCACGCCCGCCAGGAACGTGCCAACTTCGCCCGAGAGCTGCTCGGCCTGCTTGGAGAGGTTTGACGCGGCAGTGAGGACCATGCCCGCGGCATTGCCCGTCTCGTTGGCTGCCGTGCTGACGCCAGTGATGTTGGTAGTGACTTCCTTGGTCGCCTCGGCGGTCTGCGAGACGCTGCGGGCGATCTCGGCGGTGGCAGCGCCTTGCTCCTCGATCGCGGCGCCGATCGAGGTGGCGATGCGGCTGACCTCCTCGATGGTCGCGGTGATGCCGCCGATGGCGTCCACGGCCTCCTTGGTCGCTCCCTGGATCTGGGCGATCTTGTCGCCGATCTCGCGGGTGGCTTCCGCGGTCTGGCTCGCCAGCGATTTCACTTCGGAGGCGACGACGGCGAAGCCGCGGCCGGCCTCTCCGGCGCGCGCGGCCTCGATGGTGGCATTGAGCGCGAGCAGATTGGTCTGCGCGGCGATGCTAGAGATCAGCTCGGCGACGTGCTCGATCTGTTGGGCGCCGTCGGACAGCGCGCGCACGATGGTGTCGGTGTGGCGTGCGCTCTCGACCGCGCGGCCGGTGACTTCGGCCGATTGCGCGACCTGACGGCTGATTTCAGTGATGGAGGAGGAGAGCTCTTCGGCGGCGGCCGCCACCGTCTGGACGCGCTGGCTGGCTTCGGTCGCGGCCGAGCCGACCACGGCGGCGCGGCGGTTGGTGCCCTCGGCGGTCGACGACATCGACTTGGCCGTGGTCTCCAGCTCGCCGGAGCCCGAGGCCATCAGGCCGACGAGCTGACCGACCGACGCATCGAAGCGGTCGGCGAGGGAAATCAAAGCGTCGCGCTTTTCCTGCTCGCCGCGGGCCTTGGCCGCGACCTGTTCGGCTTCCAGCGTGCGCGCCGTCAAGGCGGTCTGCCTGAGCACTTCGAGCGTCTCGGCCATGCGGCCGATCTCGTCGCCGCGATCGGTCTCCTCGACCGGCTTGTCGATGGCGCCGTCGGCGATGTCCTGCATGCGGGTCTTCTGGCGGTCGAGTGCGCTGAGCACGTCGCGGGCGATCAGCCAGGACAGCGCTATCAGCAGCATCAGGCCGCCGCCGATCGCGGCGAGCTCGAGCGTGAGCGCGCGCACGTCGGCGTCGATATCGTCGACATAGAGGCCGTAACTGATCGTGGCGTTCCAGGGCGTGAACTGGCGGACGAACACGGTCTTGCGGACGGGCTCGGTCTGGCCGGGACGCGGGTAGAGATAGGATGTGACGCCGCCCTGCGGCGCCTGCCTGGCGGCGTTGAGCTGAGCATCGGCAATCAGGACGCCATTGGAATCCTTGGCGCCTGTGATCTTGCCTTCGAGCTGCGGATTGGCGCCGTTGACCAGGATCGACGTGTCGGGATTGTAGACGACAGGATAGCCCTGGCCGCCGCCGAACTTCATGTTGCGGGCACGCTGGCGAAACTGCAGCTTGGCCTCGTCCGCCGTCATCTTGCCGGCGGCGGCGTCATCCTGGAAACTCTGCGCGAGGCCGTGGAGCAGGTCGACCGCGGCCTTCATCTGCTGGACCCGGTCGTCCATCATGCGGCTCTTGCTGAGCACGGTCGATCCCGCGATGATGGCCGTGACTGTGAGGGCTGCGAGGCACACCATGCTGGCAAGCTTGGTGCGGATCTTCAGATGGCTCAGCAGCTTCATCACAGCCCCTACGACATGTTTGTTATTGCTCTCATGGCTAACATGAAGTTCTTACCAATCATGAAGACAGGCGTGCGCGCGGCCGCCGCGCGGGTGATCCTTCGCAGCCCTATGCGCAATCGTGCAGGCAAATCGCGACGCGATGCCGTGCGCCGGTATTTTTGCGGGAACAGAAAGATTTCAGACTTTGATTGTGATCGAGCCTGGCTGGACGGGCAATGAACCGATTCGTTCACCGCATCGTCATGTCCGTGCTTCTTGTGGCGGCCCTCGTTCTCATTTGGAACGTGCTGGGCTCGCGCTGAACCGGCACCGGCGAAATGCCAGTGCCGGGTCTGCGGATCGGTTGCGCGCGCCTCAGCGCCGCGCGAAGGCGCCGCCCGGTGCGTCACTCTCCTTGCCGATCAGCGCATCGACGCTGACCGGACCACCGCCCGCTGCCGAGACGTAGAGGCAGGCGAAGCAGAACAGGATCGCGGCGGTGCCGCCGTTGAGCAGCGGCAGGAGCACCGGCGTGCCTGTCTTGAGCATGTGGCCCATGAAGTAAGCGAACGCCATTTCGCCCGACAGGATGAAAGCTGATAGCCGGGTGAACAGGCCGAGCATCAGGGCCGCACCGAGCACCAGCTCGAGCGTGCCGGCCGCATAGATCAGCGGCGGGATGTCGGCGAAGTAGGGCAGCGCAGGAAACTTGAACAGCTTGGCAACGCCGTACTGGAACAGCAGCAGTCCAGTGATGAAGCGAAACAGGCTCAAGAGAACCGGCTGAAAGCGAGTGAGATAAGGAAAGTTCATTGGTTTGTGCCCTCCATCCAATGCTGCGACTAGGACCGCATTCGGTTCCGCCCTGCAAGCTGCGCCAGGTCAATTTGCGCTGACATTTTTGTCATATCGGTCAAAACACCGCAGGCTGTGATTTTAGCCGCGCGCCATCCGCATTTTCTGAGCATCTACGCGTCGTGCCCGCCCGTAGTTCCCCGGTGACGCGAATGAGTTCAGGTTACCTCCGGGAAACCTAGCGCCGCAAGGCGGGCACGATCAGGAATGGGATCATTCCGAGCACCACGCTCGCAAGTGCGAACACGAGCAGCGCGTTATAGCCGTGGGTGGCGTCATGGATCAGGCCGCCGCTCCAGGAGCCGAAGGCCGAGCCCGAACCGCTGCCGATCGAGATCGTGCCGTAGATGGTGCCGACCCGCTTGCCCCGAAAAATCTTCATCGCAGTTGCGGTGATCAGCGGTCCGCGCGAGCCCATCATGCTGCCGAAGCAGACGACGAAGCCGGTCAGCAGGATGAGGTTCGGCGAATATTGCAACAGCCAGAGCAGGGCGATGCCGAGGATCGAGATCGCGTAGCTCAGCAGCACGGACGGCCGGCGCCCGATCAGCCCGTCGAGCGCGGACACCCCGATCATGCCGAACACCAGCACCACGCCGGAAAAACCCCAGGCGGTTGCGGCCTGGAGCGGGGGAAAGCCCGCATCGATCAGATAGGCCACGATCTGGGCCGCGATCGCATACATGCCGACGGCGGTGAAGAAGAAGGTCGAGAACAGCGCCCAGAAGGCATGGTGACGCATCGCGCTCAGAAGCGTCCAGCCGTCGTCGATGAAATCCGGATCGGTCTTCTTGACGACATGAGGCGAGCCCAACGCGAACAGGCGCCACGGCAGCAGCATGAGCGGCACCAGCAGACCAAGCGCGGCGAAGCCGTAGACCTGATAGGTCTCGCGCCAACCGAGATGATCGATCAGCAGCTGCGAGGCCGGCAGCAGCGCCAGCACGCCGCCGCCCATCGCCGAGTACACCACCGCCATCGCGGTCGGCAGCTTTGGCCCGAACCAGCGGCCGAGCAGGATCGAGTTCGGCACGTTGCCGATAAAGGCGACGCCAATGCCGACGCACAATCCGATCGAGAGCTGAAATTGCCAGAGCGCCTGCGCATGGCCTGCGATCAGGAAGGCCGAGCCGAGCAGCAGCAGGCCGAGCGCGTAGACGATGCGCGGTCCGGAATGATCGAACAGGCGGCCAACCAGCGGCGCAGTCAGTCCGCTGATGAGCCAGGTCAGCGAGTAGATCGAAACCACCTGCGCGCGATCCCAGCCGAAATTTTCGGAGATCGGCTTGAGGAAGACGGTGAAGCTTTCGCTTAAGCCCCGCCCGAGCACGGCCAGCGTGAAGCACAGCGCGAGCACGACAAGCGCGGTGCGCACCGCGTCCTGCTGCGTGCTTCCTTGTTCCGTCGACGTTTCCCGGGGCGTGTTCTGATCCATTGCCGTCAGGGAGCGCGCATCGACGCGCCCTGACAAGCATCAAAAGCTCATACGCCTATGCAGGCTTGAGCAGGATGTGCTTCTTCTTGCCGAAGGACAACTTGATCACGCCTTCCGGCGTCAGATTGGCAGCCGACAGCGCCATCTTCTCGTCGGTGACGGGGCCGTCGTTGACGCGCAGGCCGCCGCCTTTGATCTGGCGCCGTGCCTCGCCATTGGAGGCGACGAGGCCCGCCTTGACGAAGGCGTTGAGCACGCCGAGTCCGGCCTCCAGCTCGCCGCGCGGAATTTCCACCGTCGGCAGGCTCTCGGCGAGTGCGCCTTCCTCAAAGGTGCGGCGTGCGGTCTCGGCCGCTTCGTTCGCTGCGTCGCGGCCATGCAGCAGCGCGGTCGCTTCCGTGGCGAGCACCTTCTTGGCCTCGTTGATCTCCGAGCCGCCGAGCGCTTCGAGCTTCTTGATCTCGCTCATCGGCAGCGTCGTGAACAGCTTCAGGAACTTGGCGACGTCGGCGTCCTCGGTGTTGCGCCAGTACTGCCAGAAATCATACGGCGAAAACTGGTCGGCGTTGAGCCACACCGCGCCTTGCGCGGTCTTGCCCATCTTGGCGCCCGATGCGGTCGTCAGCAGCGGCGTGGTCAGCGCGTACAGCTGATGCGTACCCATGCGGCGGCCGAGATCGACGCCCATAATGATGTTGCCCCATTGGTCGGAGCCGCCCATCTGCAAATGGCAGCCGGTCCGCTTGGCCAGTTCGACGAAGTCGTAGGCCTGGCAGATCATGTAGTTGAACTCGATGAAGCTCATCTCCTGCTCGCGCTCGAGGCGCAGGCGGACCGAATCCATCGTCAGCATGCGGTTGACCGAGAAATGCCGGCCGACGTCGCGCAGCATGTCGATGTAGTTGAGCTTGGTCAGCCACTCGGCATTGTCGAGCATGATGGCGTCGCTCTTGCCGTCGCCGTAGCGCAGCACTTTTGCGAACACGCCCCGGATCGAAGCCTTGTTGGCCTCGATCTCGGCGACGGTGCGGATCGCGCGCGTCTCGTCCTTTCCGGAGGGGTCGCCGACCATGGTGGTGCCGCCGCCCATCAGCGTGATCGGCTTGTTGCCGGACTGCTGAAACCAGTGCAGCAGCATCATGGTCAGATAGTTGCCGATGTGCAGCGAAGGAGCGGTGCAATCGTAGCCGACATAGGCGATCGCCTCGCCCTTGGCGGCGAGCGCGTCCAGCCCCTCGAAATCGGAGCACTGGTGGATGAAACCACGTTCCTGCAGGGTGTTGAGGAAATCCGATTTAAATGCAGTCATCTGTCGGCATGCCTGACAATTCTTGGTTTACTGTTTTGGGAGCAATTTAAGGGTCCTCCGCCGGAACTGGATTGCTGCCCGCCACTTGGCGCTGTGGCATTATAAGATGTGTCCCTCTGGCACAAGATCGGCATGCCGGAGGAAGGGTTTTGAGGACGCTGATCCATGATGTTGACGGCACTCGGTTTGATGAGCGGCACCTCGCTGGACGGGGTGGACGTCGCGCTGATCGAAACCGACGGAAAGCAGGTGAAAGCGTTCGGGCCGTCCGGCTACCGGCCCTATAGCCCGGCGGAGCGCAACCTGCTGCGCCAGGCGCTGTCCGAGGCCGTGCATCTGCCGCAACGCGATGCCCGGCCCGGGATCCTGGCCGAGGCCGAGCGCGCAGTAACGCTGGCGCATGCCGAGGCGGTGGCCGCCTTCGTCGCCCAGAACCGGATGAAGCCGGAGGACATCGACATCGTCGGCTTCCACGGCCAGACCGTGCTGCACCGGCCCGAGCGGCGGCTGACGGTGCAGATCGGCGATGCGCTGGCGCTGGCCAAAGCCATCCATATCCCCGTGATGCACGACTTCCGCGCGGCGGACGTCGAGGCCGGCGGGCAGGGCGCGCCGTTCGTGCCGGTCTACCACCGGGCGCTCGCCAATTCGCTGGCGCGCGAAGGGCCGATCGTCGTGGTCAATATCGGCGGCGTCTCCAACATCACCTATATCGACGGCAACGACACGCTGATCGCCTGCGACACCGGGCCCGGCAACGCGCTGCTCGACGATTTCATGTACCGCACCATGAACCAGGCGTTCGATACGGAAGGAAAGTTTGCGGCGCTCGGCAAGGCCGACGAGGCCTGGATCGCCCGCGCGCTGGAATTGCCGTTCTTCGCAAGCCCGCCGCCGAAATCGCTCGACCGCAACGATTTTGTCGCGCTGAAGCTGGGCGATGTGCCGCCGGCCGATGGCGCCGCGACGCTCACCGCTTTCACTGCGGCTGCGATCGCGCGCGTCATTCCGTTGCTGCCGCGGCGGCCGCGAAGCTGGATCGTCTGCGGTGGAGGCGCCCGCAACCTGACCATGCTGCGCTTGCTGCGGGAGCGGGTCGGCACGGCCACCGTCGAGGCAGCCGAGACGCTCGGCTGGGCCTCCGACGCGATCGAGGCGCAGGCCTTCGGCTTCCTCGCCGCGCGCGGCCTGAAGGGCCTGCCGCTGTCCTATCCGAGCACGACAGGCGTGCCGATGCCGATGACGGGCGGGGTGATCGCGCGGCCCTGAGGCGCAGGGGTCTTGACGAGTCCATGCAAGTGCATCTATGTTAATGCAACTGCATCAAACCGCCGGATTGGCCATGACCGCTTCGCTCAAACTGATCAGCCACAAGCTTTGCCCCTATGTGCAGCGCGCGGTGATCGCGCTCAAGGAGAAGGGCGTGCCGTTCGAGCGGGTCGATATCGATCTCGTCAACAAGCCGGACTGGTTCCTGAAGCTCTCGCCGCTCGGCAAGGTGCCGGTGCTGGTGGTGACGACCGACAAGGGCGAGGTCGCGCTGTTCGAGAGCAACGTGATCTGCGAGTACATCGAGGAGACGCAAGCCGGCGCAAAGCTGCATCCGGCCGATGCCCTCAAGCGTGCCGAGCACCGCGCCTGGATGGAGTTCGGCTCGGCGATCCTCGGCGATCTCTGGGGCCTGGAGACCACGACCGATCCCGCGACGTTCGAAAGCAAGCGTCAGGCGCTGGTGACGAAGTTCGCGCGCGTCGAGACGGCACTGGGCGCAGGCCCGTTCTTCGCCGGCGAAGCGTTCAGCCTGGTCGATGCGGTGTTCGCGCCGGTCTTCCGCTACTTCGACCTGTTCGATGAACTAACCGAGCATGGCATCTTCAGCGATGTCCCCAAGGTGCGCGCGTGGCGGAGCGAGCTCGCAAAACGTCCGAGCGTGCGCACTGCGGTCGACGCCGACTATCCGCAATTGCTGCGCGCCTTCCTGGTGCGCCACGACGCTCATCTCTTGAAGCTTGCGGCCTGAGCTATGTCGCAGTCTCTGGCCTGGCTGATGCTGGTGATCGCCGGCGCACTCGATGTCGGCTGGGCAATCTCGATGAAATATGCCGAAGGCTACACGCGCATCGGTTGGAGCATCGTTTCGCTGGTGCTGCTCGCCGCCTTTGTCTTCCTGCTCGGGCGTGCGTTGAAGGTGCTCGAGGTCGGCGTCGCCTATTCGGTATGGACCGGAATAGGCGCCGCCGGAACCTTCGCCATGGGCGTCGTGCTGTTCGGCGAGGCCTTGAGCGCGATGAAGCTTGCGGGCATCGCGCTGGTGCTGATGGGGATCGTCGCGCTGAAGCTGGCCTAGGCGGCGCCACAGCGATCAGGTGCAGCCGTCGGCAAGCAGCAGCTTGCTCGTCGTCGTGGCGTGGCGCAGCTTGAAGAGGTCCTGGATGTCGGGATCGTCCAGGAAAGCTTGCGCCTTCTTGCGCTCCGGAAATTCAATGATGACGAGGCGCTCGGGCGCCCAATCACCCTCGATCGTGGTCGGCTCCACGCCGCGGACGATGTAGCGCCCGGAGTGCTTGGCGATCAAGGCGGGAATTTCAGCGATATATGTCTTGAAGCCGGCGACGTCGTTCACCGACAGGTCGAGCACCAGATACGCCTTCAATGTTTCTCTCCCGAACCGGGCGATGTCATCCTCGGTCAGCTAGCTAGAGCTCCAGGGCCATCTTCGCTAGGGTCGCGATGGTGTTCATGTTGCGCGCGGTGCCGGTCTTGGCGGCGGGGATCACGAGTTTTGAAGTCCCCATGCCGTCGCGGTAATGCACGTAGATCTCGCGGCGGCCGAGCTTGACCTCTTCGCCCTTCTGACCGCGAATTTCGGCGAGCGTGTCCGCGGGCGGCGCCTTGTCGAGGAAGATCGCGACCGTGCGGTTGGGCGCCATTTTGGCAAACGGATTGTCGGCCAAAACCTTTGCCATCTCGCTATCGCTGCGCACGAGCACACCGAGCGGCACGCCGGCGTAGGTGTGCAAACGCTTTTCCAGCGCGGCTTTGATCGCGGATTCCGATTTGCGGCTGGTAAAGACCACATTGCCGCTGGCGATGTAGGTGCGCACGGCACCGAAACCGAGCTCTTCGCACATCGTCTTGAGTTCGGTCATCGGCAGCTTGCCGGTACCTCCGACATTGACCGCGCGCAGCAGGGCTACGAACGCGGTCATGTCAATCTCAGCGCACGTTGGCGAGGCGCATATCCAGATACGCCGTGATGGTTTCCATCAGCGGCTCGAGCTTGGCGTCGAAGAAGTGGTTGGCGCCGGGGATGACCTGCTGGTCGATCACGATGCCCTTCTGGGTCTTCAGCTTCTCGACCAGCGTGTTGACGTCCTTCGGCGGCACCACCGCATCCTTCTCGCCGTGCACGATCAGGCCCGACGACGGGCAGGGCGCGAGGAACGAGAAGTCGTAGAGGTTGGCCGGCGGCGCGATGGAGATGAAGCCTTCGACCTCGGGACGGCGCATCAAAAGCTGCATGCCGATCCAGGCGCCGAACGAGAATCCGGCGACCCAGCAGGCGCGCGCCTCGGGATTGATCGTCTGCGCCCAGTCGAGGGCTGCTGCGGCATCCGACAATTCGCCGGTGCCGTGGTCGAACGAGCCCTGGCTGCGGCCGACGCCGCGGAAATTGAAGCGCAGCACCGAGAAGCCGCGATGCGCGAAGGCGTAGTAGCACTGGTAGATGATCTGATGATTCATCGTGCCGTGAAACTGCGGATGCGGATGCAGGACCATCGCAATCGGCGCGTTCTTCTGCTTGGCCGGGTGATAGCGGCCTTCGAGGCGGCCGGCGGGGCCAGTGAAAATAACTTCAGGCATGGGTGATCTCTTGATTGATGTCCTGGAGAGGCGGTTCTCCGCAATCAACCGATTGTGGCCTCATCGGCAGCGACGCCGGCGAGAGCGCGAATGGAAGGACGAGAAGGCGTGCGCCTCGCGGTGATGCGCAAATGGCGCGCGGTGACTTGACGGCCGCGTTCTAACATAGGCTGCGGGGCTAAAAGCAAGCATCTTCGACATCTGCCAATGTGCTCAAGAACTTAGGCTCATCATCGCGGTGTCATGCCAATGGCAGCCGGGGTGGAGCGGGGTCATGGCCCGGTTCGCATCTGTAGCGGCAACTGATTGGAATCACGATCATTTATCGACCGTCGGGCGATCGGCGGTGACGATTCACACAGGTGCGGTACGCCCTCCAAGCGAGGCGACCGCGGGCCGGTAGCGGCGACTGCCCCCGAGCGTCTGCCCGTTGTCGAACGTGAGCTCGAAGTCCCCTGAGGGCTTGAAGTCGACGCCGCTCACGCGGTCGAGATTGGCAAGCCTGGTCCGGTGCACGCGCACGATGGCGAAGCGGGCGAGCTCGCTTTCGGTTGCGGCCAACGTGCCGCGGATCAGGTGCTGGGTGCCGTTGGCGAGGATGTATTCGATGTAGTTGCCGGCGGAGGCGACCCAGAGGATGTCACGCGGCGCGACGCGGACGCGGCTGGTGCCATCCCGGAGCCAGATCAGATCGGATGATGGTTGCTCCTGCGCAGCGGCCGGCATGGACGCGGCCGCGCGGGCGGCCTTCCTCAGCTCACGCCGGCTTTCGATCAGCCAGAGCGTTGCCCCCAGCAGCAGAGCGGTGACGGCATCTTTGCGGAACTCGTACAGGACCACCGCTAGCGAGAAGTGGAAGTCGTAGCCGCCTCCCGCGAGCCAAAGCAGGAATTTCCGCAAGCCCACCATGCCGGTGATGTGGAGGGCCGAGAAGCCGAGCACGGCGACCGCAGCGATTCCGATCCGTATCGCCAGCCCATGTGCCTGGCGCATGCGCCGCACGGCCAGCGTCAGGATCGGCACCAGCAGCAGGATGACGATGATGCTCGACAGCTCCCAGAACAGCCGCCGGCCAATGTCATAGCTGTCGCCGCGCCAGGCGGCGTCCTGCGCGCCCGAGAGCGCATTGACGACACCGATGGCGAGCGCGACGGCTGCGATCGCAGCAAACATCGTCCATTCGCCACTGATCCCGCCGCGCCAACCGCTCGTCCCGGACGCCGGCGCCTCGTCCCCTAGCGCCCGGTCCTGATCCCAAACCGTTTCGACGCGCTCCGTTTCGGGGGCATCTTGGCTGTCAGTCATGGCCCGAAAACCGCGTTTGCCGTCCCGTCAAGGAGCAGAGAACCATGTCAACACCGCAGCAAGTTTCGATTTCGGAACGACGCATCGATCTGGATTGGGTGCGGATTTTAGCCTTCGGGCTCTTGATCTTCTACCACGTCTGCATGCTCTACGTGTCCTGGCGGTTTCACATCAAGAGCGACGAGATCGCGCGTCGGATCGCCTGGCTGCGGCCCCTGTTCGGGCTGCGGATGGAGTCCCGTTCCGTTGGCGGAATTGCGCAGCAACAGCCGGCCTGATGTGCGGCGGCGGCTGATTGGCGCGAGGAGAAAAGGTGCTAAGAGGACGCATGCCAAGCCGCGTCTATCTCGACTGGAATGCGACCACGCCGCTGCGCGCCGAGGCGCGTGCAGCGGTGCTGGCCGCTTACGAGCTGATCGGCAATCCGTCCTCGGTCCACGCCGAGGGACGGGAGGCGCGGCGGCTGGTCGAGGACGCACGTAGCTCGCTTGCGGCAGCCATCGGCGCTCTGCCGCGGAACGTGGTGTTCACCTCCGCCGGAACCGAGGCCAATGCGCTGGCGCTGTCGCCCGGCTTGCGCAGCCGATCGGGTGAGCCGGTGCGGCGGCTCCTGGTTTCCGCGGTCGAGCACGCCTCGGTGCTGGCGGGCGGTCGATTCCCGGCCAGCGACATCGGCCAGATCCGGGTCACGCGATCTGGCGTGGTCGATCTCGATGACCTCCGCGCGCTCGTCGCCGCCGGCCCGCCGGCGCTGGTCTCGATCATGGCGGCCAACAACGAGACCGGCGCGCTCCAGCCGGTGGCTGAAGCAGCGCGGATCGTCCACGAGGCGGGCGGCCTCCTGCATGTCGACGCGATCCAGGCGCTCGGCAAAATTGCTTTCAATATTAACGCGGTAGGCGCGGATTTTGCGAGCTCTTCTGGGCACAAGATCGGCGGCCCCAAAGGCGTCGGCGCGCTGGTCGTTGCCGAGGGGCTTGCCGGGTTGGAGCCGGTGCTGCGTGGCGGCGGACAGGAGCTCGGCCGGCGGGCGGGAACCGAGAATGTCGCCGGTATCGCTGGCTTTGGGGCAGCGGTGAGAGCCGCCCTTGAGGCTCTGCCGGAAGATGCGGAGCGCATGACAAGTCTAAGAGACAGCTTGGAAAATGGTATTCGGGGCATTGCCGGGGCGAGCATCTTCGCGGAAAACGTGAAGAGGTTGCCAAATACCGTCCTGTTCACCGCGCCGGGGCTCAAGGCCGAGACTGCCGTGATCGGCTTCGACCTCGAAGGCATCGCCGTCTCCTCCGGTTCGGCCTGTTCCTCCGGCAAGGTCCAGCCGTCCCACGTGCTCTCGGCGATGGGGTACGACGCCAGCGTGGCCCAGGGAGCGGTGCGCCTCAGTCTGGGCTGGTCCACGCAGCCGGGGGACATCAATCGGTGCCTGGAGGCTTGGCGAAAGCTCGGCAATACCCTACTTAGAGGCTAAGCGACGAAACACGGCTTGAACGGTTCTAAGCCCGTGCTTTCCGCCAAAAAACATCGTAAGAAACATCGTAATACTCGTCCGAGTTTGATCCACCGCGGTCCTTGAAACCGCGAGCGGAGGATAGAATGCCAGCCGTCCAAGAGACGGTCGAGCGCGTCAAGCGCATCGACGTCGACCAGTATCGTTATGGGTTTGAGACCCTGATCGAATCCGACAAGGCCCCCAAGGGGCTGTCGGAAGAGACCGTCAAGTTCATCTCCGAGAAGAAGAACGAACCCGCCTGGATGCTCCAGTGGCGGCTTGAGGCCTATCGGCGCTGGCTGACCATGACGGAGCCGACCTGGGCGCGCGTCGACTATCCCAAGATCGACTTCCAGGACCTCTATTACTATTCGGCGCCGAAACCGAAGAAGACGATCACCTCGCTCGACGAGATCGATCCGGAGATCCTGAAGACCTACGAGAAGCTCGGCATCCCCTTGCGGGAAGTGGCCATGCTCGAGGGCGTCGAGCCCAAGGTGGGCGAGGAAGATCCGGCCCGCCGCAAGATCGCGGTCGATGCCGTGTTCGATTCGGTTTCGGTGGCGACCACGTTCAAGGCCGAGCTGAAGAAGGCCGGCGTGATCTTCATGCCGATCTCGGAGGCGATCCGCGAGCACCCCGAGCTGGTGCAGAAATATCTGGGCTCGGTGGTTCCGACCTCGGACAATTTCTACGCGACGCTGAACTCGGCGGTGTTCTCCGACGGCTCGTTCGTCTACGTGCCGCCAGGCGTGCGCTGCCCGATGGAGCTGTCGACCTATTTCCGCATCAACGAGCGCAACACCGGCCAGTTCGAGCGCACGCTGATCATCGCGGACAAGGGCTCGTACGTCTCCTATCTCGAGGGCTGCACCGCGCCGCAGCGCGACGAGAACCAGCTGCATGCCGCCGTGGTCGAGCTCGTCGCGCATGACGACGCCGAGATCAAATATTCGACGGTGCAGAACTGGTACCCGGGCAATTCGGAAGGTAAGGGCGGCATCTACAATTTCGTCACCAAGCGTGGCGACTGCCGCGGCAACCATTCCAAGATCTCCTGGACCCAGGTCGAGACCGGTTCGGCGATCACCTGGAAGTATCCGAGCTGCATTCTCCGCGGTGATAATTCCCGTGGCGAGTTCTACTCGATCGCGATCTCGAACGGTTACCAGCAGGTCGACTCTGGCACCAAGATGATCCACCTCGGCAAGAATACGTCGAGCCGCATCATCTCCAAGGGCATCGCCGCCGGCAAGTCGCAGAATACCTATCGCGGCCTCGTCACCGCGCACCGGAAAGCGACCGGCGCGCGCAACTTCACGGCCTGCGATTCGCTGTTGATCGGCGACAAATGCGGCGCGCACACCGTGCCCTACATCGAGGCCAAGAACTCCTCGGCGACGTTCGAGCACGAGGCGACGACCTCGAAGATCTCCGAAGACGTGCTGTTCTACTGCGTCCAGCGCGGGCTCTCTCAGGAAGAAGCAGTTGGCTTGGTCGTCAACGGCTTCGTCAAGGACGTGCTCCAGCAGCTCCCGATGGAGTTCGCGGTGGAAGCGCAGAAGCTGATCTCGATCTCGCTTGAAGGGTCGGTTGGCTAATTGCCGACCCTCGCGGTGCGCTCAGGCGCTCCAACATCAATTGAATGAACTGGATGCCAAGATGGCTTTGCTTGAAGTGAAAGACCTGCAGGTTCGTGTCGAGGAGCGTGAGATCCTCCATGGGCTCACTCTGACTGTGAACGAGGGTCAGATCCATGCGATCATGGGGCCGAACGGCTCCGGCAAGTCGACGTTGTCCCATGTCATTGCCGGCAAGCCCGGCTATGAGGTCACTGGCGGCCAGATCCTGTTCAAGGGCGAGGACCTCCTGGAGATGGCTCCCGAGGAGCGGGCTGCCAGGGGCGTGTTCCTCGCATTCCAGTATCCGGTCGAGATTCCCGGTGTTACCACCATGAATTTCCTGCGAACCGCACTGAATGCCCAGCGCAAGGCCCGCGGCGAGAGCGAATTGATGGTGCCGGACTTTCTGAAGAAGGTCCGCGAGGTCTCGAAGTCGCTGAACATCCCCCAGGACATGCTCAAGCGCGGCGTCAATGTTGGCTTCTCCGGCGGCGAGAAGAAGCGCAACGAGGTGCTCCAGATGGCGCTGTTCGAGCCGAGCCTGTGCATCCTCGACGAGATGGATTCCGGCCTGGACATCGATGCGCTGCGTATCGCAGCCGACGGCGTCAACGCGCTGCACTCGCCCAAGCGTGCGATGGTCGTGATCACCCACTATCAGCGGCTGCTGAACTACATCGTGCCCGACGTGGTGCACGTGATGTCGAAGGGCCGCGTCGTGAAGAGCGGCGGCAAGGAACTGGCGCTGGAGCTGGAAGCGTCCGGCTACACCCAGTTCGAGGATGCCGCGTAAGGAATCTTGCAATGAACGTTGCTGTGGCAAAGACCGGAAAGGGCCGCGCGGTGAGCGATCTCTTCACCAGCGCCGAAGGCCGGCTGCCGGGTTCGCCGTCCGTGATCGCGGCGCGCCGCGAGGCGTTCGAGACCTATGAGCGTCTCGGCTTGCCGCACCGCCGGATCGAGGAATGGAAATACACCGACCTGCGCGCGCTGGTCGGCGAGGTGCTGCCGCTTGCGGTCGCGCCCGATGCGGCCGCTCTGAAACGCGCCGCGGACGCCATCAAGGCGCATGCGATCGAGGGTGCCCGCAAGCTGGTGCTGGTCGACGGCGTGTTCGCCGCCGATCTGTCAGACGTCAAGGCGCTCGCCACCGAGGCGAGTTTCAAGACGTTGCGGGAGACGCTGGAGAAGGATGCGGGTCTCCTGAAGACCGCTGCCACCGACGCCGTGATCGCGCTCAACGCGGCGATGGCGACCGATGGCGTGGTGCTGTCGATTGCCGACGGCGCCCAGCTGTCCGCACCGATCCAGATCATCCACATCGCGACCGCAGCTTCCGCGGCGGCCTTCACCCGTTCGCAGGTCGCGATCGGGAAGGGCGCTCGCGCCACCATCGTCGAAAGTTTCGTGGCGGCTGGCGCCAAGGCCTACCAGATCAACGACGCCGTGCTCGTCACGATCGGTGACGATGCCGATGTCGCGCATATCCGCCTGATGGACGACGCGCCCGACGCGCTGAACGTAACCTCGCATTTCGTGACGGTCGGCGCCAACGTCAAGTTGAATTTCTTCAACATGACCACCGGAGCTGCCGTCAGCCGCCTGCAAGGCTTCATCACGCTGGCGGGTGAGGGCAGCGAGCTCTCGATCAACGGCGTCAACCTGTTGCAGAAGACCGAGCATGGCGACACCACGCTGGTCGTCGATCATGCGGTACCCAACTGCGTCAGCCGCGAGGTTTTTCGCGCTGTGATCGACGATCGCGCCCATTCGGTGTTCCAGGGCCGCATCATCGTTCGCCCCGATGCGCAGAAGACCGACGGCAAGATGATGACCCGTGCGCTGCTGCTCTCTGACGAAGCCGAGGCTGACAACAAGCCGGAGCTGGAAATCTTTGCCGACGACGTCTCCTGCGGCCACGGCGCCACCGCCGGCGCGCTGGACGAGAACCTGCTGTTCTATCTGAAGGCGCGCGGCTTGCCGGAGAAGCAGGCCCAGGCACTGCTGATCCAGGCTTTCGTGGGCGAGGCGATCGAGCAGATCGCTGACGACGGCTTGCGCGAGCATGTGATCGGCATTGCCGAGCGCTGGCTGGAGCGTCGGTCATGAGCACGCATCCCGCAGTCATGAACGGGTCTTATGACGTTGCGCGCGTGCGCGAGGACTTTCCGGCGCTCGCCATGCAGGTCTACGGCAAGCCGCTGGTCTATCTCGACAATGCGGCATCCGCCCAGAAGCCCAGCGCCGTGCTTGAGCGCATGACGCAGGCCTATACATCCGAATACGCCAACGTCCATCGCGGCCTGCATTATCTCGCCAACGCCGCGACCGAAGCCTATGAGGGCGGCCGCACCAAGGCCGCGCAGTTCATCAATGCTGCGCGGACCGAGGAAGTGATCTTCACGCGCAACGCGACCGAAGCGATCAATCTGGTCGCTTCCTCCTGGGGCGGGCCGAACATCAAAGAGGGTGACGAAATCGTCATCTCGATCATGGAGCACCACTCCAACATCGTGCCCTGGCATTTCCTGAGGGAGCGCCAGGGTGCCGTGATTAAGTGGGCGCCGGTCGACGACGAGGGCAATTTCCTCATCGACGAGTTCGAGAAGCTGTTGACGTCGAAGACCAAGCTGGTCGCGATCACGCAGATGTCTAACGCGCTCGGCACCATCGTGCCGGTCAAGGACGTCGTGAAGATTGCCCATGCCCGCGGCATTCCCGTGCTGGTCGACGGCAGCCAGGGCGCCGTGCATCTGCCCGTCGACGTCCAGGACATCGGCTGCGACTTCTACGTCTTCACCGGCCACAAGGTGTACGGTCCCACCGGCATCGGCGTGCTCTGGGCCAGGTATGACCACCTCGTCGCGATGCGCCCGTATAATGGCGGCGGCGAGATGATCCGCGAGGTCTCGCGCGATGTCGTCACCTATGGCGATCCCCCGCACAAGTTCGAGGCGGGCACGCCCGCGATCGTCGAGGCCGTCGGCCTTGGCGCGGCCATCGACTACGTCAATTCGATCGGCAAGGAGCGCATCGCTGCCCACGAGCACGATCTCGTCACCTACGCCCAGGATCGCTTACGCGAGATCAACTCGCTGCGGCTGATCGGCACCGCACGAGGCAAGGGCCCGGTGATCTCCTTTGAGCTCAAGGGTGCGCACGCCCATGACGTCGCCACCGTGATCGACCGCCAGGGCATCGCGGTGCGCGCGGGCACCCATTGCGTGATGCCGCTTTTAGAGCGGTTCAACGTGACGGCCACATGCCGGGCCTCGTTCGGCATGTATAATACGCGGGAAGAAGTCGATCATCTGGCACAGGCGCTGCTGAAGGCGCGGGATTTGTTCGCATGAGTGACACGGCCGAAATCAAAGCCAATCCGATGGAGACTCATTCGGCGCTGCCGCCGGAGGAGACCGAGCGTCTCACGACCGAGATCATCGCCGGCCTCAAGACCGTGTTCGATCCGGAGATCCCGGCCGACATCTACGAGCTGGGCCTGATCTACAAGGTCGAGATCAAGGACGATCGCTCCGTCGACGTGCAGATGACGCTGACGACGCCGAACTGTCCGGCCGCCGGCGAGCTGCCGACCATGGTCGAGAACGCGGTCGCCAGCGTTCCCGGCGTCGGCGTGGTCGACGTCAAGGTCGTCTGGGAGCCGGCCTGGTCGCCGGAACGCATGAGCGACGAGGCGCGCCTCGTCCTCAACATGTGGTGACGCGTAACCTCGATATTGAATTCGCTCGGCAACGGACCACATAGATAACATGACCCAGATCTCGTCCGGCTCGACACCAGCATCCACCCCGAAGCCGCGGCGCCCGCGCCCGCAGGTGATGCGGCTGACCGATGCCGCTGCCCAGCGGATCAGCGAGCTGACCCAGCGCGCCGATTCCGAGATCGTCGGCCTGCGCGTCGGCGTCAAGAATGGCGGCTGCGCCGGCCAGTCCTACACGGTCGAATACGCCCATGATATCCGCCCGACCGACGAGGTCGTCGAGGACAAGGGCGTTAAGATCCTGGTCGACCCCAAGGCCGTGCTGTTCCTGCTCGGCACCGAGATGGACTACAAGGCCGACAAGATGCAGGCCCAGTTCGTCTTCAACAATCCCAACCAGATCTCCGCCTGCGGCTGCGGCGAATCGGTCGAGCTGCGCCCGGCGCAGATCGACGGGTAGATTTCTCCGTCGTTGCTCTCGTGTCCCGGACGCGCTGCAGCGCGCTTGTGCTGCTGCGCAGAGCCGGGACCCACGCTATAGTCACCAGTACAAAGACGGCTGGGCCCCGGCTCAGCAGCGCACCGTTTCACGCTGCGCTGCATCCGGGGCACGAGAGAGCATGCCTATGGACCGCGAATTCCTGATCGACCTGTTCGCCGATTTCGGCCCCGTCGCCATCCGAAAGATGTTCTCCGGCTACGGCATCTCCGCCGACGGCATCAACTTCGCACTCGCCCTTCGCGCCGGCCTGTTCTTCCGCGCCGACGAGGTGACCATTCCCGATTTTGAAGCGGAAGGCTCAAAGCCCTTCCAGTATTCGACCCGCGCCAAGACCGTGCTTGTGAACTCCTATTGGGAGCTGCCGGCGCGCCTGTTCGACGATTCCGAGGAGCTGGCGCAATGGGCGAGGGCGGCGCTCGCCGCCGCCCAGCGCGCCAAGGTGAAGAAGCGCCCGAAGGGGAAGAAGGTCGCGAAGAAGGCGGAGCCGAAGAAGCCCGTTGCGAAAAAACGGCCAGCCAAGAAGTCGGTTCGTAGGGTTGGCAAAGTGAAGCGTGCCCACCGTTGAAGTCCCGGTGTGGAGAGATGGTGGGCACGGCGCAAGCGCGCCTTTGCCGACCGTACGGCACGTCACTCCGCGGCCTTGGTCAAACCAACCCGCATATCCTTCGCCACGAACACACAGGTGCCGTCAGCAAGCACGCGGCCGTCGGCTATCCCGAGCACCAGCTTGCCGCGGCGGACCATGCGCATGGTGACCTCGTAGCGCACGGATCGCGTCGTCGGCGTGATGGCGCCCGTGACCTCGACCTCGCCGACGCCGATGGCGCGGCCCTTGCCCGGTGAGCCCGACCAGCCGAGCCAGTAGCCGACCATCTGCCACATCGCATCCAGGCCGAGACTTCCCGGCATCATCGCGTCACCGCGATAGTGACAATCGAAGAACCAGTGGCCCGGCACAATGTCGAGCTCGCCGACGATATGGCCCTTGCCGAACTCGCCGCCGTTCAGGCTGAGTTCGGTGATGCGGTCCATCATGAGCATCGGCGGCGCCGGCAATTGCGCATTGCCCGGACCGAAATAGCCGCCTTCGCTCGATCTCAGCAGCTCGTCCCTGGTGTAAGACGGTTGTGGCCTGTGAAAATCATGAGGATTGGGCACGACAACAAGTCCTCGATACGCGCGATCAGACGTTGCAGGTGGCGAGGAAGATGTCGTCCGTCAGGTTGGAATGTCAAGCGCGGCCCGCGTCTCTCGGCCCGCAGTGTCCCGCCTCACGCCACCCGGTTGTGTGTCTCGACCGCGTATTCCGGGTCGACTTCGCAGATCACGCGGTTGCGGCCGTTGCGCTTGGCGGCGTAGAGGCAGGCATCCGCACGCTCGATCAGGGCATCGGTATCGTCACCCTGCTTCAGCATGGAGACGCCGACGGAGATGGTGACACGGCCGAGGATCTCGCCGGTCGATTTCTTCTTCAGCTCCTTCGCCATCACGGCGCGGCGGATGTGATCGGCGACGGTGAGAGCCTGGCGCAGCGCGGTGTTGGGCAGCAGCACGGCGAACTCCTCGCCGCCATACCGCGCGGTGATGTCCTGGCCCTTGATGGTCTGCTTCATGGACAGGCCGACCAGGCGCAGCACTTGGTCGCCGGTGAGATGGCCGTAGGAATCGTTGAACGACTTGAAATGGTCGATGTCGAACAGCAGCAGTGACAGCGGCTCGCCCGAGGCGAGTGCGTTCTGCACCGCCATGCCGATCATGCGGTCGAAATATTTGCGGTTGCCGAGCCCGGTCAACGGATCGGTCAGGCTCTCGGCGCGGATCGCCTCGAGGCTGTGCTGGAGATTGCTGATCTCGTTCTTAGACAGTGTCAGCCGGCCTTCCAGCGCCTTGTTGGTCTCGCGCATCTCGTCGGTCGAACGCAGCAGCGTCTCGACGATCGCCTTGATCTGCTCGCGGCTCTTGGCCGAGGACAGTTGCTCGGTCGCGCGCGACAGGCTGGTGTCGTAGGCGCCGGTCATCCCGAGCGCGTCGCTCAAGACGGACATCACGTCGTCGATCTCGCCGATGACGCGCGCGCCGACCTTGTCAATGCGGTCGGTCGTTTTGATGTGGGAGAGATAGGTGTCGTAGATCTGCTCGAGATCGGCTTCGGTCAGCTTGCCGCTACGTGCCAGCGTCTCGTTGATGATCTTGTTGAGCGGGGCATTGTAGCCGGTCGCGTAGACGTACCAGATCTCGTAATTGCGGGGAATTGCGGTTTGCTTCAGCGACCGGATCTGACCGAGCGCCACCTCGGCAAACGCCATCGTGCGTTCATGTTCATCGAGAACCTTGACCACAGAACATACCCCACAACGGTCGATGCGCTCGCGACCGCAGCAATGCTTAAATTATGTTCGTAGGCTAACGGACGATGATGAACGGTCGGTAAACGGTCGACCGCTCAACTCACGCGTGTATCGTGGTTTCAGGCCCCGGCGGGGGAGCGGACCGGTCGGAGCAGGAAGGCCGGGAGGTGCGAGTGATCGCCGGGCTCGGTATCGGCTTCGCGCTGGCGGCGCGGCTCGGGACGGCCGATCGACGGGACATGCGACGGATTGGCCGGCTGGCGCGATCCTCCGCGCGGCTCGGACGGCTGCCTTGCCTCGCGCGGAGGCCTTGCTTCGCGAACAGGCCTCGCTTCGCGAGGAGACCGTGCTTCAGCGGCAGGCGTTGCATCCGTCGAAGGCGCTGCCTCCGAGGAGTGTCGCGCCTCGCGCGGCTCGTGGCTGCGCTCACGGTCACGACCGCGCTGCGGCTTGCCGCGTCCGCCGCGGGAACGTTCGCGATCGCGTCCGCGCGATTCGCGCGGACGGTCGCCCTGCTCACCCGAACCCGCATGTACTTCGTAATCGCCTTCCGCGCGGGGAATGCTCTGGCCGATCAGCTTCTCGATCGCGACCATCGACTTCTGGTCGAGCGGCGTAACGAGCGAGATCGCCATGCCGGACCGGCCTGCGCGGCCGGTGCGGCCGACACGATGGACGTAGTCGTCGGGATGGTGGGGGACGTCGAAATTGAAGACGTGGCTGACCTCGGGAATGTCGAGGCCGCGGGCGGCGACGTCTGAGGCGACCAGCAGCGGCAACTCACCCTTGCGGAACTGTTCGAGTGCCGCCGTGCGGGCCGACTGGTCCATGTCGCCGTGCAGGGCGCCGACGCTGAAGCCGTGCTTCTGAAGCGATTTGTGAACGACCGCGACCTCGCGCTTGCGATTGCAGAAGATGATCGCGTTCTGGATATCCTTGGCCTCGCGCAGCAGGCGGCGAAGCAATTCGCGCTTTTCATGCGCCTCGCGCCCGGCCGGGACCTGACACTGCGTGACGGTGACTGCGGTAGTGGCGGGCTTGGAAACCTCGACCTTCTGCGGATTGTGCAGGAAAGTTTCGGTGATGCGCCGGATCTCCGGCGGCATGGTCGCGGTGAAGAACAGGGTCTGCCGCGTGAAGGGGACGAGCTTGCAGACGCGCTCGATGTCGGGAATGAAGCCCATGTCCAGCATGCGGTCGGCTTCGTCGATGACGAGCAGCTCGACACCGGTGAGCAGCAGACCGCCGCGCTCGGTATGGTCGAGCAGCCGGCCCGGGGTGGCGATCAGCACGTCGACGCCGCGGGTCAGCTTGGCATCCTGGTCGCCGAAGGAGACGCCGCCTATCAGCAGGGCGACGTTGAGTTTCTGGCCGGCGCCGTAGCGGTCGAAGTTTTCCTTCACTTGCGCTGCGAGCTCGCGGGTCGGCTCCAGGATCAGCGTGCGCGGCATGCGTGCGCGGGCGCGACCCTTTTCGAGGATGGTGAGCATCGGCAGCACGAAGGCTGCGGTCTTGCCGGTGCCGGTCTGGGCGATGCCGAGCACATCCTTGCGTGCGAGGACGTGGGGGATCGCCTGTTCCTGAATGGGGGTGGGGGTGGTGTAACCGGTGGCCGCCACTGCGGCGAGGACTTTTTCGGATAGTCCGAGATTGGAAAAGGACATTGAGCCTCTGGTCGAAACCGCCGTTCGGAATCGAGGGTAATAAGGCTGTCGCGTTCCACCCCGAAACGGCGCGCTCTCAAAGAAGCTGGGGGTGCTGACTCACGCGAACAAAGCGCCAGCTCAGGAATCGCTCTTCGATACCGAGCCGCGTCGACCCGGAACATAGGGCGGAATCGGCCAAAGTCAATGGAGCAGGCGCGGGAAGACCCTAAAAACCCTCAGGTTTTTGCCCAAATACCGGGCGCGGCTGGGCTTTTCGCCGCAGCAGCCAGCTCGGTGGTTAACGCGCGCCTGCGGCCCGGGCCCGGAAATCGCCGGGCGCCATGCCATAGGCGGCGTTGAAGACCCGGTAATAGGTCGCCAGGCTCTCGAAGCCGCAGGCGCTGGCGATGTCGGCGATCAGCCGCTCCGGCGCTTCGCACATCAAGCGGCGGCTCTGCTTCAACCGCTCTTCCGTCACGGTCTGCGAGAAGCTGCGGTCGGCGACCTCGAACAGCATGTGCAAATGGCGCACGGAGACGCCGAGCAGGTCGGCGACACGCGTCGGCGCCAGATCGGGGTCTTGCAGATGGCGCGCGATCAGGCGCCGCGCCAGCGAGAGGCGGCCGGTCCGGAGCGCGGCCTGTCCGCGCCGGCTGCCCGGCCTGACGATGCCGCGCTCTATCAGCGCCAGCTGCCCCAAGGCCTGTACAAGCAAGGCCTGCACAAGCGGGACCGCGCCGGACGAACCATCATTCGCGGCGGCGTCGCCGAGGTCGGCAAAGCAGGCGTCGAGCAGAGGCGCGAGAGCGGGATCGTTGAAAACCTTGGGCGCAAGCTCGCGCGTGCGCTTGTCCTGTGTCGCGAGGCCGCTGACGGGGATCTTCAGGATCCGCAGATGGAAACCGGAATCGCCCAACGGCCTCGTGTGGTAGGGCAGGTCGGTATGGCTGGTGGCAAAGCCGCCATTGGCGATCGCGAAATCGCTCGAGCGCATGCCGCCGAACCAACCGCCGCCGCCGAGCTGCTGGTAGACGCAGATGCTGTCACCCGGCGCGTAGCCGATGTCGGCCTGGCTGCGCTCGACCGCATAGGAAGACGCCTTCAGCTCCACGAGGGCGCCATTGCCGACCTGGCTCAGCGAGAATTCGCCGTAGAAGTCGCCGCGCCGTTCGCGCTCGAGCTCGGCGGTGACCCCGAACAGCCCCTTGGCGCGGACCTCGCGCCAGAAATCGAAGCGATCGTGCGGCTCGACCTCGTCGGTGCACCAGCGATACACGGCAGCCCTCGTCTCGAACGGAATTCCGCCCAAGAAGAAGCAGATTCCACGAGAATCTTCTATAGGCCAAATCATGGCGCCGCGGGGACGGACCGGTTGAACCGCCGTTACGGCTGGACCGACTATCACATCAACGGCGTAAGGTTCCGCATGGAGCCAACGGGGAGCCGTTCTGCAGCGGGAATATCACGATGACGCGTCGGTTTTTCAGAATTTTGGCGGCGCTTGGCCTGGCGGCGGGCCTCAGCGGTTTCGCGAGTGCCGCACATGCCGAAAAGCGTGTCGCGCTCGTCGTCGGCAACAATGACTATAGGAACGTTCCGAAGCTCCTGAAGGCCGTCAACGACGCCCGCACTATGGGCGATACGCTGAAGCAACTCGGCTTCACCGTGATGGTCGCCGAAAATCAGAACCGTCAGCAATTCTCCGAGACGCTGCTCGCCTTCGACCGGGCGATCGAGCCCGGCGACACCGCGTTCTTCTTCTATGCCGGCCACGGGTTCGAGATTGCGGGCCAGAACTATCTGCTGCCGACCGACGTGCCGGCGGCGGCCGAAGGCCAGGAAGAGCTGGTGCGCGACGCTTCGATTCTCGCAGATCGTGTCGTCGAGCGCCTCCAGAACAAGAAGGCGCGCACCTCGATCCTGGTGTTCGACGCCTGCCGCAACAATCCGTTCGAGCGCAGCGGCACGCGCGCAGTCGCCGGCGGTGGTGGGCTTGCGCCGATGACGCAGCTGCCCGAAGGCGTGTTCTCGGTGTTCTCGGCAGGTCCGCGCCAGACCGCGCTCGATCGCCTCTCCAACGATGATGCCAATCCCAATTCGGTGTTCACGCGCACCTTCGCCAAGGAGCTGCTGCAGCCCGGCGAGAACCTCGTGCAGGTCGCGCAGCACACGCGCCGCCTGGTCAGCGAGATGGCCGATACCGTCAAGCACAAGCAGGTGCCGGTCTATTTCGACCAGATGGTCGACGACGTCTTCCTCAGCGGAGCCGCGAAGGATGCCGCGGCCGCGCGTCCGGCCGACCCGCCGCCGCAGAAGCTCGCGGCGCTGCCGCCGGTCTCGGTGCCGCGCGTGCCGAAGGAAGAGACGACCAACGCGCCGATCGCGAGCTTCTCGCGCCACAATGGCGGCTGGAGCGTGACGTTCTCCTTCGCTGATCCCACCCTCGGGGTGTCCTGGCGCATGGCAGGCAATGGTGATTTCCGCGAGACCGGCTTCATCGACGCGCTCGATCCGCGCACGCGCAAGCGGATGCCGAACCCGTCGATCGAGCTGCCCCCGGACGCGCAGGCCGGCACCATCGAGGTCCGCTACGTCGACGCGTCCGGTGACATGCAGGGCCCGTTCCCGATCAAGTTCGATCCCGAAGCGGCGCTGATCCGGGACCAGCGCAAGATCCTCGACATGACCGCCACGAGCTGGCTGTCGTTCCGTCAGTTTAACGGGCTGCTGGTGTATTATTCCCATCTGGTGTCATATCGCTGCGCGATCCGCGAGGCGCGGATCGGCATCGACACGGCGGTGCCGGACAAGGTGCTGAAGCTGCCGCCTTGCGACCTCCGCGATCCCTCGGCGATCACGGCCGGCATGCTGCTCTACGAGAAGCTGCCTCCGGCCACGCAGTTCATGTCGGTCGAATTGACCTATCGCGACGGCAGCGTTTCCGAGGTCAAGAGTTTTCGTACGGCCAACCGCAGCAACAATTGAGCTGTCTCGGGGGCTCCGAAGCGGGCGGGGACTGGTCCGCTAAGGCCGGCGCTTCCTGAAGAGGCGCTTGGCAGAGTCGATGGCCTCGATCAGGGGTGGCGCCAGCGAGAAGAAAGTTCCCATGGCGATCGAGATGATGACATGGCTGAGCAGGAGCTTCTCCTGCTCCTCAAACGGATAGCCATGCTGATCGATCCGCACAGGTGCAAGCGCACCCGTCGCCCGCGGATCCAGTCTTCGCGGTTTGCGCGCCGGAAGCATGATCACGACAAAAAGCACGTTGATCAACAACCAGATGCTAAGCACTATGAGGAGGGTGCGCACAGCAAGATCATCCTGAAATCAATCGAACTCGTCAGCAACGCTACGGACCATTCGCTCTCACGGCAAACCAATTCGGACTTGTTGCACCGCACAGCGGACTAAAGTCGCAAGCGAGGATCTGATGGCTGAAACAGATACGCCTCAGCACACCGTAGGTCACTCCGTGAGAGTCCGGTGTTGCATTGTCGGCGGTGGGCCCGCGGGAATGATGCTCGGCTATCTCCTCGGGCGCGCCGGCATCGATGTCGTGGTGCTGGAGAAGCACGCCGATTTCTTCCGCGATTTTCGCGGTGATACCGTGCATCCCTCGACGCTCCAGCTGATGGACGAGCTCGGCCTGATCGACGGCTTCCTCAAGCTGCCGCATCAGCGCTTGCAGACGATGGATGGCCTGTTCGGCGGCACCAAGGTGCGGATCGCCGATCTCAGCCGGCTCAACACGAAATACCCCTTCATCGCCTTTATGCCGCAGTGGGATTTCCTGAATTTCCTGCGCAAGGCAGGCGGGCGCTTCGCCTCGCTCAAGGTGATGATGAGCACGGAGGCGGTCGACCTGATCCGCCGCGGCGAGACCATCGCCGGCGTGCGCGCGGAAACGCCAGACGGCACTGTGGACATCGAGGCCGATCTCACCGTCGCCTGCGACGGCCGGCATTCGACCGTGCGCGAGCGCGCCGGCCTTGAGGTCAAGGAGATCGGCGCGCCGATGGACGTGCTCTGGTTCCGTGCCGGCCGCAAGCCGGACGAGACCGAGAATCTGTTTGCACGGATCGAGCCCGGCAGGATGATGGTCACGTTCGACCGTGGCGATTACTGGCAGTGCGCCTATGTCATCGCCAAAGGGCAATACGATGCGGTGAAGGCGAGGGGGTTGCAGGCACTGCTCGACGACGTCGTGCGGATGGCGCCGGTCCTGCGATCCGGAGTTGCCGACGTGAAGAGTTTTGACGACATCAAGCTTCTGACGGTCGCGATCAACCGCCTGCCACGCTGGACACGGCCGGGCCTGCTCTGCATCGGCGACGCCGCACACGCGATGTCGCCGGTCGGCGGCGTCGGCGTCAATCTCGCCGTACAGGACGCGGTCGCGACTGCAAACCTGCTCGCGGAGAAGCTTCAGCGCGGCTGTCCATCCGAGGACGAGCTCGATACCGTGCGGCGCCGCCGCGAGTTCCCGGTGAAGATGACCCAGGCGATGCAGGTGATCGTGCAGAACAACATCATCAGGGGCGCGCTGCAGGGCGGCGATCACCCGCTCAAGGTGCCGCTGCTCCTGCGATTGATCTCCGCATCGCCATGGCTTCAGGGGATTGCGGCGCGCTTCGTTGCGCTCGGTGTGCGGCCCGAGCACGTGCGTTCAAAGGCCGCGCCGGCGTCAGGGATTCAGTAGGGATAATGTCGCGTTAAATCGCGCGCTTTGCGTTGCGTTCGCGCAACAGCGCACGCGGATTTATAGACCGCAATGCGTCAATCCGGCGCCTTAACTCTCTTGATTCAAATTTGAGTAAGAACTGTCTGTGAGCGTGCACCCATCAAAGGACACGGGGTGTACCAGTATCATGCGTAACAAATTGATTGCCGCCTTCGCCTGCACGACCGCTCTGGTTTCGACCGGCGCTGCTTCCGCTGCCGATCTCGGCGCGCGGCCCTACACCAAGGCGCCGGCCTATATCGAGCCTCTGTTCAACTGGACCGGATTCTATGTCGGCGGCCACATCGGTGGCGCATGGACCAACGAGCAGTTCATCAACAATGGCATCGGGGCGCCGTTCGGTGATCTGACGCCCGGCCAAGGCTATCGTCAGCGTGGTAGCGGCATCATGGGCGGCGCCCAGATCGGCTACAACTGGCAGGCCAACAACTACGTGTTCGGCATGGAAGGCACGATCTCCGGCCTCAACAACAAAGGTACCGTCGTGAACACCGCGTTCGGCGCGGGCGACGACGTATTCTCCTGGCGTGCGAACGTTCTTGCCACCGTCGTCGGTCGCGCTGGCTTTGCCGTGCAGAACAACCTGTTCTACATCAAGGGCGGCTATGCCGGCGTCAACAACCGCCTGTCGGTAACCGACACGGTCGGCCCGGCGACGGGCAACGGCGGTCAGACCCACTGGGCCAACGGCTGGACCGTGGGCGCCGGCTGGGAATACGGCATCACCCGCAACTGGATCGTCGGCCTCGAGTACAATTACGCGGCCTTCGGCAGCCAGACCTATCAGCTCGGCGGCACCTCGGGCAATTACACGTTCGATGCCAAGCCGCGCGACATCCAGTGGGCCGTCGTGCGCGCGAGCTACAAGTTCGATGCGCCGGTCATCGGCCGCTACTGAGCAACAAACGACCAATCAGCAAAAAAGATCACTGCCAAAAATTTAGAGCCCCGGCATCGCCGGGGCTTCTTTTTTTTACGCGAAAGGCGCCTCACGCCATTACTGAAAACCCGCCGTCGACGGGGATCGCTGTACCCGTGACGAAGTTCGAGGCGGGCGAGGCCAAGAAGACCGCGATGCCGGCGAAGTCGTCGATGTCGCCCCAGCGCCCCGCAGGCGTGCGCGCCAGCACGCGCTCGTGCAGACCCGACACCTGCTGCCGCGCGCCGCGGGTGAGATCGGTGTCGATCCAGCCCGGCAGGATCGCATTGACCTGAATGTTGTCGGGCGCCCAGGCATTCGCGCAGGCGCGCGTGTACTGCACGATGCCGCCCTTGCTGGCCGCATAGGCGGTCGCGAAGCTCGCGCCGAAGATCGACATCATTGAGCCGATGTTGATCACCTTGCCGTTGCCCGATGCCTTCAGCGCCGGATAGGCGAGCTTCGAGCACAGGAAGGCGCTGGTGAGGTTGGTGTCGATCACCTTGTTCCACTCGTCGAGCTCGAGCTCGTGCGGCGGCTTGCGGATGCTCATGCCGGCGTTGTTGATCAGGATGTCGATGCGGCCGAGATCCCCAACGACGCGGTCGATCATCGCCGCGACCGCGTCCTTGTCGGTGACGTCGGTGGTGACGGAAATCGCCTTCACGCCGCGCGCCTTGAGATCGGCAACGGCAGCCGCCGACTTGGTTTCGTTGCGTCCGACCACGGCAATATCGGCGCCGGCGTCCGCAAGCCCATGGGCGAGGCCGAGTCCGATGCCGCCGTTGCCTCCTGTGACGATCGCGACCTTGCCGCGGAGATCGAACCGGTTGGATGTCATGCTTTCACTTCCTGGTTTCTTCTATTGGTTGCTTTGCCAGATCAGCACCAGCCCGAAGCCTGCCATGGCGGCGCCATAGCCGGCCCATTGCAGCTGGTTGACCATGAAGCTCGATCGCGGCCAGGCGACGGTGCCCGTGCCTTGTCCGATCCAGAGCAGCCCGACAGCGAGGGCAAACAGGCCTGCGATCAGCAGAAATCTGCGCATGCATTCCTCCCTGTCGGTCTGATTCTGTCGTGGCCTGCGGCACAAAAGGACGGCCGCACTTCGCGAGAGCTTGAGGCCAGACTAGCCGTAGCTTCTGTTCGGATACAATGGGCAGGGATGCAAGGCCGCGCGAGAACGCATGTTCGCCGAGACCACCCCGGGCATCGCCGGCGCGAGCAGCTCGTTGAAGGCGAGCATCAATCGCTCAGGTCTCCGAACACGAAAAAGCCCCGGCAATGCCGGGGCTTTTAGCGTCTGAAGTTGAATTCGGATCAGATCAGTACTTTTCAGCTCAGTACTTGGCGACGACCGGGCCGGTCCAGTTGAAGCGGTAGACCAGCGAGGTCGAGATCGTCTGGTTCCAGCTGTTGGCGCGGATGCTGTTAACGCCGGTCGGCAGGTTGGTGACGTCGGAGAGCTCATCCCGGGTCTTGGCGTTGTAGAAGGCCGAACGGTACTCGGTCTTCATGAACCAGCCGGGCGAGGAGATGCCGAAGATGTTCAGGCTGTTCTCGACGCCGCCGCCGACGAAGAAGCCGTTGCGGTTGTAGCCGGCGAGATGGACACCGGCGGGAACGCCGCCCAGATTGGTGAAGCTCGTGCTGCCGAAGTGAGCGCCCGAATAACCGCCGTTGACGTAGGAGAGAACGTTCGGAGCGACCAGCCAGCCGAGGCGGACGCCGGCGGCCCAGGAGTCTTCCAGCTTCTGGTTGCCGGTGTAGCCGAGGATCGGATCCTGCACCGTGGAGCGGATGCTGCCGAACTGACCGTCAGCGAACACGCCGGCGACCCAGGTGCCGCTGAACTGCCAGTCGTAGCCGAGACCGACGGTGCCGAACCAGCCCGAGCCACCCTGACGCTGGGTGATGGTCAGCGGAACCGCGCCGACGGTCGACTGGACGGACTGGTCGGAGTTCGAGAGACCGCCGCCGCCACCGCCGAAGATGTAGAAGCCGGTCCAGTTGGCAACCGGAGCCGCCATCGGGGCCTTCACGTAGGGACGGGCCGCAAGGTCAGCCGCGGAAGCCGAACCGGTCATCGCCGCAACCGCGGTCAGCGCGAGTACAATCTTCTTCATGATTAAATCCCCAACCTTAGGTCCGTAGCAGGCGCGAGCGCTCTGAAGTCCGTGTGATCTGATGCCCGGACTATAGACGGTTCTCGCCGAAATGCTGTTGCAGGGCAGGCACAGTCGCCGGAAAACGCCCGCCATCCGGGTTTTGAGGTGCCGTCAATAAGTCCCCCCAAAAAGCGACGTAATTTCAATGTATTACGCCGGTCTTCGCATCGCCTGCCCGGGTAGGATTCTGTTAGGAATTCGCCTTTGTCCGAAACGGAGGCGATCCTGCCTCAGCCTTGGCTTGCCGACCGGCCGCTGTGAGTCGTTGGCCGAGTCGCGCTTTCGCCATCCCAATTGAAAAACCCCGGCCTCGGGCCGGGGCTTTTCAGCGGAAATCACCGCATCAGACGTCGAGCAGCTCTTCGCTCGCGAACTCGGCCTTGTCGGAGATGAAGGCGAAGCGCGCTTCGGCCTTGGTGCCCATCAGGCGTTCGACGGAATCCGCCGTGGTGTCGCGATCGTCGGCGAGCAGGACGACTTTCAGCATGGTCCGCTTGGCAGGATCCATGGTGGTCTCCTTGAGCTGCGCCGGCATCATCTCGCCGAGGCCTTTGAAGCGGTTCACCTCGACCTTGGCGTTGGCATTGAATTCGCTTTTGATCAGCGCTTCCTTGTGCGCGTCGTCGCGTGCGTAGACCGACTTCGATCCATGCGTCAGCTTGTAGAGCGGCGGCACTGCGAGGAAGAGATGCCCCTCGTCGATCAGCCGCGGCATCTGCCGGTAGAAGAACGTGATCAGCAGCGACGCGATGTGGGCGCCGTCGACGTCGGCGTCGGTCATGATGATGATGCGCTGATAGCGCAAATCCTCTTCACGATACTGCGCGAGCATGCCGCAGCCGATCGCCTGCACCAGGTCGGCGAGTTGGGTGTTCGCCGTCAGCTTGTCCTTGCCGGCGGAGGCGACGTTGAGGATCTTGCCGCGCAGCGGCAGCACGGCCTGGGTCTTGCGATCGCGCGCCTGCTTGGCGCTGCCGCCGGCCGAGTCGCCCTCGACGATGAAGAGTTCCGAGCCGTCCAAGCCCGCATCGCTGCAGTCGGCGAGCTTGCCGGGCAGGCGCAGCTTCTTGCCTGCGGTTTTCCGCGCGGTCTCTTTCTCTTGCCGCCGGCGCAGCCGCTCCTCGGCGCGGTCGATGACGAAATCGAGCAGCCGGTTGGCCATGTTCGGATTGCCCGACAGCCAATGGTCGAACGGATCCTTCATCGCCTGCTCGACGATGCGCTGCGCTTCGGCGGTGGCGAGACGATCCTTGGTCTGGCCCTGGAATTCAGGCTCGCGCACGAACACGGACAGCATCACGGCGGCGCCCACCATCACGTCTTCCGAGGTGATGGACGAGGCGCGCTTGCCCTGACCGACGCGTTCGGCGTGATCCTTCAGGCCGCGCAACAGCGCGCTGCGCAGGCCGGATTCGTGCGTGCCGCCATCGGGCGTCGGTACGGTGTTGGTGTAGGAGGAGAGGAAGCCGTCGGCATCCGCCGTCCAGGCCACGGCCCATTCGCAGGCGCCATGCGCGCCGTTGCGGCCCGACTTGCCGGAGAAGATGTCGGGATGCACCAGCGTGTCGGCGTGGATCGCCGCCGCCAGATAGTCCTTCAGGCCGCCGGGGAAGTGGAAGGTCGCTTCCGGCGGAACATCCTCGACGCCCTTGAGCAGCTCGGGCGCGCAGTTCCAGCGGATCTCGACGCCGCCGAACAGATAGGCCTTCGAGCGCGTCATCTTGAACAGGCGCTGCGGCTTGAACGCGGCCTTGGCGCCGAAGATGTCGGTGTCGGGCTTGAACCGCACGCGCGTGCCGCGGCGGTTGTTGACCTTGCCGAGATCCTCGAGCTTGCCCTTGGGATGGCCGCGCTCGAACGTCATGCGATGCAGCTTCTGGCCGCGCGCGACCTCGACCTCGAGCAGCGAGGAGAGCGCGTTCACCACGGAGATGCCGACGCCGTGCAGACCGCCGGAGGTCTCGTAGACCTTGCTGTCGAACTTGCCGCCCGAATGCAGCGTGCACATGATGACTTCAAGCGCCGACTTCTTCGGAAACTTCGGATGCGGATCGATCGGGATGCCGCGGCCGTTGTCGGTGACGGTGAGGAAGCCGTCCGCGGAGAGCTCGACGCCGATGAAGGTCGCGTGTCCGGCCAGCGCCTCGTCCATCGAGTTGTCGATGACTTCGGCGAAGAGGTGATGCAGTGCCTTCTCGTCGGTGCCGCCGATATACATGCCGGGCCGGCGCCGCACCGGCTCCAGGCCTTCGAGCACCTCGATGTCGGCGGCCGTGTAATCGGCCTCGCCGCCGGTTCCGCGCGGCGCTGCCTTCGTGGCGGCTGTGCGCCCCTTCGGCTCATTGCCGTCGAACAGGTCGTCTTTGGCTTTTGTTTTCAATTGCTTGGACATATATCTTGATGCGTTTTGATGGCCGCGAAGGCAGCGAATCGGTTGGCCCGACTATGCCACTTCTGGCTTCGAAAGGTTATCGCAGCACCGGCCGGGCGCTGTGGGTGGGAGCTAATGCCGGCGAATTTACGCCGCAAGCTAACCAAATCCCGGCAATTTGAGGCTTCGGTCCGGCCGGAGCCGGCTTTGTGACTTGATGTCACACAAGTCCCTGGCTTACCAGTGCTTTTCACGAGCAGCACCTCAAGGCGGGGCGGGAAGGCTATTCTGGAATGGAGCAGTACGCGCACGCACTGGCCGATTTCGTGCGCCTCCATCAGGCTTGGGCTGCGCCGATCGTGTTCTTGCTGGCGTTCGGGGAATCGCTGGCCTTCATCTCGCTGTTGATCCCGGCCTGGGGGGCGCTGGTCGCCATCGGCGCGCTGATCGGGGCGAGCGGCATCAGCTTCTATCCGATCTGGATTGCCGGCGCGATCGGTGCTGCCCTCGGCGACTGGGTCTCCTACTGGTTCGGCTACCGCTACAAGGAGCAGGTCGCGCAGATGTGGCCGCTCTCGCGCTATCCGGAAATCCTGCCCAGGGGCGAGGCGTTCGTGCGGAGCTGGGGCGTGCCCAGCATCTTCATCGGCCGCTTCTTCGGACCTTTGCGCGCCTCCGTGCCGCTCGCGGCCGGCATTTTCGAGATGCCTTACTGGAGCTTTCAGGCCGCCAATTTCGCCTCCGCGCTGGTCTGGTCGGCGGCGCTCCTGCTGTTCGGCGATGTGATCGCGACGATCATGGAATGGCTCTGGCGCGTGATCTGAGCGAGACCGGGACAGGTTGACGCCCGCAGGGCGGAATAAATTTAAAAGTCGTTCTTTTCGAGAGTGCGGCTGGTAATTTTCGCCTGCTAGTTGAGTTGCCGACTTAACGGCCGAGCGCTCAGCATATGATCGTACGCGTTTGTTCAGCTTTCCTGGTGGCGTTGCTCCTCGCGTCGCCATGCATGAAATCGTATGCCGCTGAATCATCCGCCGCTGATCGGCCCGGCTGGGTCGATCCGGGCTGGCGGCGAACGGTGGCGCGCTACGCCGTGACATTCGACGAGAAGGGGCTGAGCACGGAGGTCTTTGAGTTCGAAATCAAGGCGTTCGACGAGAAGGGCGCCGAGGCGATCGCGCAGCAGAGTTTTCAGTACAACAGCTATTTTGACGATTTGTCCTCGATGGCGCTTGCCACTCTCAAGGCCGATGGCACCGTGGTCGAGGTCGACGAGCGCGCCATCCGCGATCAACCGGCGTCGACAGATTCCTCGTCGCCCTATTTCGACGAGGTTCGGAACAGAATCATCGCCTATCCCCATGTTGCTCCCGGCGACAGCATCCGCGGGCGTCTGGTCTACAAGGCGAAGCAGCCGAGATTTCCGGGTGAGTTTGCGCGCTCCTGGAGCGAGCCGGCGAGCCAGCCTCCCGAATTGCTCGAGGTGACCGTTGATGGACCGG
Organism: Bradyrhizobium cytisi; assembly: GCF_008123515.1. GTDB lineage: Bacteria > Pseudomonadota > Alphaproteobacteria > Rhizobiales > Xanthobacteraceae > Bradyrhizobium > Bradyrhizobium cytisi. The sequence continues at coordinate 110,821 of NZ_VSSR01000001.1, forward strand.
CATCCAGGCCTTTGCGGGTCGCGTTGCGCAATGTCGAGCACCGTGAAGAGAGGGTGAACGATCGGATCGTCCATCACGTGCGCTTCCAGCAAGACGCGCCCAGACCCCGCCAGATCGACGACGAGACGCTCGCATTTGCCGAGCGTTTCGAGGTCAGCACGTTTGCCGACTATTCCGCTTTCGCGGCGATGCTGAACGCACGCAACGCACCGATGGCGCGACCGGACGACAGGGTGACGCGACTGTCGCGGGAGATTGCCGGCGACGCCGTCGGCACGCGCGCGAAGGTCGAGCGCCTCTACAATTGGGTGGCTCGAAACATCCGCTACGTCGGGATTGGACTCGAGGACGGCGGCTGGACGTCGCAGCCTGCCTCGGCTGTGCTGGCCTCGCGCTACGGCGATTGCAAGGCGCACGCGACGTTGTTCAAGGCGCTTCTTGCCGCCCAGGGCATCGAAGCCAATCTGGTCGCGGTGAACGCCGACGCAAGATACACGCTCACCGAAATTGCCACGCCGAATTTCGACCACGCGATCGCTTATGTCCCGGAGATCGACCAATATCTCGATCCGACCGCGCCGCTGTTCGCTTTCGGCTCCCTGCCGCCGAACCTCGCGGGCAAGCCGGTTCTCAACATCGACAAGGGCACTTTGAGCCGCATTCCCATGGCTGGTCCGGAGCGCTTCCGGATGGCTGCGGAAACGGACTACGTCCTCGGCAATGATGGGAAACGCGAAGTCCGCTCGATCCTGTCTGGCACTGGCGTTGGCGCGCAAATAGGACGCACGCTCGCGCAGGGATTGGATGATGAAGACCGGCGTATGGCCGCCAGAAAGCTGATCGAGCAGGCCGGTCTGACCGGCACCGGCGATTACACCTATCCAAATCCGCGCGAACTGACAGACGACTACGCGATCACATCAACGTTCCAGATCAGCAAACCTGTCGATCTCGACCGGCCCGCGCGCATCAGGATGTTGCCTCTGACCGATCCAAGACAATCGCTCCTGCGGTTGGTTGCGCGCCAGACGAATGGACGGCCTTTTGTTTGCCGACCGATGGAATACCGCGAGGTCGCTTCACTCACGGTCCCCGAAAACACATTCTTCTACGAGAAACCGGCACCGATCGCCTATTCGGCGACGTTCGAAGGCAGAACGGGCAACGCTGAAATCCACGGCCGGATCGAGGTGAATGGCACCATCGCTGTCGATGGCCGAACTATCCGCTCCAATGCGCTTCTTCGCCTGACGCTCGACGCACCGGTCTGCCCGGCGGAGTTTGGTCCGGCTATCGAGAAGGGGTTCGATAAGCTCGACGAGTTCAAGTACGGGCTGATCGGCCTGACCCCGAAGGGAGCAGCCTCGGTTGTCGAGGTCAGCGCAGATTTCACCGACGGTGCGAACGCATATCTTGCTCACGATTTCCAACGCGCGATCGAGCGGTTGAGGCCGCTGGCCGAAATCGGCAATGCACGCGCGCAGTCCTATTTGGGCGCGATGTACCGGGACGGAAATGGAACGAAGCGTAATCGCGCGGAGGCGATCAAGTGGTTTCGTCTCTCCGCCGAACAGGGCGATACCTACAGTCAGGAGCAACTTGCCTACCTCTACGAGACGGCCACAGGGACGGCTCGCGACGAAAAGCAGGCGGCCGAGTGGTACGGCAAGGCCGCGGATCAGGGCAATGCCTACAGCCAGACCCGCCTTGCCGCCATGTACAGGGACGGACGAGGCGTTCCCCAGGACTTTGCCCTCGCTTTCGATCTGTTTTCGAAGGCGGCTGAGCAGGGCTCGACGTACGCGCAGACGGGCCTCGGCCTGTTGCACATCAAGGGTGAGGGCGTGCCGCAGGACCTTGCCAAAGGCATTTCCCTGCTGCGCAAGGCCGCCGATCAGAACGACGGCTGGGCCCAATACAATTTGGGGTGGGCCTTGAGAGTGGCACGGGTGTGCCGAAGGACACCCAGCAGGCAATCAATTGGTACAGCAAGGCATCGGCTCGTGGAAACGAGCAAGCAGGCGCTCATCTATATGAGCTGACACGCGGTGGTTCCTTCTGGGGGACACTCTTCAGTCATCTCGGCCTGGTTAGGTGGTAGCGACCCAAAGGCTGCGGCGGGGCGGAATGACAGCTCCAAATCCTTGACGCCAGGCCGGTTTGGCCTTATAGCCCCGCGCCATGATCAACGCCGCGACCATCCTGTTCGCCCGTCGCCGCCGCCGCTCTTTAGCGGTTTGGGCGGTCGATCGCGTTTGAGATCATCGTCTTTGCCGCTGGACCCGATCCGCGGCATTCTCTCTCCTGTCAGCGCGATCTGATCCGGCGGCCCCCAAGGAGGCCCAGCAGGAGACCACGATGTACACGCCACCCTTTTTCAAGCCGGATCGCGCCGCAAGCCTGAAATTCGCAGGCGACCGCGGCTTCGGTACCATGTGCGCCTTCGACGGCCACAAGCCGGTCGCCTCGCCGCTGCCGTTCTATTTGACCTACGCCGCCGACGGCACGCCGCAGGCCGCCTTTCATGCTGCACGTCACAATCCGCTGGTAAAGCTTGCGGACGGCGCAACGTCCTGGCTGCTCGCGATCAATGGCCCCGATGCCTATGTATCGCCCGACTGGTACGTCTCGCCGGATCAGGTGCCGACCTGGCTCTACCAGTCGGTGCATCTGAGCGGCTCGGTGCGGCTGTTGTCGGACGATGAGCTGGTGGTGCAGATCGATACGCTGAGCGACAAGTTCGAGAGCTGGCTGTTGCCGAAGACGCCGTGGAATTCGGCGAAGATGACTGCGGGCCGGTTCGAAGCGATGAAGAAGGCGATCGTGGGTCTGGTCATGACGGTTGAAGAGGTCGAAGGCAGCTTCAAGCTCAATCAGCACAAGTCCGACGCCGATTATACGGCGATCGCGACTGCGCTCGGCGAGGGCGATGCCGACGCGAAGCAGATTTCACAGTTGATGCGGCAGGCAAGGCCGCAAGCTTTTGCAGACGACACGAACAAGCTCGAAAGGAGCGTGCCATGAGCCTTTCTGAAACCAGCCTCGTTGACACCAAGGACGCCCCGAAGTCAGCTGCCGCCAGCAGGCCCGCCACCGTCTTCGTCGATGGCGGCTCCGGCACCACCGGCCTCGGCATCAACGAGCGGCTCAAGCTTCAGAACGATGTCGTGGTGAAGACCATCGCCGACGACAAGCGCAAGGATCCGGCGGCCAAGAAGGCGCTGATGGAGGAGGTGGATCTCGTCATCCTCTGCCTGCCTGATGATGCCGCCAAGGAGACGGTGGCGCTGATCGACAGCATGGGCGATGCGGGGCCGAAGGTGCTGGACGCCTCGACCGCCTACCGCGTCGCGCCGGACTGGGCCTACGGTTTTCCGGAACTGGCACCGGACCAGGCCGGCAAGATCAAGGCCGCGAAGAAGGTCTCCAATCCCGGCTGCTATCCGACCGGCGGCATTGCGCTGCTGCGGCCGATCGTCGATGCCGGCCTGTTGCCGCCCGATTATCCCATCAGCGTCAACGCGGTGAGTGGCTATTCCGGCGGCGGCAAGTCGATGATCGCGAGCTTCGAAGACGGCAGCGCGCCGTCGTTCGAGCTCTATGGCCTCGGCTTCGAGCACAAGCATCTGCCGGAGCTGCAGCTCTATTCGAACCTGACGCGGCGGCCGATCTTCATTCCCTCGGTCGGCAATTACCGGCAGGGCATGCTGGTCTCGATCCCGCTCCAGCTCGACGCGCTGCCGGGCAAGCCGAGCGGCGCCGACCTTCAGGCCACGCTCGCCAAACGCTACGCGGGCTCAAGACACGTCTCGGCGATGCCGCTCCAGAATGAGGCGTCGAAGGGCGGCCGGCTCGAGCCGGAAGCGCTCAACGAGACCAACATGCTCGAGCTCTACGTCTTCGCCAGCGACAAGTACCATCAGGCGGTGCTGGTCGCGCGGCTGGACAATCTCGGCAAGGGTGCGTCAGGCGCGGCCGTGCAGAACATGCGGCTGATGCTCGGCATGGCGGACGTGTAAGGCACGGCCGTGCCCCGGACGCAGCGCAGCACTTCTTCAGTGATGCGCTGCCGAGCCGGGGCCATCTTCTTGCTTGGTCTGCTTTCTGCGTCCCGGCTCGCGCTTCGCGCGTCCGAGACACCAAGCCTCAGTACTTCGCGACGACCGGGCCACCGAACCGGTAGTTGATGCGCGCGGTGATCAGGTCGACATCCTGACGGATGCTATCAGTGCGCGAGAACGCACCGGCAGGCACCGCCGGCGCCAGCACGCCATTGGCCGTGAGGGTGACGTCGTGCCGGCCCATGAACAGGTGGTCGTATTCGAGGCCGACCGACCAGTTCTGGGCAAAGCCATATTCGAAGCCGACGCCGACCGTACCGCCCCAGCGGGTGTCGTTCGCGCGATCGAACTCGGCGCCGGCCAGTCCGCCCGTACCGATCCCGCGGTATTGATTGCTGGTGACCGCGGCGCCGCCCTTCACATAAAGCAGCGCATTATTCCAGGCGTAGCCGACCTGGCCGGTGAACAGTCCGAAGGCGTCGATATGGGTGCGGTTCGCGACGCCGAACACCGTGCTGGCATTCCGGCCCGAGAGGTCGGCCCAGTCGCCCTGAGCCTCAAGACCGAACACCAAGGCGCTGCTCTGCCAGCGATAGCCGATCTGGCCACCGGCGACGGCGCCGGTCGCATCATGGCAGCCTTCGGCGATGCCGGCCGGGAAACCGGCAGTCCCGTCCCAGCAATTCCGCGACGTGCCATAGCCGCCGTTGGCGCCGATGTAGAAGCCGCTCCAATCATAGACCGCGGCGATCATCGGCGGTGCCTTGGTGTAGGGGCGAGCGGCGAGATCGGCGGCGTTGGCCTGGGTCGCGACGGCGGCGAGCGCGAGCGCGCCGAGCGCGGATACAACCTTCAAATTCATGTCTTCCCCGAATCTATCAATTGCGATGCGCAAATATACATGGGGATGGGCGACAACTTGTATGTGCAAACCGGAGCGATGCTGATTCTCTGGAAGTGTCGTCTCTCGGCAACACCTGCGGTTCCCACGTGGCTGCCTTGGGAGTAGGCAGTTTGTCGGCAGCCTGCCGACACGAGTGTCGCCGTGGACGAAGCTACATTGCAAATTTTGGAGAAAATCCCGGCTGGCGTTGCCGCGTGATCGGGACGCTGGTGTCAAACCAGCTTGAAGACCGCCAGCACCAGCACGGCCTGCGCGAGGAAGCCGACGGTGAAGGCGAGGGTGCGGAACACCGGAATGCCGAGCGCATAGACGATCAGATGCGCGACGCGCGACCAGAAATAGACGACGCAGGCGAGCACCGTCCATTTCGAGGAATAGTCGACCGCGTTCAGGATCAGCACCAGCGGGGCGAACAGCACGAGGTTCTCGACCGCGTTGTCGTGCGCGAACATCAGGCGGTTCGCCCACTCCGACTGCGGCTTGTCGCCGCGCGAGGGGTTGGCCATCGCGCCGCTGAGCCCGCGAATCTGGCAGCGGTTGATGGTGTAGGGAATCCAGAGGATCCCGGTCAGGATCACCGTGCAGGTCAGCCAGAACAATTCACGCGTCATAACCCGGTCCCCTTCAAAATCGATGTCGTGAGCTTATACGAAAGTGCGCGCCGTTGCGCTATGCGCGAACCCTGACATAGCTGCCCGGGGCGTCCTCGATCGGCGGCAGCGCTTCGCTTCCGACGCCGCGCGCAGGCACTTCCTCCGGATCGAGCCCGCCCAGCCATTCGCGCCAGTCCGGCCACCACGAGCCCTTGTGCTCCACCGCCCCCTTCATCCACTGGGCGACGTTGACGTCCTTGATGTTGTCGTTGGTCCAGTACTGATACTTGTTCGAGGCCGGCGGATTGACGACGCCTGCGATGTGGCCGGAGCCGGACAGTACGTATTTCACGGGGCCGCCGAAGAACTGCGAGCCGTACAGCACCGATTCCGCCGGCGCGATGTGGTCCTCGCGCGTGGCGAGGTTGTAGACGGGCACCTTGACCGTGGAGAGGTCGAGCAGCGTGTTGTCGAGCACCATGGTGCCGGTCGACAGCCGGTTCTCCAGATAGCAGTTGCGCAAGTAATAGGAATGGTTCGCCTGGGTCATCCGCGTCGCGTCGGAATTCCAGTGCAGCAGGTCGAACGCGCTCGGTTGCTGGCCTTTGAGATAGTTGCTGACCACATAGGACCAGATCAGGTCGTTGGAGCGCAGCATGTTGAAGGCCATCGCCATCTTGGAGCCTTCGAGCACGCCGGACGCCTTCATGTCCTGCTCGAGCGCTGCGATCTGGTCCTCGTCGACGAACACGAGGAGATCGCCGGCATGGGTGAAGTCGACCTGGGCGGCAAAGAACGTCGCCGAGGTCACGCGCTGGCGCCGCTTCTCGGCGAGCCAGGCCAGCGTGGTCGCGAGCATGGTGCCGCCGACGCAATAGCCGGCGGCGTGGACCTTCAACTCGCCGGTGACCCGCTCGATCACGTCCATCGCCGTGAGCGGGCCTTCCTTCATGTAGTCTTCCCAGCTCTTGGCGCCGAGCCGCTTGTCGGGATTGACCCATGAGATCACGAACACGGTGATGCCCTGATCGACGCACCACTTGATGTAGGATTTCTCGGGCTTGAGATCGAGAATGTAGAACTTGTTGATCCAGGGCGGGATGATCAGCAGCGGCGTACGCAGCACCTTCTCCGTGGTCGGAGAATACTGGATCAGCTGCATCATCTCGTTCTGGTAGATCACTTTGCCCGGTGTCGTCGCCATGTTGACGCCGACGACGAGGTTGTCGGGATCGGACTGGCGGATCTTCAGCATGCCCTTGCCGGCGGCGATGTCCTCCGCCAGCATCGTCAGGCCGCGCGCGAGGTTCTCGCCGCTGCTGGCAACCGTTTGGCGCAGCACCTCCGGATTGGTCAGCACGAAGTTCGACGGCGAGATCGCGTTGGTGAGCTGCTGCATGTAGAACTCGGCCTTGCGCCGGGTCTGCGGATCGAGCCCCTCGGCATCGCGGACGAGCTCCTGCGCCCATTTGGTCGTGAGCAGATAGAGCTGCATCATGAAATCGAAGAACTGGTTCGACTTCCATTCCGGATCGGCAAAGCGCTTGTCGCGCGGCGAGGGCGCAATCGCGGGTTGGGCCTCCTGGCCGGCCATCCGCCGTGCCGCCGAACCCCAGAGATCGAGATAGTCCTTGGCGAGCTTGGTCTGGAGGTCGGACGCACGCGACTGGTCCGACAGCCAGTATTCCGCGACCGACGTGAACGTCTTGACGACCTCGGCGATCTCGGCCGGCGGACGGTCCTGCACCTCGCCGGTTTCGCGCGGCTTGAGATACGCGGCGAGCGCCTTGCCGCCGCTTTCCATGGCCCGCGCGACATTCATCGCGAAGGTTTCCGCATCGAACTTCGTTTCAGATTTTGTCCCAGCTTTGGGCGTATCGGTCGTGGCACTATTCATGAAGGCAACAGTAACGATTCATTCCGTATTCGTCACCGCGAAGCTCGCTGGTTTCGCGTCAAACACGCGCGAAGATGTGCTGCACTGCGACAAGGCTTCTTGCTTTTGTCACAATCGCAGTGCACCTCTCGCGGTGTGGGCCTTGGATGATTTCTCGCTCGTACCATTTGTGGGCAGCAATGGTTTGGGCTTGGGCAGGTTGTTGGGTTAAGCTCCCGCAGCCTCGCATGGGACGAGTAGGGGAATTCCCAGGTGTTTGCGTTTTGGGACCTGCAAAAGTCGCGGCTTGCATGCTGCGCGCTGCTGACGACGGCGATTGCGCTGGGCGGCTGTTCGAGCCAGCTCGCGGACATGTCGGCCGCCGACACGCCGGCTCATCCGAGGGAGCCCGGTGCCTATCTGCCGGTGCACGATCTGCCGCCGGATCGTGATCAGGCGATCATCCCGCCCGACCAGCGCGCCAAGATCGAGGCCGAGCTTGCGGCCGCCCGCGACCGCCAGGCCGTCGCCGCCAAGGACGCCAAGTAAGACCGCCAAGTAAGGACCGCCAATCAGGCACGGGACGCCATCGCGGGCACAAGGTAATCGCTGGCGCCCCTGCCACTCCGTGCTAAAAAGACTTCAATTCAGCCGAGAGTCAGGGCGAAGGAGTTCAGTCCTCGTCACCGAAAATCGCTCCAAGCATTTGATTTTAAGCGATTTTTGTGTGCAGGGCGAGATCTCCTCGAGGGGTGGTCATCGCCCATCGATTCTATCCTGAGCGGTTGCCCGGAGCCCAGAGAGCCATGGACGAGTTTTACCGCATCCGCCGCCTTCCGCCTTACGTGTTCGAACAGGTCAACCGGGCCAAGGCGGCCGCGCGGAATGCCGGCGCCGACATCATCGATCTCGGCATGGGCAACCCGGATCTGCCGGCCCCGCCACACGTGCTGGAGAAGCTCAAGGAGACCCTGGGCAAGCCGCGCACCGACCGCTACTCGGCCTCTCGCGGCATCCCCGGCCTGCGCCGGGCCCAGGCCGGCTACTACGCCCGCCGCTTCGGCGTGAAGCTCGATCCTGATACCCAGGTGGTGGCGACGCTGGGCTCGAAGGAGGGCTTTGCCAACGTGGCTCAGGCGATCACCGCGCCGGGCGACGTCATCCTCTGCCCGAACCCGAGCTACCCGATTCATGCCTTCGGCTTCTTGATGGCGGGCGGCGTGATCCGCTCGGTGCCGTCGGAGCCGACGCCGCAATTCTTCGAGGCAGTGGAGCGAGCGATCGTGCATTCGATCCCGAAGCCGCTCGCGCTCGTGGTCTGCTATCCCTCGAACCCGACCGCCTATGTCGCGAGCCTCGATTTCTACAAGGACCTCGTCGCCTTCGCGAAGAAGCACGAGATCCTGATCCTGTCCGATCTCGCCTATGCCGAGGTCTATTTCGACGAGAGCAACCCGCCGCCTTCCGTGCTCCAGGTGCCCGGCGCCATCGACGTCACCGTCGAGTTCACCTCGATGTCGAAGACCTATTCGATGGCCGGCTGGCGCATGGGCTTTGCGGTCGGCAATGAGCGCGTGATTGCGGCGCTCGCCCGCGTCAAATCCTATCTCGATTACGGCGCGTTCACGCCGGTGCAGGTCGCGGCGACCGCCGCGCTGAACGGCCCGGACGATTGCATCAAGGAGATGCGCGACACTTATCGCAAGCGCCGCGACGCGCTGGTGGAATCGTTTGGCCGCGCCGGCTGGGAGATTCCGCCGCCGGAGGCCTCGATGTTCGCCTGGGTGCCGCTGCCGGAAGCGTTCCGCAGCGTCGGCAGCATGCAGTTTGCGACCCTGATGGTGGAGAAATCCGGCGTCGCGGTCTCGCCCGGTGTCGGCTTCGGCGAGCATGGTGAAGGATATGTCCGTATCGCCATGGTGGAAAACGAGCAACGGATCAGGCAGGCCGCGCGCGGCGTGCGCCGCTTCCTTGAAAGCGGCATCGAAACGTTGCACAACGTCGTTCCGCTCGCCAATCGGCGCTAATTCTCTTCTGCAGGTTCACTAAAGCATCATGGTTGCACCCCTGAAAGTGGGCATAGCGGGGCTCGGCACCGTGGGCGCCGAAGTTATCCGTTTGATTGAAACCCAGGCCCGCGTGCTAGCGGGCCGCAGCGGCCGCGGCATCCGCGTCGTCGCCGTCACTGCGCGCTCGAAGGCCAAGAAGCGCAGCATCGATCTGCGCGGCGTCGAATGGGTGAAGGATCCGGTGGCGCTTGCCACGCATCCCGGCATCGATTGCTTCGTCGAGCTGATGGGCGGCGCCGGAGATCCCGCGCTGTCGGCAGTCGAGGCGGCGCTGACGACCGGCAAGTCGGTCGTCACCGCCAACAAGGCGCTGCTCGCCAAGCACGGCCTGAAGCTCGCCAAGGCCGCTGAAAAGCACGGCGGTGCGCTGAATTTCGAGGCAGCCGTTGGCGCCGCTATCCCCGTCATCAAGACATTACGCGAAGGTCTTGCGGGAACCGGCATCAACCGGGTCTACGGCATCCTCAACGGCACCTGCAATTACATCCTGACGCGGATGGAGCAGGAAGGCCTGTCGTTTGCCGAGTGCCTCAAGGATGCGCAGCGGCTCGGCTATGCCGAAGCCAATCCGTCCTTCGATGTCGACGGCCACGACACCGCGCAAAAGCTCGCCATTCTCGCCAGCCTCGCTTTCGGCACGAAAGTTGCTCAAAGCGCGGTGTATGTCGAAGGCATCTCCTCCATCGCGCCGGAAGATCTGCGCGCTGCCGCTGATCTTGGCTACCGCGTCAAGCTGCTCGGTGTTGCCGTTCGCACGGCCAAGGGCATCGAGCAGCGCGTGCATCCGACCATGGTTCCAAAAATCTCTTCGATCGCGCAGGTGATGGGTGTCACCAATGCGGTCACGATCGATGGCGAGGGCATTCCGCCGATCACGCTGGTCGGTCCCGGCGCCGGCGGTGCCGCGACCGCGTCCGCCGTCGTGGCCGATATCGCCGACGTTGCGCGGGGCATCCGAGCCAATCCGTTCGGCCGTCCCATTGCGCAACTGCGCGACACCAAGAAGGCGCCGATGGAGCGGCACGAGGGCGGCTATTACATCCGCCTCTTGGCACGCGATTTCCCGGGCACCGCGGCTGCGATCGCGACCCGGCTTGCAGAACAGAAGATTTCGATCGAGTCGATCGTGCAGCGCCATCCCAATGGCGGCGCTGCGCCTAGCGACGGCAAGGCGGTCCCCGTGCCCGTCATCCTGATCACCTACGCCACGCATGAGGACGCGGTGCGCCGCGCGCTCGCCGCTGTGCAGCACGACAAGGTGATCAGCGGACGGCCGCAGGTGATCCGGATCGAGAAGAACTAGAGCATGACCCGGAAAGGTGTGAAGCGGTTTTCCGAGCAGGTCATGCTCAAACATTGAGGCGGTTCGTTCGAACGAACTGTGGGCGTTGCGAGTTGATGCGGGCAGGGAGTCCTGTCCAAAACTGTTTCGAAGGAGTTAGCCGATGTCGACCCATATTTCAGTGCCGCCGCACGCATTGCTCGAGCGCATTCTCACGCTGGAGATCGTGCGCGTGACGGAGCGGGCGGCGGTGTCGTCGGCGCGGTTGCGCGGGCACGGGCAGGAGAAGCCCGCCGACCAGGCCGCCGTCGACGCCATGCGCCGCGAGCTCAACAAGCTGCCGATCCAGGGCACCATCGTGATCGGCGAGGGCGAGCGCGACGAGGCGCCGATGCTCTTCATCGGCGAGAAAGTTGGCATGAACGCCGGGCCGGAAGTCGATATCGCGGTCGACCCGCTCGAAGGCACCACGCTCTGCGCCAAGAACATGCCGGGCTCGATCGCCACCATGGCGATGGCCGACGGCGGCACGTTGCTGCACGCTCCCGACGTCTACATGCAGAAGCTCGCGATCGGCCCCGGTTACGACAAGGGTGTCGTCGAGCTCGACGCGACGCCGGCCGAAAACGTCCGCCGTCTCGCCAAGGCCAAGGGCGTCAAGCCTGAGGGCATCACCGTTCTGGTGCTCGACCGTCCGCGCCATGCCAGCATCATCGAGAGCGTGCGCTCGACCGGAGCTGCCGTGCGCCTGATCACCGACGGCGACGTCGCCGGCGTGATCCACTGCGCCGACCCCGATAACACCGGCGTCGACATGTATCTCGGCACCGGCGGCGCGCCGGAAGGCGTGCTTGCGGCGGTGGCGCTGCGTTGCATCGGCGGCCAGATGCAGTGCCGCCTGATCCTCGATTCCGACGAGAAGCGCGAACGCGCCGCCAAGATGGGCGTCAACGATCCCAAGATGATCTACGGCATCGAGGACATGGCGCGCGGCGACTGCTTGTTCGCAGCGACCGGCGTCACCACGGGCTCGCTGCTCTCGGGCGTCAAGTTCCGCAAGGACGGCGTGATCGAGACCGAGACGGTGGTGATGCGCTCCGTCACCGGCACCGTGCGCTACATCAAGGCCGAGCATCGCGAGCTCGCGAAGTTCCACCTGGATTGATGCTCTCCGTCATTCCGGGGCGACGCGAAAGCGTCGAGCCCGGAATCCAGAGATGATGGCGCCAGAATCCGGGTTCGCGCGCGCTCCGCGCGCCCCGGAACGACAACAATAAGAACAAGGGAAGCGCACATGTCCGACCTCTCCGCCGTCAAAGCCCTCGTCTTCGACGTGTTCGGCACTGTCGTGGACTGGCGCACCAGCCTGATCACCGACTTCATCTGGTGGGGGAAGGGCCGCGGCATCAGCACCGACTGGACCGCTTTGGTCGACGGCTGGCGCGCCGTGTACTCGGCCTCGATGGACGACGTGCGCAAGCACCCCGAGCGCGGCTATGTCATGCTCGATGATCTGCATCGCCGCTCGCTGGAGAAGCTGGTCGAGCAGTTCGCGATCAAAGGCCTCACCGAAGCCGATCTCGATCATCTCACCAAGGGCTGGCATCGCCTGCACCCCTGGCCCGACAGCGTCGCCGGCCTGACGCGGCTCAAGACAAAATTCGTGATCTCGCCGCTGTCGAACGGCAACGTCGCGCTGCTGACCAACATGGCGAAGTTTGCAAAGCTGCCGTGGGACCTCATCATGTCGGCCGAGCTGTTCGAGCACTACAAGCCCGATCCCGAAACCTATCTCGGCGCAGCAAAGCTGCTGTGCCTCAAGCCGGACCATGTGATGATGGTCGCAGCCCACAATGGTGATCTCGCCGCCGCGCAGAAGTACGGTCTGAAGACCGCGTTCGTCGCGCGGCCGACCGAGTACGGTCCATTGCAAAAGATCGATTTCGAGGCCACCGGCAACTGGGACATCGTCGCCAGGGATTTCGGCGGCGTCGCCGACCAGCTCGGCTGCTAGCGCACGGCCTCGCCGACCCTCAAATCCTTCCGAACGCGACCGTCGCCTTGTCGTAGGCGCCGTCGCCCATCGTGCCGGCTTCGAAGATGCCGTGCTTCTCGATCCAGTCGAACGACTGCTCGTAGATCTCGCGCGAATAGGGTTCGAACACGATCCGCTCGCCGGGCCCCCAGCGCCTGGTATCCATCGCGGCATGGAATCGGTCCGGGAATTCGTTCTTGTAGTAGCGGGTGAATAGCTCCGGACGCAGGTCGATGTCGCGCTGGGCCTTCTTCAGCGCCCGGAAGTAGCGCTTGATGTCCTCGGGCGCCGGATCGCCATTGATCATGGACGCGATCATGAACGTGGTGTCGATGATCTTGCGATAGCCGAGCTGCTCGGCGAAATAATAGGGGCCGTTGAACAGCGAGGCCGCCTCGCTCTTGCCCTCGAACAGCAGCTCCATCCGGCGGAACAGCATGCCGTCCTCGAAGGTGAGGTTGATCTGGCCGGGCGCCAGATACGGCTCGAGTGCCTGGATCGTCGAATAGTGGCTGCCTGACTGGAATCCGACCGAGATCGGCACGCCGGCGAGATCGGCAGGTGTGCGGATCTTCGAATCCGCCGGGACGAAAATGCCCGAAGGCGCGACCGAATAGACGTCGGCGTAGAGCTTGGCGTGGCCGTTCGAGGCGGCGACATTGACGGTCCAGTGGCAGGCGCAGCTGACGTCGGCCTTGCGGCCCTGCTCGATGCTCTGGAAGGCGCCTTCATTGACCTTGTTGTGGTGCTGGCCCTCGGTCGAGCGGATCAGCTCGCGGAATTCGTAGTCGAGCCCTTCGTCGCGGAAGTAGCCCTTCTCCTCGGCCACCCATTCCTGCAGGCGGAAATGCGACTCGATCACGAATTTGGTCATGGCGTCCTCCGTGTCCGCGTGGCCGTTTTGGCCGTTCGATTGACTGCAGGATAACAAAAGGGGAAGCTCGAGCCATGGCTGCGAGGGAATGTTTCATATGTCGAAAATGGAATCTTCCGGGATCGACTTTCGCGATCTGCGCGTGCTCGACGCGCTGATCCGCGAGGGCAGCATCACGCGCGCGGCCGTGAGCCTCGAGACCACGCAGCCGGCGATCAGCAAGCTCCTGGCGCGCTTGCGGCTGCGCTTCGACGATCCCCTGTTCGTGCGGCGTGGCAGCGGCGTGCAACCGACGGCGCGCGCGCTCGAGATGGCGGCCCAGATCCGCGCCTTGCTCGAAATGGCCGACCGGTTGTGGCAGGAGCGGCTGCCGTTCGATCCCCGCAAATCCGAGAAGACCTTCAGCCTGCTGTTGACCGATGTCGGCATGGTGCGGTTCCTGCCGCCTCTGGTCGCGCGCCTTTCCGAACTCGCACCGCGCGTTCAGGTGCGCGCAATCCCGCTGGACTCCCGGCACTTCGCCCTCAAGCTCGAGTCGGGTGAGGCTGATCTTGCGCTCGGCGCCTTGCCGCGTGCGGCGGGGCATCTTCGCTCCCAGCGGCTCTACTCGGACGGCTACGCAAGCGTCGTGAGACGAGGCCATCCAAGGCCGGCGGCGGCGCGCACGCGTCGGGGATTTCTCGAGGAGAAGCACATCCTGATCACGGCGTCCGAGACCGGCCATGCGGCCCACCTCGAGACGCAGCGCGTGCTGACGCGCGCGATCGCGCGCACGAACATCCTGTTGCAGGTGCCGAGCTTCATCGCGGGCGCGATCGTGGCCTCGCAGACCGATGGTGTCGCGACCTTGCCCGCCAATCTGGCCACGATCGTCGCCGAGCCGCTCGGCATGACCGTGTTCAAGACGCCGGTGGCGCTACCGCGGATCGAGATCGCGCAATATTGGCACGAGCGTTACCACCGCGATCCCGCTCACCGCTGGCTGCGGTCGATCACGCTCGATCTGTTCGGCAATCGCGCCTAGCGCGATCAAGGGCTCCACCGGCGGTGCCCTCTGAGGTCGCGGGGTACCAGTCTGCGACGGCTCTCGATATTTCGATGGGCACACCTTCGCGTTCTGGAGAGCGCTCAGTGCCTCCATTCGCTTTTTTGAACGAGGATTTATAGAAACGCACGCTTTGATTGTGCAAGTCAATTGGCGTGACCGCAATTTCTGCCCAGTCGGTGTGCAGGCCTTACATTTGCCCGGCAGCCCCTGTCTGCTACAATCTTTCGGCGCCACAATGACTGTGGCCGCCCAGCAGTTGTTGTGCCTGTCATGATGATCAGTGTCGACAACAGGTCCCCGGACGACGGCTCGGATCAGAGCCGGCCGAAAAGGCGTACTGCCGCCGCTGTCTTCATCGATGTCGTCGGATATTCCCGCTTGATGGGAGGCGACGAGGAAGGCACGCATCGGCGATGGATGTCGATGCGCACGGACGTGATCGAGCCACGCGTCGCTTCGAGCGGCGGCGAGGTCATCAAAAGCACCGGCGATGGGCTGCTCCTGGAATTCAAGAGCCCGCTTGACGCGATCAGCTTCGCGCTCGGCACCCAGCTCCATTTGGAGAAATCGTCATCGGATGGGGGCAACCCGCTGCAGATACGGATGTCCGCCAATGTCGGCGACATCATCGCCGAGCACGACGATATCTACGGGGACGGCATCAATATTGCGGCCCGACTTCAGGAATTCGCTGGCCCCGGCGGGATCGTGATTTCGGGGGCCATCCACGATCAGGTGAAGGATCATCTGCGCTATCAGGCCGCAGAGCTGGGCTTCCTGACGCTCAAGAATATCGAGCGGCGCATCCGGGCATTCAAGATCGCGCATCACGAGCTGCGGCCTCCGACGATCTCGGTGGCTCATGCGCTCAAGCCGTCCGTGGCGGTCCTGCCGTTGCAGATGCTCGGTCTCGAAGCGGCGGACGCCTATCTGGCGCAGGGTGTCGTCCACGATATCGTGGCATCACTGGCGGGAATCCGCGATCTGTTCGTCGTATCCAGCACGTCGACGCTGGGTTTCACCGACCCGACCATCGACGCTGCCAGCGTCTGCCATCACCTGGGCGTGCGATATCTCGTCACGGGGACGCTCACCCGCAGCGGCGAGTTGTTGCGGATGCGGGTTCAGCTGATCGATGTCGATACGAAGTCCATGCTGTGGACCAACCAATATGATTCATCGATCAGCCAGTTATTCGACGTGCAGGAGAAAATCGCGACAAACATCGCATATGCGCTCCTGCCGCACATCCACATATCCGAACTGAAGCATGCCGAGCGCAAGATTCCGCAGAGCATGAACGCCTACGACCTGGTCTTGCAGGGCATGTACCGCCTCTATCGTCTTGGTCATGACGACATGCAGGTGGCACGAACCCTGTTCGAGCGAGCGCTCGACCATGATCCCCACTATGCGGCGGCCTACGCGCTGATGGCAAAGTGGTACATCCTGCACATCGGCGAAGGGCATACGACCGACTTCAAGGCCGACTCCCACGAAGCTCTCAGGCTTGCATCGCGTGCGCTCGAATTCGAGCCGTCGGATCCCATGGCGCTGGCCATCTTCGGCCATATCAATTCCTTTCTCTTCGCCGCGTATGACCGCGCCATCGATGCCTTTGACCGTGCGATCGGAGGAACGCCGAATTCCGCAATCGCCTGGTCGTTGAGTGCGTCGACCTACTGCTATATCGGTGACGGGCCGCGTGCGGTGGCGCGCGCATCGTACGGGATATCGTTGTCGCCGCTCGATCCGTATGCCTACTTCTATCAATCGGCGCTCACTAACGCGCACTACACCAACGAGACCTTCGACGAGGCCGTGCATTGGGGCACGAAGGTCATGGCGGGGGCTCCTCAGTTTGTCGCCAATTTGCGACTTCTTGCGGCAAGCCTTGTCGCCGCCGGTTCGCTCGAGCGGGCGCGCGAGGTGGGCGCCGCGCATATGCGGATTGATCCCTCATTCTCGGTCGAAAAATATTGCAGCTGGTACCCGATCAAGCAGCCGGCGCGTCTCGCTCTGCTTGCCGAACGATTGATTGAAGCTGGGCTGCCTCGCTAACAGCGAGACGAATTGCGCCGCGACGTCTGCTAGCCGTCAACAAACAAGTTCCCGCTGAACAAGCTCCGGAGGATGACATGGGAATGGGCATGGGAATGGGTATGGGCATGGGAATGGGAATGGGAATGGGAATGGGTATGGGTATGGGGATGGGAATGGGTATGGGAATGGGTATGGGCTTCGGAGCCACCCCGGCCGAGCTCAGCTTCCGGCCCTTGACCCTGCAATTCGACCTCGGCCCGAACTGCGCGCCAAGCTTCCCGCAGCAGACACTGCCATCGGGGGACTGGCAGGGCAGGATCGGACCCTGGGATCCCGACGTGCTCTGCTTGCTCTTCCTCACCGAGTTCATGGAGAACTGCGGCCCCGGCTGGAAACAGGTCAATCTCGCCGGGCATTCCCCCGATTTGCTGGGCTGGCAGCAGGGCAGTGCAAACCCGACCGCATTCATCAATGCCGAGCTTCATCACCTCCAGCAGCTCATGCAGATCGACCGCGAGCGGTATATGGGCGAGATCGTCTTTCAGCACGACAATGCGCCCGGCTACTGGGTGAGCATGCTGGCGGTCAACAACCGCGCTCACTATTACACGCTGGTGCTCATGAACCTTGCCGTTCGCATCGGTCAGGTCGTCGCGGTCTACTATAAGAAGAAGTACAAGCGGCCGCGGCCCTCGTTCATATGTCCCGGTCTCCTGCCGGCGTTTGGCCCGCCAGCCCATGCCTCGTTCCCGAGCGGCCATTCGCTCCAGAGCTGGCTGATGTCGTACCTGCTTGCCGAGGTGCTGCCGCATTGGACGGATCAGCTCGAATGGCTCGCCAGCCGGGTCGCATTCAACCGCGAGCGCGCGGGCGTGCACTATCCGAGCGACAGCGCCGCCGGCAAAGTCATTGCCCGTGCTTGCGTGGACCTGATTAAGGATCGGACCCGATGTCCAGAGACCGGTCATCTATTCGATGCTGTGGTGGCGGAGTGGGCCGCATCGGTCACGCCAAATACGGTCGCGCAACTTACGAATGAGCCGTTCCCGAACTTCCCCCCGCCGTAGCCACGCCTACGGAAGCTGCCATTCGCGATAACCGAGGTTGTTGTCGCTGCGGACGAGATCTTCCACCGGCGTCGGGCCGGTGGCGCAGCGCAGCGGGGAGTCGTCGTCGATGTTGCTGCGGTCGCCGGCAACGGTGGTGCGGACCAGCAGCGCATTCCTGCCGACTTGTGGAGTCCACTCGAACGGGCCGAACGTGTAGGATTGCCCGCTTGGGACGTTGTGTGGCGCGTTGTTCCACTGCAGCTTCTGCCAATAGTTCGCTGCAGGCTCCCAGGTATCGGCGGCAGGGCCGGTGGCCGCAAAAACATCCACCGATGCCGCTATTGCCGCATCGTCGCCTCGATTGCGCAGACTGACGTAGACGTAGTTGGGCTGTCCCGGCGTCGGCTGTGTGCCCGCGGTGTCGGCATCGGGATTGGGGCGGACCCACACCGCCCCCGGCAGAGCGTGCCAGCCGCTGTTGCTGTAGCCGTAGCCCCCGGCGCGGCCGTCGTCGATATAGATATCGACCGCCGGCGGGCGTCCCGGTTCGTTGCGTGGGCTGTTCGATGCGATCTGGTACAGGCCCTGCTGTTCGAACGCCCAGCGCACGACCTTGTGCACCATTCCACCGAGCCGGGGCGTCCCGTCGTCGTCGACTTCTGAGGTGCCGACGTCGGCCTCCATGAGCGCCGTGGCGAATTGGCTTGCTTCGCTGGTCGGTTCTGTCTGGACACAGCCGAGCGAGCCGATCGCGCTCACGATGAGGTACGCGCAATAATAGGCCGCTGCCCGGCGGCGTTCGACGTCCGGCTCGACAACACCCGCCGCGTTGGTGCGGCGAGCATCCCCGCCCAGCGCGCAATAGAGACGGAACAGGGTGCTCGAGAGTATCTGCTCCGCATTGTATCCGGCCGGATCGCGCAATCCGTAGGTGGGATTGGGGCGCTCATAGAGCGTTCCGTTCCATCCCCAGCCGTCCTCGACCTTGCGATCATGACGCCGCAGCGGCAGTTGAATGAAGGGGAAGGTCACGCCGCGACATGCATCGTCGTCGAGCTTGACCAGCCTGGAGGAAGGATCGTCCATGATCGCCGCAAGCGCATCGCCGGCGCTATGGGCGAAATCGAATTCCGTCGATCCGGTCGCGGCAAGGATCATCACGTGGCAGAATTCGTGCCAGACGAAGCGCACATCGGCGACGAGTCCGAGCGGATTTCTCCAGGTGTCGGCGAAATCGGCGAGCCCGAACAGCATCCGGGCGTCCCAGGGCGGCCCGACCGGATCGGCGCGGAACGGTGTCACATAGGCATTGATGCCGCGGCCGTCGCGCGCGCCGGAGCCCGCCAGCATTTTGGCCCTGTGCTCGACGACCAAAGGCCGCCTGATCTTGGCGAAATAGTCGGCGTTCGTGAACCCGAACTGCTCGACCAGCAGCATCATGGAATCGCAATGACAATAGGCGCTGACCGCAGCGAACGCGTTGGTCCGCGCCGAGAACGCGAAAGGCGGTCGCTGCACAGGTGGATCGTAGTCGGCACCCAGCGCCGCCGGCGTCAGCACTTGAACGCGCGGACCGGAGAGCTTGCGGCGGCCGCCCGGGGCGTGATCAAGGTCGAGCAGCGCGACCGGATCGCGCTCGGGATCGAGCAA
The DNA here is from genome assembly GCF_008123515.1 of Bradyrhizobium cytisi. Lineage (GTDB taxonomy): Bacteria > Pseudomonadota > Alphaproteobacteria > Rhizobiales > Xanthobacteraceae > Bradyrhizobium > Bradyrhizobium cytisi. The sequence continues at coordinate 130,305 of NZ_VSSR01000001.1, forward strand.
GTCGGCTCCGGTATCGGGACGCAGCTCGAAAGTTCCGGACTTGCTGTCGGGATCGCTGAGAAAGGCGTATCCGGCGCATGCCGACGCGATTGGCGCCTTGCGCAAGAGTTCGTTCTCGAAAGGATCGAGCAGAACCCGATGCGCGATCTCCTCGCCTGCCACGGACAGGAATGCAGTTGCACTGACCGCGATGCCCAGCGCGCCGCCATAGACGGCACTGCGCTTGCGCAGGCGATAGGCGACAAGCAGCGCGTCTCCGATGCCGGTCTTGTCGTCGGAAAGGCCAAGCAAGGGAGCCAGAAGGCTCTCGGTCAGATCGCGAGGTAGGAAGTCTGCCCATGCCGGTTCCAGGACCCGGCCAGGAAATGTTCGCTCGACGAACTCAGGCGCGATCGACAATTGTGCGCTCTCGATCGTCGTCGATCGCGCGCTGGTGATCAGTGGGATCGCGCCGCGGTGATGGACCACCAGCCGTATGCTGCCGCCCAGGACATCGGGGACAAAATCGGAGGCTGCCAGTGGAGCCGTCTGCTGGACCCAGACGATCGAGGTCTCGATGGTCGAATTCCGTTTCAGTTCGCGAGGGGCCACCCATCGAAATCTGAAACCACCGGCTCTCGTCGGTCCGTCGTCGTTGATGGTGTCGTTCAGGTGCTGCCAGTCGTCATCGCTGATAGGCAACAGATGGCGATGCACACCAGCATCCTGCAGATAGGCGAGGGCGGCCTGCTTGGCGGATTGGCCGGACTCGCCGTTCGCAGGTGTCTGCAAATGGCGCAGCTCCCGGACGTTCCGGTGCGCATCGAGTTCGATCAGAAGGTCTGGTCCCTGCGGAAGATTCACAGTTTACCTCGAGGGGTCTCGATCTCCGGCGCGACTGGCCTGATCATGCTCCCGGTGGTTGCGCGAGGCAAGCGTCCTGCTTGTCGTGGAGGGGCGCGCAAGAGCTGCCAGGAAGAGGAATTCCGGGCGCACGGGCGGTCCAGCGACAAGTCTCACGCGATCTTCAGCGTGGGCTCATTCGCCTCCGTCTCCGCAAACCCCGCCTGCAAAACCTCTTCCCGCTTGTGGCGCAGATGGGCGCGCAAGATGTGGGAGAGGCCGGCGCCGTCGCGGCGCTGGAGCGCGTTCAGGATGGCTTCGTGCTCGCTGACCGCAAACGCCCAGCGCTGCGGCGTCATCGGCGTGACGTAGCGGGCGCGGCGGATGCGCGCGGTCACTGACGCATAGAGCCCCGTGAGCACGGGATTGCCGGCCGCATTGACGATCCCCTCGTGGATGGCGCGGTTGCCGCGATAGTACTGGATCAGATCGCCCTCACGATAATGCTGCACCATCGCTACATGCGCAGCCGCGATCTCCGCGATCTCGTGATCACTGATGCGCTCGCAGGCGAGCTCGCCGGCCAGCGCTTCGAGGCCTTGGCAGACCTCGAAGAGGTCGCGCATGTCCTTGTCGGTCAGTTTTGCCGCGCGCGAGCCCCGATGGGGCAGGAGCTGCACGAGGCCCTCTGCAGCGAGCACCTTGAGCGCCTCGCGCAGCGGCGTGCGTGAAATCTCGAGCCGTTCGCACAGCTCGCGCTCGGGGATCCGCGCGCCCGGCGGAATCTCGCCGTCGAGCAGAATGTCGCGGATGCGGCCGACGACCTCCTCATGCAGCATGGGATATCTCTATTTTTGAATGCAAAAACGATCTCATAGACGAAAGTCAGGTAATTATATCTTGTAAATCTGAATTTTTGCATTCAAAAAGACAAAAAACAGCGGGGATCGCGGAAATGGACCAGACCGTAGAGGCGGACGACCTCGTTTTTGAATGCAACGACGGCATCGGCCGGATCACCTTCAACCGCCCGCAGGCGCGCAACGCCTTCACCTTCGCCATGTACGAACGGCTCGCCGCCATTTGCGGGCAGGCCAACGACGATCGGTCCATCAAGGTGCTGGTGCTGCGCGGGGCCGGCGACAAGGCCTTTGCCTCGGGCACCGACATCAACCAGTTCCGCGAATTCAAGACGCCGCAGGACTCCATCGACTACGAGAACCGGATCGACCGGGTGCTCTCCACCCTCGAGCAATGCCGGGTGCCGACGATCGCGGCGATCAACGGCTTCTGCACCGGCGGTGGGGCGGGCATCGCCGCCGCCTGCGACCTGCGCATCGGGACGAGAAGCACGAAGATCGGCTTTCCCATCGCCCGCACGCTCGGCAATTGCCTGTCGATGTCCAATGTCAGCCGTCTCACCGCGCTGATCGGTGCTGCGCGGGTCAAGGATTTGATCTTCACCGCACGCCTGGTCGATGCGGCGGAGGCAGCCCACGTCGGGCTGCTCGGCGAGGTCGTCGACGATCTCCCGGCCCTGGACAAGCGTGCCGACGAGCTCGCGCGCCTTGTTGCCAGCCATGCACCGCTGACGCTCAACGCGACCAAGCAGGCGGTGGCCCGCCTGCAACGGCGGCTGACGCGGGACGAGGGCGAAGACCTCATCCTGATGTGCTACACGAGCCAGGATTTTCGCGAAGGGCTCGATGCTTTCCTCAACAAGCGCGCCCCGCAGTGGCGCGGTCAATAGGACGCACCCTTGATGCAAAGCGATCGATCGCAATCCACTTCACGCCGTGCCGGCCCGCTCGCCGGCCTCAAGGTCATCGATCTCACTCATGTCATGGCAGGGCCGACCTGCACCCTGATGCTCGCCGACATGGGGGCCGACGTCATCAAGATCGAGAAATGGCCGAACGGCGATGACACCCGTCATTCGGTCCCGCCCAGGATCGGAGACGAGGCCGCCTCGTTCCTGATGATGAACCGCAACAAGCGCGGCATCGTGCTGGATCTGAAGACCGACGGCGGCAAGGCGGTGCTGCGGCGGCTGATCGCGGACGCCGACGTGCTGGTCGAGAACTTTGCGCCGGGCGCGATGGAGCGCCTTGGGTTCGGCTATGAAGAGCTGCACGGAAAATTCCCGGCGCTGATCTATTGCTCGCTGTCGGGATTTGGCCGCACCGGTCCCTACAAGCACCGCCGCGGCTTCGACCTGGTCGCGCAGGCCATGAGCGGCATCATGAGCTTCACCGGCGAACGCCCCGATGGCCCGCCGGTGAAATGCGGCCCGCCGCTATCGGACATCACCGCCGGCCTGCTCGCGAGCATGGGGATCCTCGCCGCCTACACGCACCGCCTCAAGACCGGCGAGGGGCAGTGGGTCGAGACCTCGCTTTACGAGGCGGCGCTGGTGCAGACCTATTGGCAATCGACCATCGCGCTCGCCGCCGGCACGGCGCCGCGCGCGATGGGCTCGGCCCATCCGCTCAACGCGCCGTACCAGGCGTTTGAGGCCTCGGACGGCTGGCTCGTGGTCGGCGGTGCCAACAAGAAGCACTGGCTGCTGATGCTGGAAGCGCTCGGCGCGAGCGAGCTCGCCTCCGATCCGCGCTTCGTCAACGGCGCCGACCGCATGGCGAATCTGAAGGAGCTCGAGGCCGTCTTGAGCGAACGCTTCCGCACCCAAACGCGCGCGCATTGGCTCGCGGCACTCGACGAGAAGGGCGTGCCCTGCGGCCCCGTGCACGACATGCTGGAGGCGCTGAGCGATCCGCAGACGCTGGCGCGCGAGATGGTCGTCGAGGTCGAGCATTCCACACTCGGCCCGGTCAAGACGATCGGGCTGCCGGTCAAGTTCTCGGAAACCCCGGGCAAGGTCCTGTCCGGCGCGCCCATCTATGGCGAACATACGCGCGAGGTGCTGGCCGAGCACGGGTTCGACGAGAAGCAGATCGAAGCGCTCGAGCAAGAAGGCGCGATCGTCTCGGCATCCAGGGAGCGCAGGGAACGCGTCGCCTGAACGGACGTCGAGACGACTGGTCAAACAAAACAGAAAAAATCAGTTGGAGGAAATCATGCGTGGGACGTCTCTCTTTTTGTTGTCCGTCAGTGCGGCCGTGCTTGCAGGCAACGCGCCGGCGTGTGCTGCCTGGCAGCCGCAGAAGCCGATCGAGTTCGTGGCGACCGCCGGCCCCGGCGGCGGGACCGACAACATCGCCCGCGCGGTGCAGAACATCATCACCAAGTACAAGCTGACGGACCAGCCGATCGTCGTCGTCAACAAGGCCGGCGGCAGCGGCGCCGAAGGCTATGTCTACGGCAAGGCCTCGGCTGGCGATCCCTACAAGGTGATCTTCGGCACCTCGAACGCCTGGCAGCAGCCGCTCGTCTCTAAGGTCGCATTCAACTATACCGATCTCACCCCGATCGCGGCGATGGCGCAGGACGAGTTCCTGCTCTGGGTCAAGCAGGACTCGCCCTACAAGACTGCGGGCGACTATCTGAAGGCCGCAGCGTCGGGTGACTTCAAGATGGGCGGCGCGCAGTCCAAGGACACCGACGAGGTGTTGACGCGCATGATCGAGAAGGCCGGTCATGTGAAGCTGACCTACATCCCCTTCAAGAGCGGTGCGGAAACGGCGGTGCAGCTCGCCGGAGGGCACCTCGATTCCCACGTCAACAATCCCAGCGAAAGCATCGGGCAATGGCGCGGCGGCACGCAGCGCCCGCTGTGTGTCTTCAGCCCGAAGCGGCTGCCGCAAGGCGCCAAGGTCACGGCAACCGAGGGCTGGAGCGACGTGCCGACCTGCGTCGAGCAGGGCCTCGATATCAAGCAATATGAGCAGCCGCGGACGGTCTGGCTGCCCGGCAAGGTCACGCCGGACCAGGCGGCATACTATGTCGACCTCATGAAGAAGGTGCAGGCGACACCGGAGTGGAAGGACTACATCGAGAAATCCTCACAGATCGACACCTTCCTCACCGGTGCCGAGTTCGACAAGTTCATCAAGGAGGATCTCGAACACCTCAGGCAGGTCGCAAGCGAGCAGGGCTGGCTGGTCAAGTAAGACCGGGCGCGCTTGCGCAAGTGAAATGCCCTTGTCCATTGCTCGACTGGAGCCTTCCATGATCTCACGACGCGCGCTCGAACTTGCGACCGCCATCCTCACCGGCGGTTTTGGTGTTGCGGTGGTGGTCCAGAGTCTGGACAACGGCATCGGCTGGTCGAGTGCGGGTGTGGATTCCGGCACATTCCCGTTCCTGACCGGCGTCATCATTGTCGCCGGCAGCCTGTACAATCTGGCGCGCGGCGTAGTGCCCGGCGCGAGGCTGGCCAGCGTGCCCATCGCGATCACGTCCATCGAGCTGCGGCGGCTGGCGGGCCTGTTCGTGCCGGCCGCGATCTTCGTCGCCGCCATCCCGCTGCTCGGGATGTATCTGGCGTCGGCAATTTACGTCTTCGCGGTGCTCGCGATCCCCCGTCATCAATCCGTGCTGCGTTCGGCGATTGCGGCGGCGGCGACGGCGCTCGCCCTCTACGTCGTGTTCGAGCGCATGTTCCAGGTCAGCCTGCCGCACGGCGCGTTCGCCGCCGCGTTCGGGTTCTGAGGGGGCGGGTGATGGACAATCTCTCGGAGCTCTTCCACGGCTTCACCATCGCGGTCACCGTGCCGCATCTGGCGCTGATGGTCGTCGGCGTGCTGCTCGGCATTCTCGTCGGCGTGCTGCCGGGGCTGGGTGCGCCGAACGGGGTGTCGCTGCTGCTGCCGCTGACCTTCGGCATGCAGCCGGTGTCAGCGATCATCCTGCTCTCCAGCATGTATTGGGGCGCGCTGTTCGGGGGCTCGGTGACCTCGATCCTGTTCAACATCCCCGGCGAGCCGTCCTCGGTCGCGACCACCTTCGACGGCTATCCGATGGCGCGCGACGGCCGGCCGACCACGGCGCTCGCTACCGCCTTCGGCTCGGCAGCGTTCGGCGCGCTGATCGGTGTCATCCTGATCACCTTCCTGGCGTCATGGGTGGCGCAGGTCGCGCTCGCCTTCGGCCCGCCGGAATACTTTGCGGTTTATTTCCTGGCCTTCGCGAGCTTCGTCGGCATGGGCGGCGCGGCGCCGATCAAGACTGTGGTGGCGCTCGCGATCGGCTTTGCGATCGCCGCGATCGGCATCGACACGGTCTCCGGCAGCGTCCGCCTCACCATGGGCATCGACGAGCTGGTCAAGGGCGTGAACTTCGTCGTCGCGGTGATGGGCCTGTTTGGCATCGGCGAGCTGCTGGTCGCGGTCGAGGAGGAGTTTCATGCCCGCGCCGTCTCCTCCAGGATCGACTGGCGCGAGGTGTTCCGCGCGGTCGGCCGCCTGCCACGGCACGGCGTTGCGCTGCTGCGGAGTGCTGCCATCGGCTGCTGGATGGGGATCACGCCGGGCGGCCCGACCGCAGCGTCCTTCATGAGCTACGGCATCGCGCGGCGCTTCTCGCGGCGCGGCCGCTATTTCGGCACCGGCGAGGTCGAAGGCATCATCTCGCCCGAGACCGCCGACCATGCCGCCGGCACCAGCGCGTTGTTGCCGATGCTCTCGCTCGGCATTCCCGGTTCGGCCACCGCGGCCGTCATGATGGGCGGGCTGATGATCTGGGGCCTCAATCCCGGGCCGATGCTGTTCGTCGACCAGAAAGACTTCGTCTGGGGCCTGATCGCCTCGATGTATGTCGGCAACATCGTCGCGGTCGCGCTGGTGCTTCTGACCGTGCCCGTGTTTGCCGCCTTGATGCGGATTCCGTTCGTGATCATCGCGCCGCTGATCGTGATCATCTGCGTCGTCGGCGCCTATTCGGTGTCGAACTCCTATCTCGACGTCGTCATGATGCTCGGCTTCGGCATTGTCGGCTATCTCTTCAAGAAGCTGTTTTATCCGCTGGCGCCGCTGGTGCTCGCGATCGTCATCGGCGACAAGGCCGAGGATGCGTTCCGGCAGTCGATGCTGATGTCCAAGGGATCGCTCGGAATCTTCTTTGCCAACAAGCTGGTGACGTGCCTCGTGGTGGCCGGCATCGCGCTGTTGCTGCTTCCGCTCGTGCTGCAGCTTGCGCGGCCGTTTCGCAAGACGGCGTCTCCGGACGCCGATACGCCAGCCCAGGAAAAGGTGATCATATGACCGCAAAGCCGCTCATTGCTCTCGCGATGGGAGACCCCGCCGGCATCAGCCCGGAGCTGACGGCAAAGCTCGCGGCGCTGGACGAGATCCGGGCCCGCGCCCGCCTCGTCGTCATCGGCGACCGCCGCATCTTCGACGAAGGTGCACGCGTCGCCGGCGTTGCGCCGGAGCTGACATCGGTGGAGCAGGGGCGCGATTTTCGCGCCGCGAAGGGCGATGTGCTGTTCGTCGATCTCGGCCATCTCGATCCCAGGGACGTCGAGCCCAAGACTGCGACCCTGGCCGGTGGAAAATTCGCCCTCGCGAACTACCGCTACGCGCTCGAGCTCGCCCGCGACAATCGCGTCGATGCCGTCTGCTTCACGCCCTTCAACAAGCAGGCGATGCGGTATGCCCGCGCCGACTATGACGACGAGATCGCGTTCTCGGCGGAGGTTGCGGGCCTGAAGACGCCGGCCAGCGAATTCAACGTGCTGGGCGAGCTCTGGAACGCGCGGGTCACCTCGCACATTCCGCTCAGGGATGTCGCTGCGAAGCTCTCCGCCGAACGCATCCAGCGTGCGCTGAAGCTGACAGATGCCTGCATGCGCAACGCCGGCTTTGCGCGCCCGCGGATCGCCGTGGCCGGCCTCAACCCGCACGCCGGCGACGGCGGCAATTTCGGCCGCGAGGAGATCGATGTCATCGCGCCGGTGGTGGAAGCCGGCCAGCGCGAGGGCATTGCCGTGGAGGGGCCGTTTCCGGCCGACACCGTGTTCCTGCGCGCCAAGGCCGGCGCCTTCGATGCTGTGCTGACGATGTATCACGACCAGGGCCAGATCGCGATGAAGCTGATGGGGTTCGATCGCGGCGTCACCTTGCTCGGCGGCTTCCCGTTTCCGATCTGCACCCCCGCGCACGGCACCGCCTACGATATCGCCGGGCAAGGCGTCGCATCGACCGGTGCCAGCCGCGCCGCGGTGCTGCTTGCGGCGGAGATGGCCGGGCGACGGGTCGGCTGATCCGGGCCGGCGCGCTTTTCGGGAAGAACTGGAAACTTCCGCGATCGAGTCGAGTTGCCAATCCGACGAGTATCTCGACGCCGGAGCTGGACTATGATCGAGGCGGCGGCGCGACGCGCGGCGGCGAAGATTGTTTTCGCGGTCACGCTCTTGGTCTTGGCGGCCGCACCGGCGTTCGCCGCCGGGATGGATGCGGCCGCGATCGGTTCCGCCGCGCCCTCGAAGAAGACCCTGTCGAATGAGAAGCCGACCGCGGCGGGCGTGCGTCTGCAGGTGCTGCTGGACAGGGCCCATTTCTCGCCGGGCGAGATCGACGGCAAATTCGGGGAGAACGCCCGGAAGGCACTGCGCGCCTATGCGGAAGCGCGGCAATTGCCTGGTACGGATGAGCTGACGGACGAGGTCTGGAAGGCGCTGCAGGCGGACGACCGGCCGCCGACGGCGACCTACACCATCATCGACAAGGACGTCGCCGGCCCGTTCCTGCGCAAGCTTCCGTCGAAGATGGAGGACATGAAGGACATTCCGAGGCTCGGTTACACCAGTCCGCGCGAAGCGCTGGCCGAGAAGTTTCACATGAGCGAGCAGCTGCTGGCCGCGCTCAACCCTGGGCGCCACTTCGACCGCGCCGGTGAGACCATCACTGTGGTCGACACGAGCGACGGTGGAAGCGCTGCGCCCGTGAAGGCAGGCAGGGTCGAGATCGACAAGAAGCGGCAAACCGTAAAACTGTTCGACAAGTCGAATGCGCTGATCGGCTTTTATCCGGCGACTGTCGGCAGCGAGGAGAAGCCGTCACCTTCGGGCACGCTGAAGGTCACCGAGATCGATCCCAATCCAACCTATCGCTACAATCCCGCCTATCACTTCAAGGGTGTTCATTCCCGAAAGCCCTTCAAGATCAGGCCCGGTCCGAACAATCCGGTCGGCACGATGTGGATCAACCTGTCCGCCGACGGCTATGGCATCCATGGCACGCCGTCGCCGCAAAATATCTCCAAGGCGCAATCGCATGGTTGTGTGCGCCTCACCAATTGGGACGCCGAACGCGTCGCAACCAGCGTCGCGAAAGGCACGCCGGTCGCGTTCGTGGAGGGCGGTGGTTGATGCCTGCGCCCGCCGCGACGGCCGTAGGGCGGATCCTCAGACGCTCGTAAGCCAGGTTGCGAGCGGCGTTCTTCCAAGCCGCGCCTCGCCGAGCGGGATCAGCGAAGTGTCGTCAATGGGAGCGCCGTAATACTGTTCGGGATCCCGGCAGGAAGCGGCCGACCTGACGCGTCGAGCGCAGCGGTGACGGATGCTTCGCTCGGCCGTTCGGCTCGCATCGGTTCGACCAAACCTCATCCGACTTCAGACCGCCCGCAAGCCTTCCTTGGGCACCTCTCGGATCAGCTTGTCGATATCGCTCTGCTCCAGCGTCTCCTTCTCCAGCAGCTGCTTTGCGGCGCGGTCGAGAATGGATCGGCGCATCGTGAGCAGGCCCTGCGTCCGCTGGAACACATTGTCGACGATCACCCTGACCTCCCGGTCGACGGCCGCTGCCGTCTCCTCGGCATATTCGCGCTCGCGCACCGGGTAGGGACGATCCGTGCTCGCCAGGAAATTGCCGGGATCGCGCTCGTAGGCGATGCTTCCGAGCTTCTCCGACATGCCGTAGCGCGTCACCATGCTGCGGGCGATATCGGTAACGCGGCGCAGATCGTCGGCGGCTCCGGTCGACAGATGGCCGAACACAATCAACTCGGCAGCGCGGCCGCCGAGCAGAACCGCCATCTTGTTTTCCAGCTCTTCCTTCGTCATCAGGAAGCGGTCCTCGATCGGCCGCTGAATGGTGTAGCCGAGCGCGCCAACGCCGCGCGGGATGATCGACACCTTATGCACCGGGTCAACCCCGGCCAGCGACAGAGCGACCAGTGCGTGACCCATCTCATGGTAGGCCACGATGTCGCGCTCGCGAGGGTTGAGCAGGCGGTTCCGCTTCTCAAGTCCTGCGACCATCCGCTCGACTGCGTTGTTGAAGTCGCTCATGCCGACTGCTTTGGCCCCGCGGCGCGTCGCCAGCAGCGCCGCCTCGTTGACGAGATTGGCGAGATCGGCTCCGGTGAATCCCGGCGTCAGTGCGGCCACCGCCTCCGCCTCAACGTCGGGGGCGAGCCGCACCTTGGTCATGTGCACCTTCAGAATGTCGACTCGGCCTTTCTTGTCCGGGCGATCGACGAGGACCTGGCGATCGAAGCGACCGGCTCGGAGCAGGGCGGGATCGAGGATTTCGGGCCGATTGGTTGCAGCGAGGATGACGAGGCCCGATCGCGAGTCGAATCCATCAAGCTCGACCAGGAGCTGGTTCAGGGTCTGCTCCTTCTCATCGTGACCGCCCGCGAACGGGCCGATACCGCGAGCGCGTCCGAGCGCGTCGAGCTCGTCAATGAAGATGATGGCAGGCGCCTTCTCGTGTGCCTGCTGGAATAGATCACGAACGCGGGCGGCGCCGACCCCAACGAACATCTCGACGAACTCGGATCCCGAAATCGAGAAGAACGGCACTTTCGCTTCGCCCGCTACCGCCTTCGCCAGCAGGGTCTTGCCTGTCCCCGGTGGTCCGACCAGCAGCACGCCTTTCGGCATGCGTCCGCCCAGCCGGCCATAGTCGGCGGGAGATTTCAGAAAATCGACGACCTCGCGAAGCTCGTCCTTGGCTTCGTCGACGCCTGCAGCGTCGGCAAAGGTGACGCCAGTGTTGGACTCGACGTAGATTTTCGCCTTGCTCTTGCCGATCTGCATCAAGCCGCCGCCAAGGCCGCCGCTTTCGGCGATGCGGCGGCCGACGTACCACCACAGGCCGAAAAACAGCAGCACCGGCATGACCCACGACAGCAGATCGCGGAAGAAGGTGCTTTCGATCTGGCCCGTGAAGCGGACATTGTGCTTCTCGAGCTCCTGGGCGATATCCTGATCGACGCGCGTCGTGATGAATTGCTTCTGCCCGCCCGGCAGCGGCTCCTTGAGCGTGCCTTGCAAGGTGCGATCCGAAATGCCGACGCTCTCGACCTTGTTGTCGCGCAGGAGCTGCTGGTACTCGCTGTAGGAGATAACGGCGATCTGGCCGACCGTCGCAATCAGGTGCTGAAGGACAAAGACCGCAAGGATGGCGGCAATGGCATAGGCGATATTGAAGCGGGTCTTCGTCGTCATGCGAAAGCTCGGTATGACGGGTGAACGGGGCGAAAGCGGACGCCGGCATCGGCCGGACCATCGGGAATAACCTGGGCCCGCAGGCTTGGTTTCAATACTGGGCCGTCGCGTGCCCCGCGCGGCCCGTTGTCCGCCGCAGCAGGCCTTCCCGGCCTCGCAAAGAGCACTGCGCCCGCAAACGGCGCGACGATCGTCGATGCCTTCGCTTTGCCCGACGTGTCAAACGACCGTGGCTAAAAACCTTGTGCCTGCAACCACCGGGGGCCGGCTGGCCCACCGGTCCCAGCGCGCCGGACGGCCGGCTCGTCATACGGCGCAGACGATTACGCCGCACCAGCCGAGCCCGCGATAGGTCTCGTAGCCCGGCGTCGCGTGGAAGCCGATCATCGACCCGGTGCGGTCCCGGCCGATCCGGCGTTACTCTCCGTTGTGGGTCCTCACGGCTTTGCGAGCCACGTTGCGAGCGGCGTCTTCCCGAGCCGCGCCTCGCCGAGCGGGTTCAGCGAGGTGTCGTCGATCGGGGCGCCGTAATACTGCGCGCTGGGGTCTCCGACCACTGGACGATTGTCGCCGGACGCCTTCAGACGTCGCGCGACGAATTCATTGAAGGGGGCCTTCTCGGGGCCTGCGATATCGATCGTGCCGTTCAGCGGCCGTCCCGTTGCGACCTCGGCAAGGCTATCGACCACATCGTCGGATGCGATCGGCTGAAACAGCGCCGATGGAACGACGATCTTGCCTCCAGTCACGCCCGCTTCGCCGATGGCGCCGAGGAATTCAAAGAACTGGGTGGCGCGAACGATCGAGTAGGGCACCGAAGAGGCCTTGACGATGGTCTCCTGTGCGAGCTTGGCACGAAAATAGGGCGATGTCGGGCGAGCGGTCGGTCCCCACGATCGACAGCGCGACATGATGCTTGACGCCAGCTTTGGCCTCGGCAGCGAGGAGGTTCTTGCTCGAGCGCTCGAAGAATTCGAGCACGGCGGCAGGCTCCCAGGATGGTGAATTGGCGACGTCGACGACAACATCCGCGCCGGCCGTCGCCGCCGCGAGGCCTTCGCCGGTCACGGCGTTCACACCCGATCTTGGCGAGGCGGCTACGCTCTCGTGGCCCTGCTGCTTGAGCTTCGCAACGAGCTTGGACCCGATCAGCCCGGTTCCGCCGATCACGACAATCTTCATGACGTGTCTCCTCGACATTTCGGAACGCGAGTTGACCGATCCAGCGGATGCTCACGCTCTCACGTTGCTGAATGTGATGCGGGATGCATCCTAACAGAGTTGTTGGGCACGCTCCTGCCTGTAACGGCCCAGACTCGCCGGAAAATGCTCAGGAAACGTGCATTCCGAGAAAAATATTCCGTTTGGCTCGAACGAATGATGGTACGCCGCGCCCGAATATCGCTATTCGCGTTGCCGCGCATCAGCATGACGGCTTCAACGGGGATGGATCGAGTTCGAGGCGGTGGTGGCCGGGCTTGTCTTGAGCGCGCCTCTATCCGGCGGCCGCCAGGTAAAGCTGCGTGTCGAAGTAATCGGACGCGTGCAGCGCGCCAGTGACGCCGGCGTCCGTCATGAAAAAATCGCTGACCTCCTGCAACCATTTTACCACGGTGCCGTCAGCATAGAGCCGCCGCCATTCGCGCGCGGAGTAGAGTTTTTGCGCCTTGAGGGCTTCTGCGATGTCGGCAGGGCGCGAGGGCTTGTAGTGAGCCTGGAGCGCCTCCGCGGCCGCCGCAGGGTTCCGCACCATGTGGTCGTTCGCACCGATCCAGCCGCGGATGATCCGGCTCAGCACGTCCCTGTTCCCGGCATAATAGTCCGTCCGCGCCGCCCAGCCGCCGAGCACGGCGGATTGCGGATAAAAGGCGGAGGCATCGACCAGCTTCACGGCGTCGGGCAGCGCCTCGCGGACGGCGACATTGAATGGCACCCACAGTGCGATGGCCGGCACCTCGCCGGCAATGAACGCCTTGACGGCATCCGGCATGCTGGCGTTGACGATCTTCACCTCGGACGGGGTGATGTTGTTGGCGCGCAGCGCGCGGTCGAGAAAGATGTGCGCCGTGGTCTTCATGGTCGTCGCGATCCGCTTGCCCCTGAGATCGGCCAGCTTGTTCACCCCCAGCGACGGCCGGACCCAGAGCTGCGCGGTGGCGACCTCGATGTCATTGATGAGAAAGCCTCGGCCGCGGCCGAGCGCCAAGTAGTTGGAGATGACGCCGCCAGCCGAGGCGACGTCGAGCTCGTCCCGCATCATCGCCTCGAACACTTCGGGGCCGGTGTTGAATTCGTGCAGCTCGAAATCGATGCCCTCCCTGGCGAACGAGCCGCGATCGATGCCGGTCCAGATGTGCCCGTCCACGGCGACGACATGGACATAACCGAGCCGGACTTTTGCGCGGGCCTGCGCGATGGCGGGCGCGCGGAGCGCCGCAGCCACCGTCAGCGCAGCGCCATGGCGCAGCAGTTGCCGACGGCTGACTAGGCGAGCGCTCATGCCGCAGCTCCCTTATTCCCGGCCGCCGCGCGAAGACGCTGGGCGTGAAACTGCGCGATGCCATCCTTGGGATAGTCGAGCAGGAAGCCGGAGAGGCGGACCAGCGTGGTGTCGGCCGCACCGTCTTGCGCAATCGCTGCAAAAACCTCGTCCCAGCGCTGGCACATGATGATCTCGGCCTCATTGGCCTGCGCCAATTCGCCGCGCAGCTCGCTGACCGCGATCGGCTCGGCAAATCCCTTCGGCGTGATGCTGTCGACGCTGCGGAACAGGAACGCATGGCCCGCTCGCGCACGCACCACTGCGCTGACCAGCACGCGCGTGCCGTAGTTCTTGTTTAGGCCTTCCAGCCGCGAGGCCAGGTTGACGGTGGCGCCGAGCGCGGTGTAGTTCATCCGATCGCTGGAGCCGACATTGCCAACCACGGCGTCGCCGACATGCAGGCCGTACCGCGTCTCATAAGGCGGCCAGCCCTCCCGTCGAAACTCCTTGTTGAGGGCCTCGTTCGCCGCAAGGCAGGCGAGAACGGCGCGGCAGGCGTCGACCGTATGATCGGGATCGTCCGCCGGCGCATTCCAGAGCGCCATCACGGCGTCGCCGATATATTTGTCGACCGTGCCCTGGTGCCGCATGATCTCGTCCGAGAGCGCGGCGAAATAGCGCGAGGTGAAAATCATCACCTGCGACGGGTCAGCCCGCTCCGTCTTGGCGGTGAAGTCGGCGACGTCAGTGAACAGCACGGTGACCTCACGCCTGCTACCGCCGAGGCGGAGCGACGAGCCGGTCTCGATCAGCTGCCGCACGATCGGGCGCGGAATGAAGCTTGCAAAGCTGCTGACCACGCTGCGCATGGTGAAGACCGAGCGGCCGAGCTCCTCGATCTCGGCGATGGCGGAATGAATGCGCGGCCGTTCCGCGATATCGAAGCGCTGGATCGCGTCGGTTTCCTCGGCCAGCTTGCGCAGCGGCCGCGCCATCAGCGACCCCAGCCAGAATGCGAACGGCAGCGTGGCGCCGACGAAGGCCAGCGCCAGCGCGAACAGCGTGCGGCGCTCGTTGATGATCCGGGCGTAGAATTCGTCGAGCGGCGCGATCATCGCGAGCCGGACATTGGCCGAGCCGGCGGTATCGAGCCGGTGGACCGCCGCGATATAGGTCCGGCCGGCGTCGTCGTCGAAGAATTGTTGCGCCGGCCCGCCATCGCGCCAGGAGCGCATGATCGGGACCAGCGCGGGCAGCTTGAGCGCACCGATTTGCGGCAGGCCATCCTGCCGCTCCGGGATCTCCGCCATCAGGCGGCTCATCTCGGGATGGCCGACGATGCGCTCGGCAGCGTTGAACAGGAAGGCGAGCCCGGATCGGCCGAGCTTCTGCTGCGCCAGCATGTCCTCGAACCGGTTCAGCAGGATGTCGCCGGCGACGACGCCACGGCGGCCCTCCTTCAGCGGCGTCCGCAGCGTGTAGCCGGGCTCGCCCGTGGCGTAGAAGACGTAAGGCCCCGTCAGCAGCGTCTTGTCGTTCTTGAACGCTTCGACATACCAGGGCCGTTGCCGCGGG
This sequence comes from Bradyrhizobium cytisi, assembly GCF_008123515.1. GTDB lineage: Bacteria > Pseudomonadota > Alphaproteobacteria > Rhizobiales > Xanthobacteraceae > Bradyrhizobium > Bradyrhizobium cytisi. The sequence continues at coordinate 145,538 of NZ_VSSR01000001.1, forward strand.
TCGTAGCCGGTGGGCCCGGCGACCTCCGCGACCTGGATGATGTTTTCCGACAGATATTGCGTGACCGGTGCGCTGCCGGCCGTGCGCGAGATCACGACCAGCCGGAACGCCGCATCCTGATCGACCTTCAGGCTCGTCCGGAACTCCGGCCTGGCGCGATCGATCACGTCCATCTCGATGAACGAGCCGTCCTCGTAGCCGACATAGAGATTGAAGAGCTGCGGGTTGTTGCGCAGCATCGCCGCCATCAGGCTGTACAACCGCGAATTGTCCGCGATATCGGCTTCCTGGATCGACGGCAGGGCAGAGAGAATGTCGAGATTGTCGCGGACATTCTTGAACTGCTCGTCGACGTGATCGGCACCCAACTGTGCCACCTTCTCGATGAAGCCGCTCGCCGCCGTCCGCGTGATCGAGGTGACGCGCTCGAAGCTGAGATAGACCAGCGTCAGGCCCACGAGCAGCACGACGCCAACGAACACCGTGATGATCGATGTCCGGAAGCCGATGCGAAGTGTGCCTCTGATCCAATCTCCTTCCATCAGAGCGTCCTGAACGCCTCCTCTAGTATTTGCGCACGATCGGCTTTGCGGAGGCCGGCTCCGGCGCCGCGGGCGAGATCGCGAACGTCACCCAGGTGTTCCAGCCCGATGGGCGGTTCTCCGCAGCGAACTCCCAATAGCCCTTCAGGTTGAGGTAGCCCTGCATGTCGCCGACCGGAAACAGGAAGCCGGCCTGCGGCCCGACGCCGGCGACACGCGAACGGAAACCGCCAAGCGCCGGCGGTGCCCCAAAATCGTCGGTCACCTGCTGGAAGTAGTAACCGACCAGCCCGAGCTGAACCTGCTTGGTGACGAAATGCGAAGCGCCCCAGTCGAGATGGAAGTCCATTCCGTTCTGGTATTGCGTGTCGGTGTTCTTGAAATTGTAGGTGAGGCCCGCGACCCAGGAGAATTCGTTGCCGGTCTGAGGATTGAAGTAGGTGTAGCCGCCGCCGAAATCGATCGCGCCGTGGCCGATGCCGAGATTGGCAAGCCGGGACGAATTGTAGGCGCCGATGGGAATGTCGCCCATGCCGTAGACCATGAGATTGTTGACGCCCATGTTCCACTTCAGCGCGACCTCCGGGATGACATCGCCGAAGGCGACGAGATCCTGGGTGCGATTGATCCCGATGGTGTTGCCGAGCGGTCCCGTCAGCGACAGCGCCGCCGAGGCTTCATTCCTGCCACCGACACCCAGCACGCTGACGGAGAGCTGCGCGCCCAGGACGGGTGTGGCGAACACGTAGGTCGGCCCGAAAAGGGCGATATCGCCCTTGCCGCTGATGCCGACGTCGACGCGGCCGCCACGCGGAAACTGCTGGCCCGCGCCGGAGCTGACGTCGGTATGATAGTAGACTGTCGCCCACGACCATCCCGGCGTGCCGGGCGCGGCGGCGAGGCTGCCGAAATTCCCGGGCAGCCAGAAGCTGATGCCGCCTTCATCGGCGAGCGCGGGCTGCGCCGCGAAAACCGTTAGCGCCAGCACGACCGCAAGCGCGCCTTTCCGAAAATTCTTCATCATGTCGCATGTCCCCATCGTCTTTTGTGCCTTCAGAACGGATTGACGTAGTTCAGGATCGCAAGCTGCCGCAGGATCACGCGGCGGACGACGTGAGTCGGCTTGACGTGATCGGTGTAGATCGCCGCTGTCCCGGCACTGCCGGCCGGCAGGCGCCGGGCGAATTCGGCGTCGTCGAGCCTGACGCGGACGACGAAGGGCGCGGCCTCGATTGCCTTCGGCATCACGGCGGAGCCCGAGGTCTGCGTTTGCCCGGGCGCGATCGCCTGGAGCACGCTCTCGACCTTGCCGGCAAAAATCTGGCCGGGCGCGAACTTGAACGTCGCCTCGACCTGCTGGCCGGGCGCGACGTAGCGCGCGTCGATCTGGTTGATCTCGACGCCGATGATGGTCGAGGAGGTATCGATGAAGGCCATCACCGGCGACAACGGCAAGGTGCCGACGCGCGCGCCCTTGCGCAGCGCGAGGTTGGTGACGTAACCGTCGGCAGGCGCGCGCACGATTGTCTTGTCGAGATTCCATTGCGCGGCCTCGAGCTGGCCCGAGAGTTGGTCCGCCTCCGACTGGCGCTGCTCGACGTCGAAGCCGCGGCCAGCGTCACGTTCGTAAAGCTGTGTCATCTGGCCGAGGCGCGTTTTGGCGAGCTTGAACTGCGCGTCGATTGCCTTGACTTGCGCCGCATAGGGCGTCGGGTCGATCTTGAACAACACGTCGCCGGACTTCAGCGGCGCGTTGGCGACCACAGGAACATCCGTCACTTCACCCGCGACGTCTGGCACGATCGAGACCGCGTTGCGCACGACCAGTGCGCTGCCTTGCGGCGCGCCCCATCCCATCGGGACCAGCAGGCCGAACATCACCAGCACCAGAACGATGAACGGCGAAACTTTCCAGAACAGATTGAAAGGCACCACCTTGAAATGAACCAGCAGGAACAGCAGCAAGAGATAGATGTTGAGGATCGCGACGGCCATCACGCGTCTCCGCTCTTGCGCGAGGGCACGTCGACATAGGCCCAGATGAAGGCGAGGGGCCACAGCGCGAAGCCGAAGAACAGCGTGATCCAGCCGGCGACCGTCACGGCCTGCGCATGGGGATGGCCGCGCGATTTCGCGATATGCCCGGGCAGCCAGCCGGCGATGCAGACCACGCCGATCGCGCTCACGAGCAAGATCACGAGCACGATCCAGGCGAAGATATCATAGCCGCTCATGGTTGATCCTCTAGCTGGCCGGCTGCGGCTCCGGGAATTTCCATTTGCCGTTCAGGATTTCGGTCCGCGGACGATAGAGCCGCACGGTGTAGTTCCAGCCCTTCATGATAGGCAGACAGTTCTGAACCTTGCCGTCGCAGCCGCCGAACTGAACGGCGATCGAGCCATCGGCGCTTTTCTTGCCGGTGATGCTGTTGATCGAGTAGGCGTCGTACGAATTCTTCTCGTAGTACCCCTCGGCATTGTAGAGGCTGACGGACCAGAACCCGTCGACCGGAACATTCTTCACGTCGAGCTTGTAGACCGTCGTGCCGTCGTTCTTCGCCGGCGTGACGTTGAGATAGATTGCATCCTTGTCGGGATTGCCACCCCAGGCCGCCGCTGATCCGATCAGGTGCCGGATGGGATCGACTTCGGCCTTGGTGCCGAACGCTTTCTTGAAGTCCGGAATGGTCGAGCCGAGCACCAGGAGTGCGTCGCGCACTTTCTTCTGGCTGGCCTGGTCCCAGTCCGGCGCCTCGAACGCGCCGGCAGTCTTCTGGGTGACCGTAATGGCGTCCTGGAGTCGGTGAACCGTTTCGATATCTTTCGGGTCGGCCGGGTCGACCAGCGTCCGGATCGCGACGGCGACATAGCGCGTGCCGACCTTGTCTTTCGAGAGCGTATGGCTGCCCTTGCCGTAGACGACCTCCGGCACATAGTGATCCTCATTGATGACCTGCATCGACATGAAGCGTTTGCCCGTGTCAGGCAGCGTGATCGTCACAGGCCCTGCATCGAGATCGAAAACGGCCGACGAATAGAGAGTATCGCGGTTGAGCCGGATCACAGTCTGCTTGTCGATCGCCGCCGGCTCGCGGCGGTGCAGAACCTTCCCGATTCCGCCGCTGTCCTTCAATATCCCGCGGAAATACAAATCGCTTTCGGCGCGGACAAAATTGTCGACGGTGATGGGGATCGTTTCCGGCGTGGGCGTCGCTGCGAACGCGACCGTACCGGTCACGGCGAACGAGACGAATGACAGGGTCAGGGTCGATTTCATTTTCATGATGTGACGTTCCCTCAATTCACCCGCTGCAGCGGCGGCGCCTTCCATTTCCCGTCGAGTGCCGCCGGTTTGGGCCAATACAGCCGCATGACCGCGAGGAAAGGTCCCTTCGGCGCGGGCAGCCAGTTTGATTCCTTGTCCGCGCCCGGCGACTCGTTCTGGACGTACAGCGTGATGCCGCCGTCGGCGTCGCGCTTGAGCGACGGCAGCATCGACGAATTGATCAGGTAGCGGTTGAGCGGATTGGCAAACAGCAGGCTCGCCGGCAGTTCGTACATCGTCAGCGACCAGAACGCATTGACCGGCGGCAGCTGGTTTGGCGCGAAGCGCAGCGTATAGCTGTGGCTGCCGTCCAGCTTCTGCTTGTCAGCATCGACAAAAGAGGCCGGATAGTAGGCCTCCTGCTTCGAATTGCCGTAGATGCCGAGCACGGCGGCGGACATGCGGCTCATGTAATTGTTCTTCAGAAAGGCACGCGTTCCAAAGCTGTCCGCACTTGAAACCTTGCCCGTGTCCACCTCCGTTTCCTTGTGGACCTTGAACGCGGCCCAGGCATCGGCCATGCCGTCCTGCAACGCCTTCTGCATGTCCGGAGACAACGCGTCGGAATCGAAGAGTTTACCCGCGCCGACGCTGATCCGGGCAAAGCGCGCCATCAGGGCCTTCTCGGACGGATGCGTTGGGCAGAACTGGAGAATGAAGTTCAGTTCCGAGAAGAATTGGAGCGAGGTTCGCTCCTGGTCGGTCCCGATCGGTTTGAAGAAATCGATCGCCGGCGCGGCCGGCGGCGCAGGCTTGCCAAGGAACGCCGAGAGCGGTTCGACCTTGTAGCCGGCTTGAATGTTCTTGACGTTGTCGATGTCGCCGGGATTGAAAAGCTGTGTACGGTAGAGCACGAACGCGAATTCCGTTTCGGACGGGATCACCGCCTTGATGCCTTTCGGCTTCTCGCCTTTCCATTTGGGTCCGGCGAGCAGATAGCTGCCGGCACCGTTGCCTGTGGCGCGGCTTCCCACATAGGCAAAATTGAACGTGTACATGTCGATGAACTGCAAAGAGTAGTAACGCCCTTTCTCAACTTCCGGCGCTGTGAGGACGACAGGCTCCGCGCGCAGATCGACCCCGACATAGGAATACGGCGTATCGGAATTGGGGGTCTGGATAGCCTTGTCTTCTGGCGTGTAGACACGCGCGTTATTGAAGATATGATTCCACGGCGCCTTGAATTCAGGGCTGCCGCGGTCGACGAAATAGGCGTACTGGACGCGGTAATTGTCCACGAGCGGGAAGCCGTAGATCGTGGCCTCCCTGGCGATTGCACGCGCCTCACTCGGAGCGACCTCTGGGCCTGAGCCGGTGCGCCGGGCGTCAGGAGTAACACTGAGCCAACGGCTGCGGCAGCGATATGCTTCGTCACCATCACGGTCCTGCTTGCGATCACTGGCAGTAATCCCAGAACCCTTGGGTCCGGGACGGATCGGTGTAGTACCAGCACATCCCCGGCGCGGGTGCCGCGCCGGCCCAGGCAGCAGCCGTGGCCGCTGAGACGAAACCGATCGCCGCACCGGCGGCGATCGCACCGCCTCGCGGCCAGTAATAGCGGCCGGGCCGCGCCCATCCACCGCGTCCGGCCACTGCCGTGGTGCGATGAACCGCGACGTTGCCGCGTGGTCCTCGCACGACGGTGCCGCCGCGATAGGCGGCGCCGCGCGGGCCGACCGCCGCGCCGCCGCGATGGACCACGGCTCCGCCGCGCGGCCCCACGGCCGCGCCGCCACGTCGGCCGGCAGCGCGCACCTCGACGAGGTCGGATGGTCCAGTTGCGCCCTGCTGGATCGCCGCCGGCTGAAGCGGCGCCGCCGATACCGTCCCTATCGGGAGAGAAACGCTGGTTGCCAATGCCAGCAAGCAGCCCGTCAGCCGAAAAGCTGTCTCTTATACACATCTCCGAGCCCACGA
>NZ_VSSR01000010.1 GCF_008123515.1 Bradyrhizobium cytisi
AGATGTGTATAAGAGACAGCTGTGTAATAGAACGCACGCAACAACGTCCCGCGGCTCTGAAATTCCTTCAGAAGGCGCTTGTAGTCGATGTCGAAGCCCAGAGTTTTCGCAGTTGCGTAAAGATTGGCCCCGTCGATGAAGAGCGCGATCTTGTTGGTAGGGGAAGGTGACATTCAGTTCACGCTTTCGGTGCAGGAAGCGCGGATCAGGCTAGGGAGCAGCCTGGATCCGCGACGCGATATGCCAGCCGCATTCTACACAAACATCTATCTGCGTCATCGAGTAGCGCCTCTTTTTGCCGAAGAGCAACTGAACAAAAGAGCGTCCGCGCAAGCCGCCGAGATACAGCGGGACATCGTAGCCTCAGCATCTTAGGGCGTGGACTCATAACGCGCGGCCAGCCATAACCGGATAGATGCGAGTTGGACGAAGGCGAGGTAGCTTCCCGCAAGCCTGTCGTAGCGCGTCGCCACACGACGACATTGTTTGATCCTGTTGAAGAACCGTTCGACCTGGTTGCGAGCGCGATAAAGGTACGGACTGAAGCAGATTGGATCGCTGCGATTGCTTTTCGGGGGGGTGTTGGCCCACGCCCCCTTTTTCATGGCCAGCTCTCTTATCCAGTCGGCGTCATAGCCACGGTCGGCAAGCAGCATTGACCCGGGCTTCAGGCGAGAGAGCAGTTTTCCGGCAAGTCGAACGTCGTGGGCCTCGCCGGGGCTCAACGCCAACCGTACCGGCAAACCATTGCTATCGACCACCGCGTGGATTTTACTCGTCAAGCCGCCGCGTGACCTTCCCATCGACTGGCGCCGATTCCTAGTGATGCAGGCTCCATGCTGATGCACGCGGACAACCGAGGTGTCGATCATTTGGACAGCGGCATCGTGGGCAGCAGCGAGTGTGTCTATGATGCGGCCCCAGACACCAGCCCGCCGCCAACGGACGAAGCGGTTGTAGCATGTGGTGTACGGACCAAACATCTCGGGCAGATCGCGCCAAGGTGCTCCAGAGCGCAAGACCCAGAAGATGCCATTGAGGACACGACGGTCGTTAACCCGAGGAACGCCACGCGGCTTGTACGGCAGCATGGGCTTGATGGCAATCCATTCATAATCGGCGAGTTCGTAGCGCATGATTCGAGCTCCCAGTTTGGAAGCTTGAATCACAGGGGGCTGGCCAAACGCAACGCTCCCGGCCCGGTGGGGCGCTTACGGGGATGCGTGCTGGGAATTTTCAGGTGGTTTTTCCGTATGGGCCTGGTCAGCTCAGTCACGGGGCTCGTGACCCGGAGGACGTGTTCGCGCTCCGAGGCCGCTCGAGCTTGGGCCCGGTGTGAAAGCACCGGAGCGCTTCCACGTCCGGACGATTCGATCATCGCCGTCTGCCAAGGACGCAGGGTTGGGAAGTCACTGGTCGTCCGCGGTGACGCGCTGATCCTGTTCAGGGCAGTTACGTCGTCGAGTTGACGCTCCACGTATGCGCCTTGATGCGCAGCGCAGCACCGTCCTTCTCGGCGACGAGCAGGAAGTTTCCGCTCACGTCCATCGTTTTCGCGTCGGCCACGTTGATATTGCCGGTCCAGGTGCCTTGCTCCCAAACCACATCTCCCTCGGTCGTGCAGCTTCCCTCTTGAATCTCCAAATGATTCCAAATTTTCACCGCGACCTCGCCCCATGCCTCGATGCCGGCGCGCCCGGTTACGCTGGGTTGTCCGGCCGGGATGAGAACGGCATCGTCGGAAAATAGGGCTGCCCAGCGATGGGCGTCGTGGCTGTTGACCGTCTCGACAAACTTGGAGTTCAAGTCGGAAAATTGTTGGGAAATACTCATAGTGGACTCCGTGAGATAAGATTTTAAGCTGATGAGGGACGCGCGGAGACTGCTTCCGGAGGCGTTGAGGCCTCGTGGAGCGAGGCCTTGTCGAAGGCGGCCAGGATCTGATCGAAGCGGCCGGCGACGACGTCGTGCATCTCCGGATGGGTCAGGATGTAGAGATCGTTGCTCCTGATAGCAGCGAGCACGCGGTCGGCCACGAAGTCGGGATCCAGTCCGACCTCGACGAGGGCGGCCATCTGCGGGTTGGCGGGCGCGTCGTCGGCGCCGCCGAAGCGGGCCGGCCGGTTCCTGGCGCTGGTCGCGATGCGCGTGCGCACGAAGGCGGTGCACAGCACGCTGACCCCGATGTCAGTGCCGGCGAGCTCGGCGGCGAGGGTTTCCGTCAGCGAGATCACGGCGGCCTTGGTGGCATTGTAGGGCGCAATTCCGGCCGGTCCCGCCAGGCCGGCCAGCGACGCGGTGTTGACGACGTGTCCGCCCTCGCCGTGCGCCTTGATGTGCGGCAGGAATGCCTGGATGCCGTGGACGGCGCCCATGAAATTGACGCCGATCAGCGTGATGGCCTCGACGGGTCCTCCGATCCCGACGCCGGCGTTGTTGCAGACGACGTGGACCTTGCCGAAGGCCGCGAAGGTCTCCTCGGCGGCGCGGACAACTGAGGCGCGGTCCGAGACGTCGCAGGCGACCGCCCGCGCGTCGGCGCCTGAATCCTGCAGGTCGCGCAAGGCAGCGTCGAGCGCGCCCCGCTCGATGTCCGCGAGCATCACCTTCGCCCCCTCCGCCGCGAGGGCGCGGGCCAAGGCGAGGCCGATGCCACTGGCCGCGCCGGTCACGAAGGCGGTTCTTCCGTCGAAACTTTCGATCATCTTCCTTCCTCCCTTGTTTGGCCGGCGGTTCGTCGGTAAGTCAGGCGGACCACCACCACCATCCACTCGTCATGATCCGGTTGCGCAGCTCCGTCGTGCGCGGGGCGCGCAGCGGAAGCGTCTTAACCAGCGCCATCGCTCGCTTGAGATGCGCGGTCGCCTCGACATTGTTGGTGGCCGCGGTGGCGCGAACGGACGCCGCGATGTAGAGTTCGGCCGCCTTCTCGGTCTGGCCCGCGTCGGCGCAGTGACGGGCGAGCGTCTCCGGTTGGCGAGCCCGGATCTCCGGGAAGTCGGATTCGAGCGTCGCGGCGATGCGCGCGTGCAGCCGCTGCCGCTTCTCGCGCAGCATGGTGCCGTAGGCGGCGTCCTGCACCAGCGCATGCTTGAACGTGTATTCGGCGTCGGGCGGGACGCCGCGCCGAAAGATCAGTTCGGCGCTCTCGAGCCGTTCCAGGGAGCGCTCCAGCAGTGGCGGCGGAAGCTCCGCGACGGCGGCGATGAGCTCGTAGGAGAATTGGCGGCCGAGCGCCGCGCCGAGCTGCGCGAGATCGCGCGTTTCGGGCATCCGGTCGAGGCGGGCGAGCAGCGAGGCAAGCAGCGTCTCTGGGATCGCGGTCCGTCCGACAAAGGCGGTCGCGAGATAGGCGTTGTTGCCAGCCTTTCTGACCAGTCCGCTCTCGAGGACGGTCTTGGTCAGTTCCTCGACGAACAGCGGAACCCCGTCGGTGCGATCTAGGATCTGGCCGGCGATCTCCCTCGGCAGAACCCGACCGCCCGTGAGGTGGGAGATGATGGCCGCGCATTGGTCGGGTGGTAGCCTGCCGAGACCGATCAAATCCACGTGGGGGCGGTCGCGCCAGGGCGGCGCGAATTCCGGGCGGAACGTTACGACGAGAAGAACCCGCAAGGCCGTCAGCCGGTCGACGAGAAGGTCGAGCAGGGCACGCGTGGTCGGATCGCTCCAGTGCACGTCCTCGAATATCATCAGCACGGGCCGTCGCGTGGCCAGGCCCTCGATCAGCGTAAGCGGTGCTTCGAGCGTTCTCGCCTTGCGCATCGGCGGCGGCAAGTCGATGACCGAATGGCGGTCGCCCGGTGGGATGCCCAGGAGGTCGGCCAGCAGCGGCAGGGCCTCGCCCGGGCTGTCGGTCGCCTGCGCGATCACGGCCTCCAGCTTGGCGAGGCGCGCGGCGTCGGCGTCGGCGCGGCGGATGCCGGCGGCGTGGTTCAACTGCGCGATCAGCGGGTGAAGCGCGCTGTCCTGATGATGCGGGGAGCAGAAATAGCGCAAGCGCGCATGCGACTCCCGGGCGGAGCGCTCCAGAAGGACTTGCGTCATGCGCGACTTGCCGACTCCGGCTTCTCCCGACAGCAGCACGACGTGTCCCTCTCCCGCCTTCGCCTGCTCCCAGCGGCGCAGGAGCAGTGAGGTCTCGTCGTCCCGGCCGACGAGCGGTGTGCCGGCGGCGCGTAGCGCCTCGAAACGGCTTTCGGTCGCGTCGCTTCCCAGTACCTGCCAGGTCCGCACCTCGCGGTCGAAGCCCTTGAGCGCGACCGTGCCGAGGTCGCGGTACTCGAACAGTCCGCCCGTCAGGTCGCGCGTGCCGGATGCGATGACGACGGCTCCGGGTGAGGCCAGAGCCTGCAGCCTGGCAGCGAGGTTGGGGGTTTCTCCGACGACCGCCTGCTCCTTGGCCGCGCCTGTTCCGAGCAGGTCGCCGACGACCACGAGCCCGGTGGCGATCCCGACCCGGACGCCCAGCGGCGCGCCGGCGGAGGTGTCGAGGAGGGGCACGGCCTCGACGAGGGCGAGGCCTGCGCGCACCGCGCGTTCGGCGTCGTGCTCGCTCGCCAGCGGATAACCGAAATAGGCCAGCACGCCGTCGCCCATGTATTTGGCGACGAAGCCTCCCTCGCGCTCGATGGCTTCCGCGCAGCACTTGTGATAGGCGGTGACGACGGCGCGCAGGTCCTCGACGTCGAGCCTGGTCGACAGCGCGGTCGACCCGACGAGGTCGCAGAACATGATGGACAGATGACGGCGTTCGGCCTCGGTCTGTGGTTTGGGACCAGGACGCGCATCGGCGCGCGGAAGCTCGGCGATGCCCGCCAATAGCCTGCGGCGGTGACCGAGCGAGGCGACCCCGATCTCCTTCAGGTCCAGGTCGGTCAGATGAGGCAGCACCGAGACGTCGACGTCATTCTGGGCGAAACACGCCGCGTATCCGACCAGCCCGACGGCCATCAACCATTCGGTAACCGACGTTGGCTGGGACATTCCCTATCCATCCCGCGGTTTGACGTTCGCGATTTTAGCACTCTCTTCGATGATGGTTACTCGCCGCGGCGCAGGATGGGCGAGCGACCTATCTTTTGATCTGTGGACACGATGGCGGATCTTCGACGAGCCGCTCGACTTGGGCAGTGCGCCTATCACTCTCCATAAGGACAGTTCTCAACAACATGCCTGCTCGGCAAGGCCGCCTTCACCGGACGGATACAATCGGGTCGTGCCGTATTGAACCCGAGTGTCCCAAGTAGCATTACGCAGTGTGCCAAGTTGTAAGCGCGACCGTTCTGTCATCGAGACCGGCGGAGCACTCTGAGGGATCGGCCCAGCTCCCTGGAGTGGCAGCCACCGAGAACTAGAGCACGCGATTGCCCCAATCGCCACATTTGGCGCACACGACCGTGCGGGGTGCTCGTTGCACCGGCAAAAAACGCATCGGTCTTTCTAGGTGCAATGCCTGTCGACGGCCTCGACGCTGCCATTGGAAGACTGGGACCTCGGCACGTCCCGCTGGCGGCTCTCCAATCACACTACATCATGTGGCCGCACTACGGAAGTGCCGCCGAGGTCTGCAATTGGGCCGTTCGCTACATACTGCGCTGCCGCACGAACTTGGTCACTATAGGAGCAAACCGGACGTAGTCACCAGTCACATGACGCCGCCGGTTTTATAGGTACATGGCCTAGATCGATACCGGGCGGGCTAAGTGGGCAAGAACAAGGGGCCACCTTAATCGACAGCAAAGACTTGGAAAGACTGGTTTGGCATTGTCCAAGTGAACAATATCTCCGGCGAGATGACTTCCGCGTAGCCGGTCGAGTCGTCCCCAGCATTGATCAGGTCAACCACGGTCAGGCCCTTGCCTGTGTCAAAGTTTGAAGCAGGTGCGCCGGGAATCCGGATGAGGCCCTGCATGCTCGGGCCGTTAGCTCGGATGGCGACTTTGATCTGCGCCGTGTTTCGCCGAGAAAAGCCCGACGAGCGGAAATCGATCCTCTGCCACTGATAAAGGTCGCCGGAGGCGCGACCCATGTGCATGGAGTCGGCCCTGGGCTCGATTGCCGCAGTGGCTGGCGCGACGAGCGCAAACAGACCAATTTGAACGAGCCACGATGTTCGGCGCTTAGCAAAGATCATCAGTCCATCGTCATCAGGTGCTGCTGCAACGCCTTCGGTCGAGCTCGCCGCGCGCAGCCTCTATTGCTGCTGCATTCCAAGTCGCTCTGCGCAAACGCTGCCAGCCTGGACGGGAATGGGCCCGTAATAGAGGCTGCTATCCTTGTCTTCAGTATCGAGACTTTTGATCGTTCCGTTCGGCAATGCAACGACGTTGACCTTGCAAGCGTACCCCCGCGAACTTCCCGATGCGCTCGTTTGACTGTCACGAGAGACCGAAAACGAACTCCCGCTGGCCAGTTGCCAACTAAAGGCGGTCTCGCCGCTGTTCATCTTAAAACTACTTGCCGGCGGTCCCCATCGAACGACTAGAGCGTCAACATTTTTTCCGATGTAATCTTGGCCCAGCCTGGCGCGGTCATCTGCGCCTGTTGCGTAACATCCCCCAGTGCCACACAGAGTACTGCTATCCCTAGCCAACGCATTTCTCCTCCCAAAAAGGTGAATATCCAAACGCAACTCGCGCGGGAGATCAAGGGCGGCTGCTAGTTTTCGAGATCAGTCGCGGTGGAGGGTTAACTGGCTGGAGGATATCCACTCCTCCAACCTTATTTTACTATCGATCTGATCTTGCAGCGTGTTCTTCAGACATGGCGGCATTTCCCACGCTTTAGCTACGGTTGTGAGCTACGCTTTGTGATCAGGCGCAACAGCCTACGGCTCGTTCAACCGCGATATCGCGTGAGCAGCGCGCATACGAGACCTCCGGGCCGAAGGGACGAGACTCATCAAAATAGGTCGGCCGCTTGGGCTCGGTCCTCGGTTGTGTGCAACCAGTGTTGGCCCAGGCTGAGCTGTGAGCTCGAGCAGGGGACAGCAGGGGGCTCTAAGTCGCGTGTTGCGACACAAGTTGCAAACTACGCACAAGGAAGTGCGTGCTCCGATTTTGATTCACAGCTGCGACCACAACTATTTCGTTGTCGATAAAGAACTACCTGATTGTTGGCGGCAGCGTTGTGACCTTAGACAGACGGATGTTCCTCTTCGCCTCGCCAAGAAGGCCGGTCGAGAGTTGGGAGCTGCGCGGCTCTGCGGTCGCAGCGCAATTCATCTGGTGAGCGCAACATCCTTGAACGAGGCGACCAGCGCCTTCTCCAGCTTTCCCCTCATGCCGCAGAGAATCCCATACGCCGCCTCGCGCGACATGGCCGCCTTGTACTGGCGGTGTTCGATCAGCGCCGCAAAGATATCCGAGATGGTGAGAATGCGAACGATGTCGGTGATGTTCTCGGCGCAGAGGCCGTCGGGATAGCCGCTGCCATCGAGATATTCGTGATGGTGCCGGACGGCATCGAGGATTTCGGGTGAGATGTTGCCGTGCTCCTTCAGCACGTCATAACCCGTCGACGGGTGGGTTTCGACCAGCGCGCGCTCGTTGTCGTCGAGGCGTCCTGGCTTGTCCAGGATCGCCACGGGAATCCTCGCCTTCCCTATGTCGTGGAACATGGCAGCAGTGGAGAGCCGTTCAAGGTCACTTTTACGGAAACCGAGACTGAGACCGAAATCGACCGCGACGCCGGTCACAAGCAGGCAGTGCTGGAAGGTTCCCTCATGATGGCGCCGCACCGTGGTCAGCCATTGCGATAGCCCATGCTCGGAAATCCGGTTGGTGATCTTGCGGCCGGCCTCTTTAGGACCGTCAACGTCGATCCGCTCTCCGAGTGTGATCGAGGTGAACATCGACGCGACGACGTTGGCTGCGGCCTCAACCGCATCGTCGGGCTGCGAGATCCCGCTCGTCGAGCCGGCTTCGGTCCCGGCCGGATCGGCCAACGCGGCGACGAGCTTGATCGGCTCGAGCTTGCCGGGCAATACCAGCGTCGCGCCCAGCGCATAAGCCTGCGAGATGCAGAGGTGGGAGGCTTGCTCGACGAGGAAGATGCGCTTGTTGGCCTTGGCGAAGCGCGCAGCTCTCCTTTTCAGTGCGGCAATGTTTTCGAGGGCCCGCAGGTCGGCACTGACGACGACGGCAGCAGGAGCGTACGGAAGTTTTGCTTGTACATCGAGCCGCTCGCCCGCGACAGTGAACATCCTTTCAAGCAGCGAGCAGAGCCCGAAGAGCTTGTCGGAAGTATCGGCCAGGACGTGCACGAACATGACTGATGCCTTCGTTTGTCGGGTGCCGGTCTGAATTGGCCGTATCGCTAACGTTCTGCATGATCATTGGATCAGATTGGAGCTCGGTGATACTGCTCGGCTCAAATCGGCTTTAATGCGGTTCTGTCGCTCGCGGTTTTTTGGCTTTTCTTGCCATTTGCGTGAATGAAGTGGATGCCGGCCGTGGTTCCGTCGATCCAGACCAACTCGCAGCGCCGATAGGCCAGTCCCGTCAACGACAGAAGCATGAAGAACTCCTTGGCCTTGAGAACGTCGAGCGATCCCTCGACCTCGATCTTGGCGCCGGTGTCCGAGACATCGAGCAGCACGCAGCTCCGCCGCCAGGTGCCGTCGGAGCCCATGAGATTGACGACCTGCCTGTGGTCCATCCGCACCCGAGACGCCTTGCGACCGTCGAATCTCATTGGCTCCCTCCCGATTTTGCAGTACGATCTTTGGTGCCGGCGGAGATTTCTCCCCAACGAACGGACCATTGGCTGGTCGACAGCTGAAGCTTTTCAAACAGCTCCTGAGCTCGTGCGCGTTCGCCGAATGAAAGCCGCGCGCCGCGAGTGTTGAGGATGGCCAGTGTGGTCTGCCAATTCAAGCGCGATGCCCGGCACGCCATGACCAGACCTTCGCAATCGGACTCCGCCATCAACTGCTCGATGGCCTCCATGGGTGCTCCCGACAGCACCGACAAGGCCGTGAACAGGTTGGCGGTCTCACCCCGGATCGCGAACCGATTGACAGTCGAGTCGCTCAGCTTGCCGCTACGGTTGAGCGATACGATCTCCGACCTCACAGCGGCGTACTCAGCCTCGCAAGGACGCTTCGCTGTCGCCGATACTTCGGAGGATGCGGTTGCATTGGAAGAAACACGCGGACGGGCATCGGCCTTGTTGGCCGGCCGTGGCGAGGCCGACAGCAGCTCCCGAACGACCATGTCCGGGGTGTCTGGCCGCAGCGTCAGCGCTTTCGTGATCTCGTCGTCCTGCTCAGCCCTGCCGAGCAAGGCGGCGTAGGCTGCGCCGGAGAATTCCGCGCCCGGATTGCCGATGACGGCCAGGCAAATCCTGCTGCTGCCGCGTTGCAACATCGCCTCAGTCACCGGTTTTTCGATCGTGCGTCGGTCAGCAATGGCGAGAAGGTGATCCTCGCTGCCGGACGTCGCGATCGCTACGAGATCAGCCGGCGATAGTGCGGGAGATTTCCTCAGGATCGGGACTGCGACCGCCGGATCGTCGCACGAGGCGAGACGTCGCAGGGTCTTCATCGGAGCAGTATCCAGCTCGGCAAGCGTCGTGCTGAGCTCGGCGAGCGTGCCGGGCGCAATCCGCCCGGTCAGGCGGATTAGAACGTCGTCAAGCAGGTCGACCTGCGGCTCTTGCAGTCGCTCATTACGGGCAACGAGCAGCTCGGCGGTGCGCCAGAGCATGCGCGCGCAGCGTTCGGATGAGCTCCTTGCAATGGTGTCGTCCAACTCAGTAATGAGATCGGCCGCAGAAATTGCCCTCATTGGCTGGCCTAAATCGTTTTAAAAAGCGTCACGTTCAATCAGACGTATTGCGCGGGATAGTTGTTAAAATTAGCTTTACTCGCGGGTATTTAGGTGCCGTGAGCATGCAAAATATTGTCGCTCTTCGGAAGAGCGCGCCGTTTCTGGCGGTCATGTCGTCAACAACGCGGTCCACGTTGCAGAGGTTGCGAGCTAGTTAGACGGGCAACCGAAGCCAAAGGTCGTTGCTAGACAGCGTACCGGCCGGCGTGGCTATCTCCATATCGACGACGCGGAATGAGCCGGGCTGGTCATCATACAGGTAGCGAAGATGCCAGACAGGGCCAAGTTCTGGTGTAATGGCGAAGTCATCTAAGGCAGTAACGACGTATCGAACGGCATCGCGATGCGCTATCGGCGCGGCGAACATCGTGTCCATCAGCGTGGCAAGGCTCATATCTTCCTGGAGCATGGTTCGCGCGACTCCGTCTCCGTGGACGAGCCTGAGGGCCGATACGAGGGCCGCGATAGCGTCAGGGTTCTTTAGAGACACGGCAGATTCGTTTCAGGCCAAAAGCCGGACTGTTGACGCAAGGGGGCGTGGGCGGCGGTTGCGTGTTTTCGCAGGGCAATGGACGTCTATAACACCTCAGCACGAACCTGAGCCACGCCACGTTTCGTAATCCCCAAGCTGCGCGCGGCGGCCAGCGAGAGGTCGAGGACGCGGCCACGGACCCAGGGTCCGCGGTCGGTGATACGAACCACCACCGACTTATTCGTCTCAAGATCAATGACGCGGACTCTCGTGCCGAACGGCAGACGGCGGTGCGCCGCGGTTAGTAGATTCCGATCAAACGATGAACCGCTCGCTGTCTTCCCTTTGGCATACGAATAGTAGGAGGCTTTTCCGGAAATAACTCGATTGAAAGATTGAGCGTCTGAACGATCTTTCAAGGGCTCTTGTCCGTTCGGAGGCTGCGCTTGCGGCTCTTCCTTCTTTGTCTGATCGAGTCCTTCAGGAGCGGGCTCCGCGTGAGCATCTGGAACGATGGACCATCTGTCATTGAATGTTTGCCCGACAGCAGGGGTCGCGTGAAGCCCCGTCCAAATTGAGACCACTGCAATCACGATCATTCCAGAAAGCGGACGCATGATCGATCTCACTACAAATCACAAAACAGAGGAACAATGCAAACTCATAAGGCGCGTTCCGGCACATCCGGGATTCATTCGTAAAGAGGTGATTTAATACCGATGTTGCTTGAATGTGTTGCATGGCGGAACGTAGAGGCAGTGCAACAAGCAGATAGCCCGCTGCAACGCATCACGAGGATCGGCGAGCAGTGCTAGAGCCTGAGGCACTGCGAAGCAGCGTCAACATCGCGTGTGCGTGCAGGCGATTCAGTGGCGTGAATCTCTTCGCCTGATTAGAGACGAGGAGGACATTGAACGGACCACGGGCAGCAGCGGGGCGAGATGCCGCGAGCCGCGTAAGGCGCTCCGTACGTTGTCCAGCCTCGCTCGCAGTGGATCGCAACCGGACGTAACGGCCGGCTCGTCACGTCGTTCCGTCGTCGCCGCTCGCAGGAATATTGAAATCTCTCGCTGCAAGCTCCAGCTCGAGCTCAGTGATCCGCTCAAAGATGCGAGCAGCAATCGCCTCCGACTCTTCCGCGGTCAAGGATCGAATGCCCAGCAAAGCAAGCTCGTCTCTGAGAATCTTCGCCACAATCAAATGAATGGCCATTGGATCAATAGTCCTAAACCATGATCCAACCGCAACCGGAGGGCGAACGCAAGTGCTTGGGCGTGTCCCGCGGTGCTCCGGCTAGCCGTCTCGGCACGGAATGCCGAAGCAGCCGCAGGTATCTGGGCCACTTGATTGGTCGCGGTGCACTTTTGCTGAAGCACGAGCTGACCAGCATCTCCGATGATTACCAGAGCGCTTGGTGCGACTGGTTCGTTCAGGACAAGCCGCCATGGAAACAAGAACATGGCGTTTTTTCAATGACGTCGCTGAAGCTGATCGGATAGGGAAAGCCCGCCAGCGTGAACCGGCGGGCCTCATTTTTAATCAAGCGAACTGAACGTTCACACTCCACGCCCATACTCATGAGTATCCGGGATTTTTGCTAATCCCAATCTCGGGGCTGGACTGGACAAACGCCGCCCGGGACATGGTATTGCGTACCCGGCGGCGTATTTTTTTAGAATTGGTTCTACCGTTTGTGTGACCGAAAACCTCAGGTGATCGGAGCATCGAACCATCTCCGCCGCCGCTTCTTAATGGGTTTCATCTCGCCTGTACTTTCGACCTGCGCGGTCTCTTCATGACCACACCTTGCGCACCGAAACTCAATTTGGGGCGACTGGCTTGGCCATGTCGGGCGGATGAAGTTGGCGGGCATCGGCCAAGCATGACAGTTCGGGCAATCACGCAGGACATGATCTGGAGAGAGCACGGGCAGTCATCTCCCAACAGCCGCAGCACGCCGGTGATTGCCAACGATGCATTTTTCGGATCGTTCCGATTTGGACGCGCGGAAGCCAAATCCGGAGGAGCTTCTTGTCCGTCGAAATAAAAACGGCTCCTGCGTCGGGGGGCGCAGGAGCCGGGGGCAAATACTCCGGTTTGCAGGGGGGCATGAAGCCGGAGCACAGTGAGAATGGGGTGCATTGCCGTTTGTTCCCGGCTCCCGAAACGCTCTGGCGCTCCTATCTTTCGCTCATGTGACGCTCCAAAGGCTCGCCAGCGTGGACCGCCGGTCGAGGAAGGCGCTGTCATTAACCTGTGGCATAATCATTGCAAAGTTGAACACGGACCGGGATTTCAGTGTCCAGTCTGAGACAAGGGTGCTGCCAGGGGGGACTGGCATTTCGAGCCCGGCAGCGCTCTTCCTTGTTTTAGGGCTGAAACCGCTTGGCCAGCATGGCGACGCACATCCTGGCACGAAGCAAATAGCGGTAAAAGCTTGAGCCGCATGGTCCCCGCGGGGTCGGGGAGAAGACTATGCTTGAGGCCCCAATCGTCGAAGAACTGGAAATCGAATCAGGAGGGACCCCTGCTATCACATAGTCTTTGAGGGTGGAGGCGCCCACAGCGTCCGGGCCGTCCAAGTGGTAGATCCTCTCGACAGAAAGTTGCTGGATTCCGAATAGCACTACTGCACCCCGAAGTTGGCGCGGCTCAAGTCCGCGTTGCCCGCATCGACATTTACCCGCGTCTGGATCTTGGCCGACTGCGCCTTCCCCCTTCCCCGACTTCAAACTTAATCTTCAATCTATGAACTAGTTCACAATTGCTTCCGTCCGCGGGGCGCAAAGCTCCAGCTTCAGCGGAGCAATTGATTCATGAGCTATTCAAATTGGAAGCGCGTTCCGCGGCGCGTTGTGATTGCTTGTTTGCTCGTCCTATCCGGAACAGCCTTGGTGATCGCGGCGCCCTCCTATCTGAACTTCCGAACCCACACTGTGTCGGACATGGCGTGCGCCGCTGATGGCTACTGCTGACGGACTGGCAGTCCGTCACGAATGATCGCCAGCGTCGGCCACGACGATATTAGGTCACCTGGAAATCTCGCTGTAGTGGCGAATATGCGCAAACGTCTTCGCTTCTTCGGCTTGGGCCTCTTCTCTTCGTCGACCCGCGTCAGCTCCGCAGCAACGGCAGCATGAACCCGCGCGGCTCTTGCTTCGATCTTGCCGCCCTCGCCAGGGATCCTGATCCGGTGGCCCATCAGCGGCGCCCCAACGTTGAGACCACAACCGACTTTCCACTAATGTCACAGACCGCACCACGAGCGTGGCGGCCTCGGCAACACCGTCTGCATTCGCAGTGATTTCGATCCGGTCATTCCGCCGGAGGTTCTCGGCAGCCTCGTTGAAATAGCCCGAGCTATCGAGAATGTCGTCCAGCGTGTGCCTGGTTTTGTAGAAGAACGTATTCCAGGGCATCGCCTGGATCGCGAGGGAAAAGCCGCAAAGGTCCATGGCCACGAGGTCGTGAATGTCGCTCATCAAACGGTCCTCCCGCCCATGCCCACAGCAGGCCCGGTGCCGTGAATCATCTCGTTGAGCTGCTGAACTCGAGCTTGAACATCGCGAGCCCCGTAACCCTCGCTGCCGGGCGCGGTCTTCTTGTAGATCGCGTCTACTCGTCGGCATCCAGCAGCGTCACCAGCTGGTGGCCGTTGACCTCAACCGGATCCTCGAAAGGCCGTCGCCAGCCCGCTTTCGTCAGGTGCGCTTCACACTGTCCGCGATTGCGCGTTCAACTTCTGAGACGAGAACCGTCAGCTGATCGGCCAATCTCGTGAAAAGCTCTCGTTTCTTCGGGTCGGTCGCCAGGTCGCGGATGAGGGCGCACTCGGCCGCATCTGTGCGGAGCTTTTCCAACTGAGTCTGCATGTCTTTCATTGCGGCTACTCCGTTCCGCCGAGGGAACAATATAGCCAGCGTCCGAAAGCGAATAGAACCGATTGCCGGATTGTCCTAGGCTCACGACGCTTGACCTTCCCCAAGGTCCAAGCACCCTCCAGCGGCCCCGGCCTTCACAAACCCCAAAAGCCCCCCATGGCCGGGGCCTTTTTAAGGAGCTATCGATGGTCCATGCCACCGATAGGCCCTTGGGGTTCCTGTTGAAATCGGGCCGGACATCGGCGCCGCGCCTGCCGCAGGGGCGGTGCAGATGAAGCGCAGTTCGATATCTGACAGGCGCACCTCATCGGGCCAGCGGTCGGCGCTGAGCGCAACGTGGCGGCTACAGCGGTAGTCGGCGCAATAGAACAGGACGCCGCGCACGCCCATCTCGCGCATGTCGCCGAAGGTGATCTTCGGAGGCCGCATGCCGGCCATCGAAGCGTCACGGAAGCCAGAGTTAAATAGTCAATTGCCAGCGGCTGTGAACTCGCGTGAGCTACTGCGCGTCGTGGGTTAGACGTTGCACATGAACCGAACCGCGGCGGACGCGGGGTAGTGTGGGATAGATAGTTTGATTGCGGCAGGATAGCTGGCTTGAACCTGGGCACCATAGGCGCATATTCGCCGGATGTTCGAGCAACGACCAACTTTCACGGCTCGGAAAAATCCCGAACTTGGCTGGGGAGTCGATATTCTGTGGCCCGATGGCGAAACGGAAGTAATCAAGGGCTTTATTACGGAAGGCGACGCGGTCAAGTGGATTACTGAGCATGAGCACTCTAGGCCGTGGCAGGGAAATACGAATCAAAACCATCCCTAGCGCCTTAGAAACCCCGCCCACCGTCCGCAAAATCGATCGAGACAGCACGCAACCTGTGCGGCCCGGGGTCATGGCAGACTCCCTAGATTTGACGGCGACCACGCGGCGGGAGTGTGATCGGCCGCATGGGGGGCATCAGCACGACATCGACGAGCTCGCGCGCATGGAGCGCATCTGCCTGGATTGGCGGAGGAGAGCAGGGTGCCCGGCGAGGCTGGCGCGCTGCGGGAGCTGGCCGGAAACTACGGTCGAGAGGCAGCGAAAATTGCCGTAGTTAGGACCGTAGATTGCGCGCGGCGAGCCCGGAAAAGGCGGGCAATTTCAAGAAGGTTGACAGCGGGATCATCGCAAAGCGCCACCCTATGGATCTAAATCTATCAAGTACACCGGCAGACCTGCATCTGCAGATCGTGCGGAGGTCTGCTCGCGATAACGGTTTCTTTCGTCCGGACTGGCTAATCGAACGCGCAAGGTTGCCAGTTCGTCGCAAAGAGGTTTGCCGCCCGATCGCGCTGAATCAAGTTTCTCTCTTATTCTTGGGTCAGCACAAATCGCCTCGGCTTCGGAATATTTTCTGGCGGCGAAAGCAACGACCGGCTTTCGATCGACCTCGATCGCAAAGACAGAAAGGGAAAGCTCGTCCGCCATCCTCGGGCTCCCAGGTCGGTGGTTTCTCTTGTCGACCGACTGACCCTCAGTCAGGCCGTTCAGCTCTATCAGGCCGTTCAGCTCTAGGAGGGTTTCTGGCGTCTTCCCGAGAACGGGCGAATATTGTCGCTAGAGATTTTGCCGAATTTGCCAGAATTTTCTGCCTCGCTTCCACGACCAGTTCGAGAGGCGGCGCCATATCCCGCAAGCCCATCTCAACGGCAAAGTCGTTAGCGGCTCTCTGATCGAAGGAGGCGGATTCGTCGGCCCAACGGTTCATCTGTTCCGCCCAGAGCCTGCAGAGGTCACTCGCGGATAGCCGTTCGTACCGGCGGCCGCGCACTAGATAAGATTGCCGGTTTTCCGATTCGCGGTTCTTCAGCAGAAGTTCGATGGCTCCTCTCGCCTTATCCGTCATGAACCTTCCCCCTTTCCGAAGCTCAGCTCGATTCGGGTTTGTTATAAGAATAGCACACAACTTCAGAGGGGCCGGAATGGAAGCTGGACTGAAAGGCCCCTGGGTGCCGCGCAGAGTCGACTAAAACAAGCGACCTCAGCTCTGGAAGGGTGATGAGCTGAGGCCGCTTCCGCTTCGGAACGGAGGCGAATCCAACCGACGCCGTCCAACGGTAGGCAGCCTCGACTTCGGGCATGTTGCGGTCAAGATACATCGTAAGTACGTCGCAAATTGCCGAAATGAGGAGCGGGACCAATGGCGAAAGAATTTCAAGCGTCGTCTGAGCCCCGAGCTACGTTCCAGTTGCTGCTGACCAATACCTGCTGGGGTCAAGCGACGGCATCCTGAATGCCGGTGTTGCGCTAACGGCGCCCCCGGCTCTAAGCTGACCTCATTTGCAAACGCCAATTTGATTGTGGGGTAGCGTCATGTCGAGTGCGATTGAGTTGATTGTGGATGGCTACGCGAGGCTGAAGGACCGCCGGTCGCTTGAGGATTTAAGGATGCACCGTCGGCGGCTTGCCGTGGACTTGATGGCCTGGGAGGGCTTTGACTGCAGGTTGTCGATCGCGCAGGTCGAGCAGGACATTGCGGCAATAGAGGCCGGGCTGGAGACGTTGTCGGGGCCGGTCAGCGGGTAGGGTGCGGCCTTCCGCCTGGGCTCCGGCCAAGTGATAAATCACAGGCCGGTGGCAGCTCCGAAACGTCCAAGGCCGGGGAGCTTGAGTGCGCGGCGGCGCACGTCGAGCCCTAAAACGGCGCCGAGGAAATTAAGTTCAAACCCTTCCACCCGACCAACGGTGACGCCAACATATCCTGCGAGCGTAGCAAAGACGCCAGTCCTCGAGGGCGTGATCCCGATCCAGCGGCAGCCATAGGGAAAGTCTTTGCCGATTGCGGTTGGCGGAAGGACCGCCCGAAGTTCCGGAACCTCCGCAGTACGGGAGCCGATTTTGCCCAACGTGTACAGCGCGGGCTACGACCGCTTGGTCATTCAAGGTTCAGGAAGGAGCATCTAAGGTTCGGCAGCGGGGATAGGCTCCGCTGGAGTAGCACGGATGAAATTCAGACTTACACTTGCCGCACTAACCGTTCTCGGTGGGACCGCGTTCTCAATTGTAACGGCGTCGGCAATGCCAGTTGCTCCGCTGGGGCAATCAAACATCGCAAACGTTGAGACGGTAGCCCTTGTTTGCGGCCGGCACGGATGCGTTCGAACTCGCCCGATCTATCGTCCAGCCTATCGCGGCGGCGTAGTCGTCGTTCGTCGACCTTATGCTCATCGATATTATCGGCGTTATTGAGTCAGAAGTTTTCATTCGCTGGCCTCAGGGAGTGAATCCTGAGGCCGGAAGTTCTACGCGTCTGCAGAGACACTGCCCGGAGCTGGAGAGGAACGCTCGCCCGAAGCGCGTCATCGCCTCCCCGCGTGCGTGCGCCGCAATGCGCTGCCGGTCGCTCTTCCTGTGCAATCGCCGCGGAGGTACGCTCAGTCGTCCCAGAGGCGCTTGCCGCACGCGCATTCGAACATGCGAGTGATGTCTCCACTCTCAGAGTCTACCACCGCTCGTACAAGCTTCATTTTCCTGCCGCAGTTGCGGCAGGTTGTGCTTGAGTTGTCCTCGACAACGCACATCATCTCGGCGCGAAATAGTTCCATAAGTTCGCCCTCCATCCGAAGTGACCTAGTGGAGACTACAGGACTTAGTGAAGCAGGGCAGAATGGAAGAACTGGGTACGAAGCCGCGACGAATTTGCGACCGTACACAGAGCAAATCAAGACGCGCCAGCTATCCTGACAACCTTTTAGGGTACCTCATTCGAGGGGGCTCGCCGGTTTATGCTGGCTGGCCTCCTGCACGCGGGTGTGATGCGCATTGTGTGAAGTAGTTCACAAGCGGCAGGTGTCATCGATCGTAGCGTGCGCGCTCCCACTGGAGGGAAGCGCCATGAAGGTTAATTGGACGACCTCTCGATTGTTCGCGCTGACGGCCGTTGTTCTGGTGGCGGCTGGTACGACTATGGCAATCAGCACTTCTCGCGGAGGGCCTGATCCAATGTTGGGTCCGGATTGGCAGTGCAGCCGAACCTTGCTGCTCGTGACGGCTTGTTCTCGCTCGAGCGTTCGACCCGAATAAGCTTGCGGCCGATATCTGCAGCTTCGATTGTTCTCGTTCAACTGGCGCTCAACCTCTGTGAGGCTGGCTTGTAACAAGTAGCGGCAAACTGATTTCGCCAGAACCGAAATGTGATTGCCGTGCATTCGGTTCCGGGAACTGAGCTCGGTTCCCGACGAGCGACAGCTCACGTTCCGGCTGAGGAACTTTACCGTGTGAGTGAACACAAGTCGGAACTGGCGGTGGCTTTATTTGTAAGGGATGCGCCTTCAGGTACTTTCCAAGGTCGGTTGCCGGCGGTCTGGTCGGCTCGCGCGCCGATCGAGGTCACGCCCGGAAGGGCGTCCAGCCTGTTCCCAACTGATAGGCGCGCGCTGTGATCTGGAAGAAGAGGGGAATAGCTTGCGCCTGACTGATCAGCAAACTGCCGTAGCCTACTCGCAGTGCTCTCGTCCCCGGTGTATGCGGCTGAGGCCGGGATCTCGATCCAAGGCTGCGATGGATGCACCAGCGTGGTCGTGTGCGCGCCGTCGAGCCGCTGCACCCGCACCAGAACGTCCGTGATGGTCGCTTGCAGGCCCACGAACTCGATGCGCTTGCCGGCAAGGCCGGTCTTGCCGGTCTCGATCCATCGACGCTCGAGCAGCATGCCGGTGAACTCCTTCTCCGACGGCGCGGTGATGTTGCGCGTGTCGTGGGGGAATTTCAGCACCACCGGCAGCCGCATGCCGGCATTGATCGGGGTTCGCCACAGCACCTCATAACGGCCTGATGCCGTCTCGTTGAGCTCGAGGTAGGCGGGACGGGAATCGTGTGCCTGCGCGACCGAGCCGTGGCCCAGGGTTGCCAGGACGATCAAGAGCAACAGCAATCGCGTAAACACCAATGCTCCTGTTCAACGCGGTGCCGCGGGTGCGGCTTGCGGCAGCACGATCTGATAACGGGCCATCACGTGGTCGAAGATCTTGCGCTTGCCCTCGGCGCGCTGCTCGTCCATCCATTCGGACTTGACCCTCGCCTCGACTTCCTCGAAGGCAGGCACTTGGCCGGGTATTTTTGCGTCGACCCAAACCAGGTGCCAGCCCAATCCGGATTCGATCGGTCCCTGCCATTTTCCCGGCTCGAGTTCGGGCAGCGCCTGCGCGAACCGTGTCCCGAAGATGTTGGCGACCTGATCGGGCGAGCGTTCGGCGTAGAAATCCTGGAACGTGAATCGATCGGACAGGCTGTCGAGCTCTGGCGTCGCTTCCGGCTTTCCAGCGAGCTTCCGTAGCGCGTCGGCGGCATCGTCGCGGGCGTGGGCGGCGCGCCCGTCGGGCGAGAAATAGAGGTGGCGGAACGTGACGGGGCTCGGCGTGGCAAAGCGCTGCGCATTCTGCGCGAACCAGCGCCTCAACTCGTCTCCCGCCGGCTCGCGCAGCGAGGATGCGTCCTCCATGACGAACTCCATCTTCTGCGCCAGGCGGCGCTTGATGATGGTGTCGTCCTTGTCCAGCCCGAGGGCCAGCGCCTCGCGGGAGAGAACCTCCTCGCGGATCTTGCCGTCCAGGAGGTTCTGCGTCTCCTCTGGCGTGGGCGGCCGATGCCACTGCGCCATCCAGGCGATCCGGATCTGGGCCATGTCGTCCGCCGTGATGGCGATGCGATTTGGATTCTGGAGTTCGCCCGCGGCGGGATGGAACACCCTGTAGACGGCGAACAGCGCCGCTCCGATCGCCAGCATGTGCAGCAGCGGCTCATGCAGCCAACGCCCGAGAGGCGACTGTCGCTCATCCAAGCTCATCGCGGCGCCCCGGCGACCGACTCACGGCTTCACCGCTTCCACCTCATAGTTCGCATAGCCGAACTCGTTGCTCCGCGCGGCGATGAGCTTGTCGCCGTGACGATAGACCGTCACCTCGAAGGGGGACCCCTCGATGGTGGTGATGAGGCGGCCGTCGCGGATGTCGTACTGCGCGCCGGCGGCGCCACCGGGGTGCAGCAGGTCGCCGATCTGCTCCGAATCCGGCATCTTGCCGTCGATGCTCGAGATCATGCGCCGGCCATCGACGCCGTAGGTGATCTCGAACCGCTGATCGGTTGCCGTGTTGTGGACCGAGACGGTCTTGCCCACAACGAGATCGCGCAGTTGCGTGTCGTCGAGTGCTGTCGCGCCCCGCTGCCTGAGATCGGCCACCGTCGGGCTGTGAAGCGCCTTGGCGTGCATGTCCGCGGTCGGCGCGTACCAGATAGGGGAGGTCCAGGCGCGCTCCTGAAGGCTCGTCGGCACGTCGCTAGGCGGCGATACGCCCAAGGTCTTGGCGTCGTACGTGGTCCAGCGCGGCGTCGGAATCTCCAGCACCCGCGCGTAGTAGAAGGCGTGCAGGCTCGGATCGAAGTCCGGGTCCATCCATACAGTCTCCAATTCCACGCCGCCGATCGTGTTGGTGTAGCTGGCGTTCTTGACGTCCACGGTATCGCCGACCGGAGGCAGTTTCATGTCGTTGCCGCCATAGAGGACATTCTGAATCGGCGTGCGCGTGAGCACCCGATTTCCGGACCACGCGACGTCATAGATCTTCTCGAAGATCTGGCCGCTCCTGATCCATCCCTTGACCATCTGGATGCGGTCCAGGTTGGCCCCGTCAGGGTCCTTGACCGCCCAGACGATGAAGCTCGGCGCGTTGCCCTTCGGCGGGGGCAGGTCGCCCCCCATCGGTACGCCGTTGGCGTAGGCGGCCTTGACCCAGTCCTTCTGGTTCAGCAGGTCGGGACGCAAATCCCAGCCGCCGAACAGCCGCACCTTCAGGGTCGCATCCTCGAACGCGGAGATCGGGCTCGCAACAATGGCACAATGGCGCGGTTCTATGTGCTCACGATCGAGCCGACTGTGTTATGCGGAGGAATGAGAGCCTGCGATCTGGTGGGTCTTGGTCCGGATTTCGAGCAAAGACTGCCGGAACTTGAGACTTACCTGGAAGGCCTCGTCGCGGACGGCGAGACCAGCGAGGACCGGCTAACCGTCGACGGCCTGACTTTTCTCAGAGAAGAGCAATGGTTGGACGGAAACCGCGATGGCGAAGGAGGTCGCGCAGGACGTGCATGGCGGTGTTGCGCCGAAGACAGGACATTGTTGCCCGATGAAAATCCCGACTATCTTTCACGGCAACTTCTCGCCTTTTTGCGCGATCAGGGCAGCGGCGAGCGCCTGGGAGCACAGACCGACCAGCATGATTGATCTCGAACCGTCATATTGAAATAGGGAGGAGCGCGCGATGACCAGGGTCGTTGAGACCACGCGGATTACCGAAAGGCCGGATGCGCTTTGGACGGATATCGGCAGGTTCGGCGCCGTCGGGCAATGGCACCCATTATTGTCCAAGGTCGAGAGTGAGGACGAACGTGCGGGTGCTCTCCGCACGGCCGAAGGCACGGACGGAGATCGACAGATCGAGCGTCTGCTCGAGGCTACGCCGGCACGGCATTCTTACCGCTACCGAATGGAAAAGACGGCCATGCCGGTTCGCGAATACACCGCCGAATTGCGGGCGAACGATAACCACGACGGCTCCAGCACCGTCGTATGGTCAGCGGAATTCGAGCCAACGTCGGACGAGGCAAGGACGGTCGAGAATGTCAGAAATTTTTTGAAAGCGGGTCTCGACAACATTGCGAAGCTGCACGGTCGGCGACAGCCTGGTCCTCCCACATCCGGGCGCGTGCTGGAGCCCGAGCAGCTCGTTTGCCGAACCAACGAGCTGGACATTGCCTATGAGAGGACGGGGCCGATCGACGGCCGACCGCTTGTTCTTGTGCATGGCTGGCCGGACAACGTTCGATGCTGGGACAAGACGATCGCGAGGCTCGGCGGGCACAAGTTCTGTATCTACGCACCCTACCTTCGTGGATCGGGGCCGACCCGATTCCTGCACGACTCCATCATGCGCAGCGGCGCAATTGCGGCCCTCACGCTCGACCTGTCGCAATTCCTGGACGTTGAATCTGAGCGACGTCGTGCTCGCCGACTATGACTGGGGAGCACGTGCCGCATACGGAGTGGCCGCGCTGTTTCCGCAAAGACTGGCCGCTCTTGTGACCGCGGCGGCAGGTTACGCAACCGCCATTCCGCCGCGCAACATGCCGTACGAGCTTGCGAAGTCTTGTTGGTACGAATGGTATGTTGCGACGTCGCAAGGCGAGAAGGCCTACCACGAAGACCGCAGAAGGCTTTGCCGCTATCTTTGGGAGACCTGGTCCCCCGGGGTGGCCAGGCCGAGACTCCGAGTTTGAAGCCATGGCAGGCTCGCTCGACAATCCCGACTGGACTGCGATCAGCATCCATGCCTATCGCCAACGCTGGCACGACGCGCCGGGCGCAGGCGCGCACGAAGACGTCGAGCTCCGTCTGGCCGAGCCGCCCGCAATAGGTGTGCCGACCATCATGCTTCAGGGCGCCGATGACCGCGATAATCTGCCAATCACCTCCGATCACAAGGAGCGATATTTCAAGAACCGCTACGAGCGTCGCGTGCTCACGGGCGTCGGCCACTTCGTACCGCGTGAAGCACCAGATGCTTTCGCAGCCGCGATCCTGAGCATGTGCGGCTTTGCAGCGTGAACGGGACTCGTGCGCCTCGTGCCACAGAGGAAAACCTGGTCGGCGGACCTTGGGCGAGGCATCCGGAATTGCCGGCTGTGAAGCGCCTCACCTCAGCCGATTGAGATCACGGAGAAGGTCCTGCAGGATCTCTTGTGCGATCTGCTCCGGCGTCGGCTGAGGGCGAAAAATGCTGAGGATGCGTTTGATCATGACACCGAAACGCTGAAGCAGCCTGCCGGTTCCTCGATGCAGGATTGCGTTATCCTGTGTGGCCAGGGTCAACGTTCTTCGGCGTTTTCTTCTCTCGTTGCGGCGTCATTTTGGTCGGATTTTCCCTGCCCGGCACGCCGCGGGGTCCGAGCTGCTCGCGCTGGATGTCCTCTTCGGAGAGTTCTGGCTCGCGGTCATTGATTGGATCTTTAGCCACGTACCCACTCCTCTGGTTCGACCATGTTCGTATCGGCCCCGAACGATCTGGTCAGCCGCCATCTTTGAGCCTCACCGCCGACTGAAGGTTGTTGTCGATCCGCCCGGAGCGCAGCAGATAATTCCACGCGAACCCATGCCGGGTCTGGCCGATTGCCTGAGCTTTCTGCGTTTGCTGATCGCGAGAGGAGATCCGAAAGGCATCGCGCTGGCGACGGGCGCCATCGACGATTATCTGGCGATGGCGCCGGTCAGCGCACGCAGCCGCGGCCTGCGCGTGCTCCAGCAGGATGCGCTCGAGCTGCATGTCACGTCGGTCGGCGTGCAGCGCTCGTTTGCCGAGACGGTGGACGCTTATATCGAGCGGAAGCTGGCGGAGGAGTGAGAGGCTCTGGCTCCGGTTCCCGCCAAACGCTGGCATCGCTCTTGCTGCATGAGGTCTTGATCCCGGCCCGGCCAATCGGGCCGTTTCAGATTGAGGCGATCACATGCAGACAACGTCCCGTTACGAAGCGAACGCGCTCCGCGCTCTGATCTCCGACCTGCGCTGGCGAATCCAGATGCTGGACAGCGACATTGCCGAGGAGGAGCGCAAGGCCGGCAATGCTGACCCCGGCAGTCCCACCTATTCGATGCTGGCTCTTGCCTTGCGGTCGCGCAGGGACAATCTGCGGGCCTCGATCGCCATGCTGCAGGGGCAGGCAGAGCGCGCAGCGGAATTGTCGCGCGCTGCGTGAGCGACTTTCGCGTCCTTCAAGTCGAACGAAAGCGACCGGATATCCCCGCCGCGCATCCGCGATCCGTCCCCGCGAGGCGGCTTACGCCGGCGGCCGCACGACCATGGTGGCTCCGTTAGGAACTTCCGGGTCCGACCCCGAATTGAGCGGGTGGCCGGTCTCGCCGCCGATTGACCGGCCTGGAATGGCGGCTCCGGCGCCCAAGCCCCCCGTCAGCGCCGGGGCCGTTTTCCGTATTTGACACGTCGGGCAAAACACCGACATGATGGCATCATCAAAAAGTTTGGTTCAGCCCGCGCGGAGCGATCCGCGGCGGGCTTTCTTGATTCCGGCGGGCAGCCTGACATGGCGTCCCGGAGGAACAGCCTGGGGCCCAGGCACTTGTACCGTCGGAGGAGTCCATGCTGACAGAAGCGCAGATCGCACTGCTCTGCGACATCGGCCAGTCCATCGCCTTCAGCGATGAGAACAGGGAAGAGCTGCTCGAGCTCATCACCGCCGGCTACGTGCAAAAGGTCGGCGACACCTGCGAGCTCACCGCCAAGGGAGAGGGGGCCGTGGTGGATCACCGTGCCGGATTGAACGAGGCCGTGATGGCGGTTTGGTCGCTTAGCAATCGCTAAGGCGTTTGACGCGTCGGGCAAAACACTGGCAGAATGGCATCATCGGAAAAGTCCGGTTCAGCCCACGCGGAGCAATCCGCAGCGGGCTTTCCTGTCTTGGTTCGCCGGCAGACCGCGCCGCCCTCAATCATCTCCCGACAGATCGCCGCGCTTCGTCGGCATGTCGAGCGTGCCGCCGTCGCCGTGAACGAAGGTCTCTGCCTTGGTCTTGTCGGCGTCGGCGATGATCGCCTCTCGCGTGTCGCGTTCGCTGTCCTTGCGCGGCTCGGGCTCCGGCAGATTGCGCGAGGTTTTTTTGTGTCATGGGTTTTTGTGTCATGGCCGATCCTCCGCGGAAATGGCCCTTGGAGACGGCGGCCCTACCAGGGCTCCCGGTTGTGCGCTTTCCAACTAATAAGGGTTGAGCACACTCTCGAGAAATTGCTCCTTTTCGCCAGGCGCATAACCCTGACAGGAGCCGTAATACGCTTCCGGCCTGCTACAGGGGTCGGCGGACCGGTCGTATTGACGCGGCGCATAGGCAAAGCCCGAGGCTCGACCTGATGGGTACATGTGGTGATGGGGACGAAGCACCGCGTGCCGGTGCCCATGATGCACACTTGCCGCGTTCGCGACCCCGCACAGGCTTATCAAAACGCTCAAGGCCAGAATCGAACGCATCGCCTTTTTCCTGAGGGAGTTTCGCCCCGCCGGCTCAATGATTGCCGTGATGCAGCGTTCCAAAGGAACCCGGTTTCTTGCACCTATGCTTCCTCAGGTTCGCGAAACCCATCGTGAGTGTCCGTATCCGCCGGAATTTGCCTGGGGGCCGCCGCAGCCCTATCTGAATCGCGGACTGCGGTCCGGATGAGCCGGCCGTTGCACATAGGGGTTCGACAGGCACATGGCGGAAAGGCCCGCAGCGGTCGCTCTGCATTCGTCCCACGAAGCAAACTGGCAGGTGATATAGCTGGAGCCACCCCACTGCCATTTCTGCATGCACACCGGAGCATTTCCGGCGAACCGTTGAGCTGAGGCCGGAGTGGCCACAGCCATTGTGATCCCGACCAGGAGGAGAGTGGGAAGCGCGCGCATGATGGTACTCCGGGGGTTCGCGGTTGGAGGGAATAATCTCGAAAGAGATTTTCGACCGTTTCAAAGTCAAGCGCCAGAAGTCTTTTGCGCTCTAGCCTTGCGGCTGCCGATCTTCCTTTTCGGCTCCGCGAGCTACGATCTTGAGTTGCTCATCCGGTAAAGGCCGTTGAAGGATTTTCGCCTCATCCCACGGCGCTCGCAGCCACCTGTCTCCCTCTTCCGCCGTCGTCAGTATCACCGGCATGGCCTTCGGATGAATCGGCTCGACGACCGCATTCGGCGTCGTCGTGAGAAATCCATAGACCTGATGCGGCCCCGGAACGGGCTTTGACTTCGTACCGCGATCACCATTGAAGGTAGTCCAGATGCCGGCAAACGCGAACAGCGGTCGTGACTCCGCGAGCGCGAACCACACAACATCTTTCTTCTTCGTCTCCGGGTTCGGCTCCGGCGCGTATTCGGCAAAGCTGTTGACCGGCACGAGGCAGCGGTGCTCCGGCTTGAGGCAGGCGCGCCAGTGCGGGGAGGAGGTATTGCGAATGTTGGTCACGGGCGGGCCGCCGGTGCGCGGCGGAGGCGGCATGCCCCAGCGCATCATCACCATCTCGCGTTCGCCGTTGCCGGCATCGCGGATGACCGGCGCCGGATAATCCGGAAAAACGCCCGGCATCGGCGCGAGGTTGCCTTCATAGCGCCGGACAACGCGGAAGAGATCGGCGATCGCCGCCTGGTTGGTGGTGATCGAATAGAGATTATGCCGACGTCGG
>NZ_VSSR01000099.1 GCF_008123515.1 Bradyrhizobium cytisi
TCACGGATCGCGCCAGACACCCATCGGGATCAAGCATCGGCCTGAGTGAGGCCTGCGCCCTGGCGGCATGACCGCCCCAGAAGAACGTTGGTACCGTTCCGTATCCAAGAGAGTTTCACAGAACCGTGGTTGCCGGCACGCCGGCGCCAATCTCCGGATGGCTTACGTTGCGGGCGATCCGCTGTCACTGCGGCTGGTGACGGCGATCCGGCGTCCAATTCAGTGCAGCTGGTTGTGGCCCCAGTCACCGTACGTGGCTCGCCGGATCGCCGTCGTCCGTCAGGCAAAGCAGCGCGCGACGTCGAACGGCTTGCTCTCCTTCAGGATATGATAACTGGCGCGCGCCAGCTTGTGCGCCAGCGCCTTGGTGGCGACGATGTTGTTGGTCCTGGCCTTTTTGCGTTCATGGAAACGCTTGGCCTCGGGACAAAAGCGCCTGGCGAAGTTCGCCGCCTCGACGAAAGCCCAGGCGAGATATTTGTTGCCGTTCTTGACGTTGCCTTCGCCCTTCTTCTTGCGATTGCTGGTACGGACGCTGTCGACGCAGCGCGCATAGGACGCATAGTTGCCGACGTCGGCAAACCGATCGATCGGACCGGTTTCCAGGACAATGACGGTGGCAAGCGCCTGGCCGATGCCCGGCACGCTGGTCAACAGGGCGTATTGCGGTCGGGGCTTGACGCGCTCTTGCAGGCGCTTCTCCAGAACCTCGATCTGTGATTGCAGCGTGGCGATAACGGCAACGCTGGCCTTGATTGCCAAGCCTACGTCCTCTCCTAGCGGTAGGCTGTCGACCGTATCGGCGGTCAGCCGCTTGATTTGATTGCTGGTCATCCGCCCACCGAGCTGTCTGGCCATGATGTTTTCAACCGACAGAACATGTGTCGTGCATGACTGCACCAGCTGCATGCGCTTGCGCGCCAGATCGCGCACGACGCGATGCTCCCTCGGCAGGATCGTGCCCGTCGGCAGGATGCCCAGCCGCAGCAGGTGCGCCAAGTGCTGCGCATCGGTCTCGTCGCCGCTGTGCTTCAGTCCTTCGTACTGCTTGATCGCCGCCGTGTTGGCGAGATGCACATGGAAGCCCGTATCCTGCAAACCGTCGACCAGCCAATACCAATTGTAGGTCGACTCGACCACGACGCCAGCCAATTCGTCTTGCCACCGAGCCAGAAAGCCGATGATCTTCGCGATGTCGTTGGGCAGCCGCTTCTGCGCCACAACCCGATCGCTATCGTCGATCACAGCGATAACGCTGTTGTTGGAATGCAGATCAATTCCGCTGTACATCATCTTCGCCTCCTCGTGGCCCAAAAGTGATTCGATGACTTCGAACTCACTTTAGCTCCGCCGCCTTCTTGGTCGCGAAGGCCGGCTAGATGATCTTCAGTGCA
>NZ_VSSR01000100.1 GCF_008123515.1 Bradyrhizobium cytisi
TTGTGATCGAGCCCGAACTCGTTTTTCGCGGTTTCAAAGCTGTCCTCGATCGCCCATCGATGGCCTTCGACCGCGACCAGCGTTTCAATTGACGTTCCCGCTGGGCACCAGGTGGTGAAGAAGGCGAGGTCTCCATCGGCGATGCGACGACGGATCCGTAGACCGCGCGTCCACAAACCAGCACTTGCACCGTTGAATGGCTCGGCCTCGAGCTCGGCCAATTCGAGATAACACCAATCGTGCAGCCGTGGTCCTTTGGTTCCGGCTCCCGCCGACAGGCGCTTCCAGTCGGATGAGCGCCGCGTCCGGGCGATGTCTGCGGCCGTACCAGCGACCGGCGGTCGTTTGCCCCAGGATCGAAACACATGAGCGCTGCTGACCCCAAGCACGTAGCCTTTGCCGGCCCGACGTAATTGCTGTTCGATGGCGCCAACGCCGTAGACGGTATCACCGGCAACCCACCTGAACGGTACAGACGCGGCTATCGCGCGTGCGATCATTTTCGTCGCAAGCTTTGGTTTGGTCGCAAAGCTCGCATCGGCAGGCACATAGGCGGCTTCCAGACGATCCGGATCGTCGGTCCATTCCTTCGGAAGATACAGCGCGCGGTCGATGAACGCATGACCATGACGCGAAACGTAGGTAGCGAAGACGCCGATCTGGCAATTCGTAATCTTGCCTGCCGAACCAGTGTATTGCCGCGCCACTCCACATGACGCTTTGCCCTGTTTGAGAAAGCCGGTCTCGTCGATCACCAGCACTGCATCGTCATCCGCCAAATGTTCGATGACATAGTCGCGCACGATATCGCGCAGGGCATCAGCGTCCCAATCCC
>NZ_VSSR01000101.1 GCF_008123515.1 Bradyrhizobium cytisi
AGCAAGAGAAGTCCACCTTTCGAGGAAAGATCGCAAGGTGCTTGAGGCGTGTTGTCGCTCACCGGTGACATTGCAGCGCGATTTGAAGCGGGCGCGGATAGTCCTGTTGGCGGCGGATGGGCGCAGCACCCGGTCGATCGCGAAGGAAGTTGGGGTGCAACCGCGGATTGTCAGCCTTTGGCGGCATCGCTATGCCGACCAAGGCCTTGAAGGGCTGCAAGATAAGCCGCGGCCCGGCAAGCAGCCGATCTATACCAAGACGACCGACAAGCGGATTCTGAAGCTGTTGGATAAGCCGCCCCCGCAAGGGTTTGCGCGCTGGACCGGCCCTCTGCTGGCCGAGGCGCTGGGCGATGTTGACGTCCAATATGTCTGGCGGTTCCTGCGCAGCCACAAGATTGACCTCGCGGCCCGCAAGTCCTGGTGTGAGAGCAGCGACCCGAACTTTACGGCCAAAGCCGCCGATGTCGTTGGCCTTTACGTCGCCCCGCCGGCGAAGGCTATTGTGCTATGCGTGGACGAGAAGCCATCGATCCAGGCTTTGGAGCGAGCGCAGGGCTATCTGAAGTTGCCCAATGGCCGCGCCTTGACCGGCCAGAGCCACGATTACAAACGGCATGGCACCACAACATTATTTGCGGCGCTCGAAGTCGCCACCGGAAAGATCATCGCTACGCATTCAAAACGCCGTCGCCGTGTCGAGTTTCTCGATTTCATGAACAGCCTCACCGCGGCCTTTCCGGACCGAAAGCTTCACGTCATCCTGGACAACCTCAACACCCACAAGAAGAATGAGGACTGGCTCAAGGCCCATCCCAACGTGCAATTCCATTTCACGCCGACCAGTGCGTCCTGGCTCAATCAGGTCGAGGTATGGTTCTCAATCTTGCAGGGCCAGTCGCTCAGCGGCTCCTCCTTCACAAGCCTCAAGCAGCTTGAGGAGCACATCGATGCCTACGTCAACGCCTACAACGACAAAGCCGAGCCCTTTGTCTGGACCAAGAAAAAGGTCCGTCAACGCCGTTTCAAAGGCCGCCGTATCACTCAGCTCTGATTCCGGATACTA
>NZ_VSSR01000102.1 GCF_008123515.1 Bradyrhizobium cytisi
CACGATCCCGCGAAACGCGCAAGACATCAAGGGCTTGCAGGTTTTGATCAACGCTTGCACTCTTCGCCATCCTCTTCAATGCGGATTCCGAATAATTCTCAATACCGCACGAAAACGCGAAGAAGCCCGCTCGCTTGAGCTGCCTAATTGCCTCGTCGGTCACGCGATCCGCTCTGATCGAACCTCGCAAGCGCACGCGCAGGCCTCGCGATTGAATATCGTCGGCAAGTTCACGGCACCACAGCTCGTCTCGAGGCGGCTCAATAAGGCTGTCGTCGATGACTTTGAAACACGTCGCCCCGAGGCGGCTAACCTGCTCCAGCTCGTCGACGAAGTTTTCGATCGAACGCTGCCTCCAATGCGAACCATCCGATACCTTCGCAAAGGCAACGATCGAGCAGAACGTGCAGTGGGCCGCGCAGCCGCGTGACGAAAGCACGTGCACAGCGCTCCGCCGCTCAAGTGAGGCGCGGATCGTGTCGCGGCTAGGAAAAGGTATGGCGTCAAGGTTCGCGACCGCTGGCCTGCGCCCGTTACGAACGATCTTGCCGTCGTGTTTGTAGCTGATACCTGAAATGTCGGAGAGGTCCAGTTTACCGAATGCGAAGTGCTCGCTCAACTCGCAGACAGTTTCTTCGGCCTCGCCGAGGACCACGACGTCGAACCCAGCGTTCAGGAACTCATCCGGGTGAAAGGTCGGCCCGTAGCCGCCGGCGATCGTCGGGGTTTGTAGACCACGCTGACGAAGCAGCTGCATGACTTCGATTGCCCGAGCCATATTGGATCGGTAGCAGGAAAATCCGATCCACAGCGGGACCGGCAGCCGGGCTATCGAATCTGCGATCTCGTCACTCGTCAGACCGCCCAGCCAACCGTCGATGATTTGGACATTCGCCCCCTTGCTTCTGAGAATACTCGTCAGGTAACCGAGCCCCAAATTTTCCTCGGCGGTACGGTGCGTGATCGGCGCTGGCGTAGCCAGAACTATCGGCGGAATACCGCGTAAGGGTAAGGCTGCCTCGCGCAACGCGAACCTCTCGGTATTCCGTGTACAGTTACGACTAGCTGTGAACGACACTCAGAGGTGCTTCCCATTGACGCTCCTAAGATGCCAGTTGTGCAGAACTGCTCTCTGAGGAGATTTACCACGACAGTAGAAATTTGATGGTTGTACGCCAACAAGATTGACGCAATGCAAGGGCAGATAGGAACACTCAAGAAGCCGTTTTCAAGCGCCCGCAGAGTCGGGAAAGGCAAACCTCACCCGAGTCGGCAACAATGATGCGGCACAAGCGACAAGGAGTAGGCTACCGGGGGAACCATGAACTTACACGTCGAAGCCGGCGCCATGAGCAGCTTCATCTATAACTATGCTCGTGCGAACACGAGCATGCTTGTGACCTAGTTCGCGGTGCGGGTTACTTCATCATCGCTTCGGCCTCTGCACGAAACGAGTGGCGCGAGCCATCTCGTGAATAGAACATGTGGCCGCCTGGATAGACTACGAATTTGACGCGCGGTGCC
This sequence comes from Bradyrhizobium cytisi, assembly GCF_008123515.1. GTDB lineage: Bacteria > Pseudomonadota > Alphaproteobacteria > Rhizobiales > Xanthobacteraceae > Bradyrhizobium > Bradyrhizobium cytisi. The sequence continues at coordinate 1,525 of NZ_VSSR01000102.1, forward strand.
GAGGCAAATGGCGGCAATTGGTCGAGCACGATCTGGGATCCGAAATAAGGCGTGACGAGGTCAAACAGGCCGTGCCCGACTAGCAATTTCATTTTCGGGTCCGTTGCGAGAATCTGGCGCAGCTCCGACAGCGACTCCGGAGGCCCGCGGCCGTAATCCCAAGCCTGCCCGACCGCGTGGTTGACTAGCTCATAGGAGCCGTCCGGCCGCCAGTTTAGCTTGCGCGTAAGGAGATCGACAGTGGCGCTGGTCAGAGGTGCGAGCAGCGTGTCGCTCGACGGATCGCCGGAAGGATAGAAATCCAAGTCTGGAAACGGATCGAGGCCACGCACTGAGGCGTCATAATTGCCGATTGACTTGCCTTTCTTACGATCGAACTCACGGCCAAACGCGTCGGGGTCGAAGCGGCCCGCGAGCCTGCGACTCACCGCCTGATCGATGCCGGTCAGCGCCGCGACCTTGTCGGCCAGACGCGTGGTCGCTTCCTTGTCCGCCTGACCTTTGATGAGGTCGGTCAGAAACTCTCCGCGTGCATAAGCTTCCACGTCGGCGAGATCGGCTCGCTTTACCGGACCCTCGGCTTCACGCAGGGTCGCGACATAGCTCGGCAGTGTTGCGATGTATTGCAGCAGGCCAGTGCGGGCGTAGTCGAAGATTGGCGAGACCATTATCAGGCCCTTGACGCCTATGCCCTGCTGCATCTGCAACTGGTGCACAACCTTTGGCCCGCGAATGCCCCCATAGCTTTCACCCACGATGTATTTCGGCGACAACAGCCGGTCATGCTGTTCGAGCCAGCGGCGGACCACCAGCGCGAGCGCGTCGACGTCGCCGTCAACGGAAAAGAGCCGCTTGCGCACATCATCGCCGGTCCCCACGAAACGGCTATAGCCTGTGCCTACAGGGTCGATAAACACCAAATCGGTAAAATCGAGCCAAGTCTCCGCGTTTGGCCTCACCTCCGGAAAAGTGGATGGCGTGACCTCGTCTGCATTGATCGGCAGCCGCCACGGTCCGGCATTGCCGAGCTGCAGCCAGGCCGATGATGAGCCCGGTCCTCCGTTGAAGAAGAACGTTACCGGGCGCGTGCCGCGATCGGTGCCGTCAAGCTGATAGGAGGTATAGACGATGTCGGCGTCCGGCTCGCCCTTCTTGTCGAACAGGCGGATGGAGCCGGCCGTCGCGATGAAAGAGAGCGTCCGCCCAGGGAGATCAAGCGTTTGCCTGGTGCTGGAGTCCGGCGGCAGGCGATGCTGCTCGGCCGCCGACGGCGTACTCGGCGCTTGGCCGGCGCGTTCGCCGGGGCCGGCGTTCTGGCCGGCTGGCGTTGTGGCATTGGCGCGCGGCGGCGGATTGTCTGCCCGCACGCTCCCCATGATCCCGCAGGCAAAAAGGATCAACGCAAGAGAGGTGCTGCGCAGTGCGGTCGACGACATAGGGGTTCTCCTGTGCAGGGCCTTGCACTGTTGGTGCGCGAGGCGTGTCTGTCAAAACGACCTAGTCACTAGCTCATGCGTGGGAACAACAAACCTACTAGAGTCAGCAGGTGTCACCGTCGGAGGGTGCAGATAATATGCCCCCACCATCGCCAATCGCCCCGATTGGCGGCTTGACCGCTGATCAGCTCAACGCGCTCGGCCTTCACGGCATGGCCAAGGCCTTCGTCGACATCGCAAGTCCTGCTCGATGTCGCGGGAACTGCTTCAGTTTTTGAGGGATCTCCGACAGCAATTTCTCAAAATTCTGGAAATACGCGTCTCGCGATGATGAATACTGGACCAAGTCGCGAAGTTCGAAGACCCGTGGAAGCTCCCGTCGATACACGTTTATCCTCCGCCACACCAAAGGGTGGCGACCAGAGCGAAAATCGCGGCGCCCGCGAAACCCTTAGTGACTGCTGACGTAGGCTTGCTCTGATTGTAGGTGATTCAACAGATCGGCCAGGTCGTCGGCGTCTTCCAGGGGAAGGCCATTTTGGACGACGTCATTGATCAGCGCAGCAGAACCAGTGCGGATGTCGTAGACCGTCCAGCCATTCATCTCGGATCGAATATCGTATCGTACAGTCATTCCTCATCATGACACGCGGCATGGTTGTTTTCAAATCTTGTTTGCAAGTGGAGAGAACGATGCATTTCCGTTGTGCATGGCGCATCCGGCTTCGCCGGTCAGGCTCTAGATAGCCCTCAATTTCAAACTGAGACACTACCCAGAACTCGCTCATTGCATTCATGTGATGGCTCAATCAGAATTCCATCTTACCGCCACTTGTTGCCGTCGGTGTCGTGGGCTCCTGCGGGGTTGACCGGGTGACTACCGCTTCGGTGGTGAGCAAGAGGCCGGATACGGAGGCCGCATCCTGCAGCGCGCAACGAACGACCTTCGCCGGATCGATAATGCCCTTGCTGACCAGGTTGACGTACTCGCCAGCCTGCGAGTCGAAGCCGTACGCATACTGATCCTTCTCGAGGATCTTGCTGACGATCACCGAACCGTCCTCACCGGCGTTCATCGCGATCTGGCGGGCAGGCGCGGACAGGGCCTTGCGCACGATCTCGACGCCCGCTTTCTGGTCGTCGTTCTTGGTACGAATGCCCTTGAGCTTCTCGGAGGCGCGCAGCAGAGCGACACCGCCGCCGGGCAGGACGCCTTCTTCGACAGCGGCACGGGTGGCTCGTATGGCGTCCTGAACTCGTTCCTTCCGCTCCTTGACCTCGATCTCGGTCGCGCCGCCCACGCGAATGACCGCGACGCCGCCCGCAAGTTTGGCAAGGCGCTCCTGCAGCTTCTCCCGATCATAGTCGGACGTTGTGTTCTCGATCTCCGCCCTAATCAAGGAGACGCGCGCTTCGATGTCGGCCTTCTTTCCGGCGCCGTTAATGATCGTGGTATTCTCTCTCTCGATCATCACCCTCTGGGCGCGACCAAGCATGCTGAGCGTAACGTTCTCGAGCTTGATGCCGAGGTCCTCTGAGATCACCTGAGCGCCGGTCAGGGTCGCGATGTCCTGGAGCATGGCCTTGCGGCGATCACCGAAACCCGGAGCCTTGACGGCGCAGACCTTGAGTCCTCCGCGAAGATGATTGACCACTAGCGTGGCTAGAGTTTCAGGTTCAACGTCCTCGCTGAGGATCAGCAGCGGCTTGCCTGTCTTCACCACGGCCTCGAGCAGCGGGAGCAACTCGCTCACCGAGGACAGCTTCTTCTCGACGGTCAGGATATATGGATTATCCAGATCGGAACGCGCCTTCTCCGCGTTGGTGATGAAGTAGGGCGAGATGTAGCCGCGATCGAAATTCATGCCCTCCACGACGTTGAGCTCGGTCGCAAGCGATTGGGTTTCCTCGATGGTGATAACGCCGTGGTTGCCGACCTTCTTCATGGCATGCGCTAAGAACTTGCCGATTTCTGTATCGCCGTTGGCTGAGATGGTACCGACTTGAGCGATCTCTTCATTCGAGGTGATCTTCTTAGCGTTCTTCGCGATCTCGGCAACGACCGCATCCACCGCGAGGTCGATGCCGCGTTTGAGGTCAATCGGGTTCATACCCGCGGCGAGAGCCCGCAATCCCTCCTGCATGATGGCTTGCGCAAGTACGACTGCTGTCGTTGTGCCGTCACCCGCGACGTCCGCCGTCTTGGATGCCGCCTCGCGCACCATGCGCGCGCCCATATCCTGGAATTTGTTTCCGATTTCGATTTCCTTGGCGACAGTTACGCCATCCTTCGTGATTACGGGGGCGCCGAACGAGCGCTCAAGGATGACGTTCCGGCCTTTCGGGCCAAGTGTAACCTTGACCGCATCGGCGAGGATGTCGACACCGCGTGCGATCCAGGCGCGTGCATCATCAGCAAAGACGATATTCCGCGTATTGAAAACAGGCGCAGGCTCAGCGGCTCGCAACGTCCTGGCTGAACTTTGCTGGGACTCTTGCGCTGTTGCTCGAGCCGCGACTGCGTCGCTCGCGAGCGTCAGCAACTTCAACACCAGAGTCTTAAGGCCGGCTTCGATTTGGCTGGCAGGTATGCCAATGCTCTCGACTATCGCTTGGACGCTAAGCGGATCCTGGCTGGAGTGGGTCCGCCCCTTCGCGGTCTCGCGGCTCAGAAAGTCCAGGTAGCCAAGGAGGACGGCCTCGATCTGCTCGGTGTTCAAACGCTCGGAAAGCTCCTCAAAACCAATGCGGTCAATAAGCGCTCGGAGTGCGGGCATGAGCTTCTGCAGGAGTGCCTTTACGTCATTCCGGTCGAACTCACGGGCGGGGGCGGGCAAGCCACGGAACACGTTGGCCCATCGCGGTCCGAGCCAGCTCTCGACGCGACCTGCAACCGCCGATGCGAGCGTCGGCAGGATACCGGGGAGCAGGTCCGGTCCAAGACCGAGCTCGCCTAAGACGAGCTGCAACGCTTCAATTCTTTGAGCGCCCGTTCCGGAAGCACGTAGCGAATCCAAGCTTCCGGAAAGATCCAGGGATTGGCGCAGCTGTTCGCCGAGATCAGGGTCGGACCGCCTTCGGGGAGCTGGCCTATTGTCCTCTTCTGGAGCTCGCCAGATAAGCCAGGCGCCTGCTCCCCATAGCCGCATTCCGATGCGCCCGTTCAAGGACTTTGAAGGCAAGACAGCGGCGTCGCGCGCGCTGCCGCGGACCAGCATGTGCCAGCTTGCCCTTAGTATAGGCGGAACGATGATGGGCGGGCCCTGGTGCGCCCTGCCCAAGCGGAACGCTGTCTCAAGAGCGAGGGCTTCGACGTCGGGATGCGCAAGCCCGCTGAGCATGCCTCGTAGGTTCTCGACCACGGTCGCCGCAAGATCGAGATCCGGCTTCTCCTCCCGAAGCAGCAAATGGAGGGCGAACATGCCGAGGGTCGGATCTTCCCACTTCCCTACAAGCAGGCTCTGCAAGTCAGCCCTGCTGATACCTCGCCGTCCGTCCGCCAGTGCATGTCGCGCCAGCTCAGCCACACCAAGATCCGTACCCGCCTCAAAAGGATCAATGGGCTGTCCAACAGTCCGCTCGGGCACAAAGGCATTCCCGATCGGAGCACTCAGTTGGACCGCCCCTTCCAGATCGGGAAACACTAACGGGTTGTCCCAGCTTTCGGCTGGCTCGAATTTGCGGAGAAGGAAGATTCTCGTTTGGCGACCAGGGAGGGCCTGTACGATCGTCTCTACCGTTTCAGAGAATGGCAGCTGAAGACGCAAAATATAGAATCCCGGCAGGAGTGCGATCCGGCATCCTGCGGAGGCAGCGCGCTCGTCGCCCGCGACAGTCGGCATTAACGTTTCCAGGTCCAGCACCGTCGAGCTGTCCAGCCTGTGCAGACTCAGTCCCTTCGCGATATTTTCAACGAGGTGGCCTCGCGTGCCACGCGGGTCGATGATGGGAACGTCGCGGACCAACAGAAGTAACTCCGAACCTGTACCAGCCCCCATCCATGGTACTTGGGTGCTCAGCTCGTAGGCATGCTGTTGGTGGTATTTATGAGAGGTCCACGTCGACTCGAGGGGTGCCGGCGAGGCAAAAACAAGAGAAGGTGGTTCGCTCAGGGCGACCGGAGATCCCGGTCGAAGCTGGATATTTTTTTCCTCCTGCGCATCGGCGGCGAGGTATCGCACGGTATAGTCGCCAGGTGAAAGCTCGGCCTCAACGCGGCCATATCCCCGGGCGGCGAGGTTTAGATAGCCGTCAATCACCTCTATGTGTACGGCGGGATTTCCGGCACGAACACTGAGCTGCACGCGTTCGCTCATAGCTGCAACTCCTCGGGCGAAGCGGCGTAGACATCGAACTTTTTCGATCGATTACCGATCCTGAGCTCGTATTTGCCCGGTTCAAGCAACCAGTGCCAGGGATCGGCTGCATCTCCAGGGTCCTTTTGCACGAGGGCATATGGATATTGCGCCACCTTAAGGATTTCCGGGGCGGGCATGTCCGCCTCGCGGACGATCTTGATCTCTGTTCGCGCCGCGCCCGCTTTCTCCGAGAACAATATCTCGTTAAGTTGATCTCCGGGGTCGACGCGAATGTCTGGGCGGCGGTCGCGCACAGCCTTTTCCGAAAGCCCCCGAGCGCGCAGGTCCTTTTCGACAAGAAAGTTTACTGACTCTTTCAGCTGATGTGCCGTGAGCCTGCCGCTATCGAGACAGGCGATGAGGGCCCGCGTGAATGCTCCATGTTTGTCGTGGTTGGGTGGATAGGCAAATTCATGAGCTTGGCTGTCCCAGCTGGTGCCGTAGGCTTCGACCAGGGTCCCACCCTTCGTTGTGTCGCCCATGATGCTGTAATACGGAAAGGGAAGAGCGTTTGAAGCTCGCGAGCGGCAGCAGTCCATCAGCAACACGACTTCTTCGAAGAATCCGCGGCGCCGCATGTATCTCGCGCATGCGGTCGCCGGAAAGTTCAGCATGGTGCCCGTCGTCTTCGCGTTGGCCATCAGCAGAGCAACGCTTTCGGCTTGCTCGGCGCTGATCGGCGTGCACCCATGGCCAGACGTGTAGATATATAGACGTCGGCCTGTTTCGCCATGGGTTTCAAGCCAGTCGACTATGTCTTCGCCGGCTGAATAGACGTCTTCCGCTGTTGGCTTAGCTCGCGAGGGAGAGGTCGGGCGTCCGGATGATTTCGCGAACTTGATACGAGCGGGATCTTGGGCGTTCGGCTGGTTTGGATCAGGGATATCGCCCCCTTCCGGCCGGATCAACCAGTTGTAAAAGCTCTGGGCATCGCTGACCGGCCCCTCAAGCGTGTTCAGGCTGGGATCCAAATAGTCCTTAACCCCAACGATGATCGCCCAGTCTCGCTCCATCCTATGTCCCGTTCTGCAAAATGTGTTTCACGCTACTCAATGTATTCGGTTCGAAATCGAATCCCCCGTGGGATGCGGCACCGCAATCGAACCCCGCCCCGATAGAGGACATCGACCATATCCAAGTATGCTCGCGTGAGCCGATCGTCTCGATCACCCGTTTGATGCCTGGAATTTCATCATCTGAGAAGGGGGATTTCCGCGAATGGAAGCGCTGCATGCCCAGGAGCGGTTCGTCGGCGGCTTCTTCCAAAGCGCCGGAGACCAGATACAGCAAGGAACGCGGATACAGGTTGCCCAACATCGCATCTTTTTGTTCAAACTCGTCCGACATGCCAAAACATCGGAACGCCGCGATGCGATCGGGCGCCAAGGTCAGCATGCTGTCGAAGAGGGTAAACGTGCAGGCGGGGGCCAATAGTATGATTTCGAACTTGATATCTGCGGGCAGCCGCTTCGCCGCGGCCTTGAGCATTTCGCACACGAATATGGCTCCGGCACTGTGCCCGACAAGTACGATACGAGGGCGTAAGCCATGCGCCCAGATCTGCTCAAGCTCGTACAAAAGCGCGGTCCCGCCGAAACGCTCGTCTCCGTCCTGGAATGCATCCTTTGTGTCCTGCTTCATGGCATTCCAGGCGAAGCGTCCGAACACATCTGCGGCGAAGATCGCCTTCGCGACCTCCTCTACAGCCGTGACATACAGCCCATGGCCGCGGCCTCTGTTGAGTCGGCGCAGTGCTCCCATGAAGGCTTTGACCGCCACGCCGAGCACAAAGGCAGTAATGAGGCCTCTCCCGCCGGCAGCCATTTCCTTCTCACTATCTCGAATTGCATCCTGAAGTTCAGGCTCGAACTGCCGCACGTCTGCGTTCTTCAGAATCGCGTGCGCGGACGCCGCCAGCGAAGCATCCTTCAGGATCGCCTCCTTGAACTGCTGGTCCTCGGCGACCGTCAAGTCAGGCGCCATTTTGGCCGGCTCCGGGTTCAACCCTTGGTACGGCTCCTCCCCCGTCTTGCGCTTAGCTACCTCCTTCCGGACCTCCTTCGGGTGAGGGACATCAAGCGGCGCTCCCCTGGCACCAGGCGGCTGTTCGGCTCTGCCGACCAGAAACTGCAACACCCGCTCCAGTATTCCTTCAAAGAATTCCGTCTTGAAGATCTCCTTCCAGTTGTTTTGCAGTGTTTCGAATAGACCGGTTTGCCAAATGACAAAGATCGGAACGGAGCCGGTGGAGGCGTATTCCGGGGCCAGTTTAGATGCGGCACCCTCCGCGTCGCTCTGCCCCACAAGCCCACCGTGAAAGTGTATTGCAATAGTGGGGTTACCCCCCGCATTGCGGACCGATTCCATCGTGGTCTTCAGATCAAGCCGGCTCGAACCCATCAGTTCTCCGTCTTTCAGGACTATGGAACAACCAGAAACCGCCATAGGGACCTCCATAAGCTTTCAATTAGGCGTTGTGATTTGCTTTCAGTACGTTGGATCGATGTTGAGCTTCGAGAATGACGATTAAAGAAGTTGGCAACCGATGAGTCCATAGATTCCATCAAACGAGCCACGCGCCCAACGACCCGATCAATCGACGATTGCGGGCTCCCGCAGGTTTGCCCGGATCAGTCCGTAGTCCAAAAGTCGATGAGTTCAAAAGGGTTCTTCTATCTGCTGGGCTGATGGCGCGCCATTCTCGATCATCACATCAGCGATCAGGTTGAACACGGAACGATTCCAGGGATCGGGATACTCGCCGTCCGCATGCGCAAGGGACGGAACGTTGCCGTGGTGCCAGCAAACGATGGACAGCGCTTGTATCGCCCAACTTTCCGTACAGCGTGTGCAAGGGCTGCGTAGTCCTGGTCCGCAAATGATGTGTCTATCGCAAGACGACATTCAGCCGCCAAGGGCTGCAACGTCTCGATCTGCCTGCGACTATGTTCTGACGCATCCGAGGCGATGAGAATTGCCGGCGTGCCGAAGGTCTGCGGGATGTAAGCGACTAACCGTTGGGCGCTCGTCCGCCCTGCCTCCGACAGATCAGGGTCTGCGGGTCTTCGGTCGAACAGCCTTAACCTGCTTTTCACCAACGGCTATTCGATCGAGAATGATGTTTTTAGAGATGGCTGTTGCGACGCACTCTTGATCGGTCAGGAGAAGGATAGGTTCGCGAGCGATCTTGAAGTGTTTTCCGAATGGTTCGTTTTGGCAGTGTCACGCGGAGTACAGATCAATCTCCATCCCTCGGGCAGCCTTAAGTCCCTTCGCACAAATCTGCGCGCCAGACCGCGGCGGGCGAACCTATTCCGTGTCAGTGACAACACGTTCGAAATCTGCCGTTCGCCCTTTTCCGCTGAACACGGGTCTCGTCATCGAAGCCGTCGCTCGTGCCGCCCAACAACATCGTAAGAAGCGTTGGGTAAAATTTCCTTAGCCCGGCTTCAATCAATCACGTAGGCTTGCGTCTGGGCTTGGGTAACCAAACAAGCGGGTCATTGTCGAGGCGGTCGAGGGCCTGTGCGAGCGCGGTCGCGGGGCTTGGCCGCGCTGGCAAGCCGCTTAGCGAGCGGCCCCTCACGGGCCGCCGCCTAAGGGGCCAAGGCTAGCGAAAGCGCCAAGGGTTGGATGGCGGATCCGTATCCCACGGCGTCGTAAAGGGCGGCAGCGGTTCTGGCGGCCTCTTCTTTGTTAGGGCAAGAGCCGTAAGAAACTGGCCAGCGTGGAAGAGGACTGCGGCATGAGCCAGATCGGGCGGCTGTTGTTGCGCGACCTCGTTCGCTTCCATCAACTGCTTCCGGTATTCGCTGCGGTGCTGTGCACGAATTTCTCGCTGGAAGTCTTGCTTCTTGGTTTCGGAACCGAAGACTTCGTGCACGGATTTTCCGTCATTCACGATCTGGTAGCCGTTCGGCAGGGTATCGAACGGCTTTGTCACCTTTTTGAGATGATCGAATTGCACCGCTCGGGGCAAGTGCCACGATTCGAAAAATGAAGGATGCACAAAGTCGCTGACGGCGATACCGTCGATCTCGTATTCCTCGCTCTCGACGGCATCGCACATCTCATAGGCATAAAGTTTGCCGTCGACATTTTGCGCCCAAAGCTGCGCTCCGGGATCGATCATCATCTCCAATAACTCGTGTGATGCGGTAGTGCTGATTTTCTCACCGGCAGCAAGTGTCGTTTTGACGAAGACCTTGGATATCGGCTGACCGTCCTTGGTGATGTCATGATAGCCGAGCGCGTTGGCGGCGTCCGCATCTTCAAGGAAAACGATCTGCCACTCATCGCCCTTTGGCTTACCCGTGACATACAGTTTGGCCGGATATCCCCAAATCGGCACGAAGTGCTCGTCCAATTGCTTCTGCAGCGCGGTGACCAACTTGTCGAGGTTCACACCAAGTGGTGTCGTCGCCTTGTTGACGAAAGCGATTGTCGGAAAACGACCTTGATTAAACGCAGCTGCTTTGACGGAAATGCTCGTCCTTGCCATGACTTCCTCCCACTACCGAGACAGAATGAATTGGACTTCCCGATTCTTGATCTGGTCCAAAGCGCTAACCGCAATGTTCTCGGCGACGGTGCGCACGCGCGCCGTCACGGCTGATCCGACCAGAGTTGTAGGCCTTCGAGGGCCGCCGCCTCCCGCGGCGCGGGCCTGGGCTGAAGGAAACAGATAGCTGTGAAGCGCTGTCGAACTCACGGCACCGGGTGGTTCCAATGCCAATGCCACGTACACTTTGTGCGTATCCGTACGCCTAACGAGACCTGTCAGCGACGCATCGCCGACCTGGAAGCCGCTCCCCACGGGCGTGAAGGTCACCTGGGGGGTGCCCGTAAGGTCGACGGTGGTCGTGAAGGTAAGCTTGTCCGTGAAGGTCGGGGCGGCCAGCGCGGCATTATTCGATTTCGATCCGTCGGTCGCTGCAATGTTCGCAAAGATGTTCAATTCAAGGAAGGTCTTCAGAGACTCGCCGACACCGATCCGTCCTGCGACAGGGTAGACATAGTTCTCTGCGACGATCTGCGCCTTTCCGCAATAGGGCTCGCCGAATTGCTTTGCGTTCAAATTCATCAGGAGATCCCCTAACGTATCGGTCAGGGTGAATAGCCGCTCGTTCTGCCGTTCTCGGTTGGCGTTCCCCGTGATGCCGAGGCCGAGCTTGTTTGCCCATGGACCGACCAAGTTTACAGTAGACCCGATATTGTTTGTCTCATCGCCCGTGAGATCGAAGCTGTAAGAGTCTGTCCGAGATCA
>NZ_VSSR01000103.1 GCF_008123515.1 Bradyrhizobium cytisi
CATCCAGAATGTTACTGGACAACTTCTCGCCGATGATTGGGTCGGTGCCATCGAATCGGTTCGGTGGCGTCTATGGCGAGAAAGATCAGCATGGGCGCGCGGCGGGAGGTGCTGTCGACCGTAACGGAGCGTTACGAGTCGGCCAAACGGGCGGAGAAGGGGCGCATCCTCGATGCGCTGTGCGCGACGACGGGCTGGCATCGCAAGCATGCGGTGCGCGCGCTTCGGCGGAGCGCAACGGTTGGACCGGGGAGGATGGAGGCGCCCGGACAGCGCAAGCGCAGATATGGCGCGACGATCAAGGACGCGATGACGGCGCTGTGGGAGGCGTCGGATCGGGTATGCGGTAAGCGGCTCAAGGTGATGATCCCGACCTTGCTGCCGGCGCTCGAGCAACATGGCCGATTGCAGCTTGGTGAGGCCGACCGTGATCGTGTTCTGGCGATCAGCGCCGCAACCATCGACCGCTTGCTCGTCGATGTGAAGATTGCGGCGAGCGGCGGCAGGCGGCGCCGTGCCGGATTCTATTCGGCAATCCGGCGCGAAGTCCCGATCCGCACGTTCAATGACTGGAACAGCCCGGTGCCCGGCTTCTGCGAGGTCGACATGGTCGCGCATGGCGGCACGTCGGTGGCCGGCTCGTTCATCCAAACCCTGACGATGGTCGATGTCGCCACGGGCTGGACGGAGTGCCTGCCGTTGCTGACGCGGGAGGGTTCGCTCGTCGTCGAGGCGATCAACCGCGCCCAGAGCCTGTTCCCCTGGTTGTTGCGCGGCGTGGACTTCGACAACGACAGCGCCTTCATGAACGATGTTGTTGTGCCATGGTGCCGCGAACAAAAGCTCGAAGTCACACGCTCGCGCGCCTACAAGAAGAACGATCAAGCCTTCGTCGAGCAGAAGAATGGTGCCGTCGTCCGCCGCCTCATGGGCTATGGCCGCTTCGACGGCGTCGAGACGGCCCGTGTGATGGGCCGTCTCTATGCGGCGGCTCGGCTCTACGTCAACTTCTTCCAGCCGTCGTTCAAGCTGAAGGAGAAGCGCCGCGAAGGGGCTAAAGTGATCAAACGGTATCATCTCCCATCGACGCCCTATGAGCGTGCACTGGCGCATCCCAAGGTGACCCCGGACGTGAAGAAACGGCTGCGCGATCAGTATCGTTCGCTCGATCCGGTCGTGCTGTTGGCTGAGATTCGCGCGACCCAGGACGAACTCGGCAATCGCGTTGATCGTCGTGCCGGACACGCGGGTGACCTGCAGCGCGCCTTCACGACCACCACGCCAACAAGCGCAGCCACTTTCGCCAAGACGCTCGGAAAGACGGTGACGGCCGGCGAGCCGCGTGCCACGCACCGGCGAACTCGTCGGCCCTATAAAACTAGGATTCGCATGCCGTCCAAGCTCGACCCACATATTGCCGCGATCGAGGGCTGGCTGGCAGAGCAGCCGCAGCTGACGGCGCTCGCCATCGTCGGCCGGCTGAGCGAGATTCAGCCCGAGGAGTTCGGGGCAAGACAGCATTCGATTGTGCAGCGTCTGCTGAGGGCGCTTAGACGGAAGACGGCCGACCAAGTGGTCGCCGCTGCCCCACTGCCCGGGGTTGTGGACGGCTCGGGCTATGTAGGGCCCGACCCGCCCACAGCCCCTCTCGTCGAGCAAGCCGGGAAAGC
>NZ_VSSR01000104.1 GCF_008123515.1 Bradyrhizobium cytisi
GCTATGGGATTCCCGGATTTTGTTCTTGGTTAGCAAGAGCATATCCCTCGAGCGTAGCAGCGAGACGGTTCCAGCCGTCTCGCATGGTCTTTGGTCCGGGAGGTTTGTAGTAGCAATTCCAACCTCCCAGACGTGCTGCAATCCAGGAGACGAAGGCAAGAGAGTCCGGTGAGTGAGGATTCCTTTGTCGAAGTGTCTTGCCTTCGAGCTTTTTGGACAAGCGATCGAGGGCGACGGCAAAGTATGGATCGATCACATCGCTCGCTGGACGAGGTCCGCCGTCTCTGGCGTCGACAAGCTGGAGCGTCCGGATCGCGCCAGCCAAAGCGATAGCCGCGAGATTGAACATGCGCTCGGCGTCAATGACCTGGCTATCATCCAGGGCTAACCCGTCGCTCTTGAGCGCGCGGAAGGTCTGTTCGATGCGCCAGCGCAGGCGATATAGTCGGACGATATCTTCGGCTTCCTCGGCGCAGCCGACTTTATGGGTCGTGAGCAAGCGCCACAGAAGTGGCGTCTTGCCGGCTGGCGCGTCGACCTCCCGTGCTTCCACTAAGGTGAGGTCGACGTGATCAGTCGCCTCGGACCGTTTCATATTTGCCGGGCGAGCAATGCGCACGGCTCCGGCGTACAACTCCACCGTTGCCACACGCCCCTTATCGCCCGGTCCGCGCGGCGCTACCTGGGCCTGGCAGATACCCAACGGCTGCACGCCGGCAAGCGCCATGAACAACGATCCGCCATCCGCCAAAGACCGATCCTGACCTGAGCGCACGATCAGATCGAGCATCTCTGGCTTGCGGGCGAACAGCAGGTAAATATCGCATTCACGATCAGCCACCATCGTCACTCCGGCCGCATCCGACAGAACGCTGGCAGCAGCCTCGCAACCAGATAGCCAGCGCGCCGATTCCTTGTCTGCAATGGTGCGGCTGTGGCGCGATGTGACGCGCTGCTTGGAGCGTGTCCAGATCTCCGCATCAACGAGGCCCACCACCGCCTCGCTCTCGATGTCTACGGCAATCACCGGATGAATGAAGAAGCCGGGTGTCTTGCCGTCCCCGCCAGGCCCGAAGCCTCGCCGCTTCTTGTCACGACCGGCAAAATTGATCTCACTCGTATCCTGGACTGCCAGAATGCGGCGGCCAGCGCATTGCCGCGCCGTCCGCCCAGCCAGCGTCTCCACAATCCGATCAACCGAGACGTAGGGCGATGACAAAAACCGGTGCACGGCCTTCTCACCAGCTCGGGTCTCTCCCAATTTGCGAAGCACCAACGTGCCCGCGGTCGCCACTCGCTCGATCAGCCAATCAGC
>NZ_VSSR01000105.1 GCF_008123515.1 Bradyrhizobium cytisi
GCTTCGCTCGCAATGACGGGCTGTTGGAGCTTTACCGCTCGAACGCGGCCTTCAGGGCGTTGAGCTGCGGCACCAGCGGATTGCCGATCGAAGGGTAATCGACGGGCGGGGTGTGGATGGTGGTGTCGAGGCGGCGCACGCGGGTCTGCAGGCTCATCGAGCGATGGATCAGCTCCTGGAGCTGCGACGGCAGCTTCTCGATCGTGTCGGCGGGGCCGGGATCGGCGGCGGAGAGCTTGACCTTGGTCTTCTCGCGGTTGGCCTGGCCCAGCGTCATCTCGCCTTCCTTCACCGCGCGATGCAGCAACAGCCACGAGGCGAGCTGCATCAGGCGCGTGGTGAGACGCATGCTCTCAGTCGCGTAGGTGAGGCTGACGGCGCGATCGAGCGCCTTGGCCTCGTTGCGGCCGGCGCCGTCGAGATAGGCGGCGGTCTCTTCGACGAGATCCATGCCTTCGCGGAACAGGGCGCCGAACGCCGCAGAATTGGTGAACCGCTCGCTGAGTTGAACGAGAGCGCCGTCGGCTTGCAAACGTTCCATGGTTAACGCCCCTTACGCAACTGTTTACCCGTCCGGCTTTGGCGCCGGCTTATGATGAACAAATCATTGCGCGTAGGGATCGCGGAGTCCAGCGACAAGCGCGGATATGGTTTCCGCGGGTCATTCCCCGGAATTCAACCGGAACGAGACGCAAAAAAGAGCCGCCGGAAAACCGGCGGCTTTGAAAGTTGATAACAGGGAGGCGTCAAACAGAGTGGACAGGAGCCACTCGGTGTCCAAACGAGGACAGTTCCAGTCATAAAGCGAAAAGCTTAATGTGGAGTAAACGAGCGAATTTTTTGAGGGTTCGTTAGCCATGTCGGCCAGTGGCCGAGGGGGTTCGCGGAACAAACTGCCCGTCATGGACGGGCTTGTCCCGCCTGCGCGGCCGAAGCCGCTTCGGCGAGGCGAAGGCTCGGGCATCCACGTTCTTTCTGTCGGCGAAAGATCAAGTACGTGGATGGCCGGGACAAGCCCGGCCATGACGCCGTAGAAACGCTTGCGCTCCTCCTTCGAATTCTTACGACTTGAAGACGCTGTTCGCCGCATCGCGCGAGGCGCGCTTTTTGGTGGCGGCTTCTTCCAGTCTTGCGATTTCGGTCTTCAGCAGGGTGACGCGCTCGGTCAGTTCCTCGACCGACAACAGTGAGAGATCCTGCCCGATCTCGTGGGTGACCTTCTTGCGCGGGCGGTCGTCGTCTTCCGTCGGCATCGTCGTTCCTCCTGCGTTCGCGCCACCTGCGGCTGGGGCGGTTGCCAGCCCGGACTGCGCTGGCTAATCAAAGGGCTCGTCCCCTCTCGCACCTTTGCTCAAGGACACATCATGGACAAGCTGCCCGCGCAAATGACCGTGGTCGCCATCTCCAAGCCCGGCGGACCGGAGGTCCTGGTGCCGGAACAACGCACCGTTCCGCAGCCCGGTCCCGACGAGATCCTGGTCAAGGTGCAGGCCGCCGGCGTGAACCGGCCCGACATCGCGCAGCGGTCCGGCGCCTATCCGCCGCCGCCCGGCGCCAGCGACTTGCCCGGCCTTGAGATTGCCGGCGAAGTGGTCGCCGTCGGCAGCAATGCCAAGCGGCACAAGATCGGCGACAAGGTGATGTCGCTGGTCGCCGGCGGCGGCTATGCGCAATACTGCATCGCGCAGGACGCCCAGGCGATGAGCGTGCCGCCGGCGCTGTCGATCAAGGAAGCCGGCGCGCTGCCGGAAACCCTGATGACGGTCTGGCACAATGTGTTCGAGCGCGGCGGGCTCAAGGCCGGCGAGACGCTGCTGATCCATGGCGGCTCCTCCGGCATCGGCACCATGGCAATCCAGCTTGCGAAAGCGTTCGGCGCAAAGGTGTTCGTCACCGTGGGATCACAGGACAAGATCGATGCCTGCCTCAAGCTGGGTGCCGACCGCGCCATCAACTACAAGAACGAGGACTTCGTCGCCGTGGTCAAGGAAGCGACCGACAAGGCCGGCGTAAACCTGATCCTCGACATGGTCGCCGGCGACTACGTCGACCGCAACTACGATGCCGCCGCCGTCGATGGCCGCATCGTGCAGATCGCAACCCTCAACGGGCCCAAGGTCAGCGTCAACATCGCCAAGGTGATGGTGAAGCGGTTGACCCATACCGGCTCGACCTTGCGTCCCCGTAGTAATGCGGACAAGGCGGCGATGGTGGCTGCGATTGAAGCGAAAGTGATGCCGCTGCTGCGCGAAGGCCGGGTCAAACCGCTGATGGACAGCTCTTTCCCGCTGGAAAAGGCATCCGACGCACATCGGCGCATGGAGACCTCGGCACATATTGGCAAAATTGTGTTGGAACTCTAGGCCGCTGGCCCACCGGGCAGGGCGGAAACCCTTTGATTTTCCTCGCTTTCGTGGCATCTATCGCGACGCGCCGAACCATCTCGTTCCGTTCGGAAAACGCCTTGCACTGAGCCTTGCACTGAAGAGTTTGCGTCGAACGCGGAGAACTCACCTTGCGTTTAATCAGGTGCCTCGCGCCCATCGCGCTGGGCCTCATGATTCTTGTCGCCGCGTCCCCTGCACGCGCGCTTGACGCTGTCAGCGTCCGCGGCGACGCGCCCGCCATCGACCTCACCGGCGTGCTCGAGCACCAGCGCAGCGACGCCGACCGCATCCAGGTCTCGACCGCGCCCGGCACCGACGGCATCGTCCGCCGTATCGAGGTGCGCGCCCGCGAGGGCGGCCAGAACTGGGTGGTGTTCGCGCTCGCCAACAACACCGACGACCAGCTCGACCGCCTGATCGTCGCCCCGCATTACCGCATCGTGTCCTCGGGGCTGTTATGGCCTGACCTCGGGCTGTCACGCATCGCGACCATCACGCCCTCGACCGGCGACCGGCCGGAGCGGCAGGAAAGCCCGACCGCCGACGTCTTCCGCATCACGCTCGATCCCGGCGCCGTCATCACCTTTGTCGCGGAACTGCGCACCGACAAGCTGCCGCAGCTCTATCTGTGGGAGCCGGAAGCCTACAAGGACAAGGTCAACTCGTTCACGCTGTACCAGGGCATCGTGATCGGCATCTCCGGGCTCCTGGCGCTCGTGCTCACGATTCTGTTCGTGGTGAAGGGCAGCATCATGTTCCCGGCCGCCGCGGCGCTGGCCTGGGCGGTGCTCGTCTATATCGGCGTCGACTTCGGCTTTTGGGGCAAGGTGCTCGATATGTCGAACAACGCCGAGCGCATCTGGCGTGCGGCGGGCGAAGCGATCCTGGCGGCGACGCTGCTGGTGTTCCTGTTCGCCTATCTCAACCTCAGTCGATGGCATGTGCGCTATTCCCACATCACGGTGGGCTGGCTCGCCTTTCTGGGCTCACTGGTGGCGCTCGCTCTGTTCGACCCGGCCGTCGCCTCCGGTATCGCACGCATCTCGCTGGTGCTGATCGCCTTCGCCGGCTTCGCGCTGATCGTCTATCTCTCCACCCACGGCTTCGACCGCGCGGTGCTGCTGATTCCGACCTGGTTCCTCCTCGTGGTCTGGGTGGTCGCGGCCGGCATGACGGTCGCCGGTTCCGTCACCAACGACATCGTCGGCCCGGCGCTGCTCGGCGGCCTCGTGCTGATCGTGATGCTGATCGGCTTCACGGTGATGCAGCACGCCTTCGCCGGCGGCGGCGCCACCACCGGCGTGGTCTCCGACATCGAGCGACGGGCGCTGGCGCTGGCCGGCTCCGGCGATCTGATCTGGGACTGGGACGTTTCCGCCGACAAGGTGTTCACCAGCCCCGAGACCGAAGCCCTGCTCGGCCTCAAGCGTGGCACGCTGGAAGGCCCGGCGGCCTCCTGGCTCGAGGTGCTGCATCCGCTCGACCAGGATCGTTTCCGCGCCGCGCTGGACAGCGTGCTCGACCAGCGCCGCGGCCGCCTGGTGCAGGATTTCCGCCTGCGCACGCCCGACGGCCACTTCATGTGGTTCGCGCTGAAGGCGCGCCCGGTGGTCGGCTCGGACGGCGAAGTCTCACGCGTGGTCGGCACGCTCACCGACGTCACCGAGCTGCGCAACGCCGAGGAACGCCTGCTCCACGATTCCGTGCATGACAATTTGACCGGCCTGCCCAACCGCAAGCTGTTCATGGACCGGCTCGGCGCAGTCGCGCATTTCGCCAAGACCATGCCGACGCTGCGGCCGACCCTGATGGTGATCGACCTCGACCGCTTCAAGCAGGTCAACGATTCCGTCGGCATCGCGGTCGGCGATTCCATCCTGCTGACGCTGGCCCGGCGCCTCACCCGCATCCTGAAGCCGCAGGACACGCTGGCGCGGCTCGCCGGCGACCAGTTCGGGCTGATCCTGCTGTCGGAGCAGGATCCCGCCCGCATCACCGCTTTTGCCGAAACCATCCGCAAGACCATCCGCGCGCCGATCGCGTTCAACGAGCGCGAGATCTTCCTGACCGCCTCGATCGGGCTTGCCCTTTCCGATCCGCAAGTTCAGCTGACGGACGAGATCATCAAGGACGCCGAGCTTGCGATGTACCATTCCAAGCGCATCGGCGGCGACCGCATCGACGTCTACAAGCCCGCCATGCGCGCGCGAAAGACCGATCGCCTGACGCTGGAGAGCGAGCTGCGCCGCGCCATCGAGCGGCAGGAGCTGACGATCCTGTACCAGCCGATCGTCCGGCTGGAGGACCGTTCGGTCGCCGGCTTCGAGGCGCTGGTGCGCTGGGATCACCCGAAACTCGGGCGCATGGCGCCGTCGGAATTCATCACCATCGCGGAAGAGACCGGGCTGATCGTCGATCTCGGCATGTTCGTGCTCGACCAGACCGCAAAGCAGCTCTCGATCTGGCAGCGCGCGATGCGCTCGCGCGAGCCGATCTTCGCCAGCGTCAACGTCTCCTCGCGGCAGCTTTTGCGCCATGACCTCATCCACGACATCCGCACCGTGCTGTCGCGCTCCTCGGTGGCGCGCGGCACGCTGAAGCTGGAGCTGACGGAATCGCTGGTGATGGAGAATCCGGAGCACGCGGCGCAAATGCTGACGCGGATCCGCGAGCTCGGAACTGGATTATCGCTCGACGATTTCGGCACCGGCCATTCGTCGCTGGCCTATCTTCAGCGCTTCCCGTTCGACACCATCAAGATCGACCAGTCGTTCGTCCGCACCACCAATCGCGGCACGCGGCCGGTGATCCTGAAGTCGATCATCGCGCTCTCGCATGATCTCGGCATGGACGTGGTGGCGGAAGGCGCCGAGACCGATTCCGACGCGGTCGAGCTGTATCAATTGGGCTGCGAATACGCGCAGGGCTTCGCCTTCGGCGAGCCGATGGACGCCGACGCGGCGATGCGGCTGTTGACCGAAGTGCGGCTCGAAGCGGCGAGCTAGTCGCTCTTGGCCGTTGGCCTGCGCCGGTCACTCTTCTGCTTCGTGAACCGCACGGTCTGGCCGTCCGGCATCCGGGTGGCCTTGAAGCCCGCGGCGATACAGGCTTCGCGCTGCGGCATCTTGATATCCGGGCTGCGCGAGGTGTCCCACCAGGAGGCACGATTCGCCGCACGCGGCAGGGCCGCGCCGATGATCTCCTCGATCTCCTCAAAGCTCAGCACGAGCTCCGTCTGCTTCTGCCGCAGCAGGTAATCGCGTAGCGCGTCGTAATCGTTCACCGCCGTCCTCTATCCCCTTGTCCGCGGGCTGACCTGCTCAAAAGCGATACCGGCGGAAACCAATCCTTAACTGATTGCAGCAGCGCCGTCGCGGCTTAAACACTACGCAAGATTTCAGGCGCATCCACTAGGCTCGGGAGCAAAGGATGCTGTCTGCATGGCGCGACGCCACGGCCCGCCGGCCCTGGCGCATTTCGGCGAAGCTGCTGATCATCTCGTCCGTCGTGACGGTGATCGGCTTTTCCGCCATTTGCGTCAACGTCATGCTCGACATGCGCCGCGGCGAGGAGGCGCTGGCCCGCCAGACGCTGAAAAACCTGGCCACGTCGATCGACGCCGACATCAGCCGCAACATCGATATCTACGACCTGTCCCTCAAGGCGGTCGCCAGCAACATGCTGCTGCCCGAGATCAACACGGTCTCCAAGCCGATCCGCCAGCTCATCCTGTTCGACCACGCCACCACCGCAAAGCATTTCGGCGCCATCCAGGTGTTCGATGCGGACGGCAATCTGACCATCGATGCCTCGACGCTCGACCCGGTGCCCGACAATCGCGGCACTGAGGACTATTTCTCGGTCCATCGCGACAATCCCAACGTCGGCCTGTTCATCAGCCGCCCGATGCTGTTTCGTAGCGCCTATTCGATCGTGCTGAGCCGGCGTCTCAGCGATACCGACGGCGGCTTCATGGGTGTCGTCGCGGGCTCGATCCGCTTCACCTATTTCCACGAATTGTTCGAGCGGCTGAGCCTCGACCCCGAGGACACCATCACCGTGCTCAAGCGCGACCGCACCATCATGATGCGGCGGCCGTTCGATCTCGACATCATCGGCAGGAACCTGAACGACAGCCAGCGCTGGAAGGCCGACAATCTCCGCGTCGGCGGCTCGTTTGCCGGACAGGGCCCGGTCGATCCGACCGCGCGGCTCTATGTGCGCAGCAGCGACACCGGCCCGCTGTTCGTGGTGGCGGGCAAGCCGCTGAGCGCGGTGTTCGCGCTGTGGCAGAAGGAAGCGCTTCGGATCGGCGGCGTGGTTCTGGTGCTCGCTTTGTTCGTGCTGGGCTCGGCGATCGTGCTCGCCCGCGAGATCGGCCGGCGGGCGGATGCCGAAAGCAAGCTCGAGGAGATGGCGACGACCGACGCGCTCACGGGCCTGCGCAACCGCCGCAAGTTCGACCATGTCATCGACATCGAATGGCGCCGCGCCATGCGCCAGAAGACGCAGGTGGCGCTGCTGATGATCGATGCCGATCACTTCAAGGGCTACAACGACACCTTCGGCCACCAGGCCGGCGACCAGGTGCTGGTCGGCATCGCCATCTGCATCTCCGATTCGGTGCGCCGCCCCGGCGACTGCGCCGCGCGCTATGGCGGCGAGGAATTCGCCGTGCTGCTGCCGAACACCTCGGCCACCGACGCCTTCAAGGTCGCCGAGACCATCCGGGCCAAGGTGCTGGGCTGGTCCGACGGCGGGGCGGGATCGACCGTCTCCTGCGGCATCGCCAGCCTCGCGCCGACAAGCGGCATGGACTCGGCCATCCTGGTCGCCGCCGCCGACAAGGCGCTCTATGCGGCAAAGGCCGGCGGGCGGAATCAGTCGGTGGTGGCGAGCCTGCCGAAGCTGTCGCTGGTGGCTTGAGGGCCTACTGCCCCAGATACTTCTTCATCTCCGCGATCAGCCCCTCGCGCAATTCCGGCCGCTTCAGCGCGTAGGCGATGTTGGCGCGGAGGAAGCCGGGCTTGGAGCCGCAATCATGGCGCTCGCCCTCGAACTCGACGCCGTAGAATTTTTGCGACTTGGCGAGGCCGATCATGGCGTCGGTGAGCTGGATCTCGCCGCCGGCACCGCGCTCCTGGGTCTCGAGGATCTTGAAGATCTCGGGCTGGAGAATGTAGCGGCCGGTGATCGAGAGGTTGGAGGGCGCGGTGCCCTTGGCCGGCTTCTCGACCATGCCGTCGACCTCGAACATCTTGCCGGTGCGTTTCCCGACGCCGCAGATGCCGTATTGATGGGTGAGATGGTCGGGCACCGCCTCGACCGCTATGACGTTGGATTTTTCGCCGAGCTTGCTTGCCGTCTCGATCATCTGCTTCAGGCAGCCGGGCGTGTTGAGCACGAGCTCGTCGGGCAGCACCACCGCGAACGGCTCGTTGCCGACGATGTCGCGCGCGCACCAGACCGCGTGACCGAGGCCGAGCGGCGCCTGCTGGCGGGTGAAGCTGACGGCGCCGGCTTCTGGCTGGTTCTGCGCCAGGATCTCCTGCTCGGCCTTCTTGCCGCGCGCAGCGAGCGTCGCATCGAGCTCGAACATCTTGTCGAAATGATCTTCGATGACATTTTTGTTGCGGCCGGTGACGAAGATGAAGTGCTCGATGCCGGCTTCCCTCGCCTCGTCATAGACGTACTGGATCAGCGGCTTGTCGACGATGGTGAGCATCTCCTTCGGCATCGCCTTGGTGGCGGGCAAAACGCGGGTGCCGAGGCCGGCGACGGGGAACACAGCTTTGCGGATTTTCATGTGATTGATCGAATACCTTGAGGCACACGTGAAAGAAGCAATGGTATCTTGCTAGCCGTTTTGCAGCCGGTAACAAAGGCGGATGTAGGGCTCCCGCTCAATGAATTCGAGAAAAAGGTGACCGGCAAAATTTCACCTTTGTTAAGATATTGGCAACCGTAACGAGGCCTCCTGATGGCTGATTTTTGGCCGGACGGGTGAGACATGAGGCAATTGGTGACAGCGGTAACTCTATCTTTGACCGGCGCGACAATGCTCGCGGCCGCGCTCCTGTTCCCCATGTCCGCGCAGGCGCAAGGGCAACAAGCGCAACAAGGGCAAAACAGCCTGTCGAACCTGTTCAGCGGTATTTTCTCCGGCCCGAATCCGGCGCCCTCGCAAGCCGCGCCCGGCCCCGGCGGTGCCCAAACGGGAGCTCAGCCTTGGAGCGGCGAGGACGGCGCCTCCGGCCATCCGCTGATGACGGCGGCCGCGATCCGCGAGGCGGCCGGCAATTTCGACAATTGCGTTGCCGGGATGTGGCCTGATGCCGCACGCCGCAACATCACGCAGGAGAATTTTCAGCGCTTCACCGCAGGGCTTTCGCCCGATCTGCGCATCATGGACCTGATGGACTCGCAGCCCGAATTCAGCAAATCGATCTGGGACTATCTCGACATCCTCGTGAACGACAACCGCCTCGCCAAGGGCAAGGAAGTCCTCGCCAGGTACAAGGCGCAGTTCGACGCGACCGAGAAGGCCTACGGCGTCGACCGCTATATCATCGCCGCGATCTGGGGCATCGAGTCCAATTATTCGACCCAGATGGGCGACCGCAGCGTGCTGCAATCGACGGCGACGCTCGCCTGCGTCGGCCGCCGCCAGGCCTACTTCAAGGACGAATTCCTCTCCGCGCTGGAGATCCTCAACCGCGGCGATTTGCGCCCGGAGCAGATGCGCGGCTCCTGGGCCGGCGCCTTCGGCCCGACCCAGTTCATGCCGACCGCGTTCAAGCGCTTTGCCGTGGACGGCGACGGTGACGGACGGCGCGACGTCGTCGACAACGCGAGCGACCTGATCGCCTCCACCGCCAACAATCTGAAGAAGGACGGCTGGCAGAGCGGCCAGACCTGGGGCTTTGAGGTCTTGGTGCCCGAGGGCTTCAACTACATGCTGGCCGATCGCGCCAAGGCGATGACGATCGCGCAATGGGAAAAGCTCGGGCTCAAGCGCGCGACCAACCAGCCCTTCCCGCATCCGGCGGAAAAGGCCTATCTGCTGGCGCCGGCCGGCGCGCAGGGGCCCGGCTTCCTGATGCTGCAGAATTTCCGGGTCATCATGAAGTACAATCCGGCCGAGGCCTATGCGATGGCGATCGGCCATTTCGCCGACCGGCTGCGCGGCGGCCAGCCCTTCGTGCAGCCGTGGCCGCGGCAGGAGCGGGAATTGTCCCGGACCGAGCGGCTGGAACTCCAGCAATTGCTGGTCCAACGCGGCTTCTACAAGGGCACCCCAGACGGCCAGTTCGGCGGCCAGACCCGGGACGCGCTTCGCAACTTCCAGGCCTCGATCGGGGCGCCCGCCGACGGGTTTGCCTCCTCCGACGTGCTGGACCGACTGCGCGGGCGGTAAAATCGCGCCGAAAGTAACCCTGAAGCGGGATTTTGGCCGATCTCCGTTATTGCCCCAAAGAATCTGCAAGAGAATTTGCCCGTTTGGCGCCCGATTCCGTTATTATATCGAGACACATCCAGACCCTGTTGCGCGCGCCCGAGATCGCATGTCGAAGCCAAAATCTTTCTTCAAGGCGCTGACCGAGACCGGCCCGTTGATCGCGCTGGGGACGGCGCTTGCGATCATGGTCGGGGTCGCGGCACCGGCTTCGGCGCAGTTCTTCAACTTCCCCGGCTTCGGTGGCCCGCCGCAGCGCCAGGCCCCGCCGCGCAGTGGGGGCGGTTGGTTCGGCGGCGATTTCTTCCAACCGTTCCAGCAGCAGCAACAGCAGGCCCCGCGCCAGGATTTTTCGCGGGCGCCTTCGCCCGCCAAGCGCGAGACGATCCCCGACAAGAACGTGCTGGTGATCGGCGACGCCATGGCCGACTGGCTCGCCTACGGCCTGGAAGACGCCTACACCGAGCAGCCCGACATGGGCGTGATCCGCAAGCACAAGACGACGTCCGGCCTGATCAAATACCAGCCGAAGGGTGAGCCCTCGGATTGGACGGCTGCTGCGAAGGGAATCCTCGAGACCGAAAAGCCCGAAATCATCGTCGTCATGCTCGGCCTCAACGACCGCATCTCGATCCGCGAGCCTGTCGCAGACAAATCCGACAAGGCGACCGACAAGGACAAGAAGAACGACAAGGGCGCAAAGGCCAAGCCGCCGGCCAAGCCCGGCGACGCCAAGCCCGACACCGCCGCCAAGCCTGACGACAAGCCTGTGGACACCGACCTGCCGCAGGACGATGCCGATAACGCCGATGCGCCGGCCGCCGCGCCCGAAAAGACCGCGCGCAATCCGAACGGCCTCTACGAATTCCGCGACGACCACTGGGTCGAGCTCTACAGCAAGAAGATCGAGGAGCTCGCCAACGTCCTCAAGGCCAAGGGCGTGCCGGTGCTCTGGGTCGGCCTGCCCGCGATCCGCGGACCGAAGGGCACCGCGGACATGCTGTTCCTGGATTCGCTCTATCGCGAGGGCGCGGCCAAGGCCGGCATCACCTATGTCGATGTCTGGGACGGCTTTGTCGACGAAGCCGGCCGCTTCCTGCAGAAGGGCCCGGATTTCGAAGGCCAAATCCGCCAGCTGCGCAGCGGTGACGGCGTCTACTTCACCAAGCCGGGTGCGCGAAAGCTCGCCCATTATGTCGAACGCGAGATCACGCGCCTGCTGGCGGGACGCTCCGGCCCGATCGCGCTGCCGAGCGAGCCGGGGACGCCGGACACCAGCGCCGAACCCGGCAAGCCCGCGCCGCGGCCGCTCGCAGGCCCGATCGTGCCACTGGTCGCGGCCTCGATCTCGACCGATCAATTGCTGGGTGGACCGGGGACGCGCCCCGCCGCCGTCGATGCACTCGCTGCGAAGACGTTGGTGAAGGGCGAGCCGCTGGCAGCGCCCGCAGGCCGCGCCGACGATTATGCTTGGCCGCGCCGCGAAGTTGGTCGCGAGCAGGCCAAGGGCGATACGCCGATGGCGGCGACGACGCCTGAGGGTGGTGCTTCGGCTCCCGGCACGCCGGGCGCTGCCGCTGCAATCGCACCGCCCAAGCTCGCACCGAAGAAGCCGGCGCCGCAGCAGCAGCCGGCTCAGGCGACGCCGTCAATTCGCGATTTCTTCGGCTTCGGCGCGCCGCAGCCACCGCCGCGGCAATTCGCGCCGGCCCCGCGCAATCCGAATCCCAATCCCGCGATCCCGCGTCCGCCCGGTAACGTCGGGCGTTCGGCGGAAGTGTTTCGCTAGAGCGTTAGCCGATCA
>NZ_VSSR01000106.1 GCF_008123515.1 Bradyrhizobium cytisi
GTATGACGCAACATCCAAAAAGTTTTGGATGTCGGCGTCAATCATCCAGTTCACCTTCCGCTTGTCGATCGCCACGCACAGCGCATCCAGCGCATCGTGCGGTCCCCGACCGGGTCGAAACCCGTACGAGAAACCGCAGAAGTCGCCTTCGTAGATGGCGTTGAGCACGATGACGGTAGCCCCTTGGACGATCTTGTCTTCCAGAGCTGCGATCGCCAGCGGCCGCCGCTTCCCATCCGCCTTCGGTATGTACGTCCGGCGTGACGGTTGTGGGCGGTACGCTCCCCGATGGACCCGTTGGTGCAGACCCTCTAGCCGTGGCTCGAGATCTGCCTCGTAGTCCTGCCACGTCATGCCATCCACCCCGGGAGCGGCCTTGCGCCTGAGCGCGTAGAACGCCGTCCGAAGTGCATCGACATTGATATGGTGGAAGAGCGCGGTGAACCGGTCCTTCTTCCTCAGCCTTGCGGCCTTCCGTACGCGGTCCAGCGACTGGGACATGCGAGCCCGGCCCTGTGTCCGGTGCATGCGCTGCTGTTCCGCGTTCCCCTTGGTCCCCGGCCTTGGCTCCGCCAACTCCGCTACCGGTTGCCCGGCTTTGTTCGTCGGCTTCACAGCTACTATGCCGAAGTCAGACTTCTCCGTGTCGTGCATCAGCGGCTACGGCTCCTCGCCTTCCCGCTGCGGACCATACGCCTCCAAGGAGGTCATGGCCGACCCGGAGATCTCCCGGTTCCCGTACAAGGAGCTTCCATACATGCCGGGGTCTGCGACCACGCCGGGCCAGACGGATGCTTGCGATTGCGCACCCGTCCGTGTTGCCTTCCGCTCAGTTGACAGCGTCGGCGCCCGGGAAAACATTCTTTCGCGGCTCAATGGCTGGCCTGTATGCTCCCCTACCGACGCTTCGCAGATATCCTCGCGGATGCCTGCGCACGGCTCGGGGCCGATGTGGATCGCTATTCCTTCATCGTAATGGACTTGCACCATCTACTCCTTGCCGGTCTCCCGGCGCACCAACTGTAATGCTAGGGTCTGTACCTAATTAGCTGCTGATTCCTGTCTCTTATACACATCTGACGCTGCCGACGA
>NZ_VSSR01000107.1 GCF_008123515.1 Bradyrhizobium cytisi
CCATCTGACTGAATCGTTGGGGATTCACAAATCAGCGTTTTGGTGATTCAAGCTACCCGCCGGGACGGGAGGCCGGCGGGCATGGCGAAGCCGCTGTCGATGGACCTTCGGGAACGAGTGCTTGCCACCATTGCTGGCGGCGTATCCGGCCGGCAGGCTGCCGAGCGGTTTGGAGTAAGTGCGGCGAGCGTCAGCCGATGGCGGATGCGCGAGCGAGAGCAAGGGGATGCCCAGCCAAGAGCTCAGGGCGGTGATCGCAAATCCCACCGGATCGATGCCCATCAGGCGAGGATCATGGCCTTGCTCAAGGCAACCCCTGACATCACCATCGAGGAATTGCGTGACAGCCTGAGCAAGGAAGGTCTTTGCTTTGGCTATGGGACGATCCGGCGCTTCTTCGAGCGCCACAACATCACGCGCAAAAAAAGACAGCCCATGCCACCGAGCAGGATCGCCCGGATGTCTTGACGCGGCGCGAAGCCTGGCGCGAGAGCCAAGGCAAGCTCGATCGTGACCGGCTCGTCTTCATTGATGAGACCTGGGCGTCGACCAACATGGCGCGAACACATGGCCGCTGCCAGCGCGGCGAACGTCTGCGAGCCGCCGTTCCGCACGGCCACTGGAAAACAACAACCTGCGTGGCCGCTTTAACCACGCGCGGTATCATCGCGCCCTGGGTGCTCGATGGCCCTATCAACCGTGATGCCTTCGAGACCTACGTGGAAAAGGTGCTCATCCCCGAACTTCCGCAAGACGCGATTGTCATCATGGACAACCTCTCCAGCCATAAAGGGCCGCGCATACGCCAGATGATCGAAGCCGCCGGCGCAACGCTCCTCTATCTTCCGCCCTACAGCCCCGACCTCAACCCGATCGAGAATGCATTCGCCAAGCTCAAAGCAAATTTGCGAAAGGCAGCCGAACGTACGGTCAATGGTCTCTGGGACGCTATTGGTCGCATCGTCGACACCTACACGCCCGCAGAATCCACAAACTACTTCGTGGCCGCAGGGTACTTGCAACCTGATCGGCTAACGCTC
>NZ_VSSR01000108.1 GCF_008123515.1 Bradyrhizobium cytisi
ATCACTGTGCCGAGCCACTAGGTGCTGGCACGGGCAACCTGTTGCGATCTTTCGACGACCAAAGAGTAACCGGCTATGCCGTTGAGCCCAACGACGCAATGCACGCTGTTGCCTACCGCCTTGCTCCTCATGACTCTCGCTTCCAGTGGATGTCAGGTACCGCCGAATCGTCCCGACTGCCCGACAATTCAGTAAATTGGGCGCTCCTTGGAAATGCGTACCAATTTGTTGATGCATACAAGATGTTCAAGGAAGCCTACCGAATACTCAGGGAGCACGGCTTTCTGACGATTATCTGGAACATTAGAGACTTGAAGCGAGATCAGCTTCAGCGCGAGATTGAGGAGATGGTGAAATGCGAAGCGCCCGGTCTCAAGAGAACGGGTGAGTCGATTGCAGATATGATGGACGCGATCGACCCGAATGGTCTGTTTTCCGAATATTGCTACGTGGAAGCGCGCCATGAGCAACACTTCACCCCTGAACGCTTTCTGGACACGTGGAAAGCCAGCCATGATGTTCCAAGTCAAGTGTCCAAACAGCAATGGGATGACATTCTGAATAAGACGGCGCGGATGATTCCTCGCGAATCGTGGATCCGTACGATTTGGATCACCCGGGCATGGACGTTCCAGGCCAAATAGCGGCTCTCTCGGATGGCGACAATCGATAGGAGGCAATGGTAGTTTAAGAGCGGGCCATTCCAACTTTACTCATGGTGCCAGGAGCCGCGCCATGGTCACCTGCAAATCCTCAAGCTGCTTGCACAAATCCTCAATGTGCAATGCGGTTTGCGCGGCGCCGTCGCGTCCAACAAAGAAGAAATGAGCTCCCTCCACATACCGACAGAGGCGGGTTGGGAGCTGCAAGGCCAATTCTCGCAACTGGCTCCAGGCCCCGTCGAGCGCCGGCATCGAGTTCGCGGCAGAATACTCGGAGAAGAGCTTCTGGCTGTTCAGGAAACCCCACGTCGCCTGATCGGTGAGAGCGTGTCGCGCGTCACTTATCCGCGTAGGCGCGATCACGCCCGTGAAGGGATAATCCGGGTAGGCAAAAGTTCCCAGGTCGGCGATTGTGTCGAGCAGGGAATTGCGTTCAAGACCGGCCCGTTGATTGGGTTCACCTCGCAACCGGATCGGAGTGTTCACAATGTAGTACTCCGCGTATGCGGCAGCGTCGATGAGCTCCGTCTCCCCCCAATTGATGTCACGGAGAAAGGATTCGTTGCGAGCGGAAAGGCCTGCATCATCACAGCCGGTTCTCCAGAAGCCTTCCACAGTAAATGGCTCTCCTTTCGGATCTACGCGAACCATACCTGGCATTGGTGGGAACGCTGCGAGTGCAATGAACCCCGGCATATCGAGATCCGCACTGCGTGCGGCAACATTGAACGCCCGAAAGGCGCGGCCAGCCATGCTCCATCCGATCGGCACAGTCGGACCACGCAAACCACGCGTTTTGATGATTTCGGCCGTTATCGCCGCGGCGGCGTTTCCCCAATCTGTCACCGTCAAATCGGGCAGGCGACGGCGAAAGACACGATGATCGGACGGATAGGAAAGAGCGATGAGGCCAAAGCCGCTTTTCTCGAGCCAATAGTCAAGAAAATCCTCCGCCCGACTGCCGGGGTGACCGTAGAACACCCTTGCCAGATGGCCGCCTCCAGGAAGCCCGACGATCGTGGGAGATCCCGGCGAGCCCGCGCGGACATATGCGATGGCAGGAACGCCGGAGGCTTCTACCAGAAACTCAGACGGTAGCAGGCCGTCCAAGTCGTGCTGTGTTGGAGTTGTTCCCATTGTACTCATTCCGTGTCCCAGCCCGGCGGGCGTCAGAGCCGATCTGTTGCCGGTTCAGCAGCCAAGGTCTTCAGCGAAGACCATCAGCCCGTCGCCTCTGCGCGCAAGACCCAGCGCCCGCCGACAGATGAGCGTGCCCGTGACGCTTGAGTGAACGGTGAACGGTTCGTGCCAGGGTACTTCCGGCGTGAGGATTTGCCCCACCGGTTGGCCTGGTGAAACTCGCGCGCCAAGCTCGATGAACGGCTCGAAGACGCCTGTGCTCTCGGCGTAAACGTAGTAACTGGTGTGCGGGCTAGGTCGCCTAAGGATCTTCATCGAACTTGGTGGAGGCAAAGTTGCAATGGCATCGGGATCGAGCGCACCGAGATGAGCGAGCACGCGAAGCACGCCGGCTTCTCCGAGCGCTACCGCTGCCGGTGAGACGCCGCCCCCGCCGCCAAGCTCGGTGCCAAGACGCTCAATTCCAGCGCGGCGGCACGATCCGATCGTACCTACGTCTGTCGTCGGCGGTTCGGAGAATACGTAGCCGACAGGCGATCCAAATGCGCGGAGTATACCTAGCAGTTTCGTGCGTACCGCTTCATCGTCGATGTCGGTGACGCTCGGAGCAGGCAAATAGTTGAGAGAATTTCCGCCGGAATGAAGGTCGATGAGAAAATCCGAATCAGGGATCAGCGTCTTCTCGATAAAATCTGCGATGCGTTCGGTCGGCGTGCCCCGGGGATTGCCTGGGAAACTCCGATTCAAATTGCCGTTGTCCAGCGGCGAGGTTCTCGTGCCTGCCAATGCCGCCGGCAGATTGATCGCTGGAAGCAGTACGAGGCCCCCGCGTATGTGACGTAGGTCCAGTTCGCGTGCCAGCCTTGTCAGTATGATCTGGCCCTCGAATTCATCGCCATGGTTTCCCGCCATGAGCAGGATACGTGGCCCCTCTCCGTTGCGGAGCGTGACGATGGGTATTTGAATCTGACGGTAAGCGGAATCGTTGGTCGATGAAGGAAGGCTGATGCTTCCCGTTTGCCTGCCTTCCCCGTCGAGGTCTATGTTCAATCTCATTGCGCTCTCGCTTCAACTCCGCGTGCGGCCATCACTGGCCCGCTTTGAATTCGACGTAGACGCTGAGATGAAGCGTCTGGTGGCTTAGTTCGGGGGGCGGAGCTGGATAATGCGCGCTCCTGACGGTGGCGAGTGCGGCCTGATCCAGAAGCGAAGAGCCACTCGTTTGTGCCAGGCTGACTCCCGACACATGTCCATCGAGAAAGGCAAACGTTACACGCGCACGACCATGCTGGCCCGAGGCGCGCGCAGACGCCGGGTAGACCAGCGCACTTTCCACGGCACGTCGCATTTGGCCTTGAAAGCTTGACATCGCGCCGGCGCT
The DNA here is from genome assembly GCF_008123515.1 of Bradyrhizobium cytisi. Classification (GTDB taxonomy): domain Bacteria; phylum Pseudomonadota; class Alphaproteobacteria; order Rhizobiales; family Xanthobacteraceae; genus Bradyrhizobium; species Bradyrhizobium cytisi. The sequence continues at coordinate 3,184 of NZ_VSSR01000108.1, forward strand.
GGGCGCCGCGCTCGCCGTCGCTTGTTGCTGCGCGGGGCGAGCGGCGGGTTTCCGCTGGACCTGCGGCTGAGGTTTTGCCCGCTTAGGGCGTACGACTGGCGCCTCCGCCTTCGGAGGCAGCGGAGCAGGTTCCGGTGGAGCAACCTCTGCCGGCGGCGGAGGGACCTCCGCGGGCGGTGGAGTCACTTGAGGATCTTCGGGCACCGGGGGAGTCTCTTCGGGCACCGGCGGAGTTTCCGCGGCCATAGGAGGCGGATCCGCCGGAGCTGCCACCAGCGAGATCTGCATGGTCGGCGCCGAGGACTCGATTTTGGCCGGGCGTTGTGTGAGCCAGCCGACGACGGCAAGAAAACAGAGGCCCTCCAGCAATAGCGCGGCGGCAAACGAAGCCGGCAGCGCGGAGCGCTCCTGCGGTGAGCTGAAATGGTCGGCTGTCGCGATGCTCACAACGATTGCACTCCTACTTGGCTTCCTTCGCGGCGAGTCCCACCTGGACAATGCCGGCTTTGCGGCACGCATCCATCACTGCGAGAAGATTCTGGAGCGTGGCGGTGCCGGCTCCGGCAATGGTAACGGCCGCGTGCTCTCGGTCCGGCTCGGCCGCCAATTTGGCCGTCAGATCGTCAATTGTCAGTTTTTGACCATCCGTCTCGATAGCGCCGTCGGCAAACATGGTAACGACGATCTTTGGATGCGGTAGATCCTGTGCGGTGCTGCTCTGCGGAAGCTGCGAGGCGATGCCGGTCGCCGGGATCATTCGCAACGTGATCATGATGAAGAACACCAGCAGGAAGAGCATGATGTCGATCATCGGGATGATTTCTATGCGGCCCTTCCGCACTTCGAGATATCGCATTGGTCAGGTCCCCGTATTTGCAACCGGGTGGATAGCGGGACCGTGAGAACGCTTCTCGCCTAAAGCGACCCGAGGCGCATCGAGACGGTTGACCATGGAGATCTTCAAAGTCTCAAGTTGATGAACGATGAGCCGCGTCCAGTTGTTCAGGCTGTTGAAGCAAACGAGACCTACAATGGCGATCAGCAGGCCGCATGCGGTCGCAATCAGAGCCTCGCCCACGCCGCCGGTGATCTGCGTCGCCGCGTTGCCGGCGTCGCCGAGCACTGCGAACGCCTTGACCATGCCAGCGATCGTGCCGAGAAGGCCGAGCAAAGGCGCAAGTGTTACGATGGTGTCGAGCATCCACAAGCGGCTGTCCAGCTTGGGGGCCTGCCATAAGATCGCTTCCTCCAGGAGCTCCGACAATCGATGCGGGTCCTTCAACTCGGGATGCTGCAGCGGCACTTCCAGCAAGGCGCGATGCGGCAGCCGCGGTGATTTCTCGACGAGGTCCGCAAGCGTCTTCCGGTCGAGGTGCGCAAATTGCGCGACGATGCGGGTGACGCGCTTTCCGCGACGGACGGTGCGGCCAAGATACCAGAAGCGATCGATGATGACGGTGAGCGCGATTAGCAGCAGGACGGCCATAACGTAGAGAATGCCATCGGACTGCGCCGCGAGTTCGGTGAGACGATCCAGAGTCATGTTCAATTCCTTCGATGATGATTTGCTGTCAGAACTGCACAGACAGGCTGCTATAGATGTTCCGGCCGATCTGCGTGTAGAACAGCGGCGTCACTGACCCGCCGGAATAGCCGGCAAAGTCTACGACCGCATGACTGTCGAGGAGGTTGTCGATCCCAAATTTCGCCGTCACTGCGGCCAAATTGGGCAGCGGGTTCTTGACCTTGTAGGTGATGGCCATGTCGAGCTGATTGAATGGTGACAGCGGTTGCTTTTCTCCGACATCGCCGAAGCGCTGGCCGACCCATTTGTCCGTTAGTGAGGCATGCCAATTGCCCTCTTCATAGATCAGGCCGGTCGCAGCTGTTGCGTTCGGCGCCTGGGCGATCCATTGGCCGGTTTGCTTGTTCTTCGCGCTGTTGAGGCTGCCATTGGCAAACACGCTGAAGCCGTTGCCGACGTGGACCGTTCCTTCGACTTCCACGCCCTCGTAAATCACGCCGCCGGCGTTGAAGTAGTTGGTGATACCGCCGATCGTCTGCGATGCGATCATATTGCTGAAGTCGATGTAGTAGACGTCGCCGGCAAGCGTGAAGGTCTTGCTCTGGTACGACGTACCAACCTGATAGTTCCAAGTGGTTTGAGGTTGTACTGAGGCCGTGGTGGTCAGACCATTGGGAGGGGTCAAAAAGCCTTGCGCAGCCTGCGCATAAACCGACCAGTTGGACAACAGTTTATAGTTCGCGGCAAGCGAGGGCAGAACCTTCGCCCAAGTCTGAGCATAGTCAAGGGGCCCCTTTGTGTTAGGGTCGACGAGTGATTCATAGCTGCGTATGACATAGGCATACTTCGCGCCGGTCGTAATCGTCAGGTCGGGCAGCGCTTTCCAATCTGCTTCAACATAGGGCTGAACCGTATCCAGCGTGAGGTGCTGGTTGTAGTTGGTCGAGATGTATTTCTGCGCCAACGTCATATCGACGTTGAAGTTAGCCCGATAGCCCGGCTGGTGGTCGGCCCAGGCCCCGATCTTTACCGCCCCATCAGGCAGATCCTTCGTAAGCGAGACTACATCGCCATAGGAGCGATAGTTCGCGGGATTCGCCGAGCCTGGCACGTTGCTAGCACCGAAGATCGTGCCGAGCCTTGAATTTTCACTGACATCCTTTCCCAGAAGCAGCGCCGCGGCGTTATATCCGTAGGTGTAGGCCTTATTTTCGAGGTGCCAGCCGTCGCCATAATCGGACTTCAGGCCGAGGTATTCGAAGTCGGTCTGCAGGCTCCAGCGATTGTAGCCAGCGTACTGCTGCTGGTTAGGGTTGGAGGACAGCCCATAGTTCGGGCCATAGGCGGCAATTTGAGCGAGTGACGCGCCCTGAAAATAATTTCGTATTTCATCATTGTAGATCGATACGAAGGTGAGCATGGTATTGTCGCTGAGCGGCTGCTGGATCTTGAGTGCCGCATTTTCACGCTGTTTAGCCGTGTTTGTGAAATACCCGTCGCTCTTTGTAAACTGCGTGTCGAGGAAGAGCGAAGCGCCGTTAGCGCCCTTGATCTGGCCGGAATCAAATTGAAGACCGTAAAGCTGGGTGTTGAAGCTGCCGTAACTCGTCGTCGCTGTTGTGGCCATGGTCGACATCGGCGACTTGGTCTGCATTGCCACCGTGCCGCCGAACGTCGCATCGCCCACGGTCGACGCCGTGCCCGGGCCGCGGTCAATGGAGACCTGCCCTAGGTCGTTCGTCATGACGAAGCTTCCGCTACGCTGGAGAAGGTTGAACGCCCTAAGCGGGATTCCGTCGAGGGTGATGTTGAACTGGCCGACTTGAAAGCCACGGATCGAGATTTTTGCGTCATCTCCACCAAATCCGCTCGGCGAAGTCATCACGCTGGGGGCGACGTTGATGATCTTGTCGAAGTTGCTGGTCGCCGAAATATTGTTTTCGATGTAGTGCCTGTCGATGACGGACGTAGGCTGCGTCGCAGTCAAGGGCGTTGTCGTCGGCGCTTGATGGACGGCAGAATTGACATCGCCTGCACTATCCGAGGTCTCGACGGTCCCGAGGTCCGTCGTCTGGGCGTGAGCACCGGTCGCCCCGATCACCGGCGGAACGCTTGCAGCCAGCCAAAGTGCGGCGTAGTGGCGCCTGATCCCCCGCCGGTCTGCGATACTCGAAACTCCACGCATCTATAGGCCCTCCTGTTGCCCGTTTGACCGCCACGTACTCATCGTCAGCGGCGCACCCCTGCTCTATTAGTTCTATAATTATAGTTTGGAGTCTACCGTTTTGTGACAGTCAGAAGATCGCGCGCTTTTTCGCTTGGCGTGTGCACTGTTCTCGGCGCCGCTGAGGGATGGGATCGATAGCTGGCGCAATCGCAAAGCGAGGCACTCGGCGCTCAAGCCAATGCAATGGGCTTAGGGTCTAGCAAATGACGGTGCGCGAAAGCTGCGAATACGCTCGTTTTTGGACTTCAACGAACGCAGAATCGCATCGCCAGGGATACCTGACGCATCATTTCGGCAGCTGAGTGCTGATATCCTTGGCAAGGCGATCGAGCGCCGGGGCTGGAAGTTGTCGAAGTCTCATGACTTCGCCCACGCGATCCTCGATCATCATGTCAATCCGACCAGCGTTTTCGCCTGGGAAGGCATACCAGCCTCGACTACGCGGGGTGGAACGCAGCGCCGCCTGCATATTTGGATGCGCCGCATAGTGGTCGGCGAGAGACCCCGGATTCGCGATCGCGGTTTCGTTGGCGGGAACATAGCCGGTCGTGGTTGCGACCACAGTTTGCCCCTCTACGCCGGTTACGAACTTCATGAAACGCCATGCGAGGCCCTGCCGGGCAGGGTCGGTCGTATGCATGACGACCGTTATGCCGGCTGTGGGGAGGGATGCATCACTTCCAGTCATTGGCAGCGGAGCCGTCCCGATTTCGAACCGACCGGCCACTTCGCTTTCAAAAGATGCGAGGCTGCTGCTCGAATCCAGAAGGATCGCGATCCGCGCTCCTGTAAACGCCTGCCGCGATTGCGATTTGGTCATGTCGACCTTCGCCTGTCCGGCGAGACCGATGCGACGTATCAATTCCATCGCCTCTTGGCCGGCGTTGTCCGTAAAGGTGATCCGAGAGTCGTCGGCATTCATCATGGATCCGCCGAAGCAGCCCACCAGCCCTTGGAACATGAATGAGTTGTATTCGGAGAAGAGTCCGAGGACCTGGTTGTTTTCTGACTGGATGCGTCTTGCGACTTCTAGGATGCCATCCCAATTGCCAGGGAATGAACTAGCTCCCTCCTGAACCTTCGAGACGAGGGATTTGTTGTAAAAAACGATAGGGAAGGACATCCCGACGCCGAGACCGTAAGTCATCTTGCCGACGCGGCCGGCGGATGCCACCGAGGGGGAGTAGAGTTGTGGATTCCACGCAGGATCGGCATTCATGAACCGGTCCAGCGGTATCAGCAAATTGCGGTCGGCAAGCAGGCGGAGATAGTTGGAGCCCTGAAAAGAAACGTCCGGTAAGTCGCCGAAGATTGCCATTCGCAGAGTCTGCCGCATGATCGCCGGCTGGTCGAATTGCGAGACGTCAAGATCGATGCGAACATCGGGGTTCTCCCTCTCGAACGCAGATGCCAGGGCGCGAAACGTCTTGGAGAAGATCGAGGGCGCCGCGGAAACGCGCAAGACGGTGGATTGGGCATGTGCAACGTTTCCGATCAAAACGGCACCGAGGACAATCACAGCAGGCAAGCAGCGCTGGCTCATGATCTTCAGAACGCTCATTTGACGCTTCCGGCCGTAAGTCCTTCGATAAACCAACGCTGCGCAGCAAAAAAGGCAATGACCAAGGGTGCGACAACCAGCGTAGCCCCTGCCATCAACGGTCCGTAATCATTGCCGGTTTCCGCATTGGCGAAGGTGACGATGCCGAGTGATGGAGGCATGAACTCTTGCGAGTGCACTACGAGAAGTGGCCAGAAGAGATCATTCCAATGGCCGACGACCGAGACAATCGAAAAGGCGATGACGGCAGGAAGGGACATGGGCAGCATAATCCGCCACACGATGCTCAGCTCCGAAAGGCCGTCCAGCCGAGCGGCATGGACGATGTCGTCAGGGATGGACATAAAGAACTGGCGGAACAGGAAGATGCCGAAGGGTGAGACAACAAACGGGAAGATCAGCGCAGCATAAGTGTTGAGAATTCCAAGCCAGTAGCACAGAATGAACAGCGGCAATGCCAACACCTGATGCGGAATGAGCAGACCGATCAGCACGAACCCGAAGATGATCTCGCGACCGGCGAAACGAATTTTCGCAAGCGCATAGGCGGCTGGCGCGCAAACGATGATTTGCAGCAGAAGGATCGCCGCGCATACGATCACTCCGTTCAGCATGTATCTTGGCAAAGGCGCTGCGGTGAGCGCCTTGGTATAATTCTCCACCGCGAACCAATGCTCCGGCAGCAAGGTAAAGTTCGACGAGAAGAGTTCGGCCGGCGGCTTTAAAGACAAGCTCACCATCCAGATAAAGGGCACAAGAACGAGTGAGCCGGTCGTCAGGAGTATGACGTGGCGAACTAGGCCAGACAGAATTTTCGTACGCGGGGTCATGAGCGAGACGTCCGGGTGTTCACGACGCGCGTCTGAATCGCTGCAAGAGCGATAACGATCACCAGAAAGATGACGGCGATGGCTGCTCCGTAACCGGTCCTCAAATACTCGAAACTCTCTCGGTACAGCGCGTACAAAAGCATGACCGAGGCGTCGTCGGGCCCTCCCTTTGTCAGGATCTGGACAATATCGAAGGTCGCGAAAGCGCGCAGCATCACGACGATGACCACGAAGAGGGAGACCGGAGCTAGTGACGGCAGGGTCACGGTCTGCAAGCGATCGAGCAACCCATCAGCGCCATCGATCTCGGCGGCATCGTAGAGCTCCTGCGGAATGGCTTTGAGGCCCGCGAGGAACAGCACCAGCGCCAAGCCAAGACTTTGCCAGGTGCCGATGACCGCCAGGATGGGCAAGACCGTCGTCTCGCTACGGAGCCAGTTGGCGGTCGGCAACCCAACAGCCGCCAATACCTGGTTGACCAAGCCGATCGTCGGATGCAGCAGCGCCTCCCACACGATTGCCATGGCGGCAAGCGAGGTCATAAATGGCAAGAAGTGGATTGCGCGATAGAAGGCGCGCAAGCTCTTACCGCTCTCGATCAGGAGCGCCAGGGACAGCCCGAGAACCAGCGTGCTTGGCACAACCATAAGGACGTAAGCAGCCGTATTGAACAGCGCCGCACGGAACGCTCGATCGGCGAGCAGGCTGGTGAAGTTCGCCGTGCCAATGAATGACAGCGTCTTTGCCCCGAGATGCCAGTCGGTCGCGGCGATTGCGAGAACGGCCCCCGCCGGCAAGATGAACAGCACCAAGATGAGAAACAAAGCCGGCCCGACCAGGGCATAGCCGGCAAGCGCCTCCGCAGATCCTGTTTCGACCCACAACTCTCGGTCGACAACAACTTGCTGTTGCGACATCACTCTGCGTAGCTCCGAAGCGGAGTGACTTGACCATCGCCCTCGGAAAGTCGGCGCCCATCGGCGGAAAAAAGCAGCGCCTGCTCGCACCGAACTCGGAGATGTAGGGTTTGGTCGGATTGAAGCCTTGAGGCAAGCTCGACCGGAAGGCGCGCAACCAAAGGTTCGCGCGAGCCTGGGACGTCGACATAAGCGAATAGATCGGCGCCAACATGCTCGACATAGCGCAGCCTACCCGTCAATGTATTCAGGCCGGCGCGGTCGGCAAACTGCAGCGACTCCGGGCGGATACCAACCGTGACGCTGTCTCCGAAATCCAGCACATTGTCGACCGCAAGGGTAGACCCCGCAATAGCCAAGAGTCCCTCGCCTCTCGGCGCGGCCTCGAGCAGGTTGATCTTGGGCGCACCTATCAATTCGGCAACTCGTCGATCCGCGGGACAAGCGTAGATCTGCCGCGGCGATGCCACTTGCGCAACTTGACCATCCAGCATGACCGCGACGCGATCGGACATGGTCATGGCTTCCGTCTGATCATGGGTGACGTAGACGAAGGTCACGCCAAGGCGACGATGCAGCTCCTTGATTTCACCGCGCATCTGGACGCGTAACTTCGCGTCCAGATTGGAGAGCGGCTCGTCCATCAGAAAGACTGCAGGATGGCGAACCATGGCCCGGCCGACGGCCACACGTTGACGCTGACCGCCGGAAAGTTGGCTGGGTTTGCGTGAGAGGAGATGGTCGATCCCGAGCGCCTTCGCGGTCCGCGCTACTTCGGTCTTGATCTCGGTGCACACCGAGCGAACATTTGGGAGGAGAGCACCTATGACAGGAAGTCGCTGCCAAGCCGAAAGTCTGCGCATTCTCAGAGGCAGCGCCATATTCTCCGAGACTGTCAGATGCGGGTAGAGGGCGTATGACTGAAACACCATCGCGACGTCGCGCAGCTTGGGACGGAGGTGATCGACTTTGATGCCGGCGACCTCGATAGTCCCGCAATCCTGCTGCTCGAGCCCAGCGATGATCCTTAGGAGAGTGGATTTACCGCAGCCCGACGGACCGAGAAGAGTCAAGAACTCTCCGTCGCAGATATCGAGCGATATCCCGTTGAGAATCGAAGCGGAGCCGAACGATTTAGAAATTCCGCGAACGGATACGCCTACCAAAGGAGTTCCTCACATCTGGACCACGCCTGGAGATTATGGTTATAGAACCATTGCCGCATGACCGTTTGATGACAGCAGCCCTGTTGCTCCAAAGGCCGAATATTCTGAGGCACGTAGAGTGGAATGTTTGAATGTTTGGACGCTGACGCAACTTCGGTGACTAAGGCTTCCGGGAGAAAGCCGGGTCAGTGGGGGAGGCATGCCCAAGAGCCCGGGCACCGATCGGCGACTTCGATCCGGCCAGCGTGGCTTTCCAGGGCAAGCTTCGCCAGAAAGGAGGCGATCATGGACTAAAGCAGGTGCCACCAGCGCTTGAGACAGACACCGCCCGACTCGGTCAGCACGGTTCGGCCGAGCCGACGCGAACCCGTCAAACGCGAGGCATCAGATGTCTAAGAGTAAGCTCACGCGGCCGGCGCTGTAGCAGGTTTCCGCATACACGACGGGGATGTCCTTGCTGTCGACCTGAACGACTTCTGTCAGTAGAATGTAAGCGCTTATCGGCATCTTCAGATGCATTGCCTCTTCGCGGCTCGGCGGTCGCGCGCGAATTCGGATCGTCTTGCGTCGAAAATCCTTCACGCCGATGGACTTGAAGATCTTGCCGAAAGAGAAGTCCTCCGTGGGCTCCTTACCGATGTCCCGGAAAGCTTCCTCCAGGCCCGGCATACGCTTCAGGGGAAAATAGTTGTAGTTGTAGTTGACCGGAAATCCATCCGCTTCGCCCAGCAGGGTCACGAAGAGAACCGGACTGCCGGGCTTGATCTGGAGTGCCGTCGCGGTCTCCAGCGAGGCGCGAACTCTTTCCATCGCAATGAGCTTGCGTGATGGCGTGCGATTGCCGTCGCGAAGGTTCTGCTCGAACCAACTTCTGGCACCGAGGCGCAATTCAATGGGATTCACGACGGCATAAGCGCCGCGCGCCCGCTCGATTCTTAGAAAGCCCTCCGATTCCAGGTGTGCAATGGCCTTTAGCACCGTGTGTCGATTGACACTAAAGCGTGCAGCAAGCGATTCACTCGACGGTAGACGCTCGCCTGCTGTGAAAGTACCGTTTGCAATATCCTCAGCCAGCACGTCGCCGACTTGTCGCCACAAGCTGACACCTGCCCGCTCAATACGATTTGAATTCACGACTGCCTTTCTCTGACCTGTCCAAGCGTATTGTAAGCTCGGTTTGCGAATAGTTGTATAGAACCTTTGACTTGGCAACGTCGTATGGTTATAGACTCAAACTGCCCATGGCAGCCGAGCCGACTGGCTCGGAATGATTCCTGTTGCAGATACAACCCCAGCTTCTATGCAAATCCAAGCACCACAAATTTCCGAACCCCTCCACGAGAGCTCGCTTGTTGATTTCACGCGTTCATTGCCGCCTGCGGTGCCTAGGCTTGACGCCGAATTGGCTCGCGCGATTGATCGGCTTCGTTCTGAGCATGATCTCGACCGATTGATTCATGGCGGTGCAGCGCGTGGCTCGTCCAGCGGAAGACTCGGTGGGGCGCGCTATCTGGCGCCACGCCTTGGCGATGCGATCGATATCGAATGCATCCTTACGACCAACGGGACGCAGAGCGCGCTCCTTATCCTGTTTCATCACCTGGTCGGCAAAGGTGGCCGATTGCTTACCGAACGCTTGTCTTACGGGGCCTTGCGTGAGCTTGCCGGGATAGCCGGCATAGAGTTGGCGGGACTTGATGTCGACGGGGATGGTATTCTGCCTGAATCCTTCGAAAGGGCCTGCCGGAAGGGCGGCGTCCGCGCCCTTTACTGCAATCCCACGGTGCAAAATCCGACCACGGCAATCATGCCGTTATCCCGTAGAGTTGCTCTTGCAGATATTTCCCGTCGTTACGGGGTGCCGATCATCGAGGATGACGCCCTTGGACGGTTGCATCCCGATGCCACCGCACCGATTGCCAAGATCGCGCCAGACGTCGTGTGGTACGTCATGAGCGCGACGAAAGGACTCGCGCATGGGTTACGCTTGGCATACGTGGTGGCGCCTTCGCGAGCACAATGCGATTCGGCGCTGGCGCCGGTCGAACGGCTCTCGTTCTGGACTGCGGCTCCACTGTTGACCGCCGTCGTTGCAAGTTGGACGCTTTCGGGCGCGGCGGATTTGATTTCCGAGGCGATCCGGGAGGAGAATGCAGCGCGGGAGGCGATTGCACGTGGCGCGCTAGGCCAGATCGGTCTTATCTCAAAACCGGGATCGATGCATGTCTGGTTGCCCTTGCCGGCGCCGTGGACGTGCGACAGCTTTGTACGATCGGCGGTAGCTGCCGGCGTCTTGCTTAGGAGCGCCGAGCACTTTGCCGTTGACAATCAGCCCGTGCCGAACGCCGTGCGATTGTCGCTTTCAACGCCATCGAGCCGGCGGGCGGCCGAGGTCGGGATCGCGCGGTTAGCAGCTCTCCTCGATCGGAGACCGGCGGCAGAGTATCAAGAAGAGCGATCAGTACCCAACCCTTGTTGAAAGACGCCACTGAGCTGAATCGGAGTTCCTATGGCCTCAATATTGCGGGGAAAGCTAAACGAGAGTCGGCTGTTGCACGTGATGGCGGCTCACAGCCCATTGTCGGCAAAGCTCGCCGAGGAGACGGGGTTCGATGGAATTTGGGCCTCCGGCTTTGAGCTCTCGGCTCTTTACGGCCTGCCCGATCTGTCCTTCATCAGCATGACTCAGCATCTTGACATGGTGCGTGCGATGTCAGGTTTCACGCATTTGCCCATCGTTGCCGATATCGATACCGGCTTTGGCAATGCCATCAACGTCACCCATGCAATTGCCGAATACGAGCGTGCCGGTGCCGCGGCAGTCGTTATCGAGGACAAGACCTTTCCCAAGGTGTCTAGCCTTGCGATCACAGGCCGGCAGGAGTTGCTCCGGATCGAGGAGTTTCAGGGCAAGATTTCTGCGGCTCTTGCCACGCGGCGAGATCCCAACTTCGTGGTCATCGCTCGCACCGAAGCATTGATTGCGGGTCTAGGGGAGGCGGAGGCACTCAAGCGCGCGGCAGCTTATGAGGCGGCTGGCGCGGACATGATCCTCATCCACTCCAAGCAGAACACGCCAGATGAGGTGGAAAGCTTTGTGCGCGCCTGGAGCGGCGATGCTCCGATAGTCATCGTGCCGACCGCCTATCCAGAGATGAACGAGGGGCGGATCTCCGCCTTGGGCAAAATAAGGATGGTGATCTACGGCAACCATGCAATTCGCGCATCTGTGACGGCGATGAAGGATGTCTTTGCGCGCATTCGCCGCGATGGCGGCATTCACACGGTGAACAAGGATATCGTTCCCGTCGAAGAAATCTTCCGCCTGCAGGGAATGGACCGGGTGAAACTCGTCGAGAAGCAGTTCCTGCGCTAAGGTCTTCCAACCTGTCCTTATTGCCTAGTCCGAGGGGCGGACACCGAGTCTACCACGCGCGCGCACCGCTGGTCGTTGACCGAATACTGGAGATCGCGCGCTACACGCAACTCGCCATAGGCCTTCGACCGTGCCAGTGGAATTTCGAGGTTTGCGCTGGCGATCGCCGCGTCCCAGCACCGAAGCTTACGCCAAGCGGCAGAGACGCTCAGAATCAAGCAACCGACTCTTAGTCGTCGCCTGCGAGACCTCGAATACAAGTTGGGGGTCACGCTCTTCGAGCGCACGAACGGCGGCACGCGACCGACCATCGAGGGACAGGAATTCCTCGATGATGCCCAGCGCATCCTGGATGAGACGGAAGCAATCACGGTTCGTGTCAAGAACCACTCGCGCGGTGAGAGCGGTCAATTGACCATCGGGGTTCACGCCTCTCTTTCGGCTGGCAATTTTCGGGGGCACCCTCCTCGAGCACCGGCACCGTTTCCCCGATGTCGATACACGTCTAAGGAAATCGCGCGCCAGACCCGTCAGATTTTTCGCATGCAGGGCATCGGCCGACGACGCGTCTCCCCTGCCGGTGCGAACCGACAGGGGCGTTGCCGAGCGCGTCAGGGCGAGAAGTCGCGGCGCGCCAGGACGGCCCAGATGTTGCGGAGATTGACGTCCCGCCGCGGTGCGTTGAGGCGATCCTTCGGGGAAGGTCGGCAGCGCCGCGCAGATCTTGGCCGCGAGACCGCAAAGTTCGGTCCGCATCAGGCGCATTGTTTCCTCCATCGTTTTGACCGCGCCAATCGCGGCCTTCTGACGGAGGCCAGCGCCGGAGACGGCGGGTGCATCGCTTGCGACGGGAACGAAGAGGGCGAGTGCGCAGCACTTGCAGCCATGCAGCCGGTGAACGGTGCTAATTGGCCGGAAGAGAAGGACGGGTTTAGTGTGGTGGAAGAAACGGTTGCAGGTAGCTTTCGACTCGACTGACCGCCAGAAAGCCAGCGACTCTTGCAAAACTTTCGACTTGAGGTGGTATCTGGTTTCGCCTAGCCTCGCTTTAGGGGTGACGCAGGTAACACAGCGGACTTGGAGCGCGGGTTGGCGCTTGCATCAGAGGTATCAGCGTATTTGAAGTCACCGCTAGATCATCAGTTGCATGCCTTGCGCATGTTGCACGACGCACAGGCGTTGGGCTCTTCGTATCGAGAGCTTAAGGCTTCCAAATATATTCTTGCTTTATTCAGTGTGTTTTCCCAAGCACGTCGGGACGGGGTGCGGCTTGCCGCGCTCACCTTGTGCGTCACCCATAGTCAGCTCCTTTGGTTGCTAAGTTTCTCAGACATCAACCAGCCCTTGATGTCGTCAGGAAGATGCTAGTGTGGCTGGCCGATCCAGGTACAAAGGTAGTCCATATGAACCAATCGCTCCTCTCTCTTCAGAGCTGGCGATTGTGGAAAGGCTTGCTGTGGCCTTTGCTCCGCCGGGCAATAGGGATCGCGCGCAAGCATGGTCGTGCCGCCCGTCATGTGCCGACGATACAGATATGACCTGGCCACGCATCCCCCGCCGCATTTGGCGAGCAACGAGCACCCGCTGCATCCCTCGACTATGTCCGGATTTGCGTTGCGCTGCCTGAACACCCGAAATTGCGGGCTGGAAATGATCTCCGACAGCTCATTCGTCAGCAGATCGAATTCCGATTTGTAGTCATGTAGATAGACGCAAGGACTCACATGGACCTTGCCGTCTGGCGAGATCGAGTGGATTCTGAATGACGTTCGTCCGCAAGGACATCGCCGAGCCTCCGAGGTGTTGGTCACCGCCGCGATGGGAGGTTCGCCCAGGTCCACGGGATCGCACAACTCCATCAGCCGGGCGAAACCGGCATAGTACATGCTCGGCGGAAGCGCGATCCTCATATGCGCGGGCTCGGTCGGCTTGATCGGGTTGATCCGGACGTTGGCGTCGTGCGATTTCGCCAACTTGGCGAGTGCTTCAATGTGCCCGATGGAGAAGTTCCAGTTCATCGCCGCCATGATGCAAGTCCGCGAGATGCCCTCGCGGCGGCAGATATCGAGCGCCTCCACAGCTTGCCGAAAGATGCTAGTACCCACTTTTCTTG
>NZ_VSSR01000011.1 GCF_008123515.1 Bradyrhizobium cytisi
ATGATCTTCAGTGCACTTAATATTTTTTTACCGGATTAAATGCACTGTCACTGTAACCGCACCGTAACCCGAAGTTTTCGGCTGTTACCCTATCGTTGCTATCTATTGCGCTATTTGCGGCCGTGGGTGTAAAATCTCTCTATGCACACCGCGCTTTGGACGATTGTTGGAATTCTCATTGTGGGGGGCGCCCTTCTTCTGCTGTTAAGGGTCTTTTTGGATCGATACTTCCGCCCAATGATGATAACTAATGCGGGCGATCCTCCTCGTCGCGACCGCCGTTGCGACATGCATATCCCTTTACTGCGTAGGCGCCACATTCGGATATTTCCACCAACCTATTCCGGGTATTGAGGTCTCGCCTAAGGCCAGCTTGCTGGCTTTCATCGCAGCGCCGTCTTTCGCAGTCTTTGCCACTTATATCCTGCGACGTGCACCGTTCTCGTTCGGCTACGTGTGTTCGATCTATTTCCTTTGCATCGTCGTCGGGTATCTATGGATTAACCCATTCTCAAGGCTACCATACGACCACCAGGCAGCACTTGTTTCCGCCTTCTTGTCCGGCGCCGCTCTTCTTGTTGTGTTGGTGACATCGAGCCGTCTGCGCTTGGCTCGCTTTCAGCTTCGCCCGTCGTTCACAGAGCTTCTTCCCTATGCGCTCCTTGTGATTGGAGCCGTCACGGTTGGGGCCGCGCTACGTTATAACTTTCATCTAGTTGGCTTGGCGGATATCTATCAGTTCCGCGATAGCATCGATTTCCCAATGCCGCTCAGGTACGCAAACGGGATTGTGCAATCGACCCTTCTGCCGTTCGCATTCGCTTGCTTTGTAGAGCGCCGCCGGGCTTTACCATCAATCGCAGCACTCGTCCTGATGGCGGCGTTCTATCCGGCAACCCTTTCCAAATTTGCAGCCTTCGCGCCGTTCTGGTTGCTGTTTTTGCTAGCACTTCAGCGATTTTCAAAGCCAGAGAACGCGGTCATACTTTCAGTCCTTCTGCCGCTCGTTGTCGGTCTGGCAAGCCTAGCGGTCGAATCGGGCCTGCACCACGGAGTTTATCGCGTCTTCGGGCTGATCAATTTCCGGATGTTCGGCGTCACCTCGATCTCAATGGAGGTCTACAACGCCTTCTTCTACAGCCACGCTCCGACGCATTTTTGTCAGATCGGCTTTGTCCGGTCTCTCATCGGCTGCCCCTACGATCCGCAGCTCGGCGTCGAGCTTGCAAGGGCGTACGAACTCGGAAACTTCAATGCCTCTCTCCTATCAACCGAAGGGATTGCATCGGTCGGCACGGAATGGGCGCCCCTCACCGTACTAGCATCCGGCGCTATCCTCGCATTCGGGAGCGCGATGGCGTCGCATCTGCCGGCGCGGTTCGTTCTTCTCTCTTCCGGCATTGTGGTTCAGCAAATCATAAACGTGCCACTATCAACGGCGCTGCTCTCTCACGGCGCCGCATTGCTGTTCCTGCTCTGGTGGTTGACGCCCAAAATGGTCCCGCTAGACAATCCGCAGTAGCCTATTTGCGATGATCGTAGGCTGCGCTAGGGAAACTGGCGTGCTCGGAGTTACCGTGTTACGGTGACAGTGCACTCAATACGCGTCAAATTTCGGTGACAGTGCACTTAACTCTCGTGCCGGATTAGGTGCGCCGTAATCTGCCACCGCAATCGAGCCGCGTGGAAACGTCAGCGACGCTCTCCCGCAAATCTGCTGACGTGAGCGAATGTCCTCAGTCCGGAAAGCTCAAGATCATTTTGAGCAGTTTGGGAAACCGCGCATTGATGTCCTCTTCGCGCAAAACGTTGCGGTGCTGGACGCCTTGCTTCGAGGTCCGGATCAGGCCAGCCTCCCGCAGGATCCGGAAATGGTGCGACAGCGTCGACTTCGCCATGTCAGGGCAAGGCGCCGCCTCGGTGCACGACATGCAATCGTTTTGCGCCGCAAGGCTTTTGACGATGCGCAGCCGCATCGGATCCGCGAGGGCTCCAAGCACCCCGGCCAAGGTAATCTCGTCCCGCGATGGGTGAACGAACTGCGCCATGCCTAAAATATAGCGCCTCCCTTGAACTCATTCAATAGTTCACTAGTATTGAACTATTGAATGTCGGCTGACGGCCGGATCGAGGAGAACTGCGATGACCAAGAGACTTGAAGGAAAAGTTGCGCTCGTGACCGGCGCATCCAAAGGCATCGGTGCCGAAATCGCCGCCCGGCTCGCGGCGGAGGGGGCCGCGGTCGCTGTCAATTACAGCGCCAGCAAGCAGGGCGCCGACCGCGTGGTTGCCGCCATCGCCGCCAAGGGTGGTAAAGCCGTCGCCGTCCAGGGCAACCTGGCCGACGCCAACGCCGTGAAAAGCGTGGTCGCGGAGACGGTGAAGGCGTTCGGTGCGATCGACATCCTCGTCAACAACGCGGGCATTTACGAATTCGCCCCGCTCGAGGCCATCACGCCTGAGCATTTCCACCGGCAATTCGATCTCAATGTGCTTGGCCTGCTGCTGGTCTCGGCTGAAGCGGCCAGGCATTTCAACCCCAATGGCGGAAGTATCATCAACATCAGTTCAGGCGTGTCGACGATTGCGCCGGCGAATACGGCCGTTTACACGGCGACCAAGGCCTCGGTGGATGCGATCTCGTCCGTGCTGGCCAAGGAACTTGCGCCGCGCAAGATCCGCGTCAACGCCGTCAATCCGGGCATGATCGCCACCGAAGGCGTGGTCTCCGCCGGCCTGCACGAGGGCGACATGCGCAACTGGATCGAATCCACCACGCCGCTTGGCCGCATCGGCAAGGTTGAGGAGATCGCCGCCGCGGTGGCCTTCTTCGCTTCGGACGACGCGTCCTACGTCACGGGCGAGACCCTTCACGTCACCGGCGGCCTTCGCTGACGCGCAAGGTGCTTTGGCGGTCCGACGTCGCTGAAGGCCAGGTTCGGACGTCACAGCTTCCGATGAGAAAATGGCCCGCTTCGCGCGGGCCATTTTTGTCTGGTGCGACTGCTAACTGGTGCCAACAGCGCGTCCTGCTGTCCCGCAGGATCAAGGAAACAGGAATTCCCGGCCCTGAATGTAGTCCACCGTGGTGCGTATCAGCGCAAAGGCGAACACTGCAGCCGCGAGCGCTCCCTCGGACAGGCCGGTGGCGAGAGGACACAGGGCAGCGCCGAGGCAGATGAGGCCTAGCCCCAAGTTTATCACGGTCCACGTCACATACGCGCTCAGCTTGGCGCCGCCCAGTCCCAGAGAGTGACTCTTGATTCCATCGAAAATCAGCACGCAGACATCGAACACAAGCATTGATCCCATCCACAGATAGAAA
Organism: Bradyrhizobium cytisi; assembly: GCF_008123515.1. GTDB lineage: Bacteria > Pseudomonadota > Alphaproteobacteria > Rhizobiales > Xanthobacteraceae > Bradyrhizobium > Bradyrhizobium cytisi. The sequence continues at coordinate 3,326 of NZ_VSSR01000011.1, forward strand.
TTGTCCGGGGATGTTTGAGCGGTCGGATTCGGCGGCTTAACGTCGTGCGGAATGGGCACCGACTGAGCTATTTTGACGAAAAAGATCGCCGTAATGAGCAACATGTAGATGTCCCACACGTAGGCGGCGTGTCCCCAAAATCCCGCCGGTCGGCGATGCAGGTATTTGATGTCGAGCGAGCGATCTCCGCCGTGAAAGATCGGGACAGCCGTCACGAAGAAGGCGGCCGAACAGCCAGAACGAGGTGTCCAGCGGAAAGCTGATGAATTTTCCAGGAAACAGATTGCTGCAGGCGACCGTGATCGAAACGCCGACGATAATCTGATAAGCGCGTTTGAAGTGATCGACCAGGCGGCTACGCTCTTGCGCTGCTACGGCTTCGTCAGTCATTCCGGTCTCCATTTCGGTGATGCGATGCGCGGTGGCCGATTCGTGCTGTGTTCAATTTTGTGTTTCTTGACGAGGCAACCAAGCGTATCGTCGTTGCAGTCAATCAACTCGATGAATCGATTCTCCATGCCGAAAGTCTATCTAGCCGGTCCAGATGTCTTCTTACCCGACGCCATCGAGATTGGCCGGCAAAAGAAGCTGCTATGCTCCAGATACGGGTTAGAGGGTCTATTTCCTTTCGATAATGAAATTACGACGAGCGAGAGTGGGCAGCGCGTCGATCGTCTCATCTACCGTGCGAACGAAGCGATGATGCGGAACGCTGATCTGGGCATCTTCAATCTGACTCCCTTTCGAGGACCGAGTGCCGATGCTGGAACTGTCTTCGAACTCGGTCTGATGGTCGGCCTCGGCAAGCGCGTGTTCGGTTACACGAATGATGCCTCGGACTATGCTCATCGCGTGTCGACGTCGGCCGCAACCGGCCTACAGACGCGTCCATTGCAGGATGCCCATGGCATGACGGTCGAGAATTTCGGTAACTCCGACAATCTCATGATCGAATGGTCCGTGGTCGAGCATGGCGGCTTTCCCATTGTTCGGAATCCGGTGAAAGCGTCCAATCCCTTCGACGATCTCTCGGGATTCGAGAGATGCGTGCGTCTGGCGTCTGAAGCCCTTCTCAAATAGAAGTCTAATCATAGTACAACTACGGCGTTAGTGTGCCAATAGCGACGTAGAAAAATTTGCGGAGGGATTGGGACGCAGTCGAGCCCCCTCAAAACCCCGCAATCACCTTCCCGTCCGCCCCAACCAGCGTCGACGGCGCTTCGCCGAACACCAACCCATCCGGCTGAAACTTGATCTTCGTCCCACCCTCGACGAAGTCGGCAAAATTGCGCGGCGTCGCCGAGTGCACCCCGTTCGCCAGGAAGTCGTCGATTGCGTAGCAGGTGTCCGGCTTGCCGCCGGATCCTTCGGCCAGAAATTTCTGGAAGTTCTGGCTCGTGACCGTCGCCTTCTTGCGCGCCGCCCAGTTGGTCTGGCGGCGGTAGAGCTTTGGCAGGATCACGGGGCCCTTATCCGTCGCGAGCACGTCGGTCTCGTTCTTTTTCGGCTCGCGCAGGTCGAAGTCGAAGGCGGGAATGGTCTTGGCGAGGGCCTTCCAGACCGGCAGCTTCTTGGTGCGCGCGATCTTGGTGAGCGCGAGGAAGGCCCTGATCTCGTCGTCGTTCATCGAGGAGTAGAACGTCGGATAGGCAAAGCCCTGCTCGACCAGCCAGTGGTTGATATCGACCGCCTTGTTCGCGACCGTCACCTCGATGTCGCCGACCAGCCTTCCATAGGTGTCGAACACTTCGTTCGGCGCATCGACATGGGTAAACACCCGGCAGGCGAGCGTCGCCTCGCCGGTGTTGCTGAGGAAATCATGCAGCGCCTTGCTTGAGGTCGCGCCGAGGAGCTGCCGGTAGGGGTGCGTGACCTCGTGATAGGCCTTCCGCTTGGCGTCGGTCAGGCCCTTCTTCTCGGCGGGCGAGAGCGGCGACGGCTGGTAGTGCAGCTCGGGCGCGTCGATGCCCTGCAGGCGGATGGTGAGCTTGCCGTTCTTGATCGGCGCCGTCGCGGTCCTGCCCTTGACCTTGGCATTGTCGAAGACGTGGGTCGGCTGGAACGGCGAAGAATCGTTCTTGAGGAAACGGATGGCATCGGGGGCGACGTTCACGACGACCTTGGTGGTGTCGGCGTCCGACCGCCCCTCCGGCCAGAACTGGCTGACCTCAATCGTGCCTTCGACCTCGAGCAATCCAACCGGCATCGGCCGCACCTCCTCATGAGCCCCCGGTCGCATGGCGACTCGCACGCAATGAGACGGAGCGGACCATCTTCATGCGACAGGCCCATGACGGGAGGAGGGACGGAGACACACCGCCGCAGGGCTGGTTTGCTGTGCTTCCAACCTACGCAACAAAAAGCGCGAGCCGGCAAAGTGCCGGCCCGCGCCGTTCAGATCAGATGATGCAGTTGCGATCTAGCCCAAGCTCAGCCTTTCGCCGGCTTCTACAGACCGAGTATCGTCAGTTCGAGCATCGTGCGCCGGCTTGTACGGACAGACCATCGTCAGGTGGAGCAGCGTGGGCGTCTTGCTGTCTCCCTCGTACTCCCATTCCAGCCGGATCTCATGCGTGTTCGCGCCCGGGTCGGTCGCCTCGTGCGTGATGATGTTGGTCTTCATCGGAATCGGCGGCTCCGAATTGAAGCATTTCCGGACGCAGGCATCGAGCAACGCGCATCGGGTCAGCGGAACGACATCGGGCTCGTCCCTGGATAGCGGGGTGGTGTTCGGCTGGGCCGCGAGATCGACGCGCACCCGCCCCTTCTCCTTGTGCCAGTACTTCGCGCTGCCCTGCGGCCACTTCGAGGCCGGCGTCAGAATCAGGTGGTACTGGCCGTATTCCAGAGTCGGCAGATCGATGTGGGCCGATGCCTTGAGCTTGGCCACACTCTTTTTCATGTTCGCCAGAGGGTAGTAATTGCTGTTCATCAGGTTTCTGAATGAAGCCGTGGTGTAAGGTCTTGAGCCCATCGCCTTTTCCCTCAATATGTCTTTAGTTTAGCCCCGCGAAACTTGCCGACGGGAACGAGTGTCCGGCGGCCAACGATTTGAAGCTCAGCTTCGCACGGCGTTGGAACGATACCACCTGAGAGTGAATTGTCCAGAATCGTCTCGATGTCGATCTGGTTCGTGACCTTGAGGCTAGCACCGTTCTTCTTCATGTTCTCGAGAGGATCGTAGTTGCCGTGCATCAGGGCCCTTTTCGCGCTGGTCTTCGTAGATTCCAGCCGTCGTTGCTTCCCGGTCTGCTTGACCCGACGTATCGAGCGCATCGTTCGGAACGAATGTCGTCAATGAACGCAACCAAAAGAGATTTCCTAGGTTGCGCTGGACACCACCGGTTTCTTGCGTGGTCCCCAGCGCGTGAGCGCAACGGCGACGCCGGAGAGAATGCCGAGCGCGATCATTGACGTTGCGTTCAGCGCGAAGAAGCTCGTGGCTGCTGCCGACTGCGCCGCGAGCCACCAGCCGCCGGCGACGATGGTGATGAGCCGTGCCGTCTGTGCCAGCACCGGCCCCACCACATTGCCGGCGCCCTGCGAGGAAAAATACATGGCCGAGGCAAGTCCGCTGAAGGCGTAGAACGGCGCCACCATCGTCAGATATTGGCGGCTCGCGTCGCGTGCTCCGGCATCATCCGTGAACAGGCTGACCCAAGGACCGGGGACGGCCGCGATCGCGCTTGCGAGCGCGCCGATCGCGATGAGAGCCACGAGGCCCGTCGTCCAGGCGACACGACGGGCGCGCGCGATGCGCCCGGCCCCGATCGCCAGGCCGATCATGGGCACCGCGCCAACGGCGACGGAGAAGGCGATGGTCGCCAGCACGTATTCGAGGCGTGCGCCGATACCATAAGCCGCGAGGACCGTGGTGCCGAACACCGCCAGCATATGCGTGAAGATGAGGTTCGTCAGTGTATTTTGCAGCGGAGAGAAGCAGGCGACCACGCCGACTTTGAGGATGTCGGCAAACAACGCCCACTCCACGCGAAGCCCATGCAGCCGGGGAACGATGCGGCCCCGGCCGGAGAACAGATACCAGCTCATCACGGCGATATTGACCGAATAAGCGATCAACGATCCCGTCGCAACACCCGGCATTCCGAACTGCGGCACCGGGCCGAGACCAAGACCCAGCGTTCCGCCAAGGATGATCTGCAAGATCGCGGAATTGACGATCATCAGCGATGGCAATTTCATGTTGCCGGTGCCGCGTAGGACGCCGGCCAGAATATTGACCAGCCAAGTGAGCACGGCTCCGCCGAAGTACACCTGGCTGTAGGCGACTGCCTGCGCCAGCACGTCACCCCTGCCGCCGAGCAACTCCAGCAGTTGCCGGCCACCGATCAGCATGCCAAGCATGAAAACTAGGCCGAAGAAGACCGCAATCAGGAGCGCGTGCGTGGCGAGGCTCTCTGCCCGGTCGCGGTCACCGGCGCCGAGCGCGCGGGCAATGGCCGACGAGACGCCGCCGCCCATCGCCGCGCCGGACATGCTCATGGTCAGCATCACGCAGGGAAACACCAGCGCCATTGCCGCCAGCGCTTCGATCCCGAGTTTCCCAATGTAGGAGGTTTCCGCGATCGCAACCAAGGTGCCGGCCGAAAACGCGAACGCGTTCGGCCAGGCGAGCGAGAGCAGCGTGCGCAGGATCGGGCCATCGAGCAGGGGATTCGCAGCTGGGCGAGGGGGCGGCGACAACAGACCTTCCTTCTTGTCGACCTGTTGGCGCCGACCGGTGGTCAGGCCTTCGCCGGCTTGTGCGGACAGACCATCGTCAGGTTGAGCAGCGTGGGCGTCTTGCTGCTGTCCTCGTACTCCCACTCCAGCCTGATCTCGTGCCGGTCGGCGTTGCGGTCGGACGCCTCGTGCGTGATGATGTTGGTCTTCATCGGAATCGGCGGCTCCGAATTGAAGCATTTGCGGACGCAGGCATCGAGCAGCGCGACGCGGGTCAGCGGAACGACGTTGGGCTCGTCCTTGGACACCGGCGTGGTGTTCGGCTGGTTGGCGAGATCGACGCGGGCGCGGCCCTTCTCCTTGTGCCAGTGCTTTGCGCTTCCTTGCGGCCATTTGCTCTTTGGGACCAGGATCAAATGATACTGGCCGTATTCCAGGGTCGGCAGGTGAATGTTTTCTGACGCTTTGAGCTTTTTGACGCTCTTCTTCATGTTCTCCAAAGGAAAGTAATTCGCATTCATCAGGTCCTTAAATGGCCGGCCCGTATAAACTCGCATACCCATATGTTTGCCCCTCAATGAGTCCCTTGGCTTCCCCGGGAATATGCCGCTCTGCGAAACTTGCCGGCTGCGACGAGAGCCTGGCAGCCCACGATTCGCAGCCTCTTTTTTCCGCGCGACATTCGCGAGGCTACCACCAGAGACTGTGAATCGTCCAGATCACCAACCGCTTTGGCAGCACTCCGCCGGGGATGGATCGTCTGCCCTGCTAGTAGGCGTTGCTAAGCAAGGTTCGATAAGCGATCTTGGCGCGATCCGCGCGCGGGGGCCCGATCGACAGTGCCTTTGGAATCACTTGAGAGCACGGGAATGCATTGCGCTGCATGTCGGTCGCCGATCGACCCAGGCGGGAGCCGGTGCCCCAAATGCGGCGCGGCCGTCCGGCGGTCGGATCCCGACAGCGAACGGCGGTTCGTCACGATTCTTCGTGCTGACGTCATCGACTCCACGGGTCTTGTTGCTGAATTGGATCCGGAGGCGGCGGTCTCGCGCCTGGAGCCGGCGCTGGCCGCCATGCGCGGCGCGATCCGGCAGTTCGGCGGCATCGTCAGCAAGGAGCTGGGCGACGGGCTTGCCGCGGTGTTCGGTGCCCCGATCGCGGACGACAACCATGCGCCGCTGGCGTGCCATGCCGCGATCGAGCTGGTCCGGCGCGTCGCCAGCCTCGGTGATCCCGCCCTTCAGGTTCGGGTCGGCCTGCACTCCGGCCACGTCGTTGCCTACATGGTCGCCAGCGAATTCTCCAAGGTCTACGAGATCGGCGGCGCCGCTCAGCATCTGGCCGCGCGGCTGGAGCAGGAGGCAGAGGCGAACCAGATCTACGTTTCGGAAGCCTGCCAGAATCTCGCCGACGGGCATGTCCGGTTCGAATCTCTCGGCGGCAAATCGCTGCGCGGCTTCAGCCAGCCCGTGCCGGTCTACCGGATCGTCAGTGCCAGCGATCTCTCGAGCTGGCGGGTCCGGCGCGCCCGCAGCGCCTCCCGATTTGTCGATCGTACCACGGAGCGGGCCCTGCTGGACCGCGCGGCCGGGCAGGCCAGGGCCAGCCGGCAGACAGTCCTGCTGCTCGGCGATGCCGGCATCGGCAAATCCCGGCTGGCGCACGAGTTCGCCCAGAAGCTCAGGGGAGAGGGCTGGCGGCTGATCGACGCCGAGTGCAGCCCGAATCTCCAGGGAGCTCCATTCAGCACGCTCAAGCGAATCCTGCTGTCGGCCATCGACGCAGCCGCAAGGGACCCCGGCAATCCCGGCGATCCCCTGAAGGACTTGCCTGCGATCCAGCAGAGTGCCCTCGACGCGGTGCTCGATGTAGCGATCGCGAACCCGCAATGGGACGAGCTCGAGCCTCACGCCCGCGGACGCGTGATCTCCGATGCGAGCTGCGCCGTCATCCAGAGCCTGGCCGGTCGCCAGCCGACGATCCTGCTTTTGGAGGATCTGCACTGGATCGACCGGGCCAGCGACGTCGTCGTCGCCGCCATTGCCTCGCTGGCGGTGCCCGATCTCCTGGTGCTGCTCACCTCCCGCCCGAACGGCATGCCGGTCTGGATCGCGCGCTGCCATGCCGAGATCGTCGCGATGCGGCCGCTCGACGACGATTCGGGGCTGGAGATGCTGTCCGACATGCTCGGATCGTCCGAGACCAACGCCGATCTGAAGAGCCGGATCATCTCCCATACGGCCAACGTGCCCCTGTTCATCGAGGAGGTCTGCCGCGGTCTGAAGGACAGCGGCACCTTGCGCGGCGAGTGGGGCGACCTCGCTCTGGTGCGCCCGATCGACGAGCTCGGTATTCCCACCAGCATTCAGGGCGTGATCGCGGCACGCCTCGACCGCGTGTCGAAGCAGGAACGGTCCGTCTTGCAGGTCGCGGCGGCGCTGGGGGCGCGGTCGAGCGAGGCCACGCTGCGGAAGATTGCGATCCTGCCCGAAGATGCCCTGCGCGGCTGCCTCGTCTCGCTAGATCGCACCGAGCTGCTGGTTCGGATCGACAGCGAATTGGAGGATTCGCTGGAGTTCCGCCACGAGATGGTTCGCCAGGTCACCTACGATTCGATGGTCGACAAGGTGCGCGAGGACATCCACGCCCGCATTCTGGCTGCACTGGAAGGCAGCGGGGCTGAGGATTCCGACAAGCTCTGCTATCACGCCACGCGGGCCAAGGATTGGGACAAAGCTTTCCACTACGGCCTGGCCTCCGCGCAGAAATGTCTGGCGCGGTCCGCGTTTACCGACGCCGCGGACTATTTCGAGACCGCGATGCGATCGCTGGACATGACCCCGGAAAATCCCGCGCGGGAAGCCAAGGCCGTGGACATCCGCATCGAAGCGCGCGCGGCGTTCATCGGGTCCGGCCATGTTTCCGAATGGCTGAACCTCGGCAAGGAAGCCGAGCGTCGCGCCGATGCAATCAACGACATCGGGCGGAAGGTGGCGGCCATGACGGTCATGGCGGCGGCGCAGAATTTCTATGGCACGCCGGCCGAAGCGATCAGGCTCAACGAGGAAGTCGTGAGCCTCGCAGAGCGTTCGGACAGCTCCGGCTGGCTCAACGCCGCGCAATACGGTCTCGGTCAGGTTTACTTCCTCGCCGGCCGCTATCGCGAGGCGGACGGTTTGTTCGCACGAGCCCGCGCCCAATTGATGGGGCCGGAGGCGAGTGCGCCCTTCGGGACGACAGCGAAATACGCGTTGCTGCTTTGCTGCATGATGGGCAGCATCAACCACACCGTCATGGACGAGATTGATGCCGCGGAACGGCTTCAGCGACACGCCGACGCGATCGCGGAGGAAACCAGCCGCCCCTATGACCGCGTTGCCGCCGCCTATAGCGGCGGCTGGCTGATGCTTGGCCGGGGCGATCCGGCAGCGGCCGCGTCCATTCTCGAAGGCGGTTTTGTGCTGGCGCAAAAACACGGCATCCGGCTGTTCGTGCCGGTGCTCGCCTGCCATCTCGGCATCGCCTATCTGGAGCAGGGGCTGTTCGACCGGGCGCGCGGCATGCTGGCCGAGGCGCGCGAAGAGGCGCGCAGCGTCGGCTATACCTCGGCGGTGCTGCGCTCCTCGATCTACCTCGCGCTGGCGACCAACCGGCTCGGCGATGTCCAGGCGGCCCAGAACATGCTGCGCGAGGCGCGCAACACCGCGCGCCAGCAGGGCTTCTCCGGCCTCGAGGCCGAGGCCCTGCTCGGCGAGGCCGTGGTGACGCCGCCGTCGAGCGCGGAGAACCGGACCATCATCCTGGCAGCGTTGCGCGCCGCGATCGCGATCGCCTCCCAAAGCGGCGCCATGCCGCTGCTGCTGAAGGCCGAGGCGATGCTGAACGGCATGCTCGCCGAGGACGATCGGCTGACCTGATTCCGGGGCGCGCGACGCAGGCGGGTTTTGCCGGACGGGTCAGATAAGTTTCGTAGGCAATCCAAGGACTTAGCTACTGTGCATGGGGTTGTTTTCGCAAGCTTTGTGGCAGGTGGCCCGCGGGAGTGATGACAGAGGCCCTTGCGCGGACGCCAAGGTCGGCTACCGTCGGGGTTCTGGTCACCGGGTCAGGTGACGATTTGATTGATCTATTTTAGCATCCGAATTCATCGGCGCCGCGACGGCGCGACGCCCACCGGACGAGGCGGGGGCCATGATCATTCGCGACCAGTCAGCACTGTTGGCGCCGGTCGAGCGCGACTTGCGGCTCGACCTCTTCCGCGGCATCGGCCTGTGGATGATCTTCCTCGATCACATCCCGCACGACGTCGTGGCCTGGCTGACCTTGCGCAATTACGGCTTCAGCGACGCCGCCGAGTTCTTCGTCTTCATCTCCGGCTATCTTGTCGGCTGGATCTACGGGCCGATCGTCGCCGGCGGCTGGTTCCTCGCCGCGCTGAAGCGGCTGTGGCGGCGCGCGGCGGAAATGTATGTCGCCCACATCATGCTGTTCCTGCTGTTCACGGCGCAGATCGCCCGCACCGCCCGCCGCTTCGACAATCCGATGTACGAGCACGAGTTCAACGTCTTCAATTTCCTGGCGCATCCGGACGAGCTGATCGGGCAGGCGATCCTCTTGAAATACAAGCCGGTCAATCTCGACGTGCTGCCGCTCTACATCACGCTGGTGTTCGCCGCGCCCTTCATCGTCTGGTGCCTGGTGCGCCGGCCGAGCCTGACGCTTGCGGCGTCCGTGTTGCTCTATGTGTTGTCGCGCTGGCTCGACTGGAACGTCGCCTCCTATCCGCCCGGCACGACCTGGTATTTCAATCCGTTCTGCTGGCAGCTGATGTTCGTGTTCGCCGCCTGGTGCGGCATCGGCCAGATCGACAAGATCGGCGAATGGGTGTGGTCGAGGACCGCGATGGCACTGGCCGCGGCGTGGCTCGTCTTCGCCCTCCTGATCGTGATGACGTGGCACGTCCACGCGCTCGAGGCCATGATCCCGAAATGGATGATCAAGGCGATCTACCCGATCGACAAGACCGATCTCGACATGCTGCGCTTCACGCATTTCCTGGCGCTGGCGCTCTGGGTGACGCATTTCGTCTCGCGCAAATGGAAGGCGCTGCACACGGCGTGGCTGCGTCCCGTCATTCTCTGCGGCCAGCATTCGCTGCCGATTTTCTGCCTCGGCGTCTTCCTGTCGTTCTCCGCACACTGGATCCTGACGCAATACACCAAGGGCGTCTGGGAGCAGCTCGCGGTCTCGCTCCTCGGCATCGTCATCATGGTCGGCGCCGCCTGGCTGCTCGATCGCGCCGAGCGGGTGCCGAACCTGTTCGTGAAAGTGACCGACGTTGAGGAGCCCGAGACGGCCGTCGAGATCGCACCGGCCCCCAATGCGAGCCGCTGAGTGGAGAGATCCATGTCCAGACGTTGGTTGACGATCGCCGGCATTCTCCTGCTCCTCGCCGGCGGCGCATGGGCCGACACGCCGTCGCCCGAGGCGATGAATGCGGCGCGTAAGCTCGTGGTCACGCTGAAGATAGGAGATCAGTATCGCGCGCTGCTGCCGCAGCTCCTGCTCAAGCTGCGGCCGGTGGTGGCGCAGGACAGGCCGGAGATCGAGCGGGACTATGACGCGATGACGGCGCCGGGCGCGGAGATCTACGCCCCGTTCCTCGCCTCGATGGTCGACCGGATCGCCGCCGTCTATGCCGCAAGCTTCACCCTGGACGAGCTGCACCAGATCGAGGCGTTCTACGCCCAGCCGGCCGGACAAAAGCTGCTGGCGCAATCCGATGCGCTGGCGCAGGCGAATGCGCAGATCGGCCAGGACGTCAGCCAGAAGGCCGCCGACGAGTTGAAGCAGCGCCTGATCGAGGCGCTGCGCCAGAAGGGGCACAAGCTGTAGAAGCCGCGTCTCTAGTGAATGGCCGCGTACATGATCTTCTCCTCCGTCGCTTCCAGCGCGGAGAATTCCTCCACCACCTTGCCCTGGCGCGAGACCAGGATCCGGTCGGACAGCGCCATGATCTCGGGCAAATAGGATGAGATCACCACGACCGCCTTGCCCTCGTCGGCGAGCCGGTTGATTAGCTCGTGGATCTCGACGATGGCGCCGACGTCGACGCCGCGGGTGGGCTCGTCGAAGATGATCAAGTCGGGCTCCTGCACCAGCGATTTTGCGATCACGACCTTCTGCTGATTGCCGCCGGACAGCTCGACCACCTTGCCGTCGTCGCCGATGGCGCGAACCCTGAGCTTCTCGATCCAGGTCTTACCGACCGCATCGTTTTCCCGCCGCGACAGCATCATGCGGCCTCGCGGAAACTTCGACAGCAGGCCGAGATAGATGTTGCGCGCGATCGAGGACGTCTCGAAGAAACCCTCGACCTTGCGGTCCTCGGTGACATAGGCGATGCCGGCCTTGACCGCCGGTGCCGGCACCCGGTAGCGCACCGGCTGGTCGTGCAGCAGGATCTCGCCGCCGTGGAAGAAGTCGCGCTTGAGTACGCCCGCGACGATCTTGAAGGTCTCAGTGCGGCCCGCGCCGACGAGGCCGAACACGCCGGTGATCTGGCCCGCAAATACCGATAGAGAGTTGTTCTTCACCATCGGCGCCATCTTCAAATTCTGCACCGTGAGCACGCGCGCGCCCGCCGGCCGCACGCTGCTTTTCCGCGCGCCATAGAGCGTGTTGGAGAGGTCGCGTCCGACCATGGCCTGCACGATCGCCGCGCGGTCGAACTTGGCGACATCGTCGGTCACGACATGCTTGCCGTCGCGCAGCACCGTGATGCGGTCGGCGAGCAGCAGCGCTTCTTCCAGGGCGTGCGAGATGAAGACGATCGAGACGCCGCGCTTCTTGAGATCGCGGACCAGGTCGAAGAAGTATTTCTTCTCCTCCGGCGTCAGGGATGCGGTCGGCTCGTCGAAGATGATGACCTTGGCGCGGTGCAGGACCGCTCGCGCGATCTCGACCATCTGCTTCTTGGCCGCGCCAAGACCGCCGACGGTCGCGGTCGGCGTGACGTCGAAATTGAGCGATTGCAGGAATTGCTGCGCGGCGATGTAGATGCCGCGCAGGCGGTTGTAAAATTTCTCCTGCCCAAGAAACAGATTCTGCGCGACCGTCATGGTCGGCACCAGGCTGTTCTCCTGGAACACCATGGCGATGCCGAGATTGCGCGCCTCCAGCGGCGTCTTCGGTGCGACATCGGCGCCGTCGATCGTCATGGTCCCCGAGGTCAGCATCACCACGCCCGCCATCACCTTGGTCAGGGTTGACTTGCCCGCGCCATTCTCGCCGACCAGCGCGTGGATCTCGCCGCGGCGGAGCTCGAAGTCGACCCCGTCGATGGCCGGCACGCCGGCGTAGAGTTTTGTCGCCTTGCGCAGCGAGAGTGCGATGTCGCTCATGGGCGAAACTCCTCGGCAAGGCCAGCAAGGGGCAGTCGCAGGACCCGGCCGGGCCCCTTGGCGATCAGGACGAGATCGTCGCCCATCTCGATGGCCGCGACGATGCCGTGGTGGATGCCGTCGACCCTGCTATGCAGCGAGTAGAGCGGCTGGCCGTCCGCATCGAGACGGATGACGAGGCCATAGGAGCGCGGCGGCGCCCATGGCTTGATCACGCCCATGGTTTTGATGTGCGCGCCTTGCATCGGCTCCTTGAATGAACGTCCGGAGCGCAGGCGCGGCGCAACCCAATAGGCCGGATCGATCTCGGCCATCATGCGGCGCCGGTAACTGGGCTCGCGCAACACGAACTCGACGAGCTGGGTCCGTGCGGTGAAGGCGGTGAGCCAATAGCCGCCGCCCGAGGCCTTCGACAGCCGCGACGGATAGACGGGGAGGTGAGCGAGCACGACCTTTGGCGATGCGCCTGGCGAGACGAGAACGAGGCGATGGCGCCAGCTCTCGCTGACCAGCATGGCGTTGCCGTGAGCGCAGGCGCCGAAGGCATAGCCGAACCCCTGCGCCAATCGTGTCACGGCCTTGCTGCCGGGATCGAGCTTGAACACGCGGCCGGTCCGATTGAGCTCCAGGAGGTCACGTGCCCAATCGTCGATGCCGCATGTCGTCGAGCCGTCCGTTGCAATGAGCGTGTCGTCGTCCGCGAGCGCCAGCGCATTGACGGCGTTGAATGCGGCATCGGTGAACGTCACGCTCGGTTGCTCGGCCGAGGGGCTTGCGTACACACGCACCTCGCGTCCCTCGAGTGCGACGGCAAGGCCGCCGCCAGGAAGTGCACAGAGCGCCGATATCGGCTGCTCGAAACTGCGCACCTCCGATGCCGTGCCGCCGTTCAGGCACATCAGCCGCTGGCCGTCGGCGATGAAGAGGTTGCTTCCGTCGGTGGCGAGATCTTCCGGCGCCTCGCATGTCAGCAAGGTCTCGGCCGATTCCAGCCTCTGGTTCGGCTTCAATGCGCCGTCTAAGGACGGCACTGTGATGGTGGCCTCGCCGCGCCCTAGAAAACGGTTGGCGAAGTCTCTGACGGCAGCGATCACGACTGCTTTCCCCACCGCTTGTCATACTGGACGAAGTTCGGATCGGCGTTTTCGAGCTTGTAGCGACCGATCCTGTTGTTGAGGATGCCGCCCAGATAGAGATAGCCGCGATGCTCGCGCATCGAGGTGATCATCGGATGGTTCTCGCCGTGCAGGTCCCAGAACGATTCGACGATCTTGCCCTGCTCGTTGAACTTGACCACGCAGCCGGTGTTGATGTTGGGGAACAGCCATTCGTCGACCGGCACGCGCTTGGCCATGCGACGGCGGAAGCCCGGCATCTTCCAGGCGAGGTCGAGCGAGGGGCTGCGCATGCCGACCAGCGCCAGCCAGTAATTGCCGTCGGAGGCGAGGTTGATGTTGTCGGGGTAGCCCGGCAGATTGTCCATCACCATCTCGACCGCGCCCTTCTTGGGGCCCGCGAACCAGTAGCGCTTGATCGAGCAGCCGAACGTCTCGGCGAACAGGATCGACTGGCCGTCGCTGGCAACGCAGATGCCGTTGGGGAATTTGAGGCCGCGCAGCTCGGTGCGTGTCGTGCCGGTCTTGGTGTCGTAGGAGATGATGCGGCCGTTGCCGCGCGCTTCCAGGCCGTCGATCGGCCACTCGTCCATCTCGTAACGTACCGTTGCTTCGGAGAAGAAGATCAAGCCGTCGTCGGTGATGTCGAGGTCGTCGGCGAGCCGCAGGCGGCTATCGTCGTTGACCGAGCGCATGCTGCGGTTGGTCTCGTCGGTCGCCTTTTCCACGGAGCCGTCAGGCTTGATGCGATAGAGCCCCATGCCGCCGATACAGACATAGAGATTGTCCTCGCGGTCGAAGGCCATGCCGAGCGGTTGGCCGCCGATATGGGCGAACACCTCCATTGTCTGATAGTCGGGCGCGAGGAAGCGCATGATGTCGCCGTGGCGTGAGCCGGCATAGAGATTGTCGTGGCGATCGAGGATAACGTCTTCCGGCGCCTCGATGCGGCCGAGGCCGATCGCCTCGACGTCACGCAGCTTGTCGTTCTGCTCGAAGGGCCCGCCTTGCCCGATTTCGGTCGGTGGCGGCGGTGGCAGTTCGTGATAAGTCGGCGCGACATAGACCTTGCTGATGATGCGGGTCCGGTTCTTCTGCCAGCGGATGTCGACCATCGCGGCGACGAGCAGGATGCCGGCGAGCGCCATACGGTTGACGCCGCCGCGCGCGTTCATGGTTGTGAGACCGTTGGTGATCAGGAGCACGATCAGCACCCCGACCGCAGATTTGGCGACGGAGCCCTTGCCGCCACCGAGCGTGATGCCGCCGAGCACGGTCGCGGTTAGCACGATCACCTCCAGGCCGACGCCGATGTCACCGCCGACCGTGCCGAGCCGGGAGGCGAAGAACAGCGCGCCAATGCTGGTCAGCACACCGCTTGCGACGTAGCAGAGCGCGATCGTCCGGCGAACCGGAATGCCTGAATTATACGCCGAACGGCGTGAGCCGCCGATCGCGGTGATGTGCCAGCCCGGCCGCAGCCGCGTCATGAAGATGTGGCCGAAGATCGCGATGACGATATAGGCCAGTGCGACGGTCGGAATACCGAAGACAGAACCGGCGCCGATGAAATCCCAGGACGGGATGTCGGGGAAGGCCGAGGCGATCGCGTTGGAGTAGCGCTGGATCAGAAGATCGTAGGCCGAGCGATAGATGATCAGCGTGATGAGCGTGGTGATGAAAGCGCGTAGCCGCAGATACCCGACCAGGATGCCGTTGACGGCGCCGAGCGTCGCGCCGCAGAGCAGCGTCGCGACCACCACCGCCGGAACCGGCCAGCCCAGCACGTCGAGCAGATAGAGCGCGCAGAAATCGGTCAATGCGAAGATCGAGCCGACGGAAAGATCGATGCCGCCGACGATGACGACCAGCGCAAGCCCAAGCGCGATAAAGCCGATCTCTCCGGCCTGGCGCGCGGTGTCGGCGAGGCTCGCCGGCGACAGGAAGTTGTCGATGGACCGGCTGAACGCGAAGCCGACGATCAGGAGAAGGATGACCGGGATGGCTGTCTCGGTCCATCGCTTGGACAGGATTTCACCAAGCAGATGATCCGGCCAGTAGCGGTAACGCAGGCTCGTCAGGGTGTCGCGCATCGGCATTCCAGCGGGGCGTGGACAATGGTGGGAGCGAAGTCCCCGAGACAGGCATGGCCTCGGGGACTTCGAGCGTCGGGGCGGACTATTTCTTGAGATCGCTGAGATTCCAGCAGGCCGTCTGGCTGTCGGCGTTCTCCTTGGTGATCGGAATCAGCGTGGTGTATTCCGAGCCCTTGATCGAGCCGGGCTTCGCGCCCGATGACAGCAGCCATTTGATTGTGCCGGCCATCTGCGCCGCCTGGGTCGGCACGTCGTAGCTCATGTTGAGATCGAACGCGCCGGACTTGACCAGCTCGCAAGCGCCCTTGCGCTCGCCGCCGCCTGAGGTCGCGAGAAACACCTTGCCGGTGAGGCCCGCTTCCTTGACCGCGGCTGCGGTGCCGATATCCATGCCGTCCCAGAAGCCGACGATGCCGCAGAGGTCGGGATTCTGCTTCAGCACCGTTTGCGTGATCGCCTTGGCCTTGGCGGCGTCCCAATCGGCGGCCTGGCTCGACACCACCTTGATCTCGGGATGCTTGGCCAGGACGTTCTCGACGCCTTTGAGAGTATAGGCGCTCGCGGCGGCCGACAGCGCGCCCTGGATGATCGCGATCTTGTTCGACTTGCCCTCGCAAGCCTTGACCACGCCTTCAGTCTGGCGTTCGCCGATCTCGACCCAGTTGGCGCCGACGAACGCCGAGCTCCGATAGGCCGAGCCCATGTTGATCTGGATGACGTAGATGCCTTCATTCTCGGCGCGCTGCAGCAGCTTGGCGTAGGTCTGCACGTCCGGATTATGCACCACCATCACCGCCGGCTTTTCGGAGATCAGCGACGTGACGGCTTGCGCGCCGGCATTGGTGTTCCAGTTGGCGTCGCGGATCACGAACTTGACGCCGAACGGCTCAAGCTCCTTTTTCAGCCCGGCATACCAACCCTCTGTGAGGTCGAAGTTCATCGCCACCGGCACATAGGCCACGGTCTTGCCGGCGAGCGCTTCCTTGAATGGCTTCTGGAACGGCTCGTCCAGGCCCTGCTGGGCCTGAGCCGGTGCGGTCATTGCCGCGAGAGTCAGTGCGGCGAGCGCTGCCTTTGTCGGATTGCCAAGATGTTTCATTGCTTCCTCCTTGGTTATGGTTGTCGTTCTTGTCGGTCGTTCAGATGTCGCCTTGCTGTGCCGTTTCTTCGTTGCGCGGATTCAGGAAAGAGTCCGTGATGACGGCGAGCAGCAGGACCACGCCTTTAATGAGATTTTGCCCGGCGTAGGAGATGTCCATGATGGTCATGCCATTGAGCATGGTGCCGATCAGGAGCGTGCCGATGATGACGTTCAGCACGCCGCCACGCCCGCCTGAGAGCCCGATGCCGCCCAGCACGACGACCAGGATCACGTCGTAGATCAGCGTCGAGTTGAAGATGCGGGTCGGCATCGAATTGACGGAGGCCGCCAGCACGAGGCCGGCAAAGCAGCCGATCAGGGCGGTGATCACATATTGCAGGACAATGATCGGGCGGGAGGGAATGCCGGTCACGCGCGCGGCGTAAGGGTTGTCACCGATCGCATAGATATAAGCGCCCCAGCGGGTTTGCCGCAGCAGGAATGCGACCACGATGCAGGCGATCGCGAACATCCAGATCGAGGTCGGGATGCCGAGAACGGTGCCCTGTCCGAGACGTTCGAATCCGTTCATGCCCGGGCTCCATTGCACGACGTCGAGCTGGAACAGCGCGGCTTGTCCCAGCCCGGCGAGCAACAGACCCGTTGCCAGCGTCGCAAACAGCGAGGGCACCTCGGCATAGGCGATCAGCCAGCCATTGACGAGGCCGAAGGCGATCGTGAGCAGCACGGCAGTCAGAAGCGAGGTCGGCAGCGAATGGCCGTTCTGCACCATCTGAAGTACGAGCCCCGGGGGCACGGCGAGGGCCGCGATCAGCGAGATGTCGATGCCGCGGCCGATCACGACGATCGCCATGGCGAGGCCGAGGATGCCGAGCACTGCCACGTTCTGGAGCAGCGTCAGCATATTGTCCGCGGTCAGGAAGCCGTTGAGGAAGATCGAGAACACGAGGAACAGCAGCGCGAAGACGGCGAAGACGATCTCCTGCTGGTTGACCCGAAAGCGCTTCATCCCGTATTGCCTTTCTTCGACGTCGGCCTCTGTGGGTCAGTTATGACGATCGGGTCTCTGTGCGATAGGTCTGTGGGAGCGGTGTCGGGCCTTCCGTGAGTGCCCTCACCTGGGCCTGGTCGTCGGAGCCGATCGAGATGTGGACCAGCGTATTCAGTCTGGCGTCTTTGTCGACGAGAATGTCTGCCGCGATGTCAGGATCGAAGATGCGATCGATCTCGGTTCGGACTTTCTCCTGCACAGCGAGGTGGCGAAGCGCGGGCTTGAAGATCTTGCCAACTGCGGTGACCGGGAGGGTCTCGAGCAGCACGATGCGCTTCGGCCGGTCGGGATGCAGCTGCGCCGTAGCTTCGAAGAGATCATGCAGATTGCGGGAAGAGATGGGCGAGTTGTAGGGCCGCCCTTCCAGCGCCTCGATGTCGGCGATGGTTTGGACCGGCTGGCTGAATCGCGTCGTGGTCAACGAGGGCGCTCTCACGGCCACCGCCATCCAGGCGGCACGGCGGGTTGTGCAGCAGCTGATCTGTCCTGATGCAAGCGAACGCTTCCTGCCTATCTCATTGACCGATTCTTGTTCTTCATAGGCCACACGCCCGGACCCGGCTTGCTCCGGAGCGCAAAGCTTTTGCTTGTCCGCGCAAACCGGTCTTGCGTGTAGGCGGCGGCCATCCAAAATCTCGGCGCCGGACGAGCTTGTGCGATGCACAAACGACGTTCATTTTGGCTGCACGATGAGTAGGCTGACGGGCGTCTGCATTATCGCTTCCGGCTCACGGATGTACCGGTGTCCGAACGGATTTTGGACCGCCCGCTTCCGCGCTGCAATTCCATCGTCGATCGGCTTGCCGAACATCTGCCCGCCAGGGCTCGGATCGATTTGACGCGGCAGATTGCGCCGACTACGCTTTGTGCAAATTCCCGGGGACGGAAATGTCGAACGATATCGCGGCCATCATCTCGAAAGCGCGCGAGCATTCCATCGGCGACCTTCTGCGCCGCTCGGCGGGCCGCGAGCCGACCAAGCTTGCGGTGAGCTGCGGCAGCATGAGCTGGACCTTTGCGGAGATGGATACGATCTGCAACCGGCTCGGCCGCGGCCTGCTCGGGCTCGGCGTGAAGAAGGGCGACCGTCTCGCCGTGCTCTCGCGCAACTCGCATGCCTTCGCCGCCCTGCGCTTTGCGGTGGCGCGGATCGGCGCCGTGCTGGTGCCGATCAACTTCATGCTCAATCCCGATGAGATCAATTTCATCCTGAAAAGCTCTGGCGCAAAACTGCTCGCGACCGGCCCCGATTTCGTTGAGCCGGCGCGCGCCGCAAGCGCGAAGGATTGCGCTGTCGAAAAGATGATCTGGCTGCCGGGCGAGGACTTCGCCACGGCGCCCGCTGGCATCGCCACCTTCGACGATCTGCTTCATGCCGACGGCTCGTTCCTCGAGGCGTCCGTCGACAGCCGCGATCTCGCGCAGATCGTCTACACCAGCGGTACAGAATCGCTCCCCAAGGGTGCGATGCTGACCCATGAAGCGGTGATGTGGCAGTATGTCAGCTGCATCATCGACGGCGGCATGAGCGTAGACGACAAATTCCTGCACGCCCTGCCGCTGTATCATTGCGCGCAGCTCGACGTGTTCCTGGGACCGCAGATCTATCTCGGCGCTTCCGGCGTGATCACGGGCAAGCCGACCGCGGACAACATTCTGGCGTTGATCCAGGCGCACAACATCACCTCGTTTTTTGCGCCGCCGACGATCTGGATCGCCATGCTGCGCTCGCCGAATTTCCACAAGACAGATCTTTCGACGCTGCAGAAGGGCTATTACGGCGCCTCGATCATGCCGGTGGAGGTATTGCTTGAGCTGCAGCGTCGACTGCCCGCCGTAAAATTCTGGAATTTTTACGGCCAGACGGAGATCGCGCCGCTGGCGACCGTGTTGCGGCCGGAAGAGCAACTGCGCAAGGCCGGCTCGGCCGGCAAGCCCGTGCTCAACGTCGAGACGCGCGTCGTCAACGCGTCGATGGAGAACGTGAAGGTTGGCGAGGTCGGTGAGATCGTGCACCGCTCGCCGCATCTTCTCTCCGGCTATTACAACGATCCCGTGAAGACCGCGGCGGCGTTTACCGGCGGCTGGTTTCACTCCGGCGATCTCGCAACCGTTGACGCCGAAGGCCACATCACCGTGGTCGACCGCGTCAAGGACATGATTAAGACCGGCGGCGAGAATGTCGCCAGCCGCGAGGTCGAGGAGATGGTCTATCGCATCCCTGAAGTCTCCGAGGTCGCCGTCGTGGGCCTGCCCGATCCGCGCTGGATCGAGGCTGTGACTGCGATCGTCGTGGTCAAGGCCGGCGAGAAGCTGGATGAAGATGCCGTCATCCGGCATTGCGCCGGCCAGATGGCGCCTTTCAAGGTGCCGAAGCGCGTGATCTTCGTCGAGAGCCTGCCGAAGAATCCCAGCGGCAAGCTGCTCAAGCGCGAGTTGCGCCAGCGCTTCGTCGGCGGCGAGACGCTCGACAAGGCAATCCAGGGGAATTTTGCCACCTGAGGCGGAGCGGTCGTCATGAAAGCCTGGCAGGTCGCGCACGACTGGTCGATCGAGGGCATGGAGCTGGCTGATTTGCCGGAGCCTGTGCAGTTTCCTCAAGTCACGTTCGCCTCAGTACTTCTTCACGTGCACGCCGAACGCCAGCCACAGTGCCATTGAGGCGAGGCCGAAGCCGCCGAGCAGCAGGAAGGTCGGACCGTAGCCGATCCATTGCGCGATCCAGCCGCCGAGTGCGGGGCTCAGGCTTGCGCCAATGCCCTGCACAGTGATGACAGCGCCCTGGCCGAGATTGATGCGGCCGGTGCCGTCGAGCGAGCGCGCGACCATGCCGGGGACGGCGACGGTCTGCAGTCCGGTGCCGATGCCGTCGAGCACCTGCATCGGCACGACGCCCCACCATCCCGTGACGAAGAAGGCGAGAACGCCGCGGATCGGTAGCACCATGAAGGAGACGAGGATCACCGGCCAGTAGTTGCGTTTCCCCGCGACTTGCATGCCGACCAGGGACGTCACGATCATCACGCCCTGCGCAATGACGACGATGGTCGCGACGAAGCTTGGACCATTCGCCTCGCCTGCGCTCACGGCGGCAAGGCCATAGAGCGGCACGATGGCGGCGTTGCCGAGATGGAAGATGGCCAATGCCAGCGCCAGCACCAGCAGCGGCTTGTGCTTGAAGAGAACGGAGAGACCGGCCGGCGGGTTCTTGCTCTCGTCTTCCTTGCTGCCGCGAGCCTGGCGATCATCGATGGCCTTGGCCGGAATCATCAGGACGCAAGCGACGGCGACGGCGCCGAAGACGGCAGCCAGCACGAACACCCAGACGTAGCCGAATTTGTATCCGAGATACCCCGACAGCGCCGCGCCGACCATGTTGCCCGCATGGTTGAAGGCCTGATTGCGCCCGTTCAGCGCATTGAAACCCTTTTGCTTGGCGATGCCGAGAGTGATCCCGGTGACCGCCGGCACGATCGCGGCGCTCGCCAGCGATTGTGCAACTTGCGAGAACGTGACCGCCCAGAAATTTTGTGAGATCAGGATGATGGCGGAGGCCAGCACCACGCAGATGCCGGGGATGACGACCCATAGCCGCTTGTTGCGGCTGGAATCGATGAAGCCGCCGATCGGCGTTGTGACCAGCATGCCCGCGACATTGCCGATCGTCAGCGCCGTGCCGATCAATCCGGTTGCCCAGCCGCGCTCTTGCAGGAACACCCCGACGAACGGCCCGATGCCCGACTGCATGTCGGCCATGAAGAAATTGACGGCGTAGAGGGGCCAGAGACGGGGTGAGGAAGGGCGCGATGTCATCGAGACGCTGAACGTGATGCTGCCGATCGACTGTGATCTCGCGCAGGCGGGCATGGATGGCCATGTGTGCCGGGGCGGACATGAAAGTAACCTGTGCTGCCCGCGTTGGTTCCTCCGGACTTGCGATCGCTGGACCGCGATGTCATTTCATGTCTGCGACGGTCTCATTTCTGGATCACGGCCATGCCCCTCTGGACCTGCGAAACCTGCGGCGCGCAATTCCCGGACAGCGAAAAGCCGCCGACGTCCTGTCCGATCTGCGAGGACGAACGGCAATTCGTGAACTGGAAGGGACAAACCTTCCTCAGGCGAGAGGCGCTGGCGGAGCGTCATCGCGTGGTCTGGCGCGACGATCTCGGCCTGACCGGCATCGGGTCCGAGCCGAGCTTTGGGATCGGCCAGCGCGCCCTGCTGGTACCGCTCGCGGACGGTTGCGTGATGTGGGACTGCGTGCCGCTGGCAACGCCAGACGCGATCGCGCATGTCCGGTCGCTCGGCGGATTGAAGGCGATCGCGATCTCGCACCCGCATTTCTATGGTGCGTTTGCGGACTGGAGCGAGGCGTTCGGCGGTGTACCGGTCTATCTGCACGCCGACGATCGTCAGTGGGTGATGCGGCCGTATCCCGCGATCGTGCACTGGACCGGAGACAGCCATCGCATCTCCGACGATATTCTGCTGCTCCGCACCGGCGGTCATTTCGCAGGCGCCACCATGCTGCATCATGCGCGCGGCGCGGACGGCAAGGGCGCGCTGCTGACCGGCGATATCGCGCAGGTGACGATGGACCGCCGCTTCCTCAGCTTCATGTACTCCTATCCGAACTACATGCCGCTCAACGCCGCCGCGGTGCGGCGGATCGCGGCGGCGGTCGAGCCGCTCGCTTTCGACCGCATCTACGGCGCCTGGTGGGGCCGCAACATCGCCTCCGGCGCCAAGGCGGCCTTCGCGGCGTCGGTGGAGCGATACATCGCAGCGATCGCCTGACGATCGAAATCCCATTGCTTTCGCCAATTAACTGTACGATTGGTACAGTTATTAAGCGAGACGCAATGATGCGTATGCCGGTCCGGCACGTTCGATGCATGGGTGTTGCGGCGGGCGGGTTTTGCGGCCGCGTGAGCGGGAGTTGGACGCATGACCGGGCAGCGCGACCACCAGATCTTTGAAGCCGGCAACGTCGCGCTTCAATCCGGCGCCGTATTCCTTGCGATGAAGCTTGCCTACCAGACCTATGGCACGCTGAGCGCGGCCAAAGACAACCTCATCTTGAATCCGACCTCCTTCAGCGCCCAGCAGGTCGACACCGAGTGGCTGATCGGCTCCGACGGCGTGCTCGATCCCGCCCGCTATTTCATCGTCATCCCCTCAGGGCCGAGGTCGCAGCGCTTCTCAGCAAGTAATGTAGGCATCCGATCATGATTGATGCGACTGTTTCAGAGCCCGGCCATCGCCTGAAGCCACTGAGCCCGGCCATGCTGCGCGAATTGTCGGCGCGCTCGAACCTCAGGGGTGCGGCGCAAAGCCTCGGTCATTATGGCATGATCGTGCTGGTTGGCGTACTGATCTCGATGGTGTCGTCGCGCCATAGCGTGCTCTGGGCGCTGCCGCTGATGGCAGTGCAGGGCTATCTCGTCGCGTTCCTGTTCATGGCGGTGCATGAGACTGCGCACAAGACCGCGTTCAGAAGTCGTGGCTTCAACCTCGCGGTCGGTTATTTCTCGGCCTTCATCATCGGACTGCCCTATGAATATTACTGCCTGTTCCACTGGGACCATCATCGCTACACCCAGGATCCGGACAAGGACCCGGAACTGATCGTCGGCGTCAAGCCGACATCCGACACCCAGCTTGCGATTGCCTATAGCGGATTGCTTCAGGTTGCCGGCCGGCTCCGGCTGATGCTCGGCCATGCCGCCACCGGCAAAGTGGTCGTGCCTTGGATCCCCGAGAACAAGCGTGGCACCATCGTGACTGAGGCGCGTGCCTATGTCGCGCTCTACGCGTTGCTGCTCGCATTGTCGCTGTGGTTCTCGTCCGCACTGCTTCTGTGGATATGGATCGGGCCGGTGATCATCGGGCAATTCTTCCTGCGGCCCTATCTCTATGCCGAGCACACCGGTTGCGACCGTACCCGCAGCGCGTTCCAGAACACCCGCACCACCTATACCGGCGCCATCGTCAAATGGATTGCGTGGAACATGCCCTACCACGTCGAGCACCACGCCTATCCCTCGATCCCGTTTCACGCGCTGCCGAAGCTTAACGGAATCGTCGATGGGGAGATCGTCCATCGCGGACGCGGCTATATCAGAACGACGCGCGAGACCTGGGCGTGGTTTCGCCGGGATCGAAAGCGCGCTTAGCTCAACGCAAAACTCCGGCCGCAGCGCGACCGGAGCTTTGTCGTGACGGCACGATATCAGTAGATCCCGTAGGCGCAGACATTCACGACGCGAACGCGCATGCCGCGGCGGGTCTGGACGACGCGCTCCTGGTAGCAGTTGCTGACGCCGGTGTTGACGTAGAGACCACCATAACCGAAGCCCCAGCCGGGACCCCAGTGGTGGAAGCCGTGGGCCGACGCAGCGGTGGGCGCGAGGGCGGCAGCGCCGAGCGAACCGGCGGCGATCAGACCAAGAGCAAGCTTACGAAACATTCTTATTCTCCAGTGTGGCGCGAGGCCGTTGTTGTGTCCCTGCTTCTCGGTCGAGGCGACACGCGAGTTCGTTCACGCGATGAGGCAAGAATCGCGTTTCGGGATTGTTTCGTCGGTTGCGGAGAGATGCGCCGTCGTCAGGCTTTCCGCGCCGCGCGATAGCGCGCGGCCATCGCCTGCGTCATCTCGGCCATCTTCTCGCGGAGATCGGCGGGCTCCAGCACCTCGACCTCGGACCCGAGCCGCAGCAATTCGGCTGCGGCATGCCATGATGTCTTCCCGGTCGGCACCCTTGCGATGCACCAGCCGTCGGCATCAGTCGTCTCTTCGATCTGGGTGCGCGCCTTGACGTAGGGCTGGCTCAGCGCATCGAGCAGCTTTACGCCGAATGGTGAGAGCCGTACGATCGCGACGTTCGGGTGCATCTCGGCCTCGAGCCGCAGCGTCGCATTCTGCCAGTAGGCGGCGAGATCGAAATCGGCGGGACGATCGAAGCGGTCGTCGAGCGCCGTGCAGTCGAGCACGCGCGCGATGCGATAGGTGCGCACGCTGCCGTCGACCTGGCCGGCGAGATACCAGTTGCCGCCCTTCAGCACGAGGCCGAGCGGAGCGACACGGCGCTGCTTCTCGGCGCGCCAGCTCTGATAGCGGATTTTGATGAGTGTCCCGCGCAGGGCCGCGCCGGCAATCGCGCGCAGATGCTTCGGCTCTTCCGGCTCGCCGAACCAGCCTGGCGCGTCCAGATGAAAACGCTCCTGCATCCGGCCGGCGTCTTCGCGCAAGTTTGCGGGCAGTGCCGCCATCAGCTTGTTCTGTGCGGCGATCATCGCGGCATCCAGCCCCAGCGCCGCCGCCGGGCCCGGCAATCCCGCCAGGAACAGCGCGCCCGCTTCGCTCTGCGACAGCCCGTTGAGGCGCACGCGATAGCCGTCGAGCAGGCGGTAGCCACCCTCCGCACCGCGGTCGGCATAGACGGGGACGCCGGACGCCGCGAGCGCGTCGATGTCGCGATAGATCGTGCGCACCGAGACCTCGCAGGCCTCTGCAAGTTCGGGCGCAGTGACCTGCCCCCTGGCCTGGAGGGTGGTGAGGATCGACAACATCCGGCTCGCGCGCATGATCCTTTAAACCATACCTGACACAGGATGTCAGGTATGGTCGGCTAGAGATGCACCCATCGCAAGCCGCCCAAGGGGGCCCAAAGGGAGATCCGCCATGACCGATCCGAACCGCATCACGCTGTATTATTCGCCGCAGAGCCGGGCCACCGGCACGCGGGTGCTGCTGGAGGAGCTCGGGGCGCCCTACGATCTCCACGTCCTCAACATGAAGGCCGGCGAGCAGCGGAGGCCTCCCTATCTCGCCATGAATCCGCTTGGCAAGGTGCCGGCGATCCGGCACGGCGAGGCGCTCGTGACCGAGCAGGTGGCCATTTACATCTATCTCGCCGACCTGTTTCCGCAGGCCGGCCTTGCGCCCGCGCTCAACGATCCGCTGCGAGGTCCCTATTTGCGCTGGACCGCCTACTACGGCTCCTCCTTCGAGCCCGCGCTGATCGACAAGTTCATGCAGCGCGAGCCTGCGCCGGTCACGCAGTCACCCTACGCGGATTACGACACCATGCTGGGTGCGCTCGAGGCGCAGTTGTCAAAGGGACCATATCTGCTCGGCGAGCGGATGACGGCGGCCGATATTCTCTGGGGTGTTGCGTTCAGTTGGACGATGATGTTCGGTATCGTGCCGAAGAAGGACGTGTTCGTCCGCTATTCCGAGCGCATAACGTCGCGCCCTGCGTTCCAGCGGATAAATGCGACCGACGCCGAGATGGCGGCGCAGCATGCCGCGGCCGTCGGAGGATAGAGAAGCCGGTCATCAGATGACAAAGCCGATTTACACGACGAACTGCTTCAATACTTTCATCCGGGTCGCCGAAGACTGCCCGGCGCATACCGGCGAAGATCCGCCGCCGCGCGCCGGAAAGCCGACCGTGGCGAACCTGCAGTACGCGATGATCGCGACGGAGCCCTACAAATACACGTCGGACGACGTGATCTTCGCGACGTCTGCGGCTAGTCGGGAACTGGGTGCGAAGGCGACGAAGCAGGAGCGCACCCTCGCCCGCAAGGCGTTCTTCTCCAAAGGCCAAGCTTGCATGCGTGCATCCGGCCTCGGCAAGCGTTTTGGCTGGGGCGTTCATGCCGATAACGAAGGACGGATCGCGATCTACGCCATTGACAGCGAGCGCTATCAGGCACTCGCGCGCGATCTCAAGCTCACGCAGGTCCGCGCGATGCGGTCGAAGCGGGCGTGATCAGAATTTCGGCGCTCTCTTCTCCGCGAATGCCTTGATGCCTTCCTTGATCTCGTCGCCGCGCATGCTGTCGCGGTGGCGCTGGTCGGCGGCTTGCTCATCCAGCTCGCCGCGGACGAATTCGTTGATTGCGCGTTTCATGCCGCGCATCGCGTTTGGGGCATTGCCGGCGAGAACATTGGCGAGCTTGTCGACTTCCTCGTCGAGTGTTTCCACCGGAACCATGGCGGTGAGATAGCCGATCCGCAGCATCTCCGGAGCACTGATCTTCTGCGCAGTGAGAAACAGCCTCTTGGCGTTGTCGACGCCGAGCCGCGTCACGTAGCGTTTGATGCCGCTCCCGTAGTAGTGCAGTCCGAGCCGCGCCGCCGGCATGAACATCTCGGCTGTGTCGACGCCGATACGGAAATCGCAGGCCAGCGCGAGGTCGGTCGAGCCGCCATAGACGCCGCCATTGAGCCGGCAGATCGTCGGCACGCCGAGATCCTCCAGGCGGTTGACCACGACTTCGAAGGCCGAGCCGGCGCTCTGCTGCTCGTTGGCGCTCACCGCGCGCTCCGCGACCGAATTGAGGTCATAGCCGGCCGAGAAGGCGCGTCCCGTGCCGGTCAGCACCAGCACGCGGATATCGGGATCGGCCTCGACCCGGTCGAACAGCTTTGTCAGCTCGCCGAGATCTTCCGCCTGGAGCCGGTTGAGATGCTTCGGCCGGTTCAAGCGGATGGTGGCGCGCGCGCCATCGATTTCGAGCACGGGGCCACTGGCCGCGTCGGCTGTGTCCGACATTCTTGTCTCCATTTACTTGTTTTCGAGCGTGCGGCGCTTCGCTTCGGCGTCGATAGTCTCGGCGAGGTCTGGGTGCCGCGCCATCAGCACGCGGAAGTCGACGAGGTCGAGCACCAGCAGCCGCGACACTTTCGTGGTCGAGACATTGGCGCCGCGCATGTTGTTGCCGAGCAGTGCCATCTCGCCGAAGAAGGCGCCTTCGCCGAGCTGCACCTTCTTGCCGGGGAGGTCGACCTCGACCGCGCCGGCGGCGATAAAATACATGCAGTCGCCCTGCGCACCCTTGCGGATGATCATGGTGCGCGCCGGCAGCTCCATGGTGCGCAGCATGTGGGTGACGTCGGCGATGGCCGCGGGCCCCAGCGCCGCGAAGAACGGTACCTTGCTGACGGATTCCCAAGTCTTGAGGAAGTTGTCACGCCGCGTTTCCGCCGCGAACCCGGTCGCCAGAATACCGGTCCAGAGGCCGAACACGCCGAGGCCGGAGATCATCACCAGCGCCGCGACCATGCGGCCGAGCGGCGTGACTGGCACGACATCGCCATAACCTGTCGTGGTCAGCGTAACGACCGCCCACCACAGCGCGGCAGGGACGCTGCCAAACGTCTGCGGCTGCACGTCCCGCTCCAGGAAATATTCGGCGACCGAGGCCAGGAAGACCACCATCAGGAAGATCACCAGCACGCTGATCAGCGGGCCCGATTCCAGCACCAGCACGCGGCGGAGCTGGCGCAGGCCGGGAATGCCCGGCACCACCTTCAGGACCCAGAGCACGCTCAGCAGCCAAGCTGTCTTGGGCTCGGCGCCGAGGATCAGCGCGATCGGCACGGCCAGCGCCCCCAGGGCGTCGACCAGCCCGGCGGAGGAGGACATGTAGAGTCCCAGCCGCCCCTGCCGCGCCATGTGGCGCAGCCGGACCAGCCATTCGAACACGAAATAGGCGAGACAAGCCCACAGCAGGAAATCGACCCAGCGGTGCGCCGTCTCATAGGCCGGATCGAGCGTCAGCAGCACCATGCTGACCACGCCGATCGTCACGGCCACATAGGCCGCCTTGGTCATGTTGCGGCCGGCGGTCGCGGCCACGAACTGGGCCAGAGCAGGAAACATCGGCTTGGACATGCGGAATGGCGGCTCGATCTTGGTGCTGACGGTCCCGGACCGGGACTTGAGCTGGGACTTGGGCGCCAAAGTGCCCGCCCGCACCGGAGCCGTCAACGACGGGGCGGGCAGCCGCGCCATCCGCCCCGATCAGGGCGCGGATGCCTCGTCCAATGGCTGGGAAGGTGCCGGGCCTGCCGGCTATTTGAAATGCGGAGGCTCGTCGTAACCGCGGCGGCTGCTCAGGAACAGCAGCATCATCAGGCCGACGCCGACGACTACGGAGAACCCCGCTCCTAGCGCCAGTGCCACATAACCTTCCGTCGGGATCGGATCGCCTCCGACCGACATGGCCGAGTAGGCGAAATAACCAACCGCAACCAGCATTCCCAGCAAGATGATGAGAAGGAGTAGACGCATGGTGCGTTCTCCGGTTGTGCTGGAAGCCAACGGTTGCGGTGGGGAAACGGTTCCACGGGCTGCAGGCAGCGATTCGCCAAAAGGAGATGGGCGCCTGCCATCCAGGCGCGAATCGATAGGTCAGGCGCTCTGAGCTGTCTTCACCACCACAACGTTGCTGTCTTCGGGCGGGGGGAGCGCGGCGGGGGCGGCGATCTTCTCGAGCTCGCTGGCATGGCGCTTCAGGTAGTCGCGGCGCATCCCGATCTCGTCGCGGACGAATTCGTAGCCGAGCTTGAATGTATCGAGCCCGTCGGTACTGATCGTGCCGTCGCGCAAGCCGATTACCGCGCCGCGCAAGATGCCCTCGAGCTCGTCCTGGAGACATTCGAGCTGATCCAGCGAATGGGCGTGCTCGATCCGCTCCCCGATATCGAGGATCGCGGTAGAGAGCTCGCTTGCCTTCTCTGGCGCGACGCGGGTGATCTTGGCGTAGATCGCGGCGAAGATCGAGCCGATGACGCTGAGCGCGGCGGCGCCCAGATACATCATGTCGCTGTACTTATCCATGAACGACTTGGTGTCGTCATTGATGTAATCGGCGGCGCCCTGATGCGCCATCACGAAGGCATCTTTCTCGACTGAGGCCGGCTCGATATGGGTGGCAAAGCCGTTGTCGAGCCCGAGCGCGGACTTGTTCTCGTAGACGATGCGCGCGATGTCGCCAGCCGTGGTCGGCGAAATCTTGGACTGCGCGACCAGCAGCCATTCGAGGCCGATCGTGTCGAGATCGTCGTCGGGAATCTCGGGCGAGGCGGACAGCGTGCCGGCTGTCAGCGTCTCATCGGAAATGCCGGGGAATTTACGCGCCAGCGCCTTGGCTTCGTCGATGGCATTGAGCGTGAAGCCGCCGCGCCTGGCGACCTGCTCATAAGCCTTGTCGCGCACGGCCTTGGAGGCGTGGACGACAGCAATCACCGCACCAAAGCCGCTGGCCGGCGCGAACAGCTTGTCCAGCGTCGCGCCCTGCGGCGCCATCTGGATCTTCGCGGCGTCGGGGCTGTCGGCGGGAATATCGAGGATGCTGCGGACGAAGGCGAGGGACGAATCATTCTCGGCGAGAACGGCGACCTTCTTCTTCTTGAGCTCGGCGAGCGACTTGATCTTCTTGTTGCCGGGGCCGAGCAGCAGCACGAGATCGTGCTCAAGGATCGCGAGCGTGCGCGCCCGCAGCGGCACCTTGGCGTCGGTGCGCAGGACGGCAAGATCGGCCTGCCTGCGATCGAACTGCGCGAGCGCCTTGGCGTTGTCGGCGTTGTTGACGATCTTGATCCGGAAGCGCGAGGCGCTGTTCTTCAGCAGTGTGGCGAGCTTGGTCGCGAACATTGCTTCGTCGCTGTTGGGAGCGCCGACGGCAAAAGTCAGCGTCTCCGAATTGTGCCACCAGACGCGCCCGGCCCAGACGGTGGCAAGCGACAGCAGCAGGGTCAGCACGACATACAGCAGGACCTGCTGCTGATTGGTCTTGATCACCTTGGGACGCCGTGGCGGCGGGAGCTCGGTTGACGAGGTCGGGCCTTCAGCACTCATGGCAGCACTCTGGCCTCGTTCCCGAAATGGCGGGCGGCACGGCCATCGCCGGCGGCACGCTCAAAAATTCGTAAGCGCCTGAAAAAAGAACAATAATCCTCTACCTGAGGATGATAGCGCTCCAGCGAGAGAATGCAAATTCCGCGCCGAAGGTAACCTTACTCAACCGATCCACGTCGTTTGGTTATGCTATCACCGTTTAGCCACAGTTGGCGATTTTCCAATTCCCCCGGCTGCATTCCGTCGCGGGAGATGTCATAAATCAGCGGTCCCGATGTTCTGACGGGTCCAAGAAGAAGTTGCGCTGAACGCTCCATTTTTTCCTTTTAGGTCAACGAGGGCGTCAGCTTTGTCGTTTCCACCTCTGTCATCGGCGGTTCCGGTCGAAGCGCTCATTGGCTGGATGTTGCTGCTTACCTTCAAGCACATCATCGCCGATTTCGTGCTGCAGACCGCCTGGATGGCGCAAGGCAAGGACCAGAAGCACGGCTGGGCTTTGCCGCTTCTGGTGCATTGCCTGATTCACTTTGCGGTTGCGCTGCCGCTGATCCTGATCGTGGCGCCGAAATTCTGGTTCGTGGCGCTGATCGACTTCGTCATTCACATCACGATCGACCGCGCCAAGGGATGGGTTTCGGCCAATTTCCGCGTCAACCAGGAGCACCCCTGGTTCTGGACCCTGATCGGCGTCGACCAGGCGCTGCACCATCTGACCGGCTTCGGCCTCTCCATCTTCATGGCGGCGAACTGACTGCTGGCACTGTCGTTCCGGGGCCGCAAAAGCGGTACGCAACAAGTCCCGCCCGGTTGATTCGTGGCCCACGCGCAAGCACCCCGGGTGACTACCGCCCGGGGTGGTTAACCTTTCATTAGAGAATTGCGCTGCATCTTCCCTACACGAGGGAGAACTGCAATGTTTTCAAGCCGCGACGCTTATGAAAGCGATTTCTGCCCGGTTCGCGACGAGCTCCTTGGCGAGATGTACCGCGCCAGCGAGAGTGGCCTGCCGAGGCTGGTTGAGAGTGTTTCCCCTGACGCGCGCGCCAGGCTGGCGCTGTTCTGCTATCGCCGCAGCCATCTTCATTCGCTGGCCGTCGCGATCGCAGCCAGCTGCAGCGAGCGCGACCTGATCGAGAACGGCGGCCGTGTCGGCTCGACGCTCTACGCGCTGTCGCGCCAGGGCTCGGCCAAATCGTCCCCGTCGGTGTCGGGTGGCCGCAAGCCGATCACGCTGTCGACCAAGCCGCTCTCGGTGCTCGCACCGCTGGACGACGAGATCGACGACGAGATCAGCGAAGCCGTCCCGGCTTAAGCGGCCTCGATCACAGGCAGTCCGAACTTCCGCCGTGCCATCGCGCATTCGGCGTCGCCCGGCATGCAGGTGCGGCACACCTCCGGCCGCACCGCATAGATGCCGCACGTGGTCGCCTTGCCGATCTCGCCCTGCAACGCTGAACAGCGATCGCCCTCGCAGCGCATGCCGGATTGTCGCGCGTTGACGAGCGTCTCCGGGATCAACGCAAGCTCCTCGTCGCTCTCGATCGAGAAGCGCGGCCAGTTCTGCGAATAGCCGCAGCAGGCGCCGCAGCTCTGGCAGCGGCTCGACAGATCGGTCTCTTCCATCAGCGTCATGTGTCCTTGTCAGGTATCCTTGGGCGGACCCCAGACCAGGCTCTGCCGCCATTTTGCGCGCAGCACGTCGCGCCGCTCCGGATATCTTTCGTCGAGATAGGTCGCATCTACCACGCGGTCGGTGCGGAAGCTGCGAAAATCGCTGCGCAGCTCGCACCAGGCCGCGAGCAGGCGCACGGCTTCGAGATAGCCGACCGAGATCGGCCAGATCATGCGCTCGCTCGGGCGGCCCTGCTCGTCGCGATAACGCAGCATGATCTTCTTGCCCTCGTGAATCTGGGTGCGCGTGCGCGCCATGTCCAGGCGATCCGGCTCCCTGTTCCAGCTCGGCCGCGCGCGGCTAGCAGGCTCCAGCACGAAGGGACGCAGGCGTTCAGGCACGGTGTCGGCGATCTTGGCCATCAGGTCTTCGGCCGCGCGCGCCAGCGTGGAATCGGCATGGCCCGCGACCCATTGTGCGCCCAGCACCGCCGCCTCGATCTCGTCGGGTGTCAGCATCAAGGGTGGCAGGTCAAAACCCTTCTCGAGAATGTAGCCCATGCCGGCTTCGCCACGGATCGGCACGCGCTGGCCCATCAGCGTTGCGATGTCGCGATAGATCGTTCGCTTCGACGTCTCGAGCTCGGCCGCAATCGCGTCCGCCGTTAGCGGCTTACGGGTACGCCTCAGTACCTGGATGATCTGAAACAGCCGGTCGGCGCGTCTCATGACGATTCTCTCATCGGGGGCGGATCAGAAAACGGCGCGTGGCTGCTGACAGGATGTTGGCAGCAGGGGAGTTCTATACCGGGACAACACATCGACTGAAGAGGATTTGTCCATGATCATTCCAACCCATCTCGGTCCGGCCGGACCGCTGTGGCGGAGCCAGGCCTCGTTGCTAGCCTCGCTGCAGACCTGGGTCTTCGGCCGCCTCGCACCTTTCGATCTCACCATCGTCGATCTCCGCGTTGCGCTCGTGACCATGCTGACACGCTCGCTGGTCCAGGCCGCGGACGCGCTGGTCCGCCATGTGATGGGCCGCGCCTGGCGGGGGGCCCGTTTCGCAGAAGATATCACGGCTGCTGCCACCATGGTGGCAGCAGCCCGGCGCTAGGTTCCATCAACTCTTTCGGCAGGTTCAGGAGAGCTCCAATGATCACGCTTTACGGCTTTGGCACCGGCTTCGGCCTGCCGGAAATCAGCCCTTTCGTCACCAAGACGGAGGTGCAGCTCAAGATGGCGGGACTGCCCTACCGGAAGGAGCGCGCGATGCCGCCGGCGTCGCCGAAGGGGCAGCTTCCTTTCATTGATGACGGCGGCGAGGCGGTGGCCGATTCCACCTTCATCCGCGCCCATATCGAGCGCCGTTACGGCTTCGACTTCGACGCCGGCCTTTCCCTGCACGAACGCGCCCAGGCCTGGGCGTTCGAGCGCATGATCGAGCACCACGTCTATTGGTCGCTGGTCGGCGCGCGCTGGGTCGATGCTGCCAATTTCGCCAAGGGCCCTGCGCATTTCTTCGACGGGGCGCCCGAGCACAGCCGCGAGAAGCTGCGCGAGGACGCGCAATTCCGCGTCGCCGAGAATTACCTGCTCTCCGGCCTCGGTCGTCACGCTCCCGATGACGATGTCGAGCTCGCGGTTCGCTCGCTGTTCGCACTATCGGTGCAGCTCGGCGACAAATCCTATCTGCTGGGCAACAAGCCCAGCGGGGTCGACGCGACCGCGTTCGGCGCGCTTGCGGGCATCTTGACGCCGTTCTTCGAATCCCGTCTGCGCGAGCGCGCGGAAGGATTTCCGAACCTGACCGCTTATGTCGACCGGATGATGGACACCTACTATCCGGAGTTCGCCTGGACGCCGCTGCGACAGGCGGCCTGATGCAATTGCGCGGCCAGCGTAAAAGAAAAGAGCCGGCCCATCGGGCCGGCTCTCGTCGTCCTGGAAACTTGTCGCCGCTTACTTCGCGAGCGTGTATTTGCCGTCCTTGACCGTGAGCAGGATGCGCGAGCGGTCGTCGAGGCCGTAGCGATCCTTCTCGGTGAAATTGTAGACGCCCTGGCTCGCCGCGATTTCCCGCTCCGAGAGCAGCGCCTGACGGATCGCCTCGCGGAATTCCGGCGTGCCCGGCTTGGCCGTCTTCAGCGCAACCGGAATGACGCGCTTCAGGATCTCGAAGGCGTCGTAGGAATGGCCGGCGAACTGGCTGCGGCTGTTCGGGCCGTATTTGCCCTCGTAAGCCCTGTTGAG
The DNA here is from genome assembly GCF_008123515.1 of Bradyrhizobium cytisi. Lineage (GTDB taxonomy): Bacteria > Pseudomonadota > Alphaproteobacteria > Rhizobiales > Xanthobacteraceae > Bradyrhizobium > Bradyrhizobium cytisi. The sequence goes on from NZ_VSSR01000011.1 coordinate 37,299, forward strand.
TGCGAGGCCCGGCTTCTTGGTCGCTGCCTCGTCCGGCTGGTCCTCGGGATCCATTACCGGGCCCGATGCCATCAGCACGCCCTCTGCCGCCTTACCGGCGATGCGGATGAAATCCATGCTGGCGGCGCCATGGGTCTGGTAGATCAGGCCCTGATAGCCGCGCTCGCGCAGTTCGGTCTGCGGCAGTGCCGCCGCGGTGCCGGAGGCGCCGATCAGGATCGCATCGGGATTGGCGGCGACGAGCTTCAACACCTGCCCGGTTACGGACGTGTCGGGGCGGGCAAACCGCTCCTCGTCGGCCAAGGTCATGCCCATTGACACGCCTTGGGCCTTGAAGTCGTTGAACCAGAGGTCGCCGTAGCTGTCGGAATAGCCGATATAGCCGACCGTCTTCACGTTGTGGGACTTCATGTGCTCGTAAAGCACCTTGCCCATGATCGGAATCGGCTGCGGCATGGCCACCGACCACTTCATGCGTTCCGGCGTGATCGGGAACGGCGCGAGGCCGAAATGCGGAATGCCGGCCTCGTTGGCGACGTTGGAGACAGCGATCGTCGGCGGCGTCAGCGCCGAGCCCATGATGATGTCGGCCTTGGATTCGGTGACGAAGCGGCGGGCGTTGGTTGTGGCGGTGGTCGGATCGCCGCCGTCGTCGAGCACGATCACCTTCAGCGGCACGCCGCCGATCTCCTTCGGCACGAATTCCAGCGCGTTGCGCTCGGGAATGCCGAGGGCTGCACCCGGACCGGTCGTGGTGGTGGTGATGCCGATGGTGATTTCGTTGGCCTGGGCCAACGCCGGCAGGGCCGGCAGCGCCAGCGCGACTGCGGCGATGGCGGCGGTCAGGTAAAAGCGTTTCATCTATTCCTCCCTTTTCGTGTTTCTTTGAAAGCAGAAATTCGGGGCCATTTCAGCCCCGTCTTTTGGTGATGCGCGATTAGCTCCGGATCTCGCTCCCTGTGAATTTCGCTACCATTTCCGGCGGAAACGGTGCCGATTTCAGCTTGTCGGGGTTAACGGGATCGCGGCCGACCAGGACGCGGGTCTCAAAACCTTCGATCGCGAGTGCCTCGCCCTTGTAGACGTTGTGCTTCACCTCGAAGCTCGAGCGCTTGATGCTCTCGATTCTAGTCTCGATGGTGATCCAGTCGCCATAGGTCGAGGGGATGTAGAACTTGGACCGCGTGTCGACCATGGGGATGCCCACCAGGCCGTATTTGCGGACCAGATCCTGCTTGGAGAACCCGGCGACCTCGAACAAGGTCGACGTCGAATCGTCGAACATCGCGAAATAGCGCGGGTAGTAGACGATGTTGGCGGGGTCGCAGTCGCCCCACTGGATCTGGACCTCGCGCCGGTTCACGAACATGCGATTCTCTTACTTCGGCGCCATGCGCAGGGAGCCGTCGAGCCGCACCACCTCGCCGTTCAGATAGGAGTTCTCGACCATGTGCAGCGCGAGCGCGGCGAATTCGTCGGCGTGGCCGAGCCGGCGCGGGAAGGGGATCGCGGCGGCGAGCGAGTCCTGGGCTTCCTGCGGCAGGTTGGCCAGCAGGGGCGTAAGGAACAGGCCGGGCGCGATCGTCAGCACGCGAACGCCGAACTGGGCCAGTTCGCGCGCGATCGGCAGCGTCATGCCGACGATGCCGCCCTTGGAGGCCGAATAAGCCGACTGGCCGATCTGGCCGTCATAGGCGGCGACCGAGGCGGTGTTGATGATGACGCCGCGCTCGCCGCTCGCCTGCGGCTCGAGCTTGGCCATCTCGGTCGCGGCAAGCCGCAGCATGTTGAAGGTGCCGATCAGATTGACCTTGATAACCTTGTCGAAATCGGCGAGCGCCATCGGACCGTCACGGCCGACGACGCGCTTCGCAACGCCGATGCCGGCGCAGTTGACCAGCACGCGGGCCGGGCCATGGGCCTTGGTCGCCTGGGCGATCGCGGCTTCAGCGGAGGCGGCATCGGAGACGTCGCAGGTCACGGCCACGCCCTTGATCTCGGCGGCAACGGTCTCCGCGAGCTTGGTATTGAGATCGCACACTGCGACCCTGGCGCCCTGTGCCGCCAGCTTTCGCGCGGTGGCGGCGCCCAGTCCCGATGCACCGCCGGTGACGATGGCTGCCTGATCCTTCAACAACATGGCGTTCTCCCTTGGCGATGATTTCTTAAGCGACCGATATCACACGGTCCGATGGATTGGCAGCGTAGAGCTCCTCGATCAGCGCGCCGCGATGCTCGATCACCGCGCGCTGGTTGATCGAGCCCTTGTCGGTGACCTCGCCCTTGTCGATCGACAGCGGCACGTCCAGCAGGATCGCACGCGTGATCCGCGTCGAGGAGCCGGTGGCCGAAGAGAGAAAGCCGGTCAAGCGCTCACGGAGGGCTTCGCGCACCAGCCGGTCCCCGGCGGTGGCGGCGAGATTGTCGGCCGGCAGCGCGGGGTTGATCAGGCGGCAACCGTCGAGATCGAGCAGCACCAGCGCGGAAACCTCATCGCGGTTGATGCCGGCGATGACGACGTCGCGCACCAGCGGCGCGCAGGCCGCGACGAAGCGCGCACGTAGTGGACCGACGCTGACCCAGGTGCCGCTTGCGAGCTTGAAATCCTCGCTGACGCGGCCGTCGAAATCGAAGCCGGCGTTGAGATCATCGGGATCGGCAGGCTTGAGCGCATCGCCCATCTTGTAAAATCCTTCCTCGTCGAAGGATTTTGCGGTGATATCGGGCTGGCGCCAGTAGCCGGGCATCACGTTCGGGCCCTTGGCACGAACTTCCATCTTGCCGTTGTTCGGCACCAGCTTGGCGTCGTTGCCCGACACGGGAAGGCCGACATGGCCGGAGCGGCTGGTGCGCGGATTGACCGACATGAAGAACGGCGCGGTCTCGGTTGCGCCGAGGCCGGTCAGCATCGGGACGCGATAGCCTTTTTCTTTCACCGCGAGCTCGTCGAGGCTGTTCCAGACGAAGGGCGACAGCGCCGCGCCCGAGAAGAACATCGCGTGCAGCCGGTCGAAGAACTTTGCACGAAGACCCTGGTCGTCGCGCAAGTAAGGCAGCAACGACTCGTAACCCTTGGGCACGTTGAAATAGACCGTTGGCGAAATCTCCTGGAGATTGCGCACGGTCTCCTCGATGCCACCAGGCATCGGCTTGCCGGCGTCGAGATACATCGAGCCGCCGTTGTAGAGCGTCAGCCCGATATTGTGGTTGCCGCCAAAGGTATGGTTCCAGGGCAGCCAGTCGATGATGACGGGCGGCTCGTCCTTGAGGAAGGCGAGCGTCTCGCGAAGCATCACCTGGTTGGCACAGATCATGCGCTGGGTGTTGATGACGGCCTTGGGATTGCCGGTCGAGCCCGACGTCAGCAGGAATTTCGCGATCGTGTCGGGACCGATCTTGCCATGCACCGCGTCGAGGTCGCTTCGGATCGGCGTTGCCATGAGATCGGCGAGCAAGGTGACGTCGCGGCCCGGCACATGGCCATAGGACGCGGCGATCTCGGTGCCGAGCGAGACGTTGGCGGCAAGCGCGTCCGCGAACTTGTCGGCGTCCTCGGCGAAGACCAGGCCGGGCGTCAGCAGCTTCATCAGATAAGAGAGCTTGCCGTAATCCTTTGAGACCAGCGAATAGGCCGGCGATACCGGACAGAACGGAATGCCCGCATAGAACGCGCCGAACGCCAGCAGCGCATGGTCGATCGAATTGCCGGAGAGGATGACGACCGGCCGCTCGGCCGACAGGCCGCGCTGGATCAGGCTTGATGCGATGTGCCGGCTCGCGGTGAGCAGCTCGGCATAGGTGATCTTGCGCCAGCCGCGGCCGCCTTCGCGCTCCGCCATGAACACGCGATCCGGCGTCGTCGTCGCCCAGTGATGCAGGCGCTCGGTGATGCGGACGGGGTAATCGCCGAGCGGCTGCTTCGGCCGCAAATAGATCGTGCCGTCGGCGCGACGCTCGATGTCGACGACGGGATCGCCGAACGAGATCGGCCGCAGCGGAGAATTGCTCGCGCCGCGCTCTGTGCTGGAAGAGGACGGCTGTGCACTCATGACTTCGGCTTTACCTTGGCGGTCTTGTGCTCGAGGAATTCGCGGATCCTGCGTTTTGCCTCTTTGTCGCTCTGCGCGACGGTGGCCATCAGCGATTCCATCAACAGGCCGGTCTGCGGGTTGGCCTCCGCGATCATCGGCAGCGCCTGGAGCACGGCGAAATTCGTCAGCGGCGCGTTGGACGCGATCTTGGTCGCGAGCTCCAGCGCCTTGGTGAGGCCGTTACCTGCTTCGGTGACGTATTGCGCAAAGCCATAGGACGCGCCCTCGGTCGCGCTGTAGACGCGCCCGGTCAGCATCATGTCCATCATCCGCGCGACGCCGATCAGCCGCGGCAGCCGCACCGAGCCGCCGCCGCCGACGAAGATGCCGCGCTGTCCCTCGGGCAGCGCGAAATAGGCTGTGGGCTCGGCGACGCGGATGTGGGCGGAGCAGGCAAGCTCGAGCCCGCCGCCGATCACCGCGCCCTTCAGCGCCGCGATCACGGGCACGCGGCTGTACTGGATGCGGTCGAACACCCGGTGCCACATCTGCGAATGCAACAGGCCGCCCGTGGCGTCGTGATCTTGCAGCTCGGACAGGTCGAGGCCGGAAGAGAAATGGTCGCCGATGCCGTGGATGACGACAGCACCGATATCCTCGGGCAGGGACGCAAAGCACTCGCCGATTTCAAGGATGATGCCGTCATTGAGCGCATTGCGCTTGGCCGGCCGGTTCAGACCCACGGTCAGAACCCGGTCCACCCTCTCGATCCGAAGCAGGCCGGAGGCGCCCGCGTCAGCGGTCTCGGCGTTTCCCTGTGTCATTTGCGTCCTTGTCAGAATAGTTATGTTGTATAACGAATTTGGGAGGAGTCAAGAAGGGGACTGAGACCGTTGGGTGCGAAAAGCGGCGCTCCACATTCGGTGTCGTCCCTGCGCAGGGCCGGGACGGCAGCAACGGGTGTTGTACACCCCAAGGCGAGGCTTACGCCTCCGCCAGCACCCGCGCGTTCGTGCGAATCGAGGCTTCGCTGACGCGAATGCCGAGGCCGGGGCCGTCGGGCACGACAACGTGACCTCCGCGATTGGCGACGCGCTCCTCGAGCACATCCTCGGTCAAAACATGATGCGGCATGTAGAACTCGCAGCCGAGCGAGATGCCCGGTGTTGCCGCGATCAGCTGCGTGCCGGCGGCAAGGCCTATGCCGCCCTCCCACAACGTGCCGCCATAGCCGGGCAGGCCGGCGATGTCGGCGATCGCCATGATCGCCTGCGCCTCGAACAGGCCGCCGGCCTTCATCAGCTTGATCGAGACGGCGTCGGCGGCCTCCTGGCGCACCACGTCCATCATGTCGCGGCGGTCGAAGCAGCTTTCGTCGGCGAGCACGGGCGTTTCCAGCGCCGCGGTGAGCTGCGCCATCATGTCGAGAAATTTGCGCGGCACCGGCTGCTCGATAAAGGTCGGCGCGAACGCCTCGACATCGCGCAGGATCTTGATGGCGCCGAACGGCGCCAGCGCCTGGTTGTAGTCGACCCGCAGATCGATGTTGTCGCCGAACTCCTTGCGGATCGCTTCGAGATGATCGAGGTCCTCGCGATGCGGTTTCACGCCGGTCTTGACCTTGTAGATGACATTGCCGTCGGGAACCATTCTTCGCATGCGCTCGAGATCAGCAGCGAAATCCGGATCGGCAATCGAGAAGGAGAGGGGAATCGTGTCGCGCACGCGGCCGCCGAGGAGGTCAGCAACGGAAAGCCCCGAGGATTTGCCGACGATGTCGAGCAGCGCCATCTCGATCGCGACCTTGGCCTCGGCGTGCCCGACCAGCGCGCGGTCGAGCTCGGCCATCAGCGCGCGGATGCGGCGGACCGGCTTGCCGAGCACGATCGGCCGCAGATAGATGTCGAGCGCGGAGAAGGCTGCTTCAGCCGTTCCCGTGAACACCTCCCACGGCGCCGCCTCGCCCCAGCCGATCACGCCGTCGCTCGACGTCAGCTCGATCAGCACGCGCTTTACGGTGTCCTTGACATTGCCGACGCCCTGCAGGCGGGCCATCTTGATCGGGCTTTCGATCAGGAACAGCCTGAGACGTTCGACGGTCGCTTCGGTCATGTCAGGCCTCCATTGACGTGCCAGATCTGGCCTGTGACGTAAGACGCTCCCGGTGACGCAAGGAAGGCGATGATCTCGGCGACCTCTTCCGGCCGCCCGCGCCGGCGCATCGGGATCAGCGCTTCGGTTGCGGCGATCTGCTCGGGCGACAGCCGGCTCTCGCTCGGCTTGTCCTTGACGATGAGGCCCGGCGAAACCGCATTCACAGTGATGCCGTCCTTGGCGAGCTCCATCGCGGTGAGCCGCACAAGCGCTTCAAGCGCGGCACGGCTCGCGGCGGTGGCGGCGAAGGGCGCGAATTCAGGCCGGATCGCGTGTGCGACGAACGAGGATACCGCGACGATCCGCGCATCCTGTCCGGCCCGCAGCAGCGGAAGCGCCGCCTCGACCATCCGCGTGAACGCCAGTGCGGATTCATCCATCGCCTGGCGAAACTGATCCGCCGGCGTGCCGATGGCGCTGCCACGACGGGCGTGGCCGCCGACCAGGATCAATCCGTCGAGCCGGCCGAAAGCGCGTTGTGTGGCGGCGAGTGCGTCGGTGACGGCTGCCTCCTCCGCGAGATCGCCGAGGCACTTTGCCACGACCGCACCCTTTGCCTCAGCTTCGGTTGCAGTGGCGTCGAGACCTTCTGCGTTCGAGCGCGTGTGGAGCAGAAGGGCGACCCCCGGCGCTCCGAGCAATTTTGCGGTGGCGCGACCGATGCCGCTGGCGGCACCGGTGACGAGATAGACGCGGTCGATATCGGGCATCACGGTGTCGCGTTGGCCGGCGGCAGCGCGCCGGTGCGGTGGAAATGGCTGAGGAAGGCGCGTGTCGCGGCTTCCTGTGGATTGTCGATCACCTGCCGCGCCGGGCCTTCCTCGACCACAACGCCATCGCGCATGAAGATCAGGCGGTCGGCGACCTCGCGGGCGAAGGCGATTTCATGGGTCACGATCACCATGGTCATGCCTTCGGAGGCCAGTTGCTGGATCACATTCAGCACCTCGCCGACGAGCTCGGGATCGAGCGCCGACGTCGCCTCGTCGAACAGCATGACATCAGGCTCCATCGCGAGCGCGCGTGCGATCGCGACGCGCTGCTTCTGGCCGCCGGAGAGCGTCGCCGGATATTGATCGGCCTTCTCCGCAAGTCCGACTTTCGCAAGTTGGGCACGTGCGAGCTTTTCGGCGTCCGCCTTGGCCATGCGACGCACCGTGACCGGTCCCTCCATCACGTTCTGCAACGTCGTCATGTGCGGGAACAGGTTGAAATGCTGGAACACCATGCCGGTGGTGGCGCGGAATCTTGCGAGTGTCCTCACGTCAGGGAGCTTGGAACCATCGCCGAACGCAAAGCGCGTGTCGCCGACGCGGACGCTGCCGCCGTCGGGCGCGACCAGCAGGTTGATGCAGCGGAGCAGCGTCGACTTGCCGGAGCCGGACGGGCCGATCAGCGCCACGACGCCGCCCTTGGCGACGTCGAGATTGATGTTCTTCAAGACCTCGTTGCTGCCGAAGCGCTTGCGCAAGGCCCGGATCTCGATCTTTGACATCTCGCTCATTCGCTGACCGCCAGTCGCTTCTCGCCACGCCTGGCGAGGATGGTCAGGGGGATCAGGATCGCCGCATAGGCGACCGCGACGGCGGTGTAGGTTTCGAGCGGCCGGTAGCTGTCATGTGCGGCGACCTGGCTTTGATAGACCAGATCAGGCACCGCGAGCACCGAGACCAGCGAAGTGTTCTTGAACTGGATGATCGACTGGTTCATCAGCGCCGGGATCATGCGCTTGATCGCCTGTGGCAGCACGATACGCCGCATGGACTGCCCCGGCGTCATGCCGAGCGCGGCCCCCGCTTCCGACTGGCCGCGGTCGATCGAGATGATGCCGCCGCGGATGATCTCCGAGTAGAACGAGCCGCCATAGAGCGAGAGCGCCAGCGCAGAGGCCGTGATCGGCGTCATCTCGACACCGGCCAGGATCGGCAGCGCGTAATAGAACCAGATCAGCTGCACCAGGATCGGCGTGCAGCGGAACGCCTCGATGAAGGTGAGGGCGGTCAGGCGCACGGTCTTGAAGCGCGACAGGCTGCCAAACGCTCCGAACAGGCCGAACACCAGGCCGAGCACGACAATGACCACCGTGAAGCCGACGGTGACGCCAAGCCCGTTGAGAAAGAGCCAGCGATAGCTCCAGAGGATGCCGAAGTCCCACTGATACATGCGTGCTTTCTTGCTTCACCTCTCCCGCTTGCGGGAGAGGTCGCGTCGCATCGAAGATGCGATGCGGGTGAGGGCTCTCTCCTCTTGGGGAGTCTTGCCAGCGGAGACACCCTCACCCCAGCGCTCTCCCGCAAGCGGGAGAGGGAGTGGAGCGGCGCGCGAGGACCGAGACTGCCCCAAGCTTGCGATACCTACAGCGAAACGCCCGGCGGAATGTCCGCCTCCGTCACGCCCACCAGCTCCATGTTGGTGATGATGGCGTTGCGGATGAAGCCGAGGCCCTTGTTGAAGTCGATCCAGGTGTTGACGTAGTCGCGGAAGGTCTTGTCGGTCTCGCGACGAAAGCCGGCGTTCGAGGTGGTGGCGAAGATCGGCGTCGGCAGCACGAACTGGCCGAGCGAGGGGTTCTTTTTCAGCACGGTCAGCGACAGCATGGTGATCAGGCACTGCGCGTCGACGCGGCCGGTCTGCAGCGCGGCGGTGGCGTCGTCGGCGGTCTTCAGCCGCGAGATCTGCGCCTTCGGCGTCAGGCGGCTGACGACCTGGTCGTGCGAGGAGCCCTGGTCGACCGCGATCTTGACGTCGGGCGAGTTCAGCTCGGCCCAGCTCTTCGGCTTGAAGTCCTTCTTGCAGAGGATGCCAAAGGCGTTGTTGAAGACCGGCACCGAGAAGTCGATCACCAGCGCGCGCTTCGGGGTCGGGTTCAGGCCGAAGAAGATGTCGATCTTGTTGGACTGGAGATCGAGCACCGAATTGCCCCAGGTGGTTTCGGTGATCTCCAGCTCGGCTTCCATGTCGTCGGCGAGCGCCTTGGCGATGTCGACGTAAAAACCCTTCCATTGGCCGCTGGCGAGATCCTTCATGTAATAGGGCGCGCCGCCTCCGACCGCGCCGATCCGCATCTTCTTGGTGCGGCGGATGCGGGCAAAGGTCGATTCGTTGGGATCGGCCGCCTGGGCCACGGCCGGAGAGGCCAGCGCGCCCGCGGTCACCGCGCCGATGGTGCCAAGTCCGACAATCGATGCAACATCACGACGTGTAACCATTGGGATCAATCGCTTTTCTGATCAGGTGGGGTTCCGGCAGCGTTCTTACCAAGGCGGCGGAGACTGCGAAAGCACAGCCTATCGGCTGGGCAGACCCGGAATTGCCCGGATGCTGGGCAAGATCAAGCTCGCCAAAGTGATACCCGCTTGCTTTCCCAACCTTTTGGCCCCAAATAAGGACCGGGAGATTGGCGGTGGACGAGCCACTCGCCAACCGGGTCAGGTCCGGAAGGAAGCAGCCCTAACGAGGTCCGGATCGGGTCGCTCGTCAGTCTCCTACCTGTTTTTTCGAGCGAATTGCGTCGGCGGGCTTCCCGGCCTGCGCGCTCCTGTCCGCAAAAGCCAGCCGAGAGACATTCCATTGCGGATTGACCGATGACCGACGCTGGCGCCCCTTCCACTTCTGACAGCGCCGGCCAGGCCGCCAACGCGCCTTACCGCGTTCTCGCGCGCAAATACCGCCCCTCCTCGTTCGACGATCTGATCGGCCAGGAGGCTGTGGTCCGCACCGTCTCCAACGCGTTCGAGACCGGGCGCATTCCGCAGGCCTGGATCCTCACCGGCGTTCGCGGCGTCGGCAAGACCACCACCGCGCGTATTCTGGCCCGTGCGCTCAACTACGAGATGCCGGACGGCTCGGTGAAAGGGCCGACCGTCCAGATGCCGACCCTGGGCGTGCACTGCCAGGCGATCATGGAAAGCCGGCACATGGACGTGCTGGAGATGGACGCGGCATCGCATACCGGCGTCGACGACGTCCGCCAGATCAATGACAGCGTGCGCTACGCCCCGGCCAGCGCCCGCTACAAGGTCTACATCATCGACGAAGTCCACATGCTGTCGACGGCGGCGTTCAATGCCTTCCTGAAGACGCTGGAGGAACCGCCGGAGCACGCCAAGTTCGTGTTCGCCACGACGGAGATCCGCAAGGTTCCGGTTACGGTGCTGTCGCGCTGCCAGCGCTTTGACCTGCGCCGCGTCGAGGCCGACGTGCTGATGAAGCACCTCGCCAACATCGCCGCGAAGGAGAACGTCGAGATCGAGCCCGAAGCGCTCGGCATCATCGCGCGTGCGGCCGAAGGCTCCGTGCGCGACTCCCTGTCGCTGCTCGACCAGGCCATTGCGCATGCGGCAGGCCAGGTGAAGGCCGATGCGGTCAGGCAGATGCTGGGCCTTGCCGACCGCACCCGCGTCATCGACCTCTTCGATTCGCTGGCGCGCGGTGATATCGCGAGCGCCTTCAAGGAGTTCCGCGACCAGTACGACGTCGGCGCCGATCCGATCGTCGTGCTCTCGGACCTCGCCGAGTTCGTCAATTTCGTCACCCGCGTGAAGATCGTGCCGGCAACCGCCGACAACGTCGCCTATGGCGAGACCGAGCGCGTGCGCGCCAGGGATTTCGCCTCGAAGATCTCCATGCGCGTGCTGTCGCGGATGTGGCAGATGCTGCTCAAGGGCATCACCGAGGTGCAGGCCGCAACCCGGCCGGCTGCGGCCGCCGAGATGGTGCTGGTGCGCATCGCCTATGTCGCCGACCTGCCGACGCCGGACGAGGCGATCAGGATGCTGGAGCAGAACGGCGGCAGTTCGCCGGTCGTGGGCGGCAGTGCCGCGCGCAGCGGCGCGCCGGCGGCACCAATGGCTTCCGCGGCGTCCGTGACCTCTGCTGCGCCAGTTCGCATGCCGACCTCGTCACCGACTGCATTCGGCGGCGGTGCCCGGCCGCAAATGGCGGTGCCCGCGCCAGACCCGCAGGGGGCGGCACCCCAGCTGCGCATCACCAGCTTCGCCCAGCTCGTGGCGCTCGCCGGGCAGAAGCGCGACCTCATGACCAAGGCCGCGCTCGAAGGCGACATGCGCCTCGTTCGTTTCGAGGAGGGCCGGCTGGAGGTCGCGCTCGAGCCGAACGCGTCGAAAACCATGATCTCCGAGCTCGCGCGAAAATTCGAGCTGTGGACCGGCCGCCGCTGGACCATCATTGTTTCCAACGAGCAGGGCCAGGCGACGCTGCGCTCGATGAGCCAGGCCGCCAAGCAGGAACATGCGCGCAGCGCCGAGGCCGATCCGCGCGTGCAGGAGGTGCTGTCGCGCTTCCCCGGTGCGAAGGTCGTCGAGGTCCGCAGGCTTGCCCCCGAGACGCCGGAAACCAATATTAACGCTGACTATGGCTCTGACGATCCGCCCGACGGTTCCGACGCCGACGACGATCTCTAGAGCATGATCCGGAAAAGTGTGAAGCGGTTTTCCGACAAGATCATGCTCAAAACAACTTAGGCTTTCCAAGGACGAGCACCCATGGCTGATTTTCTCGGCATGATGAAGCAGGCGGCGCAGCTGCAATCCAAGATGCAGGAGATGCAGGAGCAGCTCGCCAATGTGGAGGTCGAGGGCATCTCCGGCGGCGGTCTCGTCGCCGTGCGCATGACCGCGAAGATGGACGTCAAGGGCGTCAAGATCGACCCCTCGCTGATGAAGGCCGAAGAGCGCGAGGTGCTGGAAGATCTGCTGGTCACCGCGCTCGGTGATGCCCGCCGCAAGGCGGAGACCGCGATGCAGGAGAAGATGCAGTCGCTGACCGGCGGCCTTGGCCTGCCGCCGGGGCTGTTCGGCCAGTAATATGGGCGCGGTTGCAGGTCCCGAAATCGAGCGGCTCGTCCAGCTTCTCGCGCGGCTGCCGGGTTTGGGCCCGCGCTCCGCGCGGCGCGCGGCGCTGCATCTGATCAAGAAGCGCGAAGCGCTGATGATGCCGCTATCGGGCGCTCTGCAGGTCGCGCTCGACAAGGTTCAGGTCTGCAAGACCTGCGGCAACATCGATACGCAAAATCCCTGCACAATTTGCACCGATCCGAAGCGTGATCCCGCCATCATCGTCGTCGTCGCCGACGTCGCCGATCTCTGGGCGCTGGAGCGGGCCAATGCGACCCAAGGGCGCTACCACGTGCTGGGCGCGACCTTGTCGCCGCTCGATGGCGTCGGCCCGCAGGACCTCAGCATCGACGCGCTGGTCGCGCGCGCGCATGCGGCCGAGGTGCACGAGATCATTCTTGCGCTGAATGCGACAGTCGACGGACAGACCACCGCGCATTACATCACCGACCTGCTTCAGGACGCCAACGTAAAAGTAACCCGGCTGGCCCATGGTGTGCCCGTTGGTGGCGAGCTTGATTATCTCGATGAGGGCACGCTCTCGGCCGCGATGCGGCAGCGGACCCTGTTCTAGCCATCCAGACTTGACGGAACGGACGACATGACGAAACTTTTCGCCACACGATCGGCTTTGGTCGCGACGATGCTGCTGCTGGTGACACCGGCCATCGCCGCGCAGCGGGACGACGAGGCGCCGCCGCCCTCGAAGCCCGGCAAGCCGATCAGCGCCGGCGAGGTGCTCTCGGGCGAGCTGAATGCGATGAAGATCCGCGACGTCAAGAACGCCGGCAAGCGGATTGCGATGTACCAGATCACCTCCGAGCCGCGCCGCCTGCCGGCGCCGAACGGGCTGTGCAATCTCGAGACCGGACCTGAAACGTTTCAGCTCGTCACCTCCAGCGACGCGCAGGCCACGCAGTTGAAATCGTTCGTCGGCAAGGAGATCTCGGTCAAGATCGACGAAATCGCCTGCGCCAGCGACCCCGGCCAGTTGAGCGAGGCCGTGGTCACGAAGTGGAGCTTGGTGAGGAAGTAGGAGGGGCGGCGCTACACCCGCACGGGCCCCAGCGCCTCAAAATGCCCGCGCTTTTGCAGCCAGACGAGCAACACCAGGCTCGGGATCGCCACCAGCACGCAGATCAAGAAGAACAGCGGCCAGCCGGTCGTATCGGCCACGAAGCCGGCTCCTGACGAGAGATAGGTCCGCCCCACCGCTGCAAGCGCGGTGAGCAGCGCATATTGCGTCGCTGTGTGCAGCGGGTTCTGGCACAGCGCCGAGAGATAGGCGACGAAGATCACGGTGCCGATGGCGCTGGTGAAATTCTCGGCGCAGATCGCGAGCGCCAGCGCCCATTGATTGGTGCCGACCAGCGCAAGCCAGGAGAAGGTCAGGTTCGCCAGCGCCTGCACCACGCCACCGATCCAGAGCGAGGTTGCCAGCGAATAACGCCGCGCCACAAAGCCGCCGGCAAAGCCGCCGATCAGGGTCGCGGCGAGGCCGACGCCCTTCACGATCGCCGCATAGTCGTTGCGGGTGAAGCCGAGGTCGATCACGAACGGCGCCGTCATCGTTCCCGAGAACGCGTCGGTGAACTTGAACAGCACGACGAAGGCGAGCGCCGCGATCGCGTCCTTGCGCGACAGGAACTCGGAGAAGGCGCCGATCGCCGCGTGCAGCACGCGCGTGAACGCGGTCTCGTCGTGCGTCACGGCTTCCGCCCGCACCGATTGCTCGGGCTCGGTCGCCGCGAGAGCCGTGATCGTCCCGATCAGCACCATCGCCGCCATCACCACATAGCCCCACATCCAGGCCGATGTGCGCGTGATGCCGGTGCTCTCGAAGCCGGAGACAATGAACAGCGCACCCGCGGTCGAAACCAGCATGCCGATGCGATAGGCCGCGACATAGGCCGCCATGCCGGCGGCCTGCTCGCTCTCGGGCAGGCTCTCGACGCGGAAGGCGTCGACCACGATGTCCTGCGTCGACGACGTCGTCGCCACCAGCAGCGCGCCGAGTGCCACATAGAAGGGCGATCGCGCCGGATCGGTCAGCGCCAGCAGCAGGATCGCGACGATCAGCAGCAATTGCGAGAACAGCAGCCAGCCGCGCCGCCGCCCGAAAGCGCGCGTGAACAGCGGCACATGCAGCGCATCCACCAGCGGCGCCCACAGGAATTTCAGTGTGTAGGGCGTGCCGACCAGTGCAAACAGCCCGATGGTCTTGAGATCGACCCCGGCCTCGCGCATCCACACCAGCAGCGTCGAGCCCGACAGCGCCAGCGGCAGCCCCGAGGAGAAGCCGAGGAACAGCACGATCAGCACCCGCGGCTGCAGGTAAACAGCCAGGCTGTCGCGCCAGGAGCGGGCGGGGGCGGAGGTCGCGGCACGGGAGGTCGCGTCGGGTGCGGTCATCGGGAGGTGTTAGCAGATTCTGGCTGAAAAGACTCCCGCTCCGCTAATGAGTCGAAAGCCCTCAATACCCCTTCAGTGTCATCGTCCGCGCAGGCGGACGATCCAGTATTCACCAGCACCTCGGCTCAATCACGACCGCCGCGGCGTACTGGATGCCCCGCCTTCGCGGGGCATGACGGCCTCATGGTGGCCCAGCTATCCCTGAATAAAGATCATCCCAATTCGGGTTGTTCGTCTCGATCAATCGGACCTTCCAGGCCCTGTTCCACTTTTTGAGACGTTTCTCCCGCTTGATCGCGTTCTCTGGATCGTCGAACTGTTCAAAATAGACGAGCCTTGCCACGTCGTACTTTTCCGTGAAGCTCTCGATGAGTTTTGACTTGTGCTCCGCCACTCGGTGAATGAGGTCATTTGTCACGCCAATGTAAAGCGTGCCGCCAATCCTGCTGGCGAGGATGTAGACGTAGTACTGGCGTCCGCCCATGTGACCACCTCAACGCTGTCATCGTCCGCGCAGGCGGGCGATCCAGTATTCACCAGCACCTCGGCTCAATCACGACCGCCGCGGCGTGCTGGATACCCCGCCTGCGCGGGGTATGACGGTTGCCTCGATCTCACTCCCCCGCCTGGAGCTTCCTTGGAAACAGCTCCGGCGCGCCTGACGCCACCAGCCGCGGGCCGTCCGCCGGCGCGTCGGTTTTGCTGAAATCGAGCTCCTCGATTCTGCCTGCGCGCTTCTCGATCTTGTCGGCGGAGATCAGGATCTGGCGGACGTCCTCGTTCGCGTCGGCAAAGTGCTTCTGCAATTTCAGCACGCGATCGCGCAGGCGTCCCAAATCGTCGCCGAGCTTGATCACTTCGGTCTGGATCTGGTCGGCGGCATCGCGCATGCGCGCGTCCTTCATGATCTGCTGCATCACCTGGATCGCGAGCATCAGCAGCGAGGGCGACACCAGCACGACCTTGGCGCGATAGGCCTTCTGGATCACGTCGTCGAAGCCGTCATGGATTTCGGCGTAGACCGATTCCGACGGCACGAACATCAGCGCCATCTCCTGGGTCTCGCCGGTGACGAGATATTTTTCCGCGATGTCGCCGACATGCTTCATCACGTCGCCGCGCAGCCGCTGCGTGGCGACGCGCTTCTCCTCGTCGGTGCGGGCATCGTGCAGCGCCGTCATCGCTTCCAACGGGAATTTCGCATCGATGCAGAGCGGACGCTGGTCGGGCAGGAACACCACGCAGTCGGGCCGCTTGCCGGTCGAGAGCGTGAACTGGAACTCGTAAGCCCCCTTCGGCAGACCGTCCTGGACGATCGCCTCCATCCGCGCCTGTCCAAAGGCGCCGCGCGACTGCTTGTTGGCGAGCACGTCGCGCAAGGTCGTCACCTGCGTGGTGAGGTCGGTGAGGTTCTTGTGCGCGTTGTCGATGATGCCGAGCCGCTCGTGCAGCGCGCGCAGGCTCTCCATGGTGTTGCGGGTCGAATGTTCCATGGACTGGCCGACCCGATGGGTCACTGAATCCAGCCGCTCGTTGACGGCCCGCGCCATCTCGGCCTGGCGGCCGGCCAGCGCCTGGGTCATGGCGTCGGCCCGGCCGGCGGCCTCGCTCTGGGCGTGCAGGACCTGGCTGAGGCGCTCCTCCAGCTCGTCGGCGCGGATGGCGTGCGCCATCGCGAGTTCCGCGCCGCGCCGCCC
This sequence comes from Bradyrhizobium cytisi, assembly GCF_008123515.1. GTDB lineage: Bacteria > Pseudomonadota > Alphaproteobacteria > Rhizobiales > Xanthobacteraceae > Bradyrhizobium > Bradyrhizobium cytisi. The sequence continues at coordinate 53,448 of NZ_VSSR01000011.1, forward strand.
GGAGCGCGCGATCACGACCGCAATGGCAACCAGCAGGATGAGGACCAGCGCGCCGAAGCCGATCAGTGCGTCGATGGTGCGCACCGGCCAGTCGCCGAGCATGAAAATGATCTGGTTCATGCCTGCCCTTCTACCCGATTCGCCTCGCCGTACGAACGAATAGCGAACATTTCTGGTTAATCGATCGCTAATCCTTATGGTTAACGGAAGGCGAAGTTTTATGGTTAGCGGACCGTTAACGTGTTCCCGGCCGCATTGACCGCTTGTCGCGCGCGGCTTAAATCGCCCGCCATGGCCCTCAGAGAAATCATCATCCTGCCCGACAAGCAGCTGCGTCTGGTCTCCAAGCCGATCGAGAAGGTCACGCCGGAGATCCGCAAGCTTGCCGACGACATGTTCGAGACCATGTACGACGCGCCCGGCATCGGGCTTGCGGCGATCCAGATCGCGCAGCCGCTGCGGCTGATCACCATGGACCTCGCCAAGCCTGACCAGGACGGCGAGACCAAGCCGGAGCCGCGCGTCTTCATCAATCCCGAGATCATCGCGTCTTCCGCGGATCTGTCGGTCTACGAGGAAGGCTGCCTGTCGATCCCCGAATATTACGAGGAGGTCGAGCGGCCGGCGAAGGTGCGCGTGCGCTTCACGGATCTGGACGGCAAGGTGCACGAGGAGGACGCCGAAGGCCTCTACGCCACCTGCATCCAGCACGAGATCGACCATCTCAACGGCGTGCTGTTCGTCGACTATCTCTCGAAGCTCAAGCGCGACCGCGTGATCAAGAAGTTCGAGAAAGCCGCCAAGCGCGCGGAGTAAGGTTCTCCGTCGATGTCCCTCCGCCTCATCTTCATGGGCACGCCCGATTTCTCCGTGCCGACCCTGCTCGAACTGGTCGCGCATGGCCACGAGATCGTGGCTGTCTATACCCGCGCGCCGAAGCCGGGCGGTCGGCGCGGGCTGCAATTGCAGCCGACCCCGGTGGAAGAAGCTGCGCGAAAACTCGGCGTGCCCGTGCTGACGCCGAAGACCCTGAAAACCCAGGAAGCGCTCGACGAGTTCAGCGCCTTTGACGCCGATGCCGCCGTGGTCGTCGCCTATGGCATGATCCTGCCGCAGGCGATCCTCAATGCGCCAAAGCTCGGCTGCTACAACCTGCACGCCTCGCTGCTGCCGCGCTGGCGCGGCGCCGCGCCCATCAACCGCGCGATCATGGCCGGCGATGCCGAGAGCGGCGTGATGGTGATGAAGATGGATGTCGGCCTCGACACCGGCGACGTCGCCATGGCCGAGCGGCTCGCGATCACCGACAACATGACCGCGGTCGACCTGCACGATCGCCTGTCCCGGCTTGGTGCAGATCTGATGGTGCGCGCGATGGCCGCGCTCGACCGTGGCGGCCTCCAGCTCAAGAAGCAGAGCGAGAAGGGCGTCACCTACGCCGCCAAGATCGACAAGGCCGAGGCACGGATCGACTGGAGCAAGTCCGCGCACGCGGTGCTGCGCCACATCCACGGCCTGTCGCCGTTTCCCGGTGCCTGGGCGGAGCTCGCCGGTGTCACGGAGAATGCGCGCGTAAAAATCCTGCGCTGCGAACTGACGAAGGGCTCCGGTGCGCCGGGCGAGGTGCTCGATGGCCAGCTTACCATCGCCTGCGGCGAGGGCGCGATCCGCATCCTCGAGCTGCAGCGCGAGGGCAAGGCCCGGATGCAGGCCGTGGACTTCTTGCGGGGTGTGCCGTTGAAGGCAGGAGCCAAATTCACCTAACGCTGTCATACCCCGCGAAGGCGGGGTATCCAGTACGCTGAGACTTCTCGGTTCGAACCGATAGGCTGCGGAGTACTGGATCGCCCGGTCAAGCCGAACGATGACACCACCGGATTGAGATGCCCCGCTACAAGCTCACCATCGAATATGACGGCGCACCCTTCTTCGGCTGGCAGGTGCAGGAGACGCTGCCTTCGGTGCAGGGCGCGCTGGAAGCGGCCGTGAAGGCGATGACCGGCGCGGATGCGCGGGTGCATGGCGCAGGCCGCACCGATGCCGGCGTGCACGCGCGCGGCCAGGTCGCGCATGTCGACATCGAGAAGCAGTTTCCACCGGGCCGTTTTCGCGATGGGCTCAACGCGCATCTGCGCCCCCATCCGATCGCGGTCCTCGAAGCCGACATTGTACCTGATACTTTCGAGGCCCGCTTCTCGGCCGTGAAGCGCCACTATCGCTACCGGGTCATCAACACCCGCGCCAATCTCGCGCTCGACATCGGCCATGCCTGGCGTGTGCCGCGCCGGCTCGATGCGGATGCGATGCATGCAGCGGCACAGCGCCTGCTCGGCAAGCACGATTTCACGACCTTCCGCGACACCGAGTGCCAGGCCAGGTCGCCGGAGAAGACACTCGACCAGCTCGACGTGCTGCGCGACGGGCGTGAGATCATCATCGTCACCTCGGCACGCTCGTTCCTGCACAGCCAGGTGCGCTCGATGGTGGGATCGCTGGTCTGGGTCGGCGAAGGCCGCTGGACCGCAGACGATCTCTCCGCAGCGCTTGCAGCCCGCAGCCGCGCCGCTTGCGGCATTGTCGCGCCGCCGGAGGGGCTGTATCTGGTGAAGGTGGATTATTGAGCGTGATGCCGCCTCCGTCGTCATGGCCGGGCTTGTCCCGGCCATCCACGTGCGTCAACATGCGACCATGCATGGCGGATGGGTCTACATCCTGGCGAGCGCGGCCAACGGCATTTTATATGTCGGTGTGACGAACGATATTGTTCGTCGCATTTACGAGCACCGAAATGGACTCGTGCCTGGCTTCACCAAGAAGTACGGCGTCAAGCTGCTCGTCTATTTCGAGCGCTACGAAGACATCCAGACCGCGATCCAGCGCGAGCACAACATCAAGCATTGGTCACGGACCTGGAAGGTCAGGCTGATCCTCAAGGATAATCCCGAATGGAAGGATCTGTACGACACGATCACGCAGTGAGACGTGCCCGTACTCTCGCCACGTCGTCATGGCCGGGCTTGTCCCGGCCATCCACGATCTTATCTTTCTTGAGGCATCAAAGATCGTGGATGCCCGGGACAAGCCCGGGCATGACGGAGGAGTGATTGGCGGCAGCCAGATAGCCTCACAGCCCTAGGCAAAATACCGCGTCAAAATCCCCCGATACACCTTCGTCAGCTTCTCCAAATCCCCCACCGGCACGCGCTCGTTGATCTGGTGCATGGTCTGGCCGACCAGGCCGAACTCGATCACCGGGCAATAGCTCGAGATGAAGCGCGCATCCGAGGTGCCGCCTGAGGTCGACAGCTCCGGCTTGCGGCCCGTGACCTCTTCGATCGCGGAGACGGCGAGGTCGGTGAACGGCCCCGGCTTGGTCACGAACACGTTGGAGTTCGACGGCTCCCAGACGATGCGGGCGCGGATGCGGTTGCCGCAGGCCTTTGTCAGGCGCGTCTCGACCAGCTCGCGCAGGCTCGCCTGCGTATGGTTGTCGTTGTAGCGGATGTTGAATTTTGCGCGGGCTTCGCCGGGGATGACGTTATTGGCCTTGTTGCCGACGTCGACCGAGGTGAATTCGAGATTGGACGCCTGGAACTGCGCGCTGCCATGGTCGAGCGGCTCGTCGCTGATGGCAACGATCAGCCGCGCAATATCCGGCACCGGATTGGCCGCGCGATGCGGATAGGCGACATGGCCCTGCACGCCGTCGACATAGAGCGTGCCCGACTGCGAGCCGCGGCGGCCGACCTTGATGGTGTCGCCGAGCGTTTCGACATTGGAGGGTTCGCCGAGCACGCAATGGTCGAACTTTTCGCCGCGCTCGGCCGCCCATTTGAGCAGCTTGATGGTGCCGTTGATGGAGACGTCTTCCTCGTCGCCCGTGATCAGGAACGAGATCGAACCTTTTCCGTCCGCACGCGGCTTGCCGTCGTTGGCAGTGAGATGCTCGAGCACCGCAGCGACCGAGCAGGCGATGCCGCCCTTCATGTCGACTGCGCCGCGGCCGTGCAGGAAACCGTCCTTCACTTCGCCCGAGAAGGCACCGACGCTCCAGGCGCTCTCGTCGCCGGGCGGCACCACGTCGGTGTGGCCGGCGAAGGTGATGTGCGGGCCCTCGTTGCCGATCCGCGCATAGAGATTATCGACATCGGCGGTGCCGGGTTCGCTGAAGGTCATGCGGTGGCAGGTGAAGCCGGCTGCATTGAGGGCTTGTTCAAGCACCCGCAGCGCGCCGGCGTCGGCCGGGGTTACCGAGGGGCAGCGGATCAGGTCGCGGGCAATAGAGAGGGCATCGGTCATGAGTCTGGTATTAATCCCGCAGCAGCTCGTTGATGCTGGTCTTCGAACGCGTGCGCTCGTCGACGCGCTTGACGATGACGGCGCAGGCGGTGCTCGGGCCGATCTGGCCGTTCTTCATGGGCTTGCCGGGCAGCGCACCGGGCACCACCACCGAATACTCGGGCACTTCGCCCATGAAGATCTCGCCGGTCTCGCGGTCGACGATCTTGGTCGAGGCCCCCAGGAACACCCCCATCGACAGCACCGCGCCCTTGCGCACGATGACGCCCTCGGCGACCTCGGAGCGCGCGCCGATGAAGCAGTCGTCCTCGATGATGACGGGCTCGGCCTGGAGCGGCTCGAGCACGCCGCCGATGCCGGCGCCGCCGGAGATGTGCACGCGCTTGCCGATCTGCGCGCAGGAGCCGACGGTGGCCCAGGTGTCGACCATGGTGCTCTCATCGACGTAAGCACCGAGATTGACGAAGGACGGCATCAGCACGACGTTCTTGGCAATGAAGGCCGAGCGGCGCACCACGGCGCCCGGCACCGCCCGAAAACCGGCATCGCGAAAACGGTTCGGGCCCCAGCCTTCGAACTTCGAGGGCACCTTGTCCCACCAGTTCGCCTGGCCCGGGCCGCCGGGAATGACGTCCATGTCGTTGAGGCGAAAGGAGAGCAGCACGGCCTTCTTCAGCCACTGATTGACCTTCCACTTGCCGTCGGCGCCGCGCTCGGCAACGCGCGCCTCGCCCTTGTCCAGAATCTCCAGCGACTGGTTCACGGCCTCGCGCACGTCGCCCTTGGTCGAGGTCGAGATGCCGTCGCGTGCGTCGAAGGCGCTGTTGATGGTGGATTCCAGGGCGGACAGGGACATCGGAGGGCTTCCTCGAAACCGGAGTTATTTGAGGGCAAAACGAGGGGGCTTTTTCGGGATTTGGGCCGGGAGAGTCAAGAACGCTCTCGGCGATTATTCCGGGGCTGGCCAACGCGCGTGGCACATGGCCCATTCGCCGGCATTTCAGAGGCCAAGGCCGGTGACGATGCCCTCGCAAATCCCGGCCAGTTCTTCGCCAAGCGTGGCCAGTGCCGGCGAGCCGTACCGCGCAAAGGCCTGACGGGGATCGAGCCAGCGCAGCTCGGTTCGCTCCTCAGGGAGGCCGATCGCCGCGAACTTCAGCGGCGCCTCGAGCAGCGCCGCCGAATCGGCCGCCAGCAGGCGCCACATCAGGCGTGGATGGAAGAACAGGATCTGCCGCGCCGGGCCGATGTCATAGCCGTCGCGATGCAGCAGCATCTGCGGATTGATCTCGTGCAGCACCCAGAGATCGGCCGCAACGATCTTCTCCTTGAGGCGCGTCACGACCTCCTCGACCGGCTGTGTGCTGACGCGCATGTGCTGGAACGAAGAGGCCGGGCTGCCGGGCTCCGAAAAGGCAACAGCACGACGAGCTGGGTCTGTCATCGGACGGCCCCTTCATTCTGCTCCGCCGCCTTGTTCGCCTCGAATGCGTCGAGGGTTCGCGCGGAATACACCAGTGCGGCGCCGGCTCCGATCGCGACCGCGACGCCCAGTGCTTCCGCGAGCTCCTCGCGGCTTGCGCCGTACTTCGCTGCGGCATGGGCGTGCACGGCGATACAGCCGTCGCAGCGTGCCGTGACAGCGGCCGCGAGCGCGATCAGCTCGCGGGTCTTTCCGTCAAGCCGGCCGGTCTGCGCGCCGGCGGCGCTCAGCGCGCGATAGCCCTTGACTGTCTCCGGATTCAGCTTGCCGATATCCCCGATACGCGCCAGCAGTTCGCCTTGATAAGTCTTCCAGTCCAACATTGCGGATCTCCTCGATCACAGGTGGCGTTGAGGAAGAGATAGTTGGCGGTCGCGGCGACGCCCATCGCCTGTCGCCGTATGGCCACCATACGTCGAGCCGAAATCGTCAGCGGAATTGATGTGCGTGTTCGGCCAGGAAGTCCACGATACTGCGCACCCGCGGGATAGCGCGCGTGTCGCGGTGAAATCCGAGCCACACATCGCGACTCGGAAGCGGCGTCGGCGTCGTGATGGCGCGCAGCTCGCGATAGCCCGCGGCGAGACGTGTCGGCAGGCAGACCAAACCGGCCCCGCTGGCAGCGGCCGCCGCCTGGCCATCGCGGCTGTTGCTGCGAAAGGCAATGTGAGCATTCGGAAAATGCTGGCGCAGCCATTTAGTCTCGGCGACTGTTTCGGCAAGTGCCGCATTCATTGCAACAAGGACGGCGTTGGCGCCGCCTCGCTTGAAATCCGGCAGGCCCCGCCTCTCGAGATAGTCAGGCGCCGCGTAGAGGGCGAAGGGAAGACTGCCGATCTTCCGTTGCACCAGCCCGTCCTGCTGGAAACGCGTGAAGCGCACGGCAATGTCGACCTCGCGTCGTGTCAGGCTCAGCACCTCGGCGTCGGTGACGAGCTCGACGCCCATCCCCGGATGTATGGTGCAGAACCTGGCCAGCAGCGGCGAGAGGATCCGCGCGCCGATCCATTCGGCCGATGTCACGCGGACGGTGCCGCTGATCCCGGCGTTGCTGCCGGTCGCAATCCGCTGCGCGGCAAGCGCGGCCTCTTCCATGTTGCCGGCATGGTCGAGGATCTTCCGCCCGGTCTCGGTAAGCTCGAGCCCGGATGGCTTCCGCTGGAACAGGACCGCGCCGAGCTTCTTCTCGAACAGTTCGAGCCGGCGGCTCATGGTCGGCTGTGTCGTGCCGAGTGCCCGTGCTGCGCCGGACAGGCTCTTCTCGCGCGCGAGATTCAGAAAATAGCGCAGATCATCCCATTCGATTTCGGGCAGGTCCGCAGCAGGCAAGTCCGGCTTCCGGGGCACCTTCGCTCCTCGCGTGGTTGCGCTCAGGCGGCGAGCGATTGCAAAAACCCCGCCAGATCATCCGTGACGTGGTCGACATGGGCCGCATCGCGGCCTTCAAGTTCCCAATCCTCGCGCACCACTTCCTTGGTCCCGTCAGGCACCACCAGCACGGTGGTCATGCCGAGTTGATGCGGGACGATGAGGTTGCGGGCGAGGTCCTCGAACATGGCGGCTTTGGTCGGGTCGACCGCATGTTGCCCAAGGAATTTCCGGTAGGTCTGCGCCGCCGGCTTGGGTTCGAATTCGGCGGCGATGATGTCGAACACGCCGTCGAAATGCGAGCCGAGGCCGAGCCGCGCGAGCACCGCATCGACATGGTCGACCGAGCCGTTGGTCAGGATCAGTTTTCGCCCCGGCAGCTTCGCGATGGCTTCGCCGAGTGCCGGGTTCGGCTCCAGCGGCGAATGGTCGATCTTGTGCACGTAAGCGAGATAGTCGTCAGCGCGCACGCCATGCAGGGTCATCATGCCGCGCATGGTGGTGCCGAAGCGCTGGTAATAGTCCTTCTGGATCTTGCGCGCTTCTTCCGGGCCGACCTGCAGCCAGTTGCACACGAACTCGCCGATCCGCGCATCGACCTGCTGCCACAGGTTGACGTGATGCGGATAGAGCGTGTTGTCGAGGTCGAACACCCAGGTGTCGATGTGGGCGAAGGCGCGGGGCGATTTCATCAGAGCTCTCTCAATCACGGCACGGCAAACCGCAGCGTCTTGCCGCCGCTCGACATGTCCACCACGCCAAAACCCGTGGCCGCAAATCCACGCGCGCCGCAATCGGTCTGCTCGTTGGTCTCGAACTTGGTCTCGCGGGTGCAGAGCTGCTTGTCGCCGCCCCAGTTCAGCGGTCTGTCCTTCAGCTTGATGGCGCGGTTGTCGCCATCGATGGCTTCCGCGAAGCTGAAGATCTGCTTTGGCTGGCCGGCGACGTCGGGATGCAGGCAGGTCCTGGGATCGATGCGGTACCAGCCGCGGCTCGTCACCGACTTGCCGTCGTCAGTCGCGACTGCCGCCATCACCTTGTGCGGCGTGTCGTTGCACCAGGTCAGGCCACTCGGGGACGGCGCCTGCGCCGCATCGACCATGGTCTTGAAGAGATTCGGCGACGAAATCACGTCGGTCGGCAATCCGCGGCTCTTCAGGAACGCCGCGAGTGCGGCCTGCGTCTTCGGTCCGTCGACGCCGTCGATCGCGCCGATGTCGTAGCCTGCGATCACCAGCAGCCGCTGGATGCCGGCGAGCCGCGCCTGCTCGTCGTCATATTCGGAATCCTCGGCGAGATAGGCGACGAGATTGCCGTTGTCGCCTTGCGTCGGCGTGATCTGGGTGAAGGCGGCCTGGGTCTGGCCGGTGCGGCACTGCCGCGCGGCCGCGATGACGAAATTGTCCTGCGCCACGCACAGCGTGTCGCTGCCGTTCTGCGGGATCGGTGACGCACCATAGACGCCGAGCGCGCGGGCGTTGAGCAGGATGCGGTCGGCGGTCAGCGTGCCCTGTACCACGACGCGGCAGGTCGCCGGATCGATCCTGAACCAGCCCCGGGTCGCGGTCGCCGCCTTGTCGTCGATGCCGATCGCGGCCTCGACGACGTAGGACATGCGGTTGCAGATCTTGAGGTCGGCGAAGGCCGGCGCGGAGGAGAAGACGAACGACACGGCAGCGGCCGGCAGCGTCATCAGGAGACGCGTCAGAGGCGAGCGGCGATGCCGCCGCTCTTGACCGGCCATGACGGAATCTCTCGTCTTCTCGCCGCTCACTTATGTATCAGCGTTCCCGTGCCCGTGTTGGTGAATAGCTCGAGCAGCACCGCGTGCTGCATCTTGCCGTCGATGATGACGACGCCCTCGACGCCCTGCTCGAGCGCGTAGATGCAGGTCTCGACCTTCGGGATCATGCCGCCGGAAATGGTGCCGTCGGCGATCAGTTTTCGCGCGTCCTTCACCGAGAGCTGCGGGATCAGCTTCTTCGACTTGTCGAGCACACCAGGCACGTCGGTGAGCAGCAAGAGACGCTTGGCCTTCAGCGCGCCGGCGACCGCACCGGCAAAGGTGTCGGCGTTGACGTTCAGCGTCTGGCCGTCCTTCGAGGTCGCGAGCGGCGCCAGCACCGGGATCAGCTCGTAGCCGATCAGCTGGTTGAGCAGCGTGAGATCGACCTTTTCAGGGTCGCCTACGAAGCCGAGATCGACCGCCTTCTCGATGTGCGAATCCGGATCGATGATGGTGCGCGTCGTCTTCGACGCCTTCACCATGTTGGCGTCCTTGCCTGATAGCCCCACGGCCTTGCCGCCGGCTTCGTTGATGTAGCCGACGATCTGCTTATTGACGGAGCCGGCGAGCACCATCTCGACGATCTCGATGGTCGCGGCATCGGTGATGCGCAGGCCGGCTGCGAACTCCGAGACGATACCGAGGCGCTTGAGCATGGTCGCGATCTGCGGCCCGCCGCCATGCACCACCACCGGATTGATCGCGGTCTGCTCGAGCAGCACGATGTCGCGGGCAAAATTCTTCGCGGTCTCCTCGTCGCCCATGGCATGGCCGCCATATTTGATGACGATGGTCTCTTCGTCGTACTGCTGCATGTGCGGCAGCGCTTCGGACAGGATGCGGGCCTGGTCGAGCGGGGAGATTTCGGTCATGAGGCGGATCTCGCTGGCGGGACTAACGCGGCCAGCGTTCTATCTGATTGGCGGGCGAGGCGCAAAGTGATGTTCTTCCCCCTCTCCCCTTGTGGGAGACGGGTGAGGGGTCTCTATCCGCGGAGGCAGACCCCTCATCCGGCGCTTCGCGCCACCTTCTCCCACAAGGGGAGAAGGAAGAACCACTATTCCCGCGTCGCCACCACCGCCGCCAGCGTCACCGCCAGCCAGCTCGCGATCATCAGCGTTCCGCCGGTCGGCGCCGCGAATGGAAACAGCGAATGGCCGGCATATTGCAGCACAGTGAGGTCGCCGGCGAACAGCGCGGCGCCGATCACGAAGCCGGTCGCGGCAATCAGGCCAATTCCGCCGTGCAGAAGGCCGCGCGCGAGCAGGGCGACGCAGGCCAATATGGCCGTTGCATGAAACAGCAGCATGGCGCTGGCGGAGGCAAGCCGGCTGGCGTCGGCGCCGTGGGCGGAGGCGGCGGCCAGCGCGACGCCGGCGGCGCCCATCAATCCGGCAAGGGCGATCAGCAGACGAGCCGTCACTTGGTCCGCTCTTCCAAGAGCTTTGCCATCGCGGCGCGCAGCTCGGCCATGCCGGCCGATTCGCGTGAAGACGTCGCGAGCACGTTCGGGAACGCGGCCGGACGCTTGGCGAGCGCGGCCTCGGTCTCGGCGATGCGCGTCTGCAGCTCGGAGGCCTTCACCTGGTCGGCCTTGGTCAGCACGATCTGGTAGCTGACGGCCGAGCGGTCGAGCGTCCCAAGGACCTCGAGGTCGACATCCTTCAGCCCGTGGCGGGCATCGATCAGCACATAGACGCGCGCGAGCGAGGCGCGTCCGAGCAGGAATTTGTGGATCAGCTCGGTCCAGGACGCGACCTGCGACTTCGGCGCCTTGGCATAGCCATAGCCCGGCATGTCGACCAGGCGCAGGTCCGTCTTGCCCGGGACCTCGAAGAAGATCAGCTCCTGGGTGCGGCCCGGCGTATGCGAGGTGCGCGCGAGCGCGTTGCGGCCGGTCAGTGCGTTGATCAGGCTCGACTTGCCGACATTGGAGCGGCCCGCAAAGGCGATCTCCAGCCCCGCCATCGGCGGCAGCGTTTGAATCGAGGGCGAGGCCCAGATGAACTGCCAGTCGCGGGCGAACAGCTTTCGCCCGGCCTCGATCAGCTTCGCATCTTTGTCGTCGGTCATGCGAAAGCCTCACCCTTCGTCATGGCCGGGCTTGTCCCGGCCATCCACGTCCATCCACACAGTACCCTCCAAAACGTGGATGCCCGGGACAAGCCCGGGCATGACGATGTGGAGGCATTTGCGCCCGGCAATGACGACGGCTACGTCGCCTTCCTTGCGAACGTCGCCTTGAGATTGTCGAACAGCTCCACCTTCACGCCGTTGCGGCGCATGATGAAGCTCTGCTGCAGCACGGAGAGCGTGTTGTTCCAGGCCCAGTAGATCACGAGGCCCGCCGGGAAGCCGGCCAGCATGAAGGTGAAGATCAGCGGCATCCAGTTGAAGATGAGCTGCTGCGTCGGATCCGGCGGCGTCGGGTTCAGCTTCATCTGGAACCACATCGTGATGCCCATGATGATCGGCCAGATCCCGAGCGCGAGATAGTGGCCGAACACCGGCAGCGTGGTCGGATCGAACGGGATCAGCCCGAACAGCGTGAACAGATTGGTCGGGTCGGGCGCGGAGAGGTCCTTGATCCAGCCGAAGAACGGCGCGTGCCGCATCTCGATGGTGACGAACAGCACCTTGTAGAGCGAGAAGAACACCGGGATCTGGATCACCACGGGAAGACAGCCGGCGACCGGATTGATCTTCTCCTTGCGGTAGATCTCCATCATCTCCTGCTGCTGCTTCACCTTGTCATCGGGATAGCGCTCCTTCAGTGCCTGAAGCTGCGGCTGGACCGACTTCATCTTTGCCATCGAGGCGTAGGACTTGTTCGCCAATGGGAAGAACAAGAGCTTCACGATCACGGTCACGAGCAGGATCGAGATGCCGAAATTGCCGAAGAAGCGGTAGAAGAAGTCGAGGCCGAGGAACATCGGCTTGGTGATGAAGTAGAACCAGCCCCAGTCGATCAACAGATCGAAATGGTTCAGCCCGAGCTCCTTGTTGTAGCCGCCGAGCCCTGCGAACGGGAACACGCCGACCACGCCGGCTTCCTTGGCACCGGCGAACAGCCGTGCGTTCGCCGTCGTCGTGCCGCCGATCGCGACGGTGACGGGATCGAGCAGATAGTCGGTCTGGTAAGTATGGACGTTGCCGTTAAGGTTCGAGGAGAACCGCGCCTGAAGCAGTGCGCTGGTGTCGGGCAACAGCGCCGAGGCCCAGTACTTGTCGGTCATGCCGAGCCAGCCATTGGTGGCCTTGAAGCTCACCGACTTGGCTTCGTCGATCTTCTTGTAGGCGTATTCCTGCAGGCCATCGAGATAGCCGATCAGGCCTTCGTGCAGGATGTAATAGCCCGACACCTGCGGCGTGCCGTGGCGCGAGATCAGCGCGAACGGATAGAGCGTGACCGGCGCGTTGCCGACATTGCTCACGTCGTCCTTGATGGTGAAGAGATAGTGATCGTCGACCGAGATGGTGCGGCGGAAGGTGAGGCCTTCGCCATTATCCCACTTCAGCACCGCCGGCGAATTCGGCGTCAGGCTGCCGCTGCCCTCCTGCTGCCAGACGGTCTGGGCATCAGGCATCTTCGACGTCACGCCTGTTGCCGCCACCCAGCCGAACTCGGCGTAATAGGGCTCTGCCGTGCCGGAAGGCGAATAGAGAATGATCGGCGGCGATTTCGGGTCGACGGTCTCGCGGAACTGCAGCAGCGCGAGGTCGTCGATGCGGCCGCCCTTCAGCGAGATGCTGCCGGCGAGGCGCGGCGTATCGATCTTGACGCGCGGGCTCGCGGCAATCGCGGCGTCGCGGCTGACGGCCGGCTGGGCCTGCTGGTTCGCGCCCGGCGCGGTGGTCGGCGCAGGCGCGCTGCCTGATTGCGGCGTGGCGCCCGGCGTTGCAGACGCCGTCGGCTGCGGCGCGGTCTTCTGGAGCTCGGCCTGCGTCTGTTGCTGGGCGCGCTGCTTCTCCATTGCCGGCACGTTGTAGAAATATTGCCAGGCGATCAGAACCAGGCCGGAGAGAATGACGGCGAGGATGGTATTGCGATTGTCAGTCATCACTGTGGTCTCGTCATCAATCCGGTTTGCGGCTGGCGGCTGGGCCAGAGCTTGGATCAGGTCTTGGATCAGGGCTTGGATCAGGCTTTGGCCCGCGTCCCGTTACCTGTCCCTTGTTAGGTCCTTTGGCCGTATGCCGCGCGGGCTTCGTGAACGCTATGCGCAGATCGTCGAGCATGGTCGTGAAGTCGCGCGAGAGCGCGTCCCTGCGGCCGACCAGCACGTAATCATGATGGGGTTGCATCGACACCGGATCGAGCCGCTTCACCAGTTCGCGAAGCCGGCGCCGGATGCGATTGCGCTCGGGGGCGTTGCCGTTCTTTTTGGTAACGGTGAAGCCGATCCGGATCGGGCCAGAGTCGTCGCGACCACGGCTTTGCAGGACGAACGCGGGACTATTCACCCGCGCGCCATTGGCAACGGCGAGGAAATCCGCCCGCTGCCTCAGCCGATCCATAATGAAATCCCAAAAAGGGGGTCCGGCTCAGGCGCTCAGACGCTTGCGGCCGCGAGCGCGGCGCGCGGCCAGAACCTTGCGACCGCCGGCGGTCGCGAGACGGGCCCGGAAGCCGTGGCGGCGCTTGCGCACCAGTTTGCTGGGTTGATAAGTCCGCTTCACGGGTTTTTCTCCGCTGACCGGGCAATTTGCCTGTAGAATTGATGATAAAGTCCGGAAGATGCGGCCCAAAATGAGCCATTTCCGGCCCCAGAAGAGCCGCTCCCGGTGTCGCACCGGGCCATCGCGGACAATTTGGCCGGCTTATAAGGGAGCGTCTTGTTTTCGTCAACGTCGCAGGACCGCACAGTTCCGGTGAATATCGCTGTTTCCTTGGGGTTTTTAACCCATGAGGTGGCGAGTAGCGGTATCAGCGCCTACATCCGACCTTGGCAGATTAGCGATCTGTAATTTGACCTCCCCGGGGGGCGGGTCGCATCCTCCATCAGTCGAGCTCTATCAGAAGGCCAGCAGGGGCGAATTTCGTGATAGCGACAGACCTCCAGCAGCCGACCCAACAGACCCAAGATCTGGATCGCGTTAGGGACCAGGATCCGGATCGGCCAGCGGATCAGCCGGTGACGCGATCCCGCGGACCGGATGGGCTTGGCCTGTCCGGCAAGCTGTTGCTGCTGACCGTTCCCCTGGTGATGATCGCGGCGGTCCTGCTCTATGTGCCGGCGATCGCCAACTTCTGGGTCAACCGGCTCAACGACCGCGTCGCCGCGGCCAACACGGCGGCGCTGGTGCTCGATGCCGCGCCGCTCGGCATGGTGCCGGATTCGCTGTCGCGGGAAATCCTCAAGAGCATCAATGCGCGCGGGGTCGCGATCAAGATGGGCCAGCAGCGCCGCCTGCTCGCCAGTGACAATCTGCCCGCCACGATCGAGCACGACATCGACCTGCGCGACATGACGGTGTGGCAGGCCATCACCGGCTCGTTCCAGATGATGCTGGAGACCGGCAACCAGCCGATTCGCGTCGTCGGCCCCGGCGTCGGCAACGCCCAGTTCATCGAGATCGTCACCGACGATCTGCCGCTGCGGCAGTCGATGTACCGCTTCTCCCGCAACGTCGTGGTGGTCGCACTGATCATCGGCGTCCTGACCGCGGGCCTCGTCTATCTCGCGCTCCATTATCTCTTCGTGCGGCCGATGCGGCGGCTGACCGCGAGCCTGGTCGGCTTCCACGAGAACCCCGAAAGCTCGGCGCGGATCATCGTGCCGAGCCAGCGCAGCGACGAGATCGGCGTCGCCGAGCGTGAGTTGTCGGACATGCAGCGCGACCTGATGTCGATGCTGCATCAGAAGAGCCGGCTCGCCGCGCTTGGCCTCGCCGTCTCCAAGATCAACCACGATTTGCGCAATCTGCTGGCCTCGGCGCAGCTGCTGTCGGACCAGCTCGCCAGCGTGCCCGATCCGCGGGTGCAGCGTTTTGCGCCAAAGCTCGTGCGTTCGCTCGAGCGCGCCATCGCCTTCTGCCAGTCGACGCTGTCCTACGGCCGCGCCCAGGAGGCCGCGCCCGACCGCCGCATGATGCTGATCGAGCCTGTGGTCGTCGAGGTGCGCGAGACCGCGGGTCTTGCCAACGACGTCTCGATTGCCTGGGTCGCCGCGATCGAGCGCGGGCTCGCGGTCGATGCCGATCCCGACCAGCTGTTTCGCGTGCTGCTCAACCTCGTGCGCAACGCCGCCCAGGCGCTGGAGAGCCATTCCTCCGGCGACGGCGGCCCGCAACAGATCCGGATCACCGGCAAGCGCGAGGGCGCGGTCGCCATCCTGGAGGTCTCCGATACCGGCCCGGGCGTGCCCCAGAGGACCCGGGAGCATCTGTTCGAGGCGTTCCAGACCTCCGGCCGCCCCGGCGGCAGCGGGCTCGGCCTCGCCATCGCCGCCGAGCTTGTCCGCGCCCATGGCGGCGACATCCATCTGGTCGAAGGCACCATCGGCGCCACCTTCCGGATCGTCATCCCCGACCGCCCTGTGGAACTCCTCTCCATCCGCAACGAGCGGGCGCGGGCCTGATCGGCCAGCGGCCGATAGTCTTCTGCCATTCCGGGACGGCCCAAAGGGCCGGGCCCGGAATCCATAACCCAGGCTGGTGGTTATGGATTCCGGGCTCGCGACTTCGTCGCGCCCCGGAATGACAGTAAGAGGTGTGAAAATACGCGAAAATCTCCCCATCCCGGACCTTGCCAATCGGGACAAGAGCGGTTAGTCAGAGCGCTCCTTCGCACCCCTCCGGCGCTCGCTGGAGGCTGCGTGCGGGCGCAGCCCGCACACTTGTTTGCGAAACACGCGCCCGTAGCTCAGCTGGATAGAGCATCAGACTACGAATCTGAGGGTCGGACGTTCGAATCGTTCCGGGCGCGCCAGTCACCCAAAAATCGCTTGAAGATCAAATAGAAGCGCAGATACAAGCGTTTAGCTGCTGTGTGGTGGTCACAAGCGGTGGTCTAATCGTGCGCGTGCTCATGGGCGTCATCAAGGATCGACACGGGACCTACTACGCCCGCAAGACGGTGCCAGCGAAGCCGGAGAGGCTGCGGGCAGCAGTCGCGCTGGAGCTGAACAACGGCAAGGCCGTGCAGTCGCACCTGAAGAAGTCGCTCGGCACCAAGGATGTTCGAGAGGCCAACATCAGAGCCAAGCCTGTCCTGATGGAATTTGACCGCATCATCGCCCGGGCGACGGCACGCCTTGCAGACAACGCCGCGCCCTTGGTGAAGCGGAAGAGCCTCAGCGACATCGAAATCAAGCGCATGGCGGAATACCTCTACGCCGACACCATGGCCAGAGACGAACGCTATCGGGCCACCGGGCGGGAGGAGCTGAAGAGGCAATACGCGGAGGCCGTGCGCCTTCATGGACCACTGGACCCGCCGCACATCCCGCACGAAGAGTGGCCGCCGTACGGTATTCACCTCCAAGTCTATGCGGCCAACAAGGATATGGCGCTCGAAACCTTGCGACTGCTTAGGCAGTGCGCAGCGGTGGGGGACATTTCTGCCGTGCAGGACCATGTGCTGGAAGTCATGTGGGCCTTCAACATTGATGTTGACGTGGAAAGCGCGGCCTACATCAAGCTCGGCAACGCGTGCCTGCATTCGTACATCAGGGCACTTGAGGACATCGGCAAGCGCGACCAAGGACTGACAGTCGAGACGCCAACGTTGGCACTGCCGAATGCGCAAGTGCCGGCTGAAGGCGGAACGCTCCAAGACGCGCTGGAAGGATGGAAGAGGCACCGCGCGAGGCCCAAGCGGACCGTGGATGAGTTCGGGCGCAGTGTGCAGATGTTTGTGGAGCTTCACGGCAACCTGGCCGTGGTGGCGATTAAGAAGAAACACGCGCTGGAGTACCGCAAGGCCCTTCAGGACGTCCCGCGGCATCGCACAGGGGCCTTGTTGAAGGCATCGCTTCCCGTGCAAGCCGAATGGGGACGGGAGCACCCTGAAGCGCTTAAGATCACAGCGGCCACGATCAACAAACAGCTTGGCGCGGTGCAGTCGATCTGCATATGGGCGGACGACAACGGGCTTGTGCGTGATGACGCACACTGGACAGACCCCTTCAGCAAGCTGCGATTGCCCGAGGAGCGATCAGAGCGAACATCGTTTGATGTGGCTGAACTACAGCTTCTGTTCAACGCGCCTATCTTCACCGAACACCGATTTCCCTTGGGATCACACGGGGCCGCTGGGTTCTGGCTGCCTGTGCTTGCGCTGTTTACGGGGGCGAGACAGACGGAGCTTGGAAGCCTTCATGCAGCCAACGTGCAGAAGGACGCTGAGACCGATCTGGATTTGCTGTACTTCGTCACCGAGCGCGCGCGGGGCAAGAGGGTCAAGACGGATGCTTCGGAGCGAGTGGTCACGGTGCATCCCGAAGCAATCCGCTTAGGCTTCCTGAGCTACGTCGAGGCTAGAAGGCAATCGGACGGGCCGGAGGCTTGGCTATTCCCGTCTGTGGCGCCGGACCGTGGGCGCGCTGGGGTGCCGGCATGGTCGCAGTGGTTCGGGCGCTATCTTCGTGCAATGGGCGTCACCGATAAGGCGAAGGTGTTCCACAGCTTCAGGCACACCGTGAAAGATGCTCTGCGCAGGGGCAGGGCGGACCATGAGGCTCGTGAGGCGCTAATCGGACACGCGCAGTCATCCTCAACGAGCTGGGGCTACGGCGCTAACGCCATGTTGGCGCGCTTCACTGCGGCAGGCCTCGCAGACGCAATCAACCGCATCGCCTATCACGGCCTTGATCTGTCGCGGGTCAAGCCGCTGAGCGTACCACCGCATACACGCGACACCTAACGAGCCTTGACTACCGGCATGGCATTGGGGCAACGCCGGACATCACAACGGAAAACATCACCATCATGATCAAGTCTCTCGTCACCGCTGTGCTCGCTTCCATCTTGGACATCGCATGGCCTATGTGCCGTTCGCGAGAAAACGCGGTGATCGCACAGTCCGACACCGCAGCCCGCCTTTGGGTGGCCATGGGCCGCACCGGAAAGACGATGGAAGCCCTGGTTGACCATGTGGCTGCGCGGTGCGGGATCGACATCGCCCAACACATGATTGATCGCGAATACGGCCGTTGAGCCCTCCACTACGCCTGCCAGAGTGAGCGCACGATGATTGATTTTGATGACGATGAAGGTGACTTCGTTGAGCACGCCCCGTGGGAACCAAAGACACCACGGGCGGAGCGTGGACCGCTTCGCGACGCACCGCTGGCGACACTGACTGCGACACCGGCCACTGAGCAGGCTCGTGCGCTCGTGGCTGAGTTAGTCAAGCGCTACCCCCGGCCGCAGGCCGCGCAGGGCCGTATCTATGCACGTGACAAGACCTTGGATTCCTATCAGACCGCAGCTGCTGCATTCCTCGCCGACCTACTTGATGCGATCCGGCGCGGCCGCAGCGAAGGCTGGCTGAGAAGTTCGCAGCGGAAGACTGATTATTCCGGCCAGATTGTCACTTGGCGTATGTTCGACGGTGTTCGGACATCGTGGCAGCAGGCGGGGTTGCTGGACCACAAGCCCGGTTATGACGGCAGTCGGGCGATGGGCAACCCTGGGCCGCCCCGAGGCATGCTCACGCGTTACCGAGCCACACCAGCCCTTCAGGGGCTTTGTGCCGAGCACGGAGTGACACCGCAGAACGTCCGGGAGCATTTCAAGTTCGTGCCCGTGATGCCCGCCGAATTGGTCCAACTCACGAAGCCGCACCATAAGACACCTGAGATACCCACGGTCCACCGGCTCCGTGCAGATGTTGCTGCGCTGAACGCTTTCATGCAACAGCACACGCTCACGCATCCAACAGACGAGATCATCCATCTTGGCTGGGTTCGCAAGTTCCACAAGGCTGAGAACCTTGCACGTTACCGCTGGGACAAGGGTGGCCGCCTGTACTCGTACCCGCAAGATGCGGGATGCTATCAGCAGATTCAGGAAGACAAACGGGTCCAGATGCGGATCGACGGCGAAGCGGTGGCGGAGGTCGATATCTCATCGTCGTACCTCACCATCTTCTACGCTTGGATCGGTCAGCCGCTCGACACCGAGGCGGACGCCTACGGGGATATCCTTGGCCCTACCAAGCTGGACCGGGTGGTGACGAAGTTCTTCATCAACTACCACTTCGGGAACGGTGACTTCCTTGCAGCGTGGCGCTCGGGTGTTGTTGCGGATGTCAGGAAGATTTTGAAGAAGAAGGCCATTGCACCTGAAGAGTTCAACCCGAAGCGCTACAATCTTCGCGAGGTGAAGAGGCGTGTTCTTGAACACCATCCGCTGCTTGAGCGCTGGGGTCACCCCATCGGTGGCCGTGCTCGGGATTGGAGCGACCTGATGTTTGCGGAGAGCGAGGTCGTGATCGGTAGTATGAAAGAACTGATGGCGCAGGGCGTGCCAAGTCTGCCAGTTCATGACAGCCTGATCGTACCAGCTTCACATCAGGCTTTGGCTGTGAAGACGATCACCCATCAATTCCAGACCCGTCTCGGGGTCAGTCCCAGCTTAGATGTCACCCACCTATGGGACTTCTAACGGGAGGAGGATATGGAGGATACCTAAGTATATGAAATATATAATATAATAGGTATTATTACATAGGGGTATGGTCATGGTTATTCACCCCATGTACCTCGGAGGGTATCCCTACCATAACGTGGAACGAATGTTTGGACCCAACCCGATAAGTTTATGACTAGGTGGGGCGTATCAGTCGGAGATGAGCGGCCGGGGTGCATTGCGTCTCTCTGGCACAGCCACATAGGTCACAGGGATTCCTACGGTGGCGTTGGATTCGCTTCAGCGCTTGGAGGCCATCAGACAGCATGGATACGAATAGCCCCTGGGTGGACTCCTTATGGAATCCTCGGGGCGTGTCGGCTGCGTTGAGGCGGTGCACCGGCAGGCGGCGCTTGAACCCAAGTAGACTTGAAGTGCCGTGTGGCCATCGCGCCAAGATAGGGTCCAGTCCGGCCGGAAGGACCCATTCGATCCTCGCGTGTACCAAGGGACCGAGGAACACCACCTGACCTGCCGGCCGCCTGCGAGCGCCATAGGTCCGCTGCGAGACCAAGGAGGCCAAGAGCGCTCTGCGCAACAAGGTCAGCTATGGGCCACAAGCGGAAAGTAGATCAGCCTTCAGGTTTTGGCCGCCCAACCAATTTAATGCCACCGCTTTCCTCGGCCGACGCAAGTCCTCTTAAACTGTTGAACTTCTCGCGGAACTGGTTTCCTGCTTCTGTCCACCTTCCGAAGCGAGTGTTGACGTTCTCCATCAAACCAACACTCGCGAGCGCTTTTATTGCATGTTCGCCAGCGGACATTGCGCGGCTGTCCACCTGATCGCCGTACTCGTCCAAGTACTGATCGACCATCTTGACCAGCGCAATTAGCAGCTTCTGTTCGCGGTCCGTTAAAGCTTCAGATTTGTTCATCGCCCATTGGCCTCGCACATTCTTGGGTGATCACTTTACTCGTCCCCAAGGACGTCAGCTATGGGTCACAAGGAGCCTTGGCCCGCTTGGCGTTGATGTCGGCTACGGGAAGGCGAAGCAGACGTAGCGGAGATGTTGAGCGCGCACGCTGCTGCAGTTAGCTCGGCGGCGGCGCAGGCTTTAACCCAAGAAGCTTTGAAGTCGGGCGCTGGGATCGCCCTAAAATAGGGTCCGGTGTTCAAAAGGGGACCCGTTGAAATTCGAACACGGAAGCGAAGGCTAACCATCGCGTCCGCTTGCTTACTCAGGCCCTCGCGATCAACAGATACGCCAACGCGCCGCACACCGCAGCGGCCCTCGGGGCTTCGCAAGCCACGGCGACCACGGCCACCGCGCCAGCGAGCGAGCCGATGATCATCAGCATCCCTCAGCCCTCCTGCGCTTCCAGGGCGCGATAGACCGAGGCGCGGCCAATCCCGAGAGCCTTTGCAATGGCGGATGGGCCCTGACCTTCAGCGTGCAGCGCCTTCACCTTGGTGACATCCACCGAGGGCTTGCGGCCTTTGTAGACACCACGGGCCTTGGCGTCCGCAATGCCTTCCATTTGGCGTTCACGGCGGAGGTTGGTCTCGAACTCAGCGAACACACCGAGCATATCGAGGAAGCATTTCCCAGCGGCTGTGCTGGTGTCGATAGGTTGCTCGGTGGCACGCAGGGAAGCGCCACGGGCCTTCACGGTGCGCACGATGTCCTGAAGGTCTCCAATGCTGCGGGCGAGGCGGTCGATGCGGGTGACCATGAGAACGTCGCCAGTGCGGAGGAAGTCGAGCACGGTGTGCAGCGCCTCTCGGCCATTCGTGGTGGTGCCGGAGCGCTTCTCAGAGCGGATCAGGTCGCACCCAGCGGCGCGTAAGGTTGCCTCTTGCACATCAAGGTTCTGATCGGTGGTGCTGACGCGGGCGTAGCCTATCGTGGTCACGAGGAATGCTCCGATGTCTCGTTAGGGTTTAGACCCTTGGAGCATGATGTCTCATAAAACGAAAGTCAACCCTATTGAGACGTAATTTCTGTCTCAGCGCGAACCCAATCGACACGGTCAAACATCTGTGAATACCATCTAAGACGGTAGATTGTCTGCATGGACGGGTTGACGTTAAGGACGATTCGGCTGTATCAGCGTTCCATTCACTTGGACGAGATCAATGTCAGCCCCGAATACAAGCCAGAGCGACCTCATCGCCTTTCTCGATTACCTCGCGGACAAGGGCCTGATGAACGCGACAACGGCCTCCTCGCGGAAGGGCGCGGTCAAGACGTTGTTCAGCGTTCTCGACCCGACAGAGACGGCCGATGTCACCACTCTGAAGATCGATGAGGTGGCGATGCGCTTCGCCAACAAACGCGGGGCGGACTTCAAGCCCGACAGCGTGAAGGTTTACAAGTCGCGCGTCATCGGCGCCATCGAGGACTTCAAGAAGTACCGAGCCGACCCTCTGAACTTCAAGGTCAGCCTCACTCCGAAAGCGACGTCTGGCAAAGGTGACAAGGCATCCCCAGCGAAGGAGCCCGCGCAAGATACGTCCAATCCGCAGGCGCATCAGCCGATAGAACCCTTCGTAAGCCCGTCCGAAATCGTGTTTCCGATCCCGATCAGGCCCAACACCATCGTGCGGATCGTAGGGCTACCGAGCGACCTCACGCCACAGGAGGCCTCGCGTATCGCGAACGTCATTCAGGCGCTCGCCAGCGTGCAGGACCCGTTCTGAGATGTGGAGGGCATACCGATAACTGAGATTGGTCAGCGGCTCCGGCTGCAGACCATAGGCTCCGGTAAGCGGCCTCACCGCGAACCGAGACCCGTACAGCGGACACAGCCACTTCGCAGGACCTTGCCAGAGGGCGCGCGGTGGAGAGGTTTCCGGGTCTTCGAGCCGCTTCTAATCGACTAGCCGCCTCAAGGGAAGCGCAGACTGCTTCCGACCTAGTTGAGGTGGTCACATAATGTGGTACTAACCAATGTGCAGTAGTGCTGATTTGTGTTGATTTTTCAACGCGAAGGCTGGGTATCCGTCGCCTCGTTCCGGGCGCGCCATTTCGGTACAAAACTGTGAACGGCCCCTGCCGCTACCCTCGGCCAGCGATCGCCTATATGAAGGCCGCTTTGTCGCCGATGATACGTATCGCGTCATCGGCTACTTCAATCCGGTCCACAATCACCTGAGTAGCCGCAGCGCGTACGCGACATTACCGGCCTTCATCCCTGTGTACAGAATCCAGGCGACGATCTAGCAAGAAAGAAGTCGTCTAGCATCGTGCTTGGGTTGAACCGGGTCTATCCGACAATTCCCCCGCTGCGGGATCAGCGGCAAGCTATTTGCTTATTGATCGCTGGAACGCTTCCTTTGGGGATCGGATGGATAGTCTTCGAATTGCCACCGGTGCATTGCCGGCCGCGCAGCGGTTGGAGGCATTTCGCGAAGTCTTCGGGCGAAAGCTTCTCAAGATCGAGATCGAGCCCGAGCGTGGTACCGAATTCGATGTCGACATGACATTGCAGGCATTGCCGGGGCTCGGCATGGCATCCGGTTCTCTCTCTCCCATGCGCAATCGGCTCACCCGTGCATTGATCGACAACGATGATCTTGTTTTCGTCATTCTGCAGGAGGGCGTCGGTACGGCCGGGCAACGTGGCAGACAAGCGACTATCAGCAATGGCGAGGCGATCTTGACGACGAACGACGCGCCGGGAAGCTTTGCCGGGCATACGCGTACGCAACTCATCAACCTTCGTTTCGAGCGTAAGAGGCTTGCTCCGCAGCTTGCGGATGCTAACGATTTCCTCCTGCGGCCGATGTCAGTGAACAATCCGGCATTGCGGCTGCTGACGTCTTACCTGCAGATTGTCGGTAGCGAACTGACGCGATCGCCCTCCGTTCTGCAGCGGAGCGCGGCCGACCACATCCATGACCTCGCAGCTCTCGCCTTGGGCGCCACCCGGGACGCTGCTGAGATCGCGACCGGTCGCGGGGTGCGAATTGCGCGTCTGCAGGCAATCAAGGCGGACGCGGCCGCGAACGCCGCCTCAAGCTGGCTTTCGCTTGACGCGATCGCCGCGCGCCATGGTCTTTCTCCGCGCTATATCCGTTCGCTCTTTCAGAGCGAGGAGACGACCTTCACAGATTTCGTGCTGAGCCAAAGGCTGGCCCGAGCCCATGCGCTCCTGGTCGATCCGCGATACGGCGATCGTCTGATTAGTGCGATTGCGTTCGAAACTGGTTTTGGCGATCTTTCCTATTTCAATCACCGCTTTCGCCGACGCTATGGAGCGACCCCATCCGACATACGGGCCGCAGCCCGGCGCAACGATGGATAGCGGAATGCCGCCGACTAAGCCAACCACAGGCTGACAGTTGAGTTCGGCTGTTCCTCACAGCCCAAGACGATATGTCATCCAGCCCAAGCGGCCGTCTGCTTCTTCTCGGTACCTTGCCTCGATGTCGCTAAAGAGGCGGCCGGAGGGGCTGCTGTGCAGGAGGGTGCGGGATTCTTCCGCTTTTCGACCGACGAGTTGCCAGAGCGCGATCGGCTTTCGGTGTGGCGGGAAGTTTTTGGGCGCACCGTCGTCAAGATGGAAATGGAGTCGATCGGCAGTGGGCCGTTTCGAAGCGAAGCTCAGATCTATGCAATGCCGAACCTGACGGTCGCATCGGTTTCCAGTTCTCCCAACCGGATTGCCCGGACGCGGGCCCTCGCCGCCGACGGTAGCGACGACCTTGTGCTCGGCATTCTTCTCAGCGGACAAGCCGTTACGCATCAAGGAAAACGAGAGGTTTCGTTTCAGAAGTCGGAAGCTGTTCTGTGGTCGAACGCTGCGCCCGGAGGCGCGCTTTACAACTCGTCGATCGATTTTCTCACGATTGCCATGTCGCGAACCGTCCTCACGCAGGTCGTTGCAAATATAGACGATGTCCTGATGCAGCTTATCTCGCGTGACAACGAGGCGCTTCGGCTTTTGACCGGCTACGTCAGGTTACTGCAACGCGAGTTTAGTTCCATGTCGTTGGAATTGCAGGCGGCGACAAGTTCGCACGTGCAGGATCTCGTGGCGCTGGCACTTGGAGCAACACGGGATGCCACCGAAGTTGCCAAGGGGCGCGGCGTTCGCGCCGCACGGCTGCTCGCGGTCCAGGCCGATATCCTTGCCAATCTCACCCGGCACGATCTGTCGATCGAAGCCCTTGCCTCGCGGCACGGTATATCGCCACGCTACATCAGGACGCTCTTCCAGAGCGAGGAGACGACGTTCACCGATTTCGTGCTGGGTCAGCGCCTCGCCAGAGTCCATCGTTGCCTGATTGATCCGCGCTTTGCCGGCTACATGATCAGCACCATCGCCTTCGAAGCGGGGTTCGGGGATCTGTCCTATTTCAATCATGCGTTTCGGCGGCGTTACCGTGCGACCCCATCCGATATACGCGCTGCGGGCCGCCGGCCTGACGATGCCGCGGGCTGAGAGCATTTCCCTGGTCTAGCCGTTAGGTGTCCGTCACGTGGCGCGGGTCGGATGACCAAGTCAGTACAGTTGCCGATCAGCAACATTGGCTCGGCGATGGCCGACTTTGCCGTCTAGCCCAACTCATCACGTCATTCAGACCAAGCGCCGTGCCGAGTCGGCCCGCTACGGTTTGCCCGCCTACTTTCCTCGGCATCCGTCGGCGTTCATTTGAAAGTTTTTTTGCCATGACGACATCGCTCCCCAGCTGTCCCCGCTTCCATCTGCAGCGGCACGCGCGACGGTTCGCGGCCTTGCTGCTGGCTGGAACGGCACTCGCTGGCCTGCCACTCGCATCGCCGGCGCAGGCGCAGACATGGACCGGCGCGACATCCGCCGACTGGTTTGCGAGCGGCAACTGGAGCGCGAACACGGTGCCGACGGCCGCAACTACGGTTGTCATCGACACGATCGCACCCAATCCGACGGTGATCGGCGCAGCAGGCGCCGCCGGCAACAGCGTTATTGTAGGTCAAGTGGCGACCGGCACTCTTACGATATCGGGTGGTGGCGCCCTCAGCGCTTTCGGTGTCGCGGCCGGCAACACCTCCGCAGCCACTGGCGCGGTGACCGTGACGGGATCGGGATCGACTCTCACCGCAGTGGGTGCCGGCAGTCAGGTCGTGATTGGTAACCTGGGCACAGGTACGCTTCAGATTTTGAACGGCGGCGTCGTCAGCGATGCGTCCGGTTTCGTTGGTAGCAACGTTGCCGGCACCGGAGTGGTGACCGTGGATGGTCTGGGTTCGGCCTGGACGAACAGCGCAATTCTCGGAATTGGTGAACTTCAATCGACCGGAACGCTGACGATTTCGAACCAAGGCCAGGTCACCGCCGTCACGGCCTACATTGGTGTCGCGGATGGCACAGGTACGGTCAACGTCACCGATCTCAATTCGGCATTGTCGACCAGCGGGGCTCTCAACGTCGGCCAATCTGGCACTGGCGCGTTGACGGTCTCGAATGGCGCGAAGGTCATCAGCAATATTGGTATAATCGGTAATTTTGCCGGCGGTAATGGCACTGTCACGGTTGACGGCGCGGGATCGACCTGGACCAACAACCAGGGTGTTACGATCGGCAGCTCGAGCACTGGCACGCTGACCGTATCCAACGGCGGCGCCGTCAGCGCCGCAAGCGTCACGGCCGGCGATCAGGCCGGTTCGACTGGCACGGTGACCGTGGCAGGAACAGGCTCGACCTTGACCACAACAGGAATCGGCAACCAGGTCGTGATCGGAAACTTCGGCACCGCCTCGCTTCAGATCTTGAGCGGCGGCGCGGTCAGCGATGCAAACGGCGTAGTTGGTCAGAATACCGGCGGCGTCGGCACGGTGACGGTGGATGGTCTGGGCTCGACCTGGACCAATACTTCAACCCTGACCGTTGGCACTCAGGGGACCGGCACGTTGGCTCTTTCGAACCAAGGCCAGGCGACGGCCGCCGGCGTCCTCATTGGCGTTGCCGGCGGCACCGGCACCGTGAGCCTCACCGGTCATTCTGGAGTATCGACAGCGGGGGCGGTCAACGTCGGCTTTACCGGCACCGGCACGTTGACGGTCGCGAGCAATTCATCGCTCGTCAGTAGCGGCGGTGCGATCGGCAACCTCGCCGGTGCCCAAGGCGCGGTCACGGTGACGGGCGCCGGTTCAGCCTGGTCTTTCGGCGCTTTCGATTTGACCATTGGTGCAAACGGCACCGGCTCGCTTCTGGTTTCGAATGGCGGCGCGATGAGCAGCAGCAACGGCGCCGGTATCCTGGGCCAAGCCGCGGGATCGAGCGGCACCGTGACGGTCGACGGCACTGGGTCGTCGTGGACGACGCCCGCTTTTCTGTTCGTCGGCGTTGGCGGCACGGGCGCGATGACGATTTCGAACGGGGGCACCGTCATCACGGGCGACGGTTATTTAGGTGTTGCGGCCGGCGGGGCCGGGACTATGACGGTTACCGGTGCCAATTCGATCTGGACGAGTACCGGTGGCGTCTTTGTCGGCTTCGGTGGCAGCGGCGCGCTCACGGTTTCAAATGGCGGCGCCATATCGGCGCCAAGCGGCATGGCTATCGCAGCCTCGGCCGGGTCGGTCGGCACACTCAACATCGGAGCCGATGCGGCTAGCGCCGCCGCCGCGCCCGGAACGTTGAACACCCCAACCGTCGGATTTGGGTTGGGTGCCGGTAGCATCAACTTCAATCACACCAGCGCGGGCTATGACTTTACGCCGGTCATTGGCGGCAACGGCACGATCAGCCAGGTCGCCGGCACCACGATCCTCACCGCCGATTCCAGCGGGTTCACCGGCGCCACCAACGTCACGGGCGGCCGGCTGGCCGTGAACGGTTCGCTCGCCGGCTCTGCCGTTACGGTGTCGGGCAGCGGCGTCCTCGGCGGCACCGGCACAGTCGGCAACACCACCATCAATGGTGGCACGCTGTCGCCCGGCAATTCGATCGGCACGCTGACCGTGCAGGGCAACCTCGCGTTCACTTCGGCTGCACACTACCTTGTGGAGGTCTCGCCGACGGCGGCTGACCTCACAAATGCTACGGGCACGGCGACGCTCGGCGGCGCCACGGTGAATGCGTCGTTTGCTCCGGGTAGTTACGTTGTTAAACAGTACACAATCCTGAACGCTACCGGCGGCGTCAGCGGCACGTTCGGTTCGGTGGTGGTCAACACCAACCTGCCGTCCGGTTTCAGGTCGAGCTTGAGCTATGACGCAAACAACGCCTATCTCAATCTAGACCTCGCATCGCAATATAGCGGTCTCAGCATCAATCAGCAGAACGTCGCCAATTCGCTGACAAACTTCTTCAATACGACCGGTGGCATTCCGGCGGTGTTCGGGTCGCTGACGCCAGCCGGCCTGACGCAGGTCTCAGGCGAACTGGCCACCGGCTCGCAACAGACGACATTTGATGCGATGGGTCTGTTTCTGGGGGCGATGACCGATCCTTTTATGGGCAGGCGTGGCGAAGTAGTTGGGCCGTCGGCGCCCCTGCAATTCGCTGACGAAACCCGCGCGCCCGGTGCTTCGCCCGCCTTTGCGATGATGCCCGGCAAAGCACCGCCGGCGGCCAGCTTCGATCGGCGTTGGAGCGTTTGGGGTGCTGGTTTCGGTGGCTCCCGAACCACCAATGGCGATGCCGCGCTCGGCTCGAGCGGCGCGACCGGCCGTGTTTACGGCATGGCTGCGGGTGCCGACTATCTGCTCTCGCCGTCGACGCTGGCAGGCTTTGCCTTAGCTGGCGGCGGCACCAATTTCAGTGTCTCGAATGGGGGCAGGGGTCACTCCGATCTGTTCCAAGCCGGCTCATTCGTTCGTCACACGATGGGTCCGGCCTACATGGTCGCTGCCTTGGCCTATGGCTGGCAGAATGTCACAACTGACCGGACTGTCTCCGTTGCCGGCGCGGATCAGTTGCACGCGAAGTTCAACGCCAACGCGTTCTCGGGCCGTTTGGAAGGCGGCTATCGCTTTGCGACGTCGTGGGTCGGGATCACGCCCTATGCCGCTGGACAATTCACCACTTACGCATTGCCGGCTTATGCAGAGCAAGCCGTCAGCGGCACCAACACATTCGCGTTGACCTACGGCGCGAAAACCGCGACCGCGCCCCGCAGCGAACTTGGTATTCGTGCCGACAAATCGTATGCACTGACCGATGCCATCCTGACGCTGCGCGGCCGCGTCGCATGGGCACACGACTTCACCACCGATCGGGCCATCGCCGCGACGTTTCAAACGCTGCCCGGTGCGTCATTCGTCGTCAACGGCGCCGGACAGGCCGGCGAGGCAGCGCTGACCACCGCGTCCGCCGAAATAAAATGGATTGGCGGCTTTTCGCTTGCCGCCACTTTCGAAGGCGAATTCTCCAGTGCTTCCCAAAGCTATACCAGCAAGGGCGTCGCACGGTATGCGTGGTGAGCGGGGCACCCCGCAGCTATGCCGGCAAAAAGGCACGGTGCGATACGCATGGTAGCAGGTGCTCGAATTGCATCGCGCCAGTCTGTGCATGAATATTCCGTGGGGCACTTAACGAGATTATAGCGCAATCTCAATAACATATATGAGTTCTTGGTTTTATTCCGAATGGCGCGCCATTTAACTTCCTGAAAATTCATCCATTTTTTGAGACCCCGTCGATCTCGGAACATGCGCCCAAATGTTCCCGCGAACTTGCCCAGCTTTCGCACGTTATCGATTTCGAACTCGGCCGAGTCGGTCGTCCGGTTTCGGATCGCCAGTCACGAGGGCGGCCGCCTGCTCCGTAGATAAAGGAAACTAGCATTGCTGACTGCCGGTCCACAGGCTGCAGAAGACGGCCAGCCGCTGGTTGTCGATGAGCAGGAGGTCAAACGCGCTGTTGGCGCCACCGCCATGGGCAACGCGATGGAGTGGTTCGATTTCGGCATCTACAGTTATCTCGCCGTCGTCATCGGCAAGGTCTTCTTCCCCGGCAGCGGCGACGAGCTGATCTCCAGCCTTGCCGCATTCGCAGTCGCCTTCCTGGTCCGGCCGATCGGTGGGCTCTTCTTCGGAATGCTCGGTGACCGGATCGGTCGCCGGAGCATCCTCGCGACGACGATCATCGCGATGGCGGTGGCTACCTTCTCGATCGGCTTGATCCCGAGCTACGCATCGATCGGCATCTGGTCGCCTGTTCTGCTCTACGTCGCCCGTCTGGTGCAGGGCTTCTCCACCGGCGGCGAGTACAGCGGTGCCTCCACGTTCGTCACCGAGTTCGCGCCCGATCGACGACGCGGATTCCTCGCATCGTTCCTGGAGGTCGGCACCATCTCCGGATTCGTCGCGGGAGCAGCGCTTGTCACCGGCCTGACGGCGGCGCTTGGCGACGCCGCGATGGAGTCATGGGGCTGGAGGGTGCCGTTCCTGCTTGCTGGTCCGCTCGGGATCATTGGGCTCTATTTGCGGCTCAGGCTCTCGGAGACGCCAGCCTTCGCCTCAATGAACGAACAGGCGCATGCGCGATCCGGCGGCAGCCGATTATGCGACATCGTGTTCGAGCATAGCCGGGTCGTTCTGCTCTGCATGGCCGTGGTGCTGGCGCTCAACGTCACCAACTACCTGGTGCTGACCTACATGCCGAACTACCTGTCAGCGACGCTCGGCTACAACACCACGCACAGCCTCTTGCTTAGCCTGCTGACCATGCTGGTGATGCTGGCGGCGATCCCGTTCGTGGGGTGGTTGGGCGACCGGATCGGGCGACGCCCAGTGCTGCTCGCAGCCTGCGTCGGCTACTTGGCGCTGTCCTTGCCGGCACTATGGCTCCTGAAACAAGGCTACATCGGAGCGATCCTGGCAGGGCTCCTGATCCTCGGCCTGTGCCAGACGCTCTTCATTGGTACGACATCATCGACGCTGCCCGCCATGTTTCCGACGGCAATCCGCTACGGCGGTCTGTCGATCGCATACAACGTGTCTGCCTCACTGTTCGGCGGAACGGCACCGCTGGTGGCGGAGTGGTTGGTGCGCATCACCGGCAACGATTACATGCCAGCCCTCTACGCGATGCTGGCGGCGCTGGTCGGGCTGCTTGCGGTGCTGCTCATGCAGGAGACGTCTGGGCGGCCGCTGGAGGGATCGGCGCCGACCATCAGCACCGACGAAGCCCACAGCCTGCAAACAGCGGCCGCCGCTGCACAATGAGCGCAGCCAACCCATCATGTATTGCCGAAATGAGTTCGTCGCACGGCTCTCAGCAAGCCAGATATCGAAGCGCATCCTGGCTTTGGCGACGTGAGGGCGAATGGCGCCGCCAATCGCGGAGAAGCCGCATTTCATCTTCTACCACCGTACGCGCACGCCAACGTTGGCGCCGACGCTTTGACGATTCACGTCGGCGTCGATACCCGTGGTATAGCTTGCCGCGCCATACACGGCGACCGCTGCCGTAATCTGCGCTGCGAACCCGCCGGCGATTTCGATCGCTGTCGCGCGGCGTGCTGTCTCGATCGGGGTCGTCGCAAACAGCACAGTGTCGGTGCCCGCGAACGTGTGCCAGAGATTCGTCTTGAAATACGGCTCGACGAGCGTTGTACCTGCCTGCACGCTGCCTTGCAGGCGGAAACCGAATCGACCCGCGAAGGCATCGGAGTCGTTGTGGGCGATGGTCGAGAACATGTCGCGCGTCGGATCGAGCGAGACCTGCTGCCAGATCATCTGCGCCTGCGGCTCGATCGTCCAGCCTCCGCCGAGCGCAAACGGATAGCCGGCCTCGAGCGAAGCGGTGACGGCCGTGCCGTCCGTCGTGGTGCTGGGGCCACGAATCGAGCGCTCCGCGCTCTGCAGGAACGTGCCCATCAGCACCGCGTCGAGCTACCAGCGGGACGGGCCGACATGGGTCCAATAGCCGCCGAGCGTATCGCCGTCGAGACCGATCGATCCGACCGGGCTGTGCAACTGGCCGACCGCAAAGCCGCGCACGTCACCGCTCGCGCGCGCGTGAGCGTAGAACAGGCCGAAACGGTCGATGTGCCCGCTCGGTCGGTCAATCCCATAGAGATCGCGGCCAACCTGGATACCCCAGATATTGCCGTCGAACTCCGGCCGGACGGTGCCCTGCCAGGATTGCTCATGTGTCGACCCGAACACGCGGCCCCAGGTGTCCGGGAGCCGGCCAGTGCCGCCTAGGAGATCCTGCTCGCCAAACCGCTCGTGGAACGTGCCGAGCGTCGAGATACCCATCTGTCGCGCGGTCGCCGGCAGCACGGAATGCAGCGGAACCTCCGGACGAAAGAGCGGCACGACCGGGCCCTCGAGCGTCGGGACGACGGGCGTCTCCGGCAGAGAGGGAGACGGAGACGGAGCCGGTTCGCTTGAGCGCAAATACCAGTTCTGCTCGGTGCCGGTGGTCGCGCCGCCGCGGAAGAGGAGGTACTCGTAAGGCCCGGCCGCAACCGCTCCCGCGAGCGAGAAGGCTCCGCCGGCCGTCGTCCCGCCATTGATCGCTTCGACAACAAGGATACCGTTGCCGGTTGTCAACGTGCCGGGACCGCCGAGGTTGGCGACCGAAATACTGGTCGCTCCGGACGCATTGCCAGTCGAAATGACGAGCTTGTCCGACGGCGCGCCGTCGCCCGCTAGGAAGGTCTGCAGCGCGAGCCTTCCGTTCAGGCCGACATAGTTACCGACGATGGTCAGGCTGTCGGTCGCGGCCGGCGGGCCGTTGGTCAGGTCGATGGTGCCGGCGTTGTTCACCGTGACGAGCTGGCCTGCCGTGAACGGTACGATTGCGTGCGCGCCCTGGCCCGCGAAGACATTACTCGTCGGATCGATCGAGAGCGTACCGGTGCCGGTGCCGGCGTCACCGAGTGTCAGCGTGCTTGAAAAAACGAGTGTCGACGCATTGGTGAGCTCGAACAGTTCCCAGTTGAGGAAACGTGCGACATCGCCACCGGTCGTATTGTCCCAGGTCAGCCGATCGATTCCTGGCCCGCCATCGACGAGGATGCCAGGGACCAGGTTTGCCGGCGTCAGATTGCGGAAGGTCGCGACGTCGTTGTTGCCGCCGAGATTCATCCCGCCGACGTTGCCGCCGCTCCAGGTGAATTGATCGATGCCGCTTCCGGTAACGAACGAGCCGACTACCTGCCCCCCGGTGACCGTGCCGATGTTGTTGCCGCTACCAAGATTGACGTTGCCGCCGATCGTGCCGCCAGAGAGTGCGAAGCTGTCGTTCTGAAAGCCCGCGGTTACGTCGCCGAGAATCCGGCCGCCGCTCATCGTGAAGACGTTGTTGGCTATGTTGAGGCTGACGAAGCCGATTGTACCGCCGGCGATTGCCACGAAGTCGCCATCGACCAGACCGCCGGTGATCGTTCCGCCCGAAATGGTCGCCGTGTCCAGCCCTCCGCCCTGATCGACGTTGCCGTTTATGGTCCCGGCCGACATCGTGAACGAGTCGGTGCCGTCTCCCTGGCTGATATGTCCGTTGACCGTGCCGCCGTTCATCATCATCGTGTCGTTTCCTGAGCCGAACTGGATCGCGACACTGCTGCCAGAGCCGATCGTCCCGGTATTCGTGACGGAATTGTTGAAGTTGCCGTTGAAGAGCAGCGCCGGGGCGGTCGTGCCGGTGATCGTTCCGGAGTTGGTCACGGCGGCCGGCCCGCCGGAGCTGGTGATACCGGTGGCCCGGCCGCTGATAGAGCCGGCATTGCTAAAGGTGCCACCGCCGTTGGCAATGACGCCGGATACCTGCTGGCTAACGATCGTACCGCTGGCAGCGTTGGTGAGGGTCGCGGGTCCACCGAGGAACACGCCGAGACCGCCCGGCCCTGCAGCCGTGATCGTACCGGAATTGCTGATCGCGCCAAGCGTGGCCCCGTTCCAAGTGACGCCGTGCGCGTTCAGCCCGGATGTCCCGATCGTCCCGCTATTGGTCAGCGTGTTGCCGTCGCCGGTCGCCGTGATTCCGCTCGCGTTTGCGCCGGCTGTCGTGATCGTGCCGGAATTGGTGAAGCTATTGTTGTTTCCGTTGAACGCTTCCATCCCGCTGGAGCCGTTTCCGGAAGTCGCAATTGTTCCTCTGTTGATAAGCGTATTTCCGTTCACGCCGCTGAAGACCAACATGCCTTGCGCATCCACTCCGGTCGTTGTGATCGTGCCGCCCTCGCCGTTCACCAGCACATTGTTCTGTCCCCCCTGGGAGAACATGCCCTCCGACTGACCGCCCGATGTCATTATCGAACCCGTATTGGTGACAGTATTGTTGTTGTCGACGCGGATGCCGTCGAATGTGTCGCCGCTGATCGTGATCGCGCCCTGGTTGGTGACCTGGCTCTGGTCGCGCACGAAGACGCCGTTGATGCCGGTTGCAGTGATGCCCGAGCCCGGCAGCACGTTGACCGTGACATTCGTGCTGCCGGCCACGGCCTCAACCCGTGTCGGATCAGGATTAGGCGCGGCTGTGCTGCACGTGACGGTCTGGCCGGAGGTCGGATCGTGAATGTCGCAGACGGCGCGCGCTTCTCTGCTATCGAGCAGGATCAACCCACCCGATATCAGTGCGGCTCCCGACAATATCGCGCTCGTCAGCGCAGGACGACGTCCCATCCGAGCCTCTCTCGAATGCCGTCAGCCCACAGCCTGATCGTTCTATGAGTATGCTAGGCTCCGACC
Source organism: Bradyrhizobium cytisi (assembly GCF_008123515.1). GTDB lineage: Bacteria > Pseudomonadota > Alphaproteobacteria > Rhizobiales > Xanthobacteraceae > Bradyrhizobium > Bradyrhizobium cytisi. The sequence goes on from NZ_VSSR01000011.1 coordinate 87,592, forward strand.
CAGCGTAAAGCCTATGCGCGATGTCGACGATGATTTCACGCGTGCGTTGCGCGAAAGCCACGGTCGCTTAAGCGCCAATTGAAATAATCGTAAATGCCGTAGCGTGCAGTGCTGTCACACTTCTGTGGTCAGGCGCCGGTAGCGTGTGGTGCTGCCCGCGCGGCGATTGGCAAGTTCCAGACGCGTATTCCTGGCCAAAGCGGTTTTCGGAACCGGAGCTAGCGCTTTGCTCTTCCGGCCAGCCGGCGATCCACCCAGACCATGGCCTCACCGGCGATGACGAACGCCAGTGCGATCAGTGCGCTGTTGCGCAGGGTGTGTGGCCAGCCAATCTCGGCGACGTTGATGAAGGGATAGGGATAGCGCCCTTCGATCGCCCCGCGCCCCAGGGCATAGAGGAGATAGCCAAGCGGAAAGAGCGCCCAAAGAACCGGCGCACGCCAAGTCAGCGTCCCCTTTCGGGCGAAGGCAAGCCAGAACATGGACACCAGCGCGGGCGTCGCCCGGTGCAGTAGAATGTTGGCGAGCTGCGAGCCCGCTGTGAGCTCGCGCAGACCCTGCAGCAAGACGCCGTAGATGACGCCGACCAGGAGGATGTTGAGCAAGGTTCCGCCCAGCAGCCATGGCGTCCCGAGACCCGTGCGCATCGCGATGCCGGTGAAAACGACCGCGACCAACAGGTTCGTCAGAATAGTGAAGTAGCTGAGCATTCTCCAAATGGCGGCCGGCCACGACGCAGGCCCATCCGCGAGCGCATGGAAGTACAGGCCGATCCCGAGCCAGGCGGCCAGTGCAATGAGCCCGGCGAAGGCTCGCGCACCCCCGCTTTGCAGTTCGACGCCGGCTTCCCTCATGATCTTGCGTCCCGTTCTGCTGAACTTCCGCGGCGCACCCCTTGCCGATACTCTTTCGTTATCATCTTCGTTATCATCGCTGAATCGCAGGCGCGTTCCCGGAAGGAGCGAGATGCCGACGTCCTGCCAAGGGCGCGAACGCATTCCCCATTCCGGAACAGCCGCTCTTTCCCTCGTCGTCCTGCGTCGGCTCAAGCAGATCCCAGCATGGGCCTGATCAAGACTAGAAATTATAACAATATTTCAATAGTATAGGAGTTCGCGGTTTTATTCTGAATGGGGCGCCATTTCCGCACGAGGCCATGAACACTGCCGGCGTCGTTCGCGGTGCATTCAGCCTCAATGACCGAACGCGGCGGCCAGCACGCGCAATTCGTGCCGCACGCGATCGAGCACACTCTCATACTCACGTGTCTTGGTCTGCCGGAACAGCCGCACGCTCGGATACCAGGGGCTGTCCGCGCGATCGAGCAGCCAGCGGTAGTCAGGCGTCCATGGCAGCAGGATCCAGGTCGGACGTCCAAGGGCGCCGGCGAGATGGGCAACGCTGGTGTCGACCGTGATCACGAGATCAAGGCAAGCGATCAACGCGGCGGTCTCGGCGAAGTCGGTGAGATCGGCGGTCAGGTCGACGATGTCGTTCCTCTCGCGCAGCACCGCCGCATCATGCCGGCGCGGCGCCTTCTGCAGGCTGACATAGGTAGCATCGACGTCGAGGATACGGGACAGCGTTCGCAGCGGTATCGAGCGCGTCTCGTCATTCACGTGGAATGGATCGCCGGACCAGACCAGGCCGACCCGGAGCCTGCTGCGAGGGCCAAGGCGATTGTCCCAGGCCTGAACAAGGCTGTCCGGAGGGGCCGGCAGATACGGTCCCGACGGGATCGTATCGAGACGGGTCTCGAAGGCGAGCGGCAGGCTGGATATCGGGCAGTGCAGATCGAAAGCCGGCAGCGTGCCCATCGCCGACCGCGGAACGCAAAGGGATGCACCGCCCAGCGCCGACATGAGCCGATGCAGCGGGTCTTGAACGACCAGAATAACGCGTGCTCCACGCTCCGCCAGCATGGGGACGTAGCGGACGAAGTGAATGGTGTCGCCTAATCCCTCGTCCGCCGCGACAAGGATCGTCTTTCCCTCGATGTTTTCTTCCCCGAGCCACATCGGTCGCTGAAACTCAGGGTGTCTGGCCGAAGGCAATTTCAATCGGGCCTGGTGTCCGTGCCAGCCGGCTTCGAGATTGCCCGTCAGGAGATGGGCCAGAGACACATTCCATTCCGTCACCGTACTGTTCAGCCCGAGCGATGTCATCCGATCGGACAGCGCGAAGACCTCGTCGAAGCGATGAAGGTGGAAAAGCGCGACCAGCTTGTTGTCGAAGGCGTCCACGAAGCGCGGCTGGATCTCGATGGCCTTGTCGAACCATGCCAGCGCCTCTTCATTCCTGCCGAGCCGCCGCAACGAAAGACCGAGATTGTTGCAGATCTCGGCATTATCAGGATCGAGCTGGTGCGCCCGTCTGCCGTCGGTCGCGGAGTCCTCGAACCGTTTCAGGCAATAGAGAACCCATGCGCGCGTCCGCAGCGTCGGGCCATGGTCCGGGAGCAGGCTGTCGCTGAGATCAAGACAGGCAATGGCCTCCTCGTTCCGCCCGAGCTTGTGGAGCACGATCCCGCTCTTATACAGCGCGTCTTGATGATGCGGATTGAGCTCGAGCGCGTGTTGAAAGCTCGGCAGGGCTTGATCGAGGCGCGCAAGCTGAACGAAGATGTCGCCACGCTGTCGCCACAGCTCGGCGTCGTCAGGCCGCAGCTGTATTGCCTGGTCGAGGACGTTGAGGGCTTCGTCGCAGCGCCCATACTGCTGCAGGATGGTCGCGAAGCTCGCCAGATATTCCGGTTTCGGTGCGCGCTGGATCGCGCGGACGATCCACTGCAGGGCCTCGTTGTATTGCCTGGCCTGGAGAAACAGCAGGCCCATGAGATGCTGGGCGTCGGTGTGCTCGGCATCGAGTCCGAGGGCCTGCTGGTAGCAGGCGCGCGCGTCGAGATGCCGTCCGTCCCTGAAATGCGCAAGGCCCGCTTCACAGAAGGCGGTTGCTGTGCTCATCGCTGATGCGTTCCAGGCGGTCATTGAGTTCTTGCAGGCGGCTCTGCGCTCGCGATGTCGTCAATTCGCGATCATAATCGCTTACGAGCGTACGGGTGGGAGCTGGTGCGAAGCCGTCGGCGCAGCGCCCGATCAGCCGCTGATGCCGGAAAGAGGCGAAGCCGGCGCACCGCCGGCCGCGGATGCCTGAGGCGCACCCGCGGCGCGCATTTTCTTCCGCCGCCTCAGCCTGTCCAGGATCAAATACATCGCCGGCGTCGAGTAGAGCGTGAACAGCTGGGCGACGACCAGGCCGCCCATGATGGTGATGCCGAGCGGCTGGCGGATCTCGAAGCCCGGGCCGGTGCCGAACGCGATCGGGACGGCGCTCAAGAAAGCCGCCAGCATCGTCATCGTGATCGGCCGCGCCCGCAGCCGTGCCGCGAGCAGGATGGCGTCGTGGGCGTTGAGGCCGCGATGCCGCTCCGCGTCGAGGGCATAGTCGACCATCATGATGGCGTTCTTCATCACCATGCCGACCAGCAGGATACAGGCGATGGTGGTCACCAGCGTGAACTGCGTTCCCGTGGCCCACAGCGCGACCAGCGCGCCGAAGGCGGTCGGCGGCAAGGTAGAGAGAATCGTCAGCGGATGGACGTAGCTCTCGTAGAGCATGCCGAGCGCGATGTAGATCGCGATCAGGGCGGCCGCGAACAGCGCCGCCTGCTTGACGATCGACTTGTCCGCCTCCTTGGCCTCGCCGCGGAATTCCGCCTTGATGTCATCGGGCAGCTTTGCCTCGGCCTCTTCCTTGCGGATAGAGGCGATGGCGTCGCCGATCGATGTGTTGGGCTTGATGTCGAACGAGATCGTCGCGGCCGGAAACTGGGCGCTGTGGCGGACCCACATCGCCGCATGCGCGCGCTGCGGTCGGGTCAATGCCGTCAATGGTACCGCTTTGCCGTTGGCGCTTGGCACGTAAATCTGGCCCATCGAGCCGGGGTCGCTCGCCGCCTGCGGCTCGACCTCGAAGATCACGCGCGCATAATTGGTCGGAAGGAACAGCAGATTGATCTGGCGCTGGCCGAAGGCGTCGTTGAGCGTGTTGTCGACTGCGACCGGCGTGACGCCGAGCATCGCGGCGCGCAGGCGGTCGATGGTCAGGCCGGCCTGCAGGCCGCCGGTCTCCCAGCTCGCGATGACGTCGATGACCTGCGGAATGCCGCGGACGCGGCGGATCATGTTTTCCGCGGCGCGCAGCACCTGCTCCTCGTCGATGCCCCACAGCGTATATTGATAACGCGAGCCGGCGGACTGGACGCCGAGATTGAGATCCTGAAGCGGCACGAAGAAAACCCTTACGCCGTCAATCCTGTTCATGCGTTCGCGCAACCGCGTGATCACTTGCTGGATCGACAGCTTGCGGACGTCAGGCGGCTTGAGCGCGACCAGCATCTGCCCGATGCTGAGCGCGTTGCCATTGCCCTCGCCGATGTAGGACGTCAGACCTGAGATTGCGGGATCTTGCAGAATCGCCGCGCCGACGGCGCGCTGGCGGTCCTCCATGGACAGGAACGAGATGTTCGACGGAGCCACGGTCCGCACGAACATCACGCCGGTGTCCTGGGTCGGCATGAATCCTTTCGGCAGCTGCAGATAAAGCCAGACGCTGGCCCCCGTCAGCGCGGTGATCATCAGGACGGTGAGAAGACGGTGGCGCAGCGTCCAGTCGAGGCTGCGGGCATAGAAGGTGCGGTGTTCGGAGACCGCATCGGGATTATGCAGCTTCTGCCGGCCGCGATCCAGGAGATGTCCGCACATCATCGGTGTCAGCGTCAGCGAGATCGCCGCCGAGGAGACGATGGCGACCACCAGCGTCACGCCGAACTCGCGGAAATAACGCCCGACGACGTCAGGCATGAACAGGATCGGGATCAGCGCCGCGATCAGCGCGACGGTGATGGCGACGACCGTGAACGCCATCTGGCGGGCGCCGTTGATCGCGGCCTGCAGCGCCGGCTCGCCTTCGGACATGCGCCGGATGATGTTCTCGATCATGACGATGGCATCGTCCACCACGAAGCCGGCGGCGATGGTCAGCGCCATCAGCGACAGATTGTCCAGGCTGAACCCGCACAGGCTCATCACGAACAGGGTTGCGGCCAGCGAGACCGGGATCGTGACGCTCGGGATCAATGTGGCCCAGAACCGCCTGAGGAACAACGCGATGACCAGCACGACGAGCGCGGAGGCGATCACCAGCGTAAGCTTGACGTCGTTCACGGCGGCCCGGATCAGCGTGGTGCGATCGTAGATCGTATGCAGCTTGATGCCGGGCGGGAGCCAGCGCTGGATCTCCGGCAGCTCGGCCTTGATGGCGTCGACGGTCTCGACGATGTTGGCGTCAGATTGCTTATAGACAAACAGAACGATGCCGCGCTCGGTGCCGTACCAGCCGGCGAGACGGTTGTTGATGACGCTGTCGGTCACCGACGCGACGTCGCCGAGGCGGATCGGGGCGCCGTTGCGCCAGGCCGGCACGATATCGCGATATTCGGAGGCCTGCAGCAGCTGGTCGTTGGCTTCGATGGTGAGGCGCTGGCCATCGACCGACACCGCGCCCTTCGGCAGGTTCTGCGATGCATTGAGGACGGCGACGCGCGCCGCTTCCAGCGACAGGTTCATGGCGGCCAGCCGCGCCGGCGACACCTGGATGCGCACCGCGCTGCGCTCGGCGCCAGTGACGTTGATTCGCGCGACGCCCGGCAGCTGCGACAGTTTTGGTGAGATCACGCCGTCGGCAAGGCTGTAGACCTCTCCGGGCGTGAACACGTCGCTGGTCAAGGCGAGCGCGACGACCGCCGCGCCCGCGGGATTGGCCTTCCAATAGGTGGGTGGCCAAGGACCCTTCGGCAGGTTTGGCCCTGCCGAGTTGATGGCAGCCTGGACCGCCCCGGCCGCGGCATCGATGTCGACGGAGAGCTCGAACTGCACCGTAATGCTCGTGCCGCCCATGGCGCTGAACGAGGTGATTTCCGTCACGCCCGGGATTAGCGCGAGCGTGGTCTCGATCGGCTGCGATAGCGCGTTCGCGACCGTGACCGGGCTCGCGCCGGGGAAAGGCGCGTAGATTCCGATCGTGGGCCGCTCCACTGCCGGCACCGAGGCGATCGGCAGACGGAAATAGGCGACGCAGCCGAGCAGGAACACGCCGATCATCAGCAGCGTCGTCGCCACCGGCCGCAGCACGAATTGGGCGGTGATGCTCACGGCGCCGGCCGCTCGGCTTGCGGCAGCGCCGCCGGATCATCGGCGGATCGCCATCCGAACCTTGCGCGGAGCGAGGCAAACGCGAGATAGACGACGGGCGTCGTATAGAGCGTGAGAACTTGCGAGACGATCAGTCCGCCGACGATGGCGATGCCGAGCGGCTGGCGCAGCTCGGAGCCGGTGCCCGAGCCGATCGCCAGCGGCAGCGCGCCGAACAGCGCCGCCATCGTCGTCATCATGATCGGACGGAAGCGGAGAATGCAGGCCTGCCGGATGGCGTCGAACGAGGACGCGCCGTCCTCGCGTTCGGCGGCGAGCGCGAAATCCACCATCATGATCGCGTTCTTCTTGACGATGCCGATGAGCAGGATGATGCCGATCAGCGAGATCAGATTGAGATCCTGCCGGTACAGCATCAGCGCCAGCAGCGCGCCGATGCCTGCCGACGGCAAGGTCGACAGGATCGTGATCGGGTGGATGTAGCTCTCATAGAGCATGCCGAGGATCAGATAGACCGTCACGATCGCGGCGAGCAGCAGCCACTTCTCGTCCGAGAGCGAGTTGGCGAACTCGGCGGCGGTGCCGATCAGCTTGGTCGTGACCGCATCCGGCAGTCCGATCTCGTGCTCGGTCAGGCGCAGTGCCTCCGTCGCCTGGCTCAGCGAAACCCCCTCGGCCAGGTTGAACGAGATCGTCGTGGCGGGAAACAGGCCCTGGTGCGAGATCAGCAGCGGCGCGTGCTGCCGCTCGATCCGCGCGAAGGCCGACAGCGGAACCGGCACGGAGGCCTTGCTGAAGGCGCCGCTGAAGCCGCTGGTCTGCTGGTCGATGGTGCTGGCCTGGGCCGCGGCCGCGGTCAGATAGATCTTGCCCAGGATATCAGGATCGTTGCGCAAGGCAGGATCGACCTCGAGGATCACGTGATACTGGGTGAGGGGACCGAACACGGTTGCGATCTGGCGCTGCCCGAATGCGTCATACAGGGTCTGGTCGATCGTGTTCAGGCTGACGCCGTAGCTCGCCGCGAGCTGGCGGTCGATGGTGACGGACATCTGCAGGCCTTCGTCCTGGCGGTCGTCGGCGACGTCGGCGAGCTCCGGGCGCTTGCGAAGCGCCTCGACCAGGCGCCGGCTCCAGAGCCGAAGCTCGTCCTCGTCGAGATCCTGCAGCGCATACTGGTATTGCGTGCGTGCGACGCGCGATTCGATCTGCAGATCCTGCGCCGGCTGCAGGTGCAGCGTGATGCCGTGAACGCCCTCGACCGCATGCTGCAGCCGCGCCATCACGGCGGCTGCGGATGATTTCCGCGCGTCGGGGCTGCCGATGTCGATATAGAGCCGGCCGCTGTTCAGCGTCGTGTTGACGGATCCGATGCCGACGAAACTGCCGACGGTGACGACATCGCCGTCGCGCGCGATCACGGCGGCGAGCTGCTGCTGCCGCTCGGCCATCGCCGCAAAGGAAATGTCCTGGGCCGCGTCGGTGGTGCCGATCAACAGGCCGGTGTCCTGCAAGGGCAGAAAGCCCTTGGGGATGGCGACGTACAGCATGCCGGTCGCGACCAGGGTGAACACGGTGAAGACCAGCGTGAGCTTGCGGTGCCTCAGCACCCAGTCGAGCCCCCACAGGTAGAAGCTTGCGGATGCGTCGAAGCCGCGCTCGCTGATGCGGAACAGCCAGCCGTGCTGCGCATCGGGGTCCTCGCGTTGCAAAAGCTGCGCGCACATCATCGGGGTCAGCGTCAGCGAGACGAGTCCTGAGATGACGACGGCAAAGGACAGCGTGATCGCGAATTCCCGGAACAGCCGGCCGACCACGCCGCCCATCAGGAGCAGCGGGATGAACACGGCGATCAGCGAGACCGTCAGCGAGACGATGGTGAAGCCGATTTGCCGCGCGCCCTTCAAGGCCGCCTCGAGCGGATCCTCGCCCTCCTCGACATAGCGCGCGATGTTCTCGATCATCACGATGGCGTCGTCGACGACGAAGCCCGAGGCGATGGTCAGCGCCATCAGCGAGAGATTGTCGAGGCTGAAGCCGCACAGCGCCATGGCGCCGAAGGTTGCAACCAGCGAGACCGGCAGCGTGACGCTCGGGATCACGGTGGCCCACAGCTTGCGCAGGAAGATGAAGATCACCAGCACGACGAGGGCGACCGTCAGCACCAGCGTGAACTGCACGTCGTGGATCGCGGCCCGGATCGTCGTGGTGCGGTCGCTGACGACCGAGATCTTCAGCGCGGCGGGGAGCGAATCCTGCAGCTTCGGCAGGATGCTCTTGATGGCATTCACCACCTCGATCGTGTTCGCGCCCGGCTGGCGCTGGATGTCCAGCAGCACGGCGCGCTCGCCCTGGAACCACGCCGCCTGCTCGGAATCCTCGACGCCGTCGATGGCGCTGCCGACATCGCGCAGCAGCACTGGCGCACCGTTGCGATAGGCGATCACCGCATCCTGATAGGCCTCCGCGGTGAAGAGCTGGTCGTTGGTGTCGACGTGAAATGCCTGCCTGGGCCCGTCGAGCGACCCCTTCGGATTGTCTGCTGTGGTGGCGGCGATGCCGCGGCGGACGTCGTCGAGCGACATGCCGAGCCCGGCCAGTCTCGTGGGGTTCATCTGCAGGCGTATGGCTCGGGTCTGCCCGCCCTCGATGCTGACGGCGCCGACGCCCGGGATCTGCGACAGCTTTGGCACCAGAATGGTCGCGGCGTGATCATTGGCCTCGTGCAGCGCCATTGTCCTCGAGGTCAGCGCCAGGATCAGCACCGGGGTGTCGGCCGGATTGACCATCCGATAGGTCGGCGGGCTCGGCAGCTGCTCGACCGGAATCCAGCCCGCTGCCGCATTGATCCGCGCCTGCACGTCCTGCGCGGCCGCGTCGATCTTGCGCGACAGGTCGAATTGCAGCGTGATCTGGCTGTAGCCATAGGAGCTGGTCGAGCTCATGTCGGTCAGCCCGGAGATCGTGCCGAAATAATGCTCCAGCGGCGCGGTGATCGAGGTTGCGACGACGGTGGCGGAGGCGCCGGGATAGCGCGTCACCACCTGGATGGTGGGAAAGTCGACATTCGGAAGCGGCGCGATCGGCAGCTCACGGTAGCCGAGCATGCCCAGCAGCACGACCGCGACGATCATCAGCGTCGTTGCGATCGGCCGGAGGATGAAGGGCGCGGACATGGCGGACCTCAGTCAACGCGCGGCTCGGAGCGCGGCTGGGTGCCCGGCTGCGCCTTGGCGGTCGGCGTCACGCCCTCGATCGTGATGCGGGAGCCGTTCTCGAGCCGGTAATAGCCGTCGGTGACGACGCGTTCGCCTTTGGCGAGGCCGCGCTCGATCATCGCGCGTCCGTCGAAGATCTGCCCGACCGTGACCGGCCGGAAGGCCGCCGTATCGTCCGCCTTCGCGACCCAGACGAAATCGCCGCGCGGTCCGTGCCGCACGGCGATCGCGGGCGCCGTGATCGCGTTCTTGCGCGTGTCCACCGTGATCCGCCCGTTGGCAAAATTGCCCGGCCAGAGTTTCAGCGCCTTGTTGGGAAACGTCGCCTTCAGCTTGATCGTGCCGCTGGCCTGATCGACCTGGTTGTCGACCAGCGTGATCATGCCCTTGTCCAGCTCGGTGGTATTGTCGGCCGTGAGCGCGACCACCGGTGCATCGGCCTGGCCGAGGCTGAGCCGGGTCTGGCCGACGGCGACCGCGGCCAGGGTGAAGATCACCGAGATCGGCTGCAACTGCGTGACGGTGACGAGGGTCGCCGGCGACACCGCGCGGACATAATTGCCCTGGTCGACCTGGCGGATGCCGAGCCGTCCGCTGATCGGCGCGCGGACGCTGGTGAAGCCGAGCTGCGTGCGCGCATATTCGGTCTGGGCGTCGTCGTTCCGAACCTGCGCCTTGTACTGCTCGACCAGCGCGTGCTGCTGGTCCACCACCTGCCGGGAGATCGCGGCGGCCTTCTGGATCAGCGCGTCGTAGCGCTCCATGTCGATCTGGGCGCCGTCCAGCAGCGCCTGGTCCTTCTGCCTCACCGCGATCTGCTGATCGAGCTGGGCCTGGAACGGCCGCGGATCGATGATTGCGAGGATGTCGCCTTGCTTGACGTCCTGCCCTTCCTGGAAAAGGATCTGGACGATCTCGCCGTCGACCCGGCTCTGCACGTTGACGGTGTTGTAGGCCTGGATCGTGCCGATGCCGGTCAGGTAAATCGGGACGTCCTCCGCCTTCGCGGCCGCGACCTTTACGGCGACCGGCGGCCGTGCTGCAGGCGTGGCGGCGGCAGTTTGCTCGGCTTCCGCCGCCTGGATGAAGGGCAGCGCGAACGGAAGCTTGAGGTCATGCCTGAAATAATAGCCGGCATAGCCCGCCGGCAACACGACCAGCGCGGCGATGAGGAGTTTTGCTGTACGTTTCACGTTCAAGCCCATCACCCCGAGCCGGCCGCCAATACCCGGTTGATTGTCCCGGCGCGGAACCTCTTAGCATGAAGCAACCTGACGTTGATATCGGCAGGACGCGATATGCTACCATCCGTAACATTAGCACGCGTAGCGGATAGAGATCAACGGCGCTTGCGTTGCTGAACGTCTGGCTTGCCGATGGATTTTGGCGGGGCCCGACCCCCGGTGCCGCCCTAGACGACTTCGACCGTCGCCGCGTCGAACTGGGTGCCGGCGCCGCGATGACGTGCGAGCACCTCGCCCGATAGCTCCGACACCGCGTTTTGCGCGGTGCTATCCAGCATCGCGCGGACGCGCCGGCTTGATGCCGCCAGCAACGCCGGATCGAGCTTGCCCTGGTCGACGCCGTTGATGATCGACCGGGCAAGGTCGCGGGCGCGTTCGGTGTCGGTCAGGTGCGAGCAGATCATCAGCATGTCGTTGCCGGCGGCCATGAAGCGCGCGCCGGAATCCGGCGCGTCCAGCCGGCCCGCCATGGCGCGCATGCCGACGTCGTCGGACACGATCACGCCGCGGAAATTCATCGCCTCGCGCAACAGCCCGTGCGTGATCGCGCGCGACAGCGTGACGGGATCGTTGGGGTCGAGCTTACGGTACAGGATGTGCGACGTCATGATCATCCCGATGCCATCGGCGATCGCCGCGGCAAACGGCAGCAGCTCGCGCGCCTTGATCTGGTCGAGATCGAGATCCAGCACCGGCAATTCGTGATGCGAATCCACCTGTGTGTCGCCATGCCCCGGAAAATGCTTGCCGCAGGCGCGGACGCCGCGGCGTTCCATCGCCTTGGTGAACGGAAGCATCGACTTGATGACCTCGTCGGCCGAGCGGCCGAAGGCGCGCTCCCCGATCACGGGATTGGCGGGGTTGCTGTGAATGTCGAGCACCGGCGCAAAATTCAGATTGCAGCCGAGCGAGGCGAGCTCGACGCCCATGGCATCGCCGACCTGCTCCGCGGTGCCGGCCCAGCGCGCCGCATAGGAGAAGCGCGTGATCGGCGCCGGCGTGCGGCAGACGCGTCCGCCTTCGTGATCGATGGCGATGAACTGCTTGTCGCGCTGCGAGGCATCGCGGATCGCGGCGATCAGGTCCCGGTGGATCGACAGCCAGTCCCGATAGGGCAGGTCGTGCCGGAAATTGCTCTTGTAGAGGATGACGCCGGCGGGCCGGAGATCCCGCAGCAGCGCGCGGTCGCGGTCATCGAGGACGCTGGTCGGCCGCAGGCCAAGGAAGAAATGGTCACCGACCGTTGAAAGCAGGGAATCGCTCATCCGCCGGGGCCGCCACAAATCGTTTGGTTGATTGGGATGGAGCTTGACGCAACGCGAACTCTCAGCCCCTGCGCGAGCTTTCGAACCACCCGCTTCGTCATCGCAATATTCCAAATTTCATCAACGGAATCAATCGACAAATCAAACGTCACGGGCAGCTGCGCCGGCAAGGTCGGCGTTGATCGCCATGCCGGCGCGATATTCTCACGCCACAGCCAGCACCGGCTGCTTCGGCTGCCGTCCAATCATCAGCGACAGCACGGCAGCAATGATGCCGGTGACGCCCGCGATCATGAAGGCCTGCAGATAGTCGCCCTGCGACGAGCGCATGAAGCCGGCGAACAAGGCGGCGCAGGCGGCCCCTAACTGATGGCCGGCGACCACCCAGCCGAAGATCAGCGGCGCATTCTTGTCGCCGAACGCCTCGTTGGCGATGCGCACGGTCGGGGGCACGGTTGCGATCCAGTCGAGGCCGTAGAACACCGCGAACACCGACAGGCTGACAAAGGAGAAATCCGAGTAGGGCAGGTAGATCAGCGACAGCCCGCGCAGGCCGTAATAGAAGAACAGCAGCTTGCGCGGATCGAAGCGGTCGGTGAGCCAGCCCGACAGCGTGGTGCCGAACAGGTCGAAGAAGCCCATCAGCGCCAGCAGGCTCGCGGCCTGAACCTCGAAGATGCCGTGATCGCCGCAGAACGCGATCAGATGGGTGCCGACGAGGCCGTTGGTAGTGAAGCCGCAGATGAAGAAGGTCGCGAACAGGAACCAGAAGGTCGGCACCTTGGCCGCGCGCACGAGGTTGCTGATCGCGGCGACGAACGGGTTGCCCTGCGCCGGGCCTGCGGGCTGGTCCTCATGCGGGCTGCCATAGGAGCGCAGGCCGATCGCGGCCGGCCGTTCCGGCACCAGCACGTAGACCAGCGGAATCAGCGCCGCGCAGCATGCGGCGACCGTCAGCACCACAGGCTTCCAGCCGCCCCATTCGACCAGCGATGCGAGGCCCGGCATGAAGATGAGCGTGCCGGTCGCCGTGCTCGCGGTCAAAAGTCCCATGACCAGGCCGCGATTGGTAGTGAACCAGCGATTGACGATGGTGGCGCCGAGCACGTTGGCGACCGCGCCCGAGCCGATGCCGGACAGCAGTCCCCAGGTCAGGAACAATTGCCACGGCGCGGTCATGAAATAGCTCGCAGCCGTCGAGGCCGACATCAGCGCCAGCGCGCCCAGCACCGTGCGGCGGATGCCGAAGCGCTGCATCACGGCGGCGGCGAACGGACCTGCGAGGCCGTAGAGGAAGATGCCGATTGCGGCCGACGACGAGACCACGCTGACGTCCCAGCCAAACGCCTTCTGCAGCGGCAGCATCAGCACGCCGGGCGTGGCGCGCAGGCCGGCGGAGGCCAGCAGCGCCAGGAAGATCACGGCAACGACCACGAAGGCGTAGTTTGGGCCGAACGGCCTTTTGGAGATGGCGGAGGATTGAACGGAAGCTGGGGGCATGTTACTTACCGGTACGTATTGCGATGCGGTACTAATACGTACCGGTCAGTAACATTGTCAAGCCCAAACCCACACTCCAAGCTCATGTCGAAGGTCGGACGAAGCCAGATGCCGAAAAAAGCCGAGAAAGCCGTAAGTGCGCCGCTGCGCGCCGCCGACCGGATTCGCGCCTCCGCCAGCGAGCTGTTCTATCGCGAGGGCATCCGCGCCGTCGGCGTCGACGAGGTGGTGGACCGGGCCGGCGTCACCAAGCCGAGCCTCTATCGCAGCTTCGCCTCCAAGGACGATCTCGCCGCCGCCTATTTGCGCGACTACGATCTGAGCTTCTGGGAGAATTTTGAACGCCCCGACGGCAAGACCTACAGCAACGCCCGCGATCATGTGCTCGCCTATATCAGCCAGCTCTCGTCGCGCGCCGTCGCCAAAGGCTATCGCGGCTGCGGGCTGAGCAACGCCGCAGTGGAATATCCCTCGCGCGACAATCCCGCGCGCAAGGTTGCCGAAGCGCACAAGAAGGTCTTCCGCAAGCGCCTGCGCGAGCTCGCAGCCCACATGGGCGCGCGCCAGCCGAATGTGCTTGGCGATGCGCTCTTGCTGCTGATCGAAGGCATCTATGTCACCGGCCAGCAATCGGAAGACGGCCCGGCGCAGTCGGCGCTTGCGGCGGCGAAGCTGCTGATCGATGCGAGCGTGAAGACGGGGTGAGGTGGCGGTCGCTGCCTACGAAACCACGCGCCCGCAGCTCAGCCGGATAGAGCATCGGACTCCGAATCCAAAGGTCGGACGTTCGAATCGTGCCGGGCGCGCCATTTCGGTACAGAACTGGGCACGCCAAAACCTGCCGTTTTTGCGCTTGATGCGGCGACGAGCGGCACGCGCAAAACTCTCGGCTGGTAGCTTTCTTTGCTCACGCAAGCCAGTTCTCAACTTTCAAACCTCGGATGCGTTTGAACTCATCGACATTGGCGGTCACCATGGCGGCGCCAATCGCAGCGGCGTGAGCCGCTATCAGCAAATCGTTGCCGCCGATCGGCTTTCCGGCGGTTTCCAGTTCCGCGCGGATTCCGCCGTAATCGGCATCGGCCGGTACATCAAACGGAAGCACGTCGATCTCGCCGAGCAGGTCCTCGACTGCCTTGAGCAGGCGTTGCGAGCCGCTCTTGGCGCATCCGTAGCGCAACTCTGCTGCGACGATAATGCTGGTGCAGACGTTGTTCTCGCCGACCTTGGCGATCCGTCTGGCAGCTTTGCCCTGTGGATTCCTGATCAGGTCAGAAATAATGTTCGTGTCCAGCATGTAGCGGGTCAAAACATTTTCTCCGGCGCCGGTACGGAATCGTCGATCTCGGGAAAACGCTCCTCCACCGGCTTCATCGTCTTGAGCAACGCGACGAGCCCGCGCCTGCGCACCGGCTCGATCACAAGACGATCGCCATCGCGATGCATGATCGCCTCATCGCCCGGCAATTCAAACTCAACAGGAATACGGACCGCCTGATTGCGGCCATTGCGGAATAGTCTGACGTGCCTTTGTTCCGGCATTGGCGGCCTCATGCTGGCATATGCCATAGACATATGCCATAGCGTCGCCGCCGGCAAGGGATCGTTGCCGGCTAACGAAGGTGCCGGCGCGCAATATCAGCGGGCATCTTGATGATCCGATTCTTCGGGGCGCTTCCCTTGCAGCGTGAGCGCAGTCGCTCACAGCAAGCCATGATCGCATGGCAGCAAAGAGCCAGCGGAGCACCGTCAAGGCCGCAAGCCGGCGCCGGTCGCGCACGGCGGGAGCCTTGACGGTGCACCGTTGGTCCGGCAGCGGCCTCCCATGCGATCATGGCCGGACATCCTGCCGAGCACGCGCAACAAGACGCTATGCTGCGAACGATAGCGCTCGGAACGTTGATTTGAATGCTTTCTCGCTTCGAGCGGCACTAGGCCGCTTCATGCGGTGCCGCTGCAGTGCCATCCAAAACAATGTGCAGACAAACACTTACGGCCCCCGACGGCCGCGAGCGACAGCGTCGCTTTTATCTTGCCGTCCGATATTGACGCCTTGAAGCGGCTAACCACCTCCTTCTCGCATAGATACGACCCGCCGCTTGTACCCTTCGGGAATGGCACAGAGAGACTCGTATTCGGCCAGCGGTAGCTAACCGCAAGTGGGCAGCAGGCAGTTCATGACCGAACCAGATGTTCTTCCCACTCTCTCAGGCCTTGCGCTCGCGCTTGGCGGACCGGCGCTGCTGGCCAGCCCTGCGCATCGGCTACTCGGAGACGCGGACGCATTGCGCACCCGCGTGGTCGATCAACTCTGCTTGCTCGCCATGGCGGGAGGCGTGATCGCCATAGTCCTGCTCTGGGAGGCGCGGCCCCTTGCTTCGATCGGCTGGCGCGGGATCGAGTTGGCAGCGATCGCCTGGGGCGCGGTCCTCACCATCGTCTTTGTGTGGGCATTGCTCCCCGTCGAGGGCCGTGTGCTGGCCCGGTTGCGCCTCGGCGGCTTTGAAAAGGGGTTGGCAACGCTATCACGCTTGCCCGCGTGGTTTCTGGTCTTCGCCGCCCTCGTTGCGGGCGCCGCTGAGGAGACGCTATTTCGTGGCTACGCCTTTGAGCGCGTCGCAGAGCTGACAGAAAGTTACACGATTGCCGGGTTCGTTACAGTCGTGCTGTTCGCGCTAGTTCACCTGCGTCTTTGGGGCTGGGGGCCAGTCGTTGCCTTTGTTGTGAGCGGTGCCGTGCTGACCTTATTCTTCGTCTGGCGGCAAGACCTCCTCGCCAATATTGTTGCTCACGCTGCTACCGATGCTGTTGGGCTGCTCCGCGCCTCGGCGCGCGTTCGTAAAGCCGCAGGATGCCAGCGGATAGCCTGCTCGGGCTCCTCGACCGAATCCAGAGACGCGTAGCTGGCAGGGCAAAGTCGTAGGGCATCGCAATTTAGCGGCCTAGAGAGTTCTGCGGGTGCGAGCATCATAGCACTACAGCGAAGCAATAGTGCCCATCTTCATCGGCCGTGGCGCGCCACTCATCATCAGGCATTCACGCGCTCTTCGGCCGAAACGCGACGATAGATCCGCTTGGCTCTTCCTGGCGCATCGCCGCCTCGACGGCCTTCGCAAGCGCGGCCTGGTCGAAAGGCTTTGACAAGCGCGGCAGGCTGGATCGCGTGTCGCTGGGAAGGTCCACGTATCCCGAGCTGAGGAGGATGACCGTCCCGGGGCGCTCCGCAGCGACCGCGCTTGCAAGCTGCAGTCCGGTCATGCCCGGCATGGCATAGTCGGTCACGACCAGGTCGATAGTACGCGTGCGGCGGAGCAAATCCAGCGCCTCCTCGCCCGAGCGCGCCGCGAGCACCGTGTGCCCGAGATCCTCCAGCATCACGGCCGTGTTCTCGAGCACCAGGAGGTCGTCGTCGACGACCAGCACGGCGAGCTGCCGGCTGGCCCGAGGCACGGGTGCCGGAGCCTCCGCGCGCAAGTCCGGCACCGCCATCTCTTCGGCTATCGGCAGCCAGATGTCGGCTGTCGTGCCCTCGCCAGGACGGCTCTTCAATACGAGCCTGCCGCCGGACTGCTCGGCAAGGCCGTGGACCATTGACAGACCGAGCCCGGTGCCTTTGCCGACGCCCTTGGTCGTGAAGAACGGCTCCTGAGCGTGCTTGAGGGTGTCATCGTCCATGCCGCAGCCCGTGTCGCTCACCGAGAGCGCAACATAGCCGCGCGTCGCAAGGCCGCCATCGTCCTGCTCCTCGCGGGCAGCGATGGTGATCAGGCCACCGTCCGGCATCGCATCACGCGCGTTGACCGCCAGGTTGAGGACAGCCAGCTCGAGCTGGTTCGCGTCGACCTTTACCTTCGGCAGGTCCATCGGGAACAGCGTCTCGACACGAATTCCGGCCTCGAATTTCAACAGCGACGCCATGCCGTGCACGAGGTCGCGGACATCGACGACCGCCGGCCTGAGATCCTGCTTGCGCGCGAAAGCAAGCATGCGCTGGGTCAGGGAGGCGCCCCGCTGCGCGCCCTGCATCGCGTTGTCCACCAGGCGCTGGATCTTCGGATCGCCCGACGGCAGGCGCTTCTTCAAAAGCTCGAGGCTGCCGAGAACGGCCGCGAGCAGGTTGTTGAAATCGTGGGCCACGCCGCCGGTCAACTGGCCGATGGTCTCCATCTTCTGCGACATCATCAATGCTTCGCGCGCCCGATCCAGCGCCTCCTGCGCCCGCCTCCTTTCGCTGACGTCGCGCACGATATTGGCAAAGCCGGCGATTGCGCCGCTTTCGTTCCGCACCGCGACGATCGTTGCCTCCGCCCAGAAGCGGCTGCTGTCCTTGCGCACACGCCAGCCTTCGATTGCGGACTTCCCCTCCCGCTCGGCTTCAACGAGCGCGCGTGCGGGCGCCCCGGTCGCACAGTCTTCCTCGGTATGAAAGATCGTGTAGCTCGTTCCGACGATGTCATCGCGATAGCCCATCAGCCGGCGCGCGCCGAGATTCCAGTTGCCGACGCGCCCATCCGGATCGAGCATGAAGATCGCATGGTCGGCGATACCCTCCACGAGCAGCCGAAAGCGTTCTTCGCTGCGCCTCAGTGCGTCGGCCTCGCGTTGGGCGCGCTCCGCGGATGCCCTGTCATAGACGGCGGCGGCGATCCCGATGCTCAGGATCACAATGGTGATGCCGGCGAGCAGGAACCCGAGCGGCGCCTGACCGACGCCGAGATGTCCTGCCTGCCCTGCCATCGGGATCATCGGCAGGAACATGGCGCCTTCCATCGCGGCATAGTGCATGCCGGAGATCGCAAGGCCCATCACCAATCCCGCGAACAGCCGTTGGACTGCGCTGGTGTTGCGAAAGGCGAGCCAGAGCGCCACGACCGAGGCGCTGATCGCGATCACGATCGAGAGCACGACCCACAGGAGATCGTACGCCATCAAGGCCGCCATTCGCATTGCGGCCATGCCGGTATAATGCATACCGGCGATACCAAGGCCCATCGCGAAGCCCGATGCGAGAAGTGCCTGCGGGCGTCGTCCGACAACGGCGAAGGCGGCAGCGGCGACGACAATAGGAATGACAAGCGAGAGGAGGGTCAGGAATGGATCGTATGAGACCTCGATTCCGGGCAGGTTGAAGGCCAGCATGCCGACAAAATGCATCGACCAGATGCCGCCGCCCATGGCAATCGCGGCGGCTACGAGCCAGGATCGGCGAGCCCTCCCCGAAGCAGCGCGCATCCGGGTCGCCAGGTCCAGCGCGGTATAGGAAGCGAGTGCCGCGATCAAGATCGAAAGCGCGACCAGAACGGGATCGTGAAAAGTCGTATGGTGATGCATTTCGGCTGACGCTAGCCGAACTTGCATTCGCGTTCGCGGTCCCGCAAATTGTCCTCCCCCGACGACGCCGAAATCATCCTCGGCACCAGGAATGTTCCCGCCAGACATGACCGCGCCGATGATGGCTGCGATATCCGCACGCTTCATCAGTCGAGAATCAGTCGAGAAGACTACCGGCCTGCAGCCTGCACCGTAAAGATGGAACAAGTCGACTGGTTCCCGCACGAGGTGCATGACGGGCGGCCGCCCGTCACACGCCGCATGACAGTGCCACGGCAAGCCGGGAACTTGCGCTCAGTCTGCCTGATCTGACCAAGGCAATGCGTCGCGCGCCTCACCGCCACCCCAGCGCCGGCGCGACATGCTTCAAGATCGCCTCGATCGCATGCGCGCAATAGTCGACCCCGAGCTGGTTCGGGATCGTCAGCAGCAGCGTATCGGCCTCGGCAATGGCTTCGTCCTGGCGCAACTGCTCGATCAGCACGTCGGGCTCGGCGGCATAAGAGCGTCCGAAGATCGCGCGCGTTCGCGGGTCGATGAAACCGATCTGGTCCTCGCCGCCGCGCTCGGAGCCGAAATAGGCGCGGTCGCGATCGTCCATCAGCGCAAAAATGCTGCGGCTGACGGAGACGCGGGGCTCGCGGCTGTGGCCGGCTTCCTTCCACGCCGCGCGATAGCTACGGATCTGCGCGGCCTGCTGCACGTGAAACGGCTCGCCGGTCTCGTCGTTCTTGAGCGTCGAGCTCTGCAGATTCATGCCAAGCTTGGCGGCCCAAACGGCGGTGGCGTTCGAGCCGGCGCCCCACCAGATGCGTTCGCGCAGGCCTTCCGAATGCGGCTCGAGGCGCAGCAGCCCCGGCGGGTTTGGAAACATCGGTTGCGGATTGGGTTTCGCAAAACCCTTGCCGCGCAGGATATCGAGAAAGACCTCCGCGTGGCGCCGGCCCATGTCGGCGTCGCTCTCGCCCTCGGCCGGCTGGTAGCCGAAATAGCGCCAGCCGTCGATCACCTGCTCGGGCGAGCCGCGGCTGATGCCGAGCTGAAGCCGTCCGCCGGCGATGAGATCGGCGGAGCCCGCATCCTCCGCCATGTAGAGCGGGTTCTCGTAGCGCATGTCGATCACGGCTGTGCCGATCTCGATTGTGCTGGTCCTGGCGCCGACGGCCGCAAGCAGCGGAAAGGGCGAGGCAAGCTGGCGCGCGAAGTGATGCACGCGGAAATACGCGCCGTCCAGGCCGAGCTGTTCAGCCGCCACCGCAAGCTCGATCGATTGCAGCAGCGTGTCGCCAGCCGAGCGGGTCTGCGATTGCGGCGAGGGCGTCCAGTGTCCGAAGGAGAGAAATCCGAGTTTTTTCATGGGCGTCATTTAACGATGACAGGGACGGCGTCAACCGCCGGCGCGGGCGGTGGGGTATGCGATGGGCCGGTGCAACCGCCGCATTCCAGTCCGGAAGGATGGCGATGCCGAGATGCTGAATCGTCGCCTCCTGCATCGCATCGGCATCGTCGACCTTACGCCGCTGGTGTTCTTTTCCAGCGGGTATCATCCCGGGCCGGGGGGTGCCGATGGAGCGGTGAGGGCAGGGCTATCGCATATAGGAGAGCCTCCCCTGCGGCCATCCTTCGAGACGCCCGCCGTTGGCGGGCCCTCAGGATGAGGACCCGTGTGCGGTAGCAGTTTCAACGGGCACCGATGCCGCTTAGCCTCATCCTGAGGAGACCGCGAAGCGGTCGTCTCGAAGGACGAGGCGCGCACTCAGGTCGTGCAAAATGCCATATGCGATTGCCCTGTCGGTAATGCCTGCACGCCTCAGGCGTAGGCCACCCAGCCGCGGAACGTGAAGCCGGTATAGAACAGCGTCGGGTCGGAGAAGCCGGCATTGCGCAAGATCATCTCGTCCTGCTCTGGCGCAAGAATGCTCAACTGCCCGTCAACTGCCTTTCGGGCGGCGGCCGCCTTCTCGGGTTCGACTCCGGATGCGGCGAGAAAGGAGGAATATCGCGAAAGCCACAGCGGCCGCTCATTGTCGTCGCCGGGGATGCTGAAATGGGCCGCGACGAATGGCGCGCCAGGCTTGAGGCGGCGGCGGATTTCGGACGCTATTCGCAGCCGTTCGCCGACATCGACGAAATGCAGGGTCAGCAGGCAAGTCGCGCCATCGAACGGCCCAGCTGGCGCATCGTCGATATAGCCTTGATGCAGATGCGCGCGCGACGCGAGCGGGCCCAGCGTCTGCTTCGCGAGATCCAGCATCGCAGCGGACGGGTCCACGCCATCAAAGGTCCAGCGCGGCTGCGCTTGCGCAAAAGCATTCAGCTCCAGGCCGCCGCCAGCACCAAGAACGAGCATCCGCGCATCTTTATGCGCACGCTCGGCCAGAAGGATCGCCGCCATGGACAGCATGGAATTGTATCCGGGAACGAACCGCGGCGGTCCTTCCGTATATTTCGCCACCATTTGCGGATCGGAGAACGCGTTTTGAATGTCGGTCATGACGTTGTCCTGCTGCATTGAGTTCATCACGCGTGATGCGCGCTCATGCTGTGAAGCTTTCGGGACCCGAGACGCTTGCGCAGGTCGTCGCTCAGCATGGCCAGTGTCACCTCGCCAAAACGCGACAGCAGCAGCGCCTCTGCATCGTCAAATGCCTGATCGAGGGCGGCATTGACGGCCTGCTCGATGAGGCAGCCGGGCGCCTCCGTCCGGTTGCCCATGGCGAAAAGCGAGGGACTGCCGAGCGCGGTGTAGACATCGCGCAGCGTCACCTTCGAAAGCTCGCAAGCAAGCGTCCAGCCGCCGCCGTGGCCCTTCTCGGAGCGGACATAGCCGAGGTCCCGCAGCCCCGCCATGATGCGGCGGATCACCACCGGATTGGTGTTCATGGCCTTTGCCAGCGTCTCGGACGTGAAGGGGCCAGGCTGCTGCGCCATGTGGAGCAGGACGTGGAGTACGCCAGATAGACGGCTGTCGCGTTTCATGTAACTTTGTATGTTACATGATGGAGGCGAGGTCAAGCGATTGCGGTGCCTGTACGTGGGTCACTAGATCTCGGCGGCGGTCGCGTCGCGCATACGCGGATTGATCGACAGTGCGAGAGCTTGCTAAGGCCGATGATGTCATCGAATAGCACGCCCCACTCGTTGCGGCGTGTTTGTCCGCCTCTGGCGCATCGCCGCATAGCCGCGGCCGGCTTCCAGGTCTCAACAAAGCCGCGACTCGGTCAGATTAAAGCGGCCTGCGCGGAGAACCGCGATGGGACGGAAGCCACTCTCGGTCAGGAGCCGATAATATTCCCTTTCGGTCCGTTCCCGTCCACCTGGACCGCGTAGCATGTTTAAATCGCTCATCGCGCACGACCTACCCGCGTCATCGGTACCGGGCAATTCGGGCATCGCACGTTCGACTAATAGCAGTCTGCCTTTTTGGGGAAGCGCTTTGCGGCAGTTTCCCAAAATGATGCGGCTGCGCTCATCATCCCAGTCGTGAATAATGCTTTTCAAGATGATCGCATCGGCCACTGCAGGCACCGCGTGAAAGAAATCGCCTGCAACAAAGTCGACGCGGTCGGAGATTCCGAGGTGCCCGAAGTGCTGGTTGGCGGCGTCGGCGCACCTCGGCAGATCGAAAACCGTTCCTCTGATGGTTGAATATGCCCTCGCCACCGCGCCCATGAGTTGCCCGGAGCCGCCTCCGACATCCATCAAGTGGGAGATCGTGCCAAGGTCGTAGGCCTGCAGTAGATCGTGCGTGACCAGCCGTGTCAGGTCCGTCATGGCTTCATTGAATACCCGCACATGCTCTGGCGAGCGCGCCATCAGGTCGAAATTGTCGTCGACGTCCTGAAGTTGGGAAGCCGTCTTGCCCGACATGATCGAATCCAGAAGACCATCCCACCTCCTGGTCAGCATGGAGCCTTCAAAAATGACCCAGTTCTTGAATGATCGTCCCGCAGCACCGTCGAGTCCCGCCCCCAGCTCGGTTAGCAAGTAGCGGCCTTCACCGACGCGAGAGCAGATGCCGACGGTCGAGAGAGCGACGAGCAAGCGGGCAAGTGCGTCCCGATCCGTGTGGGTTCGGCTCGCAAGTTCGTCGACCGTTCGCGGTCCGTCGCGCAGCAACTCGGCGAGCCCCAGCCGGGCAGCGACATAGATCACTGCCGTCACGCGGTGCGATTGAACAAGATCCAACAACTTTTCGCGGGGATCGGTGGTCATGTGCCGCTCTAGCCTTCGATCGGGAATCCTGACGCCTTGACGATCGGTCCCCAGCGTTCGAACTCGGCGCGCTGGATATGTTCAAGTTCGTCCGATGTCGTTCCTGTTGGCTCGCACCCCATGGCATGAATCTTTGCGCGCATTTCGGGATCGCTCCCGATTGCAATGATCTCCTTTCCCAGGCGCTCAACGAACTGACGCGAGGAATGGGCAGGCGCATAGAATGCGAACCACCCGGCCGCGTCGATATCGATCCCGCTCTGCTTCAGAGTTGCGGTCTGGGGCAGGAAGGAAGATCGCGCAGCGGCTGCGGTGGCGATGATGCGTATGCCACCGCCCCCATGTTGCTCCAGGAGTTCGGAAAGAAACGCCATATACATCGGGACCCGGCCGGCCAGCACATCCGGGAGGGCAGCAGGCGTACCCCTATAGGGCGTGTGGCGCAGGTTTAGGCCTGTGATCCGGCCAAACTCGCCGCAGATGAAATGAGGTGCTGTACCTGCTCCCGGCGAGCCGTACACAGCCTGTTCGGGATTGGCCTTCATCCAGTCGATGAGTTCGTGCACCGAATGGATGGGCAGCTTCCCGCTGACCGCCAGAGCCAGATCGACCGTCATCACCTGCGAAAGTGGCACAAAGTCGCGCTCTGCATCATATCCCAGGCTCCTGAAGAGATGCGGCTGAAGCGTGAATTGCGAAGCGGAAGCAAACAGCACTGCCTCCTCTCCCGGTGCTGCATTCTTGACCGCCTGAGCGCCGATACGCCCGCCAGCGCCAGCAAGGTTCTCCACAATCGCCACCTTGCCGAGCCTGGTCTGAAGCTGCTCGGCAAACAGCCGCGCGATCGAATCTCCCGACCCACCAGGCGCGAATGGAAACACGATCTTCAGCGGCTGGTCGGCAGCAATAACGGGTAGCGGAAG
Source organism: Bradyrhizobium cytisi (assembly GCF_008123515.1). Lineage (GTDB taxonomy): Bacteria > Pseudomonadota > Alphaproteobacteria > Rhizobiales > Xanthobacteraceae > Bradyrhizobium > Bradyrhizobium cytisi. The sequence continues at coordinate 111,500 of NZ_VSSR01000011.1, forward strand.
AGCCAGAGCCGAAAACCCGGCCAGTATGGCGCGACGCGAGTAAAGCTGCATGGCGTTCTCCATGTGCTTGGGACAGCAATGCGATAATCCGGCCGGCTTTCCATCTCGCTATTCTGAAGCAACAACGCTATAACCCGAAATTGCATTTTCCTATCGGGCTATAACGTGAGGTGAATGCCCATGCAGTGGCACGACCGCATCGGCCGACGCCTACGCCTCAAGGATCTGCATACGCTGCAGACCGTCGCAGAGGTCGGCAGCATGGCCAAGGCGTCTCGCCGTCTCGGGTTGTCGCAGCCGGCGATCTCCAAAGCTATCACCGATATGGAGCATTCCGTCGGAGCTGCGCTGCTGGATCGCACTTCGCGCGGAGTTGAACTCACTGAGTGCGGTCGCCTTCTTGTCGATCGCACGCGCGTCGTTTTCGACGAAATAAAGCTAGGTGTTACCGACATTGTGCAAAGGTCAGATCCGGCGCAAGGGCTCGTTGCGATCGGTACGACCGAGCCGGTCACCGCCATCGTTACAGAAATTATCGGACATCTCGTCCGCAGATATCCAGGCATCAGGTATCATATCACGATAGGTGATCGGGATGCGCTGGAGCATGCTCTGCGTCAGAGAATGCTTGATCTGGCCATAACGCGCTGGGCGCCGTTGCCGGTCGCCGATGATTTGTCCGCGGAGGTGCTGTTTAGATCCTCCCTTGCGGTGATGGCGGAGCGACGGCATCCGCTCCTGCGATCGAGGAAGAAGTTGAAGCTCGCAGAACTTATGCAAGAGCAGTGGACGCTCTCGCCGCCCGATTCTTTTTTGGGGCGTACCGGCGTCGAGCTATTTCGGCGACATAACCTGCCGCTTCCGCCAACGACCGTCACCACGATTTCAATCTACATGCGGTTGAATCTGTTGGCGAGCAGCCGGTTTATAACCCTATTGCCCATGCAGATACTCAGAATGCGATCGAGTAGCGCATGGCTGCGCGCGCTGAACGTCGATCTTGGCGATACTTCCGCCCCGATAGCCTCAATCACCTTGAAGGGACGACGGGCCGGAAGTGCTGTCAAATTATTCCAAGAGGCCAGCCGGGAGGTCTGTAAGGCGCTGGTTGGAGTGAGCTGATTGGTCCGAGCGGCCTGTTCATAAGCGGACCTGACGAGTTTATGAGTACGCGTTTATGAGTAGGCGCCCTCGTAGGCAGATGCCTGTCGAGCTGTCGCGTGAGGGAGCGCTTGCCACACGCGCCGATCATGCCATCTTGCGCCTGTTTTGCCCGACGGGTCAAGCGCTTTTCTGTTTTTCGGAAATATCGCGCTCAAACAACAAGCTCAGACGCTATGACGGCTCATCCCGATCGCGTTGCGCTTTAAGCCTTTGATTTCGCTATCCCGGGCTAGCTACTGTGCATGGGGTTGTTTTCGATTTTTGCAGGGGTGCAAGTCACAACGAGCCTGCTCGCGTCCCCGCTACTTCATCACCCGCAGCCCCTTTGTCGTGAACCGCTGCGTCTTGTCACCCGGACGCACCGGCCGCCTCGTGCCGGCGGCCTTGCCGGTGCCCGGAGGCTGGTGCGCAGGCACGAGCTGGTGGGGCTGCGAGCCGATCAGGTCGGCGCGGCCCATCTCCTTCAGCGCCTCGCGCAGCACCGGCCAGTTGTCGGGGTCGTGGTAGCGCAGGAAGGCCTTGTGCAGGCGGCGCTGGCGCAGGCCCTTGATCGCCTCGACCTTGTCGCTGCCGCCGCGGCGCACGCCGCGCAGCGGATTGACGCCGGTGTGGTACATCGCAGTCGCGGTCGCCATCGGCGAGGGCAGGAAGGTCTGCACCTGGTCGGCGCGATAGCGGTTCTTCTTGAGCCAGAGCGCGAGGTTCATCATGTCCTCGTCGGTCGTGCCCGGATGCGCCGCGATGAAATACGGGATCAGGTAATATTTCTTGCCGGCCTGCTCGGCCGCCGCGTCGAACATCCGCTTGAACTTGTCGTAGGCGCCGATGCCCGGCTTCATCATCTTGTCGAGCGGGCCGCGCTCGGTATGTTCGGGCGCGATCTTCAGGTAGCCGCCAACGTGATGGGTGACGAGCTCCTTGATGTACTCCGGGCTCTCGACCGCGAGGTCGTAGCGCACGCCGGAGGCGACCATCACCTTCTTGATGCCCTTGGTCTCGCGCACCTTGCGATAGAGCCGGATCAGGTCGTCGTGCGAGGTGTTGAGGTTCGGGCAGATCTCCGGGAAGACGCAGGACGGCCGCCGGCACGCCGCCTCGACCTTCGGGTCCTTGCACGCCATCCGGTACATGTTGGCGGTGGGGCCGCCGATGTCGGAGATCACGCCGGTGAAGCCCGGCGTCTTGTCGCGGATCTTTTCGATCTCGCGCAGGATAGAACCCTCGGAGCGGTTCTGGATGATGCGGCCCTCGTGCTCGGTGATCGAGCAGAAGGTGCAGCCGCCAAAGCAGCCGCGCATGATCGTCACCGAGAACTTGATCATGTCCCAGGCGGGGATTTTTGCATCGCCATAGGACGGATGCGGCGCGCGCGCGTATGGCAGGTCGTAGACCGCGTCCATCTCCTCTGAGGTCAGCGGGATCGGCGGCGGGTTGAGCCAGAGGTCGCGGTCGCCGTGACGCTGCACCAGCGGCCGCGCATTGCCGGGATTGCTCTCACGATGCAGCACGCGTGAGGCGCGCGCATAGGCTTCCTTATCCTGCTCGACCTGCTCCAGCGCCGGAAGCCGGATCACGGTCGCGCCCTTCTGGCGCGTGGCACCCTCGTCGGCGGAATCGAGATCGTCGGCGTGCAGCTCGGCATAGTCTTGGGGCACGCGACGGAACAGCGCGACGCCCCTGATGTCATCGAGCTCGCGCGGTGCTTCGCCGGCAGCGAGGCGGTTCGCGACTTCGACCACGGCGCGCTCGGCGTTGCCGTAGAGCAGCAGGTCGGCCTTGGCGTCGGCCAGCACCGAGCGGCGCACCTTGTCGGACCAGTAGTCGTAATGCGCGATCCGGCGCAGCGAGGCCTCGATGCCGCCGAGCACGACCGGCACGTCCTTGAACGCCTCGCGGCAGCGCTGGGCGTAGACGATGGTGCAGCGGTCCGGCCGCTTGCCGCCTTCGCCGCCGGCGGTATAGGCGTCGTCGCTGCGCAGCCGGCGGTCCGCGGTGTAGCGGTTCACCATGGAATCCATGTTGCCGCCGGTGACGCCGAAGAACACCTTTGGCTTGCCGAGTGCCTTGAACGGCTCGGCCGATTGCCAGTCCGGCTGCGCGATGATGCCGACGCGAAAGCCTTGCGCCTCCAGCAGCCGGCCGATGATGGCCATGCCAAAGCTCGGATGGTCGACATAGGCATCGCCCGTCACCAGCACGATGTCGCAGGCATCCCAGCCGAGCGCATCCATCTCGGCGCGGCTCATGGGGAGGAACGGCGCCGGCTTGCGCGGGCGCGCCTGCGCCATCAGGGGCTTTTCGGCGGTGATGGTTTGGGTGTCCATGGCGCACAGGCATAGGTTCCGACGGGCACGTGAAAGGTTAAGGTTCCGGGAACCATCTGCCTTCGCGAACATTGTGATGGGGTTTGCGGCGAGCCCGGCTCGCGCGCGCTCGGTCCAGGATCCCGGATGACCACGATATTCGCCTCGGGCGGTGGGGGAGCTGTGAATACAGTCATAGAGAATTTGCTGTCGCGGAAGCAGAAGCTTGTGGAACAGCTCGAGCAGGCGCAGTCGGTCGAGGACCGCGACAAGATTGAGCATCAGCTCGAACAGATCAACACCGCGCTGGATTTTCTGGACAGACCGGAATCGGGAGACGCGCGGTAGGACCGCTCAGTCCACCTTCAGCGCTTTTGCATAGACCACGCCTGAATTGGTGATGTGCGTCGTCATCGCCGCTTCGAAGGAGGCGTGCTCGCCGCGCGCGAACAGATCGAGCAGCTTGCGATGCTCGTCGAAGGAGGAGCGGGTGCGCACGTCGATCGGCGAGGTCAGGTTGGTGCGGAGCGCGGCGACGCGGCTAGATGCGAGCTGGTAGGATTCGGCGAGGTACCGGTTGCCGCAATGCGCGAACAGGCCCTCGTGAAAGCTGGCGTCGGCGCGGCCGTAGGCGATGTTGTCCTTGGCCTCGACCGCCGGCTCCATCGCCGCGATCGCATCGTTCATGGTCGCGATCGCACCATCGCGGTCGTGGCGAAAGGCGAGCTCGGCGGCCCTGGGTTCGAGCGCGATGCGGAAAGTGCAGAGTGCGGCAATGTCCGCCGCGCTCGGCGTGAACACAAAACTGCCGACCTGCGGCCGGATCACCACGAGCCCCTGCGCCTGCAGCTGGCCCATCGCCTCGCGCACCGGCGTGCGGCTGACGCCAAAGGAATTTGCCACCATCTCCTCGGAGATGGCGGCACCGAGCGAAAATTCGCCGTCGATGATCGCCTGCCGCAGCCGCAGCATCACCCGCTGCGACAGCGATTTCGGCGCATCGAGCTTCAGCGCGCGCATGGATGCTCTCAGACGACCTTGCCGGGATTGAGCAGATGATCGGGATCGAGCGCGGCCTTCAACGTCCGCATCAAGGCGATCTCGCCCTCGCTGCGGGCATGCCCAAGCCACTTCTTCTTGAGCGTGCCGATGCCGTGCTCGGCGGAGACGCTGCCGCCCATCTCGCGCACGAGACCATAGATGATCGTGTCCATCTCCTCCTTGGGCTGCTGCTCGACGGGAAGGCCCGTGACCCAGGAGACGAGGTGCAGATTGCCGTCGCCGATATGACCGTAATAGACGCTCTCGCAGCCTTTGATGCCGGTGGCCAAGGCCACCTTGCAGCGCGTGGCGAACTCGTCCATCCGCGCCACCGCAAGGCCGATGTCGTAGGAGATGTGAGGACCCAGCACCTGGCCGAATTCGGCGCAGATGTCGCGCACGCGCCAGAATGCCTGCGTCTGCGCCAGCGATTGCGCCACGGCGGCATCCGCGAGCAGCCCGCGCTCCATCAGCTCTTCGAGCCAGGCCTGGAAGCGTGGCGCATCGACGCTCTCGTCGGTGCCCTGCGCTTCGACCAGCACATAGAGACCCTGGCCGGCGGCGACCGGCGGCTTGACGCCGGCGCGCGTCGTGATCACGTCCCAATAGTCCGGCCACATCACCTCGAACGCCGACAGCAGCGGGCCGAGTCCGCTGCGTGCCGCATCGAGCAGCGCGATCACCGCGGCATAGTCCTTCAATGCGCAGAGCGCGGCCATCGTCGAGCGCGGTTTCGGAAACAGCCGCAGCACCACGCGGGTGATGATCCCGAGCGTGCCTTCCGAGCCGATGAAGAGATGCTTCAGATCGTAGCCGGCATTGTTCTTCATCAGCTTGTTGAGGCTGGTGATGATGGTGCCGTCGGGCAGTACCACCTCGAGACCGAGCACCAGCTCGCGCGTCATGCCGTAGCGGATCACGCGATTGCCGCCGGCATTGGTCGCGAGATTGCCGCCGATCGCGCAGGAGCCGCGCGAGCCGAGATCGAGCGGAAAGAAGAAGCCGGCCTCGTCGGCTGCCTTCTGGATCGTCTCCAGCGGCGTGCCCGATTTCACCGTCATCGTCATCGAGGCGCGATCGATCTCCTCGATGCCGGTCATGCGCTCCAGCGAGATCGCGACCCAGCCCGCTTCGGGTGCGGCGCCGCGGCAGAGCCCGGTCAAGCCGCCCTGCGGCACGAAGGGCAGGCGTGCCTGCCGGCAGGTCATGATCGCATCGGCAACGCCCTGCGCATCGAGCGGCCGGATCACTGCGAGCGGCGTCTGCGGCAGGCTCGCGCTCCAGTCGTTGCAATTGCGCGCGGGCACGTCGCTTCCGGTCAGCACGGCTGCGGCACCGAGCTTGTTACGCAACGCGGCGAGCGATGGCTCGGGATATCCCGCGGAGGTCACCATGTTCATGCGAGACCTCCTCTGGATTTGGCTGCGCCTCACGCGCGCCGCGACGGCGGAAAGGATTTGCGCCTATCTTGTATGTAAGGTACAAGCTAAAAAGTAAAGCAAAAACAAGGCTCGGTAACCCCCCTAAGATCATTGGAAATCCGGGGCTTACTCGGAAGCCGCAACAATGGGTGGTGCTATGACGGAGGCAATTCGCGGGTTCTGGGTGGCGTCGGCGACGCCGCTCGCGACGGACGGCAGCGTGGACTCCGCCAAGCTTGCCGCCCATGCCAAAAAACTCTTCGGCAAGGGCGTCGACGGCGTCGTGCTGTACGGCACCACCGGCGAGGGCACCTCGTTCAATGTCGCCGAACGCATAGCGACCATCGAAGCCGTGCTCAAGGCCGGCGTGCCGGCGGAACGCATCGGCATCGGCGGCGGCTTCCCCGCCATCAGCGACAGCATCGCGCTGACGCGCGCCGTGCTCGGACTTGGTCTGCGCCACGTGCTGTATCTGCCGCCTTACTTCGATCGCAGCGTCACGCCCGAAGGCATCGAGGATGCGTTCGCGGCGATCTTCGACGGTGTCGCCGACGATCGCCTGCGTGCCTATCTCTATCATATTCCGCAGGTCTCAGGCGTCGCGATCCCGACGACGGTCGCGGCGAATTTGCGCAAGCGTTACGGCAAGGTGGTCGCCGGCTTGAAGGACTCCAGCGGCGAATTCAAGCAGTTCCAGGCATTCCGCGCTGCTGCGCCGGAGCTCGCCATCACGGTCGGCAACGAAACCGACATCGCGCGTGCGATCGCCGGCGGCGGCGCCGGCACCATCTGCGGCATGGCCAACATCGCGCCGGAGCTGGTGAAGGCGATGTTCGACGGCAAGAATGTCGTAGCCCGCATGCAGGCCGCGGTCGATATCGTGGTGAAATCGCCATCCTTCCTCACGACGCTGAAGGCCATTCTCGCCGCACAGACCGGCGACGCCGGCTGGTTGCGCGTGCGTCCGCCGCTGCGTGCGTTGTCGGACGGCACCGCGCTCAAGGCGAAGCTGGACGAATTGACCAGCCCCGCGCTCACGTAGCTGCAAAAACCGCACGGCCGATCCATAACATCCGCAGCTTGCGGTCACGCCGCCACGCGGCGCTTGGTTTGTACGTGCGCCCTTGTTGCTGCTTGCGGAGCGACGCCGATCAGGCTGTCCGGGTCGCACGCCGCATCATAAGCGCGCCGGCGGGCGCTGTATCGCCATCGCTCACGACTTTGCAGACGTAGATGTTTTGCTCGCTGCTCCAGTCGCAACGCTCGAGCTCGCCGTTTGGCCCTGAAACATAGATTGGCGAGCTGGGGAGCGCCGCCTTGGCCGTCAGACTCTGGCGGCGGCTCGCTACTTTCTTTGCTTTTTTGACCTTTCGCGCCGTCGTTGCCTTTTTCCCCGTCCTTGCCTTCTTTGCACGCTTTTTGGCCTTTGCCATTGCCTGTTCCTCGATGGTGCGACGTCATTGATGTCCGATTGCTATCGGCCTTTCAGATTGGTTGAGACCGCAAGCCCGACCTGCTTAGCGAAGTGCGCTTCGAGTGCTGGCAGCGCCAATTTCTGACCGCCGTTGGGCCCGAACGTAATCGTCAGATCATGCGTGCGATCGCGACTTGCCGAGAGGAGTGCTCCATTCTGGTTGATCGTCGCCTGGACGAGCGTCCAGGCTGGCGTCAGGTCGCCCGCGGTCGATATGACGAATTTGACCTCGTGAGAAATCGCATTTCGCTCGAGCGGCCCACCGGGGTCGCTGGGGGGCGAGATGTCCTGCGTCGCGACCGGTCCGACCTGCGCCTGTAGCCACTCCCTGAGCTTCAGATCACTTCGAACCAGGGGAGAGGGCGAGTTGCCCATCTGCACGCCGGTCTGGCAATACTTGCGATAGTAGAGGTCATGGATGGTATAGAAAAAGTTCAGCGTGTCGGTCCTAGTCGCGTCGGCCGAGACTGTCGCTCCTCCGGCAAGCGTGAATATCGAATTTGCCGGTGTGGGCGGCAGCCAGACCGCGTTTGGATTGAGGGACGACCTTTCTTCGATGGTCAGCGTGAGGCTGACCTGGACGCCCCAGGTCTCCAGCCACTCCGCATATCGCTTTCCGTGATTCAAACGGGCGAGTTCAAGATCGCGATTTATTACAAACTTGACGGCATTCGCAAATTTCGCAGTGCACGCTGGTGACAATCGACTGGACCATGAGCTGTCCGTCGATCGGCGCGGCTGGAAATTCCTGCAAATCGGGCACTCTCAAGCCGCACCCGCCAAGAAATGCGCCAAGCAAAACCGCGGCTGTGACTCGGATGCCCATGGTCCGATCCCCCCGTTGAAGCGCCCTCCGGAAAACTCGCACGATCCGGATGAACTCCGCAACCAAAGGTAGCTGTGCCGTTGCCGAAAGTTCCTGCGCTGTTGCGCCCAAGCAACGTCTCGATCGATGTGACGGCTTGGGGCGCATCGCGATGCCAGGATGGCTTGCATCTTGTGGCCGTGCGTTTCGCCCCGTCGCGGTAACCGGCGACCGACGCCGGCGTGGTTGGGCGGCAAGCCGATTCGCGGGCGAGTTCGCCATCGCCTGAGATCGCACGAGGGCGCGACACGTTGTCGCGAATTCGCGATCTGCGTGTCGTGCGCCCTGCGATGGCAAGCGACGATTGCCGCACGGCGAGCAACAAAGCTTAGAACGCTTCAACACTAGAGCGATTCAAGTCGCTGCCAGGTTCTCTTCATTCGCCGCGGCTGGTAGATGCGCCAACTTCAATGCTGTGACTTGGAAGTGAATCGAAAGTGCGTGCTCCTGTGGATGGCCCTCGCGCCAGTGGTCATCGAAATCGCGCCGGCAACAGCCGCGCCAGCCTTCTCATCGGAACGGCCGTGCTGCTCGCCGGATATCCCTTCGACACCACCAATGCGCAGGCGCAAACGGCGCTGCCGCCGGTGAATGTGGATGCACCGACGCAGCGGCCGAAGCAGGCACGCGCTTCGGAGCAGTCGCAACGACGCACACAGGCAGTCGCGCGCCGTAGCCCGACGGCCGGTCCGCCCGCGGCGCCGACGCCGTCCGAACGCGCGGCGACTGAAGCCGCCGCACAACAAGCCGCAAAGCTCGGCTATCGCGCGATGCCGAGCGCGAGCACGCTGCGCTCGGGCGCATCACCGCTCGACACCTCCCAATCCGTCAACGTCGTGCCCGCGCAGGTCATCAAGGACCAGCTGCCGCGCAACATCGACGATGCGCTGGTCAACATCAGCGGCATCACCCAGACCAACACGCTCGCCGGCACCCAGGACGCCGTGATCCGCCGTGGCTTCGGCGATAATCGCGACGGTTCGATCATGCGCAACGGCATGCCGCTGGTGCAGGGCCGCAGCCTGAACGCCGCAGTCGACAGCGTGGAGGTGCTGAAGGGACCGGCCTCGCTGCTCTACGGCATCATGGATCCCGGCGGTATCGTCAACACGATCAGCAAGCGCCCGGAGCTCTATCAGCACGGTTCGGTCACGCTGCTCGGCTCGACCTACGCGAACAACCGCAACGGCGCCGACGGCACACTCGACGTCACCGGTCCGATCGGCGATGGCGGTCTCGCCTATCGCTTCATCGGCTATGGTGTTAGCGAGGACTACTGGCGCAATTTCGGCCGCCATCGGGAAATGCTCGTGAACCCGTCGCTCGCCTGGTACGGCGAGACCACGACGGTTCAGCTCACCTATGAGCACCGCGAATTCATCTATCCGTTCGACCGCGGCACCGCCTTCGTCAAAGGCGCCCCGTTGGCGATCCCCGCGACGCGCCGGCTCGACGAACCCTTCAACAACATGTGGGGCACGTCCGACCTGGTGCAGGCCTCGGTCGAGCAGAGGCTCGACGACAACTGGAAGGTCACGGCGGCTTACAGCTACAACACCGAGACCTACAGCGCCAACCAGCTCCGCATCACCAATGTCGACGCCACGACCGGCGTCGAGAAACGCAGCAACGACGGCACCCAGAACTCGCTGAGCAACGCCAGCTATGGCACCTCCTATCTGCAGGGTGACGTCTGGGTGGGCGGCTTCCGCAACGAGATCCTGTTCGGCGGTGAGGCGCTGTATCGCACGATCGATCGCCGCGACCTGATCCGCCAGGCGACGGCGAACTTCAATTTCTACAACCCCGTCTACGGGCTGGTCACGCCGGGTACGACCGTTTCTGCAATCGACAGCGAGCAGACCGACAAGCTCGGAACCCGCGGCTTCTTCGCCCAGGACACGTTCCACCTGACCAACTGGCTATCCGTGGTCGGCGGCGTGCGCTGGATGGAATACGAGCAGCTCGCGGGAAAGGGCCGGCCTCTGTTCATCACCAACACCAATCTAGCGGGCGACAAGGTGCTGCCGCTCGGCGGCGTCATCGTCAAGCTGAGCGAAGAGCTCTCCTATTATGTGAGCTATACGCAGTCGTTGAAGCCGACTTCGGTCATTGCGCAGTTCGCGGGTACGACCGTGGGTTTCGTGGTCACCGGCAATTTCGCGCCCGAGGAAGGCACACAGTGGGAAACCGGCTTCAAATTCGACGTCAACAAGCGGCTGTCGGGTACCCTGGCGTTCTACGACATCCAGAAGAAGAACGTGCTGGTCAGGGACGATCTCGGCAACGGGACGGTTTCGGCGCGAACGTCCGGCGCGGCCCGGTCGCGCGGAGTCGAGTTGGACGTGACCGGCAAGCTGACTGACGATTGGAGCATGATCGGAAGTTACGGCTATACCGATGCGCGCTTGATCAACGATCCCGATGTCGGCAACGCCAAGCTGTTCAACGCCGCGATGAACACGGCCTCGCTCTATCTCGTCTACGATTTCGGCGAGCGGCTGCCCGGACGTTTGCGGCTCGGCGGCGGCGCGCACTATGTCGGCGACCGGCCGGGCGACTCCGCTAACACGTTCGTTCTGTCGGCCTACACCGTCGCAGACGTCTTTGCGACCTACGACACGAAGATCGACAAGCTGCCGGTGACCTACCAGTTCAACGTCAAGAACCTGTTCGACAAGGTCTACTATACGTCCACCACCGGGAGCGCTTTAGCCGTCGCGATCGGCGATGCGCGGCGGTTCTCGCTGTCGGCCACGGTGAAGTTCTAGCGATGGGGATGCAGCGCAAAGCCATCGCGGTCCTGATCGCGTCGGCGTCTGCCTGCCTTGTGGCCACAGGTGCGAGTCGCGCCGAGGAGATCACGCTGTATTCGACCAGGGAGACTGCCCTGGTTGCGCCTGTTGCCGCGGCCTTCAGGGAAACGAGCGGCATCAACGTCAAAATCGTCTTCGTCGAGGACAGTCTCGTCAAGCGCCTGGCGTCGGAAGGCGAGGCATCGCCCGCCGACATCCTGCTGACAATCGGACTGGATAAGACCACCCAGCTTGCTACAGGCGATCGGACACAGACTTTCACGTCGCCGCGTCTCGAACAGGCCGTTCCGGCCAACCTTCGCGGGGGCAGTTCGCAGTGGATCGCGCTTGCGATCCGCCCGCGCGTCGTGATGGCGCGCAACGACAGTGGAATCACGGCGATCGACTATGAAGACCTCGCGCGTTCGCAATGGCGCGGAAAGCTCTGCGTGCGTTCGCTGCTGCATCAGAACAATGTCGCGCTTGTTGCCGCCTATCTCGCTCACCATGGTGAAGCGGCGACCGAGGCCTGGCTCGCCGGTCTGAAGGCCAATCTCGCCCACAAGCCTGCTGGCAAGGACAACGACGTGATCCGCGAGATCGCGCAAGGGACGTGCGAGATCGGTATCGGCAACACCGTGGCATTGGCGCAATTGCGTGACGGACGGGAAGGGGCCGACTGGCGCGCCTGGGCGATGGTGGTCAAGGCGGTTCCGACCGCTTTCAACGGCAGCGGTACGCATGTGAACCTCACGGGTGCGGCCATCGCGAAACATGCGCCGCACGTCGCCGGCGCGCAGAAATTCCTGGAGTTCCTGGTCACGCCGCCGGCGCAGTGGATGTTTGCGGCCGCGGAGCTTGAATATCCCGTGCTGGACAATGCCAAGCGCGCGCCCATCGTTGCCGAAATGGGCTCGCTCACCGCCGATGCGCTGCCGATCGACGAGATCGGCCGGACCCAGCAAGCCGCCATCGCGCTCATCAAGAAGGCGGGCTTCGATGAGTAGGCTCGGGCACAGGATCAAGGCGACGCTGCTTCAGGTCCATTCCATTGCCGGCCTTGTGCTCGCGCTGCTGTTGTCCCTGATCGCGCTGACTGGCGTGATCATGAGCTTCGAGGACGAGATCGTCGACCATCTGAACGCCGGCATCATGCGGGTCGTGCCACCGACTGCTCCGGCGCTGATGCCGGACGAGCTGGTCGCGCGGCTGAGGGCGGTGCCGGATGCCGGCAAGGTTACGGCCATCATGCTGTCGAGCGATCCGTCTGCGGCCGTACATATTCGCTTCGCCCGCGACGAGCAGGGCGCGCGGCCGTCTTCGCTCTATGTCGATCCCTATGACGGCCACGTGCTTGGCGTTCCACGCGGCGAGGATTTCTTCGCAACGGTGCGCAGGCTGCATCGCTGGCTACTCATCCCCGGCGATGCCAAGGGCTGGGGGCGCCAGGTTACCGGTGTTGCCGCGCTGGGCCTGATCGTGATGCTGATCTCGGGGCTCGTGCTGCGCTGGCCGCGCCGGGCAAGCAGCGTGAAGATGTGGCTGAAGCCGAATTTCGGGCTCAGTGGCCGCGGCTTGTATCGCTCGTTGCACGCCGTCATCGGCACCTGGGTCCTGCCGGTCTATCTCGTGATGACCTTGACCGGGCTCTGGTACTCGTTTGACTGGTACAAGGACGGCGTGGTCTGGCTGCTGTCGCGTCCGCATGTGGCGGCGGCGAAGATGCAGCCGAAGCAGCCGCGTCCACCCGGCCGTCCCGAACCGGCTCAGCCGGTCGGGTTCGATCGCGCATGGTCGGCCTTCAAGCATGAGGAGAGCGACGGCTTCGCCAGGGCGCAGCTGACGCTCCCGACCGCCCCGGGCACGGTGATGCGGATCCGGTCGTGGCCGAAGGACTCCACGCTCGAGTCCATGCGCGATGAGTTCCGCATCGATGCTGTCACCGGCCAGATCATCTCGGCGGAGCGCTATGCCGACAAGACGCCTGGCGAGAAAGCCGTTGCGAGCGTGCTCGACATCCACCGCGGCGCGGTCCTGGGCTGGCCCGGCAAGTTCGCCTTCATGATCGCCGCGGCGTTGATGCCGCTGTTTGCCGTTACGGGTGTCCTGCTGTACCTGTCGCGTCGCAAGCTGCGGCGTCCGGCGCAGCAGCCGCTCGGGCGGCTGGTTCCGGGCGAGTGAACGGATGCGAAGGCTAGCCAAGCCCGCCGCAATCGTTCAAAAGCCCATGGCCTGTCCTTGCTTAGGGTTCATGCCATGAAGCTTTCGACCGTCACCCCCGCCGATATCCGCCGCGCGCTATTGTTGCGCGAGGAGATCGCGCTGCTCGATCTCAGGTATGAGGCGGCCTTCGCCACCGGCCATCCGCTGTTCGCGGCCAACATGGCCGCGGACCGGATCGCAATCGAGGCCGCGGTGCGGCTGCCGCGCAAGGACGCGCCGGTCGTGCTGTTTGACGACGGCGAGGGGCTGGTCGCATCCGGCGCCGAGCGCCTCGCGGCACTCGGCTACAGCAACGTCCGTGCACTCGATGGCGGGCTGAAAGCCTGGCGCGCGGCGGGCTACGAGGTGTTTGAAGACGTCAATTCCTATTCAAAGGCGTTCGGCGAGCTGGTCGAGGCGCGCCGGCACACGCCGTCGTTCAGCGCTGACGAAGTGGCAAAACTGATCGCGGACAAGGCCAACATCGCCATCCTCGACGTCCGCCGCTTCGACGAATATGCGACCATGAACATTCCGGGCTCGGTCAGCGTGCCTGGTGCCGAGCTGGTGCTGCGGGCCGGGCAGGCCGCGCCCGATCCTGACACCACCATCATCGTCAATTGCGCCGGCCGCACCCGCTCGATCATCGGCACCCAGTCGCTGATCAATGCCGGCGTGCCCAACAAGGTGCGGGCGCTACGCAACGGCACGATCGGCTGGACACTGGCGCGGCACACGCTCGCTCATGGTGCTGGCCGGCGTGGCGCGGTCGGGTCGTTCGCGGGTGGCCCGGCCAATGCCCGCGACGTCGCCTATCGCGCCGGCGTCCGCCATATCGGCGCGAACGAGATGTCGGCGCTGGTCGCTGAGACCAGCCGCACGCTCTATCGCTTCGACGTGCGCGACGCGGAGGAGTATGCAGCCGGTCATCTCCCCGGCTTCCGCCACTATCCGGGCGGCCAGCTCGTGCAGGAGACCGACATGGCCGCGCCGGTGCGCGGCGCGCGCATCCTCCTGGCCGACGACAGGGGCGTACGCGCCGACATGACGGCATCCTGGCTCGCGCAGATGGGGTGGGAGGTCTATGTGCTCGAAGGCGGCTATGCCGGCACGCTCGAGGTCGGTCCTCCGCTGGGCCTGCCGAAGCCCGACCCCGCGCATCGCTACCGCCGCCCCTATGAGGGAACCGGCATCGCCGAGCGCGCGATGCAGGCCTATCTCGACTGGGAATACGGCCTCGTCGACCAGCTCCGCCGTGACGGCACGCACGGGTTTTACGTGATCTGATACTGTTATCCGTCACCCTGAGGTGTGCGCTCTGCGGCGCGATCGCGCCGCAGAGCAAGCCTCGAAGGATGACGGGACTGGTATACCGAGCATATCTGCCGCCGCGCCATCTTCTCCCAATATCGAAAGCCTATTGTGCTGCGCGCTGTCCGCGGTCTATGAGCTGCGGCAAAACCGCTACTTACGGAGATTCCATGCCAGCCCCAGGCCAAAGCCCTGAGCGGAGCGCGAAGGCGCTGCTGCTTGAAGGTGTCAATGACAGCGCCGTGGATCTGTTCAAGAGCGCGGGCTTCACGAATGTCGAGCGCCTGACCAAGGCATTGGACGGCGAGGCGCTGCGCCGGGCGCTCAAGGGTGTCTCGCTGCTCGGCATCCGCTCCCGCACCCAGATCACCGACGAGGTGCTGGAAGCCGCCGACGGGCTGCTCGCAATCGGCTGCTTCAGCGTCGGCACCAACCAGGTCGATCTGCCGGCAGCGCGCAAGCGCGGCATTCCCGTGTTCAACGCGCCGTTCTCCAACACGCGCAGCGTCGCCGAGCTCGTCGTCGGCGAGATCGTGATGCTGCTGCGGCAGATCTTTCCGCGCTCGGTGTCGGCGCATGAGGGCGGCTGGGACAAATCGGCGGCCGGCAGCCGCGAGGTGCGGGGACGTACGCTCGGCATCATCGGCTACGGCAATATCGGCTCGCAGCTCTCGACGCTCGCGGAAGCCATGGGCATGCGGGTGATCTATTACGACCGCACCGACAAGCTCCGCCATGGCAACACCGAGCCGGTCGAGAAGCTGGAAGAGCTGCTGGCGCAGAGCGACGTCGTCAGCCTGCACGTGCCGGAAACGCCGGAGACCGCAGGCATGATCGGCGAGAACGAGCTGCGGGCAATGAAGCCGGGCTCGTTCCTGATCAACAACAGCCGCGGCACGGTGGTCGATCTCGACGCGCTCGCAGGCGCGCTGCGTGACGGCCACATCGCCGGTGCCGCCATCGACGTGTTCCCGGTTGAGCCGTCCTCGAACGCGGAGCGCTTCAAGAGCCCGATGCAGGGCCTCGTCAATGTCATTCTCACACCGCATGTCGGCGGCTCGACCGAAGAGGCGCAGGAGCGCATCGGCGGCGAGGTGGCGCGCAAGCTGGTCGACTATTTCATCACGGGATCGACCATGGGTGCCGTGAACTTCCCGGAGGTGCAGCTGCATTTGCGTCCCTCCGGCGTGCGTTTCAGCCACGTCCATCGCAACGTGCCGGGCATGCTGCGCCGGCTCAACGAGGTTTTCCTCCAGCGCGACATCAACATCGCCGCGCAATATCTGGAGACCGCGGGCGACCTCGGCTACGTCGTGCTGGACGCCGATCTCGGCGGCGAGGATTCAGGCGCGCTGCTGGCGCAAATCCGTGCGCTCGAAGGCACGATCGGCGCACGGCTGGTATTCGAGCATTAGGCGGCGAGCGGCCTACGTTCCAGTTGCATCTCGCGGCCATTGCTCTCTACACTGCTCTCATCTTCGGCGTGTTACAAATCGCGTCGAATTTGAGCTTCAGTTGCGTGAGTGTCCGCCATGGAACGGGACGCCGTACTGATCGATCTCGCGCTTCAGGGCGGCGGTTCGCACGGCGCCTTCTCCTGGGGCGTGCTCGACCGCCTGCTGGAGGAAAAGTGGCTCACCATCGCCGCGATCTCCGGAACCTCCGCAGGCGCGATGAACGCGGCGGTGCTGGCTGACGGCTGGACCGCCGGCGGCGCCGAGGGCGCGCGTGATGCGCTGGAACAATATTGGCGCCGCGTCGCGAAGGCCGCGGCCTTCAGCCCGCTGCAGCGTTCGCCGCTCGATCGGCTGATGGGGCGCTGGACGCTCGATACCTCGCCCTTCTACATCCTCACCGACCTGATGTCGCGGGTGCTGTCGCCCTACGATCTCAATCCGACCGGCTACAATCCGTTGCGTGCGGTGCTGGCCGAGAGCATCGATTTCGAGCGGCTGGCGCGCTCGCCGATCCAGCTCTTCGTCACCGCAACGCGGGTGCGCACCGGTCGCGGCCGCATCTTCCGCAACGCCGAGATCACGGCAGATGTGCTGCTGGCCTCGGCCTGTCTGCCGACCATGTTCCGTGCGATCGAGATCGATGGCGAGCCCTACTGGGATGGCGGCTATGCCGGCAACCCGACCATCACGCCGCTGGTGCGCGAGAGCGACGCGCACGACACTATTCTCGTTCAGATCAATCCAACCGAGCGGCTCGAGGTACCGCGGACAGCAGCGGAGATCCTCAACCGTGTCAACGAAATCTCCTTCAACTCACCGCTGATGAAGGAGCTGCGGATGATCGCGCTGCTGCGCCAGGCGGCGGATCCCGGCAGCGGCGAGGGCGCGCGCTGGGCGAAAATGCGGACGCATCGGATCAAGAGCGACATGCTGGCGAAGTTCGGCGCATCGTCCAAGCTCAATGCGGAATGGGAGTTCGTCTCGATGCTGCGCGCCGAGGGACGTATCGCCGCGGAGGCGTTCCTCACCGAACACGGCGCCGATATCGGCCGGCAATCGACTGCCGATCTCGATGTGCTTCTGGCGGAGTGCTGAGGCGTGGGGCTTCTTGGCCTCTTCGTCGGGCTGGGCCTGCTCGTGCTGTTTGCCTTTCGCGGCTGGAGCGTGCTGCTGCTTGCGCCGCTCGCAGCGCTCGTTGCTGCACTGTTCGGCGGCGAGCCGCTGCTTGCGAACCTCACTCAGGTCTTCATGGTGAACGCGGCGGGATTTCTCGCGCAGTTTTTCCCGATCTTCCTGCTCGGCGCCGTCTTCGGCAAGCTGATGGATGACAGCGGCGCGGTCACGTCGGTCGCCGCCTTCATGGCGAAACGTCTTGGCGAGCGGCGCGTGATCCTGGCGGTGGTGCTGGCCGGTGCGCTGGTCACCTATGGCGGTGTCAGCCTGTTCGTCGCGTTCTTCGTCATCGTGCCGATGGCTCGTTCGCTGTTTCGTGCCGCCGCGATTCCGCGCCGGCTGATTCCGGCCGCTATCGTGTTGGGGACGTCGACCTTCACCATGTCGGCCTTGCCGGGCACGCCGTCGATCCAGAATGCGATCCCGATGCCGTTCTTCGGCACGACGCCGTTTGCCGCGCCGGGCCTCGGCATCGTCGCCTCCCTCATCATGCTCGGAACGGGATTGTGGTGGCTGCATCGCGCCGAAGCCACCGCTCGCCGCGTCGGAGAAGGCTATGGCCATGACGTCGAGGATGTGACTGAGCGAGCCGCCGCCGACGAGCTCGTCCGCGAACGTGCGACGACGGCACGGGAGTTCGATCCGGCGGAAATGCAGCATGGCCATCGCAGCGGCGAGCCGCCGCCGGCCCTGAGTGCCGTCCTGCCGCTGGTCGTCGTCGTGGCCGTCAATCTCGTGATGTCGCTCGTGGTGCTGCCGCGGCTCGACGTCTCTTATCTCGCCGAGCAGCGTTTTGGCGGAACGTCGCTTGCCGCTGTTGCGGGCGTGTGGTCGGTCGCGGTCGCCCTGGCAGCGGCGATCGTCACGACCATCGCGCTGAACTGGGCGCGGCTGCCGGCATTGCGGCGGACCATGGACGCCGGGGCCAATGCGTCGGTGCTGCCGGCGTTCAGTGTCGCGAGCCTCGTCGGATTTGGTGCGGTTATCGCCTCGCTGCCGGCATTCGCGCTGGTGCGCGAATGGGTGCTCGCGATCGAAGGCGGTCCGCTGGTCTCGCTCGCGGTCGCGACCAATATCCTGGCAGCGCTGACCGGCTCGGCGTCGGGCGGCCTGACGATTGCGCTCGACGCGCTAGGCCAGACCTATGTCGGTCTCGCCGCGCGCACCGGCATCGACCTCGCGCTGATGCATCGTGTTGCAGTGATCGGTTCGGGGACGCTGGATATCCTGCCGCACAATGGTGCGGTGGTCAGCCTGCTCGCGATCTGCGGCCTGACCCATCGCGACAGCTATCTGGACATTGTGATGGTGGGCATCGTGACGTCGCTGCTGGCGCTGGTGGCTGTGATTGCGCTGGGCAGCGCCCTTGGATCGTTCTGAAGCGATTGACGCAGGCACGAAGGTTGCGTTGAATGCGGCCAACTGTCGGACGCAAAAACCGAGAAAGCCGGGTGGAAACGATGACGCTAATAAGGGCAAGGCTATGCGCGTGGCTGGTGGGGACGTCGGCAGCGCTGGGCGCGACCGGCGCGTTCGCGGCGACACTGGCCGAGGATGCGGATACCGTCTGCAAAGGTCTCGCCGGCGGCACCGACGCTGTCAAGATCGATACCGCGACGTTGCAGACACCGTCTCAGCTCGCTGTCGCCGAGCGCGGACCGACGCCGTCGGGGCGCATCACTCCGGCCAATCCCGTCTTCTGCAAGGTGCTCGGCCATATCGACCCGGTCGATCCCAAGGCGCCGCCAGTCAAATTCCAGGTCAACCTCCCGGTCGAATGGAACGGGCGCTCGGTGCAATATGGTGGCGGTGGCTTCAACGGCGTGCTGATCACCGGCCTCGGTTTGCCGCCGGCTTATCCGTTCGATAAGCCTTCGCCGCTCGCGCGCGGCTTTGTCACCTACGGCACCGATTCCGGTCATGAGTCCAGGCCGGGCGAGCCGCCGCAGCTGTTCGCGCTCAACGACGAGGCGTTCGAGAATTTCGCCCACCGCGCTTACAAGAAGGTGCGCGACGCCGCTGTTACGCTGATGCAGCGCGCTTACGGCAAGAAGCCGGACAAGATGTACTTCATGGGCTCGTCCGAAGGCGGCCGCGAGGGCCTCACCATGGCGCAGCGTTATCCCGACGATTTCGACGGGATTTTTGCGCGCGTGCCCGTCATCAACTGGGTTGGCCTGCAGCATGCGGGTACCCGTTCCGGCATCGTCACCATGGGCGAGGGCTGGATCAATCCGGCGCAGGTCAAGCTCGTGGGCGATGCCGTGCGAGCGGCCTGCGACAAGGCCGACGGATCCGAAGATGCGCTGGTGCAGGACCCCGTGGGCTGCAAGGCAGCCTTCCAGGTCGAGACGTTGCGCTGCGCCGAAGGCAAGAGCGGCGATCAGTGCCTCACCGACGCGCAGATCAAGGCGGTCGACACGCTGCACGCCACCTACAAATTCCCGTTCACGCTCGCCAATGGTCTCGACGATTATCCAGGCTGGGGCGTGTCGGGTGAGGATACGCCGGCGATCGGACCGACCGGCGGCTGGATGGCGTGGTGGCTCGGCGCCGCGCCGCCGGCGCAGCCGCCCGCGCCCAACAACGGCATCGCCTGGATCTATGGTGCCGGCGGCATTCAATACGTGTTCGCGCGCGATCCCAAGCTCGACGTCACCACCTACAAGGTGGAGGACCACAAGGCGCGGCTGCTCGAGGTGTCGGGTCTGATGGATTCGACCGATCCCGATCTCGGCCGCTTCCGCGCCCGCGGCGGCCGGCTGATCATGCTCGAGCACATGGCTGACTACGCGCAGAGTCCCTATGCCGGCATCCGCTATTTCGAGAGCGTCGAGCGCAAGCTCAGCAAATCGGAGACCGCCGAGTTCGCACGGCTCTACACCGCGCCCGGTGTCGACCATGTCGGCTCCGGCGCGCCCGCCAATGTCGACATGCTGAGCGCGTTGGTCGACTGGGTCGAGAAGGGCACGGCGCCCGGCGATCTCGAAGTCACCGAGCAGAAGGTCGAGGCGCCGTCATTCGCGGTCACGCGCGCCATGCCGCTGTGCCGCTGGCCGGCCTGGCCGCACTACAAGTCCGGCCCTGTGACGGAGGCGGCGAGCTTCACCTGCGCACCGTAGGGGCAATGCGTGCTGAGGGCGATGGCGGTGGAATTACCCCGCCGCCATCGCCTGTGCGCCGCCAAGCAATTGCGCATTGAGCCGACCGCCGGAGAACAGCATGTCGTCGAGCGCCTCGTCGATATCGGCTGACGTTACCGAGTTGCCGCCATCGCGCGCCAGGCTCGCCTGGGCCAGCCGTCGCATTAATTCCTTGATGAATGCGCAACTCGTGCCCTCGCTGCGGCGTGCCGCCTCCGTGATGACCGCATCGTCGAGCGGCAGCCCCTTGCCGTAGAGCCGGATCAGCTTGCCGCGGCCCTGCTCGTCAGGGAGCGGCACTTCGATCGCCTGATCGATCCGGCCCGGGCGGCCGGCGAGCGCGCCTTCGAGGTCCTCTGGCCGGTTGGTGGTCAGGACGAACAGGATGTCTGCATCCTCCTTCAGTCCGTCCATCTCGTTGAGCAGCTTGTTCAGCATCGATTCTTCACACGGCCCCATGTCGTCGCGATCGCGGGCAATAAGATCGACGTCCTCGATCACCACCATCGATGGCTGCAGCAGGCGCGCCAGGCTCATATAGGCGCCGAGCAAGCCGATCTGCTCCGCGGTGATGATCAGCGTCGTATGACCGGGCAAATGCGTCGCGAGATAGCGGATCGTGTGGGTTTTGCCGGTGCCCGGTGGGCCATACAGCAGGATGCCCTTCCGGGTGGACTGGCCAGGCCGGCGCAATTGATCGCGCGTGCCGACGAAAGTCAGCACGTTGCGATCGAGTAGCCGCAGGGTCTGCTCGGGCAGGATCACATCGTTGCGCGCGACCTCTGGCAATCGGTGCACGGTGATGCCGCGCGAGCGACCGCGATAGTCGGAGTCGGCATCGAGCGAGAGGATCTTGCCGCGATAGGTTCGTGCGGCCTGCACGGCCTCTTCCAGCTCGCTGAAGCACTGCTGGACCAGGGCTGCGCCTGCGGTGCCTGACGGCACCAGGATCTCGATCCGAATTCCCGGCTCGCGGCTGTATTCGCGGTGTGCGCAGAGCAACACCGTATAACGGAGACCGTCCTGCTTGCACAGCCACAGTCCGTTATCCAGACACTTGACCGGGCTCTTCTCGCCGACGTCGACGTCGGAATATTGCAGCGGGGCGATCGCGACCGCATAGCGGCCGCTCTTGAGAAGGCGCGAAATCGACAGCGTTTCGTAGCGCTGCTCCTCGTTCAGCCCGAACAACCGGATGGCTTTGCCGAAGAGCCGGTCGATCGCGGCCTGGACATCGACCCGCATGTGGCCGGGAAATTGGCGGATCGTGGTCACGAGTTTGCTGCGCGCAGTGCCGGCAAAGTGCCAGTCAAGGACGTCGCAAGCAAACTCGAAATTCTCTTCCTGTCCGCTTGCGGGCTCATCCGCTGCACGCATGCATTCGTTGCAAAGCGAGATTGTGCGATTGCCGATCCGAACGTCCGTCTGTCCCTCGGGCTTGCCGCAGAGTTCGCAAGGAGTCTTGATCGCCTCGAGCGTGACCTGCTGTTTGTGGCCGGCCAGTGTGATGGATTTTTGCGCGGACTTGAGAAGAGCCTCGGCGACGGGTTGCGGGTAAGGGCCGCAAACTCCCTTTTCCTTCTGTTCGATCTGGGTGATTAGCGCAGCCGCTTCACGCTCCGATTTGCCGAAAACCTGACGGAGCAGATCCATCACGAATTGGTCCGGCGTGTCCTCGTCACTATGAATGACGAGTTGGGTCGGCTGGGTTTCGCCACGCATACTATTCATCACCAAAGGCCTCCGGAACAATCTATGATTGAACGGAACGAATAGGGAACACAAAAAGAAGCGGCCGTCAAGCGTGACGGCCGCGGCAAATTGCAATCGACGGGCGAACCCTTAATGGGCACCGCCCCCGCCGGCCGCCTTCACCCGCCGCGTCAGCAGCACTGCGATTGCGGCCAGCACCAGCACCACGCCGATCACCGCAAAGGTGTCGGAGAAGCCCATCACCAGCGCCTGGCGTTTCACGGTCTTGCCGAGCGCGATGATGGCCTGCTCGCGTGCGGCGTTGGGGTCGGGGACGCCGTGCGCCATGAAGTAATCGGTCGTCTGGGCGATGCGGGCGCGGACCTCCTCACGGCCGAGCGTGACGGAATGGCCGATGATGTTGGAGTGGAACTGCTCGCGCTTGGTGACGATGGTCGCCAGCACGGCTGTGCCGATGGCGCCGCCGAGATTGCGCATCATGTTGGAGATGCCGGAGGCGGCGGGCGCATCCTGCGGCGCGACGCTGCCGAGGCTGAGCGCAGACAGCGGCGCCAAGGTGAGGGCCTGCCCCACGGCGCGCACGACGTTGGGGATGAAGAACTGATCGCCTGAGTAATCGAGCGACATCGTGATGTTCATGAAGGAGCTGGCGGCGAACAGCAGCAGGCCGACCGTCGCGATGTAACGGGTATCGAACCGTTGCATCAGCTTCGGCACCAGCGGAATCAGCAGCAGCTGCGGCAGGCCGGTCCAGGCCAGCACGTTGCCGATCTGCTCGGCATTGTAGCCCTGCACCTGGCCGAGATAGGCCGGCAGCAGATAGACCGAGCCGAACAGCGCGAAGCCGAGGAACACCGCGGCGATGGTGCCGACGCCAAAATTCCACTGTGTCAACAGACGCAGGCGGAGCAGCGGCTTCTCGACCACGAGCTCGATATAGATAAACAGCGACAGGCTGACGGCGGAGATGACGGCGAGCCGCACGATGAAGGGCGAGCCGAACCAGTCGTTCTTGTTGCCTTCCTCGAGCACGGCCTGGAGCGAGGCCAGGCCGACCGCCACGGTCGCGATGCCGAACCAGTCGCCCTCGCGCAGCAGGGCGAGATTCATCGACTGGCGCTCCAGGGTCGCGAACAGGATCGCCACCATGACCGCAGTGGGCAGCACGTTGACGAAGAAGATGGTCTGCCAGCCGTAATTTTCGGTGAGATAGCCGCCGATGGTCGGGCCGATCGCAGGCGCAAAGGTCACCGCGAGCGAGAACATGGCAAGGCCGATCGGCTGCTGGCCCTTCGGCAGCTTGGTGAAGACCAGCGTGAAGGCCATGGGGATCAGCACGCCGCCGAAGAAACCCTGAAAACCGCGCATCGCGATCATAGAGGTCAGGTCGTGGGCAAACGCACATGCGACCGAGAAGGCCGCAAACAGCGTCGCGAAGCCCAGCATGACGTTCCGGAACGAGAACACCCGCGACAGATAGTCGGTCAGCGGGATCACGATGATCTCGCCGATCAGGTAGGACGTCGAGATCCAGGATCCGTTGTCGACGCCGGTGCCGATGCCGCCCTCGATGTTGAGCAGCGAGGCGTTGGTGATCTGGATGTTCAGGATCGCCATGAAGGCGCCGATCATCGCCGCGAAGACGGCGATCCAGACCGTGGCGCTGGCGCGGTTCGGATCGACGGCGACGCGCTCAGGCGTCGCGGGCGATGTTGCGGGCGTCGAGATTGAGAGGCTGTTTGACATGGCACGACCCTCCGGAAACAAGCTTCGCTTTAGATGTTGCTTGGGGCGTCGTTGCCGCTTGCGCGGCCGGCGCTGAACGGGTTGCGATCGTCGGAATCACGGACATGCCGGGCCGCAGCTCGATGGCAGGCTGCGTTTCGGCATCCAGTGCGATCTTCACCGGGATGCGCTGCACGATCTTGGTGAAGTTGCCGGTGGCGTTGTCAGGCGGCAGCAGGGCGAACTCCTGGCCGCTGGCCGGCGCGATGGAATCGACGTGACCGTGCACCACCTGGCCCGGGAAGGTGTCGACCTCGATCTCGACCTGCTGTCCGGGACGGACATGGGTAAGCTGGGTCTCCTTGAAATTGGCAACCACATAGGCGCCTTCGGCAGGCACGATCGACATCAGCTGCGTGCCGGCCTGCACGAACTGGCCGACGCGGAGCGTTCGGTTGCCGATGACGCCGTCGATCGGCGAGACGATCGTGGTGTAACCGAGATTGAGCTCGGCCTGATGCTGAAGCGCAGCGGCGCGGGCTGCGGCCGCGTTGGCTTGCGCGATCTCGGCCTTCAGGAGCTCGACCTGCTTGAGGGCGGAAGCGAGATTGGCAGTGTCGCGCTGGATCGCTGCGTCGGCGCCGGCGTTGCGCGACTGCGCTTGCTGCGCGTTTTGCACGCTGCCGTAGCCTGTCGCGGCGAGATCCGTGTAGCGCTTGTTCTCCTGCTGCGCGAAGGTCTTTGCAGCAGTATCGACATCAATGGTCGCCTTGGCTGCGGCGATCACCGCATCCTGAACCTCGAGCTGCGCCTGCTTGCTGGTCACCGTTGCATTCGCGGCGGCGACATCGGCCTTGGCCTGGTCGAGCGCGACGCGGAAGTCGCGGTCGTCGATCCGGGCCAGCACCTGGCCTGCCTTCACATGCTCGTTATCGCCGGCCAGAACGCGGTCGAGATAGCCGCTGACCTTCGGCGCGATCGTGGTGTTGTCGGCCTTCACATAGGCGTCATCGGTGGAGACGAGGAAACGGCCGACGGTCCAATAGTCGTAGCCGTACTGGCTGGCGCCCGCGAGGGCGGCGACCGCCACACCTGCGAGCAAGAGCTTGCGAAAACTGAGCTTTTGGCGGCGGACCGGGGGCGGCACGGCGGGCAGGATGCTCTCTGGCGGAAGGGTTGGAACAACGGTGGATTCGGTCTTGGACGGGGTGGTGTGCACGGTCATGGCCGGCTCCCTCAATTAGGAAACTTGACGATTTCCAAAATAGAACTAGCTTTGGGATAGTCAATGGAATGACAGGCATCATTTAAAAACATGGCTCAGGCAAAAGCGAAAAGTGAGAGCCGTCCGCGCGGACGACCGCCGGTGCGTAGCGACGAGGAGACGAAGCGGATCGTCTTCGAAGCCGCACGGCACGCCTTTGCCGTCGACGGCTATGCCGCGACCAGTACCGAAGAGCTGGCGCGGAGTGCGGGGATCTCCACCAAAACGCTCTATCGCCTATTTCCGGGCAAGGCCGCGCTGTTCGAGGCGATGTGCGCGGACCGGCTGGAGCGGCTGCTGTCCGCTGTCGATCTCCAGGCAAACGGAGACGTCGATATCGACACGGGCCTGCGTGCCGCGCTCCTTGCCTGCGCCGATCTCGCGCTCGATCCGGATGTCGTGGCGTTGCAGCGCATGGTGCTGCAGGAATCCGCCGCGTTCCCCGATCTTGCCGCGAACTTCTACAAGAACGGTATTGCCCGGACCGCCATCGCGCTCGCACGCTGGCTTCGTGTCCAGGTCAAGAAGAAGCTCATCGCGATCGACGACGTCGACGAGGCCGCCGGCATGCTGATCGGCATGGTCGCCTCGGCGCCGCAGCGCGCGGCGATCTATGGCGGCCTGCCCTTGCCGGCGCGCAAGGATATCGAGCGGCGCGTGCGAACCTGCGCGGCCATTTTCCTCGACGGTAGTCGCGTAAAAGCGACCTAGCGGCTTCCTTTTGACAATCCAATCCCGACCGGCTATATATTTCGCATGCGAAATAAAGTAGCCGCGGCGAAACACCATCGACTGATCTACCTCCTCAGCGTCGCACAACGTCGCCTGCAGCGCTGGATGGCGGCGCAGCCCGCGAGCGAAGTGACGTCGGCGCAGGCGGGGCTGTTGTTCATTCTCGGCAAGCAGGACGGTGTTCTGATGGGCGAGGCAGGTGCTGCGCTTGATCTCGGTCCGGCCGGCATTTCCGGCCTTGTCGATCGCACTGCGACGGCGAGGTTGGTCGAGCGTCGCGCCGATCGCGAAGACGGGCGGGCTTGGCGGGTCTGGCTGACGCCGAAGGGGCGGACCACGCTGGCGCAAGCAAAAGCGTCGACCGCGGAGATCATTGCGAGGCTGACGGAAGGATTTACGAGCGCGGAGATCGACATCGTCGCGCGCTGGCTGACGAGCATTCAGGACAAGTTTCCAAGGGATCCGACAAGGGACCCGACAAGAGACCCCACAAGAGATCCAGAGGACTAGGAGAAGAGACAAATGACCGAGCATGTGCGAGTTGAGAACAACGGCGGAATTCTCACGCTCACCCTGGCGCGCCCCGACAAGAAGAACGCGCTGACGGATGCGATGTACGGCAAGCTCGCCGACACCATCGAATCCGCCGAGTTCGATCCGTCCGTGCGCGTGCTGCTGATCCGCGGCGAGGGTGACATGTTTACCGCCGGCAATGATGTCGGCGAGTTTGCGGCCGTCGCGTCAGGCAAGTCCGAAGGCAGCCGCAATGTCGGCCGCTTCATCCAATCGCTGGCGCGCTGCACCCGTCCGCTGGTCGCAGCCGTGCAGGGCCGCGCCGTCGGCGTCGGTACCACAATGCTCCTGCATTGCGACCTCGTCGTGCTCGCCGAAAACACCCAATTGTCGACGCCCTTCGTCAGCCTCGCGCTGGTCCCGGAGGCCGCATCGAGCCTGTTGATGCCGGCGCGTATCGGATACGCCCGCGCCTATGAGATGTTTGCGCTCGGCGAGACCGTGCCGGCCAGGGCCGCGCTGGAATGGGGTCTCGCCAACCGCGTGGTGCCGCTCGACAGGCTCGACGCCGAGGCGCTTGCGCTGGCCCAGCGTCTAGCCCGACAGCCGACCGGGGCCCTCACCGCGACCAAGAAGCTGATGCGGAATGGCGAGATGCTGGTCGCGCAAATGCAGGCAGAGGGCGAGCAGTTCGCGCAGCGCCTGCGCACGGCGGAAGCGCGCGAGGCGTTCACCGCGTTTGCCGAGCGCCGCCCGCCGGATTTCACGAAGGTTTCGTGACGCCGGGCCTGCCTGAAGGTTTGGCAAATCGGGAACTCCCGGCATTTGACTACAACCTTAACGGAACATTGGCATGTCGCGGGGCAAGGTGGCCACTCCTAAAGTGGTGGCTCCGCGACTCATGGCAATGTTTAAGAAATCGGTAAGTTCGCTTCTCCTGGTGCTGATGGCCTTGCTGGCAGCCGGTGCGCTCGCCAGCACGGCGATCCAGATGGTCGGGGCCTTCGGCCGCTACAGCGACAGTCTCGCGACCGCGCGGCTCGCTGCCGCCGACAAGGCGATCTTCCACGGCGTATTGTCACTGCGCAACAATCGCGGCGACGCCCAGAGCGCGCTGCTCGGCGACGACGATCCACGCAGCAAGCTCGGTGAAGCCGAGAAGGCGGAGCAGGGCGGCTATGACGGTATCGGCGCGGCGCTCGCCACGGTCGATTTCGCGCACCGCGACGAGCTCGCCAGCACGCTGAAGCAGCGCTGGGGTGAGGCCGCACCGCAATTCCAGCTGTTCTACGACGAGGCCAAGCGCCCGCGCGCCGAGCGCAAGATCGAGCGCACCAACTCGTGGTACGACGCCGTCACCAAGGTCATCGACACCGCGAACCTCGCCTCCACCGCCGTGTCGAACCGCGCCTGGATGAACGATCCCTTCATTGCCCGCATGATCCAAGTCCGCCGCCTCGCCTGGCAGGTGCGCGACCGCTATGGAATCCACTGTTCGTCACTTCGCTCCAACGTCAACAGCAGCAAGCCGCTCGACGACGCCCAGAAGCGGTCGCTGGCGCAATGGGACGGTACTATCGCCTCCGGCTGGTCCGGCATGGCCGAGTTGCTGGCCGCGCCCGATGTGACGGCAGAACTGGTGACGGCAGCTACGGACGCGAAGGTCAAGACAGACGGTGTCCTCAAGCAGATCGGCGATCTCACCAAGAACTTCGATGGCAGCGGCAAGCCGGCGATGCCCGCTTCGGAATGGAATACGCTCTGCCAATCGCCGTTCCCGCTGATCGTTGCGGTCGCGACCACGGCGCTCGACCAGTCGATCGCGCGTGCCGAGACGGTGCAGGCGAAGGCGCTGACCAATCTCGTGATCCAGTCGCTCGCGTTCCTGGTCGCGCTCGCCGTGACGCTCGCCGGCGTTTACGTCGTGCGCAATCGCCTGATGCGTCCGGTCCGCGCCATTCTCGGCGCCATCGCCCGGATCAGCGCCCGCGACTACGCGACGCCCGTCCCGCAATCGCGTTATCCCGACGAGTTCGGCACGATGGCGGCCGCGCTCGAAAGCCTGCGCGAGAGCGCGGCGACCGCGGAACGTCTGGGCCAGGAACGCGAATCGCAGCAGGCGCTGCAGCTCGCCCGTTCCGGTACCGTGGACGACGCGTGCCGCAGTTTCGACGAGACCGTGCAGGCAGTGATCCACAGCGTCGCCGCGTCGGCCAAGGAGCTCGATGCCACCGCGACCGATGTGCGCACGCTGGTGTCGGAATCGAGCAGCCAGACGGCTGCAGTCTCCTCCGCCGCCGAGCAGGCCACCAACAATCTCGAGAGCATTGCGGCTGCGACCGAGGAGCTCTCGGCTTCTGTCGGCGAAATCTCCGCGCAGGTGCAGTCCAGCGCGCGCGATGCGCGCGAAGCGGTGTCGCAGGTGGAGCAGACCAATGCCACGGTCGAGATCCTCGACCAGACCGCTGGCCGCATCAGCGAAGTCGTGAAGATGATCCACGCCATCGCCGGCCAGACTAATCTGCTCGCCTTGAACGCCACCATCGAGGCGGCCCGCGCCGGCGAAGCCGGCCGCGGCTTTGCGGTGGTCGCCGGCGAGGTCAAGAGCCTCGCGGCGCAAACCGCGACCGCGACCGAGGAAATCTCGCGTCAGGTCGAGGAGATCCAGGGCGCGACCGGGCAGGCGGTCGCCGCCATCCGCTCGATCGGCGGTGCCATCAGCGGCATCGACGAGAAGATGACCGCGATTGCCGCCGCCGTCGAACAGCAGCGTGCGGCTACCACCGAAATCTCGCGCAACTTCCAGCATGCCGCCCAAGGCACCCGTGAGGTCACCGACACCATCGGCAGCGTCGCCAAGCTCAACCAGGAGACCGGCAACGCCGGCACGGTGCTGTTCCAGTCCGTGACAAAGATGTCGGCCGACGCCGACCGTCTCCGCGTCGCGGTCGAGGGCTTCCTTGGCGCGGTAAAGACAGCTTAAGATTTCATTCCCTGTTCCAACGGCGCGGATCGGCATTGCAGCCGATCCGCTCGCCGGGTACATCTGTCGCGCCGCACGAGCGCGGCGACAGCTGTAAAAGATGGCTGCAAGAGAATTTTGGGGATGGAGAGTTAGATGCCGGTTACGCCACAGCACAAAGCCCAGCGCCCCTATCGCGGCGTGTTCCCGGTCGCGCCCACCATCTTCGATGAACGCGGCGAGCTCGATCTCGAGGGCCAGCGCCGCTGCATCGATTTCATGATCGATGCCGGTTCGCACGGCATCTGCATTCTCGCCAATTTCTCCGAGCAATTTGTGCTGACCGATGCCGAGCGCGAGACCGTGATGCATGCGGTGCTGGAGCATGTCGCGGGCCGGGTGCCCGTGATCGTCACCACCACCCATTTCAGCTCGGCCGTCTGCGCGGCGCGCAGCCAGCAGGCCGAGGCCGCCGGTGCCGCGATGGTGATGGTGATGCCGCCTTATCACGGCGCGACCTTTCGAGTCCCGGAGAAAGGCGTCGTCGAATTCTTCAGGGTGCTTTCGGGTGCGATCAACATCCCGATCATGATCCAGGACGCGCCGGTGGCGGGCACGCCGCTGTCGGTCGAGATGCTGGCGCGGCTGGCGCGCGACTTCGCCAATATTCGCTATTTCAAGATCGAGGTCGCAGGCGCGGCGTCAAAGCTCCGCAGCCTGATCGAGGTGGGCGGCAAGGAGATCGAGGGTCCCTGGGACGGTGAGGAAGCGATCACGCTGCTCGCCGACCTCGATGCGGGCGCGACCGGCGCCATGACCGGCGGCGGCTATCCCGACGGCATCCGCCAGATCATCGATCCCTATTTCGCAGGCGATCGAGAGAAGGCGAAGGCCGCCTATGAACGCTGGCTGCCGCTGATCAACTACGAGAACCGCCAATGCGGCCTGATCGCCTGCAAGGCGATGATGCAGGCCGGCGGCGTGATCAAGTCGGACGCGGTGCGGCATCCCCTCCAGCCGCTGCATCCGGCGACGCGGGCGGGATTGCTGGAATTGGCCAAGGAGCGCGACGCGCTCGCGCTGCGGTGGGGGAAGTAGCCTCCGCCGTCGTCCCGGACAAGCGCGCCCCAAGCGCGCGCAGATCCGGGACCCATAACAACAGGGAGAACTTTGGCGAAGACTCGGAGTTATCATCTGGCTGAAGGCGTCGAATTGGCGCGGTTCGGGCGGTTTCCCGCGGCCCGGCGATGACCTATTGTACGCTCGCCAACCAGGCCCGCGGAGCATCTCAAGACATCGCGTAACAGCTCTTCATTATGCCGCTATCCCGAGCCAGGTTGGAGCGAGCCAACGAAACAGGGAGGTAGTGCCATGACGATGAGGCCGGACCCCACCTTTCACGCATCGCCCAAGCTTGCGATGGAAGCACCTGCGGAGAACTTCGCCTACACGTTGCTGCTCAGTCCAGATTTCTCAAAACCGGACGCTCTCGCGGTCATCGACGTCAAGCCGGGATCGCCGACCTACAGCCGCATCGTCCACACCGTGACGATGCCCAACAAGGGCGATGAATTTCATCACTTCGGCTGGAATGCCTGCTCCTCCGCATTGTCGCCGCTAGCCGGACACGCCTTCATCGAGCGGCGCTATCTCATCATCCCAGGGCTGCGTTCGTCGCGAATCTATATCATCGATACCAAGCCCGATCCGACCAAAGCCAAAATCCACAAGATCATCGAGCCCGAGGAAGTCTTCAAAAAGACCGGCTATTCGCGGCCGCATACCATCCATTGCGGGCCGGACGGCGTCTATGTGAGCACGCTGGGCGGCGGCGGCAAAGACGGCACCAACGGGCCTCCAGGCGTCTTCATCATGGATTGCGAGACGTTCGAGGTCCTTGGGCGATGGGAGATCGACCGCGGTCCGCAGACGCTGCATTATGATTTCTGGTGGAACCTGCCGCGCGATTACATGGTGACGAGCGAATGGGCGTTGCCGCCGCAGTTCGAGAACGGGATCGTCCCGGAAGATCTGCTGGCGAACAAATATGGTCATCGACTCCACTTCTGGGATCTCCGCGCCCGTCGCAACGTGCAGACCATCGACCTCGGCGCCAATCATCAGATGGCGCTGGAGGTGCGGCCCGCGCACGATCCGGTTCGCGAATACGGCTTCGTAGGCGTTGTGGTCGACACCACGAATCTCGAAGCATCGATCTGGACCTGGTGGCGCGAAGGCGACAAATTCCATGCGGAGAAGACGGCGACGATCCCGCCCGAGCCCGCGCCAAAGGAGCAGCTCCCGCCGCTGCTCCAGGGCTTTGGCGCCGTGCCGCCGCTGGTGACCGACATTGACCTGTCGATGGATGATCGTTTTCTATATGTCTCGTGCTGGGGCACGGGTGAAATGCGCCAGTACGATGTGAGGGATCCGCGAAAGCCGAAGCTTGCGGGCTCGGTTCACGTCGGTGGCATCGCGCGCCGCACCCCGAATCCGAACGGCAAGGCATTTGCGGCCGGCCCGCAGATGGTCGAGATCAGCCGCGACGGCCGGCGCGTGTACTGGACCAATTCGCTCTATTCCACCTGGGATGACCAGTTCTATCCGGACGGCGTTCCGGGTGTGGAGGTCATGGCCAATGTCGGTCGCAACGGCGGCCTCGAGCTCGACAAGAACTACTTCGTGAGCTTCCCCGACGGATATCGTGCGCACCAAATCAGGCTGGAGGGCGGCGATTGCTCGACGGACTCCTTTTGCTATCCGTCGGCCTAGATTGGGGGCACGCGAATCCGGCGCTCGGCTGGCTGTGGCTCGCTCTTGTCGCGAGCGGTCTCTATCACGGGGTCAATCCGGGAATGGGATGGCCGCTCGCCGTTTCGGCCGGGCTCATGGACAAGAGCCCGCGCGCGCTCTTCCGTGCGTTGTGGGCCCTGGCGGCCGGACATCTCCTGGCGACACTTCTCGTGCTGCTGCCGTTCGCGTTCCTGCTCGTGCTGGCCGAGTGGCAGCGTTCGATCCAACTCGGCGCGAGCCTTCTCGTCATCGGCTTCGGCGCCTATCGGTTGATCGAGCGGCGCCATCCGCGCGCGCTGGCACGAATCCCGCCAACCCAATTGGCGCTCTGGTCATTTGCCGTTGCCATTGCTCACGGCGCCGCCTTGATGCTCGTACCGATCTATCTCGGGCTCTGCCGGGCCTTCGAGCTCGATGCAGGCCATGAGGCCGCCGGCGCGCTGATGAAGGCAAGTCTCGGGATGGCGGTGCTGGTGTCCCTGGTGCACGTTGCCGCCATGATCAGCGCCGGCGGATGTCTCGCGTGGCTGGTCTACCGCTATCTGGGATTGAGGTTCGTCTCGCGAAGCTGGTTCAATCTGGATGCAATCTGGGCGAGCAGCCTCGTTCTGGTTGGCGTCGTGGCGCTCGCCTTCAATCTTGCGAGCTGGCGCTGAAGCCTACCGCGTCAAAGCCCACTCGCCGATGATCCGGAAGCGCGCCTTCGCATCGTCCTGCTTGAACAGCGCAATGCGGTCGATCTCGAGTGTACCGAGACCAAGCTCCGCAAATCTCGCCCGCAGCATCTCCAGAATCGGCCCGCGCCGCTCCGCGTCCAGCCGCCCCGTCAGCGTCATGTGGAAGCGGAATTCTTCCATCACGTAGGGATAGCCCCAGCGGTCGAGATACTCGCGCTGGCGCGCGCTGAGCTTTTCGGGTTTTCGCCGCGCGCGGTCTTCCGCCGTCAGGGGCCGACGAAATGAATCGAAATCGCGAACGCAGTCGGCCGCGAGTTGCAGGAGCGCGTCGACCGGCTCAGCCGGAATGACGGCGATGAAGCCGCTGATGGTATCGACCACCGGCTGGATCACCGGCATCGGCCGCGCCTTCGCGGCGAATGTCGCGCAGGCAGCCTTGAGCTCGGCCTCTGTCTTGCCTGATACCAGCGCCATCGGCGCCTTCAGCGTGCCGTGAAAGCCGTATTTGCGGGGATCGGCGGTAATGTCGTGCCAGTCCGGCACGGCATGCAGGGTGCCTTGCGGAAACGAAAGCTCGTCGCTCGTATAGGCATCATAGCCAAGCAACTCGGCGCCGAATCGAGAGAGCGCATTGTCGGCGCCGGCGGAAAAATAGATCGCGTAGCGGGAAAAACCTGTCATTGCCGGAGCATAACCAATTTATGCCGCGACGACAGTTTCGCGCGGCGTCACCACCGGGCCGAGCAGCCGCGTCGCATCGGTGAGATGAACGAGCCGGCCTGCGGCGATCACCGCGACCAGCCGCGGCCGCAGCAGCGCGCTATCGTCGACCAGCAGGATGTCGGCGCGATGGCCCGCGGCGAGCGTGCCGCGATCGGTCAGGCCCGTGGATTGCGCCGGTGCCGACGAGATCAGCTTCCAGGCCTCCGTCAGCGGCAGCACGCCGTCTGAAGCCAGCCGGAATGCGGCGAGCAGCGGCGCCGGATAGTAATAGTCGGATGCCAGCACCGAGCAGAGCCCCTTCGCGATCATGTCCGAGGCCTTGGTCCAGCCAGTGTGGCTGCCGCCACGCACCACGTTCGGCGCGCCGTAGACGATGGCGTCGCCATGATCTGCGGCCTCGCGCGCCGTCTCCTCGTTGATCGGAAATTCGGCGAGCGTCACGCCGAGGCTACGAAAGCCCCTGCGCATCGCCGGGGTCGCATCGTCGTGCGAGAGCATCCGCACCTCGGCGCTGCGTGCCGCCGCAGCGAGCCGGGCGATCGAAGCCGGAACATCGGCAGCGCGCGAGACAATATGCGCAACGAGCTTGTCGAACGCCTCGCTCGACAGGCCGGTGCGCTCTACCATGCGGTTGCGCTTGCGTGGATTGGAGATGTCGGCGACGACCCCGTCCATGTGGTCGTTGAAGGCGAACAGGTCGACGCGACCCTCGGCGAGCCACTGGCCGATCTCGGCCTGGGCATCGAGATTGTAGGTCTCGTGCCGCAGGTGGAAGCGGGTGTCGGCAGCGAACTGCGGGCGCTGTCGCTCGATCGCCTCGAGCAGACGTCTTGCATTGTCGCCGCTGCGCAGGCCCGGCTCCCACGACCAGGTGGTGGCGTGGAACACCGTGGTGATGCCGTTGCTGATGGCCTGGCGATCGGTGTCGGCCAGCGCGACGTCGATCGGGAAATCGACGCCGGCGCGCGGCATCATCTGCCGCTCGAAGGCGTCGCCGTGCAGATCGACGATGCCGGGCAGCACCAGCAGGTTGCGCGCATCGATCGCCAGCCGCGCGCGGCCGCGAGATGCATCGATCTGCGCGATGTCGGATCCCGATACTGCAAGGGAGGTTTCGGCGAGCTCGGAGCCGATCAGGGTCCGGCCACCCTCGATGAAAATGTTTGTCACGCGACTGCGCTTCGTTTGCTGGAAGAGGAACTTGCCCCTGCTTCGTATGTCGTCAGGAAATCTTCAATCGCGAGCTTGCGGAAATCGGGCAGCGCTTCACGCAATTTGTCGTGATCCCAGTCCCACCATGCCAGTTTTGCAAGCCGTCCGGCAACCTCTTCGGAGAACCGCCGCCGCACGATCCGCGCCGGATTGCCGGCGACGATGGTATAGGCCGGCACGTCCTTGGTGACGATGGCGCCGGCCGCGATCACCGCGCCGGTGCCGATATTGCGGCCGGGCAGCACGACCGCGCCATGGCCGATCCAGACGTCATGGCCGATATGGACGTGATGCTGGCGCCGCCAGTCGAAGAAATCGGTGTCGTCGCTCTCGCCCGGGAAGTAGGCGCTGGAGCGGTAGGTGAAGTGCGCCTGCGTGGCGCGATGCATCGGATGATTGCCCGGATTGATCCGCGTCATCGCCGCGATCGAGCAGAATTTTCCGATGGTTGCGTAGGTGATCTGCGCGTCGTTGACGACGTAGGAATAGTCGCCCATCGCCACTTCATGCAGGATCGTGCGCGCCCCCACCTCGGTATAGGCGCCGAGCCGGGTCTCATGCAGCTGCGCCGAAGGATCGATAGTCGGTTGGACCGAAAGCACCTTGGCCATGCTGCATCCGAGAATTCGAGGGCGGGCGCTCGTCATCAAGCGGCTTGATGACAAGACAATGACGATGCGATGACAGGGGATGAGGTGTGTAGCAACGCCGCACCGCACCGCGCGTGTCACACAAGTGTCAAGCGTCGGCGATAGCGGTGGGTCCCAGCTACTCTGGAGCCCTGCATGCTGGTGGTTGAAGGTCTGACGTGCCGCTTCGGCGCAAAAGCCGCGGTGGACGACGCCTCGTTTCAAATCTCGCCCGGCGGCTTCGTCGGTGTGATCGGGCGTTCCGGCGCCGGCAAGTCGACCTTGCTGCGGACCATCAATCGGCTCGCGACGCCGACGCAGGGGCGTATCGTGTTCGACAGCCTCGACGTCACCGCGCTGCGCGGCAAGGAGCTGCGGCAGTGGCGGGCGCGCTCGGCGATGATTTTTCAGCAGTTCAATCTGGTCGGCCGGCTCGACGTGCTGACCAATGTGCTGATGGGCCGTCTCGCAAAGATGCCGGCTTGGCGCTCGTTGTCGCAGACCTGGCCGGAGCAGGACAAAGCGCTGGCGATGTCGGCGCTGGAGCAGTTCGACATCGCTTCGCTCGCCGCGCAGCGCGCCGACCAGCTCTCCGGCGGCCAGCAGCAGCGCGTGGCGATTGCCCGTGCACTGGTGCAGCAGCCCGACATCATCCTCGCCGACGAGCCGATCGCATCGCTCGATCCGCGCAACACCAAGATCGTCATGGATGCGCTGCTGCGCATCAACAAGCATTTCGGCATCACGGTGCTCTGCAATCTGCATTCGCTCGATCTGGCGCGCAGCTATTGCGACCGCCTGATCGGCATGGCTCAGGGGCGCGTGGTGTTCGACGGCGCGCCGGCTGAGTTGACCGATCACGTTGCCCGCGAACTCTACGATCTCGAGGCCGCCGATGTCATGGGCGGCACACCTGCGCCGGCGCCCGAGGGCGTCCCGGCACTCGGAACGGCGGCCGCCGCCTGAGCCGCACTTGCGTCCGTCATTGCCAGTTTTTGCGTCAACAGAACCCAACTGATGATAGAGGGTACCATGATCACTCGCAGACTCGTTCTTGCCGGCGCCGCCGCGCTCGTGTTCACGACTTCAGCCTCCGCAGAGGACTGGAAGGCCAAATATCCCGAACTGACCTTCGCGGTCATTCCGGCGGAGAACGCCTCGGGCGTGACTGAGCGCTGGGCGCCGTTCATGAGCTATCTCTCCAAGGAACTGGGCGTGAAGGTCACGCTGCGCATCGCCAACGACTATGCCGCCGTTATCGAAGGCCAGCGCGCCGGCAACATCCACATCGCGAGCTACGGCTCGGCCTCGTTCGCCCGCGCCCGCCTGACAGGCGTCAAGACCGACGCCTTCGCCAACGACATCAACTCCGACGGCTCGACCGGCTATTACTCGGTGTTCTTCGTCAAGACGACCAGCCCCTACAAGAAGGTTGACGACCTCAAGGGCAAGAACCTGGGCCTCGTCGACCCGAACTCGACCTCCGGCAACAACGTGCCGCGCTTCGAGCTCGACAAGATGGGCATCCCCGACGCCGACACTTATTTCAGCAAGGTCGTCTTCACCGGCAGCCATGAGAACGCGATCCTGGCGCTGGCGCAGGGCACGGTGGATGTCGCCGCCAACCAGTGGACCAGCGACGACGATTCGACGCTGGCGCAGATGCTGACCAAGGGCATGCTGAAGAATGCCGACGGTTCGCCGATGAAGAAGGACGATTTCCGCATCATCCACAAATCTGCGCCGATCATCAACGGCCCCTATGCTTATAACTCCGACCTGCCGGAAGAGGCCAAGGCGGCGATCGCCAAGGCGTTCTTCGACGCGCCGGTCAAGGACAAGGCAGCCTTCGATCGCCTCCAGGACGGCCAGAAGAAGGGTTTTCATCCCGCCACCACCAAGGACTGGGATGGCACGATCGAGCTGATCAAGTTCGTCGATGCACTGCGTAAGAAGAAGGCGTCCTGAGTTTCGGGGCGATGCACTGGAGCCGGGTCGATGGACCCGGCTCATTCTCTTTTGACGGACCAGTCTCTATCCGATGACCGTCGCCGTTTCGATCCTCCCCGAGCAGCAGCTTGCTGCGCTGAACGCCGCCTATAACAAGGCGGTCTTGCGCAAGCGGCTCCGTCTCCTGTTGGGAGCCGCGATTTTTGCCGCGGCGCTGCTTCTCGCTGCGATCGGCGCGGAAGTGAATCTGCGGACCCTGTTCACTTACTTCGGCAACTTCCTCAGCTATTTCGATCGCATCCTTACGCTCGATAGCGGCCAGCGGGTCTGGACCGATGTCGGCGAATGGCTGTGGGGCTGGCGCAAATGGCTGAAGATGCTGGGTGAGACGCTGCTGATCAGCTATGTCGGCACATTGATCGGCGCCATCTTCGCTTTTGCCCTGAACTTCTTTGCGGCCGAAAACACCTCGCCCCGGCCATGGCTTCGCTTCGTGGTGCGGCGCCTGCTCGAGTTCGCCCGCACCGTCCCGGGCATCGTGTTCGCGCTGATCTTCGTCATCGCCTTCGGCCTCGGGCCGATGGCGGGCGTGCTCGCGATCGCGATCCACTCCACCGGCGCTTTGGGAAAACTGTTCTCGGAAATCGTCGAAAATGCTGACATGAAGCCGGTCGAGGGTATCCGCTCGACAGGTGCGAGCTGGCTCTCCTGCATACGGTTTGCGATTCTGCCGCAGGTGACCGCTGGCTATGCCAGCTACGCGCTGCTGCGTTTCGAGGTCAACGTCCGCGAAGCGTCCGTCATGGGCTTTGTCGGCGCCGGCGGTATCGGGCAGGAGCTCGTCGTCGCCATCCGCAAGTTCTATTATTCGGACGTCAGCGCGATCCTGCTGCTCATCATCGTCACGGTCTTCATGATCGACATCTCGACCGGCTGGTTGCGCGGCCGCCTGTTCGGCAAGGAGGCGCGGACGTGACAGGGCCGCAGGAGGTCGACACCGCGCAGATTCGCGCGCGCTACCCTGATGTGTTCGAGCGTCCGGCCGCGGCACGGCTTGCGACGCCGGCCATGATCGTCGCGGCACTCGGCATCTTCGTTTATGGCCTGATTGATCTCGATTTCTCGCCGTCGCGGCTCTTCAGCGGCCTCAGCCAGCTCGGCTGGATCAGCATGATGATGATCCCGCCCGATCCCGGCTCGTCGCTGCCGATCTATCTGAAGGCGATGGGCGAGACGTTGTCGATCGCGCTACTCGGCACCACGCTGGCCGCGCTGCTCGCGCTTCCGGTCAGCTTATTTGCTGCACGCAATGTCGTGCCGTCGATCATCCTGCGCTTTCCCGTGCGCCGTTTCCTCGATTCGATCCGAGGCGTCGACACGCTGATCTGGGCGCTGGTATGGATCAACGTGGTCGGGCTCGGCCCGTTCGCCGGCGTGCTGGCGATCGCCGTGTCGGATTTCGGTGCGTTCGGCAAACTGTTCTCCGAGGCGATCGAAGGCGCCGATCAGAAGCAGGTCGAGGGCATCCGCTCCTCCGGCGGCAGCGCGCTGCACGAGATCCGCTTCGGCCTGTTGCCGCAGGTGCTGCCCGTGATCGCGGGCCAGGTGCTCTATTTCATCGAATCCAACACCCGCTCGGCCACCATCATCGGCATCGTCGGCGCCGGCGGCATCGGCCTCCAGCTCGCCGAGCAGATCCGTGTGCTGGAATGGCAGAAGGTGTCGTTCCTGATCCTGATGATTCTGGTCGCGGTCGCCGCGATCGATTTCATCTCGGGCAAGCTCCGGTTTGCGATCATTGGACGTAGGGCTGTGGCCTGATCGCCGATCTCGTAGGGTGGGCAAAGCGAAGCGTGCCCACCAACTTTAAATCTTGGAAAGATGGTGGGCACGGCGCAAGTGCGCCTTTGCCCACCCTACGAGTTCGGATCTGGGGCGAGGGAGAAGAGTTACGGCTCGACCAAGAACTCCACCCGCTCCGCCGCAAACCGCGAGTGCTTGGTCACCAGCGGCTTGCCCTCGAGGTCGAGGTCGGTGGCATCGACCACCAGGATCGGCCGGCCCAGCGGGAGATCAAGCCGCGCGGCGTCGGTGGCGTCGACGATGCCGGCGGTGATCCGGGTCGCGCCGCGGCGATAATCGCGGATCCCGTAATGCTCGAGCATTTTCGTCATCGAGCGCGTCGCGGCAAACACCGTGCCCGCGCCCGGAAAGTGTTCCGCAGACAGCCAGGTGGTGGAGACGCAGATCGGCGCGCGATCGGCGAGCCGGATGGCCTCGATTCGGACCAGCGGTGCGCCGGTCTTCAATCCCAGCTCCCGCGCCAGCTCGCGGGTTGCGACATCTTCCGACGTCTCGATCATCCGGCCATGCGGCTCGCGGCCGCCGGCGCCGACGATCTCGGAGAAGCGCGTGCGCGAGCGCAGCGGATAAGCGAGCTTCTGCGCTTCGACATAGGTTCCGCTGCCGCGCTCGGCGCGCACGATGCCGCGCTCGGCAAGTGCCGCCAGCGCGCGCCGCACAGTGTGGCGATTGACGCGGTAGGTTTCGGCGATCTCCATCTCGCCCGGCAATCTGTCGCCTGCGGCAAAACGGCCGTCGGCGATGCCGCGCTCGATGCCGTCGGCAACGAGGCGCCATAGCGCGACGCCCGAAGAGGCGGTGTCCTGCATGCTCATGTCGGTGGCCAGCCTAGCTCGAAAATCACACCTTTGTCACGAAACAGTCATGGCGCTCTCGTATCAAGTTGTCTAGTATCATAGACAACTTGGATTCGGCAAGTTCTGTAGAAGAGATCGGTGGATTCGGTGACCCAGCACAACACCCAGCAAGCCCAGCGCCAGGCCGCCATGGCCGTGCTG
This sequence comes from Bradyrhizobium cytisi, assembly GCF_008123515.1. GTDB lineage: Bacteria > Pseudomonadota > Alphaproteobacteria > Rhizobiales > Xanthobacteraceae > Bradyrhizobium > Bradyrhizobium cytisi. The sequence continues at coordinate 151,603 of NZ_VSSR01000011.1, forward strand.
GCGCACGCGGAGGCGGGCGAGATCGCCGCCCGCCTCCGCACGATCCCCTTGCCTGGCCACCAGGATTTGCGCGCGCCCGAAAACGGCCTGGTGATGTTGCGCGGCCGGGTCGGCGGCGACGGCGCGCCGTTCAACCTCGGCGAGGCGACGGTGTCGCGCGCCGCGGTGCGGCTTGCGGGCGGTGAGGTCGGCTTCGGCTACACGCTCGGGCGCGACGGTGAGAAGGCGCGGCTGATCGCTCTGTGCGATGCGCTGGTGCAGTCCCGGGATTTTGCTGCAGCCGTCGAGCGCGACGTTATCGCGCCGTTGCGCGAGCAGCTTATGGTCAGGCGCAAGCAGGCGGCGGAAGAGACCGCTGCGACGAAGGTTGATTTCTACACCATGGTGCGCGGTGAGGGGTGAGGCCATGACCACGATTGCGGAACTGCCGCCCGGTTTCGTCGACAAGGTGTTGTCGGCGCAATCGACCTTTCGTTCGGTCATGGATGCGATGGCGCGGCCGGGTTCGGTCCAGCGCATCGTGCCGATGGCGGGAACGCCTGATACGATGATGCGCGGCACCGCCGCGATTGCGCTGACGCTGTTTGACCACGACACGCCGCTCTGGCTTGATGCGCGGATGTCGGAAAGCTCCGACGTCCTGAAATGGCTCAAGTTCCACACCGGCGCGCCCGTGGTGCCGGACTCCTCGATCGCGGCCTTTGCGCTGATCGGTGACGGCGGTGCGCTGCCCTCGCTCGAGCGTTTTGCGCTCGGCACCAACGAATATCCGGATCGTTCGACCACACTGATCATTCAGGTCGACAGCCTGGACGCAGGCCGCAGCTTCGAGCTGCGTGGCCCCGGCATCGACGGTGTCGCAACGCTCCTGGCTTCGATCAAGCCGTTCGACCTGTTTGAACGCCTGCGTTTCAACGAGACGCTGTTTCCGCGCGGCATCGACGTGGTTCTGGTCGCCGATGATGCCGTGGTGGCGATCCCGCGCAGCACGCGTGTCATGAGCAAAGGAGGCTGACGCATGTATGTCGCAGTCAAAGGCGGCGAACGCGCCATCGAGAACGCCCATCGCCTGCTCGCCAATGCGCGGCGCGGCGACCAAAGCGTCGCGGAAGTCTCGCTTGACCAGATCTCGGAACAGCTTGGGTTGGCCGTCGACCGCGTCATGAGCGAAGGTTCGCTCTATGACCGCGAGCTCGCAGCGCTGGCGATCAAGCAGGCCCGCGGCGACCTGATCGAGGCGATCTTCCTGGTTCGCGCCTTCCGCGCCACCTTGCCGCGCTTCGGTGCGAGCGAGCCGGTCGACACCGGCGCCATGCGGGTGCAGCGGCGGGTATCCTCGACCTTCAAGGACATTCCGGGCGGCCAGATCCTCGGGCCCACCTTCGACTACACCCATCGCCTGCTCGATCCGTCGCTGGCCCAAGGCTTTGTGCCGGAAGCGCCGGCTGTTGGCGAAGCCTCGACCGCGCCGACGCCGCGCGTGACTGACATTCTGGGTCGCGACGGACTGATCGAGACCTCGCCGCAGGCCGAAGATGGCGCCAGCGTCGGCGACCTCACCCGCGAGCCGCTGAACTTTCCTGCGGACCGTGACTTGCGCCTGCAGAATCTCGCACGCGGCGACGAAGGCTTTCTGCTGGCGATGGGCTACTCCACCCAGCGTGGCTACGGCCGCAACCATCCCTTCGCCGGCGAGATCCGCTTCGGCGAGGTCGAGGTGGAGTTCGCTGCCGAAGACGTCGGCTTTGCCGTGCCGCTGGGCTCGATCGAGCTGACCGAGTGCCAGATGGTCAACCAGTTCAAGGGCTCGGCGACGGAAGCGCCGTGCTTCACCCGCGGCTACGGCCTCGCCTTCGGCCAGAGCGAGCGCAAGACCATGTCGATGGCGCTGGTCGACCGCGCGCTGCGCGCCCGCGAGCTCGGTGAGGAGGTCGGAGCCCCGGCGCAAGATGAAGAATTCGTGTTGTCGCATTCCGACAACGTCCAGGCCACCGGCTTCGTCGAGCATCTGAAGCTGCCGCATTATGTCGACTTCCAGTCCGAGCTCGGCCTGCTGCGCAAGCTGCGCAAGGAGTTTGCCGAAGCCTCTGCCGAGGCCAATGCGCCCGATGCCATGAAGGAGGCCGCGGAATGAACGCGCCCGCCTACAATTTCGCCTATCTCGACGAGCAGACCAAGCGGATGATCCGCCGCGCGATCCTCAAGGCGATCGCGATCCCCGGCTATCAGGTGCCGTTCGCCAGCCGCGAGATGCCGATGCCTTATGGCTGGGGCACCGGCGGCGTGCAGGTGACCGCCGCGATCCTGGGACCGCAGGACGTGCTGAAGGTGATCGACCAGGGCTCCGACGACACCACCAACGCGATCTCGATCCGCAAATTCTTCGCCAAGACTGCCGGCGTCGCCACGACGACCTCGACGGACGAGGCGACCGTGATCCAGACCCGTCACCGCATCCCGGAGACGTCGTTGCACGCGAACCAGGTGCTGGTCTATCAGGTGCCGATCCCGGAGCCGCTGCGCTTCCTCGAGCCGCGCGAGACCGAGACGCGGCGCATGCACGCGCTCGCCGAATACGGCCTGATGCATGTGAAGCTCTACGAGGACATCGCCCGTTTCGGCCATATCGCGACGGCCTACGCCTATCCGGTCAAGGTGAATGCGCGCTATGTGATGGATCCGTCGCCGACGCCGAAATTCGACAATCCCAAGATGGACAATTGCCCGGCGCTGCAACTGTTCGGTGCCGGCCGCGAGAAGCGCATCTATGCGATCCCGCCTTATACCCAGGTGGTGTCGCTCGACTTCGAGGATCATCCGTTCGAGCCGTATCGTTTCAACGCGCCCTGCGCGCTGTGCGCGGCCGAGAATTCCTATCTCGACGAGATCGTCACCGACGACCAGGGCAGCCGCATGTTTGTCTGCTCCGACACCGACTATTGCGAGGGACGTCAGGCCGCCGGCCATCACGGTGCCCTAAGTGCTGCGCCCTACAAGGACAAGGCGCAGGAGGCCTCCAATGGCTGACCAGGATCTGCTCGAAACCGATCAGCCGCTGCTGGTTGCGGAGAGCCTCAGCAAATCCTACGGCCGCATCGCCGCGTGCCGTGACGTATCGTTCTCGCTCTATCCCGGCGAGGTGCTGGCGATCGTCGGCGAGTCAGGCTCCGGCAAGTCGACGCTGTTGCAGCTGCTGTCGGGCCAGCTCGCGGCGAGCGGCGGGCAGGTGTCGTACCGGATGCGCGACGGCGTCACCCGCGATCTCGCCGCGCTTGGCGAGGCCGAGCGGCGCCTGCTGTTCCGCACCGATTGGGGCTTTGTGCATCAGGATCCGGCGCAGGGCCTGCGCATGGCGGTCTCCGCCGGTGCCAATGTCGGTGAGCGGCTGATGGCGGTGGGCTGGAACCATTACGGCCGCATTCGCGAGTCCGCCTCTGACTGGCTGACGCGGGTCGAGATCGACGTCGCGCGTATCGATGATGCGCCGCGCACCTATTCGGGCGGTATGCGCCAGCGCCTCCAGATCGCGCGTAACCTCGTCACCGGTCCGCGGCTGGTATTCATGGACGAGCCGACCGGCGGGCTTGATGTTTCAGTCCAGGCCCGCCTGCTCGATCTCCTGCGCAATCTCGTCGCCGAACTGCATCTCGCCGTCGTCATCGTCACCCACGATCTCGCGGTCGCACGCCTTCTGTCGCATCGCGTGATGGTGATGAAGGGCGGCCGCGTCATCGAGACCGGCCTCACCGATCAGGTGCTGGACGATCCGCGTGAGCCCTACAGCCAGCTCCTCGTCTCCTCGATTTTGCCGCCATAAGCCTTCCAACAAGAGTCTTCCGATGACCGCCATGATCGACATCGCCGACGCCAACAAGACCTTCACGATGCACCTACAGGGCGGCATCGAACTGCCTGTCGTGCGCGGCGTGACCTTCCACGTCGATCCCGGTGAGTGCGTCGTGCTGTCCGGTCCGTCCGGTGCCGGCAAATCCTCCATCCTGAAGATGATCTTCGGCAATTACCGTTGCGATTCCGGCCGCATCGGCATCCGCCATCGCGGCGAGGTGATTGATCTCGCCACCGCCGAGCCGCGGCAGGTCCTCAACGTCCGCCGCGCGACCATCGGCTATGTCAGCCAGTTCCTGCGTGCGGTGCCGCGGGTCGCCACCATCGACGTGGTCGCCGAGCCCTTGATCGTCAACGGCATGACGCGCGCTGATGCGCAAGCGCGCGCCGGCGAGCTGCTGCATCGTCTCAATATCCCCGAGCGGCTCTGGCAGCTTCCGCCCGCGACCTTCTCCGGTGGCGAGCAGCAGCGCGTCAACATCGCACGCGGCTTCATCTCGGAGCTGCCGATCCTGCTGCTGGACGAGCCGACCGCCTCGCTCGATGCCGCCAACCGCGCCGTCGTGGTCGCGCTGGTTGCCGAGAAGAAGCGCCAGGGCGTCGCCATGGTCGCGATTGTGCATGACGACGAAATCCGCCATCTGATTGCCGACCGCATCGTCGACGTCACCAGCTTTGCCGCCGCGGCCTGAAGGAAGAGGGACATGAACGCCAAGCCGAAGGAACTCGTGATCGCCAACGCCAGGATCGTGCTGGCGGACCGGGTGATCGAACAGGGCTGGCTTGCTCTTTCGGACGGACGCATTGCCGAGATCGGCGAGGGCAGGGCCCCCGCGGGCGCGGAGGATGCCGGCGGCGATCTGATCATGCCTGGCCTGATCGAGCTCCACACCGACCATCTCGAAGCCCATTACGTGCCGCGCCCAAAAGTGTTCTGGAATCCGGTCGCGGCTGTCATCTCCTATGACGGCCAGCTCGCGACGTCAGGCATCACCACGGTGTTCGATTCGCTCCGCGTCTGGCGCGAGGACGGCGCCGAGGAGGTCGATGGTCGTGCCGGCGTGCTTGCCGCCGCAATCACGACCGCGCGTGATTCGAGCCTGCTGCGCGCCGACCACTTCCTGCATCTGCGCTGCGAAATCCCGATGCCGAGCGTGGTCGTGGAAGCCAGGGAGCTGATCGACCGTCCCGACGTCAAGCTGATGTCGCTGATGGACCACACACCCGGCCAACGCCAGTTCCGCGACGAGGTCAAGCTGCGCGACTATTATCGCGGCAAGGGCGGCGGCAAGACCGATGCCGAGCTCGACGAGCTGTTCGCGAAGCGCTTCGAGTATCAGAAGACCTATGCCGCGACCAACATGCGCGAGATCGTGGCGCTGGCGCACGCGTACAAGATTCCGTTGGCGAGCCATGACGACACCACCGAGGAGAACGTCGCCGACGCCGTGCGCGACGGTGTTGCGGTGGCGGAGTTTCCGACCACGATCGAGGCCGCGCGCGGCCTGCATCAGGCCGGCATCGACATCCTGATGGGGGCGCCCAACGTCGTGCGCGGCGGCTCGCATTCGGGCAACATCGCCGCGGTGGATCTCGCCCGCGAAGGGCTGCTCGACATCCTGTCGTCGGACTACATTCCCTCGAGCCTTCTGATGGGCGCGTTGCAACTGCCCGAGCATGCGCCGTCGATCGGCCTGCCGGCGGCCATTCGCACCGTGACCAAGGCGCCCGCCGACGCCGTCGGCCTCACCGATCGCGGCGAGATCGCAATCGGCAAGCGCGCCGATCTGATCCGCGTCCATGTCGCGGGCAGCGTTCCCGTGGTTCGCAGCGTCTGGCGCGAAGGCGGCCGTGTCGCATGAGCGAGACCGGCACGACGGCGAAGGACGCGGCGGGCGCGATTGGACCGGGGCGGCTGGTGCTCGTGGTCGGCCCGAGCGGCGCCGGCAAGGACACGCTGCTGCGGCTGGCGCAGGCAGCGTGTGTCGATGATCACGACATCGTCTTCCCGCGCCGCATCGTGACACGCGAGTCCTCCGCCGACGAGGATAACATGGCGATGAGTCCCGACGAATTTCGCGGTGCCCGCGAGCACGGCGATTTCGCGGTGCATTGGGACGCGCATGGGCATTCCTACGCCCTGCCGCTGGAGATCAACGACGACATCCGCGCGGGGCGCGCCGTCGTCGCCAACGTCTCGCGCACGGTCATTGGCACGCTGCGCCAGGTCTATGCCAACGTCGTCGTGGTCGCGATCACGGCGCCGCCGGACGTGCTGGCGCAGCGCCTTGCCGCCCGGGCACGGCACAGCGACGGCAATCTCGCTGAGCGGCTTGCGCGCGGCGTCGACGACGCCTCCGCCAATGCCGATGTCACTATTCTCAACGCCGGCAGCGCCGACTATCACGGCCGCCAGCTCGTGCGCGTCATCAGGAATGAGTGCTGGCGCGAGTAATCGTCGGCAGAGCAGGAGAGAGTGGAATGACGGTGATCAGGACGGTCGAGGAACTCGAAGCCATCTACGGCGCCACCAATGATGCCTCGACCGTGAAAGTCGCCGACCACGTCACGCCGCTTTATCGCATCTTCATCGAGAAGGCGCCGTTCGCCGCGCTCGCCACGATCGGGCCCGAGGGCATCGACTGCTCGCCGCGCGGCGACCTTCCGGGCTTCGTCCGCATCCATGATCCCAGGACGCTGATGCTGCCGGATCGGCGCGGCAACAACCGGGTCGATTCCCTGCGCAACATCGTGCGCGATCCCAGGGTGTCGCTGATGTTCCTGATCCCCGGCTCCGGCAACGCGGTCCGCGCCAACGGTCGCGCCCATCTCTCGATCGATCCGGACTTGCTCGTTTCGTTCAAGGTCGAGGGCAAGGCGCCGCGCAGCGTCATGGTGATGAATGTGGAAGAGATCTACTTCCAGTGCGCCCGTGCCATCGTTCGCTCCGACCTCTGGAATCCCGACAAGCGCATCGACCCGAAGACGCTGCCGACGCCCGGCCAGATCCTCGCCGAGATGAGCCAGAACAAGGTCGGCGGAGCCGAGTATGATCGCATCTGGCCGGAGCGCGCCGCCGCGACAATGTGGTGAGTGCTTTCTTCCCCTCTCCCCCTGTGGGAGAGGGAGGCCGCAATCACCGAGTTTCAGTTAAACGCCATCCCGCCACTCAGCGCGATCGTCTGCCCGGTCATGTAGGCGTTGTCGACCAGCAGCATCACGGCCTTCGCCACCTCATCCGCCGTGCCGAAGCGGCCGAGCGGGATGCGGCTGATGAGTTGCGGCTGGCCGCTCATCATGTCGGTCTCGATCAGCGACGGCGCTACCGCATTCACGGTGATGCCCTCCTTCACCAGCCGCGCCGCGTAACCGCGCGTGAGGCCCTCCATGCCGGCCTTGGAGGCGTTGTAGTGCGGGCCGATCGAGCCAGCGCCGCGCGCGGCACCCGAGGAGACGTTGACGATGCGGCCCCACTTTCGCGCGCGCATCGACGGCAGCACGGCCTGTGTGCACAGGAAGACCGATTTCAGGTTGACCAGGATGGTGCGATCGAAATCGTCCTCGGTGAGATCGTCGACGCCGCGCGTGATGGCGATGCCGGCATTGTTGACGAGAATATCGATCGGCCCGAGCCCGGCTCCGGCGCGCGCGACGATGTTGGCAACGGCCTCGCGCTGCGAGACGTCGGCGGCAACGACGATGGCACGGCCGCCATGTTGGCCGATCTCGCCTGCGAGCTGCTCGGCCTGTCCGATCTGCTCGCGGCAATTGATTGCCACGGCTGCGCCGGCCTCGGCCAGCGCGCGGCAGACGGCAGCGCCGATCCCGCGCGAGCCGCCGGTGACGAGCGCTACGCGCCCCTTCAGATCGTGCGCCATATCAGGATCTCCCCATGATTGCGTTAGCCGAAGTTTACCACGCCTGGCCGTGCGGGCGCGTTGAACTCATCGCGAGATGAATCCGCCTGTCAGCGCTTGTAGCGGGAGGAGCACCCCAGCGCTCCGCTGCCAAATATGGACAGCCATTTCATTGACCAATCGCGCCAATCGCTCGATATTCGAAGCATTGAAACTGCTCCTCGAGCTTGATGCCGCGATATGAGAACCGATCACCAGCGTAATCCTGACGACATGCACGCGTGCATGACGCGGCGCTGTTTCTCCGCGGCTACCAGCGCCTGTTGTTGTTGCTGACCTTCTCCTGGCAACGCCACACACCGCAAATCCCAAGGCAAATTTCAAGTCCGGAACGCCGAGATTTCGGCGAGCGAGCAGTCATGTCCCAAGCCCAGTTTCAAGCCCAGTTTCAGGCCCGGTCCAACGCCTACATCATCGAAATCCACGATCGCGCCGCTGGCATCATCACAAGAGATGAGCGCGGCTTCCGCTTCTTCTCCTCCGAGCGCCTGTTCGACAGTCTCGAAGGCCGTCAGTTCCGCTCGGCACGCGAGGCCGAGCGCGCCGCGCGTGCCGTGTTCTCGGAGCGGAGCCGGCGCGCGAGCTAGATCAACTCCGGCGGCGGGCCCTGGTGCGTGCCGCCTTCTTTGCCGCGGTGGAGCGGACCTTGGCACCTTTGGTGTGGCTCGCCTTCCGTGCAGCGGCCGAGCGTGACGCAGCGGTTCGCCGGCTCGCGGCGCGCTTGCCCTGCTTCGACAGCGCACTCCGCGATGCGGTCGAGCGCGGCTCCTTCTTCAGGACGCCTTCGACGGCCCGCGAGACGCGCGGACGGCGCTTCGGGGTGCGTTTGCCCTGACCGGCCTCATAGGCGTATTTGGCGCTGCGGCGCGTCGCCTTCTTGACGCGTCCTTTGCGCGGCGGCGGCAGATCGACGCCGGCGCGGCGCGCCTCGGACAGGCCGATGGCGATGGCCTGGCGCGCCGAGCGGGCGCCATGCTTGCCTTTCCTGATCTTGTCGATCTCGTCCTTGACGAATTCACCGGCCTGCGTGCTGGCGGATTTGCCGGCGCGCTTGTCCCGCTTGGCTTTACGAATGACTTCCTGTCTTGGCATGGGTCGAGTTCCCTCTTGCAATCGCAAAGGTGTCCAACCGCAACGCGCGACGCGGAAGATTGATCCTATCAGCCCCTCAACGCCGCGAGCAATTCATCGGGCCGCTCGGCCATGATCATGTGGCCCGCGCCCGGCACCACGATTGTTTTCGCATGCGGGATCGCGGCGGCGAGCGCCTTGCCGGCCTTCGCCGGCGTCATCATGTCCCGCTCGCCGAGGATGAGGGTAGCAGGCACCTTCACGCTCGCCGCCGCAGCAAGCGCATTCGCGTAGGCATTGCAAGCCGACAAATCCTTGAACAGCACGCCCGGCTCGCAAGCTTGAAGCACCGCCTGCGCGCCGCCATGCATCCACAGGCCCGGCGCGAGACTGCCGCCGAGCTCGGCGTTGAAGCCGAGGCCCCAGATCGAGACCATGTCGAGCGCGTCCTGCTCGTTGGCTTCGGCCGCTTTCAGCAGATCCGGGCCGACCGTCATCGTCGCGGCCGTGCCGATCAGGCTCAGCGCCGAGACCTTGGCCGGGTGCCGTGCCGCGGTCTCCAGCGAGATCAACGATCCCATGGAATGGCCGATCAGGTGCGCCTTCGCTGCGCCCGCCGCACCGAGCAACGCCGCCGTCCAGTCGGCCATGTCAGCGATACTTGTGAGTGACGGCCCGGCCGAGCGGCCGTGGCCGGGCAAGTCCGGAGCGAGAACGCCAAACCCGTGATGGGCGAACCAGCGCGTGTGCAGCGCCCAGGTCGAATGATCGAAGCCGGCGCCGTGGATGAAGGCGACCGTGGGCAGCGCCTTGTCGAATTCGCGGCCGCCGGTTGCGGCAAACACCTCGGCGCCGTTGACGGAGAGCTTCATCGTGTCAAACCTTCTGCGAGATGCGCAGCGCCTGCGCGAGATCGTCGATGATGTCGCTGGCGGCCTCAATGCCGACCGACAGCCGCACCAGCTCCTCGCCGATGCCGGCAGCCCTAAGCTGCTCGGCGTCCATCTGCTGATGCGTGGTCGAGGCCGGGTGGATCACCAGCGTCTTGGCGTCGCCGACATTGGCGAGATGGCTGATCATGCGCAGCTGTTCGATGAACTTGCGGCCCGCAGGCCGGCCGCCCTTGATGCCGAAGGAGACGATCGAGCCCGCCCCGCGCGGCAGCAGCGTCTTCGCGAGCTGGTAGTCGGGATGGTCCTCCAGCGAGGGATGCAGCACCCAGTCCACGGCCTTGTTGGACTTCAGCGCCTCCAGCACGAGATGCGTGTTCTGGATGTGGCGATCCATGCGCACGCCCAGCGTCTCGACGCCTTGTAAAAGCTGGAACGCGTTGGTCGGCGACAGGCAGGCGCCGAAATCGCGCAAGCCTTCGGTGCGCGCCCGCATGATGAAGGCCGCCGTGCCGAACTGCTCGTCGAAAACGATGCCGTGATAGCCGCCATAGGGCTCGGTCAGCACGCCGAACTTGCCCGACGCGCGCCAGTCGAAGCGGCCGCCATCGACGATGGCGCCGCCGATGGCGATGCCGTGACCGCCGATCCATTTGGTCGCCGACTGCATCACGATGTCGGCGCCGAGCTCGATCGGCCGGCTGAGATAGGGCGTCGCAAAGGTGTTGTCGATCAGCAGCGGAATCTTTGCCTCATGCGCAATCGCGGCGACCTTCGGGATATCCAGCACCTCAAGTCCGGGATTGCCGATGGTCTCGCCGATCACGAGCTTCGTGTTCGGCTTGATCGCCTTCCGGAACGCATCATGATCGCGCGGCTTCACGAAAGTCGTGGTGATGCCGAAGCGCGGCAGCGTGTGCGCCAGCAGATTGATGGTGCCGCCATAGAGCGAGCTCGACGCCACGATGTGGTCGCCTGCGTTGAGCAGCGTTGCAATCGCGAGATGCAGCGCGGCCATGCCGCTCGCGGTGCAGATCGCGCCAACGCCGCCCTCCAGCGCCGCGAGCCGCTCCTCCAGCACGCCGGTGGTGGGGTTTGAGATGCGCGTATAGATGTGGCCGGCGCGCTCCAGATTGAACAGCGCCGCCGCGTGATCGGAATCCTGGAACACATAGGACGTGGTCTGGTAGATCGGCACTGCGCGGGCGCCGGTCGCGGGATCCGGATGCTGGCCCGCGTGCAGGCTCAGGGTCTCGAAGGCAGGCGGTTTTGGCGCGGGCATGCGTGGCCTCGTTGGTCGATCGGCGATGGCGGCCGTTGTGCCACAAAAACGCGCGCCACGTCAGCCCATTGACAGTCTCGCGCGGGCTCGCGCAGCGCTATGCACTCGAACGAATGGCCTGCTCGATGCTCCGCGCCTCGCGCAACAAAATCTCCGCAACCTCCTGCTCGCGGCGGGGGCCGAGCCTCGTCCGAACGGCGGATACGGTCATCGCCGCCGCAGGGCGCCCGTCCGGGGTCTTGATCCAGGTGGAGATCGATGTCGTGCCCTGCACGAGACCGATCTCCCTCATGCCAAATCCGCGCCGCCGCGCCGCGGTGACCTGGCCGAGCACGGTTGCGGCGTCGGTCCGATAGGCATCGAACCGCTTCTCGTTCGCTGTGACGATTTTTCGCGCATCCTGCGCCGGCAGCGCGGCGAGAATGGCGACGCCGGCGCTGGAGACGCCGAGCGGGCGGCGCGCGCCGACCTCGATCGACAGCACCTGGATCGGATAGGCGCCGATCCTGCGATCGACGCACAGCGTGTCGTTGCCGGTGCGCACCGTCAGGAACAGCGTGTCGCCGATTTCGGCGGAGGCGCGTCGCAGCGAAGGACCTGCGGCCACCAGCAGGGGCGAGGGCCGGGGGCGCGCGAGCGCCAGCTCCGGCACCTGGTTGCCGATCGCGTAGCGGCCGGTTCTGTCGTGCCGCTCGACGATGCCTTCCTCGATCAGCACGTGAACGATGCGGTGCACGGTCGGGCGTGTGAGGCCGGTGGCCTGCACGACCTCGGCCAATGGCACACCGTCTTCGCGGCCTGCGGCAAGAATACGCAGCACCGACAATGCGCGACGGATCGCTTGCGCACCCTGTCGCGGTTCCAGCGCGCTGCGCGCGGATCTTGAGGAATGGGCTTTGTCCATATTGTGGACAAGAACGCCACAATTCACTCGACAGGTAAAGCGCTCATCTGGAGATTGCGCGGCGATCAAGCGCCGTGCACAACGGCGAAGCGTTCGAATTGAGTTTGGAAGCGCCGCCGGGAGGTTAACATGAAATTAATCGCGATTGCCATGGTCGTCGTCACTGCGATGCTGGCGGGGCCCGCGTCGGCCCAGCAATGGCCGGCGCGCAGCGTCAAGCTGATCGTGCCGTATCCCGCCGGCGGCAATGTCGACAGCGCCGCGCGCATCATCGCCGACAAGCTCCAGGAAAAGCTCGGCCAGCCCTTCATCATCGAGAACAAGGCCGGTGCCGGCGGCATGATCGCGGGCGAGGCCTTCGCGAAATCGGCGCCCGACGGCTACACGCTGTTCGTTGGCGCCAATGGCCCGGTGCTGTTCGCGACTGAGATCAACAAGCGCGACGCCTATCATTGGAAGAAGGACTTCCTGCCGATCTCGACCATCTCGATGACGCCGCTGGTGCTCGAGGTCCATCCGTCGGTGCAGGCCACAACCTTCAAGGAATTCATCGAGCTGGCCAAGCGCGAGCCCGGCAAGCTGACCATGGCCTCGCCCGGTCCTGGCACCACCAACCACCTGCTCAGCGAGCTGATGCAGACGAGCCTCGAGCTGCAATGGGTCACCGCGCATTACCGCGGCAACGCGCCGGCCATCAACGATTTGCTTGGTGGCCAGGTGCAGTTCGCCTTCGACCAGCTCACGGTCAGCCTCCAGCACATCAAGGCCGGCCTGTTCCGTGCGCTTGCCGTCACCAGCCCGCATCGCCTGAAGTCGCTGCCCGACGTGCCGACCTTCGCCGAGCTCGGCTACAAGGACTTTGATGGCCAGACGTTTACGGGCCTGTTCGCGCCCGCAGGCACGCCGGCGCCGATCGTGGACAAGCTGCACGAGACGCTGGTTGCGATCCTGAAAGATCCGGGCGTAGTCGATAAGTTCGACAATCTCGGCGGCGAAGCCGTCGCGATGACGCCCGACGAGTTCAGGGCATATCTCGAGCGCGAGGACGCCAAATGGATTCCGGTCGTCAGCAAGGCCAACATCAAGGCTGACTGAGCGATGCGGATCGACCCCACCGAGCTCGGCGCGGAGCGCATCTACCGGCTGATGACCGGCATCGTGGTGCCGCGCCCAATCGCCTGGGTGACGAGCCTGTCGCGGAGCGGCGTGCTCAACCTCGCGCCGTTCAGCGCCTTCACCTTTGTCTCGCAGAAGCCGCCGATGCTCGCCATCAGCGTCGGCCGCAAGGGCGCTGATTACAAGGACACCGCGCACAATATCCTCGACACCGAGGAATATGTCATCCACATCGCCGACACGCCGCTGATGAATGCGGTGCACGACAGCTCCATCGAGCATCCGCCTGAAATCAGCGAGGTCGAGCAGCTCGGGCTGGAGACGCTTGACTGCGAGCGCATCAAGGTACGAAGGCTCGCCGCTGCGCCGGTTGCGATGGAATGCCGCTTTCGCCAGTGCCTCGAATTCGGCGAGGCGCGCAGCCGGCTGATCGTGGGCGAGGTCGTGATGTTCCACATCCGCGACGGCCTCGTGACCAACGGCAAGGTCGAGACCGCGGCACTCGATCCGATCGCCCGCATCGGCGGGCCCCGTTATGCCCGCCTCGGCGAGATCGTGACGCTGAACACCGTGTTCCAGACGCCCAAATCGAAGGACTGAACGTGCGGACGCCTGGCGTACGCCGCCTGAAGACCATTGGAGAACGACGATGCGACTGTTGAGCTATCTGGTGGACGGAGAGCCGCGCTACGGCGCGGCGATTGATGGCGGCGTGGTCGATCTGACCACGCGGATCGGCCGCGATTTCTCCGACCTCAAGGCGCTGATCGCGGCCAACGCGCTGGCCGAGGCGCAGGATGTGGTGGCCGGCCAGAAGCCCGACTATATGCTTGAGAAGCTCACGCTGCTGCCGCCGGTGCTGTCGCCCGAAAAGCTCTGGTGCATCGGCGTCAATTACGCCGAACGCAATGCCGAATATAAAGACAGTTCGGACCTGCCCAAATATCCGAGCCTGTTCGTTCGCAGCATGTCGTCGATGACGGGCTCCGGCCAGCCGCTGGAGAAGCCGCACGTCTCGGATCAGCTCGACTACGAAGGCGAGCTCGTCATCGTGATCGGCCAGGGCGGCCGTCATATCCAGCGCGAAAAAGCCTTCGCGCACATCTTCGGCATGACGCTCTGCAACGAAGGCACGATCCGCGACTGGCTGCGCCACGGCAAGTTCAACGTCACGCAGGGCAAGAACTTTGACCGCTCCGGCAGCATCGGCCCGTGGATCGTCACCGCGGACGAGCTCGACCCGCGCGGGCCGCATGACATCGTCACGCGCGTCAACGGCGAGGTGCGGCAGCAGGACACGACCGAGCGGCTGATGTTCCCGTTCGATGTCCTGATCTCCTATCTCTCGACCTTTGCGACCCTGAAGCCCGGCGACATGATCGTGACGGGCACGCCGACGGGCGCGGGTGCCCGCTTCGATCCGCCGCGCTGGCTGAAGGTTGGCGACGTCGTCGAGGTCGAGTCCAGCCGCATCGGCGTGCTCAGGAACACCGTGGCCGCGGAGCAGTAAGTGATGCTTGATACCGTCACGATCGAGCGCCTTGCTGCGCGCCTCGATGAGGCCGAGCGCAGCAAGGCGCTGATTCCGATGTTCTCAAAGGACTATCCTGGCTTCAGCATCGAGGACGCCTACGCGGTCCAGCGCGCCTGGACAAAACTTCAGCTCGGCCGCGGCCGGGTCATCAAGGGCCACAAGATCGGCCTGACCTCGAAGGCGATGCAGAACGCGGTCGGCATTTCCGAGCCCGATTACGGCGTGCTATTTGCCGACATGTTCTATGCAGATGCCACGCCGGTTCCGTTCGATCACTTTCACGCACCTCGGATCGAGGTCGAGCTCGCCTTCGTGCTGAAGGCGCCGCTGCGCGGTCCGGATTGCACCATCTTCGACGTGCTCAACGCTACCGATTACGTCACGCCCGCGCTCGAAATCCTGGAGACGCGCATGCATCGCGTCGATCCCGAGACCGGCAAGGCGCGCAAGGTCGTCGACACCATCTCGGACAACGCCGCCAATGCCGCGCTGGTGCTCGGCGGCCGGCCGTTCCGCCCGCTAGACGCGGATTTGCGCTGGATCGGCGCGCTCTTGTTCCGCAACGGCGAGGTCGAGGAGACCGGCCTTGCCGCCGGCGTGCTCAACCATCCCGCCAACGGCATCGCCTGGCTCGCCAATCGCCTGGCACCGCATGACGAGCATCTCGCCGCCGGCGAGGTGGTGCTGGCGGGATCGTTCACGCGTCCGGTCGATATCCGCCGCGGTGATACCTTTCATGCCGACTATGGCGCCTTCGGCTCCGTGTCGTGCCAGTTCGTCTGAACCAATAAAAAAGGAGGAAGCGCACATGACAGGCCCAACGCGGCGCAAGAGCATCCATATCGGCGGCTTCAAGCACGCCAATCCGATCCCGAACGCCTGCCGCATCGGCAATCTTGTGATGTCGGGCGTCATCCTCGGTCGCGACGGGGCTGGCACGATGCCGGAGAGCCTGGACGCCCAATGCGCCAACATGTTCGCGCATATGAAGGCGACCGTGGAGGCTGCGGGCGGCACGACGGACGACATCATCAAGATGACGGTGTGGTTGAAGGACCGCACGCAGCGCGGCCCGGTCAATGTCGAATGGCTGAAAATGTTTCCGGACGAGCATTCGCGCCCGGCGCGTCACGCGCTGCCGATGGACAACATGGACGGCGGCGCACTGGTGCAGTGCGACTTCACCGCCGTGATCGACTGAGGGAGTTTTTGCACATGCCGACCTATCTGCCGTTCGATCCGAACCCGCGCCGTCCGGTCAAGGCGCCGCCGCCGAAAACCGTCGACAGCCAGTTTCACGTGCTCGGCCCCGTCGACAAATATCCGGAACGTCCGGGCGCGGCCTATCGGATGCCCACGGCCACCTGGGAAGCGGCATTGCGCATGCACAAGACGCTCGGTATCGAGCGCGGCATCATCGTGCAGACAACGACCTACGGCGCCGATCATTCCGTCGTGCTCGACGGTCTCGCCGCGATGGGCCCGAACTATCGCGGCTGTGCCAATGCCTTGGTGTTTGCTGAAGCGAACGATGCTTATCTTGCCAAACTGCACGACGCCGGCGTGCGCGGCGCGCGCTTCAGTTTTCGACAGGAGCTGGGTGCCGTGCTGTCCGATGCCGATTTCGCCCGGGCGATTGCACGAATCCGCGAGCTCGGTTGGTACGTCAAGATCCAGCCGGAGAAGGACGGCATCGTCTCCAGCGTCGCCAAATACGAAAATCTCGACGTGCCCGTGTTGATCGACCATATGGCGCGCCCCGACCCCTCGCGCGGCAAGGACGATCCGAACCTGCGCAAGATGCTGGAGCTGCTCAAGAAGGGCAATTTCTGGGTCATGCTCTCGCTCGGCGAGAAGACCTCGCAAGCGGGCCCGCCGTATGACGATGTCATTCCGATCGCGCGCAGCTATATCGAGGCCGCGATCGACCGCTGCGTCTGGGCCAGCGACTGGCCGCATCCGGTCTCGGTGAAGCAGCCGCCGAACGACGCCGATCTGCTCGAATTGATGTTCCGTTACGCGCCCGACCAGGCGGAGCTGGAGAAGATCCTGGTGCACAATCCGGCGAAGCTGTTCGGGTATACGGATTAGAGGCTCGGGACTCGCCAAGAGCGCACCTTCGTCGGGGTGCGCACATCGCGCTCACAGCACCGGCTGCTTAGCCAGCCGATCCCGCACCTCGGCTGAGATCTCGAACGAGTGCAGCCGCGCGGCGTGATCGTAGATCTGTCCCGTGGTCATCAGCTCGTCGGCTGCGGTGTCGGCAATCAGCGCCTTCAGCTTCTCTTCGACGACCGCGGGCGAGCCGACTGCGGAGCAGGCCAGCGATTGCGCGACGCCTGCCTTCTCGGCCGGCGACCACAGCGCGTCCATGTCGTCGACCGGCGGCGGCAGCTGGCCGGGCGTGCCGCGGCGCAAATTGATGAACTGCTGCTGCAGCGAGGTCAACATGCGCTGCGCCTCGCCGTCGCTGTCGGCGGCGAACACATTGACGCCAACCATCGCATAGGGCTTGTCGAGCTGCGCCGAGGGCTCGAACCGCGCGCGGTATTCGCGCAGCGCCGGCATCATCATCTGCGGCGCGAAGTGCGAGGCGAATGCGAAGGGCAGCCCCAGCATCGCCGCGAGCTGCGCACCGAACATGCTCGAGCCGAGGATCCAGAGCGGCACCTTCGTCCCCATG
The DNA here is from genome assembly GCF_008123515.1 of Bradyrhizobium cytisi. Taxonomy (GTDB): domain Bacteria; phylum Pseudomonadota; class Alphaproteobacteria; order Rhizobiales; family Xanthobacteraceae; genus Bradyrhizobium; species Bradyrhizobium cytisi. The sequence continues at coordinate 168,846 of NZ_VSSR01000011.1, forward strand.
CCGGGCACGGCGCGGATCGCCTGGTTCGGCTGCACATTGCCGAGCAATGCCTGCAGCTCCAGCACGTCATGCGGAAAATTCTCGGCAGCCGTCGCCAGATCGCGCCGCATCGCCCGCGCCGTGAGCTGGTCGGTGCCCGGCGCGCGGCCGAGACCGAGATCGATCCGCCCGGGATAGAGCGACTCCAGCGTGCCGAACTGCTCGGCGATCACCAGCGGAGAATGGTTCGGCAGCATGACGCCGCCCGAGCCGACGCGGATCGTCCTGGTCCCGCCCGCGACATGCCCGATCACCACGGATGTCGCCGCGCTCGCAATGCCCGTCATGTTGTGGTGCTCGGCCAGCCAGAAGCGCTTGAAGCCCCAGGCTTCCGCATGCTGGGCGAGATCAAGCGAGTTGCGAAACGCCTGCGCGGCGTCGGCGCCCTGCCTGATAGGCGCGAGGTCGAGCACGGAGAAGGGGATCATGCGGGGCACCGGAGTGGAGGGGCAGGATAATGACGCGCGGCGGCGAACAACACATGTAGTGTCAGCGCGTAGGATGGGTAGAGCGTGCTCTGTACCCATCCTACGAAGCTGTTTGAGCGGCCCGCACCTCCGTTCACAACCCTGTTATTGCGACCCATGGCGCCCTTCGTCTCAACTGGGCCTTTCGCGCCTGTTGTTGTACCCTCCGCGGGTCCACCGCACCGTCGCAGGAGGAATCGACATGACCATCGTCGTACTCAGCCGCCGCAATCTCCTCGCCGCCGGCGGCACCGTCCTCGCAACCGGAGTTTTGACAGTCGGGGCTTCCAGACTCCTGCTGCCGGCCCGTGCGGAGGGCCTCGCGCCGACCGAATCGATGACGGGCGGGGCGAACAACTACCGCAAGGGCGCGGCGGTCGTGGAGCGGATCGGCAAGGGCGGCTTCTGGATGAGTGGCACCGTTCGCCGTGCCGGCGACGGGGCGCCGCTTGCCGGGCAGCGCATCCAGATCTGGGCGCACACGGTCGAAGGCCAGGAGCACGAGCCGCAGAGCCACGGCGCCACGCTCACCGACAAGGATGGGGCGTTCCGGCTCGAGATGCCGCAGATCATTCCGATCTTCGGCCAGCCGCACGGCCATCTCGCCTATGACAGCGGTGAGTTCAAAACCGTCTTTCTGCGGCCGATCATGCGAAGCGCGAAGGAAACCAGCCTCGAGGCGCACTTCGTGCTTCAGCCGGCTTGACCGCGTTGCAAGTGAAGGCGTGGAGATCGGCCCGGGTGCCCTTGATCTGGGCCGCCCTTGCTTTGGCCATCGGCGTGCCGATCGCGCTCGCTGCGGCAAGCGAGCAGCTCGCATGGCGCGGTCCTGTCTACATCCTCGCTGGATTCGCAGGCATCGTCGCCCTCGGTCTCGTGCTGGTTCAGCCTTTGCTGATCGGCGGATATTTGCCTGGCCTGTCGGCCTATCGCGGGCGGCGTGCACACCACTGGATCGGCGGCGCGCTGGCCTTCGCGGTGGTGATCCATGTCGCCGGCCTCTGGATCACCAGCCCGCCCGACATGATCGACGCCCTGACCTTCGCGTCGCCGACGCCGTTCTCGCCCTTTGGCGTGATCGCGATGTGGGCCATCTTCGCTGTCGCGCTTCTGGCGCTGCTACGCCGGCGGCTGGGCCTGCGACTGCGAACCTGGCGCATCGTCCATCTTCCGCTCGCGATCGCCATCGTCGCGAGCGGCGTGGTGCATTGCCTGCTAATCGAGGGGACGATGGAGACAATCTCGAAAGCGACGCTCTGTGCATTTGTCCTCGCGGCAACCGCCAAGGCGATGATTGATCTCCGGCGAAAGCGGGCGTTGCGCGGCGAGAGCATTGCGAGGTAGTGAACCGGGCAGAATCGATTGCGATTGCGGGTTGGGGCGATGACTGAAAGTTCTTCCGATCTGAAAGCATTCCTGCTCGCGACGCCGTTCTTCGGCGGTCTCACGGACCCAAGTCTCGACCTCCTGCTATCGATGCTGGTCGAACGCAGCTTCGACGTCGGCGCGACCGTCGTGGCGGAAAGCGAGCCGGGACGCTCGATGTTCATCGTCAAATCCGGTCGTCTCGCGGTGAGCAAACGGGCGAATTCGGGGGACGCCATCCCGATTTCCACCCTTAGGCCCGGCGATTTCTTCGGAGAAATGACGCTGATCGAAATGCAGAACCGCTCCGCCACGGTGGTCGCGGAGGCTCCGACCGTGCTGTACGAGCTGACCGCGCAAAAGCTCTACGCTTGCTACAAGGCCGACATCCACGCCTATGTGATCGTCCTGCAAAACATCAATCGCGAGCTGTGCCGGCGCCTGCGCCGTTCCGACGATCGCCTCACGAGGCATCGAATGGATGAAGAGGGAAACTCTGCGAATTGAATGTGCGTCTCGGCGATGCCGCGAGTTCGTAGCCCGTAGGATGGATAGAGCACTTGCGAAACCCATCATGTTTCGTCACCGGGGAGGGAAGGCCTTGATGGGTTTCGCTTCCGCTCTACCCATCCTACGAGCTACAGCAACGCCAATGAGTGGAGCGAATTTCTATGAAGCCCGAAGGCAACCAAGCCGGAGAGAAGCAGCGCAGTCCCAGTCACGATCAGGCAAAACGCAAACACTATTGAAGCCTTTGGTTCGTCACGAATGACAAAGACGATAATAGATAAAATTTTACCGACAATCGAAAGGAAGAATTAACCTTACTTGCGCCGATCTAACCCGTCGGGCAAAACACCCGGCTCCCACCAAAATCCCGTCAACCCTCCTTCATAAAAATATTCCACTTTACCGAAATTCGGATTTGCGGCACACTCCCGCCATCCTGACCCCTGGGGAGGGGCGATCGTACGTCGTCACGAACGTGGGTTGGGGGGCGGTGGACGCGGCAGCGCCGGCGCGGATGTGGGAGCAGGGCGGGCAGAGGATTGAGCCGAACCCCGTGAGCTCACCGCAAGCCGTGTCGAACGAACGGCGCCTGTATCCCGCGAAGCCCTTGGGCGAAGCGGGATCGCTGCGTACGGCTAAATCGTGTGGTCCTGGCTGTCGTCGCTACAGCCAAGCTTTCGCGGAGGTGTGGAGCGCCCAACCGGGTCAACCACATCGTCAATTCGCTGAAAGCGAGGGAGGCCAGAAGGAACTCGGCTCCCGGGAGAGCGCGGCATACGCCGTCAACCCATCGCGCAGGGAAGGCCGAGTGTTCGGCGTCACCTGTATGCTGCTGTGCGGTCTCCTTGCGCTACACTTTCGCGCAGCGGACCGCGGGTGCCCGTCGGCACCCGGTCTTCCCTGCGCCCTCTTCACGGAGGAGGGCGACGGAAAACAGCAAAACTCGGGCGTTTCGTGCCGCGAGAATGCTGATTCATGCGTACTTCGAGAGATGAAATGGTGCTGCCAGACAGGATTGAACTGTCGACCTCTCCATTACCAATGGAGTGCTCTACCACTGAGCTACGGCAGCATGTGCTGGGATAAGAATCGGCCGCCCGAGGGGCCTACCAAGCGGGCCGATATCTGCCACAGGCCTCCCCGCTGTGCAAGCTTGCAGGACCCGCCAAAGCGAGAAAATCGGGGCGATATCGGGGGTATCACGGCTGCTTTGGCCCGAAACGACCGACTTTCCGTCGATTTTGGTTCCTACTCCCCCGGCCAACTGGCCAGTTGGCCGGTGCGGCGGATTCGACCCATTTTGAGTTTCCACGATCGGGACCGCACGGCCCTCTTGAGCTGCCGCATTCTCCGGGCATGTTATCGCCAACCGCTGTATGGACCCGTGATGGCTGACGAGAACGACAAGAGCACGAGACAGGCGAAGGGATCGCGGGACGACCGCCTGAAATCGGCGCTGCGAGAGAATCTGAAGCGGCGGAAGCTGCAGGCGCGCGAACGCGCCGCAAGCGCCGACCCCTCGCAAGTCGACGATGGTTCCCTAGATGAGGGGACCGTCGGCAAGACTGGACCAATAGACAGGACCGGCCGCTAAAATCGAGCGGCCAGAATTTTTGGAGTGCATGCAGTGACCATGGGGCAGGACAACTCACACCAAACCGAACGCGATGCGATGATGTCGCGCTTCACCCGCCCCGAGCAGACATTTCCCGCGCTGACATCCGCCGAAATCGAGCGCATGAGACATTTCGGCGAGCTCTGCACCTACACAGACGGCGAGCTGCTGTTCGAGACCGGCAAGCCGGGGCCGGGCATGTTCGTCGTGCTGAAGGGCCATGTCGCCATCACCCAGCGCGACGGGCTCGGCAATATCACCCCGTTAATCGACCAGGGACCGGGGCAATTTCTGGCCGAGCTCAGCCAGCTCTCGGGCCGTCCGGCGCTGGTCGATGGTCGCGCCAAAGGCGATGTCGAGACGCTGCTGTTGCCGCCGGAGCGGCTGCGCGCGTTGCTGGTTGCCGAGGCCGAGCTTGGCGAGCGCATCATGCGCGCGCTGATCCTGCGCCGGGTCAATCTGCTGCAGGCCGGCGTCGGCGGCCTTGTGCTGATCGGTCCGTCGCATTCGGCCGGCGTGGTCCGCTTGCAGGGCTTTCTCACCCGCAACGGCCAGCCGCATCATTTGCTCGATCCCGAGCGTGACCGGGATGCCGCCGAGCTGATCGCGCGCTATTCGCCGAAACCTGAGGATTGGCCGCTGGTGGTCACGTCCGACGGCGCGGTGTTGCGCAATCCCGGCGAGACCGAGCTTGCGCGCGCCATCGGCATGATCGGCGGCCCGCGCAACGACCGCATCTACGATGTCGCGATCGTCGGCTGCGGACCGGCCGGGCTTGCGACCGCCGTGTATGCGGCGTCCGAAGGGCTCTCGGTTGCCGTGCTCGACACCCGCGCTTTCGGCGGCCAGGCCGGCGCCAGCGCGCGCATCGAAAACTATCTGGGTTTCCCGACCGGCATTTCCGGCCAGGCACTGACGGCGCGCGCCTTCAACCAGGCGCAAAAATTCGGCGCCGACATCATGATTCCTGTCACGGTGAAGTCGCTCGACTGCACGCGCAAGGACGGTGCGTTTTCCGTCGCGCTCGACGGCAGCGATCCCCTGCGCTCGCGCTCGATCGTGGTCGCGAGCGGCGCGCGCTATCGCCGGCCTGACATCGAGAACCTCGACAAGTTCGAGGGTCGCGGCGTCTGGTACTGGGCCTCCCCGGTCGAGGCGAAGCTGTGCGCCGGCGAGGAAGTGGCGCTGGTCGGCGCCGGCAATTCGGCGGGGCAGGCGGCCGTGTTCCTGTCGGGACACGCCAGACGCGTGCTGATGATTATCCGCGGCGGCGGCCTCGGGGCCAGCATGTCGCGCTATCTCATCGAGCGCATCGAAGCGACGCCGAACATCGAGCTTCTCTTCAACACCGAGATCACCGCGCTCGAAGGCGACGAGGCAACGCTGCTGCGGCGGATCCGCTGGAAGAGCCGGCTGTCCGATGACGAGGATTCCGCCGACATCAAGAATCTCTTCTTGTTCGTCGGCGCCGATCCCGCCACCACCTGGCTCGATGGCTGCGGCGTGACGCTCGATCGCGGCGGCTTCGTCGTCACAGGCGCGCAGTCCGAGCTGAACCAGGGCAAGCTGGTGGCGCCGCTGGAGACCTCCGTGCCCGGCGTCTACGCCGTCGGCGACGTCCGCTCCGGCTCGGTCAAGCGCGTCGGTGGCGCCATCGGTGAAGGCGCGCAGGTCGTGGCCTCCCTGCACGGCTATCTCGGCGACGCCACAAAACCGGCGCTTTAAAGCACGATCCGGAAAAGTGTGAAGCGGTTTTCCGAAAAGATCGTGCTCAAACAATAAGTCAAGGACAAGACAAGCGAATGGCAAGCCGATTGTGACTTGCCATCTTGCCGTGTCCCACGGACTATCGCCTCGTCGCGACCAATCGCGCGTGGAAGAAAAGATTCACAAGGGAGGACTAAATGGCCGAACTCGTCGTGCTCTACAAGACGCCCAAAGACGTTGCCGCCTTCGACAAGCATTATGCCGAGACCCACATTCCGCTCGCCAAGAAATTGCCCGGCTTGAAGAAATACGCCGTCAGTACGGGCGCTGTCGGCTCGCCGGCCGGACCTTCAGGCGTTCATCTCGTCGCCATTCTCTCCTTCGACAGCGTGGGCGACATCCAGAAGGCCTTCGGCAGCGAGGCGGGCAAGGCTGCAGCCGGCGACGTGCCGAAATTCGCCAGCGGCGGCGCCGACCTCTTGATCTTCGACACCAAGGAAGTGTGATCGCGACGATCGATTCAACTTTCGTCGAAAGCTGCCATCGTTTGTGACAGCGCTGCAAAAAAAATCAGCCATGCGTTTGTCGATTCGCACGATGACGCATGGCTGCGCCCGCATATGTGACGTCAGCGCAGGTGGCAATCCGATGAGGAGCGTAATAACAATACTCTGATCTCAATGCTGAGAGTAGGAGAGATGCCATGGTTCTCGGGATGAGCCTGCAAGCCTTCACACTGGTCCATGTCATCATCAGCCTGATCGCCATCGCCGCCGGCCTGATCGTGATGTTCGGCTTGCTCGGCTCGAAGCCGATGCCCGGCCTCACCGCGATCTTCCTCCTCTTCACCATCCTGACCAATGCGACGGGCTTCTTGTTTCCATTCAAGGAGCTGCTGCCCTCGTACATCATCGCTGGCATCTCGCTGGTGCTGCTCGCGATCGCCTGCATCGCGCTGTATGGCATGAAGCTCGCGGGCGCGTGGCGGCCAGTCTACATCGTGACCGCGATGATCTCGCTCTATTTCAACGTCTTCGTGCTGGTGATCCAGTCGTTCCTGAAGGTGCCGGCGCTGGCCGCGCTCGCGCCGGCCGTGCCGCCCGCGCCGCCGTCGGGCCCTGTGTTCGCCGTGGTGCAGGGCATCGTGCTGGTGTTCTTCGTGCTGGTGACCATCGGCGCCTGGCGCCGCTACAAGCCGATGGCGTTCGCCTGATCGCTTCTGACTAAAGGAGTCCCCCCCAATGCCCATCATCACCACCAAAGACGGCGTCGAGATCTTTTACAAGGATTGGGGTTCGGGCCAGCCGATCGTGTTCAGCCATGGCTGGCCGCTGTCGTCCGACGACTGGGACGCGCAGATGATGTTCTTCGTCACCCGCGGCTATCGCGTCGTCGCTCATGATCGCCGCGGCCACGGCCGCTCGGCGCAGGTCGCCGACGGTCACGACATGGATCACTATGCCGACGACCTCGCGGCGGTGAGCGCGCATCTCGACCTCAAGAACGCCATCCATGTCGGCCATTCCACCGGCGGCGGCGAGGTCGTGCACTACATCGCGCGCCATGGTGAGAGCCGGGTGGCGAAGGCCGCAATCCTCTCCGCGGTGCCGCCGCTGATGGTGAAGACCGAGGCCAATCCCGGCGGTCTGCCGAAGAGCGTGTTCGACGGCTTTCAGACGGCGCTCGCGGCCGGCCGCTCGGCGTTCTACCGCGACGTCGCCGCTGGCCCGTTCTACGGTTACAACCGTCCCGGCGCAAAACCGTCGGAAGCGGTGATCCAGAACTGGTGGCGCCAGGGCATGATGGGCGGCGCCAAGGCGCATTACGACGGCATCGTCGCGTTCTCGCAAACCGACTTCACCGAGGATTTAAAGAAGATCAACGTGCCGGTGCTGGTGATGCACGGCGACGACGACCAGATCGTGCCTTATGCCGATTCCGCGCCGCTGTCCGCCAAGCTGCTCAAGAACGGCACGCTGAAGACCTACAAGGGCTTTCCGCACGGCATGCCGACCACGCACGCCGAAACCATCAACGCGGATCTGCTGGCGTTCTTCAAGGGCTGAGCGGATCGCTCACGCCAGGATCGCCCTGATCGCGTCGAAGGTCCGCTTGACGAAGGCCTCCGGCTTGTCGCGCGTGCCTTCGCTGAGCCAGCTCTCGCCGCCGACGCGCATCGCGCCGGTGGCGATCATGGCGACGAGGCGGGCCTTCAGCCGGTCCGACTTGTGCCCCGAGCGTTGCGCAAGTCCGTCCGCGAGCGCGCGCTCGAGCTTTTCGTATTTGAGCTGGTCGCGGGCCTGAAGCGCGGGATTGTCGCGCTTGAGCCGCGACATCGCCGCCGCCTCGGTCGGGTCGATCCGCTTGACCGCGGCTGCGATCGCGTTTTCCGCCGCCGTGAGCATGGACTCATCCGCAGGCCGCGCGAGGATCCCGGCGACCAGCGCGGCGGCCGCATCCTCCTGCCAGGCGGCGACGACGTCCTCCTTCGACGCGAAATAATGGAAGAAGCTCCGGCGCGAGACGTCGGCAGCGGCAGCGATGTCATCGATGGTCGTGGCCTCGAAGCCGCGCTCCAGGAACAAGCCCATCGCCGCGCGCTTCAGCCGCTCGCGGGTTTCCTGCTGCTTGCGCTGGCGCAGGCCGGGGCTGGCAGCGGATTTTGCTCGTGCCGGCAATGGCTTGGCGGCTTTGCTGGCCGATGTCGCGGCGGGCTTCGAAGCCTTCAAATCATTTCACCTCTTGCAAACTTGCACTCAGTGCACATTTAGACCCGTCGCTGGCCTCTTTCCGGCCCTGAACGGAGATATGGCATGACCGACTGGACCACGGCAGACATCCCCTCGCTCAGCGGCAAGACCGCCGTCGTCACCGGGGCCACCGGCGGCCTTGGCTACGAGACGGCGCTGGCACTGGCGGGCGCCGGAGCCATCGTCATACTCACCGGGCGCAACGACGCAAAGGGTCTGCGGGCGATCGAGGGCATTTGCGCCCGGTTTCCCAACGCCCTGATTGCCTATGAACATCTCGACCTCGCAAACCTTGCCTCCGTGGCCGATTTCACCCGGCGCTTTGCCGCCGGCAACGAGCAGCTCGATCTCCTCGTCAACAATGCCGGCGTGATGGCGCTGCCGAAGCGGCGGCAGACCGAGGATGGTTTCGAGCTGCAGCTCGGCACCAATTATCTCGGCCACTACGCCCTGACCGGCCGCCTGTTGCCACAGCTTCGCCGTGCGAAAGCTGCGCGCGTTGTTAATCTCTCCAGCCTCGCGCATCGCTCCGGCGCGATCAATTTCGACGATCTGCAGAGCCAGCGGTCCTATCGTCCCTGGCGTGCGTACTGCCAGTCCAAGCTCGCGATGCTGATGTTCTCGCTCGAATTGCAACGGCGTAGCGATGCGGCGGGCTGGGGCTTGCGAAGCGTTGCCGCGCATCCCGGCTACGCGCGCACCGATCTCATTCCGAACGGGCCTGGCACCAACACCCTGCAATGGCGAGTTGGTCGGTTGCTCCAGCCGTTGATCAGCCAGTCCGCTGCAGAAGGCGCACTGCCCACGCTATTTGCGGCGACGTCGGCGGCCGCTGAGCCCGCTGGCTATTACGGCCCGAACTGGTTCTACGAATTGAAGGGGCCGCCCGTGCCGGCGCGGATCATGCCGCAGGCGAACGATTTCGCTTCGGCGGCCATGCTGTGGGATGTCTCGGCGACGCTGACCGGTGTATCCTTCGACGAGATCGCGGCCGCCGCATGAGCCGTGACTTCGGTGGGGACGTCCCGATGCATGTCATCATTTTCGGCGCGACCGGCATGGTCGGGCAGGGTGCGTTGCGCGAGTGCCTGGTCGATGCCGGCGTCGAGCGCGTGCTGGTGGTCGGGCGCAGCCCGACCGGCGTGCGCAACGGCAAGCTGACCGAGATCATCCACGACGATTTCACCGATTATTCGGCGATCGAGGCGCAGCTCTCAGGCTATGACGCCTGCTTCTTCTGTCTCGGCGTCTCCTCGATCGGCATGAGTGAAGAGCGCTACCGCCATCTCACCTACGACATCACGCTCGCCGCGGCGACGACGCTGGCGCGGCTCAATCCGCAGATGACCTTCACCTATGTCACCGGCGCCGGCACAGATTCCACCGAGCAGGGCTCGCGGATGTGGGCGCGCGTCAAGGGCAAGACCGAGAACGATCTGCTCAAGCTGCCGTTCAAGGCCGCCTATATGTTCCGGCCCGGCGCGATCCAGCCTCTGCACGGGATCCGCTCGAAGACGCCCTGGGTGCAAGCGGTCTATGATGTGACCTGGCCGCTGTGGTCGGTGCTGCGCCGGATCTCGCCTGGGCTCGTCACCTCGACCGAGCAGATGGGCCGCGCCATGATCCATGTCGCCCGGGTCGGCTATCCCAAGAAGCTGCTGGAGATGAAGGATATCAATAGCCTCTAGTCCGCGTGATCGCTAGCTTGCGCGGAAATTTCGGCAGCCCGGCGCGTTGAGCCGTATCAGCCCTCGAGGAGAAGTGTCGGTGATGTCTCCCCAGCTCAAACTGATCGCGCTCGATGCCGACGATCTCGCGGTGATCTCGACCCATGTGCAGGACGCCCGCGTGCAGCCTTCCGACATCATCTGGCGGCAGGGCGAGAAGCGCCTCGTGGTCGGCATGAGCCGGCTAGACTGGGAGCAGACGCTGGCGGGCGAGACCGGGCCGCGCCGGCTGGTCTCAGCGCTCCGCTTCGACCGCGTGCTCGCCTGCAAGTCGCGCAACATCGATCTCGCGACACCCGAGGCGGTCCTGGACCTCGTCGGCATCGAGTTTCATCCCCGGGACGGCCGCGATGAGGAGCCCAGCGGCAGCGCGCTCTTGCTGTTCGCCCAGGGCGGCGCCATCCGGCTCGACGTCGAATGCCTGGAATGCGAGCTGACTGATCTGGGCGCGGACGAATTGGGAACGGGGCTGGGGATCGAGGGGGAGGGGTGAGGTTGCCTGTATACCTGCCGAACCGGCTCAGGCCCTCGCCGGAACGGTAGCTTCCAAAGGGGGCTGCCAAGGGTTGACGCAGCTTCCCCGCCGCGCCATTGAGCAGGGGGCCGGTGAGCCAGACGGCGCCCCATTGACCAGCAGAAGCCAAGCCCAAAATGCCCGTTCGTCTCGACCGCAGCAGCGCCGATTTTGACCAGCGATTCGCGGCCTTCCTCGCCGCCAAGCGCGAGATCTCGGCCGATGTCGAGGCCGCCGCGCGCACCATCGTCGATGACGTGGCCAGGCGCGGCGATGCTGCCCTGCTCGAGGCCACGGCAAAGTTCGACCGGCTGACGCTGGATGCTTCCGGCCTTCGCGTCTCGACCGCCGAGATCGAAGCCGCGAAAAAGGCCTGCGATGCCGCAACGCTGGATGCGCTCAAGCTCGCGCGGGACCGCATCGAGACCTACCATCGCCGTCAGCTGCCGAAGGACGAACGCTTCACCGACCCGCTCGGTGTCGAGCTCGGCTGGCGTTACACCGCAATCGAATCCGCCGGCCTCTACGTGCCCGGCGGCACTGCGGCCTATCCGTCGTCGGTGCTGATGAACGCGGTGCCGGCGAAAGTCGCCGGTGTCTCGCGCCTGGTGATGGTGGTGCCTTCGCCCGACGGCAAGCTCAATCCGCTGGTGTTGGCGGCAGCGCATCTCGGCGGCGTCACCGAGATCTACCGCGTCGGCGGCGCGCAAGCTGTGGCCGCGCTCGCTCATGGTACCGCGACGATTGCGCCGGTCGCAAAGATCGTCGGTCCCGGCAATGCCTATGTCGCCGCCGCAAAACGGCTGGTGTTCGGTAAGGTCGGCATCGACATGATCGCGGGCCCCTCCGAGGTGCTGGTGATCGCCGACGACACCGGCAACGCCGACTGGATCGCCGCTGATCTCTTGGCGCAGGCCGAGCACGATGTCAGCGCGCAATCGATTCTGATCACTGACTCGGCGCGCCTCGCCGCCGATGTCGAGAAGGCTGTCGAGGCGCAGTTGAAGACGCTGCCGCGCGCCGCAATTGCTGGCAAGTCCTGGGCCGATTTCGGCGCCATCATCATGGTGAGCTCTCTCGCCGACGCAATTCCGCTCGCGGACGCGATCGCTGCCGAGCATCTCGAGATCATGACTGGTGATCCCGACGCGCTCGCCGCTAAGATTCGCAACGCCGGCGCCATCTTCCTCGGGGCGCATACGCCGGAGGCGATCGGCGATTATGTCGGCGGCTCCAACCACGTGCTGCCAACGGCGCGCTCGGCGCGATTCTCCTCAGGCCTCGGGGTCGCCGATTTCATGAAGCGGACCTCGATCCTGAAATGCGGCCCGGACCAGCTGCGTGCGCTGGGGCCGGCTGCGATGACGCTCGGACAAGCGGAGGGGCTGGATGCCCATTCGCGCTCGATTGGATTGCGCCTCAATCTGTCATGACCCAGCCCCTCGAACAGGACGCCTCGACCAATCGCATCGTCGCGGTCACGCTCGACGAGGACTCGATCGGCCGTTCCGGGCCCGACATCGAGCATGAGCGCGCGATCGCGATCTACGATCTGATCGAGCAGAATTTGTTCGCTCCCGAGGGCGCCGACGGCAAGGGCCCATTCACGCTGCATATCGGCATCACCGGCAGCAGGCTGATGTTCGACATCCGCCGCGAGGACGGCACGCCCGTGGTCGCGCATCTGTTGTCGCTCGGACCGTTCCGGCGGATCGTGAAGGACTATTTCATGATCTGCGACAGCTATTACCAGGCGATCCGCACCGCGACCCCGGACAAGATCGAGGCGATCGACATGGGGCGCCGCGGCATCCATGACGAGGGATCGCGCACGCTGCAGGAGCGGCTGAAGGGCAAGGTGCGGGTCGATTTCGAGACCTCGCGCCGGCTGTTCACGCTCATTACTGTCCTTCATTGGAAGGGTTAAAAGGGGATGGCTGCGCCCCCACGCGCACGCGATCCGCAATCGGTGCTGTTCGCTTGCGCGATGAACAGCGTGCGCTCGCCGATGGCCGAGAGCCTGCTGCGGCACATGTTCGCGCAGGGTCTCTACGTGAAATCGGCCGGTGCGAGGAAGGGCGAGCTCGATCCGTTCGCGATCGCCGTGATGGCCGAGCTCGGCCAGGACATCTCCACCCACAGGCCGCAGACGTTTGAGGAACTGGAGGACTGGGAGGGCCTGAATTTCGACCTCATCATCACGCTCTCGCCCGAGGCGCACCACAAGGCGCTGGAGCTGACCCGCACGCTTGCCGCCGACGTCGAATACTGGCCGACGCAGGATCCCACCACCATCGAGGGCAGCCGCGACCAGAAGCTCGCCGCCTATCGCGAGGTCTGCGACCAGCTCCTGATGCGGATTCGCCGGCGTTTCGCCAAGGTCGGCGCGGCGAGCGGGTAGCATTGGGCAGGCGTAACACCCGCGTCACAGACTAAGGGCACACGCATGTCGGACACCTCGAATCGCCAAAGTCCGGGTTCCCGGGTTGTGAAATCAGCCCCCTTCCGATAGGTTCCGCGCGCAATTCACCCCCTGCCTCGTCTCCCAAAAATCACCTGATGCTCGGCCGCCCCAAATTCGTTCTTGCCTCCGGTTCGCCGCGGCGCCTGTCGCTGCTCAACCAGGCCGGCATCGAGCCGGACGCGCTCCGGCCGGCCGATGTCGACGAGACGCCGAAGCGGGGCGAGCTGCCGCGCGCCTGCGCCAATCGCCTTGCGAGGGCCAAGGCCGATGCGGCGCTGAAATCGGTGCAGCTCGATGACGAGCTGCGCGGCGCCTTCATCCTGTCCGCCGACACGGTGGTGGCGGTTGGCCGCCGCATCCTGCCCAAGGCCAATCTCGTCGACGAGGCCGCGCAGTGCCTGCGGCTGCTGTCCGGCCGCAACCACCGCGTCTACACTGCGATTACGCTCGTGACACCGCGCGAGGCCTTCCGCCAGCGTCTGGTCGAGACCCGGGTCCGCTTCAAGCGGCTGTCGGAAGACGACATCCAGGCCTATATCGGCTCCGGCGAATGGCGCGGCAAAGCCGGCGGCTATGCCGTGCAGGGCATCGCCGGCTCCTTCGTGGTGAAGATGGTGGGCTCCTACAGCAACGTGGTCGGCCTGCCGCTCTACGAGACCACGACGCTGCTCGGCGGTGAGGGCTTCCCGATCCGCTTCGGCTGGCTCAACGCCACGGCCATTTGACCGCGGCCCGACAAAAATCTCGAAAACAATCCCATGCACAGTAGAATCGGCAGGCGGCGCGCCTGCGCCTTCGCCGCAGGAACCCGTTTGCCGAGAGGCTCTTGAACCCTTTAACCTCGTGTAAGTTGCCGCCATCATGGACGACCACATCAAAAAGCCCGCTGCGCCCCTCAAAACCTGCCCGATCTGCGGCAAGCCGCAGGCGGAGGCCACCCGTCCGTTCTGCTCCTCGCGCTGCCGCGACGTCGACCTGAACCGATGGCTGAAAGGGTCCTATGTCATCCCCGGCCGCGACGACGAAGCCGACGGCGAAGAATAATTAGTTATATCAACAGCTTGCATGGAAGTTCGATGCATCGCGCGCCAGCCGCGGCAATGGCGCCCGACCTTGTGCACAGCCGGCCCGCACCCGGCGAAGCCTCTTGGCGAAGCCGGGTGGACAGGCCGCTTCCAGCCCACTATAAACCGCCCGCTCGATGGGCTTTGGCCCCTCTTTGGAGCACGCCCAGGTAGCTCAGTTGGTAGAGCATGCGACTGAAAATCGCAGTGTCGGTGGTTCGATTCCGCCCCTGGGCACCATTCCTGAACAGATTTACGAAACCTCGCAATGGCTGGAGTGCCGGTCTCGGTTGCTCGGTCATTTGCCAATGACTAGATAGGACATCGTCGTTCGCGCCTATTCTCGCGGCCCGACCGCGCTGATTGCTTCTGTTCCCCGCAAATCGTTGAGTCGGACGCCCGTCGTGGCATGCTTGAACGCCAGCTCCACCACACCGACGATCTGCGCAGCCGCGTCTTCCGGCGACAGTCCAGCGGGACGGATATTGGATATACAGTTCCGGCTCGAATCCATCATGCCGACCCGCGGCCGCCACGTGATATAGGCGCCGAGCGAGTCGGCTGCCGACAGACCCGGACGTTCGCCAATCAGGACGACGGCTAGCTTTGCGCCTAGCAATTCACCGATCTCGTCACCGACCGCGACGCGTCCCTGCCCGACAAGGACAAGTGGTCCCATCGTGAGGCCTTGAGCCAACAAGAGCCGGCGCAGCTGATCGACCAACGGCAGAAGGTTGATCTCGATAGCCGATGCGGAGAGGCCGTCGGCGGCGACGATCGCGACATCGCTGCCGCGTTGCTGGCCGTCGATGGCCAGACGCCCTGCGGGCGATAGGCGGCGTCCCAGATCCGGGCGGCGCAGATATTCGGCGCGATCGGCCGCGGTGCTCTGGACATGGACGACGCTCCAGTCTCGCTCGCGAAGCGATTGCCCGATGGTGTCGAAATCAAGCGCGGCGTGAACGGCGTCACGCGCGCGCGCATGATCGAGCATGAACCGAAGGCCCGTGGCCGTCAGTTGCCCGGATCCAGCGCGCCCGAGCGCGATGCGCGCCGGCGTGAAGCGTCGCAGGCGCGCGAGTTTGTCGGTCACTGCGAGCTGGTTGTTCCGATCTGGCGGCTCGTCCGGCATCATCAGGCTTCCATCGTCTCGATCAGCGCAATGGCCGGACCGATCGCTCCAGACGCGGCTTTCTCAAGCAAACGGCCGTCCACGTCGGCGAGGCCCGTCCGCTGCAGCCAATCCTCGAACTCCGGAGCGCATCGCCGACCGAGAGTCTGACGGACGTAGAGGATGTCGTGAAACGCCAGACTCTGATAGTTCAGCATGACGTCATCGGCGCCGGGAACCGCAATGACGAAGGTGACGCCTGCGGCGGTCAGCAGCGTCAGCAGCGCATCCATGTCGTCCTGATCGGCTTCGGCATGATTGGTGTAGCAGACATCGCATCCCATCGGCACGCCGAGCAGCTTGCCGCAGAAATGGTCCTCGAGTCCGGCCCGCGTGATTTCCTTGCCGTTATAGAGATATTCGGGACCGATGAAGCCGACGACCGTGTTGACGAGCAGCGGCTTGAAACGCCGCGCGATGGCGTAGGCGCGCGCTTCCATCGTCTGCTGATCGATTCCAAAATGCGCGTCGGCGGATAGTGCGCTGCCTTGCCCGGTTTCAAAATACATGACATTCCTGCCGACGGTGCCGCGAGCCAGGGAAAGCGCCGCATCATTGGCCTCCGCCAGGAGGGACAAGCTGATCCCGAACCCTCGATTGGCTTTTTCAGAGCCAGCTATGGATTGGAAGACGAGATCGACCGGGGCGCCGAGATTGATGGCCTGGATCGCGGTCGTGACATGTCCCAGACAGCAGGTCTGCGTCGGAACTTCGAGGCGCTCCCGGACATTGTCGAGCAGGCTGACGATGCGCACATAGTCTTGCAAACTATCGGTCGCAGGATTGACGCCGATCACCGCGTCGCCGACGCCGAACAAGAGTCCGTCAAGCAGACTGGCCGCAATTCCTCGGGAATCGTCGGTCGGATGGTTCGGTTGCAGCCGCGTGGAGAGCCGGCCGGCAAGCCCGATCGTGTTGCGGAAAGCGGTAATGACGCTGCATTTGGCCGCCACGACGATGAGGTCTTGCGCGCGCATGATCTTCGACACGGCGGCGGCCATTTCGGGGGTCAGGCCGGGGGCCAGCGCAGCCAGATGGCTGGTCGTTGTCCGCGTGTCGAGCAGCCATTCGCGAAATCCGCCGACGGTCAGATGGGACACCGGTTCGAATGCCGTCAGATCATGGCTATCATGGATCAGACGAGAAACCTCGTCCTCCTCATACGGCACGAGATCGATATTCAGGAAGGTCTTGAGAGGAAGATCGGCCAGCGCCATCTGGGCAGCAACACGCTCGATGGCGCTCTGCGCCGCGACGCCGGCTAAAACATCACCCGAGCGGGCTGGCGATGCTTTGGCAAGCAGCGTCTTGAGATCGTGAAAGGTCCAGCGTGTACCGTTGATTGTCGTGTGATAGCACATGCAACAATGCCTCACTCGGCCAGGGCGCTGGCGCTTTGCCGCGATCGACGGACGAGCAGATTGGCTACGATCAACAACAGGATCGACAGGCCCATCATCAAGGTGGCGGCCGCCGTGATCGCCGGACTCAATTGCTCTCGCAGGCCCGTGAACATTTCGAGTGGCAGGGTGCGCTGCTCGGCGTTGGCGAGGAATTGCACCACGACCACTTCGTCGAACGACGTCACAAAGGCGAAAGCGGCGCCTGACAATACGCCTGGCAGGATCAGCGGCAGCATGACCCGAATGAATCCGGTCAGCGGTCTCGCCCCGAGAATGGACGTCGCTCGCATCAGGTTGCGGTCGAACCCCGTGAGGCTTGCGCCGACGGTCACCACGACAAAGGGGCTCGCCAGAACGGTATGCGCGAGGATGATGCCGAAATAGGTATTGGCGAGCCCGACGCGGGCATAAAACAGATAGGTTCCGACCGCCGTCACGACGACCGGGACGATCAGGGGCGAAATCAGCAAAGGCACGACGAACCGCCGCGCCGGGAATTTCGGATCCGACAGGCCGATCGCGGTCAGCGTTCCCAGCACGGTCGCCAGCACGGTCGATCCCAATCCGATCAGCAGGCTGTTGCCGATGGCGGCGCGCCAGCGCGGCGTCCCGAGCACGACTTCGTACCACCGCGTTGAAAGCCCGGCGAGCGGGAAGGTGAAGAATGAACCGCTGTTGAAAGACAAGGGCACCGGCACGAAAATCGGCACGACGAGGAAGATCAGCACCAGCACGCACCAGAACCAGAGCGCGGTGACGCGGACCCATTCGGCGGTCGTTGGGTATGGCGACAACATGGCGTTCATCCCATCTTGAAGAGATCGAGACCGAGGTACCGCGTCAGGGTGACGTAAAGGCCGAGGGTAGAGGCGAGCAGCACGAAGCTCAACGCCGCCGCCATCTCCCAATTGAGCTCGACGTTGACGTAGTTGGCGATGAAATTGCTGATCAACTGGTCGCTTGCCCCGCCGATTAGCACCGGCGTGATGTAGTAGCCGAGGCACAGGATGAAGGTGAGCAGGCAACCGGCGAGAACGCCGGGCATGACTTGCGGCAGATAGACCCGCCAGAACGCGGTGAAAGGCCGGGCTCCAAGTGATTGGGCGGCTCTGACCAGCGAAGGCTTGACCGAGCGCATCACGCTGTAGATCGGCAGCAGCGTAAAGGGCAGCTGGATATGCGTCATCGCGATGATGAGCCCGGTGCGGCTGTACATCAATTCGAGGCGATCCGACGTCAGGCCGAGCCAGAGCAACAGGTCGTTGAGCAGGCCGAATTTCTGCAGGATCACGGTCCAGGCGGCGGTACGCACAAGGATCGACGTCCAAAACGGCAGCAGCACCAGAACGAGGACCATGCCGGCAACCGCGGGGCGCAGGTTGGTGATTACGAAGGCGAGCGGAAAGGCGAGCGCCAGCGTTGCGAGCGTGACGATCGTTGCGATCAGAAACGTCCGGCCAAAGACCCGGAGGAAGACCGCCTGGTCGGCCGGAACCGCGCCGATGGTCCCCCGCTCGGTCCATCGCAGGTCAAAGGCGCTGAGGAGATAGAACGAGGTGAAGCGGTTTGTGCCGGTGCGAATAGCCGCCCAGCTTTGCTCTTCGCCGAGCAGCGGAGCCGCCTTGATCATCGCCTCCTTGCCCGTCGCCTGATCCTGCGTGGCGATGCGCGCTACGCGGAGCACCTGGCTGCGGGCGCCGGGCAGGCGGGTGTTGAGGGCCTTGGCGAATTCATAAACGGCGCCTGCCGCCTGCGCCTGCTTCAAATCGGCCGCCAAGGCGAGGAAGACGGGCTCGCCGGGCACGCCGGCGCCGCTGTCCTGCCGGAGCGCCGCGATGGTGTGAGGCAGCGCATTGGCAATTGTCGGCTCGTAGACGGCCCGCGACAGCAGCGCGACGATCGGCGCGCCGAAACTGAACAACAGAAGCAGCAGGAGCGGGGCCGCCAACGCAAGCGGACGCAGGCCGTCCCATCGGTCCGTTGTGCCGATTTTCGGTAAGGCGATCGATGACATGAGGCACCCCTCGCGTGGCGTTAGGACCGGGTGGTGCCCGATCGGCGTTCTCGTCGCGGCCTATTCTATTGGGCGAGCCAGGCGTTGAAGCGCTTGACCAAGTCCTCGCCATGGTCACCCCAGAATTCGACGTCGCCGACCAGGTAGCTCTTCATGTGATCGGGCGCGGTGGGGAGTTTCGGCAGGACCTCCTTGGGAACGAACGGCGTCGCATCCGTCAGCACCGGACCATAGGGAATGAAGCGGCCGAGCCGCGCGCCGACTTCAGGATCGGCCGCATAGGCGAGATATTTGTAGGCGAGGTCGAGGTTCTTGGCGCTCTTCGGAATCGCGATCATGTCATATTCGACGATCTGGTTGTCCCAGACGATCGCGAAGGGGCGCTTGTCCTGGTCGATCGCGTTTTGAATGCGCCCGTTCCACGCGGTCGTCATGACCACCTCCTTGGAGGCAAGCAGTTGCGGCGGCTGTGCGCCGGCATCCCACCAGACGATATCCTTCTTGATGGTGTCGAGCTTCTTGAAGGCGCGGTCGACCCCGGCCAAGGTTCCCAGCACTTTGTAGATGTCGGCGATCGGCACGCCATCGGCCATCAGAGCCCATTCCAGATTCTGCGCGGGCGCCTTGCGCATGGCGCGCTTGCCGGGGAATTTCTTGGTGTCGAAAATATCGAGCACGGAAGTCGGCGCCTCTTTCAGCACGGTCGTGTCATAGGCCAACACGTCGCCATAGACATCGATGCCGACGCCGCAATCGAGCGCCGTGCCTGGCAGGAATCGCGAACGATCGGCGACCTTCGAATAATCGAGGCGGATCAGAACGCCGGCGTCGCAGCCTTGCAGGACCGTCGAGGTTTCGACCGTCACGAGGTCGATCGGCACATTGCCGGTCTCGACCATCGCTTTGATCTTGCCGAGCTCGCCGGTATATTCCTGCTCGTTGAACTTGATGCCCATCTTCTTGGCGAACGGCTCGAACCAGGCCTGCCGCAGCGCCGCCTGCCACGCGCCGCCGGTGGCCATGACGGTGAGTTCTTCGGCGCTGGCGGGTTGAAGCTGGCCAACGATCGCGGCGCTCGCCAAGGCAAGCAAGGTCGTCCTGGATACTCGCTTCATGAAACGCTCCCTATGTTCGCTGAGCTGCCGTCCGGGACGGCGCCTGCCGGAAAAGCCCGGCAATCGGATATAGGCCAGCAAAGGTCGATCGCTTCGCCCGCCGCCATCGTTGCTTCAGGTCCGACTTTTACAGTCAGGATCTGCCCGCTCGCCAAACGCGCGAGTAGGCGCTGATGGTCGCCGTGATAGATTCGGCCATCGACCGTCGCCTGAAACCGGTTGTCCGAATCCGCGCCGGCGCCCGACAGCCCGATCCGCTCGGGCCGGATCGTCAGATGGACCGGCGCGCCCGGACGAATATCGCCGATCGCCATCGCGGTCGTCTTCAATCCTGTTGGCAGCGCGACCAGACATTGATTGCCGACGACGCGTTCGACGACACCATCCAGTGCATTGTTTTCGCCAATGAAGCCTGCGACGAACGCAGTCGCCGGCTTATTGTAAAGCTCGTCCGGCGTTCCGATCTGATCGATGGCGCCGCTTTCGAAGATGGCGACGCGATCCGACATCGTCAGTGCTTCGCTCTGGTCGTGCGTCACGTATACGATGGTGACGCCGAGCATCTGATGGATCTGCATCAATTCGATCTGCATGTGCTCGCGCAGCTTCTTGTCGAGAGCGCCGAGGGGTTCGTCCATCAGAACGAGGGTCGGCTGGAAGACGAGCGCGCGGGCGAGCGCGACACGCTGCTGCTGACCGCCCGAGAGCTGCGCCGGCTTGCGGTCCTTGAAGCGCTCCAACTGCACCATTTCGAGGGCGCGCACGACGCGCGGCCCGATCTCCGCCCTCGGCAGCTTTCTCACCGACAAAGGGAAGGCGACGTTGTCCGCTACGCTCATATGCGGAAACAGCGCGTAGTTCTGGAACACCATGCCGATGTTGCGTTCATAGGGCGGCAGGCGGTCGACCGACTTGCCATCGAGCGTAATGACGCCCTCGCTCGGACGTTCGAAGCCCGCCAGCATGTTCAAGGTCGTGGTCTTGCCGGAACCTGAGGGACCGAGGAACGTCAAAAACTCGCCCCGGCCGATGCTCAAATTCAACCGGCGGACCGCATGAAAATTGCCGTACGATTTCTCGACGTCAATGAATTCGACAAATTTGGCGTCGCCTTGGCCCGTTGCGAGTCGCGCGCCTGCCGCAAGGGGACTACGAAGCGACGAACTTTGTCCGGTCGAAACCATCGCTCCACCTCCCAAGGTTGCCCACAATTATGTGACCACACAATAGACGATTGAGTGACCGTACAATGCGGAAATCTGAGCGTCAAGGCTATCAAATGATGCAATTTACGGCGTCGACCATGTCATATAATAGGCAGTTGAAGCCGTAAGGAATGCATACAAGTCGGATTGTCCGATTCTTTTCTCCATGTTAAGAATGCCTTGGCCAAGACAAGAACGCTCGGGGCACCCAGCCGAAATGCTCGAAAATCTGGAACTGCCGGACAACGATCGACCGATTTATCAGCGTTTGGCGGATGCCATCGGTGAACGAATTGCTTGCGGCGAACTGGCTGAGGGCGACAGGTTGCCGCCACATCGAGAAATTGCGCGCCTGCTCGGCATCAATGTCACGACCGTCACCCGCGCCTTCTCGGCCTTGCAACAGCGCGGACTCGTTGAGGCGCGCCCCGGCCGCGGGACACTTGTCGCCGCGAAGGAGACGGAGGAAGGTGGATTCAAATCCGCGCCCAGCGATGAGGCCGGTCTGATCGATCTGTCCGTCAACAGGCCGGCGACGTCGGCTTATCGCGACGCGCTGGCGCTTCTTCTGCCGCACATCGCCAAAGATCGCCGATTTGGCGCGTTGCAAGACTATCATCCCCCGGAAGGTCCGCTATGGGCGCGCGCCGCGGCTGCGGATTGGCTCAATGGCGTAGCGGGCGATGGCGATGCCGGTCGCGTTGTCCTGACCGACGGCGCTCAGCATGGCCTTGCCTGTGTGCTACGGGCCCTGACGCAGCCCGACGATGTCGTCCTCGCTGATTCCATCACCTATCAAGGCATCAGCGCGCTTTGCCGGTCACAAGGTGTCGACCTGCGTGGGGTGTCGATCGACCGAGAGGGCATGCGGCCGGATGCTCTCGAGGCGGCTTGCGCGACCTTGCGCCCTCGCGCGGTTTTCCTCGTACCCAGCTTGCACAATCCGACAACGGTTACATTGAGCGAAGAGCGCCGCCGCGCGCTCGGGGCGATTGCGCGGCGCCATAACGTGCTGATCATCGAGGACGATGTCTACCGTCCGTTGCTCGATCGCGCCATTCCATCTTTCGCGGCCCTCGAACCTGAACTCACCGTCCACATCAGCGGCCTATCGAAATGCATCGCACCCGGCCTGCGCTACGGATTTGTGGTCGCGCCACGCGCAGTCTTGGGCAATGTCGCGGCGGCGCTGCGGATTGATTGCTGGAGCATCAGCCCGCTCACGGCATTGGTTGCCACCGTTTTGCTGGAAGAGGGGACCGCGAAGCGGATCATCGAATTCCAGCGCGAGGAACTGCGCCGGCGGCAGGCCATTTTGCGCGACGCCCTCGCGGCATTCGATGTTCAGACGGACGAGACGTCGCCTCACGCCTGGCTGCATTTGCCCGAACCGTGGCGAGGCGCTGCTTTCGCGCGCGCCTGCCGTCAGCGCGGCGTAGGCGTGCTTCCTGCGGACGCATTTGCGGTAGGACGCGAAACGCTCGCCCACGCCGTGCGCATCAATGTGGGCGCGGCGCCTTCAGCCGGCGAATTGCGGCAGGCGCTTTCGATCATGGCTGAACTGCTGAATGCCGGTCATCTCGAAATCTCGGGCGCGGTGTGAGGCGCCGTGGCGGAGTTGATCAAAACAGACGTCGCGATTGTCGGAGCCGGAATCATCGGCCTTGCGATTTCATTTCGGCTGGCGGGAGCTGGCCGTGAAGTCGTTGTCGTCGATCCGAACGAGGCAGGTTCGGGCGCCTCGTACGGCAATGCCGGGACATTGGCTCCTTACGCCTGTGCGCCGGTCGGCAACCCCGACGTTCTCTGGAATCTGCCGAACCTGCTTCTCAAGGCGGACAGCCCTCTGACCGTCAGGCTAGCCGCCTTACCCGCACTCGTTCCCTGGCTGTCGCGGTTCGTTTGGCAATCCGCGCCGGCTCGAGCGCGCCGCAACGGACACGCGCTTGCGGGCTTGCTCAAGGATGCGATGCCGGATTGGCGAGCGCTCGCCGAAGAGGCTCGACTTGCGGACCTGCTTCGCTATGAAGGCTGCCTCTATTACTATCGGGGAAAGCTTCCGCAAAAAGATAGCGAGTGGGGCGCCCGGCTGCGGAACGAGTTCGGCGTCCGACAGGAATGGCTGACGTCGGCAGAGGTCGCAAGGCTGGAGCCCGCGCTTCCTCCCGCGGCCGGCGGCGTTTTTTTCCCCGATGCGGCCCATACCGTCGATCCAGCCGTGATGACCCGCCGACTGGCGGCCGCAGCCGAGGCCAAGGGTGCTACGTTCGAACGCGCCCGCGTGGATCGGCTGGAGCCGCAGGACAGCGGACGCATCCGCTTGATCTGCCGCGACCGCACGATCGAAGCGCATACGGTCGTGCTCGCCGCCGGCGCCTGGTCGCAGTCTCTGGCTGCGCCAATTGGAGAGAATATTCCCCTCGATACGGAGCGCGGCTACCACATTGAATTCGCGATGGATGTCTGTCCGATCAACAGGCCCGTCAGCCCGGTCGATCTGGGCTTCTATATCACACCCATGGCCGGTCGTTTGCGGGTCGCGGGAACGGTCGAGCTTAGTGGCCTCTCGGCACCGCTCAATCAGAAGCAAATTGCTGTCCTGGAGCGAGGCGTCCGCAAGCTTTTCCCGAATCTCGGACCCGTTCAATCGCAGTGGCTCGGCTTTCGCCCCTCGCTTCCGGATTCGCTGCCCGTCATTGGACCGAGCCGACGCTATCCGAACCTGATCCACGCCTTTGGACACGGACACCTCGGCATGACCTTGGCCGGCGTAACCAGCCGCGTTGTTGTAAGCCTGATCGAAAGGCGCAATGATGTTCCGGACCTTTTCGCATTCCGACCTGACCGGTTTGGTTGAGTGATTTTTCGCGGCCGGGCTGTGTCTCGGAGCGCGCTGCACTCGCGACGACGCGAAGTTATACAATTATTTCAATTTCGTAAGAGTTCGCAGTTTTATTCTGAATGGCGCACCAAAAGTACGATGTTCTGCGATTTTCTATCGGATCCCGCGATGCGGCTCGCAACCGAGCTCGATTTCCATCGCCGGCGGATGATTGTTGTTGATAATCCGAATCGACGAACTTCGCGATCTCGGGCCTCCGTTGGCTGGCACCGGGCGAGGCAAATACTTCGCTCCCGCGCGCTGTCCACGGCTGCCAGCCTGGTGATGTCGTCGATCAGGGAGGGCGGCCGAGCGCGCTGGCCGTTTTGATCCGAAATAGTGCTTTTCTACTAGCGGCTTAGTCGGGGGGAACTACACTTCTCGCACGGCGTTGTCAGGGCGAACATTTCAAAGTTCGTCAGCCCCATCACCAATCGCAAAGGGGAAACGCCATGGATGACGTGGTGAATGATCGTTCGCGCCCGCAAGAACAGCTCGAGCGCGTCGTGACTGCACTCGGAACAGGAGCGGTGCTACTCGATTCCAATCGCGAGATCGCGTGGATCGATGAGCGCACCCGCGAGCGCCTGAACGGAGGCATCGACGAGCTCGCCGCGTCGTTGCGCACGCTCGATGCCGGCGCCGCCGTTCATTGTTGTCTCTCCGCCCAACAGATCGTGATCAATGGAGATGCGGTCACGATATGCCTTATTCAGGAACGCGAGCTTTCCCGGGACGAGCATGGACGTGATGCGGTTACGGCGCTCGAGGCCGCGTTGGCCGATCCATCCCGGTTTACGCGCTCGATCATCGAAGCGCTCAAGGCGTTCCGTAAAGCCAAGCCGGCGCCAAGAACCTCGGATCTGGACATTCTCTCCGATCGCGAGCGCGAAGTCTTGGGCCTGATCTGCGAGGGCCGCAGCGATACCGAAATGGGGACCATGCTCAATCTTTCACAGAATACGATCCGCAACCACATCGCCTCGCTGTATCGGAAGATCGGTGTGAACCGCCGCAGCGCCGCTATGATTTGGGCGCGTGAGCGCGGCATCACGCCTCAAGATGCCTTGTCCGGACGGCGGCGGACGTCGCCGCGCCCGAGTCCCTCGGTTGAATAAGGCTTACTAGAAGGTTGGTATTTCTCTCTCTCTTGCGCACGAGGCGAGGAAACGCTCTTACTTTGCGATCCATCGCGCGTGCGGATGAAATCGATCATCCGTACTGAAAGGGGTGGCAGCGGGTCTGCCGTCGCCCGCTGGCGCCCCGCGATGTGCAACCAGGGCCACGCCCCGTGATCGACCCAATTCTACGCCTCTACGTTGCCGGGACCTCGGCAACTGCCCGGCGGGCTGAGAAACAGCTTGCCGAGCTTCAGGCGCGCATCCATCCGGCGTGCAAGGTCGAAATCATCGACGTTCAGGAGAGGCCGGAACTCGCTGAAAAGTCAGGCATCCTGGCGACGCCAACGCTCGCGTACGAAAGCCCTGAGCGCTCGCGGCGCATCGTCGGCGATCTCGGCGACACCAGGCGTGTCCTGGATTTTCTCGGCATAGAACTGAAAGGGAAGTCCGCATGATCGCGCAAGACGAGGACATGGAGGTCTCGGATGTCCTGGACCGGGTGAAGACCGGTGTGAACGCCTTCGATGAACTGGTGATGGGCGGCCTGCCGCGTGGCCGCACGACGGTTGTCGGCGGGACGCCAGGTAGCGGCAAGACGGTGTTCGCGACGCAATTTCTCGCTCATGGCATTACTCACTACGGCGAAAACGGGGTTCTGGTGACGTTCGAAGAGCCGCCCGTCGATATCGAGGCCAACATGCGCAGCTTCGGCTGGGATCTTCCCGCCTGGCGCAAGGAGGGGCGTCTGGCCTTTGTCGATGCGAGCCCTTCGGCGAGCGACGAAATGGTGGTCGGCGATTACGATCTGGCCGGCCTGCTGGCGCGCATCGATCATGCGGTCAAAACCGTCCGCGCCCGTCGCGTGGTGCTGGATTCGCTGACGCAGCTCTTCGATCACTTCATCGGCGACCCGAAGATATTGCGCCGCGAGTTGTTCCGCATCAGCAGTGCCCTGAAGAAATCGAAGCTCGCGGTGCTGATGACCGCAGAGCGCAACAACGAATATGGTGAGATCACGCGCCATCGCCTCGAAGAGTTCGTTGCGGACAATGTCGTGATTTTGCGCAACGTGCTTCACCGCGAAAAGCGCCGCCGTACCATCGAAGTGCTGAAGATGCGCGGCAGCCATCACGCCGAAGGCGAGGCGCCGTTCACCTTACTGGAGAATCGCGGTGTCGTGGCCGTGCCTCTGTCGTCGCTGCGCCTCGAACAGCAGTCGAGCATGGTGCGGGTGACCAGCGGCAATCCCGCGATCGACGAGATGTGCGGCGGCGGCTTCTTCCGCGACAGCGTCACGCTCGTCAGCGGCGCCACCGGGACCGGCAAGACGCTCTTGGTGACGAACTTCCTCGCCGGCGGCGTCGCCGCGGGCGAAAAGTCCATCCTGTTTGGATACGAGGAGAGCAGAGGCCAGTTGTTTCGCAACGCAAGCGGCTGGGGCGTGGACTTCGCGCAAATGGAGGCGGAGGGCAAGCTCAAGATCGTCTGCCTCTATCCGGAAGCGCAGGGCTTGCCGGATCATCTCCTCACCATCCAGGGCCTGGTCGATGAGTTCAAGCCGAGCCGGATTGCGATCGACAGCCTCTCTGCGCTGGAGCGAATCGCCCCCGACACGGGCTTTCGCGAATTCCTGATCAGCCTCACGTCCTTTATCAAGAAGCGTGAAATCGCCGGCCTTTGCACGGCGACCAGCAAGTCGCTGGTCGGTGGCGAAAGCGTCAGCGAACAGCACATTTCGACGCTGACCGACTCGATCATTCTGCTGCGCTATATCCAGGAGCAGGACAGGATGCATCGCGGTCTGATGATCCTGAAGATGCGAGGCAGCGAGCACGCCAAGGAGATTCGCCGTTTCACCATCGACAACACCGGCATGCATCTCGGTGATCGTTTCGAGGACGCACCCAACGTGTTCACCGGCGGCGATCCCGAGTACAGACGCTGAGGTCCGGACCGCCGAATAATACCCCATGCGAGACATCACGATGAATGCGGCAAGTCCCCGAAGAAGCGGTGGTATCGATCAGGCGGACATCCGCTTCCTGGTCGAGAAGAATGCCGACGGAATCATCGTTGTCGACGAAGACGGCATCGTGTTGTTCGCCAATCCGGCCGCGGAACAGATTTTCGGCCGCGCGCGCGAGACGCTGACCGGTTCGCCGATCGGCATACCTCTGATCGGCGGCGACACGACCGAGATAGCGATTCATCGTCCGGGCGGCGGTTCGATCGACGCCGAGATCCGAGTTGTGGATACGACGTGGGATCGCCGCCCGGCGCTTCTGGCGAGCTTGCGCGATATATCGGCGCGAAAGGCGATGGAAGAGCGGATGAGGCAGTCGGCCAAGATGGAGGCGGTCGGCCGGCTGACCGCCGGCATCGCGCATGACTTCAACAACCTGTTGACGGTCGTGCTTGGAAACCTGGAAAGCGCGCGGCGGCAGTCCGCCGTGGCGACGACCGAACGGGCTCAGGCCCTTGACAACGCGACGCGCGGCGCACGCCGGGCCGCAGTTCTGACCGAACGGCTGCTTGCCTTCGCGCGTCAAAAGCCGCTGGAGCCGGTCCTCATCGATGTCAACGAAATCGTGTTGAGTATGTCCGATTTGCTTCAGCGCACTCTGGGCGAGAGCATCAATGTCCGTACCGTGCTCGATCCCGAAGCCTGGAACATCGAGACCGATCCGACCGAACTGGAAGCAGCGATCCTGAATCTCGCCGTCAACGCGCGTGATGCGATGCCGGATGGCGGTGAACTCGTGATTGAAACCTCGAATGTCGAGCTTGAAGCCGCCTATGCCGCAGCCAACGCCGATGTGACGACCGGACCGAATGTGATGATCGCGGTCTCCGATACAGGCACGGGGATGACGGCCGATGTCCTCAAGAAAGTGTTCGAGCCGTTTTTTACGACCAAACCCGACGGCCGCGGGACCGGTCTCGGACTCAGCCAGGTCTACGGCTTCGTGAAGCAGACCGGCGGCCACCTGAAGCTTTATAGCGAGCCCGGGCTCGGAACGACTGCGAAGATTTACTTCCCAAGAGCATCGAAAACGCCGCGCAGCCCTAAAGCCGATGGACCGAAAAAGCTTGACCATGTTCCGCTCGCCTGCGAGGGCGAAGTCATCCTTGTGGTCGAAGATGACGAGGATGTTCGCAACTACACCGTCAGCAGCCTGCGCGAACTCGGCTATGTCGTGTTTGAAGCCATCGATGGGACCTCTGCGCTCGAGATCGTAGAACGCGAAGCACGAATCCATCTGCTCTTTACCGATCTCGGCCTTCCGGGCGCCATGGACGGAAGGGCGCTTGCGGACCGCGTTCGCGTCATCAGGCCGTCTTTGAGGACACTCATCACGACAGCATACGCCGGCAGTGTCCTTCTCAGCGAGGGAAGGCTTGCTCCTGGCGTCGAACTACTTAGTAAACCTTTCACTTTGACCGCTCTGGCCATGCGTATCCGGGAATTGCTCGATCGGGACGAAGAAAGTCAGGGCGGCCGCATTCTTGTCGTCGATGACGAAGTCCTGATTCGCATGTTGGTTGTGGATACTCTCGGGCGCGAAGGGCTGCAGGCTGAAGAAGCCGGCAGCTTCCATGAGGCTCTCGCGAAGATTCGAAACATCGGCGACAAACTGGTCGGGGCAATCATCGACCTCGGTCTTCCAGACAAGCCCGGCGATGGACTTGTCGCCGACATCAGGGCTTTGCAGCCACATTTGCCGATCATCTTGGCAACCGGCTATGCCAGGGAGAATGTCCGCCAGCGGTTTGCGCAAGATGCGTTGCTGCAGATCGTAGCAAAGCCGTTTGATATGGAAACTCTCATGGCTGCGCTGACAACGATGGGAGTACGAACGCGGAGGATCTGATACGATGCGTTGTCAGATGGCGCGAGAGCGCTCTAGGTGCAAAACCTGCGCTTCCTGGCCGCAGCTCCAACGTCACAAGCTCGCGACTACGCGGAAACACCGGGCGCGGTCCTAAGCCTGAGGAAGCGCGATGCCCGTTAGCTCCTCCAATTTGGCGATGAGCTGCTCCTGGAATTGGAGATCGAGGGCCTCACCGGCCGGCTGCTCCTGCCGGAGATGGTGCCAGTAGCGTCCGCTGACCATTGCAGCCGGTTCGTCGCTGATGGCAAGCCAGGTCTGGGTCCTTTGGCCGGTATCGAGGTCGACCGGCGCACCCGGGCCGCCCATTCTCGTGCGTGCCCAGCCGGGATCGACGGCATTGCTCAAGACCTGCGGCCAGCGTCGCGCCAGGGCGAAAGCGAGCGCGACGACCTGCAGCTTGCTTTCGGCGTAGGCCTTAGCCGGATCCCAGCTCCGCTTCGTCCAGTCAACGTCGCCCAGCGAACCCTCTCCGCCGCGGTGCAGGCCGCTGCTGAGGTAGACCAACCGACCGGGACGCTCGATCAGCGCAGTCAGGATGTACGGCGCCAAGGTGTTCACCGCCAACGTGGAGGCATGGCCCTCGGGCGTCGCGCCGCGACTGCGCTCCGTGTAGACGCCGGCGTTGTGGATGATCGCATCCATTCGCCCGATCGCGTTGACCTGATCCGCGATACCTCTGGTCTCAGCGGCGCTGCGGAGATCGCCGATGACGATTCCTGCGGTCCGCGAGGAGAGCTTGCCGATGGTCGCGACGCGATCCGCCGATCGGGCATGCAGCACCACGCGGTGTCCGTGGTCGAGAAGCGACTCCGCCGCCGCCCGCCCGAGTCCGTCCGTGCTGCCCGTAATAAAAACAATCGCCACTCGCTCCTCCTCTCGATGTCCAGAAGCTCCCAGGATCGCCGCCCTCACGCCAGACCGACGCAAGGCAATGTGTTCGCATTCAGCTGCCCTTGGCTTTCCGCCCGCGGCCGCTCGGCTTTACGGGCACGCTCTTTCCGTGCTCCTTCCACCAGGCGGTCAGTGCCTGCATCATGGGACCGAGCCCCCGCGCCTTGGACGTGATCTCATATTCGACGCGGGGCGGCACTTCCGCGAATACGGTGCGTGACACCAGACCGTCCGCTTCGAGCTCACGGAGCTGTGCCGTCAGCATGTGCTGGGTGATGCCCGGGATCGCCTTTCGCAGCTCCCCGAAGCGGTAGACCCGCTGATTGAGCAGCCACATGATCTCCAGCTTCCATTTGCCTGAGAGCAGCGCGAACGCGCGCCGCATCTCTTCATGCATGTTGATCTGTTTATCGGCCATAGTCTGCTTTTCCATACTAGCAACAGGTTATTCATCCTACTTGCGAATACAGATCTTAGCCGACATTTTCGATGTGCGCTGCGGATGCAGAGACAATCACGCATTTCGAGCAGCCGCGAAGTCGAAGGAGCTGTTGCTGCCGCAACCGCGCTCAGGAAGAGATCATGGCATCGGTCTACATATATTGGGTCAGCACCACGCTTTTGTGCCTGCTGTATCTGACCTCGGGCTACATGTACGCAACAAAAGGGGACTGGGTCCGGAAGGCACTCGCCGACCTCGGTTATCCCGCCTACCTCGTGCCGTTCATGATCGTGGTGAAGATCGCAGGCCCAGTCGCCATCGTGTCGCGTTTCAACGTGGCGCTCAGCGATCTCGCCTATGCCGGTGTCTTCTATCACCTCCTGCTGTCTGGAATGGGGCACATCGGCGTGCGCAGCCTCAAGGGCGCTCTGCCGGCGGCCATTGGCCTGATCTTGCTGGCCGCTTCCTTTGCAACGCAGAACGTCGCTCGTGAAGTCCCGTCACCCTACGTGCAAGCGGCGATGCTCTGACGCACCAGGAAAATATCGAGCACACCATCGAATGGAGACAAGAGCGCACGACGGAGCATTCTGGAAAGTTTGCAACGTCAGCGAACTCGCCCAAAAAATCGGGGACGCGAGAGTACCCGCACCTTCTCCAGAGCCGCAATGGGCGCAGAGCTCGTTCGAGCTGACGCGCGTCGTATCGTCACAAACAACTTGTTCCTACCGAAAGAGGATCACTCATGAATGAGCGACGGGTATCTGGTGGCAATTACGTGTTTTTCGGCGGTTCCACGGGCATTGGTCGTGCTGCGGCCGTGGGGCTGGGGCGCCGCGGCGCGAACGTGCTGATCGTCGGTCGGGGACGAAAGGCCGGCGAGGTCGCGATCGAGGCCGTTCGCGCAGCGGGCGGCGCGGCCGCCTTCCTGAGCGCCGACCTATCGACCCTCAGGGGCGTCAAGGCGGCGGCCGAGGAGGTCATGGCGTGGCGACCGGTCCTGCACGGGGTGATGCACACCGCCATGGCCGCGTTCAAGGGCAAGACCTTGACGGCTGACGGTCTGGAGTTCGCCTTCGCCCTGCAATACATGGCGCGCGCGGCGCTCAATCGGGCGCTGGCCGAACCGCTCGCCGCCTCGGGCGATGGACGCATTGTTAGCATCTCGGGCAATGTCCCGTTGTCATTCATGCCCGAGCTGGATGACCTGCAATTCGAGCGCCGCAAGTGGAGCTTCTACAAGTCGATACTGGGTACGCACCTCCTTGGTCATCTGCATGTCCAGGAAGCTGCGCGGTTGTGGCGCGACCGTCCTGTGACTATCGCGGCGGCCTGTGTCGGTTCCACCAAGACCAAGGTCATGGCCGATCCGCTTATGCCCTTGAGTATGAAATTGCTGGGGCTGTTCGGTACAACGCCCGAGGTTTCCGCAGTCAACGCAGTCCGCATTTTGACCCAGGCCTCGCCGGCCGACTTCGATGGAGTCGTCCTGCGCAACCCCAAGCGTTTCGAGCCGGAGCCACTTGCAATGAACTCCGATGCCGCCAGGAAGCTATGGGCCCTGACGGGCGACATTGCGGCCAAGCACGGCTTATCGTTGGAATAACGAGCCAATGAAAACGAATGTCATCGTAGGGGCCAGTGCTGTCGGAAGCGCTGTCGCGTCCCTGCTCGCTGAACGCGGCGAGAACGTCCGGCTCGTGACACGCAGAGGCGGCGGCCCAACTCATCCTTTGATCGAGCGCATCGCGGCGAACGCGGCCGATGCCGATCGGCTGAGCACAATCGCCGAAGGTGCAGCCGCTCTCTTCAATTGCGCCAGCCCGGCCTATGATCGTTGGCTGATCGACTGGCCGCCGATCAGTGCGGCAATATTGAAGGCTGCGGAGCGCAGCGGCGCGGTCCTCGCGACACACGCCACGCTATACCCCTATGGTCCGGGCTCCGGCGTCATGTCAGAAGCCACGCCGCTCGCTGCCACACATCCCAAGCTACGCATGCGCGGCGAGATGTGGCAGGAGGCGCTCGCGCTGCACCGCGCCGGCCGCATCCGCGCGACTGAAATACGCGCCAGCGATCATATCCAGCCCCAATCGTTGGTCAGTCTGGCGATGTTCAGACCCATGCTCGCCGGCAAGCGCGTGAAATCGCCGGTACCTGTCGACGTGCCTCGAACCTGGACGTCGACCGGGGATGCGGCCCGCCTTCTGTCGACTGTGGCAGCCGACAAACGCGCTTGGGGCAGAGCATGGCACGTGCCGAGCCATGAGCCGATGACGGCACGCGAGCTCCTCACCCGGTTCGCGAAAGCCAACGGTCTGCCGGAACCGAAGATAACGGTCATACCCTGGGGCTTGGTCTGGACTGTCGGCATTTTCGTCCCGATGGTTCGCGAACTCCGCGCGACACGCTATCAGTTCACCGACCCCTTCATCATGGACTCTCGTATCGCCCGAGAGACTTTCGGGATGGAGCCGGAACCGCTGGAGACCGCGTTGCGCGATGCCGCGCGGATGCTGGAGTGAGATCTCCTTTCGCGCCGGAAACCGTACGCTCTCAAATGCGTCGAGAAGACAGTCGCCGGATCGCGCTCAATCCGTTAGCGGCGGGTGCGATCGAGACCGGCTTCGGTCGCGCGCGCGGCTCACTCTGCCGTGCCGGCAAGACGCAGATTCGGCACGCCGACGCCGCGGGCACGGATTGGTGCGGCCAACTTTCCTCCGCTGACATCGAGAACGAAGCCGGTATCGTCGGGGCGCAGGCGCAATTCAATGGTCGTGCCTGTCTTGCGCCAATCCGCCGCCTCGCCATCGTCGACATAGAGGAGGCCGAAGCCACCATGATCGGGCGCTCCGAACGCGATCGCCGTCAGCCCCTCCTTGTCTTCGACCGGAACGATCGCGCCCGCGCGTGCGAACAGCGGTAGCCGGCCCAGAGGCGCTGCGACAGTAATGGTTCGCCCGCCCTCGAATGGCGTCCCGTCATGCCAGTCGTACCAGCCACCGGGATGGGTGGGCAGATAGATTTCGCGCGTCGTCGCTCCCTCTTCCAGCACCGGAGCGACGAGCAGATCGGGTCCAAGCATGAAAGCATCCTCGACGGCCCCGGCGGTCGCGTCGGACGCGAAATCCCACAGCAGCGGGCGCACCGCCGGCACGTCTTCGGCCGCCGCACGCCACATCTGGGTGTAGAGATAAGGGATAAGGCTGTGACGCAGGTTCATGGCGGATCGGACCTGCGGAACTACGCCCGGATGCATCCAGGGCGTGTTGACGATGCCGCTCGTCTTCCAGGAATTCATCACCATGCGCGGCCACAACGCGCAGAACTCGACAAACCGGCAGAGCAGCTCCGGGCCTGGCGACGGGCCATGGAAGCCACCGACGTCGTGGCCGATGTTGTAAAGCCCCGACAGGCTCATGTTGAGCCCCTGGGTCAGGTTGTAGCGCAGCGTCTTCCACGAGGTTTCGTTGTCGCCGCTCCAGGTCTGGCCGTAGCGGGCGATGCCGGCGCTGCCGGCGCGCGTGATGGTATAGGGGCGTTTGTCCGGTGCCTGTGCGGCCTGGGTCTCGTAGGCGAGCTTGTGCATCAGGAGCGCCTGCGCGGGACGGGCGAGCCCTTGCGGAAACGGCCGTCCGTCGCCGTCGCAGACCGCATCCTCGTCCCAGATCTCGTATTCGTTGTTGTCGCTCCACACCGCCGTCACCCCATAGGCGAGCAGCGCGTCGCGGATGCCGTCCGCCCACCACTGCCGGCCCTTCGGGTTGGTGAAGTCGACATGGAAGCCGAGGCCGTCCCAGAATTGCGCGACCGCCGGATCGCCGGTCTCGCCGTCGGCGACCAGAATGCCGCTCGCCCTGGCTTCAGCGAGCCGTGGATGATCGTCGAGCAGGCAGGGCTTGATGTTGGTGACCGGCTGCATGCCGGCCGCCTTGAGCCGCGCCATCGTCGCCGACGGATCCGGGAATTTCTCGCGGTTCCAGTTGAAGACGTAGCGACGGTCGCCGATCGAGGTGTAACCCGAGCCGAAGTGAAAGCTGTCGCAACGAATGCCGTAGCGTCTGCAATCCTCGATGAAGCCGGTGATGCGCGCGTCCGCATCCGGCGCGTCGGCAATCGTCATGGTCGTCATCGCGAATCCGAGCGTCCAGCGGGGCGCAAAAGCCTGTCCGCCGGTCAGCCAGGAAAACCGGCGCGTGACTTCCGGCACGGTCGGGCCGGCGAGCACGTAATAGTCGAGGTCGCCGTCCTCGGCGCGATAGCTGCGGAACAGCCCATGGTAATTGTCGATCGTGCAGCCGAGGTCGACCGAGCCGAGGGCGAGATTGTCGTAGAACACGCCGTGCGCGCCGCGTGGGCCATCGACGATGAAGAACGGCAGCATCTTGTACAGCGGATCGGAAAGCTCGGCATCGTAGCCGCAGGGGTCGACAGCGTCGATCGCGAAGCGCCGGCCTGTGCGATCGAGCGGACCGGCCTTGTCTCCGAGGCCGTAATGGCGTTCGTCGTCGTGCCGTTCCATCGCGTGCAGCGACGCACCGGTCTTGCGCGACAGCAAATAGGCCTGGGTCGGACGGTCGCGCAGCAATGGCCGGTCCTCGCCGTCGCGGTACCAGGCGATGCCGAACGGATCAAGCTGCACCTGCGCGCTGAGACCCGCGGCGGCGAGCGTGACGATGCCGCCGGCCTCCGACACCGTCGAAGCCGGATTGGCAAAGCCGGAGAAATCGTCGCGCAGCCGTCCTTCGAACGGCGGCTCGGTGCGACCAGGCGCAATCGCCCAGCCGCGGTCGAGGCGATAGCCATCCTGCTGGCGCAGGGTGACGCGGCCGATGTCGCTCTCCAGAATTGCGACGCGCAGCGTCGCGAGCGGAGCCGCCGCCGGTCCGGTCGCGAGGTCGAACAGCGCGGCTTGGCCGTCGAGACCGCGAAAGCGGCCGTGGGTCAGGGCTTTCATGAAATCAGGCTCCGGGTCGGTCAGGGCCGGGCGAGGGCTGCGCCGGCTGCGTCGAAGATATGCAGATGGTCGGCGGCGAAGCGGATCGCGACCGCATCGCCGCGGTGGAACTGTGACTGGCCATCCTGGCGCAGCGTGATCTGCGGCAGGCCGGGGGCCGACGCATAGATGAAGGTCTCACCGCCAAGCCGTTCGACGAGGTCGACAGTTGCTGTGAGCATGCCCGTGTCGGGCGCGACGTCGATATGCTCGGGGCGGATGCCGAGCGTCACGGCCGCGCCGGCTGCGAGGCCGGAAGGGGCGCGAGGTAACGCGACGTCACGTTCGCCGACCGTGAGGCGGAGCATGCCGTCGTCGGAAACCACCACAGCCGGCAGGAAGTTCATCCGGGGCGAACCGATGAAGCCGGCAACGAAGGCGTTCGAGGGGTGATTGTAGAGCTCGAGGGGCGTGCCGATCTGCTCGATCCGGCCAGCTTTCAGCACCACGATCCGGTCGGCAAGTGTCATGGCTTCGACCTGATCGTGGGTGACATAGATCATGGTGCCGCCCAGCTTGGCATGCAGCGCGGCAAGCTCCTTGCGCGTCGCGACGCGCAACTCCGCGTCGAGGTTCGACAACGGCTCATCGAACAGAAAGATCTTCGGATCGCGCACGATGGCCCGGCCGATGGCGACACGCTGCCGTTGTCCGCCGGACAGCGCCTTGGGTTTGCGGTCGAGATAGTCCGTGAGCCGCAGCATGGCGGCGGCGCGCTCGACCCGCTCCTCGATCTGCGCAGGCTTCAGCCCCATGTTCTCGAGCGCAAAGGCCATGTTCTTGCGCACGCTCATGTGCGGATAAAGCGCATAGGACTGGAACACCATGGCGAGCCCGCGCTCGGAGGCCGGCAGATGGGTGACGCGCTCGCCGTCGATATGGACCTCGCCGCTGGTTACGTTTTCGAGGCCGGCGATGACGCGCAGCAGCGTCGACTTCCCGCAACCGGACGGTCCGACGAAGACGACGAATTCGCCATCCTTCACGGCGAGATCGATGCCGTGAAGCACGTCGATGGTGCCGAAGGATTTGCGTGCGCCCGTGAGTTTCAGTTCAGCCATGGTGATAGCCCCGATCGGTCATTTCATTCCGGTCGAGCCGATGCCCGTCGTGATGAAGCGCTGGAGGAACACGAAGACGAGCGCGACGGGAATGAGCGTCACGACCGTCATCGCAAGCAGGTAATGCCACTGGGTCTGGAGCTCGCCCTGGAAGGCATTGAGCGCGATCTGCAGCGTGTAGACCTCGGTCTTGGTCAGCACCGCGAGCGGCCACAGGAATTCGTTCCAGCGCCACATGATCGAGAAAATCGCCAGAACCGCCAGCGCCGGCAGGGTCAGCGGCATGACGATGCGCCAATAGATCTGCCACTCGGACGCCTTGTCCATGCGCGCGGCCTCGATCAGATCCTTCGGCAAGGTCAGCATGTATTGCCGCAGCAGGAACACGCCGGTCGGCGTCGCGGCGCCCGGCAGGATCACCGCCCAAAGCGAGTTGGTGAGGCCGAGTTCGGTCACCACCAGATAAACCGGCACGAGGATGATGGTCACCGGGATCATCAGCGTCCCGATCACCGCCAGGGTGGCCGCCTGCTTGCCGGGAAACTGATAAACGGCGAGCCCGTAGGCGGCCATGGAATTGATCAGCAGCGTGATCAGCGTGGCGATCACCGTCACGAATACCGAATTGTACAGGAAGCGCAGGAAGGCGAAGCGCTGCAGCGGCTCGCTGTAGTTCTCGGTCGCAAGCGCGACGCGGCGCACCGGTTCGCGCTTGTCGATCGCGACGCGGAACTGTTGCGAGGGATCGGCGGGATCGACCATCTGGGCAATGAGCCCGATGCGTCGGACCTGCGCCAATTCGCGGACCGTGCCGTCGGGAAGCTTGGCGCGGAACAGCGGCAGCTTCTGCGGCTGACCTGATACCGTCACTTCGACCTGTGCGAACGGGAGCAGCGACGGGGGAAATTCCAGCAGCGCGCTCTGGGTCTTGAACGATGACAGCACCAGCCATAGCACCGGTCCGAACATCAGGACGACACCGAGCGCGAGATAGACGTAGGCCGCGATGTCGGTCCAGTGCAGCGGACGTCCGGGCCCGTTGCGACGCTGACCGAGCATGCTTGAAAGGCGCATGGTTGCCATCTCAAACCTCTTTGCGCCGCGCGGCGGCGAATTGCAGGAGCGTCAGGACAAAAAGCACGACACCGAGCACGACGGATGCCGCGGCAGCGAGGCCGAAATTCTGCACCTGGCTGGAGAACGCGGTCTCGTAGATGTACTGGACCACCATCAGCGTCGCGGTGCCGGGACCGCCGCCGGTCAGCACGAAGACCTCGTCGAAGGTCTGCGCGCCCTTGATGAGCGCGAGCACGATGACGACGATCATGTTCGGCCACAGCAACGGCAGCGTGATGCGTAACAATACGCGCCAGCGCGGCGTCGCGTCCATCTCCGCCGCCTCGTAGAGATCGGCGGGTATAGCTTGCAGGCCGGCGAGCAGGATCAGGGTGTAGAAGCCCATATGGGCCCACACCGAGACGAATACTGCCCAGAACATCGCCCAGCCCGGATCGACGAAGAACAGGATCTTCTGACCGCCGAGCGTGGTGATGGCGGCGTTGAGGAGCCCGTCGCGCTGCAAGATCCATTTCCAGATCAGTGCGACCACCACGGGCGACAGCAGCACGGGAAAGAAATAGACCGCCCGGAAAAAGCCCCTTCCACGGATCTTCATGTTGAGGACGAGCGCGGTGACGAGAGAAAGCAGCACCATCGCCGTCACCTGAAAAACGACGAACTTTGCGGTATTGGCGACGCCGCGCCAGAAGTGGTCCTCGCGGCAGCTCGATGGATCGAGATAGGAGCCGCAGTCGAACAGATAGGCGAACTGGTCGCCGCCGACATAGGGGCGCTGCGAGGGAAACAGCGCCGTACCGCCGGTCACCGAGAACACGACGTTGATGCCGATCGGCAGGAATACGAACAAGCCGAAGAAGACGAAGTTGGGAAGCAGGAACACGTACGCCATGCGCCGCGCACCGATCATGCGCTGCATCCATCGCATCGGCGGATCGAGCAGCCGCAGCGCGACGCCAACCGGCAGGACCGCGACCTGTCCGAGCCGGGCGAGCGCGCCGGTTGCCATGCCGCGCTCAGGTCGGATCGTGGACGAGACGCCCGACATCACACTGATCCTCCGGCCCGATGAAGGCGTTGCCGTCACTTCTTGTTGCGTTCGGCTATCTGCTGCGCGACGTCGGCGGTGATGCGCTTGTAGGCGTCCTCGAGCGTCGTCTCGCCCGAGACCGCCTGCCCGAGCCGGCTGATGACGGCGTTCAGGACGATTCGGCTATTGCTGTAGCCCTGGATCCGGTAGGCGATCGGAGAAATCTGGGCCGCGCTTGCGGTGAAGACCTTCAGCGCGGCGGCGGCTTCCGGGCTGGCCGTCGGATAGTCGAGGCCCTTCTTCGCGAGCCCGAGGTGGCCGGGCACGAACAGCGAGCGCGAGTAGAACTCCGCCAGCACCGGTTCGCTCGCGAGATAGTCCATCACCCGCGCGACTTCTTTGGGATGCTGGGTCGTCTTGAAGGCCACAAGACCGGCGCCGCCCGGCATGCTGCTGCACCCGCCGAGCCCGCAGGGATTGGGGACCGCCACCCAGTCGAAGGCATCACCGACGGTCTTGGCGAACTGACTAATCTGCCACGATCCGGACAGATACATCACGACCTGCGCATTCTTGAATTCGTCGTTGGCGCCGCGATAGGCCGTGCCGGAGACCGAGCCCCACAGCTCCTTCGACATCACGCCGGACTTATGCCAGTCGTAGACGAGCTGCGCCGCGCGCTTGAAGCCTCCGTCGACGACATCGGGCTCGCCATTCGCCCCGAACACCTGCGTGCCTTGCGAGACCGCGAGTGCATAGAAACGATGGCCCGAGCGGTCGAGCGCCAGCGGGAACGGCGCCTGGACCTTATCCGCCACCTGCTTCGCCGCCTTCGCCCAGTCCTCCCAGGTCGACTTCTCGCCCGGCATCGCGACCCCGGCCTGCTCGAACAGGGTCTTGTTGACGAACGGACCGGTGACAGTGAGCTGGGTCATGAAGCCCGGGATTGACTTGGTGTCGCCGGCCGGGCGCATCCATTCGAGGAAAGGGCCGAAGTTCGTTTCCCAGTAGCCGGGGTCCTTGAGAAAGGGGCGCATGTCGAGGGCGAAGCGCGACAGGCCGCCCATGTCGACGACGCGCGCCATGTCCGGGCCCTGGCCGGAGGCCAGCTGCACCGGCAAGGTCTCGTTGATGGCCTTGAAGGGCACCTGATCGAGGACGATTTCGATGTCCTTGTTCTGCTCATGGAATCGCTTGAGCAGGTCAGCCATCACCTCGCCCTCGTTGCCATCCGAATACCAGGTCATGCGCAGCGTGGTGGTCTCGGCCGCGGCCGGCCCGCCGAACGCAGTGGCGGCCAGCAGGGACAGTGTAAAGGACGCGATGACGGGCGTGGCGGCACGCATGGTCGAATCTCCTCTCCGCTCGCCGACCCGATGCGGGTCCGCGCGAGATCTGGCGCACGGGTCCGTTCTCGGACGGATCCTCAGCGCTGGCGTTTCCTTCAATATCGGCACCTGCTCAGGCGGATGCCTTACTCACGAATTGGGGCGCGTTATCCACAGACTGGGCAGCAGGTGGATAAACCGACATCCCCTTCCACAAGGGCAAAAACATCTTTGGCAAACGTTTGCCAATCTGTCAATCTTCGTTCTGACAGCCTCCTTGCTTTCGGGGGACGCCCGGGGGGAACCTCGACAGCGGACACTGCGGATGACTATGAAAAGACAGTCGGATCAGACCCTGGGGAGGCCGATGCGGGAAGACGTCTCACTTGCCACCGTTGCGGCCCGCGCCGGCGTTTCGGTTTCGACCGTATCGCGGATCGTCAACGGCCAGACCCGACGCGCCTCCCCGGCCACGGTGGCGCGGGTCCGCGACGCGATCGAGGCGGTCGGCTACCGGCCAAATCCGGTCGGACGCGCGCTCCAGCGCGGCCAAAGTCAGCTCGTGGCGATGATCGCGGCCAATCTCGACAATCCGGCGATGGCGACCATCGCAAGTTCGACCGAAACCGCGCTGCGCGAAGCCGGCTACGTGATGATCCTCTGCGACACGCACGACCGCGCCGAACTTCAGGACGAGTATCTCTTTGCGATGCGGGCGCAGATGGTGCGCGGCTATGTCCTCGTCGCGGCGGTGCCGAGCCCCGGATTGAGCGAACTTTCCACCTCGGGCGCGCCGACGGTGTTCGTGAACCGTCGAAATCCGAGCGGCAGCGGCCCGTTCGTCGGTATCGACGATGCCGCAGCGGGTGCTGCCGTCGCCGACTATTTCGCCGATCTCGGTCGGCGCGTCCCCGCCGTTGTTTTTCCGCGGCTGAGTTCGTCCGCATCGCGAGACCGCGTATCGGGCTTCCTCGCCAGGCTGCGGGAGCGCGGATGGTCCGACGAGGCGATCGTCCGGGCCGACGGGGAGGGACGATCGCACCTCCAGGTCGGCTACGATGCCGGCGCGCGAATTTTCGACGGCCGCGACAGGCCGGACGCCATTCTCTGTGTGAGCGACCAGATTGCCTACGGCGTGAATCGTCGCGCGCTCGAATGCGGCCTGAAAATCCCTGGCGATTGCGAACTGGTCAGCATCGACGGCACGCCACTCAACAAGTGGGTCGCACCCTGGCTGAAGTCGATCGAAATTCCCTACGCCGTCTACGGCGCGGAGATCGTCTCGGGCTTGCAATTGATCTGGCGAGGCGAACCTTTCGGCGAACGCCTGCTTCCCTGCAAGTTCGGCTGACACACAACCGTTCGCGGGGGAGATCTGGCTGCATCTGCGAGCGGGGCGGTCGTGCCGCCTTTCGTCCGCTCAATCAGCCGGCGGATGGATAACGACACCGTACTGCTCGGCAATTGCAGCAATGGTCTCGATTGCCGGCTTATGTCCGCTCCGTTTTCCCAGCTCGTCGAAGGCGGCGAACATCCGATCGAGACCGCCGCCTGGCATCGCCAACACCAGGAGGCGCGCCGTATCGGTGCCCACATTGCGATAGCCGTGACGCCGATGGCGCGGGGCAAAGAGAAATGCGCCGGTGCCGAGACGCAACGGATCGGTCGCGCCTTCGACCTCGACCAGCACTTCGCCACTCAGCACATAGAATGCTTCGTCCTCACGGGTATGCGTGTGCGCCGGCGCGCCGCGGCCCGGCGGCACGATCGATTCCCATACCGAGAATTGCTGACCGGTATCGCTCGCCATTGCCTTGTAGCTGTGCGTCACACCGAGCACGTCGAGCGTAGGTCCGGTGCCGGGCGCCCGAAAGAGCGGGCTCAATCGCGAAAAATCGCGGCTTGCATCGCTGTTCATGGCAGTTCCCTCCGCGATCGGGTTGCGATGCGTTGTCGTCAAGTGGCAGTGAACCCGCCTGACGCGGCAACGTTCCTCGCACAAAGGATGTGATGCGCCTGCTGAGGCGATGGTGGAACCGAATGAACGGGGGTGGTCGCACCGCTTTGTTTTCCGGAAAGCGTGCGACCCATCCAAGGTTCTCCGTCGCGGAGACCCGCTATGCCGTCACCGGTACCCGCAAACGAAACCGAACGACTGGCAGCCCTGCACGCTCTCGACATTGTCGATAGCGCGCCGGAGACAGCTTACGACGAAATCACCGAACTTGCGGCGCAAATCTGCGGCTGCCCGGTCGTAATCCCGTAATCATTGATCTGCTGCTCCCGGGGCTCTCCGTCAACACCGCCCCGACCGACTATCGTGTGGTCAAGGAGTTCCGAATGATGCGTTTCACGGGCGATCGATGGGAGGCGTTCGGACCGATCGTCACCGATTGATCCCGCGCGGCTGCGAGCGATCGCGGTTCGCGCGATGTCCCGGCGATTGCCGCAGTACTTCATGCGTCGCTTTCGCGACGAGCCCGCTCTCTTGCGTCTGATGGGGTCATGCAGAAGCGGCGGCGGAAGGTGCGCGTGAAATAGGAGAGGTCGCCGAAGCCAACCTTGAAAGCGACGTCGCTGATGGCGCGATTGGAAAAACGGGGATCGCTCAGCATCCGGTTGGCTTGGACTAACCGTTGTTCAAGGACATATTCCGTGAACGTGGTGCCTTCGCTCTCGAACAGCTTCTGAATGTAGCGCGGCGTGACGCTATGGTGCAAAGCGACATAGGTGATCGACAGCTCGCGCCGGCCGAGATTTTCGACAATGTTCGACATGATTGCTCGCAGCCTTGCCGAGCGTATCCCACGTCCTTCAACGAGAATTGCCGCGTCCTGTGTGGCGCCGAGTGCGGATGCAAGCAGGTCGTGGATATGCGTGACAGCCAGGCGCTGTAACTCGGGGTCGCAAAGCTTGTCAGCTTCGTTGACAATGCCGAGATAGCTCGTGAGCAGCCGCAGCGCTTCGCTGTGCTTCGAAATCGGACGGACGAGCATTGAACCCGCCTCGACGACCATCGGCGATATGGCGTCGCGCGGCACCGAGAGGGTCAGAAAGCGACCTCCCGAATGCAAGGTGCAAATGCTTGGTTCGGTCGCCGACATCAGCAACGCTTCCCCTACTCCTATGGTGGCTTCGCGGCCTCGTTGCGAGATGATGCCCACGCCGTTCGTGACCACGGCAAAGATGAGATTGTCGGTGGATTTGGTCGCGAGCTCGCGCGTCATGCGGTAGTGCGAGTCCGACCTGTGGCCGGCAGCCACTCCCAATCCCGGAAGCGAGCGCAACGTCACGCCAGCGCGAAACGGAGTGTCGTTAATCGGCTTGATGTCGAATTTTGCGATCGTGCGGCCATAGATCTCGCGCCACATCGCCAGACGCCGATGAACCGGAAAGGCGTCGGTCGAAATGTGCAAGGGCGCGAACGGGACTGGCGCGTCGGTCATGGCCCTGTTTGTTACATAAGATCGAGCGGGGAGCGAGCCTTCCGAAAGGGCCGTCGGGTATTGAGGCGTCACCACCCAGTGTTGCAGGATAGCACCACGCCGCTGGGGAATGACTGCGAGTACGCAGGGGTCCAGACGTCATTCGCTCCAGACCAAGCCGAGCCTCCGCCGGGGCTGCTAGCTTGGGATTGCCGCCTTCCTCCCACGCCCGAGCGCAAACTGCCCGACCGGCCCCTCGACATAAAATTCCAGCCCCGTCATTTTTGCGAACAGATCGATATTGCCGGTGCCGATGGCGCAGCCGCCGAGGCCCATGTCGGTGGCGGCCAGGTAGAACGTCTGGATCAGGCAGCCGACGTTTTTCAGGATCAGCGAATAGGCGATCGAAGAGTATTTCCAGGAGATCCGGCCGAAGCGCGCGGCGATCGTGATCAGGATCTGCGGCGGACCGGATGCTCCCATCGCAAATTCGGCGGCCATCGAAAGCGCCTGGAGTTGATTGGCGGAGGCGTCGATTGCGACCAGTGCGTGGCCGCCGGCGTCATAGTGATAAAGCCCGGGCGCAAGGCCCTCGCACTTCGAGACCGTCAGGTACAGCTCCAGCTCATAGGCGCTGCCTGCGCCCGGATACGGTCTCGAGCTGTAGGTGACCTCCGGGCCGCCGTCGACATCGGCGCCGCTCTTCCATTCCGACAGCACGCGGGCGGTGGCGTCGAGAAACCGCGCGAGCTCGGCGAGCGTGACGGGATGCTGATCGTCGAAATCCCGTGTCGAGTGGCGCGCGCGTAGCAGTTTTGCGAAGGGCGACGCGGGCTCCGGCGTGGCGAATTTGCCGAGGGAGATTTTCTTGCCGCGCCAGGGCGGGCGCACGGCAGGCAGCGGCGGAATAGCCCCCGCATGCGCGTACGTGCCGCCAACCGGATTGGCGTGCCGGCCCTCCGTGCTCCGCGCGTGAAACACGAGGTCGTGGAAATCCCAGAGAGCGAGGTTGCTGTCGCCGTTTTCCAGGCGAAGGCCGTCTCCGTCTTTCGTGTCGCGCTTGATCAGCATCTCGCTGTCGAGCAGCAGTCCGAGCAGATCGAGGTTCAGGGAGGCCGTCTGCTTGCGAAGCTTGCTGATCATTTGCGGTTGCGACAGGGCAGCCAGCGTGGCGGCGATGGCGGGATCGCAAATCCGGAACAGCGCGCCGGCGCGCGGCGATTCCAGCACCATCTCGTTGCCGCGCCGGCGCAAATAAGCATAGCGCGACAACACGATCGTATCGGCGCTCGATAGCTTGGCGCGTTGCGGCCAGTATCCGGCGATCTGGGGCTCGATGACCACCAGGTCTTGCGCGTCACGGGGAGAGAACAGGCGATAGTCGAGCAGCCCA
Organism: Bradyrhizobium cytisi; assembly: GCF_008123515.1. Classification (GTDB taxonomy): domain Bacteria; phylum Pseudomonadota; class Alphaproteobacteria; order Rhizobiales; family Xanthobacteraceae; genus Bradyrhizobium; species Bradyrhizobium cytisi. Next base: position 213,514 of record NZ_VSSR01000011.1, read on the forward strand.
TGCTGCGCCAACCGCCGCACCAGAGCATGAAGCTGCCGCGCGAGGGTGCTCTTGCCGGCAAGGGAGGTGAGCGGCAGGCCGGCGGCCAGATGCCCCGCGCGCGCGATTGCCGCGGCGCTGAATTGTCCGAGGCTCACCGAATAATCGCCCGAGACCGCGGCAATGCTTCCGTCGGCCTGCATGTGAAGCGAGAAGCGGCCGTTCAGCCGGGCGGCGATGATGGGCGCGCTTGTCCTGCTCGGCTTTTTCCGGGGAACGCGCAACGAGACCAGCCTTCAGGTGTGTGGCAGGAACGGAGTGAGCTCGCTTTCCAGCCGCGGGCGGTCCAGCAGCCCAAGCTTCACCGGGACGTCGTAAAGCCGGCCGGGCCCGAAGCGGCGATAGAAATGCCGCAGGCCCGGAACGAGCACCCTGACGACGGGGACCTCGACATCGGGCCGCGTCTGGTCGAGCACGAGAAAATCATATCCTGCGCGGCCCGCGATCTCCACGCAGGCATTGACCTGGTCGCGCGTGTTGTCGTGAACTGTGATCCCAGGCGCCGGCGGGAGCAGCGGATTGTCGCTGGGGGTCAGGAACGGATAATCGTCCAGCCGCAGCGGTGTGACACCGTCAAGCGACGGCTTCTCGCCGCTGCCGCCGCTCATCATCCCGATCGACATGAACTGGGTCAGCTCGGTAAGCGAACGCAGCAAGGCGATGCGGCGATCGAAATGCGAGCCGGACCCGAACTCGATGTTCTCGTGTCCGTTCTGCATCCAGTGCATGATCGCAACATAGGAGGGAATGCCGAGATCGCTGGTGATGTCGAGCACCCAGAGCCGGCGGCCCGCATCGGCAAACTGGCTCTGGAGATCCCGCACATAGGAATCCTCGAATTGCGAGAGATCGAGTTCGGCACGCTGCACGCGGTTGTACCACCAGATCGCGTACGCATCGCGTTCGACCAGTTCGAGGAAACCTTGAACGATGGCCTCCTCGCGGGTGTTGCCGGCAGCGCATCCGTTCGAATCGGTGTGGAAGCCGCCATAGAAGAAATACAAAAGACCGGTCGGAAGATATTTGAAACGCTTGTCGCGCAACGACCAGACCGGCGACCACTCGGTTCTGGTCGCGGGATCGAACGGCTCGGGAACCGGATGCGAATCGTCCGGCAGCGGGACATGCCGGTTTTGAAATTGCATATCGCTGAAGAACTGGACGTCGTTGGGAAGGAGCGCGTCACCGGGAGCGAAATCGGCAAAGCGGCGCGTCGTCCTGATCTCGTCGCCCTGGAAGATGCCGGAATAGCGCTCGATCGCCTCCATCAGTGCACTGGCCTCGCCCTGCTCGGCCGTGGAGCCCTTGCCGAAGCTGCCGCCGCTCAGGCCTGACCTGAGCTGGTCGACGTTCCAGGCCGGCGCAGAGAAATTGTGGTGCGCAAAAAAATTGGTGTTCATCGGCAGGTCGACCTCGATCCGCTCGAGCCGCGACACCACGCCGGTCAGCGGGCTGACGTGCTTGCGGAACCGCGCCACGGTCGCTCGCGACGTCACGGTGCGGTATCCGCCGCTGGTCATGACCAGCTTTCTGCCCTCGGCAAGCTCGATCGGCGCTGCTGTTCGTCGCGGATTCCTGAGCTTCCTGCTGCCGCAGGTCGCGCATTGCGGGCGCTTCGCGACGTAGTGCTTGGCGATGGCCGCCCCGGTCAAATCGAAGCTTGCGATGTGATTGGTGAGATCGGTGCGAAATCCGGAGGCGATCGCCTTCGCGATTTCAATAGCAGCGAAATGGATCGCGGTCTCGCCCACGGTGTCGCTGACCAGCGGCGATATGGCGACCGCCTGCGCCGCTCCGCGGTCCAGAAATCCCTTGATCTCGCGATTGCGGATCATGCGATCATGCAGGCAGGTCCAGCAGGCGCTCTCGCCCGGCTTGAACACGGGCCCCACCAGCGGAAACGCGCCGGACGGCTGGACCAGCAGCCAGGGCGTCCCGTCGGCGACGCGTTCGCCGTTCAGTTCGGCGAGCTGCCGTTCGAGGTAGTCGTTCACCAGCGTGATGATGAGCCTGGGCGATCGCCTGGCGATGTGAACCCCGAGCTTGCCCAACGCCGCGCTCAGTTCGCCCGCGCCTTTGACGTCGATCGATTCGACCCGCACAGGCCAATTGCACAGGTTCTCTTCGGCGACCTCCGGAGGCAGGCCGAGGCTTGCCCAATAGCCATCAACGGCGCCTGCGTGCGATGCTCCGTTGACGCAGTAGCGGCGCTCCAGCAGCCGCCTGATTGCTTCCTCGATCCCGGTGACGGGAAAACTCTTCGAGAGCTGGCGGATGATCTCCGGCGCCGTCTTGCCGTTCTTTCCGATTGCGCTTGCCACGGCGCAATAGAGATCGCCGTGCAGGAAGAACTTGCGGTTCTCGGAATAGAGACAGACCGCATTGGGAGGAAGCAGATAGGCGGTGAAGTTTGGTGCGAATCGCAAAATGTCCTTGCGGGTCTGCTTCGCAGCGTTGCTCTTTCGCTTGACTGTCATCGGGTCAGCACGCGGATCCTGTTCCCGTCATGTCCGATTGCCGGCGCACGACGGAGCTTGAAGCGGCCCGACTTGTGCGCCGAATTCGACCGGCCTTCTTCGAACAAGTTGGAACACACTCGCTCGCCATCGGCAAGCTGAGGAGCCGGGCGAAACGAATCCTGTGGCGACAACAGCAAATTGGCCGGGGTCGTTAGCGAACCCGGCCAATGAAATCGCGACCTGTCGATGTCCGGTCAAGAAGCGCCAGCGCCTAGCACCAGCGGCAGCGGCCCCATGATGCGCAGCATCCTGTGCATGCCACCGGCGCAACAACGGCGCAGCCAATGCCAACGCCACAACCGACGCCGCAGCGACAGGCTCTGCAGCCTGCGCAGCCTCGGCAGCCACCGCAACCTCTGCAACCACCGCATCCTCTGCAGCCGCCGCATCCGCGCGCAAGCAGCACGCCGCTGAGAGTCTTCTCGTCACTAGCGAGATGGAAGGTGGCGAGATTGACGTCGGCGAGCTCTTCCTCGCTGAGCGCAGAGAACTGGCCAGGCGAAAAATTCACTCGTTGTTGAGGCTCGTCCGCCGGCACTGCGGACGCCATCGCGCTTCCCGCCATCGAAAAGGTCAGTCCGGCAAATCCGAGCGCCGGTACTGCAGCTTTGGTCATTCGCTTCTTTTTCGAAGCTTGCTTCGCTCGCTGCACGGCTGCATCCTCCATGGTCGGAAGAACGATCTTCTACAATCATCCTACGCCGAGCAATCAAAGCGGGCAAGATTCGCGTGAACACGAAATGTAATGGCGCTGGTTCAGATTGCATTCATCTTCATGAATGGCATTGCCACAAATTCCTGTCCAAATTCCCTATCGATGACACGGGCTGCGGCGCATGATGCAGTGCGCAACCGTCTGTCCGCGCGAACGGGGACACTAGCTTGGTCGTTCAACTCGGACGCTTTGTTTGGCATGAGCTTCTGACGACGGATATGCCGTCGGCGGCTGCTTTTTACGCCGGGGTGGTCGGCTGGGCTGTGAAAGATGTGTCGAGCCCGGAACTGGCTTACACGCTACTGGCTGCAGGCGACGCTCCGGTCGTCGGGCTGATGGATCTCCCCGAAGAAGGGGTGCGAATGGGAGCAACACCGAGATGGCTCGGCTACGTCGCCGTCGATGACATGGATGCGCGGGTCGCGCAGATCCGCCGGCTTGGAGGCGCGATCCTCGTCGCGCCGACCGACAGCAACATCGGCCGCATTGCGGTGGTCGCCGATCCGCAAGGAGCGACGTTTGCGCTGGTCACCGGGCCGACATATGGCCAATCGCAACAGAACGGGTTGGACCAGCCCGGGCGCGTGGGCTGGCACGAGTTGCTGGCTGAAGACCGAAGCAAGGTCTTTCCGTTTTACGGCAAGCTTCTCGGCTGGCAACAGGCCTCCACTGAGGCCGACCCGGCAAGCGTGTACGAATTGTTTTCGGCGGCCGGGCAGACGATCGGCGGCATGCTCACCAAGCTTCCGAGCGTACCGCAGGCGTGTTGGCTTCATTACTTCAATGTCGACGACGTCGGGGTGGCGGCCCGGCGGGTCGATGCCGGCGGGGGCCGGGTTCTTCAGGAGCCGATCGAGTTGCCCGATGGTTGCTGGATCGTGCGATGTGTCGATCCCCAGGGCGCCCTGTTTGCACTGCAGGGGGCGTGGGATCAAAAGGGCATCGCGCGATCCTCCGCCCCGGAGGTCACCTGGTCCGCCAAATGGGGTGACATTGCTTCACAGGGCCGGATGGTGCTTCACAAGACGAAGCGCTAGGACGAGACGCTTCATCGACCTGGTTGTTTCAGGCGCACTTGGCGGGACCGGAGCCCTGCTTTTCGGATCGCGCCCGCTTCCTGGCACTCCGCTTGCTCAGCCAGGGCCAAAGCCAGGCCTCAACTGGGGGGCCGTTTCAGGTTGAGGCAAGCGATGCAGGAAGTGTCCCGTTCTGGTGCAGCTGGAGAGCTCCGGCTTGATGCGTTGATCGCCGATTTGTGGTGGCGTGTCCGGCTGCTCAACACCGACATTCTCGAGGAAGAGGCCCGGGTCGGGGTGTTCGACGCGCAGCAGCCGACCTATCCGCAGCGCGCGGCGAACCTACGCGCGCGCCGCGACAATCTGGTCTTGACGATCGGCATGCTCGAGCAGCGCGCCAAATCGACGTCCGAAGCGGCTTGAGAGCCGCCTCATACCGGAAATATCAGTGATCTCGCGAGCCTGACCAGGTCGACCTGGCGGCGGCAACCTGTCTTTTCGAACACATGAAGCAAATGGCTCTTCACGGTGGCGACGGACACGCCGAGCAGTCCTGAGATCGCGTCGCGGGTATGGCCCTCGCAGATGAGCTCGAAGATGCGAATCTCGGCTGGCGTCAAATCGTAGAGCTGGTTGAGAGCGACGTGAGACATCTGCGGCGGTCCGGAGGCTGACGCCACGAACAGGGCGGCGGCAGCGCGCTGGATCAGGCCGGCGCGCATGTGACCGCGTCGCAGCGGCAGAACGTGGATGACGAGCGGGTCGCCGCTTCCGCGAAGGATCGGGATGCCAATGCCCTTCTGGCCAAGTGCCGCCTCGTCCTTCGCGGCCTGCACGATGGCCGATTGCAATGAAGTGGTCGTCGTCGCCGACTGAACCGCGATGCGGCCATGTCGCGTCAAGATCGGATCGCCGGCCGCGAGCATCGCGGTAGCGACGGCGTTGGTGTGAACGATCTGCGACTCCTCGTCCACCAGGACGACACCGACCGTCAGGGTCTCCACGGTCTCGGAGAATGCCGCGGCTTCGACCGTCTTCATGTCGAACAGATTGCTGATGGTCACGGCGCGGCGGATGTGAGGTGCGAGCAAGCGTAATCCGTTGAGCTGCGCATCGTCGATGGCGCCGGCGGACTCGTGCTGGCTGAAGATCGCGTTGCCGACCATCGTCCCGTCGCGCACGAGGCCGACCGCGACGGCGTCGAACAGGCCCTTGGGCATGGCCCATTCACGATAATAGCGATTGCCGGAAATGATGTCCTGCCGGACGGCCTGGGATTGAACGATGGGTTCTCCGAGCGGGTATTGTTGAATGCGCTCGGCGCCGCCCCAGAGTTCGATGATGTCGGGCCCGTAGCCGATCGCATTCTGAGACATCTGGGTCAGGTCGGACCCGGCGACGGCATTGACGACGGCCTTCATGTTGGTGAGGCTGGCCACCGAGAGCGCGCCGGTGGCGAAGCCGAACTCGGTGCATACCTCCTCCAGAACTCCGGCCCACCGTTCAGGTGCGATCACACAGTCATAGACAGCACCGATGAGATCCGAGAATTTCTCGACTGAAACCCGCTGCATTCCAAACTACTCACTTGAATATCACCGGCGTCAAAATCACCGACGTCGCTTGAAAATCGCTCCCGAGCCGATCGATCCGCCAATGGCGAATGTCACAGCCCGTTCGCTCATGGTCTTACCACCGCGATTCCGCGGCGCAAAAGGGGTACTCCGAGCACAAACTCTTGTGACGCCATTTGGCCGGATGCCGTGGCTTTCGTGAATGCCGGGAGATCTGCGCTCGACGGCGGAGATCCTATCCTCGGTCTGTGGGATGTCCTGAGTAAAACTTCGGCAGATGTCGCGCTGCGTATGCAGACTAAATCGAGTTGCAGCAGTGGATGATGCAAAAGTCCTTCCTGAAGATGCCATTGAATGATGGCGGGCAAATGACTCAAGGGCTCGCAACGCGCAGGTCCCCTTCCGGTTCCATTCCGCTCGATTCACGCCGCCCTTGTGCTATTGCTGCTCCGCGCAACGATGCGAGGTTTCCATGCTCCCCATTCCCGCCGACATTTTCACCGAGCCCGAGGACGTCTCGTCCGACAGCCTTGCCAATCTCGGGCCGCTCCGCCGGCTCGCCGGCACCTGGCAGGCGGACAAGGGCATCGATATCAATCCGAAGGCGGAGGGGCCGGAGCGGCGGACCTTCATCGAGCATATCCGGATGGACCCGATCGATCCGCAGGCCAACGGGCCACAGCTGTTCTACGGGCTGCGCTATCACATTCACATCAACACGCCCGAGGAAGACATCACCTTCCACGACCAGGTCGGCTACTGGCTCTGGGAGCCCGCGACCGGGTTGATCATGCAGACGCTTGCGATCCCGCGCGGGCAGGTGCTGCTGGCCTCCGGCCAGGCCAAGCCGGATGATAAAAAGATCTCCGTCACAGCGAAGCGCGGCGACACCGCTTACGGGATCTGCTCGACCGACTTCCTGGAACAAGCCTTCCGCACCGATAGTTACCGCTGCGACATCAGCTTCAACGACGATGGTAGCTGGAGCTACGAGATCCAGACCGAGTTGTTCGTCCGCGGGGCGCCGTTCGACCATCATGATAGTAATACGCTTCTGCTGGTCGCACCGCCAAAACTCAATCCGCTCGCGGTGATCGTGAACAATCGCGCCAAGGATGGTAAGCCGGCCTGACGAGCGGGCACGGAGAATTTGTATGAAGCCTTACGTCATCTGTCTGATGCACGCGAGCCTCGACGGCCGCACCCATCCCAGCCGCTGGCGCCCGAAGGGCGCCGGCACCGACTGGTTCGAGAAGATCCATGACGAGCTCGGCGGCGATGCCTGGGTGATCGGCCGCGTCACCGGCTCCGAGTTCGCCAAGGGCAAGCCCTATCCCGGGACGGCGCGCGAAATACTCCCGCGCGAAAACTGGTTGGCGCGGCGCGATGCGGAAACCTATGGCGTGGTGCTCGACGCGCACGGCAAGATCGGCTGGGGCCGCTCTGACATCGGCGGCGATCCGATCGTCGTGGTGCTGACCGAGAGCGTACCGGATTCGCATCTCGCCGGCCTGCGTGGCGAGGGCGTGTCTTATATCTTCGCCGGAAAGTCCGAGATCGACCTCGCATTGGCCATCGAGATTCTCAATCGCGAGCTGGGCGTCAAGCGCCTGCTGGTGGAGGGCGGCGGCGTCGCCAATGGCGCGTTCCTCCGCGCCGGCCTGATCGACGAATTCAACCTGATCCTCAGCCCCGCGATCGATGGTGCCAGGGGTGCACCCTTCGTGTTCGATTCGACGGACGCCGACAGCGACAAGCGCGCGCCGCTCGCCGCGATGACGCTGGAGAGCACGCGGCAGCTCGGCGGCGGCGTGCTGCTGCTGCGCTACCTGATCCAGAACGACGCCGCGCGCCAATAAGCAACGGCAATGTCGAACAAGTCAGAGCATATCGTCATCGTCGGCGCGGGCGCGGCCGGCTTGATGGCCGCGCGCGAGCTTGTGCGGGTAGGGAAACGCGTCACAATCCTGGAGGCGCGCGACCGTTGCGGCGGACGCATCCATCCGCTGCCGGCGTCGGCGTTCGGCTATCCCGCCGATGGCGGCGCCGAGTTCGTCCATGGCGAAGCGCCGGTCACGCGCGGTCTGATGAGCGAGGCCGGGCTGTCGCTGCAGGCCATCGAAGGCACGCAATGGAGCTTTGACGGCACAAAACTCTCGCGTGAAGGCCGGGACAATCCGCATGAGGCCGAGCTTCATGCCGCGCTGAGGGACCTGAAGGACGACCTCACCGTCGCCGAGTTCCTGCACCGACATTTTGCAGGCGATCAATATGCGCGGATGCGGCACACGATCGAACGGATGGTCGAAGGCTACGACGCCGCCGAACCCGAGCGCGCCTCGACGCTGGCCTTGCGTGCGGAGTGGATGGACGGCGGGCACCATTCGCAGGGGCGCGTCGTCGGCGGCTACGGCGCGTTGATTGCGTTTCTGGCGGCCGAATGCTGCAGGCATGGCGTTGTGATCCACCTCAATTGCGCGGTGGTGGCGATCGAAGAGGGTATCACCGTTGCGGCCCGTTGCGCGGGCGGCGAGGCGTTCACCTGTGACAAGGTGATCCTCACCGTACCGCTACCGCTGTTGCGCGAGATCGCGCTGCCGCAAGCCGCGCGCGAAAAGGCGGCCGCCGCGGCCGACATCGGCTTCGGCAATGTCATCAAGATCCTGCTGCGCTTCACACGGCCATGGTGGCGCGACAGGGCGGCGGATCTCGCCGATCTCACCTTTCTGCTGTCGGACGAGACGATCCCGGTGTGGTGGACGCAGAATCCATCCGAACTTCCCGTGCTGACTGGCTGGTTCGGCGGGCCGCGCACCGCGGCGCTGGCCGGACTCAATCGACGGGGCTTGATCGACGCCGGCATCGATTCGCTCGCCGCGATCTTTGGACTTTCACGCGATGATCTCGTACGCGACCTCGTGGCGGCGGAAGCCGCCAACTGGGCGCGCGATCCCTTTGCGCGCGGCGCCTATTCCTGGGCGACGCCGCAGACGCGGACGGCGCAGGAAATTCTCGCGCGCGCCGATGGCCCGGTGCTGTTCTCCGGCGAGGCGCTCTATCGTGGTCGCGACATGGGCACGGTCGAGGCTGCGCTCGCGAGCGGCCTGAAGACGGCTGGCCTCATCTTGCAGGGTTGAGAAAGAAGGCCCGCATCTCTGCGGGCCTCCTGGTCTCACCAGCGATTGGCGCCGAAGCCAAACGTCACGCTGGGGCCGCCACCACCATAATAGCCGTAGGGTCCGCCGCCGTAATAACCTTGGTGTCGCGGATAGTAGCCGTAGCTGCGATAGTGCGGCCGATAGTAGCCGTGATGATGAGGGTGCCAGCGATGATGGCGATGGCCGTAATGGCCGTGCCTGTGCTGCGCGCTGATGTCGGTCGATTGGCTGACTTGCGCGTACGGCTTGGCCTTGCCGCCGCTTGCCGCGTTGGCTGCGGACGCGGTGAGCGCAGCCGCACCGATGGCCATCGCGACAAAAAGATACTTCATGTCATCACTCCAGTTGAGATGTCGAGTGACAACAGATGGGCGTTTGTTGCGTTCCGGCGAGTGCGGGCGTCGAAACGACGCAGACGATCAACGCGCAATCGCGCTGAGATTTATTGTCGCACCGCTGCGAGCGAGCTGATCACGTCGTTCGTGGTCACGATGCGGGCAAATTCACCGTTCAGGTTCGACAGCGTCATCGCGTGGATGGATTCGGCCGAGTGCGTGTCGCCGTCGGGGCCAACGCGATCGAATGTCCAGGTCGCGTCGCGCACGAGGGCCGCTTCGAAGCCGAGATTGCCGGCCATGCGCGTCGTCGTTTCGACGCAATGATTGGTGGTGGCGCCGCAGATCACGAGCGTGGCGATGTCGCTCGCGCGCAGGCGCTTCTCGAGGTCGGTGCCGATGAAGGCGCTGTTGACGCGCTTGACGATCACAGGCTCGCCGGCTTGCTCGCGCGCCTCGTCCTTGACGGCGTAGCCGGTGCGTGAGGGCAAAAACGTCGAGTTCGGCTTGGTGCCTTCGTGGCGGATGTGGAAGATCGGCGCGCGGCTCGCCCTGAACGCCGCGAGCAGATCAACGATGCGCGCCACCGCATCCGGATTGTTGCGCCGCTTGCCCGCTGCCTCCCATTCGTCGAATGCGCGCTGGACGTCGACGACGATGAGGGCGGGGAGGGGATGAGGCATGGCGTGCGGATTCCGGAGCTTGTTTGCTGGGTCAAATATGTCGGGCGATCGGGAAAGAGCACAATGCCAATCTTCCCTCGTTTCGCGACGCTTCTCGTGCCCCGGACGCAGCGCAGCGTCTCTTCGACGGTGCGCTGCAGAGCCGGGGCCCATGTTTCCACGAGTACTCTTTGCAGCCTGGGTCCCGGCTCTGCGGAGCAGCGCGACGCGCTGCACCGCGTCCGGGACACGAGAGTGGATTGCGCGGGCAGCGCCCCCTCATGGATGCGGATCGGGAAAGCCATGCCGCTCGGACAGGGCAGCGAGAATGGCGTCTTTCTCGGCGATGCCGCTACTTGAACGGATCCTGGATCGACGGTGAGGACTGCCTGATGCGGCGCACGCTCACTGGCTTGCCGTCGGAGACGAACAGCAGCTCGTATTTGCGGCCCTCGTTGTCGGTGGCAGAGCAGGTGACGTCGTTGACCTTCTTCGCAGCGAAATTGCCGGTCTGGCGGCAGGTGCCGGTGGAGGTCTGCTCCGCCGGCACCGGCAGGCCGTCGACCTTCGGCCGGGTCTTGGAGTTGAGCAGCATGCGGTCGATCGGCAGCTCATAGGAATTGTCGTCCGCCCGCTTCCCGTTCTCGCCGGAGAACGACACGACGTGGTTCTCGTCGGAGGGATCGTCGACGGCGACCGCGAAATTGACTCGGCCCTTGTCGTCATGGGCGAATGCCACGGTCTTGCAGGCAAAGGCGCGCCCGGCAACCCTGAGCGTTTTGCAATGGCCCGACATCAGCGCCAGCATGTCGATGAAATTATTCAGCCGGATCGGCGGATTGTTCACCGGGATCGTGCTGGAAGATCCGGCAAAACAAGGGCTTGCGAGGGAGAGGAGGAGTGCAGCCAGAACCGGCCGGCTGAGGCGCATCGTCAGGATCATGTGCCAGGGGGCCACGGACGGGCGAAAGTTCCGCCCAATCACCATCGAATCGCAAACTGGTTGCGATCCCGTTTGCACCGCCAAGCGTTCGACAAAGCCCGTCTGGAATACCACCGCGCCACCCATCGGCGATTCGCCCCAATCGCTCCAATCCGTCCCGGCAGGCACTTGCCGCCAGGCCGGTGTTTTTTTCGTGGCAGAACTAGGCCGTCGCCGCCTGCCAGCGCCTATCGCGCAAGGACGGCCGGCGATGCAGGCGGGTGCCAAGCAGGCTGCGGGCACGCGGCAGCTCGCCGCTGCGCATCAGGGCGACAAGGAAAGTGTCCTCGACCAGCTCGCGCTGGGCATGGCTGCCGCCAATGCGCACGACCTCAGGGAGGACAGGCGCGAGCTCGCGCACGCAAACCGCGTAATTCTCGTCCGCGAACGCCGCGAGCGCGCGGCAGATCGCCGGCACCACGGGGCCGGCAGGCAGCATGCCATCGGCAAGGCGCTGCTCGATCACGGTCAGGCGTGCTGCGAGCGCCGCGCGATTTTGCGTCGCGGCCGCAAACAGCGCCATGTGGACGTCGGCGAAGGGCAGGCTCGACTTCGGGAAGAGTTTTTGAGCCGTGGCGTCGGCCTCAACCCAGAGCGCCCTTGGCACGGCGTGGCCGTAGGCCGACAGGCGCCAGAGCAGCGAGGCGCCGTCGGTGATGACGTTGAGCGGCGGCGCCTGCGTGGCGGAGGGCTGCAGCACGTCGTCATAGATTTTGAGCGCGCGGGCCGCATCGCCGTGCTCCAGCGCGCCGAGCGCCTGATGCCAGAGGATATGGCCGTGCAGGATGCCGGCGCGGTCGTAAGTCGGAAGCCATTCGTCGACGAGACGGTCGGCCGCCTCGATCGAGCCGTCCTCGAACATCGCATGCAACACGGCATGTGCGGCGTGGGCGTTCGCGCGGCGCAAATTGAAGCCGCGCTCGGTGACGGCGCGGCCACGGGCGACGTCGCCATTCTCGGTCATCGCCCAGCCGGACATGGTGAGAAACCACCAGTCCTCGCCATAGTGATGCGCGACGCGTTCGCAGAGCTCATGCCGCGCGCGATCGTGATCGGCCATGCCGGAGAAGGCGAACAGGCCGAACGCGCCAAGCGGCAGCGACAGCACCACGGCATCGCGCGGCCAGCTCTCGACATGCTTGAACATCGCGGCGATCGCGTCGGGCCCGCGTCCCTCGATAGCGAGCGCCAGCGTCTCGACATGCGAGCGCTCGCGCTCCGTGCCGCGTCTGGCCACAAGCTCGCGCGCCAGCGATCCCTTCTGCCGTGCAAGATCGCCCTGCTGGTAGAACGCATGCACGCGGGCGCGGGCGATGTGGGCCAGCGCAAAATCCGGATCGGCGGCGATCGCGCGCTCCAGCGTCTCCGTCGTGCCAGTCCAGCCGGCGAGCATAAGATCGATGCCTTCACGATAGGCGCTTGCTGCCTCGTGCGAGGTGGTGGAGAGCGGCAGTCCGTAGCGGTCTTCAAGCGCCATCGTTGTCTCCGGATTTCAAGCCGTCCGCGCGCGGCGTCCCTCGATCGGATAGGCGGGGTCGTTGTAGCCCGGCGTCGATGGATGGCCCGGCACGACCAGGCGGTCGATCAGCGCTTCATCCTCCGCAGTGAAGCTGTAGTCGAGCGCGCTTATGTATCCGTCCCACTGCTCCTCGGTGCGCGGGCCTGCGACGATCGACGAGACGAAGGCGGAGTTGAGCACCCAGGCCACCGCGAACTGGCCGGCGGTGATGCCGTTCTTCTCGGCGTGGCCCTTTATCTCCTGCGCGAGCTGGAGCGATTCCGGCCGCCATTCGGTCTGCATCATGCGGGTGTCGTTGCGGCCCGCGCGCGTTTCCTTGTCGGGGGCTGCGTCCGGCTTGTACTTGCCGGTGAGCACGCCGCGCGCCAGCGGGCTATAGGGCACGATGCCGAGGCCGTAATAGGCGCAGGCCGGAAAGTGCTCGACCTCGGGCATGCGGTTCATCGCGTTGTAATAGGGTTGGCTCGCCACCGGACGGTCGATGCCGAGCCGGTCGCAGATGTTGCAAATCTCGGCGACGCGCCAGGCGCGGTAGTTGGAGACGCCGAAGTAGCGGATTTTGCCGGCGCGGATCAAATCGCCCATCGCGCGCACCGTCTCCTCCAGCGGCGTCGCGTGGTCTTCCTTGTGCAGATAGTAGATGTCGATGTGGTCGGTGCCGAGCCGCTTCAGGCTCTCGTCGGCGGCCTGCAACACCCAGCGCCGCGACAGCCCGACGCGATTGGGATCGTTGCCCGTCCCGGTGTTCATGGGATTCGCGAGCTTCGTCGCAAGCACCCAGGCGTGACGGTTGTTGCCGATCGCGCGGCCCACGACCTCCTCGGAGCCGCCCTTCGAATAGGCGTCCGCGGTGTCGATGAAGTTGATGCCGGCTTCATGGGCCTTGGCAATGATCCGCGTTGATGCCGCTTCATCCGTTGGCCCGCCGAACATCATGGTGCCCAGGCAGATCGGCGACACTTTCAGGCCGGAGCGGCCGAGCTGGCGGTATTGCATGGGGCTGTCCTTGCTGCTTTTTGTGGGCGTCAGCATATCCGCCTCACTCCGTCATTGCGAGCGCAGCGAAGCAATCCAGAGATGCGTCGGCGGAGAGATTTCTGGATTGCTTCGCTGCGCTCGCAATGACGTGGAGAGGGCGGTAGCGGCCTGACGGCGCAGGACTACACCGGCCCCTTCAAAATCTTGAACACACCGTTCGCCATCACGATGCAGCGGTCGTCGACGCTCACCTCGGTGCTCATGAAGATCAGGTTGCGCGTCGCGCGCACCACGCGGGGGCGGGAGATCAGGATGTCGCCGATCTTGCCCGCTTCCACGAAATGGGTGTCGAGCTGCACCGTCGCCATGTACTCCTTGCCCGAGACGTAGCGGGCGGTCATGCCGCAGGTGCGGTCCGCGAAGGTCATCATCACGCCGCCCTGGACCATGCCGCGGCGGTTGTGGTGCTTGTCTTCGGTGGCGATTGCGAATTCGTATTGGCCGTCGACCTTGCGTTCCCACAACGGGCCGACCAGGTGCATGAAGCCCGTGGTCTCCAGGATGGTCCAGCCGTCCGATTTGAGCTTTGCGGCGGTCCTGCTGGTCATCGCTCCGTCCATCCTTGCAACGCTTGATCTCTCCTCGTTTCATCGAGCGCGGTCCTGGTGTAGTCAAGCATCATGAGAGCTTTCGGCGATGCCACCAGACGGAATATCGCAGACGCCTGCGCGGCATTCGCGCGGCTGCCCGATGCGGCCGAGCCCTCGGCGCTGAAGCGCGCCGCTGTGGTGCTGGCGCTGACCGCATCCAATGACGGCGACGACACCGCGTTTCTGCTGACCAGGCGCGCATCGAGCTTGCGTGCGCATCGCGGCCAGTGGGCGTTGCCGGGCGGACGCTGCGATGCCGGCGAGACGCCGGTCGAGGCGGCGCTGCGCGAGCTCGACGAGGAGCTCGCGCTCAAGCTTCCGGTCGACGCCGTGCTCGGTCTGCTCGACGACTATCCGACGCGCTCCGGCTATCTGATCACGCCGGTCGTGGTCTGGGCTGCCGAGAGCAATGCGATCACGCCGAACCCGGACGAGGTCGCCTCCGTCCATCGCATCTCGCTCGACACGATCGAGCGCGATGATGCCTTCGATTTCACGGATATCGCCGAAAGCAGCCGTCGTGTGATCCGCTTCCATCACCAGATGAGCCTGATCCATGCGCCGACGGCGGCGCTGATCTACCAGTTCCGCGAGGTACTCGCGGGGCGGCAGACCCGCGTCGGCGACCTGGAACAGCCGGTGTTCGCCTGGAAGTGACGCAAGCAACAAAAAGAGGTAAACGGCGCGTTAACGTGACGGTTACCGGATGCCTGCTAAAAGGGCAGCATGCATCATTCGATTCGAAAACAACTGGCGCTGGTTCCACTGGCGTTTGTCCTGCTCGTCTCCGCCGCGCGTGGCGGCGAGTCCGATGCGCTGCCGCCCGCCGTCAGCAATGCCAACGCCCAGCTTCTGTCGCAGTTTTTTGCGCAAAGCGGGGGCGGCGCGTCGCCGGCGGTGCTCGAATATCGCCGCAAGCTGGCCGAGTATCAGCAGATCCGCGGCGCCTTCGATGCCGAGGCCGGCGCCTATTGGGGCCAGGTCACGGAAAAGCGCCGTGGCCGCAATGCCAAGCGGCGCAGCGGGCAGCAGATCACGCTCGACGATTACGTGCTGGACCAGCCGCCGGTCTATACCGGGCCGAAGCGGCCGGTGAACCCCGAGCCGGAGGAAACGCCGGAGCGCCCCACGCGCAAGCCGCTTCCGGTGGCTTCCGATCTCTTGCGCGCCGCTCAGGATCTCTATCAATTCACGCCGCAGCGTCCGACCAACGAGGTCGAGTTCAAGCGCGCCTATGCGCGCTACGCGCTCTCCTCCGGGCTCACGCGCGAGCAGGCGGTGCGGGTCTATTCGTTCGAGACCGGCGGCACCGGCAATTTTGACGTGCAGGCGGGCATCGAGCACGGCGGCAAGCGCGCGATCTCGACCGCGATGGGCTACAACCAGCTGCTCACCACCAACAGCGTCGAGCTGCTGGCCGAGCAGGGCCATGAGTTCATCCGTGCGCTCTCCGACAAGGTGGCTCGCAGCTCAGGGCCGGCGCGCCAGTCGCTCGAGCACAAGCTCGGCGTTCTGAAGAAGATGGTGGCGCATGCGAAATCGGTGCCTGACACCTGGTCGGAGCATGAGAAGATCGGCGACACCGCGCAGGGTTGGGCCATGCATGCGATGGTGCTGGACATCGACATCGGGCCGATGCTGCAGACCCACAAGCTCTTGACCTCGGTGCTGTTCGCACGCGCCAAGGGCTACACCCGTCCGCTCACCGCCGCCGAGCTCGAGATGATGAACCTCACCGGCGACGGTACCGGCCTCGACATGGTGACCATGCCGCAGGCGATGCGCGAGCAGGTGCCGACATCGAACTTCTTCCAGCGCGGCGGCTACGAGCGCAATCCGGTCGCGATCCGCCACAACACGGTGGCGAAGCTGCTCGCGGTGACGGATGCGCGGATGGACAGCAACAGCAACAATTCCGGCGCGCGGGAGCTGACGGCGGCGTTTTAGACGGTGTCTCTTCGCCTCGCTCAGTAAGAACGGGGCGAGGGAGCGCGCCGCTATCGCCCGCCCTACCGATCCGACCCGAACTTGAACCTGCCGTCGCCCTCGAGATACTGCCCGCTGCGCATGTAGAGCTGGCCGTTCTGGCCGATGAAGAACAGCGTGCCTTTGGGCACTTTCCTGGCTCCCTTCAGCAGCTCGCCGGCATTGCTGGTGCCCATCTTGTAGGAAAACGTCTTGCCTTCCTTGTCATAGGCATATCCGGTGTCCGGCTTGAGCTCCCACGGCGTCGCCGCGTTCTGCGCGCATGCGGGGGCGGCGAGCGCGCCCAGCGCGGCTGCAATTGCAAATGTCTTGATTGAAAATGCCATCATCCATCCTCCCCGTCGTTGAGGTGCTCTGCTTGAACAAATCACGAACGACGTTTCCGCGTCAATCCGCGATGACGCCGCAGCGCATCACGTCTTGCCCAGTAGTTTGTGATTTTCCCTTCGTCCCCTCGCGACTATGTTCCGCTTTCAGTCTAGAACGCAACACGACAAAGATATTGGTGGGGATGATTCGAATGCGCCATGTCATTAAATTTTGCTGGATTGCCGGGGTGTCGCTGACGGCGCTCGCGCCGGCCGCCCGGGCCGATGATTACCAGCTCAGCCACAACCAGCGGATTTCGTGCAGCCGCGGCCTTGCGCCGGGCAAGCTCAACACCGCGACCTGCAAGTCCTACACCTATCTCTTCAATACCAAGACCTCGGAATATTTCCGCTGTCAGGTCTCGCTGGCGCTGACCCGCGACAACAAGGAAGTCATCAACGTCCAGACCGATGGCGGCTGCACCAAGAAGCCGCGCATCTTCGAGACCGACGGGCACTATGATTTCGACGCGACCGAGACCGAGCCGCCGAACACCAACTCGTTCTTCGGCCCCGGCGGCTACTCGATCTGGGCCGCCGACATGGCCGCGCAGAAGATCCGCGGCTGCATCACCATCTCCTCCGGCCTCGGCTCCGACATCTCCAAGTGCCTGGACATGACCTTTCAGTAACGGCTCTCGAATGACGGCGAGCCGCGGTCCAATGACCCCGGCTGCGCCATGTCGCCGCACCTGCCGAGTTCCCTGAAAAATCAAGGCGAATCGGCCGTTTACCGCAGTCCTGTTTTGCCTTTTGGATGGGTTGACCCGCTCCCCTCATCCGGCCAATTTCGCCGCCGGTTTGGGGAGTGAAACAACCATGAAACGGACGATTTTCGGCGTGGCCGCGGCTCTTGCTGTGGCGGCGTCGGCACCTTGCGCGCATGCGCAATCCTTCATCAACGTGCTGACCGGCGGCACCTCCGGCGTCTACTATCCGCTCGGCGTCGCGATCGGGAAGATCTACGGCGACAAGATTCCGAACGTGAAGACGCAGGTGCAGGCCACCAAGGCGTCGGTCGAGAACCTGATCCTGCTGCAGCAGGGTCGCGGCGAGCTGGCGTTCACGCTGGGCGACTCGCTGAAGGCCGCCTGGGAAGGCGACGAGGAAGCCGGCTTCAAGACCAAGCTGGACAAGCTGCGCACCATCGGCGCGATTTATCCGAACTACATCCAGATCGTCGCGACCGCCGAGAGCGGCATCAAGACGCTCGCCGACCTCAAGGGCAAGAGCCTGTCGGTCGGCGCGCCCAAATCGGGCACCGAGCTGAACTCGCGCGCCATCCTTTCGGCCGCCGGCATGACCTACAAGGATCTCGGCAAGGTCGAATACCTGCCGTTCGCCGAATCCGTCGACCTCATGAAGAACCGCCAGCTCGGTGCGACGCTGCAATCGGCCGGCCTCGGCGTCGCCTCGCTGAAGGATCTCTCGAGCTCGAGCGCGATCAGTGTGGTGGCCGTGCCGAAGGAGACCGTCGACAAGATCGGCCCGCCCTTCATCTCGACGATCATTCCCGCCAACACCTATAGCGGGCAGGACAAGGACGTCCCGACCGCGGCCGTGGTGAACTATCTCGTCACCAGTTCAGCCGTGTCCGACGACCTTGCCTATCAAATGACAAAGCTGGTCTACGAGTCGCTGCCCGAGCTTGCCAACGCGCACGCGGCCGGCAAGGAGATCAAGCTCGAGACGGCCGCCACCGGCAGCCCGATCCCGCTGCATCCCGGCGCGATCCGCTATTACAAGGAAAAAGGGCTGATCAAGTAAGGCGCGCCTTCTCCGTCGACGTCTTGCCCGGGCTTGTCCCGGGCATCCACGTTCTAGGATGAGCTTTAAGCCGTGGATGGCCGGGACGAGCCCGGCCATGACGGTCCGGGTGGATCGTGTTGCTGCTATAGATTGAATGGGCTTGGACTGGGGCGATTTGTAATGCTGGAAAAGGCGGAGAGCTCCGCGGAGCCGATCAAGGTCGAGTTCGACAATTTCGAGCACGGTTTTCCGGAAGGCTTTGGCCCGGGCTGGTGGGGCACGCTCGCCTACTGGATCGGCATCGCGTTCGCGACCTTCCAGCTCTATGTTGCCGCCTTCAACTATCTGCCGAGCCAGGTGGTGCGCGGCGTCCATGTCGGCTTCCTTGTCCTGCTCACGTTCGGCCTGATCGCCAACTTCACCGCGAAGAGCAGTCTTGGCCGCGCGCTCGGCTGGGTGATCGGCGGTGCCGGTTTCTTTTGCGGGCTCTATCAGTGGATCTTCTATGCCGACCTGATCGCGCGCGACGGCGATCCGACCAGGCTTGACCTCGCCGTCGGCACGCTGCTCGCGGTGCTGATCTTCGAGGGCACCCGGCGCCTGATGGGCGCGGCGCTGCCGCTGATGTGCGGCGCGTGTCTCGTCTACTGGTTCTTCGGGCAATATCTGCCGTCGCCGCTGAACCATCGCGGCTATGATTTCGACCAGATCATCACGCATCTCGCCTACGGCACCGAAGGCTTTTACGGCGTGCCGATCTACGTGTCGGCGACCTACATCTTCCTGTTCATCCTGTTCGGCTCGTTCCTGGAGCGCGCCGGCATGATCCAGCTGTTCACCGACGTCTCGCTCGGCCTGTTCGGCCGCACCCGCGGCGGCCCTGCGAAAGTCGCGGTGTTTGCCTCGGGCATGATGGGCACGATCTCGGGCTCGGGCGTCGCCAACGTCGTCACCGTCGGCCAGTTCACGATTCCGCTGATGATCAGGTTCGGCTATCGCCGCGCATTTGCGGCGGGCGTCGAGGCCACGGCCTCGATGGGCGGGCAGATCATGCCGCCGGTGATGGGCGCGGTCGCCTTCATCATGGCGGAGACGCTCGGCGTCCAGTATTCGGAGATCGTCAAGGCCGCCGCCATCCCTGCGGTGCTCTACTTCGCCTCGGCCTTCTGGATGGTGCATCTCGAAGCCGGCAAGCACGGCCTCGTCGGCATGAAGCGCTCGGAAACTCCCAGTGCCTGGAACGCACTGGTCAAGGGCTGGTACCTCGTGCTGCCGCTCGCGGCCCTGGTCTACATGCTGTTCGAGGGCTTCACGCCGCTCTATGCAGGCAGCATGGGCCTCGCGCTGACGGTCGGGTTGATCCTCGGGACCAGCATCGCGGCCGGTGCCTCCTCCATGCTGATCCGCACCATCTTCTGGATCGGTCTTGCGCTCGTCGTCGCCGCGCTGTCGCACGACGGGTTGAAGATCGTGCCGGTCGGCTGCGTCGTCGTCGCGCTGATCGTGATCACGGCTTTCATCCGCGGCGGGATGGCGGCACTGCGCTCCTGCCGTGACTCGCTTGCGGAGAGCGCAAAATCCGCCATCACCGTCGGCATGGCCTGCGCCATCGTCGGCGTCATCATCGGCATGATGTCCCAGACCGGCGTCGGTACCATCTTCGGCGGCTGGGTGATCGGGCTCGGCGAGAAGAGCCTGTTCCTGGCGCTGATCATGACCATGCTGCTGTCGATCCTGCTCGGCACCGGCATCCCGACGATCCCGACCTACATCATCACGGCTGCGCTCGCAGCGCCCGCGCTGGCGAAACTCGGCGTGCCGCTGATCGCGAGCCACATGTTCGCGTTCTATTACGGCATCATGGCCGATCTCTCGCCGCCGGTGGCGCTGGCCGCACTGGCGGCAGCGCCGATCGCGAAGGAGAACCCGGACAAGATCGGGTGGGAAGCGATGCGCATCGCGCTTGCCGGCTACGTCATTCCCTTCATCTTCGTCTATTCGCCGGCCTTGATGCTGCAAGCCGGCGACCCCATGGCGGCCAAGCTAGGCTTCTACGGCGCGGTCGCGCTCGCGAGTTTCAAGGCGCTGGTGGCGATCGCGCTGTTCGGCATGGTCGCGATCGGCTTCCTGTTCACGCGGCTGACGCTACTCGAGCGTCTGGTGGCGCTCGGCGCCGCGATGTGCCTGCTCGGCGATTTTCCGTTCAGCGACACCGCGGGCTTCGTTCTCTCGGCGGCGCTGGTGCTGTGGCAATGGCGGCAGCGTCCGCCGGCCGTGGTCGAGGCGGTGTGAGCCTCTGCCTCGCAACAGCCGGCGGCGTGAAGGCGCTGGCGCTGTCCGCGTTCACGCTTGCATGGACGCATTCGATCGCGAAGGTCGAGTGGCAGGAAGACTGGCGCGTCACGCCTGCAGGCCTCGAACTGATGCAGGCCCGCGTCAAGGGCACCGGCCCCGGCATGGAGCCGCCGCCGGAAGCGCGGCTCGTCGACGGCTGGTTTCAGTGGAGGCCTGCGCGCGCGCCGATGCCGGAGGTCGTGCTCGGCAATTCGGGCGCTGCCGGCGAATGGCGGCTATGCCATGACGGGACGTGCCGGACGCTTTCCGAGATTGTCGGCCATCCCGTCGGTGCTAACGTCACCAAGATGAGCATCTGCGACGAACAGCAGAGATAAGGAGACACGCGATGGACCGGCTCAAGGGCAAGGTTGCGATGGTGGTGGGGGCCGGCTCGATCGGGCCCGGCTGGGGCAACGGCAAGGCGGCGGCGGTGACCTTTGCGCGCGAGGGCGCGCAGGTGTTTTGCGTCGACCGCAACGGTGCGGCCGCCGAGGAGACCGCCAAGATCATCACCGGCGAGGGCGGCAAGGCGACCGCGTTCACCGCGGACGTGTCGCGGCCTGCCGAGATCGAGGCGATGGTCGCGGCGTGCCTCAAGGCCTATGGCCGCATCGACGTGCTCGACAACAATGTCGGCATCGCCGAGATGGGCAGCGTGGTCGAGGTGACCGAGGAGAGCTGGGACCGCGTCTTCAGCATCAACCTCAAGAGCGCCTATTTCGCCATGAAGCACGTCATTCCCGTCATGGTGACGCAGGGCGGCGGCTCGATCATCAACATCTCCTCGATCGCCTCGATCCGCCACATGGGCATCTCCTACGTCACCTACGGCGCCTCCAAGGCCGCGATGAACCAGATGACGCGCACCACCGCGATCGAGTTCGCGCGGCACCATGTGCGGGTGAGTGCGATCCTGCCCGGCCTGATGAAGACGCCGATGGTGGAGCATTCCGCCGGCCTCGCCAACAGCTACGCCAAGGGCGATGTGGAAGCGATGTGGCGCGCCCGCGATGCGCAAGTGCCGATGGGCCACATGGGCGACGCCTTCGATGTCGCCAACGCCGCGCTGTTCCTGGCGTCGGACGAGTCGAAATATGTGACGGGGATCGAGCTCGTGGTCGACGGCGGGATCACCTGCAAGGCGGGGGCGTAAGCATCGCCTCAAACTCCCTGTCGTCCGGGGCGCGCACAGCGCGAGCCCGGGATCCATAACCACAGGGAGTGGTTTGACGCGCAGCAGGCAACTCCGAGTCTTCACAAAGCGATTGCTGCGGCGTATGGGTCCCGGATCTGCGCTACGCTTGTCCGGGACGACAGTGGTGTTTGCGCATCATCCCCCCGCACTCAACTCCGCCCGATCCAGCTCCTCCTCGATCCGGTGAAACGCGTCGTCACCGATCACCTCGGTGGCGCGCAGGCTGAAGATCGATTTGCGCGCGGCGTCGATGGCGCGACGGCGCAGGGGATCGGCGGGCAATTCGCCGTTGGCGATGCCGCCGTGCGGATCGTCGTCGGCCTGCATCAGGATGGCGCGGTATTCGAGCCGCAGGATCTCGGCCTCTTCCGACGGATCGTCCTCGATTGCATCGAGCGCGGCGCGATAGGCGATGGCGCGGGCGCGCGCGACCTCGATGCCAACGGGATCGTCATCCTTGAGGCCGAAAGCGAGGATCAGCGGCCGCAGCGTCAGGCCCTGGATCACCAGCGAGCCCAGCACGACCGCGAAGGCGATGAAGACGATGAAGTCGCGATAAGGAAAATTCTCCGGCAGCGCGAAGGCGGTCGCGAGCGTGACCAGGCCGCGCATGCCGCACCAGGAGATGATGAGGCCGCCCTTGGGCGAAGCGACCTGCTTCGGATCCTTGGGGTGATAGATGCCATGAGCGATCAGCACGCGCAGGGTCGTGCGATAGAATGTAATCCAGAGCAGCCGGACCAGAATGACCGTGAGCAGGATCCACGCCGCAGCCACGCAATATTCCCAGCGCACGTCCGCGTTCAGCTTGGTCCAGATCGGCCGCATCTGCATGCCGATCAGCATGAAGGCGAGCACGTTGAGCACGAACACCGTGGTCTCCCACACCGCGTAGGACGGCACGCGCAGCCGCGCCGGCATGCGCGCCGGCGCCGTCTGCGCGATCGTGATGGCGTAGACGACGATGGTGAGGATGCCGGAGAGGCCGAGATGCTCGGCGGCGATCCAGATCATGAAGGTGGTGGCGAACTGCACGATGATCGCGCTCGGCACTTCCCTGACGCGCTCCATGATGGGCGGGATGATGCGCCCCGCAAGAAGGCCGGCCAGCACGCTGCCGACCAGCGCCAGCGCCATGGTCGGCGCGACCTCGCTCCACGTCAGATGCTCGGTGACGACCGCGCCGACAGCGATGCGGTAGATCAGCAGCGCGCTGGCATCGTTGAGCAGGCTCTCGCCCTCCAGCACCTTCACCATGCGGTAGGGCAGCTTGACCTGGCTCAGGATCGCGACCGCCGCTGCCGCATCCGGCGGCGCCACGATCGCGCCGAGCGCCACCGCGGCGGCCCAGGGCATATCAGGAAAGAGCCGGTGCGCGACAATGGCGACGCCGACCGTGGTCAGGCCGACCGCGGCCACAACCAGGGTCGAGACCGGAACCCAGTTGTTGCGGAGATCGCGCAAGGAAGTATCGAAGGCGGCGTCCAGCAGCACCGGTGCGACAAAAAGCGCCAGCGCCAGGTCCGGCTGCAGCGCCCAGGTCGGGCTGTTCGGCACGAAAGGGATCAGCGCGCCGCCGACGGCGAGAAAGGTCGGGTAGGGGACCTTGATCCGCCGCGCCAGCGCCGATAATGCAACGGCGCCGAGCAGAAGCGCGATGATCCATTCGAATGTCGACACGACGATCCCCGAAACCGATGTGAGCGGCGCCATAAGCTAGCACCAATTCGGCCGTATGATGGATAGTACCGTCTCATGGCAAGACCTTCCGGCTGCAGCGAGCATGCGTTTTCAAAAACTCCTTCGATTGTCCGGAGCCGTGGCGCTCTCAACGCTTTCGCTCGGTGCCGCTTGGGCCGCGACCGGGGGCGAGCCGGCCGCCACCGCGCAGATCGACGTCGCGGCATGCCTGTCCGCAACCGCGGCCGATGACATGGACAAAGCGGGCCCGGCCTGCGCCGCCGTCATCGACAACGAGAAGACGGCAAAACCCGATCTGATCAAGGCCCTGATCGCGCGCGGCGCGCTGCTGGCGCGGCATGACCAGATCGACCGGGCCATCGCCGACGATAGCCGCGCGTTGTTGCTCGATCCCACGCTCGCCGACGTCTTCAATGCGCGCGGTGAGCTCTGGCTGAAGAAGGGCGACAAGCCCAAGGCGGTGCAGGATTTTGGTGCGGCGCTCCGGATCAATCCCAACCACGAAAAAGCCAAGGCCAATCACCAGGCGATCGCGCGTGAGCTCGAGCGGATCGGCGCGCAGATGGCGGTCGCTGGTAAGCCCAGCTTCAATTGCGCAGGCGCGCGCCGCCCGGTCGAGAAGGCGATCTGCGCAAACCGCGAGCTCGCCGACCTCGACCGCGAGGTCTATGCAGCCAATGCGCGCGTGCTGCGCGAGGCGCACGACACGGGCGAGGCAAGGAAATTCCAACGCGAGCAGGATGATTTCATCGCGCGTCGCAATGCCGGATTTGGCCGGCCGGGGTATGATTTGAAGAAGGCCATGCAGGATCGGCTGCAGCGGCTGAACGGGGTGGACGGATACTAGCCGGCATTTGAACCCTATCCCCGGCCGCCGCGACAATGGTGAACACCTGATGTTACGGAGCCTTCCTCATGTGCGGCACGCGTTCTCCCGCGCAAACATCCAAAATCCCGCTGCGCGCGCTTCTGCTAGGCGCTGCGATGAGCCTGGTTCTCGTTGGCCCAGCCTCAGCCGGCGTCGATTGCGTGGCCGGCAGCAAGGCCGCCCCAGCCGAGCTGATCCCGGCATGCAGCGCCATCATCGACCAGGCCGCAAATCCAAATCCCGAGCGCGTCGCGGCGCTGCTGGTTCGGGCCGATGCCAATGCGCGGACCTCCGGCGGTCTGACGCAGGCGCTGCGGGATATCGACCGCGCCATCGCGCTCGACGGCAAGAACGCCCGCGCCTGGCGCCTGCGCGGCGACCTGTTGCGCGAGGCGGGTGGCGATCTCAACCGCGCCACGTCCGATCTCAGCAAGGCGATCGAGCTCGATCCGCAGGATGCCGAAGCCTATGAGCTGCGCGGCGTGGCCTATACCAATCAGCGCCGGCTCGACCGGGCGCTTGCCGATTACGACCAGGCAATCAAGCTGAAGCCGGATTATGCGCAGGCCTGGTCCGACCGCGGCGCAACCTATTATCTCAACGGCGACAACGACAGGGCGGTGAGCGATCTTAGCGAGGCCTTGCTGCTCGATCCGAACCGGGCGCGCAGCTACACCAATCGTGGTGCGGCCTACAAGAAGCTCGGCCAGCTCGACAGGTCGATCGCCGACGACAGCGAGGCGATCAGGCTCGATCCGAAGGTGCCGGAACATTACGACAATCGCGGGCTCTCCTATGCCGCGATGAAGGACTACGACAAGGCGATCGCCGATTACGACCAGGCGCTGCGGCTGGCACCGCGGCCGAATTTCTTCACCAACCGTGGTGATTCCTACCAGTTCAAGGGCGAGTTCGGCGCGGCGCTCAGCGACTACAACGACGCGCTGAAGCTCGATCCGAATTTCGCCAAGACCTACAACAACCGCGCCGTGCTCTATACCAAGATGGGCGACCGCAAGAAGGCGCTGGCCGATTACGAGACGGCGCTGCGGCTCGACCCCGGCAACACCAACGCCGCGGACGGCCGCCGCACCATGATGGCGGAGATCGAGAAGTTCGGCGCCGGGTCACCGCAGCCGTTGGCTGCGAATTCCGGCAACGGCCCGTCATTCGATTGCGCGGATGCGAAGCGCGAGGTGGAAAAGGTGATCTGCGCCGATCCGCAGCTTGGCATGCTCGACCGCCAGCTCGCCGAGGCCTATGAGCGCGTGCTGAAGTCGATGAGCCGGCGCTCGGCCGCTGATCTGCGCAAATCCCAGCATGATTTCCTCGCCACCCGCGACGCCAGCTTCCGCCGCCCCGGCTACGATTTGAAGAAGGTCATGCTGGACCGGTTGCAGCGGCTGAATGCGATGGAGGGCTAGGAAGGGGGCGACGTCCATCCTTTTCAGCTTGAACCGCGGCCCGTTCCCGGGAAAATACCCCTCAAGCAAGGCCGGCACTTGATCCCTGTCATGGCGGGACTGACATCCCGCGGTCAGGTCGAGGCGAGGCCAATAAAGGGAACGGGAGCGCGGGAATGAATGTCCGAGGAAACGCCGGCGGAAACAGCCTTTATCACGAGGTCCATGCGCGCTCGCTGGCCGATCCCGAGGGCTTTTGGGCCGAGGCGGCGAAGGAAATCGACTGGATCGAGCCGCCGAAGACAATCTTCGACCCCGCGCAAGGCGTCTACGGCCGCTGGTTCAGCGGCGGCGTCGTCAACACCTGCTACAACGCGCTCGACCGCCACGTCGAACGCGGCCGCGCCGAGCAGGTCGCGCTGATCCACGATTCGCCGCTGACCAATTCGGTCACCAGATTCACCTATGCCGAGCTGCTGGCCGAGGTGCAGGCGCTCGCCGCCATCATGCAGGATTTTGGCGTCGCCAAGGGTGACCGCGTCATCCTCTATATGCCGATGGTGCCAGAGGCCGTGGTCGCGATGCTCGCCTGCGCGCGCATCGGTGCGGTGCATTCAGTGGTGTTCGGCGGCTTTGCCGCAAAAGAGCTTGCGACCCGCATCGACGATGCGCAGCCAAAACTCATTCTCTCCGCAAGCTGCGGCGTCGAGCCGGGCCGCATCGTGCAGTACAAGCCGCTGCTCGACGAGGCGATCAAGCTCGCGTCTGCGAAGCCCAAGGCCTGCATCGTGCTGCAGCGTCCGCAGCTGATCTGCGATCTCACGCCAAAGCGCGACTATGACTGGGCGAGCCTGCGCCGCAAGGCGATGAACGACGGCAAGAAGGCGCCTTGCGTGCCCGTTGCCGCCACCGATCCGCTCTACATTCTCTATACGTCAGGCACGACCGGTATCCCCAAGGGCGTCGTGCGCGACAATGGCGGGCATCTGGTCGCAGTGAAATGGTCGATGTTCAACCTCTATGGCGTCAAGCCGGGCGAGGTCTGGTGGTGCGGCTCCGACATCGGCTGGGTGGTCGGCCACAGCTACATCATCTACGGCCCGCTGCTGCACGGCGCGACCTCGATCATGTATGAGGGCAAGCCCGTCGGCACGCCCGACGCCGGTGCGTTCTGGCGCGTGATCAGCCAGCACAACGCGGTTGCCTTCTTCACCGCGCCGACTGCGTTCCGCGCGATCCGGAAGGAGGATCCGGAAGGCAAGTTCATCCGGCAATACGATCTGTCGAAATTCCGCACGCTGTTCCTCGCGGGCGAGCGTGCCGATCCGCCGACAGTGGAATGGGCGGAGCAGCAGCTGAAGGTGCCTGTCATCGACCATTGGTGGCAGACCGAGACCGGCTGGTGCATTGCCGGCAATCCGGTGGGGCTGGGCCAGCTGCCGGTGAAGCACGGCTCGCCGACGGTGCCGATGCCGGGCTATCAGGTCGATGTCGTCGACGACGCGGCAAAACCCGTCGGTCCCAACACCATGGGCTCGATCGTCATCAAGCTGCCGATGCCGCCGGGTTGCCTGCCGACACTGTGGAATCAGGATGCGCGCTTCAAGGAAGCCTACCTCAGCGAATTCCCCGGCTACTACAAGACCTCGGATGCCGGCTACAAGGATGAGGACGGCTATGTCTTCGTCATGGGCCGCACCGACGACATCATCAATGTCGCCGGCCACAGGCTCTCCACCGGCGGCATGGAGGAGATTCTGGCTTCGCATCCGGATGTCGCCGAATGCGCCGTGCTCGGCGTCAAGGACGCGATCAAGGGCGAGGTGCCTTGCGGCTTCCTCGTGCTGAAAGCCGGCGTGAAGCGCCCGCCCGCCGAGATCGAGAACGAGATCGTAGCACTTGTGCGCGACCGGCTCGGCCCTGTCGCCGCCTTCAAGCTCGCCATCACTGTCGCCCGCCTGCCCAAGACACGCTCGGGCAAGATCTTGCGCGGCACCATCAAGAAGATCGCCGACGGCGAGGTGTGGGCCATGCCCGCCACGATTGAGGACCCCAAGGTGCTTGACGAGATCGGGGAGGCGCTGAAGGGGCGGGTGTGAGCGTGCTGTGACTTATATTCTCCGTATTCCGCGCTAAACAGGGCGGGCCAACAGGGGACCTCGTATGCCACTCGCCACCGCACCGCGCCTGCTTGCAGCCGTCCTGCTCGCCATCGCTCTCTCCGCCTGCTCGGCGCGTTACCAGACGCCGACGGCGATGGGCGGAGACGACGATGATGCGGTGTGCCAGAGCCGCGGTTATGCCGTGGGCTCGCCGGAATATGTGGCCTGCCGCAAGGACCGCGACGTGCAGCGCAGTGCCGCCACCTCACGCGCCGATCGTCGCCAGCGTGATCTCGGCGAATACATGCTGAACCATCCCGATCGACCGTAAGGCCGCCAAAGGAAGCCGCAAACGAAAACGCGGCAGGTTGCCCCACCGCGTTTGAAGTGCATTCGATCGCAAACAAACAGCGAGGCCTACTCCTCCTCTTGCTCCTGCTTCTTGCCGCCGAGAGTCTTGAGCTTGGCGAACACGGCATCGACGTTGAGGTCGTCGCCCGACTTCTCCGACGGCTCGAACTCGTCCTTCTTGGTGGTCTCGGAGGCCGGCAGCAGGGTGGCGCCGCCATAGGCTGCGTCGATCGGCTTTTCCTTGGCCGCACGCGCCACTTCGAAATCGAGCTCGATCTGCGAGCAGAGGCCGAGGGTGACCGGGTCGATCGGGGTCAGCTGGGAGGTGTTCCAGTGGGTGCGGTCGCGGACGCTGGCGATCGTGCTCTTGGTGGTGCCGACCAGGCGCATGATCTGGGCGTCCTTGAGCTCCGGATGGCTGCGCAACAGCCAGAGGATGGCGCTGGGGCGCTCGTGGCGGCGCGACACCGGGGTGTAGCGCGGGCCCTTGCGCTTGGGCTGGGGCGGCAGCACGACCTTGCTCTCCTGGAGACGGAGCCGGTAGTCTTGGTTCTTCTCGCCCTTCTCGATCTCCTCGCGGGTCAGCTGGCCGTTGGAAATCGGGTCCATGCCCTTGATGCCTTGCGCGGCGTCACCGTCGGCGATCGCGCGCACCTCGAGAGGGTGCATCTTGGTGAAATCGGCGACCTGGTCGAAGGTCAGCGCGGTGTTGTCGAGCAGCCAGACGGCGGTCGCCTTGGGCATCAGAGGTGCGTTGCTCATGGCAAATCTCCTTTGTGCTTCGCCCACCCCTCTGGAGGCGAAACCGGTGGTCATCAGCGATGACAGGGAATTCGCGCTATATAAGCCCGGAGGGGGTAGCCACGCAATGGTTCTGCTATAGATAGTGCCTTGACAGCGCCCGAAAGGGGGCCCAATTCCCTCTCAAGTCGCTATAAGTCCAAGCAGACCGTTTCAGGCCCTTTTCCATCCATCGACCGTTCCCCGCCAGAAGGCGAGTGGGTGATTCGGTCCCGAGATCGCTCAATGTCAGCCAAACCAGACCTCAAGTTAGTGCTTTGTTCTCCCCGCGGCTTCTGCGCTGGGGTGGTTCGGGCGATCGACACCGTGGAACGGGCGCTCGATAAATACGGCGCCCCCGTCTATGTTCGCCATGAGATTGTACATAACAAATACGTCGTCGACGGGTTGAAGAAGAAGGGCGCCATCTTCGTCGAGGAGCTCGCCGAGATCCCGGAAAACACCACCGCGCCGGTGGTGTTCTCGGCCCATGGCGTGCCGAAGTCGGTTCCGGCCGACGCCACGTCGCGCAATTTATTCTCGCTGGATGCGACCTGTCCGCTGGTGACCAAGGTGCACCGCGAGGCCGCGATCCACTTCAAGCGCGGCCGCGAGATCTTTCTGATCGGCCATTCGCATCATCCCGAAGTGGTCGGCACGCTCGGCCAGCTGCCGGTCGGCGCCGTCACCCTGATCGAGACCGCCGAGGACGCCAAGACCATCGCTCCGAAGGACCCCAACAACCTCGCCTTCGTGACCCAGACCACACTGTCGATCGACGACACCGCGGAGATCGTGGCGCTGCTCAAGGAGCGCTTCCCGAACATCAATGGGCCGCACAAGGAAGACATCTGCTACGCCACCACCAACCGCCAGCTCGCGGTGAAGAAGGTGGCGCCGGTGGTCGACGCCCTGATCGTGGTCGGCGCGCCGAACTCGTCGAACTCGCAGCGCCTGCGCGAGGTCGCCGAGCGCGAGGGCTGCAAGGTTGCGGTGCTGGCGCAGCGCGCTGCCGACCTCGACTGGACGCGGTTCGAAAACATCACCAGCCTCGGCATCACCGCGGGCGCGTCGGCGCCGGAAGTGATCGTCGAGGAGATCATGGACGCGTTCGCCGAGCGCTACACGCTGCACGTGGAAACGGTCTCGGCCGCCGAAGAGAACGAGTTCTTCCCGCTGCCGCGCCAGGTGCGCCCCGAAGCCGCCGCCGAGTAAACCTGCATGGCGGTCTACACCGACGTTGCCGCCGACGAGCTTGCGGATTTCCTGAGGCAATACGATCTCGGCGAGTTGCTCTCCTACAAGGGCATCGCCGAGGGCGTCGAAAATTCCAACTTCCTCCTGCACACCACCCAAGGCTCGTTCATCCTCACGCTCTACGAGAAGCGCGTGGCGAAGAAAGATCTGCCGTACTTCCTCGCGCTGATGACGCATCTCGCCGAGCACGGCGTCAGCTGCCCGCTGCCGGTGAAGGCGAAGGACGGCGAAGCGTTGCGCGAGCTGTCGGGACGCCCCGCGGCGATCATCACCTTTCTCGAAGGCGTCTGGCCGCGCAAGCCGAACGCGACGCATTGCGCCGGCGTCGGCGAGGGCCTCGCCCGGATGCATCTGGCCGGCGCCAATTTTGCGATCAAGCGTGCCAATGCGCTGTCGGTCGCGGGCTGGCGGCCGCTGTTCGATGCGGCAGCACACCGTGCCGACGAGGTGCAGCCGGGCCTGCGCGCATTTCTCGCGGCCGAGCTCGACCATCTCTCGGGTGGCCTCTGGCCGAGCAATCTGCCCGAGGGCGTGATCCACGCCGACCTCTTCAACGACAACGTCTTCTTCCTCGGCGACAAGCTCTCGGGGATCATCGACTTCACCTTCGCCTGCAACGACATGCTGGCCTATGACGTCGCGATCTGCCTGAACGCCTGGTGCTTCGAGCCGGACCACTCCTTCAACGTCACCAAGGCGCGCGCCTTCCTGAACGCCTATGGCCGTGTGCGAAAGCTCTCCGAGGCGGAAGAGGCTGCGTTGCCGCTGCTGGCGCGCGGTGCGGCGATCCGCTTCCTCCTCACGCGGCTGGTCGACTGGCTCAACGTGCCGCCGGGCGCGCTGGTCAAGCCGAAGGATCCGCTCGAGTATTTTCGCAAGCTGCGCTTCCACCAGAGCGTCTCCAGCGCGCGCGACTACGGGCTGCTGCCGTCAGGACTGGTCGCGTGAGCGAGCTTCCCAATGTCACGATCTATACCGACGGCGCCTGCTCGGGAAATCCCGGGCCCGGCGGCTGGGGCGCGATCCTGAAGTTCGGCGACAAGGAAAAAGAGCTGAACGGCGGCGAACGCCACACCACCAACAACCAGATGGAATTGATGGCGGCGATCTCGGCGCTCGAAGCGCTGAAGAAGCCATGCACCGTCGATCTCTACACCGACAGCCAGTATGTCCGGCAGGGCATCACCGGCTGGATCCACGGCTGGAAGCGCAACGGCTGGCGCACCGCCGACAAGAAGCCGGTCAAGAATGTCGAGCTATGGCAGCGCTTGGATACCGCGCTGAAGGCGCATGAGGTACGCTGGCACTGGGTGAAAGGCCACGCCGGGCATCCCGAGAACGAGCGGGCCGATCAACTGGCGCGCGACGGGATCGTCAAGGCGCGGTTGCAGCAGCGGGTCGCAGAGTAGGGGCATCGACGTCGTCGCCGACGCGACCTCATTCTCAACTGTCATCGCCCGGCTCGACCGGGCGATCCAGCACGCTGCGGCGGCTGTAATGAATCTCGACGTCTCTGGAATACTGGATGCCCCGCTTTCGCGGGGCATGACAGTGTCATTTGTGGCTGAGAGCGGCGCCTCAAGCTCAGAGCTGTCCCAGCAGCGTATCGCCGCCGGATACCTCGACCTTGCCGGGCATCGCCTCCAGGTTCAGCTTCTTGACCACGCCGTCCTCGACCAGCATCGAATAGCGCTTGGAGCGGATGCCGAGGCCGTTGCCGGAGGCGTCCAGCTCCATGCCGATCGCCTTGGCGAAGTCGGCGTTGCCGTCGGCGAGGAAGATCGCTTCGTCGCGCTGGTCGGTGTCGCGCTTCCAGGCGTTCATGACGAAGGCATCGTTGACGGAGACGATCGCAATGGTGTCGACGCCCTTGTCCTTGATGGCATAGGCGTTGAGGAAGATGCTCGGCAGATGCATCTTGTGGCAGGTGCCGGTGTAGGCGCCGGGCACCGCGAACAGCGCCACCTTTTTGCCCTTGAAGATATCGTCGGTGGTCTTCACCTGCGGCCCTTCCGCCGTCATCACGCGGAATTTCGCCTCGGGCAGCTTGTCGCCAATCTGAATGGTCATCGTGAATTCTCCGTGGAAAGGGGCGGGGCTGTTCTAGAGCATTTTACCGGCGGAGGGAAACGGCTTCACAGCGGTGTGATGAGCAGTGGCTGCCAATTTTCTCGTCATTGCGAGCGGAGCGAAGCAATCCAGAGATGTCGCCGCGGTGACACTCTGGATTGCTTCGTCGCGAAGAGCTCCTCGAATGACGGCGGAGAGAGGCGGCCTTACGCCGCCTGAGCCTTCTTCTCGTCGCGCAGTTCGCGGCGCAGGATCTTGCCGACATTGGTCTTGGGCAGGTCGGCGCGGAATTCGATCTGCTTGGGTACCTTGTAGCCGGTGAGCTGCTCGCGGCAGAACTTGATGACGCCCTCCGCCGTGAGGTTCGGGTCCTTCTTCACCACGAACGCCTTCACCGCTTCGCCGGACCCGCTGTCGGGAACGCCGATCACGGCGCATTCCAGCACGCCCGGATGGCTCGCGATCACTTCCTCGATCTCGTTCGGATAGACGTTAAATCCGGAGACCAGGATCATGTCCTTCTTGCGGTCCACGATCTTGGTGTAGCCCTTCTCGTCCATGATGCCGATGTCGCCGGTGCGGAAATAGCCGTCCGCGGTCATCACCTTCGCGGTCTCCTCCGGCCTGTTCCAGTAGCCCGACATCACCTGCGGGCCCTTGGAGCAGATCTCGCCGGGCTGGCCGAGCGGGAGTTCATTGCCGTCGTCGTCGCGGATCGAGATCCAGGTCGAGGGCACGGGAATCCCGATCGATCCCGAGAATTCGGTTGTGGTCGCGGGATTGCAAGTCAGCGTCGGCGCAGTCTCCGACAGGCCGTAGCCTTCGGCGATGAAGCAGCCGGTCACGGCTTTCCACTGCTCCGCCACCGGGCGCTGTACCGCCATGCCGCCGCCGTTGGAAATCTTCAGCTTGGAGAAGTCGAGCTTCTTGAAGTCGGGATGGTGCATCAAGCCGTTGTAGAGCGTGTTCACCGCCGGGAAGCTGTTGACCTGGTATTTCGCGAGCTCCTTGACGAAGCCGGCGATGTCGCGCGGGTTGGGGATCAGGAGATTGCAGCCGCCGGCGCGCACCGCGAGTAGGTAGCAGGCCGTCAGTGCGAAGATGTGATAGAGCGGCAGCGCACAGACGATCATGAGCTGATCGACATGCGGCGGCGTGGTCATCGCCGGCTGCAGCCAAGCATCGTTCTGCAGCACGTTGGCGACGATATTGCGATGGAGCAGCGTGGCGCCCTTGGAGACACCGGTGGTGCCGCCGGTATATTGCAGGAAGGCGACGTCGCCGGGCGACAGCTTTGGCTTGTTGAGGGTTGCACCCCGGCCGGCCGAGAGCGCATCGTTGAACGAGACAGCGCCCGGCAGCGACCAGGTCGGCACCATCTTCTTGACGCGGCGGACGACGAGATTGACGATCACGCCCTTGAAGCCGAGCAGGTCGCCCATGCTGGCGACGATGACGTGCTTGACCTGCGTCTTCGCGATCACCTGCTCGACGGTGTGCGCAAAGTTCTCCAGCACGATGATCGCTTCGGCGCCGGAATCCTTGAGCTGATGCTCGAGCTCGCGCGGGGTGTAGAGCGGATTGACGTTGACCACGGCAAAGCCGGCGCGCAGCACCGCGGCGGTGGCGACCGGATATTGCAGCACGTTCGGCATCATGATGGCGACGCGCGCGCCGCGCTGCAGGCCGCGTCCCTGCAGGTAAGCAGCGAGCGCCAGCGACATCTGGTCGAGGTCGCGATAGCTGATCGCCTTGTCCATGCAGATGAACGCCTTGCGGTCGGCGAACTTGGCAAAACTCTCCTCAAGGAGGTCGACCAGCGACGCGTATTGAGTCGGCTCGATATCAGCGGGCACGCCGGGCGGATATTGCTTGAGCCAGATGCGCTCCATGGAAACTCCCCTCTCTTGCACCAGAGCCCGTTGTGTCTCGGGCTTGCCTCATTGCCGGCAGTATCGAGCCTGCCGGAACGGCTGGCAAGGCGGTCGAGGCTTAGGGCAAAGGCTGGAGAGTGGCTACCGGAATCGTCGCAGATCGCTGCCGCAGTGCGAAGTGCGGGCGTAGCCAGGCGGCCTTGAGCCTTAACCTAGCTGTTGTTGGGCGCGGGCTTCGGCTTGGTGGCGGCTTTGGGCTTGGCCGGCTTGGCAGTCTGATCGCCACTCGCCGCCGGCTTCTCCGCAGGCTTATCAGAAGGCTTGGCCGCCGCATCAGACTTGGCCGCGGCACGCTTGCTCGCCGCCGGCTTTGCCGCGCTCTTGGTGTCACTCTTCGCGGCCGCGTCGGGCTTGGTGGCGGCCGGTTTCGCCGCGGCAGTCTTGGTGTCAGTCTTGCCGTCAGTCTTGGCGTCGCTGCCGGCATCGGGCTTCTTGGCGGCGCGCGACTTCTTGCCACGCGCCTTCGGCGGGGTCTGCTGATCGGTGTCGGCTGCGACCGCCGCGACCAGGGCCGCGCCGGTGCGGGTCGGGCCGGTATAGACCACCATGGGCTCTGCGGCTGCAGGCGCCGAGGCCATCAGCTCGGACGCCCTCATCAGCGGCGGCTGGAGCCCTGCGGTGAAGAACGTCACCTGGGCTTCGCCGCCGGTGGCAGACCCGGTCGTGCCGCCGCCGTTGGTCGCGATCAGCGCATCGTCGTCGTCACTGGCCGGCCGCTTGCGGTGACCGCCGCACATCTCCTCGCGCAAATTCGGCGGCGAGGCGTCGACGGGCACGAGGTTCTCGACGGTGCCGAGCGAGGGCCGCAGCCACGACAGATTATCCTGGCTGAAGCCGCGCTCGAGCAGCTGCGCCGCCTTCACCGCACGCGCGGTGCCGGAATTGGCGCCGAGCACCACCGCGATCAGGCGGCGGCCGTTGCGCGTGGCGGAGGCCACGAGGTTGTAGCCGGAGGCGCAGATGAAGCCGGTCTTGAAACCGTCGGCGCCGGGATAGCGGCCGATCAGCTTGTTGAAATTGCCAGTGACGCGCTTGCCGAAGCGGATCGCCGGGATATGCACGAAATATTCGTATTCCGGCAGGTCGCGCAGGAACGAGCGCGCGAGAATCCCGAGGTCGCGTGCCGAGGTGACGTGTCCATCTGCAGGCAGGCCGTTCGGATTGACGTAGTTCGTCTGCGTCATGCCGAGCTTCTTCGCGGTGTCGTTCATCATCACGGAGAAGCCGTCGATCGAACCGCCGAGGCCTTCGGCGAGCACCACGGCCATGTCGTTCGCCGACTTGACCATCATCATCTTCAGTGCGTTGTCGACGGTGAGCTGTGTCCCCGGACGGAGGCCCATCTTCGAGGGCGATTGCGAGGCGGCCGTCGGCGACACCGTCAGCAGCGTGTCGAGCGTGATCTTGCCGTCCTTCACCGCCTTCAGCGTCACATAGGCAGTCATGATCTTGGTGACGGAGGCCGGATACCAGGGATTGGTCGCGTTGTCCGCTTGCAGCACCTTGCCGGTGTCGGCTTCGATCAGAAGCAGTGCTTCAGCATTTGCGACGCGCGGTACGAGCAGCGCACCGACCGCGAGCGCTGCGGCGAACAGGTTGAACAGAGACTTGCGAAGCAGCGGGCGAAAGGCGTGCACTATCCGATTCCGGTCCTTGGAGATCCGCCAGTTCGGACGGTTCTCGTGATCTGATGTTCGGTTCTGAAATCCAGCGCCGCCGCTTGCGGCAGCGCAAACCTATACCGGCTCGTGCGTCGAGAACAGGGGTTTCGGCTGCGTATTCCGCGATGAAATAGGCTGAATTTCGACGGTGCTACGGGGACTTGTTAAGGGGATTTGGCGGCAGAGGCCGCGGCCTCGGCGGCACCCGCGCTGGGCCGCGCATTTGCCTGAGCACTTTCCTGCACCATGAACTGGGCCTTGGCGAGTTCGGCAAAATGGCCGCCTTTGGCCACGAGTTCATCGAAAGTTCCGCTTTCGATCACCCGTCCGTCCTCGAACACCAGGATCCGCGTGGCATTGCGGATGGTGGAGAGGCGGTGGGCGATCAC
The DNA here is from genome assembly GCF_008123515.1 of Bradyrhizobium cytisi. GTDB lineage: Bacteria > Pseudomonadota > Alphaproteobacteria > Rhizobiales > Xanthobacteraceae > Bradyrhizobium > Bradyrhizobium cytisi. Next base: position 249,812 of record NZ_VSSR01000011.1, read on the forward strand.
GAAGGTGGTGCGGCCCTTCATCACTTCATCGAGAGCGGCATTCAGCTTGGCCTCGGTGATGGCGTCGAGCGCGCTGGTCGCCTCGTCCAGGATCAGGATCGGCGGGTCCTTCAGCAGCGCGCGTGCGACCGACAGCCGTTGCCGCTCGCCGCCGGACAGCATGCGGCCGCGCTCGCCGGCATTGGTCTCGAAACCGCCGCTACGCTCGATGAACTCGAGCGCCTGTGCGCGCTCGGCCGCCTTGCGCATCTCGGCGTCGGTTGCGTCCGGCTTGCCGACGCGCAAATTCTCCGCGATCGAGCGGTTGAACAGCAGCGCTTCCTGGAACACGACGCCGATATTCCGCCGCAGCGAGGTCAGCGTCACACCGCGCACGTCCATGCCGTCGATCTTGATGAAGCCGGACTGGGGATCGAAGGCGCGATGCAAGAGCGCGATCGCGGTCGACTTGCCGGCGCCGGTCGGGCCGACCAGCGCAATGGTCTGGCCGGGCAGCGCGGTGAAGGAGAGATCCTCGACCGCCGGCCGCTTGCCGTCATAAGAGAACGTGACGTCATTGAACTCGACCAGGCCGGAGAGCCGCCCCGCATCGATCGCGTCGGAGCGGTCGTGCACCGCGGGCACGGCGTCGAGAACGTTGAAGAACTCGCGCAGGCGCGGCGCTTCCATGAATACGCTGTTGATGAAGCTCACGACCTGCTCGAGCTTCTGGATCAAGAGCGTCGCGAAGCTCACGAACATCACGATCTCGCCGACCGAGGTCAGGCCCTGGTCGTGCAGAGCGATGCCGAGCGTGAAGATCGCGAGCACGGTGATGGTGGTGGAGGCGCGTGTGATCACAGTGACGAGCGCCCACCATGACAGCACCGGCATTTGGGCCGCGAGCAACTGATCGGCGACGGAGCGCAGGCCCTGCACCTCGGACTCGACGCGGACGAAGCTCTGCACCAGCGCGACGTTGCCGAGCGCATCGGAGGCGCGCGCCGAGAGCTCGCTATATTGCTCCTCGACCGCCATCTGCATGCCAAAGGTCCTGCGCACGACGAAGGTCGTCAGTGCGGTGAAGACGATGCAGAGTACGAACAGCAGGATCGCGAGTCGCCAATTCAGATAGAGCGACAGCGGCAGCAGCACCACGACCGAGAGGATCGCGGCAAAATGCTCGCGGAAGAAGCCGAGCCACAGCCGCCACAGCGCATCTGTGCCGTTCAGCATGACCTTCATCAGCCGGCCCGAATGGGTGCCGGAGTGGAAGGTCAGGGGCAGTTGCAGAATGTGCTCGAAATAGCTGGTCAACACCGCCTGGCGCTGGCGGTGGGAGAGCCGGTCGGCCTGCAACGCCACGAGCGCGCTGCAGCCGATGGTGAACAGCCCGAACGCGACCCAGGCGATCAGGAACGGCCAGGCCGAGCTTGAGCCGGCTACCGTCTTGCCGGAGAGCACGTCGACGATGCGGCCAAACAGCACCGGTTCGGCGAATTGCGAGGCGGCAAGCAGGAGATTAGCGACTGCCAACAACCAGCCCAGCCGCGCTTCTTTTCCGAGCAGCTCGAGAACACGGGTGTAGAGGCTGAAAATGGACATGCGAGGTCGGACTCTGGCGGATCAAACGGGACGAGCAGATATTCTAAGCAGGGATCGCCCGCGAGATACAGCAGAAGCTGCCGGTTTTGCTCAATTGCTGAGCCGGCTTTCAACCGGCGGCAGGAACCGGCCATCGAAGATGTCGCCCGCCGCCGGACGCTTGTGGAATCTGAAATCCTCGGCGATCTGGTCGATCGAGCGCTCCAGGCGCGCCGGATCGACGCCGCCGAGGCCGTTGCGTCGGACCTCGTCGGTCAGGATGTTGTCGGCGAGCACGGTGCGCAGGCGCGCGAGTTCGAGGTCGCGGTCGCTGTCGTCGATGCGGCCGGCGGCCTCGTCCGCCGCGCGCGCCGGCTCCTTCGCGGCTGTGGTGATGCCCGCAATCAGCGCGCGGACAAAACCCTTCAGCGCGTCCGGCTTCGCCGTGGCGAAAGCGGGACTGGCGACGACGGCAAAACCGTAGGCCTCGCAGCCATAGTCGGCATAACGCAGCACGGCGAGATCATCGGCCGGCACGCCGCGGTCGCGCAAATTCACCGCGGAGAGATAGGAGAACCCGGCGACGGCGTCGACCTGTCCCGCCGAGAGCACCGGCTCGCGCACCGCCGCACTCATCTTGAAGAATTTGACATGCGAGACGTCGATGCCGTTCTGCCGTGCCAGCGCCGGCCACAGCCGGATCGACAGATCGCTGTCGGCGACGCCGACGGCCTTGCCGTCGAGATCGGAGAGCAAATGGATGCCGCGGCTCTTGCGGGCGACGATTGCGTAGGGCGCGCGGTTGAACAGCACGAACACCGCCTTAACCGGCGGCGCATCGGCCTTGTCGCGAAAACGAATGAGCTCGTTGATGTCGACGAGCGCGAGCTCGCTATTGCCGGTAGCAACGCGCGCAAGTGCTTCCGGCGATCCGGCCGCGCTGTTGAAGGAGACGTTGAGGTGCTCGGCGCCGAACTTGCCGTCCTTTGCGGCCATGAAGAACGGCGCCATGCTCGCATCGACCGGACGGTCGAAGGTGACGTGGATCGCCACAGGCGGCGCCACGGTCTCGGCCGCGTCCACATGGCGCGCGGCAAGCACGATCGCGAGGACCAGCAGGCCGTGAGTGACGATCGTCTTGAATCCAACCATCGGTCGCGCCGGTTCCGCATTGTTGTGGTTTCGTGACGCTCGCAGCGCCGGCCGGCGACGAGTGTGTTCACATCAACATGAACGGCGGATGAGCAGTGGTTGCGTCACGATCACGCAACCACGTTCATCTTCTGTTGGGGTTGGGGAACCCAACATGGAATGCGGATGTTTGAAAGACATGAGCCTGTCTCGAGGCACCAATGCAGGTCCCAAGGAGGGTCCACGCCATGTTTGACCGATTTTCGAAGTTTACGGGCCGCAAGGCCGTTCTCGCCACCGCGGCGGTGCTGGCGCTGACAATCGCCGCCCCCAGCGCATCGTTCGCAGGCGGCCGCCACTGGCATGGGGGCGGCGGCGCGGCCTTTGCCGGTGCAGCCATTGCCGGCGCCATCGGCACCGGGCTCGCGATCGCCGCAACCCGCGATGCGTATGCCTATGATGCCCCGGCCTATTACGGCGGCGGCCCGGTCTATTACGATAACGGCCCGGCCTATTACGGCGGCCCGGGTTATTACAGGAACGATCGCGAATACCTGGGCACCAATGGCAGTGGCAGTCGCGACCCCTTTGCCACCTGCAGCCGAGGCGGCGCGGGTTGTTGGTAAGTCGTTGACCACGAAAGGCCGGCGCGCTTGTCGCTCCGGCCTTTTGCCTTTTATTGTTAGGCGTTAACGCGTCGACCATTTGTTTAGAGTAGTTTTGCGTACATGAGTGATTCGCTTGAGCGGCTATATCTGGCTGTCCTCGCGGCCAGGGACCTTGATCCGGCAACATCGCGCACTGCCCGGCTGTTTCAGCGTGGGCCCTCCAAAATGGCGAAGAAGCTGGCCGAAGAGGCGATCGAGGTCGTGATCGATGCGGTCAACGGCGACGCCGAGGCCGTGGTCCGGGAAAGCGCCGATCTGCTCTACAATCTCACCGTGCTATGGGCTTCCGCCGGCGTGCGCCCCGAAGACGTCTGGCGTGAAATGTCGCGGCGTGAGGACATGTTGGGCATTGCCGAAAAGCTGCCGAAATCGCCGATGAAGCTGCCCAAGGTCGCGTCACCGCGTATTTCGGCCCGGCGGCCAATTGTCGCGCTCGAGGGCCGCGCGGCGCGCAAACGGCACTAAAGCGTCACAAAACTCCACGATGGACAAATCCGTCCCATGGTGCTTCATCGCGGCGCATGCTGAAACGTATCTACGATTGGTGCATCGACGCCGCCCACAAGCCTTACGCGCTCTGGATCATGGGGGCCGTGGCTTTCGCCGAAAGCTCGTTCTTTCCAGTTCCCCCGGACGTGATGCTGATCCCGATGTCGCTGGCGCGTCCGCAGCGCGCCTGGCTCTACGCCGCGATCTGCACGGCCACCTCGGTGGTCGGCGGTCTGCTCGGCTACGCCATTGGTGCGCTGCTGTTCGACTCGGTCGGCCATTGGCTGATCCAGGTCTACGGCCTCGGCGGCAAGGTCGATGCTTTCCGCGCCTCCTACGCGGAATGGGGCGCGGTGATCATCCTGCTCAAGGGCCTGACGCCGATCCCCTACAAGCTCGTCACCATCACCTCGGGCTTTGCCGGCTACAATCTCGTTCTTTTCATCCTGTGCTCGATTGTCGCGCGCGGCGGGCGCTTCTTCATCGTAGCGATCCTCCTCAATCGCTATGGCGACTGGATCCGCGAGCGGATCGAGCGGCATCTCGCCCTGTGGGTGGCGCTCGGCGCTGCCGTGCTGGTGCTCGGCTTCGTGGTCGCGATCAAGCTGATCTAGGACTTAGATTCCAGGATCTGGATTCCGGGAGTTGGATCCCCAACGCTTTCACGCCGCGCCGGCTTCGGCTACGGTTGCCCCATGATGGTTCGATCCGGAACTCCGGCAGTGCGGCTCGGGACGCTGATCTCGGCGGTGCTGCTGCTCCTGCCCGGTGCTGGCGGGACCGGGTGGGCGCAATCGGCGCCGCCGACGCTCGGTCTGCAGGAGCAGGGGCCGCAGGCCGCGCCGCCGCCATCGACGCCTGCAGCTTCGGAAAACCCCGGACTGATCAACGAAATGGGCAAGCTGTTCGACAAGCTGCCCTCGATCCTGCCGCCGATCAAAAGCCCGAGCGAGACCATGAACGATCTGTCGCGCCTGGCGCGGCCGTCCACCATGGTGTCGGGGCGTGCGGCCTGTCCGGTCTCGCCAAGCGGCGGGCCCGACTGCAAGCTCGCTGCCGATCAGCTCTGCCAGGGCAAGGGCTACAAGGAAGGCAAGAGCTTGAACACCGATTCCGCCGAGAAGTGCTCGGCCAAGGTTCTCATTCCGGGCAGGCAACGCAAACCGGATGATTGCCGCACCGATACCGTCGTCACCAGCGCGCTGTGCCAGAACTGAGGACGTCGCGCGACCAAAGGAGCGCCCATGAGCCGCACTGAGCAGGACTTCCTCGGACAGCGTGAGATCGCCGACGACATCTACTACGGCGTCCAGACCATCCGGGGTAAGGAAAACTTCCACATCACCGGCATTCCGATGAACCAGGAGCCTTACTTCGTGAAGGCGCTGGGTTACGTGAAGAAGGCCGCCGCGATGGCCAATCGCGATCTCGGCGCGATCGACACGAAGGTGGCGGACGCGATCATCGTCGGGTGCGACCGCGTCATCGCCGGCGATATGATGGACCAGTTCGTCACCGACTTCATCCAGGGCGGCGCCGGTACTTCGACCAACATGAACGCCAACGAGGTGATCGCCAACCTCGCGCTGGAATCGCTCGGCTTCAACAAGGGCGATTACCAGCACGTCAGCCCGAACGACCACGTCAATTACGGCCAGTCGACCAACGACACCTATCCGACCGCATTCCGGCTGGCGCTGATCCTGCGGCTCGAGAGCTACATGATGGCGCTGCGCCAGCTCCGGGAGGCCTTCTTCGCCAAGGGCCGCGAGTTCGAACGCGTGCTGAAGATGGGGCGCACGCATCTCCAGGACGCGGTGCCGATGTCGCTCGGCGCCGAATTTCGCGGCTGGGGCACCACGATCGGCGAGGAAGTCGACCGCATCTCCGAGGCGCGCGCGCTGCTGCGCGAGATCAATCTCGGCGCCACCGCGATCGGCACCTCCGTGACGGCAGCGGTCGGCTACCCAAAACTCGCGGTCCGGCATCTCAGCGCGCTGACCGGCGTCGACTTCATTCTCGCCGGCGATCTCGTGGAGGCGACCTCGGACACCGGCGCCTATGTGCAGCTCTCCGGCGTGCTCAAGCGCACCGCGAGCAAGCTGACGAAAATCTGCAACGACATCCGCCTGCTCGCCTCCGGCCCGCGCGCCGGCTTCAACGAGATCAACCTGCCGCAATTGCAGCCGGGCTCCTCGATCATGCCGGGCAAGGTCAATCCTGTCATCCCCGAGGTCGTGAACCAGACCAGCTTCCTCGTCATCGGGCTCGACACCACGGTGACGCTCGCTGCGAGTGCCGGCCAGCTCCAGCTCAACGTGATGGAGCCGGTGATCTCGTTTGCGCTGTTCTTCTCGATCCGCACCATGGAGCGCGCGGTCAACAGCCTGCGCGAGAATTGCGTGGTCGGTATCACCGCCAACGAGGAACACACCCGCAACATGGTGCTGAACTCGCTCGGCATCGTCACCGTGCTGAAGCCGCTGCTCGGCTACAAGCAATGCGCCGAGATCGCGCGCGAGGGCTACAAGAGCGGCAAGTCGCTGCACCAGATCGTGGTGACCGAACGCAAGCTGCTGACGCAGGAAAAATGGGACGAGATGTTCTCGTTCGAGCGGCTGATCAATCCGGATTTGCTTGGGTGATGGTGCTCTCTCCTCCCGTCATTCCGGGGGCGCGCGTAGCGCGAGCCCGGAATCCATTTCGCTATTCGCGCCGGCGCCCAATGGATTCCGGGTTCGACGCTGCGCGTCGCCCCGGAATGACGGACAAAAGAATTCCGCGCATTGGAATTGCGGTAACGGCATCCGCCACGGCGTCAAAACGCAATACTTGACAGTGGAAAGATTGCCTTGTTGGTATGGCTCCCAACCTTCAATGCGTCTGCCAGCAAAGGATCGCTCCGCAATGTCCATGCCTGCTCTGTTCAAGGGACGCCTGTCGATCCCCGTGATCGGTTCGCCGCTCTTCATCATCTCGGTGCCCGACCTCGTGATTGCGCAGTGCAAGGCGGGCGTGGTCGGCTCGTTCCCGTCGCTGAACGCGCGGCCGCCGGAATTGCTCGACGAGTGGCTGGCGCGGATCACCGAAGAGCTCGCGGCCTACGACCGCGCGCATCCCGACAAGCCGTCGGCGCCGTTCGCGGTCAACCAGATCGTGCACAAGTCGAATAACCGGCTCGACCACGACATGCAGCTCTGCGCCAAGTACAAGGTGCCGATGATCATCTCCTCGCTTGGCGCACGCGAGGAGCTCAATCAAGCCGTTCACGGCTGGGGCGGCATCGTCTTCCACGACGTGATCAATCAGAAATTCGCCCACAAGGCGATCGAGAAGGGTGCCGACGGCCTGATCCTGGTCGCGGCCGGCGCCGGTGGCCATGCCGGCACCATCTCGCCGCTCGCTTTCGTAGCCGAAACGCGGAAATGGTTCGACGGCCCGATCGCGCTGTCGGGCGCCATCGGCAACGGCAAGGCGATCCGCGCCGCGCGCGTTCTCGGCGCCGACTTCGCCTATATCGGCTCGGCCTTCATCGCGACCAAGGAGGCCAACGCGGTCGAGACCTACAAGGAGATGATCGCGGGTGCGAGCGCCGACGACATCGTCTATTCCAACCTCTTCACCGGCGTGCACGGCAATTATCTGAAGCCCTCGATCCTCGCCGCCGGCATGGATCCGGAAAACCTGCCGACCTCCGATCCCTCCAAGATGAACTTTGGCACCGACGCCTCCGGCGAGCGCGCCAAGCCGAAGGCCTGGAAGGAGATCTGGGGCTCGGGCCAGGGCATCGGCAGCGTCGATGGCATCGTGCCCGCCGCCGAGATGATCGCGCGTTTCAAGAAGGAATACGACGAGGCGATCGATCCGCCGTTGTGATAGCTCTCGCAATGACCGCCATCTACCGCGTCGACGGCAACAGCGTCGTCACCAGCCCCAATGCCGCAGGGCCGTGGGACCGGCGCATGCAGCACGGCTCGGCGCCATCGGCGCTGGTGACGTGGGCCGCGGAGCGTATTCCGACACAGGTCGCGATGAACATCGCACGCGTCACCATCGACCTGATGCGCCCGGTGCCGGTGGCGCCGCTCACGATCGAGACCACGGTGCTGCGCGAGGGTCGCAAGATCCAGCTCTGCGAGGTCAAGCTGCTCGCCGACGGCGTACAGGTCGTCGGCGCCACCGTGCTCAAGATCAAGCAACAGGCGCAGCCGCTGCCCGATGACGTCAGGGAGTTGCCGGTCACGCTGCCGTCGCCCGAGGACTCGCTGGTCGAGGACGGTCACGGCGCGACCAGCCCGTTCGCGGGCATGGTCTCGATGCGCGCCGCACGCGGCCGCTTCGGCCAGGCCGGTGCCGGTGCGATCTGGTTTCGCCTCGACCATCCGCTGGTCGAAGGCGAGGCGGTCTCGCAGGCGATGCGGGCCGTGGTCGCCGCCGATTTCTCCAACGGCACCGCCTCGACGCTCGACTTCCGCACCTGGACCTACATCAACGCCGACCTCTCGGTGAGCCTGGCGCGCCAGCCGGTCGGCGACTGGATCTTGCTCGACGGCGAATCCTGGATCGGCCCGGATGGCGCCGGGCTTGCGATGTCGCGGCTGGCCGATCGCCAAGGCTATTTCGGCCGCGCGGTGCAGAGCCTGGTGATCGAGAAGCGGTGAGTGTGATGGCAGGCGACGTGATCGCTGCTTGTGCCACTTGAACGGCAGGCTTCCGCCGCCGCGGAAGGGATGCTTGGTCGTGTTCGACCAGGGCATCCTGCCTGTTCACACGCCGTAGAAGATCTTGATCTCCCACAGCACCACGATGATGGCCGTGATCAACGTGACCGCGGCGACTGCACTTTCCAGGGAAGCGACTCGCATGTCTTACTCCGCTTCCCAGCCCCATCAGCGGTCTAGTTGATTCCCTGATTCGCCGGCAATCGCGCGGCCCGCGCAGACGCGCACTCTGTCACGCATTGTGGTGCCGGGGCCACACGACCCCGTAGAATTCCGGGGTATTTACCCGACCATCCGGTCCCGTCCGCTCCAGAAGCCTGCGCGCAGCACCTTCTTGTCGACCTTGCCGACGCCGGTCATCGGCAGCTGCTTGACGAACTGGATCTGTTTCGGCGCATGCGCGGAACCCTTACGCCTCCGCACCAGATCGATCAGCTCGTCCGGATCGGGCTTTGTGCCATCGCGCGGCACGACGATGGCCGTGACCGCCTCGCCCCATTTCTCGTCGGGGATGCCGACGACGGCGACCATCGCAACATCGGCATGCTGCGACAGCACGTCCTCGATCTCGCGCGGAAAGATGTTGAAGCCGCCGGTGACGATCATGTCCTTCTTGCGATCGAGGATGAATAGGTAGCCGCGCTCGTTCTGGCGCGCGATGTCGCCGGTGTGGACCCAACCGTTCTTCAGTGTCTGCGCGGTGATATCAGGCCGCTTCCAGTATTCCGTCATCACATGCGGCGCGCGCACGCAGATTTCGCCGGCGTCACCGGTCTTCACCTCTTGGTCGCTGTCGTCGAGAATCCTGACCTCGCAGGCCGCACTCGGGAAGCCGCAGGACAGAAACAGCTCCGGCGTCTTGGAATCGTGATCCCTCTTGCGCAGCACCGAGACCGGATAGCATTCGGTCTGGCCGTAGAGCTGCGAGAACACCGGGCCGATGCGCTCGATGCCTTCGATCAGCCGGCTCGGCGACATCGCCGACGCCCCGTAGAGCACAAGCTCAAGCGATGAGAGATCGGTCTTGCCGAGCGCGGGATGGTCGAGCAGCACATAGATCATGGTCGGCACGAACAGCGTGAAATTGATGCGCTCGCGTGCGATCGTCGCCAGCACCGCCTCGGGATCGAACCCCTTCAGCATGTGCACGGTGCCGCCGCGCATCAGTGTCGGCAGCACCTTGGTGCCCGCGACATGGCTGATCGGGGCGACCGTGAGATAGCGCGCGGCGTCCGGAATCTCGAAATCGGCGAGGATCGCGCCGGCAGCGCCCGCGTTCTCGCGATGATGGCGCAGCGCGCCCTTGGACTTGCCGGTGGTGCCGCCGGTGTAGTTCAGCGTGGAGAGATCGTCGAGACTTGCGAGGCACCGCGCGCTGGCATGTCCCGCGCCCTCGATCGCCTGCAAGAGATCGACACCGTCGTCGGCCGGCCCGATGGTGAAGACCGCCTTGAGCCGCGTTGCTTTTGCAGCGAGCTCTCCACCGCGATCGCGGAAGGCGGCCACGTCGACCACCAGCACTTCGGCCTCGGAATCTTCGAGCTGGAACAGTTGGTCCGTCTCCGATCCCAGCGGATGCAGCCAGGTGATGCAGCATCGCGACAATTGCGCGGCGATACCGGCGCACCAGGTGTCGGCGCGGTTCGCGGTGAGGAAGGCGACGCGCGAGCCGGGCTGCAAACCGAGCCGCATGAATACGCTCTGGAATCGTCCGATCAGGTCGAGCGTGCCTTGATAACTCAGCGATCCGCCGGGCCAGGCGAAAGCAATGCGGCCGGGGTAGCGCGCCAGGGCCCGTAGCGTCTGCGCACAAGTCGGGGACGACGCGTGGAGCGGATCGGACATATGTTTCCTCGTTGCTTTGTCATCGGCTTCTCACGTGCCAATGTTGCCGATGACGCTAGCACAGAGAATGCGGGATGGAACGGCAAAGCCCGCGCGCGGAGCCAAGAGTGATCAGGAGGCATGGTTGACATCCGATCGACTGCAACGTTTTCGCGATCGTCTCGGCCTGCCTTTGATCGCAGCGCCGATGTTTCTGGTCTCCGGTGTCGAGCTGATGGTCGCGGCCTGCCGCAACGGGGTGATCGGCAGCTTTCCAACCGCGAACTGCCGCAGCACGGAACAGCTCGATGAATGGTTCACCGAAATCGCAACGCGGTTGCGTCAGCACGAGGATCAAACCGGCCGCAAGGCCGCGCCGCTCTGTCCGAATTTGATCGTGCATCGCTCGAACGCGCAGCTGGAGCAGGATCTCGCCGTGCTGCTCAAGCACAAGCCTGAGATCGTCATCACCTCGGTCGGCTCGCCGGCGCCGGTGTTGAAGCCGCTGCATGGTGCCGGCGCATTGGTGCTGGCGGATGTGGCCTCCATCCGCCACGCCGAACGCGCGGCGGCAGCCGGCGCCGACGGCCTGGTGCTGCTCACCGCGGGCGCGGGCGGACAGACCGGCTGGCTCAACCCGTTCGCGTTCGTCCGCGCGGTGCGCGCATTTTACGACGGCATCATCGTGCTCGCCGGCGGCATCAGCGATGGCCGCGCGCTGCATGCGGCCGAAGTGCTCGGCTGCGATCTCGGCTATATGGGCACAAAGTTCATCGCTACGCGCGAGAGCATGGCGGACGAACGCCACAAGCAGATGCTGGTCGAGAGCAGCGCCGACGACATTCTGCTCACCACCGCGTTTACCGGCTTGCAAACCAGCATGCTGAAGCCGTCGATCGTCGCTGCGGGCCTCGATCCCGACGACCTCCCGGCACGCGGCGCCATCGACATCGGCAAGGACATCGATGTCGCCGCGCGCGAGAGCCGGCCCGAGCGCTGGCGCGACATCTGGAGCGGCGGGCATTCGACATCGGGCGTCACGGACGTGATGGCGGTTGCCGATCTCGTGACCCGGACGGTCGCGGAGTACCGCGACGCAACGGGGCGATAGCGTTCCGCGCCGCCCAGCACGGTTAATCCCGCATGGCTCCCCAAGCCGGCGCTTAACGGCAGATTAACCATCGCCCGCCAAGAATCCCCTCACGGCCGCCAATCGGGACGAGAGGGACAGGCGATGGATTTCGATTTTCTCAACAGCAAGACAGCCGCAACGCTGGACGACATCCGCGTCCGCGTCGCCCATGCGCTGGCCCGCCACCCGCTCTGCCGCAATGTCCGCTTCGACATCCTCAGCGTCCCCCGCACCCGCCGGGGCGGCAATTGGACGGTGACGCTGCAATCGGTCGAGCCGCGCGCCGTCTGGGAGGCCTCCGAGATCGTCGCCGACATCCAGGACGCCTACGATCTGGCCGCAGCTGCCTGATTTCATTTGGCTCTTCGGCCTTGTCGTTGCAGGCAGGGTGATTGTCGCCGCAAAGGCACACTCGAGCCTTAATTCGTGCCCTTTTCCCGGGCACCGTTGACAACATCGTGAAGCGGTCCTTCCGGAGAGACGTTTGTCCAGAGCCATCACCATCATTGTGCTGACCTGTTTCCTCGTCCTCGGTGCCGCCACCACTGCCATTCTCGGCCGTGACAGCGTGCCCAGCGTCAGCGCCGAGATGATGACGCAGGCCCCGGCCAAGCCGGTCGCCGCCAACCGCGCCGCCAAGGCCGACCGGCTGGTTCCGACGCTGGCGCTGGCCTCGGCCGCGATCGATCCGGTGCAGGTTCCCGCTGACAGACTGTCTCAGGCCCCCGCGCTGATCGAACCGCTGCGCCAGGCTTTTGCTGCCGCCACCCCGTCCGATTTCCCGACGGCCAAGACAAGTTCATCGACAAGTGCATCGACAAATTCATCGCCGAACGTGAATGAGGCGCCCGCTGCGGCGGAAACTACCGCCGCCATCGAGGCTGCACCGAAGCCGAAGGCCGTCGCGAAACCGCAGCCGCAAAAGACCTATTCGCTGCTCTCCGAGGTGCAGATATCCGGCATCAGGGATCGCTTGAAGCTGTCGTCGTCGCAGGAATATTACTGGCCCTCGGTCGAGTCTGCGCTGCGCAACGTCGCCCGCAAGATCTCGGCCAACAAGCTCTCCAATCCCAACGGGCCGAACGTGCAGATCGATCCGAACTGCGACGAGGTTCAGCAGTTGAAGTCGGCCGCGATGCCGCTGCTGTTCCAGCTGCGTGACGACCAGAAGGAAGAAGTGCGCAAGCTCGCCCGCATCATCGGACTCGAGAACGTCGCGCAGCAAATCTGAGGTTTGGGTTCCTTAGAGGAACCGCACTCTCGTCAGGAACATCCGGTAATCAACAGGCGTTGCCCGCTCCAAACAGGGAGTGGACCAATGCGCGCCTCGACAGCCTATTTCGTCGGCGCCGGATCGATTGTCGCCGCCATCGCCATTGGTCTCGGCGGCGGCATCGTCGCCGGCGATATCATGCAGCCGATCGCGCCCAAGCAGGGGCCGGATGCCGGCAAGATAGCGCAACACGCGGAAGCCGCCGCGCCGGTCACGACAAACGCGCCATCGGAGCGCGTGCAATATCTCACTGGATCGCAAAGTTTTGGCGCGATGATCGCGGCGCCCGCGCAGGCTGAAGCCAAACCCGACGTGAAGCCCGACGCTCAGAGTGCTCAGATCGATGCCGCGGCCGCACCGCCGCCTCCCCAGGCAACGGCCGCGGTCGAGCCGCCCAAGCCGGTGCCTGCGTCGCCTCCGCAAGCGACAAAACCCATCGAGCAACAGGCCTCGACCGAACCGGCATCCTCACCTGACAGCGCCTATGCCAAGGCCAGGGATTCTGACGTGCGGCGCGCCGCGTCCGAGCGGCGACGTGCGGAGCGTCGTGAGCGCTGGGCCGAGCGACGCCATTATGACACGCGTGATGCACGCGGCGGGCGCGATCTGACCGACTGGGATGATGTCGCGCGCAACATTCGCGAGGATTCCTATGCGCGCGATGTTGCCCGCCGTCCGCGCGGTGGCTTCATGCTGTTCGGCCCCGACGACGATTAGCATCTGACGCAGCGTCGCCGCGCACGCGAACGTGAGCGGCGGTTCGTTCTGTGGCAGCGCTTGCCGTAAATTTCAACTTCCGGATGATCTCCGTCCAAGGCATGATTGACGCCGCCAGACAGAGGCCGCGTCATGGGAGTAGCGCTGCTAGCTTGGGGACGCTTCTTCGGTCCGCACGGCGAACGCGTGACCGTGCCTGCGCCGGTCGACGGGCGCGGCGCACCCTGGCTGCTCGATTTCCTCGCAACGCATGTTCGCGCACTGCGCAATGTCGGCTTCACCGCAATCCAGCTGCCGCCGACGTCGAAGGCGCAAGGCGGTGCCGGGCCGGGCTGTGACGGCTATGGCGTGTTCGATCCCCGCGACATCGGCAGCAAGAGCCAGCAAGGCTCGGTCGCCACGCGCTACGGCACCAGGGCGTCGCTGACGCGTCTGGTCGCCGTCGCGCATGCCTGCGATATCGACGTCTATCTCGATCTCGTTCTGCATCAACGCAGCGGCGAGAATGGCGGCCCCGGCGTGTTCCGCTATCTCGGCGCGGACGGGCAGTCGCTGAACGGACGGCACGCCACCTCGCCCGGCTGGTTTCGCGGCGTGCCGCCGGACGATCTGCCCGATGACGACGTGCCGAGCCCGCCCAACGATTTTCCGTTCGGTCGCGAGCTGTCCTACCAGCGCTGCCGGCCGCCGCGCGTCACGATCGAGGATGCGCTCGACTTCGGCGAATGGGTGTTCCGCACCACCGGCGCGGACGGCGCACGCTTCGACGACGTCAAGGGCACCTGGGCGCCGTTCGTGCGCGAGTTCATGACCCATGGCGTGATGGCCTCGAAGTTCTTCTATTCGGAGTATTTCGACGGCAATCGCGCGATCCTCAACGGCTGGGCGACGCAGCCGCCGCTCAATGGCCGGTCGCTGGTCGCCGATTTCCCGATGCATTGGGCGCTGCAATCCGCCTGCGACGGCGGCAATGCGCGGGCCTTGGACGGCGCTGGCTATACGAGCTGGCGTCCCGATCTCACGTGCACCTTCGTTGACAATCCTGATACCGATACCTCGCCGGGTCAGCAAGTCATCAGCAACAAGCTTCTGGCCTACGCCTTCCTGCTGTCGGTCGAGGGCTACCCGTTCGTCTACGGCAAGGATTATTTCCCGTCCAGCGTCTGGCCCGGCGCCTACGGGCTGAAGCCGTGGATCGACAATCTGGTCTGGATCCACGAGCACCTTGCCAATGGGCCGAGCAGCGGCCGCTTTCTCGATGACAAGGTGATCGTGCTCAACAGGATCGGCGCGCCCGGCCTGCTGACCGCGTTGAACTTCGACACCATGAATGCGCGCACAATCAGCTGCCAGACCGCGTTCGGGGCCAACGTGCAATTGCAGGACTATAGCGGTCATCACGACGATATCCGGACCGACGGAAACGGTGTCGCAAGCTTCACGATCCCGAGCAACGTCTTCAGCAAGGGCCAGAGCTATCTGTGCTTCTCGCGCGCGGGCCTGAATCTCGCGTCCATCCGCCATCCCCGTCACACCACGCAAACGATCTTCGGCGCCGCCGATCTCGACACGCTGCCGGCCGGCAATGCCGAGACCGAGACGGCGCGGATCTGGGTGGAGCAGGGCAGCAGGATCGTCATCGAGGTCAGCCTCGATCGCCACGGCGTGCCGGCAGGTGGCTCGCTCAAGGTCACCGTCACCGATGCGCAAGGGCACAGTGTGGTCGAGGCCGTCTGCAGCGGCGACCATGTCAGCGCGGAAGGAACGGCCGGCGCGACCGGCGAGCATCATATTCGCGTCGCGGGCCGGCAGTTGCCGGAGCACGGCGCGCCGTTTTCCGTCGACGTCACCTACCTTGCTCCACAAATCGTTTGAGAGGATCCCAATGTCATTGCATCTGTTGTGGACGTCCGCCGACAGCCTCATTGCCGCCTTTGCGCTGTCTTTCGTCGTGCCGGGGCGGCATGTGCTGCCGCTCGCACTGATGTTCGGCCTGTGCGACGGGCTCGGCTCGGCACTCGGCGTCAGCCTGCCGCCCGCAGGTGGGCTTGCAGCGATGCTGCTGATGGCGAGCGGTGCGGCGCTTCTCGTCGGACTGCCCATCGCGCAACGTCTCGTGAATGCACCGGGATGGCTCTATGTGTTGCCGCCGCTGCTGGCGATCGACAATGTCGTGTCGCGCACGGGCGATGCGCCGGCCCTTGCGCTGTCGAGCGCGATCATGGCCGGACTCGGCTTTGCCTGCGGAGCCGTCGTGCTGAGCTGGTGCCGCGCAGGCTCGCGCGATGCGCGACCACTTGCTGCGGCCAGCCTGATCGCGGCCGGAAGCCTCCTTGCCTGGGGAGCCTGACCATGGCCGCCTCCGTCACCACCCGTAGCTATAATCTGGCCAGGACCGGCGCGACCAATGCCGAGACGGTACTGACGGCGACCGCCGTCCGGACCAGGGGCATCGCAAAGCTCTTCAGCATTCCTATTCCCGACGATCCCCGGCTCGAGGCGCAGCCGCTCGCTGTCGGCGGCGTGCACACACCTGATGGCAAGACCCGCGACCTGATCTTCCAGGCCACCATGGGCAACTGGGTCTACGCCTTCGATGCGGTCACCGGCGAAAAAATCTGGGCGACGAATCTCGGCCGTCCCATCGTCGGAACGCTGGCCATCGACGGTCACATGACCAATGTCGATTGGGGGATCCTCTCGACCCCCGTGATCGACGAAGCCACCGGCATTCTCTATGCCTGCGCCTGGATCAGCGATGATGGCAGCGTTGCCAGGGCCCAGCATTTTCTCGCGGGCTTGCGGATCAGCGACGGCTCGAAGGTGCATGACAAGCTGTTGAATCTGGAGGGCGCGGTCTACACCCCGCCAGGTGGCCTGCCCGTGCAGAAATTCGTCTCGATCCAGCGCAAGCAACGCAGCGCACTGACGCTGACGCAGAACCACGTGCTGATTCCCTTCGGCACGGTCAGGGAGACCTCGGCGGCGGCGCGGGGCTGGTTGATCGCGGTTGACGTCCATGACTGGCATATTGCGGCTGCATGGTGCTCCACCGTGACCGGCTCCGGCGGCGGGCTGTGGCAGAGCGGGGCCGGTCCCGCCATTGCCCCCGACGGCTCGATCTATGTCATCACCGGCAACGGCGCGTTCTCGCCGCACCAAGGCGATTTCGGCGAGAGTGTGGTGCGGCTGGCCTTGCACACTGGACCTCTCGCGCATTTCGAGGTGCTGTCGTGGTGGACGCCGTGGACAGATGCCAACCGGGTCGGCGCCGCGGCTGCGGCGCTGCTCGACGACGATGACGATGCGCACGCGCTGCCGTCGAATGTCTCGCTGACCGCGGTGATCGGCCATGCCAAGCGGATGGGAATGGCGCTCACGCCGCTTCATGCGCGCGAGACGGCGCATGTCGCGGTGACGTCCGGGCCCGACGCAATGGATGCACAGATCGCGCCGGTCGTGGCGCATCACCTGGCGGCGATGAAGGAATCGGCATGGAGCGACCAGGACTTCGGCTCGGGCGGGCCGGTCTATGTCGCATCGGCTCACGCCGTGCTTGCGGCGGGCAAGGACGGCATTCTCTACACCGGCAATGCCGCGGTGCTTGGGGACACGCAACCGGGCGATCTTCAGGCCGGTCACTTCGCCGCCAACTATGCCAAGCTCAAGAAGCCGCCGATCCTCTATACGTTCTTCGATCCCACCGTGCCGCCGGCGCCGGCCTCGCCGATGGAGCTGAATCTGTGGCCGGGCGGCGCGACGCGGCATCTGCATGGCACGCCGCTGCTGTTTTCGTCCTCCATGCATGGCGTAATGCATGTCGTCGGCGGCGAGAACAGCGCGCTGCGGGCGTGGTCGATCGCGGCCGACGGGACCTCGACCTATCTCGCCGGATCCAACGAGATCGCCTCGCCGCAATCGCCGCGTCCATCGGGCGGCATGCCCGGCTGGAGCATCACGCTCGCGGCCAACAACGGCGCTGATGCCATCATCGTCGCAATGGTCCCCTACAAGGACAGCAACATGATGCTGAGCCCCGGACGTTTCCTGGTCTACGACGCGCAGAATTTTGCGACGAATCCGGATGGCTCGAAGCGGCTTCAGGCGATCTGGGACAGCGAGAACTGGGGTCCAGAGCACGCCTTCATGCATCCCAAGTTCAACCGCCCGATCGTCTGGAAGGGCCGCATCTATCGCCCGACCTATAACGGCCAGCTCGACGTCTATGGGCTGACGAACTAGAGGGCCGCTCCAAACCGGTGCGCTTGTGCCGTCCGGTTCTCGGCACGGATACGTCCGTTGTCCATCGCAACTGTCCGGAGAGGGCAGCAAAGGCCGATTGCATCTGCTTGTGAAATTGAATATTATCTAGATGTTTCTCTATGGTTGTGCGGCGCACTCGCAGTATTTTCGGCGCAATGAATTTCAATCCTCTCGGAACGCCCCGCGCCTCCAAATTTTGATCGTAACGTACTCATTGGAGCCATTCATGCTGACAGCCCATGTTGCACTTGTTTCCGAAGAATCGAAGATTAAGCCGGCCGAGCTGGCTAAGGTCGCCGGCGCTCTGTCCAAGCAGGTTTCGCGCGATTTCGGGCCGATCTGGAAAATCAACGCCGATGTCGCCGCCTATGAACATCTGGAAGACGTGCCGCTGGATTATTGGCCGATCATCATCAAGGACGACATCGGCGATCCTTCGGCTGCGGGCTACCATGAGGACAAGCACGGCCAGCCGTTCTCGCTGGTCATGTACGATCGCTCCTGGTCGCTGACAGCCAGCCACGAATGCCTGGAGATGCTCGCCGATCCATTCGGCCGCCGCACGGTTGCCGGCGAGTCGCCAGTCAAGAGCCAAGGACGGGTCAACTTCCTGGTCGAAGTCTGCGATCCCTGCGAGGCGGCGGATTGCGCCTACACCATCAACGGCATCCAGGTCTCCGACTTCTATACGCCAAACTATTTCGATCCGATGCCCGCGGCGGGCGTCCGCTACAGCTACACCGGATCGCTGAAGGAACCGCGGCAGGTCCTGAAGGACGGCTACTTGAGCTGGTACGTGCCGTCGACAAAGACCTGGTGGCAGCGCAACTGGTTTGGAGGTGCAAAGGCGGCTGATGGACCGATCGAGGGCCTCAAGCTCACAGGCACCAACGTTCGCGCGGCCATCGACCGATGTACAGAGGCAAGTCGCGCCAAAGCGCTCGACAAGGGCAGCCCCAGCGCCAAACAGTCCATGCGCGCGCTCAAGGGCAAGCCGGCAAAGGACGATCCGTTCACGAGCCGCGCGGCCGCATTGCGGGAAGCGATCAAGGCGGTCAGCGGTTCCTGAGGCCTTGTCGGCGCTCCAGATGCCATTAGCTTGGTGTGAACTGGAGCGTCGATGGAGGTGACACGCATGAGCGCGGATGACGACGAGAAGGCCCGCAAGCGGAGGGCCGAAGAATTGCGTTCGACGATCCGCGACGCGGAATCGGGCGCGAAGCCCGGCCGCGCGCCGACGCCTCGTGAGATCACCGATGAAGCGGCGCGCAAGGCGCGCGACGAAGCCAACAAGATCTCGCCGGAAAAGGATCGTTCCAACGGTTAGGGCGTGATTCCCACCGCGACGGCTACGTTGTTCACCCTCCCGCTCCTGGGCTATGGGATGCCCGAAAGTGATTCCCCGGAGTTTATGGATGTGATTCAAGGCCTTTCGACCTGTCTGGGACGGAGGGCCTGCGATGTCTTTTGGCGATGTTCGGGTTGCTGAGCGGGCTGATTGGCTGATCGAGCG
>NZ_VSSR01000109.1 GCF_008123515.1 Bradyrhizobium cytisi
TTCCCCATGTGAGCAATCCAGGAAGCCTCCGCAGAGGCAGCCTGGATTGCTTCGTCGCAAGAGCTCCTCGCAATGACGATCTCCCCCAAAACAAAAACGCCCCCGGCTTTCCGGGGGCGTTTTCCGTCTCCAGCCTTGCGGCCAGGATCAATCCTTTTTGAGGAAGCCCGAAAACTTCTTCTGGAAGCGCGAGACGCGGCCGCCGCGGTCCATCAGCTGGGCGTTGCCGCCGGTCCAGGCCGGGTGCGACTTCGGGTCGATGTCGAGGTTCAGCGTGTCGCCTTCCTTGCCCCAGGTGGAGCGGGTCAGGTACTCGGTTCCGTCGGTCATCACGACCTTAATCGTATGATAATTCGGATGAATCTCGGCTTTCATGGCAATTCCTGGGGCGCCCGGCGCCTTGCTTGAGTGGCTATCGAATGACGGATTTGCCGGGTCTATACCCCAGAGACCCCCTCAAAACAAGCCATTGTGGGCACAGCAGAACCGGGCGGTCCCCTAAGGGACATCCCCGATTTGCCACGACCGGCGCCCCGGCCTATCTGGAGCAGACTTACCTCTTTTGGTCGGATCTCATGAGCGCAGTAGAACGGCTTGAAACCGGGCCGGCAGAAGCCCCGTCGATCGAAGTCGAGCTGATCGAGCAGCCCGAGAAGGGCCGCGCCAGGCTGCGGCCGCTGATGGCGCTCGCGCCTTACGTGGCCCGCTACCGCGGCCGGGCGGCGCTCGCCTTTGTCGCGCTGACGGTCGCAGCCCTGACCACGCTGCTGGTGCCGGTCGCGGTGCGCCGGATGATCGATTTCGGCCTGACGCCGGAAGGCATCGCGCTGATCAACAGCTACTTCTCGGTGATGATCGCGGTGGTCGCCGTGCTCGCGCTCGCGAGCGCGGCCCGCTACTACCTCGTGATGACGATCGGCGAGCGCATCGTCGCCGATCTCAGGCGCGATGTGTTTGCGCATCTGCTCTCGCTGTCGCCGGCGTTCTTCGATTCGGCGCGCAGCGGCGAGCTGGTGTCGCGACTTACAGCCGACACCACGCAAATCAAATCCGCCGTCGGCGCCTCCGTGTCGATCGCGCTGCGCAATCTCATGATGTTTTTTGGCGCGGCGGCGATGATGGTGATCACCAGCCCGCGTCTGTCCGGCTTCGTGCTGCTGGCGATTCCCCTGATCGTGCTGCCGCTGGTCGCCTTCGGGCGCTGGGTGCGGCGGCTGTCGCGCAATGCGCAGGATACGCTGGCCGACGCGTCCGCCTATGCGGGCGAGCTGATTGGCGCGATCCGCACCGTGCAGGCCTATACCAGCGAAGGGCTGGCGGCGAAGCGTTTCGGCGGCGAGGTCGAGCAGGCCTATGAGGCGGCGCGCACGTCCACGCAAGCCCGCGCGGTTCTCACCGCCATCGTCATCTTCATCGTGTTCGCAAGCGTGGTCGGGATCCTCTGGATCGGCTCGCATGACGTGCTCACAGGGGCAATCACGCCGGGCCGGCTCGGCCAGTTCGTGCTCTATGCAGCCTTCGCGGCCGCGGGCCTCGGCCAGCTCAGCGAGGTCTGGGGCGAGGTGTCGGCCGCATCCGGCGCTGCCGAACGCCTGTTCGAGATTTTGCACGTGCAGCCCGACATCAGGGCGCCGGCGTCGCCGCGCGCGCTGCCGGTGCCGGGACGCGGCGAGGTCGGCTTCGATCGCGTCAGCTTCTCCTATCCGGCACGGCCCGACGTCAACGTGCTCGACGCGGTGTCGTTTGCGGTGCGGCCCGGCGAGAAGGTTGCGATCGTCGGCCCGTCCGGCGCCGGCAAGAGCACCATCTTCCATCTGCTGCTGCGCTTCTACGACCCGCGGGGTGGTGCAATCTCGCTCGACGGCGTGCCGGTGAAGGCTGCCGATCCGCGTGACTTCCGTTCACACATCGCGCTGGTGCCGCAGGAATCGAACGTGTTTGCCGCGAGCGCGCGCGAGAACATCCGCTTCGGCCGGCCCGATGCGACCGATGCCGAGGTCGAGCGCGCCGCCGAGCTCGCACATGCCACCGAGTTCATCCGCCGCCTGCCCGAAGGTTTCGACACCCCGCTCGGCGAGCGCGGCGTGACGCTCTCCGGCGGCCAGCGCCAGCGCATCGCGATCGCGCGCGCCATCCTGCGCGACGCACCGCTGCTGTTGCTCGATGAAGCCACCTCCGCCCTCGACGCCGAAAGCGAGACGCTGGTGCAGACCGCGCTCGAGGAGCTGATGAAGCACCGCACCACCCTGGTGATCGCGCACCGATTGGCGACCGTGCTGTCCTGCGACCGCATCCTGGTGATGGACCAGGGCAGGATCGTCGAGCAGGGCACCCATGCGGAGCTCGTCGCTGTGAACGGGCTCTATGCGAGGCTCGCGAGGTTGCAGTTCGAGGGGGCGTGAGGCGGAGCCTCATTCTCTCGTCATTGCGAGCGCAGCGAAGCAATCCAGAATCTTTCCGCGGAGGGACTCTGGATTGCTTCGTCGCATCAGCGCAAAGTCCCGATTTTCAGGACGCCAAGGTTCGCACCTTGAACGCTCTCCGGGACACCGGCCCCATGACAACTTTCGAATTTGACATGACTATCCCTCCATTGGTTGCAGCCTGAAGGCTGCTTGGAGGAGGCAATCAGTGAAACATCTCGCCCGTTCTTCAATTGCGATCTGCCTCATCGCGGCCGTTTGCACGACCGCCGCCACGGTCAGTGGATCGGCTGCGGCCGAGGACTTTCCCCACCGCACGATCAAGATCGTGGTACCGGTGCCGCCGGGGCCGTTGTTGGATGTCATACCCCGGATTGTCGCCGAGAAGCTGTCAGCGAAATGGGGCGTTGCCGTCATCATCGAGAACCGACCCGGGGCGGCTCAGAATCTCGGTGCCGAAGCCGTGGCCAGGTCGGATCCCGACGGATACACGCTCTTGGCCTCGCCCCCGGGGCCGCTCGTTGTCAGCGGTCATCTTCGGAGCAAGTTGAACTTTGATCCGGACGCGTTCGTGCCGGTGAGCCTGATGGTCAGACTTCCGACGGTGCTCGTCATCAATCCGAAGGTGCCGGCCTCAAATCTCCAAGAGTTGCTTGCCTATGCCAAGGCCAATCCCGGCAAACTCACATTCGGATCGCCAGGAACGGGTAGCACGCCGCATCTCGCCACCGAGCAATTGATGAAGGCCGCCGACATTCGCCTGGTCCATGTGCCTTATCAAGGCATGGCGCCGGCGATGAATGACCTGATCGGTGGTCATATCGACATGATGATCGACCTCTACGGCAACGTCGCAGGCAACATCAAGGAGGGCAAGCTCAGGCTTCTCGCTGTTACAACGCCAGCACGACTGCAACAGGAGCCTGCCGTTCCCAGTATTTCCGAGGCCGTCCCGGGATCTATTCACGAGGAATGGTTTGCGATCGTCGCTCCACCAAAGACGCCGGATGCTATCGCCGCAAAGCTTTCCGCAGCGATCAGAGAAGTCCTGGCGCTTCCCGATGTTGCCGGACGCCTGGCCGATCTCGCAGCGGTTCCGGTCGGCAGCAATCCGGATGAATCCGCCGCCTTCATCAAGGCCGAAAGCGCCCGCTGGAGGGAGCTGATCGACACGACCGGCCTCAAGATCAACTGACACCGCGTCAGGCCAGAGCCCCTGAGATGAGCAAACCCCGCGCCCTGGTCATCGGTGGCTCCCTGAGCGGACTGCTCACGGCGAACCTGCTACGATCCATCGGGTGGCATGCCGATATTTTCGAACGCGCACGTGGAGATCTCGCCGGGCGGGGGGCCGGACTTGGCGCGCAAGCCGACTTGTTCATGGTCATGCGGCAGATTGGAATCCGTATCGACAGGTCGATGTGGACGGAGGTGCGCTCGCACGTCTGCCTCGCCCGGAGCGGTGAGTCGATTTGCCAACTGCCGGTGCGAGAAGTGACTACGGCATGGGACCGGGTCTACCAGTCTCTCAGGGAAACGTTCTCGACCGGACCCTACCATGGGGGAATGACGCTCATCCGCTGCGAACAGAAGGAACGCAGTGTTGTTGCCTTGTTCGAAAATGGGGCGCGGGTCGAAGCTGATCTGCTGATTGGGGCGGATGGTATTCGTTCAACGGTGCGCCGGCAGTACATGCCTGAAATCGTCCCGCGCTATGCCGGCTATGTCGCGTGGCGAGGCATCGTCGCGGAAAACAGCATCTCGCCGCAATGGCGCTCCACTACACTCCAGCACATGGTATTCTGCCTGCCGAACGGGGAACTCGCGTTTTCCATCCCGATCGCAGATCGTGATGCGGTTGGCGGCCGCAGATGCATGTTTGTCTGGTTTCGTCCGGCCGACTTCGATTCCACGCTGCGGGAGTGGTGCACCGATGCGACGGGGTATTGTCACGGAGATTCGATACCGCCGCCTCTCATTCGAAAAGAGGTCATCGCCGAACTTAAGCTGACCGCTCGCACATTGCTGGCTCCTCAGCTCGCCGAGTTGGTCGCCGGCAATCAACAGCCGATTCTTTCTGCAATCTTTGACCTCGAAACGACCTGCATGACGTTCGATCGTGTCGCACTCGTTGGCGACGCGGCTTTCGTCGCTCGACCGCATGTCGGCACCAGCGTCACCAAGGCTGCGCAGGACGCCTGGGCGCTTGCCGATGAGCTTGCCAAAGGTGACATTGGCGGCGCATTGCCCGCCTACGAGCGCCGCCGAAAGCATGCGGGCAGAGAACTTGTCGCGCGCGGCCGTCGCTTGGGCCAATATCTCGAACCCACAGGCGGGGGCACACGACCTCCGATTGATACCCTTCTAAGGGAATACGGACCCGGCAGCATTGGCGCGTGGCCCTCGACGGTTTAGTCGTGGATATGGTAACTTGATGCCACAAATCGTGCTAGAGCCGCACACCCCCGTGGGTACCCGTGTTGCCTTCAACGCAGCAGATTCGCTTTTGCGCCAGCCGCGATGGCACACGCATCGCCTATGGAATATGCGGCAACGGACCTCCGCTGGTGTGGGTCGCGCATTTTGTCCACCACCTCAATTTCGATTGGGACAGCCCGGTCTGGTGGCCTTGGATATCGGCGCTGGCAAAGCGGCACACCCTGATCCGCTACGATTTTCGCGGGACCGGCCTATCCGATCGTTCGGGTGTCGAGTTCACCTTCGAAAAGCTCGTTGAGGATTTTGAAGCCGTCGTCAACGCGTCTGGAGTCCGCAATTTCGCACTCCTGGCCATGTCCGGTGGCGCGCGGATCGTTCTCCCCTTTGCCGTGCAGAATCCTGATCGCGTCAGCCGGCTCGTGCTGTATGGCACATCGCCGGCGGGGCCATTGACGGCAAAGGCCCCGCCTGAGCGGGTCGAAAATATGCAGGTACAGCTCAAGGCGTTCGAGTTGGGTTGGCCGCAGGACATTCCCGGATTTGGGACCTTCCTGACATCTCTGCACATTCCAGACGCGACTGCGGAGCAGGCTCGCTCTTTCAATGAGCTGCTACGCTTGACAACTTCTGCCGCAAACGCGGTCGCGCTGCTGCGCACCCTCGTGGAGAGTGATATGCAGGACCTGCTGCCGAACCTGCGCTGTCCAACGCTTGTCTTTCATTCCCGTCAGAGCGCGGTGTTGCCCTTTGATGATGGTCGCAGGGTCGCGGCGCTAGTTCCCGACGCGCGATTTGTGCCGCTCGAGAGCCGCAATCACATTCTGTTGGGTACCGAGCCGGCCTGGAAGCAGTTCGTGTACGAGCTCGACGAATTCCTTCCCTGTACCTCTCATGACGGCGCGACCGAGTCATTCGACGAATTGACAGCGCGGGAGCGCGATGTCGTCGAACTTCTTGCTCACGGTATGAGCAATGCCGATATCTCTGTCCGGCTGAAGATCTCGGCAAAGACTGTCCGCAATCATGTCTCGGCTGTCTTGGGGAAACTCGGAGCAAACAGCCGCGCCCAAGCGGTCGCTGTTGCTCGCGACGCGGGCTACGGCCGAAGAATGATGGCGCGTACCGGAAGTAGACAGCGCTCTGATTAGCCCCAAGTGTGAACTGGCGTTAGGCGCCCGCGAGGACCCGCTACCTTATCATCGGCTACTGTGCATGGGGTTGTTTTCGTCGTTTCGGTTGAGGCGGCTGCGCTCACGGGCACTTCGGCGAGCCCATTGGCACGTTCGGCCACGGCCAGTTCTTCCAGCTGCCGCCCTCGCCGATGCAGGCCGACCCGCCATTGGCCGGAGCCGGGCTGTCTGTCGGAGCGGGAGTGCTCGTCGACGCCGGCTCACTCGCCGTCTCATTCGCCGTCTTGGGCGGCGGCGCGAGGCGCTGGTCGACATAGATCGTCGACACATAGCCGGCGACGATGACGGCCAGAAACACCGAAGACCCCTTGGCCAGATCGCTCAGCCGCATCGATCCTCTCCATCTGCTTGCCGTCACGGCCGCCACGCCATCTTCAGCACCGGCCGTCCCGACGTCGGGTTCACATCCTCGCCGGCATGGGCAAAGCCGTTGCGCTCGTAGAAGCGGATGGCGCGGCTGTTGTCCTTGTTGACCAGCAGCGTGACGCCCGATGGTGACAGGCGCTTGGCCTCGTCAACCAGCAGCCGTGCCGCGTCCGAGCCCCAATGATCAGGATCGACCACGAGCTGGTCGAGATAGCCTTCACCATCGATGGTGACGAAGCCGGTCAGCACGCCGTCCTGTTCGGCAACCACGATCGCGGCGTTCGGCACCAGCTCGCTGCGCCAGCGCTCGCGCCACCAGTCCACCCGCGCGGCAAAATCGATCTGCGGATAGGCCTGCTGCCAGGTGCGACGCCACAGCTCGATCGTCGCCGCTTCGTCGGCGGCCAGGTAGGGGCGGAGGTGGAGCGTGCTCACTACCGCTCCGTCAGCTTCAGCTCGATTCGGCGGTTGCGCTTGTAGGCGTCCTCGGTGTTGGCGCTGTCGAGCGGCTGGAATTCACCGAAGCCGGCGGCGACGAGGCGCTGGGCCGGCACGCCCAGCGAGATCAGGTACTGCACGACCGAGATCGAACGGGCGGCCGACAGGTCCCAGTTGGATTTGAAGTTCGGACCGCTCACCGGCCGCACGTCGGTGTGGCCGTCGACGCGCAGCACCCAGGCGATCTCGTTCGGGATCTTCTTGTCGAGCTCGATCAGCGCGGCCGCCACGGTGTCGAGCTCGGCGCGGCCCTCGGGCAGCAGCGTTGCCTGTCCGGTGTCAAAGAACACTTCCGACTGGAACACGAAGCGGTCACCGACCACGCGAATATCAGGACGGTTGCCGAGAATGGCGCGCAAGCGGCCGAAGAATTCCGAGCGGTAGCGCGACAATTCCTGCACGCGCTGCGCCAAGGCAACATTCAGACGAGACCCCAGATCGGCGATGCGGTTCTGCGATTCCTTGTCGCGCTTCTCGCTGGCGTCGAGCGCCTCTTCGAGTGCCGCCAATTGCCGCCGCAGCGCGCTGATCTGCTGGTTCAGCACCTCGATCTGCGCCAGCGCCCGCGCCGAGACCGCTTTCTCGGAGTCGAGCGCCTTGCCGAGCTCGGAGGTCTTGCCCTGCGCGTCGTTGCCGGCGGCGGCGAGCCCCTCATAGAGGCCCTTGATGCGGTCGCGCTCGCTCTCGGCCGAGGCGAGGCCCGCCTTCAGCTGCGAGACCTGGTCGTCGAGCGAGAGCTTGCCGAGCTTCTCCAGCGATAGCAGCTCGTTGAGCTGGGCGATCTTGGCGTTGAGCTGCTCCAGCGCCTTGTCCTTGCCGGTCACCTCCTGCGACAGGAAGAACTGCACGACCAGGAACACCGACAGCAGGAACACGATCGATAGCACCAGCGTCGACAGCGCATCGACGAATCCGGGCCAGTAGTTGAAGGCGCCATCGCTGCGGCGGCCGCGGGCTAGAGCCATTGTCGTCGGTCTCCCATTCCGTGTCCCGGACGTGGTGCAGCGTGCAACGCTGCTCCGCAGAGCCGGGACCCATGTCTCACCTAACGCTGGGCCCCGGCTCTGCAGCGCATCGCTGAAGAAGCGCTGCGTCGCGTCCGGGGCACGCGAGCGTCTAACTCTTCTCGGGCTGGCGCGCGATGCGCTCCAGCAGGCGACGGATCTCGCGGTTCTGCTCGCCCTGGCCGTCGGCCCATTCGCGAATCATCTGCTGCTCGGTGCGCATATGCGAGACCAGCGCCTGGATCGCTTCGGCAAGGCTCGCCATCGACGCGGTGGTGCTGCGGCTGGCGGTGCCTTCCTCGAGCACGGAGCGCAGCCGCTCGACGGCCGCTTGGAGCTCGCCGCTGGCAACTCCGCCGCCGCTCGATGCGACGGCCACCTCGCCGCTGCCATATTCGCGCACGGTGGTGGCGAGCCAGTCCTCGAGGTCGGTGTAGAAGCGGTTCTGCGCCTGGCTCGATTGCAGGTCGAGGAAGCCGAGGATCAGCGAGCCGGCGAGGCCGAACAGGGAGCTCGAGAACGAGATGCCCATGCCGCCGAGCGGGGCGGCCAGGCCCTCCTTCAGCGTGTCGAACAGTGCGCCGGCATCGCCGCCGACCTTGAGGCCGTCGATCACCTTGCCGACCGAGCCGACCGTCTCGATCAGGCCCCAGAAGGTGCCGAGCAGGCCGAGGAAGACCAGCAGGCCGGTCATGTAGCGGGAGATGTCGCGGGCCTCGTCCAGGCGGGTCGCGATCGAATCGAGCAGATGCCGCATGGTGGTCTGGGTGATCGACATCCGCCCGGTGCGCTCGCCGCCCAGGATCATCGCCATCGGTGCCAGCAGTTTGGGGTGCCGGGCCGGCGCCAGGCCGGGATCGGCGATGCGGAAATTGTTGACCCAGGACACCTCGGGATAGAGCCGGATCACCTGGCGGAAGGCCAGCACGATGCCGATGAACAGCACGGCCCCGATCAGGGCGTTCAGCCCGGGATTGGCGAAGAAGGCCTGGATGATCTGCTTGTAGAGCACCACCCCCACCAGGGTGCAGAGCACCAGGAAGACCAGCATCCGCACCAGGAAGACGCTGGGCGAGGAGAGCTTGGTGTACTCGATGTCGAGGGAGGAGCGGGGCGAGGCGCCTGACGGCATGGCCGGTATCATCCGTTACGAAAGCTTGCTTGCATCCGCACTATGGCACAGCGCTCGCCCAAAAAAAGCGCCGGATGTGCGGATTTCGGGAGGGGATCGGGGAACCCAAAGCTGAAACCCGGCTTTGATACACGTATTTTGCAAAACTTCGGTATTCCACAGACTTAGGTCGGATTCTTGGCATGGCGACGTTTCCTAGGGGACTGGCGGCCATCGCACTCTCGGCGGTCTATCCGCGGGCCTGGGCCCATCTGCTTGCGCCTGTTTTCATGTACCGGATCCTGGTCCACATCACCGGCATCCCGCCTTTGGAAGCGCAGATGCTGCGATCGCGCGGCGAGCGCTACTGCAACTATCAATCCCGAATCAGCATGTTCTTTCCCCTGCCACCCAGAGAGGGAATGGCCGCATGAGCGTCGTCTCCGCGATCATCGGGACTGCCGAACGCGTGCCGCTGCCGGACCTCGTGGTCCGCGCCGCGATCCAGCGGCTGTGCTCGCGCACCGCAACGCGCCTCGCCGCGCACACCGCAGCCGACGATGCCGCTTTCGCCGGCCGCATGATGATAAGGCCGATCGCCGAGCACACCGAGACGGCCAACAGCCAGCATTACGAAGTGCCGCAAAGCTTCTTCGCGCAGGTGCTGGGCCCGAACCGCAAATACTCCTCCTGCTTCTACAAGACCGATGCGACCACCTTGCGGGAGGCTGAGGAGGAAGCGCTGCGCCAGGCCGTCGAGCATGCGGGGATCGCCGACGGGCAGACCGTCCTCGAGCTCGGCTGCGGCTGGGGCTCGCTGTCGCTGTGGATCGCTCGGCAATTTCCGCATGCGAAGGTGACCGCGGTGTCGAACTCGCAGTCGCAGCGCGCCTATATCGAGGAGATGGCGCAGAGCCGCGGCCTGTGCAATTTGCGCGTCGTCACCGCCGACATGAACGTGTTCGCGCCGGAGGGCCAGTTCGATCGCATCGTCTCGGTCGAGATGTTCGAGCATATGATGAACTGGCGCAAGCTGATGACCCGGGTGCTCGCGTGGCTTGCGCCGGAGGGGCGCTTCTTCATGCACATCTTCACCCATCGCGCCGGCTCCTACGCGTTCGACCGCGCCAATCGCGAGGACTGGATCGCGCAGCATTTCTTCACCGGCGGCGTGATGCCGAGCCATCAACTCGTCAGGCAGTATGACGATATCTTCGCCATCGAGAAGGAATGGCGCTGGAGCGGCACGCATTATCAGCGCACCGCAATTGACTGGCTCGCCAATTTCGATGCACGTCGCGACGCGATCGAAGTTTCATTGCGGAACGTTTATGGCGGGGACACCGCGTTGTGGATGCGGCGCTGGCGCTGGTTCTTCCTCGCCACCGCCGGTCTGTTCGGCTACGCCGACGGAACCGAATGGGGCGTCAGCCACTATCGCATGAGAGCCGCAGATTAGGGCGCCTACGGATCAATCGTGCGACGGGACGAAGCAGCGGTCCCTGCTTGCAAACAATTCCGGCGGTGATCGGAAACGTCGAGCTCCTCGGCGGTTATCGGCGTAAGACCCTGAGGAGGAAACACCATGCGACATCTCGCACTCGCGGCAATTGCTCTGGTGGCCGGCTTCACGGCACCGGCGATGGCGCAGCAGGCCTCGCCATCGCACAATCTCCAGAATGAGGCCGACAAAGGCATCAAGACTCAGAACTCCGGTGCATCGGGTTACGTCTCGGAACAGGAGAAGCCCGGGTCCGCGGCTCAAATCCCGGGTAGCCCTCCTCGCGCCGAGTCCGGCAGCGCGGCAACCGCGCCGAGTGCGCAGAACTCAGACGCAGGAATTGCGGGTGCTCCCGGCAACAAGAACGGGCCGCCGGCTGGTACTGGCACGGTTGGCTCGGCGTCTCAAAATCAATCGGTGCAGGAGCAGGATCCGGCGAACGTCAAGGGATTGCCGGGCAACAAGAGCGGTCCGCCAGCCAAGCGATAAGGTCGCTACCGTTCTGCAGGCCCCGCGACGGCATCATCGCCAGCGCGGGGTCGCGCGGCGGTCACGTAATGGATGATGCTGTTTTTGGAGGGCAGGTGATGTTGCGGCCAATCGCCGAATATCCGGACGCCCCAAACGTCCAGCACTACGAAATGCCCGCGGCTTTCTTCGAGCAGCTTTCTTCACCGGCGGGCGCCGTAGTCCAAAGCCTACCTAAGAAAGCCTACCTAAGTATGGTCACTTCATACCTGCGCGCGATGGCAGCGACCAAGTGTTGGTGGTACCGATACATCCAGAGTGAGAAAAGCAACGGAACCGGCCCTCCGAGCCGGCAGTTGCGGGACAAGGCCGGCGGCGTAGCGCCCACCGGCCTTTCTTCCGATCCAGCGGCGCTTTTCCGCTCAACTGATGCTTACTGTCACAGGTGGTGCAGCGAGTACGCCATGAGAAACATCGCCGGAAACATCGCCGATCTCCTCATGCGGCTCTGGCAGGGAAGCCAGCCCGCGTCCAATACTCAGGTTGCGGCCATGGCTGACAACCGAGATCGATCCAGCATGGCTGATTTTGTTCGGATCCTGCAGGCCTGCGATCAAGCCCAGTAGTTCGTAGGTAGAGCGACTTGTCCGCCGTAGCTCGAAGGCGGAAGCGAACCCCATCAAACTCCGTCCGCGCAGTGACATCGAGCTGACAACCACGAGCAGACGCTGCGTCTGCCCGTCAGGGCGATGGGTTTCGCAAGAGCTCAACCCATCTTATGAAGCTGACGGAATTCATTGTAGCCCCAGTCCCTTGCGATGTTCTGTCGCAGCGCGCGACGACGGAACCCGACTCACAATCCGGTGAGTCCCAAAAATAAGCCTGAAGTCAGCGCGATAGCTCATGTGACATTGAGCCGCCCGCCGCATGCGTTGCGCCGCAGCAAGTCCATTCTATCTTGATCGCATCAGGCGCGCAGAAATTGCCCGGGACGGGCGCTGCGCGAGAAGCGTGATCAGTTTCAACAATTTTGGGGCACCCCACTTCATGTCAGGACTTCGAGCGCGATCGGCATGCGTTGCAATGATGCTCGCGGCCTTTGCGCCGCTGCTAGGCGCTTGCGACGAATCCTCTTCCGCCGTCTCCGCTGCCCAACCCATCGACCCCGATGTCAGCGTCGTCGTCGTCAAGCAGCAGGCCCGCGCCGTGGTGCGCGAGCTGCCCGGCCGCATTTCGCCGACGCGCGTCTCCGAGGTGCGGCCGCGCGTGTCCGGCATCGTGGTCGAGCGCCTGTTCCGCCAGGGCAGCGAAGTGAAGGCGGGCGATGCGCTGTACCGCATCGATCCGCGCCCGTTCGAGGTCGAGGTGATGGCCAACGACGCGGCGGTCGCCAAGGCCGAGGCCGCGTTGATGCAGGCGCAGCAGCAGGCGCGCCGCATCGCGACGCTCACCAGCCAGCGCGCCGCGCCGGAAGCCGAGAACGAGAAGACCATCGCCGCCGAGCGCCAGGCCCAGGCCGAGGTCGAGGGCCGCAAGGCCGATCTCGCGCGGGCAAAACTCAATCTCGACTACGCCACCGTGCGCGCGCCGATCGACGGTGTGGTCGGTGCGGCGCTGGTCAGCGAAGGCGCGCTCGTCGTGCAGAACGAGACCAATCTTGCCACCGTGCAGCAGCTCGATCCGATCTATGCCGACTTCACCCAGTCGGTGACCGAGCTCAACCAGCTGCGTCGCGCTTTCGAGAGCGGCGATCTCGATCGCATCGAGGCCGATGCCGTCAAGGTGCGCCTCGTGCTCGACGACAACACCATCTATGCGCTCGACGGCAAGCTTCTGTTCTCGGACGCCAAGGTCGATGCCCATACCGGCCAGGTGACGCTGCGTGGCGAGTTCCGCAATCCCAGGCGCGAGCTGCTGCCGGGCATGTATGTCCGCGTCCGCCTCGACCAGGGCCTGGACTCCGACGCGATCGCGGTGCCGCAGCAGGCGGTCCAGCGTAATGGCGGCGGTGGCAGCGAGGTGTTCGTCGTCAAGGACGACAACCGCATCGCCGTGCAGCAGATCCGCACCGGCTCGGTGCAGGACGGAATCTGGTTCGTCACCGAGGGCCTCAAGGCCGGCGACAAGGTGGTGGTCGAAGGCTTCCAGAAGTTTGCAGCCGGCGACAAGGTCAATCCGCAATCCTGGTCCGAGGCCGAGGCGAGCGCGGACAACCGGCACGCCCTCAAGGTCACGCGGTAACGCACCATGGCCAGCTTCTTCATCGACAGGCCGATCTTCGCCTGGGTCGTCGCGCTGTTCATCTGTCTGATCGGCGCGATCTCGGTCCCGCTGCTGCCGATCGCGCAATATCCGATCATCGCGCCGCCCTCGATCTCGGTCTCGACCAGCTATCCCGGTGCGTCGCCCGAAAACCTCTACAACAGCGTCACCCGGCTGATCGAGGAGGAGCTCAACGGCGCCTCCGGCATTCTTAATTTCGAATCGACCAGCGATTCGCTCGGCCAGGTCGAGATCATCGCCAATTTCCAGCCGGGCACCGATACCAGCGCTGCGTCCGTCGAGGTGCAGAACCGCATCAAGCGCATCGAGGCACGGCTGCCGCGCGCGGTCATGCAGCAGGGCATTTTGATCGAGGAAGCATCCAGCGCGGTGCTGCAGATCATCACGTTGAATTCGACCGACGGCAGCCTCGACGAGGTTGGGCTGGGCGACTTCATGATCCGCAACGTGCTCGGCGAAATCCGCCGCATTCCCGGCGTCGGCCGCGCCACGCTGTATTCGACCGAGCGCAGCCTTCGCGTCTGGGTCGATCCGGCAAAGCTGGTCGGCTATGGGCTGACCGCCGATGACGTCAACAAGGCGATATCGGCGCAGAACGCGCAGGTCGCCTCGGGCAGCATCGGCGCGGAGCCGTCGACCGACAGCCAGCGCACCTCTGCGCTGGTGCTGGTCAAGGGCCAGTTGTCGTCGCCGGACGAGTTCGGCGCCATCATCCTGCGTGCCAATGCCGACGGCTCGACCGTGCGGCTGCGCGATGTCGCGCGGGTCGAGGTCGGCGGCCTCAGCTACCAGTTCAACACCCGCCTGAACGGCAAGCCGACGGCCGGTCTCTCCGTGCTGATGTCGCCGACCGGAAATGCGCTGGCGACCGCAAGCGCGGTCGAGGAGAAGATGAAGGAGCTGTCGCGCTTCTTCCCGGCCAACATCTCCTATGAGATCCCCTACAATATCACGCCCGTGGTCGAGGCCTCGATCAAGAAGGTGCTGACGACGCTGGTCGAAGCCGTGGTGCTGGTGTTCGTGGTGATGTTCCTGTTCCTGCAGAACATCCGCTACACCATCATTCCGACCATCGTGGTGCCGGTGGCGCTGCTCGGCGCCTGTACCACGCTGCTGCTCGCCGGCTACTCCATCAACATGCTCTCGATGTTCGGCATGGTGCTCGCGGTCGGCATCCTCGTCGACGACGCCATCGTCGTGGTCGAGAATGTCGAGCGCATCATGAGCGAGGAGGGCCTGCCGCCGAAGGAAGCGACGCGGAAAGCGATGTCGCAGATATCTGGCGCCATCATCGGCATCACGCTGGTGCTGATGGCCGTGTTCGTGCCGATGGCGTTCTTCCCGGGCTCGGTCGGCATCATCTACCGCCAGTTCTCGGTGACCATGGTCGCGGCGATCGGCTTCTCCGCCTTCCTTGCGCTGTCGCTGACGCCGGCGCTGTGCGCGACGCTGCTCAAGCCCGTCGCGGCAGGTCACGGCCATGCGAAGAAGGGCGTGTTCGGCTGGTTCAATCGCATGCTCGAAGGCGGCAAGGAGGGCTATTCCCGCACCGTCGTCTTCTCGCTGAAGCGCACCGGCCGCTTGATGCTGGTTTATGTCGCGCTGCTCGCCGGCCTGTCCTGGGCCTTCGTCAATCTGCCGGGCGGCTTCCTGCCCGTCGACGACCAGGGTTTTGTGACTACGGACGTGCAGACGCCGTCGGATTCGTCCTACGGCCGAACCGAGGCCGTGATCGAGAAGGTCGAGAAATATCTCGCCGAGCGACCAGGCGTGAAAGACGTCACCTTCCTCACCGGCTTCAGCTTCTCCGGCCAGGGCATGAACACCGCGCAGGCCTTCATCACGCTGAAGGACTGGTCCGAGCGTGGACCGACGGAGTCCGCTGCCGCGATCGTCAACGACACCAACCGCGATCTGTCGTCGTCGATCCGCGACGCCAAGATCTCGGCGCTGCAGCCGCCGCCGATCGACAATCTTGGCAACTCGTCCGGCTTCTCGTTCCGTCTCCAGGATCGCGGCCAGAAGGGCTATCCGGCCCTGATGCGCGCCGCCGACCAGTTGATCGCGGACGCCAATGCGAGCCCGGTGCTGCAAAAGGTCTATGTCGAGGGCCTGCCCGAGGCCGGCGTCGTCAATCTCGTGATCGACCGCGAGAAGGCGGGCGCCTTCGGCGTCACCTTCGAGGATATCAACAACACCATCTCGACCAACCTCGGCTCGAACTACATCAACGACTTCCCGAACCGCGGCCGCATGCAGCGCGTCGTTGTGCAGGCCGACAGCCGCGACCGCATGAGGACCGAGGACATCCTCAACTACAACGTCAAGAACTCCCACGGCCAGCTTGTGCCGTTCTCGTCCTTCGCGACGGTCGAATGGTCGCGCGGTCCGACCCAGATCGCCGGCTTCAACTACTATCCCGCCGTGCGCATCTCGGGCGAGGCGAAGCCCGGCTTCACCTCGGGCGACGCGATCGCCGAGATGGAGCGGCTCGCCGGAAAACTGCCGCGTGGCTTCGGCTATGAATGGACCGGACAGTCGCTTCAGGAAAAGCTGTCGGGCTCGCAGGCGCCGTTCCTGCTCGCGCTCTCCGTGTTCGTGGTGTTCCTGTGTCTGGCCGCACTCTACGAGAGCTGGACCATTCCGCTCGCGGTGCTGCTCACCGTGCCGCTCGGCATCGTCGGTGCCGTGGTTGCGGCCATGCTGCGCGGTCTGCCCAACGACGTCTATTTCACCGTCGGCCTCATCACCATCATCGGGCTCGCGGCCAAGGACGCGATCCTCATCATCGAGTTCGCCAAGGACCTGCGGAAGGAAGGCAAGCCGCTGGTGGAGGCCACCATCGAGGCCTGCCGTCTCCGTTTTCGCCCGATCCTGATGACCGGTCTCGCCTTTATCTGCGGCGTGCTGCCGATGGCGATCGCTCACGGCGCCGGCGGCGCCAGCCAGCAATCGCTCGGCACCGTGGTGATGGGCGGCATGATCGCGGTGGTGATCCTGGCGCTGCTGATGGTGCCGGTGTTCTTCGTCTCAGTGCAGCGCGTGCTGGGCGGGGATCGGCAGAAGGCAGAGAAGGAAAGCGAGGCGTATGGGCCGCCAGCGCCGGTGAAGCCATAGGGCACACTGTCATGCCCGCCTAGTGCGCACTTGCGCACGGGGGCGGGCATCCAGTACGCCGCCGCATTTCCGTATCCAACAGACGCCTGTGGAATACTGGATCATCCGCCTTCGCGGATGATGACAGTCGAGTGTGGAGCAGCCGTCTCCGGCCCAGACTGCTCAGCACATTCTCCCGCGCCGGCGAGGGCAGGCCACCGACCGCCGGTTCGGGCGGCTTGCTTTCTCGGGGTGGTCAATCCAGACTACATCTCTGAATTGAAATAGCATGTATTCGCACCGCAGCGCGAATGCACAGCCAACCCGCCGATTGAGAGCGTGCGATGCGTCCGACCGACGTTGCGATTTCCAACTATCGCTCCATTCGGCAGCTCTCGATACCCATCCACCCCTTGTCCGTGTTTGTGGGTGAGAATGGTGTCGGCAAATCCAATCTCTACAAGTCCTTGTCGCTGTTGCGCGACGCGGCGGCAGGTCGAATCACGCGCACGATCGCCGAGGAGGGCGGATTAAATTCCGTCTGTTGGTCCGGCCTTCGCAAGCGAGGAGAAGATGGCCGACTGCGTTTGTCGGCCAAATTCGATAATCTCAGATATTCCATTGAGCTCGGATTTCCCGGCCCGGTTGAGGCGGCATTTTCCGGCGAGCCGATGATCAAGGCTGAAAGTATCGAGACGACACAGGGCAAACGTAAGGTTCAGCTGATGGCACGAACGAATTCGCTCGTCAGCGTCCGCGGCGAGAGCGGCGCCTGGACCGGCCACAAGGATGCGGTGCTGCCGTCAGAGACGGCGCTTGCGGGTTTTTCCGATGGCAAGGAATGCCCTGAAATCGACCTGATCAGAAACGCGATGCTGGGCTGGCGATTCTATCATGACTTTCGCACCGATCCGGCGTCGCCGATACGAAAGCCGTGTCTGGCGATTACGACGCCCTCGCTCAGTGCCGACGGAACCGATTTGGCTGCCGCCCTGGCGACGCTTTATTCCATTCGGGAAGATGCCACCGACTTGCAGGACGCGATCCAGGATGCATTCCCGGGCGCTGAGCTCCGCGCATGGGAAGAAAATGGTTGGTGTGAATTTGATTTGCAGCTGGCGGATATGCCGCGGCCGTTTAGGGCTCATGAACTGTCCGATGGGACGCTGAAATACATCTGCCTGCTCGCGGTGTTCATGGGCTATCGGCTGCCGCCCTTCATCGCGCTGAACGAACCGGAGACCAGCCTGCATCCGTCGCTGCTGGCGCCATTGGCCCGGCTGGTCGCCAAGGCGTCACGCCGCGCCGACATCTGGATTGTCACCCATTCGGAACAACTGATGGAGGCATTGCGAAGCGAGAGTTCAGTCCCGCCTCGCCGGGTGATCAAGCCGAAAGGCGCCACGACCATCGAGGGCCTGACCATCGGCGGTGAATATCGGGACGAGGAATCCGACGAAGACGACTCTTAGTCGTTGCAGGTCGTGCCGTCGTGCGACGGCTACTTCCGCAAAATCTTCACCAGTTCCCCGTGCGAATGGCCTCCCAATCGAACGACATCGCCGCGGAACGATATCGCCGATCCACCGCTGTTCTAATCTGAATATTCCCAGAAATCGTCCGGGATAGAGCTTCCCATGGCAGCCCGCATGGCATCCCGAAAAAGCCTCGCTGCGGGCATTGGACGAAAAGCTAGTGTGCGATCGACGATGAATCCCTCGTCGTTTTCTTCGATAAGATCGAAGCTTTCCAGCTCGTGGCCCTGAATTTTTCCCTTCCATCTCAGTAGGGTTCTTCGGTCGTCTAGCTTCCATTCACCCGTATAGGCACCCTCCCGTAGCGTGGTCGACGTCGCGAAAATCTTCGCAACTACCGCACGACCTTCTGCAGTTCGTATCAACACGGGACTGTGAAAAACAACATTTGGAGCGAGAAGCTTTTCGTAGTCAGCAACAGTGGCGTGGCCCGACTCACGCAGTTTGCGAATTGCATGCATGGTGGACGGCTCCTTGGATGGCTGCAACCCTATGCCTGCTTCTTGGTGACATTTGGCGAGTATAGCGGCAACGCCGCCCGCTTGAAAGCGATTGCGAACGGCGCCGTTTCGGCCCCGCACCCTGACGAAATCGCTCGAAGCCTTCCGCGTTTCGGAAGGAGACTTCTCAGTTTTCCCGTCTGTTGCACCGACAGTTTTCGCTCCACTTTCACCCAACGGCGCCGCCCGAGCGCGACAGCTTACAGATGGAGGCGAATATGGGTGAGGTTATCCGGTTCGTTCCAAAGGCCGAACGCGAACGGCTCCGCCTGATTCAAGAAGCCCGGGCGATCTATGACAGCGTTTTCCCGTCTGATGTCATCGGTGGGCGAAGCGACGGGGCATCAACCGTAGATGCTCGTCGTGGCGATACCCGCCCCTAAAACACAGCACCAAAGCGCACACCACCATCTATCCACTTCGAACGAATCCAAAGGAGGTCACCATGTCGATCCGAAGCGCTCTTTTCACGATTGCATTCCTCACAGCTACCCTTGGTACAGCCCATGCCGAAAGCCTGCGTCCGATCCAAGCCAAGAGCATTGATCTCGGCGACGTATCGGGCGTCACTTACTACACGATCGAGGGCGACGGTTTTCATGTCGTCACAACCCTGGCCCAAGGCGAGGCGGGAACGCCAATCCGTGTTGTGTCAGTTCTTGCACCTGGCCAGCACGTGGTCCTGTCGACGACAAGCCGGAAGACCGGGCTTGAAATCAGCCGGCAACGCGATCGCGTAATTGTCCGCAACGCGAGCTCCACCGTCGACTGAAGTTTGATTGGTCCGCGTATTCTGAAGATTGGGAGCTGAGCATGTCTACGATCCATATCCACCGAACGACCACGTCAACACCTGAACAGTATATTGCTGGGCTCACCGACTTCGGGCCGGGTCGTCGTTCGGAGCTTTTTGGTAACAGCGCGGACGAGTACCTGAAGGTGCATCACAAGGGTATTTCGGAGGCCGACGTCACGGAGGGGTCAGGTGGCATCTGGGAACGCTTGCACTACGATTGGTCTCATCCCAATCGGGTAATCCTCTCGACGACAGATTCCAATGTTTGGGGAGGCGCGTCAGGTCACACCTACAGCTTCACTCGGCGTCCTGACGGCATGACCGAAATCGACGTGACTGTCGTTCGCGATGGAAAGAATTTCAAAGGCTGGGTGCTAGGTGCCGTACTAGGCACGGTTGGCAGGCATGTTTTAGAAAGCGCGTTTGACCGCTCGATCGAGGCGATCGAGGCTCGAAACAGTCTTTCGAGATCTCGCGAAACGGTCGAGCAGGGTCGTGCGGCCTAACTATTAAACTCTGCCAGAACTCGTTTTAGCCGCGGGGCTGCGAAATCGAGGAAAGCTCGCACTTTGATCGGAAGAAATTTATCGGCCGTATAGACGAAGTTGACCGGCATCGTGGGCGGACGAAACTCATCCAGTAGAGTTGTTAACGATCCGCACTTTAGTCCGGAATGGAAATGATACGAGAGAGCGATCGTAATTCCCACGCCCGCGCACGCCGCTTCACACGCGGCCTCGGCGTTGCTGACAACGAGCCGTGGACGCATAGGTATCGCAACCGTCGTCTTGCCTACCGCAAATGTCCAAACATCGAGCGCCATGATGGCCGGATAGCTT
The DNA here is from genome assembly GCF_008123515.1 of Bradyrhizobium cytisi. Lineage (GTDB taxonomy): Bacteria > Pseudomonadota > Alphaproteobacteria > Rhizobiales > Xanthobacteraceae > Bradyrhizobium > Bradyrhizobium cytisi. The sequence continues at coordinate 20,050 of NZ_VSSR01000109.1, forward strand.
ATGCAGTCATGACCGGCCAGATCTTCCGGCTTGCGGGGCGTTCCGCGCGTCGCCAGATAGGTGGGATTGGCGCAAACTACGCTTCGCGTTGTTCCCACAGGCACCGCTATCAGACTGCTATCCGGTAACGCGCCAATGCGCAGGCCGATGTCGACCTGCTCTTGAAACAGGCTCTGCACACGATCTGTAAGAATCAAGTTCGTCCTGATGTCAGGAAAGGTCTTGAGGAAGTCGGCAAGGATCGGGATGAGGTGAGTGCGCCCAAGACTCTCCGGAGCCGTAACCGTCAATTCGCCGGTTGGCGCGGTAAACTCTCCAGAGGCCATGCGCTCGGATTCCGTAACATCCGCAAGAATGCGCTTGCAAGCAGATAGGAGCTGCCAGCGTCGGTGAGGACGAGTTGGCGACTTGACCGGTTGAACAGCTTGACCCGCAGATGAGATTCAAGTTCGGAGATCTTGCGGCTAACTGTTGTAAGGGGCGTCTTCATCTGACGCGCCGCAGCCGACAGGCTGCCAGCCTCGACGACCGCAAGAAAGGTTGACATGGCGTCCAGGCGATCCATCGCATCCTCTTCCAAAATTCGGAAGGATAGGTTCCGATTGTGCCACGTAACCGCGGATTTCGGAAGTCGTCGCTAAAGAACACAAGTAATAAGCCCTTGGGCTTGCGGGGCTTCTTCGCTCGAGGGCAAGAGCCCGGGGACGTCGAACCTATAGACCCTCCGTGGTTTGGTAGGGCTCCTTCCGCATCCGTCAGTTGGCAATGTCGAGTGTCGCCTCCACTTTTCGCAGTGAGAGCGAAGTGCCACCATCCGGCACAACGACCACCAAAGGAGAGAATGATGGCCGAGGTTCAGAAAATGCGAGGCGAAAAGATTTACGAGTGCGACTTCAATATCACCGGAGTGACCGACTACGGCGTGACGCTGGATGCACTCCTAAGCGGCAAAGAAAGGGTGCCCCTGCAGGGAGCACGAATTGATGTGGCTTTCGAGGGAGACATCAAAGGTCGGATCACGGGCAAAGTACGTAGTGGCGTCGAATACCTCCAGCTGCGTGCCGATGGACGCACTGATCTCGACGGCAGAGCCACAATTGAAACTGAAGACGGCCATCGCATCGCCATGCGTATTGAGGGCGTTGCGACGCCGCGAGCGAATGAACCGATGATGGACCTCGTTGCCAACGTGCGTCTTACCACCGCAGCTCCGAAGTATGATTGGGTCAACACGAGGCAGATTTGGGGGCTCGCCACTGTAAATTTGGCGACGGCGAAGATACACGTCGAATCGTTCTTGCAGTGACGAACGCAAACCGGCCGGCGGGGCAGAACGCCATGAGAGAATACTTCGCACCATAGAGGAGTTAGGCATGAGCACAATCCAGGAGCAGAGGGGAGCCGCGTCCAGGCACCCGGATGCAAAGAAGGTGAACTTCAAGCTTGAGGCCGTCGTCATACCCGTATCGGATGTCGATCGTTCAAAGTCTTTCTACGGCAGCCTTGGCTGGCGGCTCGACGCAGATTTCGCCGTCGGCGACGCGTTTCGCGTGGTGCAGTTCACGCCTCCCGGTTCACCAGCCTCGGTCCATTTCGGCAAGGGGCTAACGTCCGCAACACCCGGCGCAGCACAGAATATCTACCTGATCGTATCCGACATCGAAGCAGCCCACGCCGAACTCATCGCACGTGGCGCCCAGGTGAGCGATGTATTCCACCGCGCCGGACCGGGGCAGCCGCCTCTGAGCGGACGCGATCCGGCGGGGCGCAGTTATGTCTCGTTCGCCTCTTTGAGCGACCCCGACGGAAACACCTGGCTCCTGCAGGAGATCACCGCGCGATTGCCCGGGCGCGTGGACTCCGACGACACGGCGTTCTCCTCGCCGGCTGAGCTTGCCGCAGCACTTCGTCGCGCCGCCGCCGCGCATGGCGAGCACGAGAAGCGGACCGGCACGCATGATGAAAATTGGCCGGATTGGTATGCCGAATACGTGGTGGCCGAGCAATCCGGCCGTGAGCCGCCGAAATAAGCCAAGATCCAACCGGATCAGGCAACGTCGTCGGATCGCTACACGCTACGATAAGCTTGCCGCCAACTATCTTGCCTTCGTCCAGATCGCATCCATCCGGCTATGGCTCGCTGCCCGTAGCGAGTCCACGCCCTAGTAATGCGGATGCTACGATAGCATTGGCCGGGTCGTGGCCTTCAACCATCCCCCAGGATCGGATGACCGGCCAACATTCGTCAGCGTCGCGGACCGCATTGATGAGCTGGTTTGAGCAGCGCTACGTGGCGCGCTCAAGACGCCTCATGAGTCTAATCGCCGCGCATGCCGGTGAGTACTGGATCGTCCGCCTTCGCGGACGATGACCGCAGTGTGTAAGGTGTGGCCTCGGCCTACGCTGCCTTCCTCAAAATCTTCACCAGCTCGCCGTGCACGAACTCGTTCCCGCACACGACGTCGCCCGTGACGAGCGCATCGCCCGGCGTGTTGATATCGCTCACCGTTCCGCCCGCTTCGCGCACCATCAGCATGCCGGCGGCGATGTCCCAGGATTGCAGATTGCGTTCCCAGTAGCCGTCGAGGCGGCCGGCGGCGACGAAGGCGAGGTCGAGGGAGGCGGCGCCGAAGCGGCGCAGGCCGGCGACGCGGTCCTGGATCGCGGTCATCTCGCGGCGGAATTCCTCGTGGTCGCCGCGGCCGATATGGGGCAGGCCGCAGGCCACCACGCATTCGTTGAGTTGGCGGCGGCCGGCGACGCGCAGGCGCTGGTCGTTGAGGAAGACGCCCTTGCCGCGCTCGGCGATATAGAGCTCGTCATTGGCGGGGTTGTAGATCACGCCTGCGATGATGGTGCCCTCGCGCACCAGACCGATCGAGATCGCGAATTGCGGGATGCCGTGCAGGAAGTTGGTGGTGCCGTCGAGCGGGTCGACGATCCAGGTGTGGCTCTTGTCGGAGCCTTCCCGCGTGCCGCCTTCCTCGCCGATGAAGCCGTAACCCGGCCGCGCCTTGGCGAGGTCCTGGTAGAGAATTTCTTCGGCACGCTTGTCGGCGAGCGAGACGAAATTGGCCGGCCCCTTCAGCGAGACTTGCAAATGCTCGATCTCGCCGAGATCGCGCTTGAGGCTGCGGCCGGCGCGGCGCGCGGCCTTGACCATGACATTGATAGTGGCGGAATACAGCATGAGCTCTGGTCTTGATCGGGGGAGGAGGCGCAGAACCGCGCCATTTGAGGGGATTGGGTGCCCCGCGAGGGGCCAAACGTCAAGTCGTTCAGGTCATTTGCAGGGCATTTGGTGTCAGGTCATTTGTTTCCGAGCCATTTTTTGGCGGCGGCCTCCGCCTTGGCGCGGTCGTCGGCGGGCAGATCGGCCAGCTGCTTGTCGAGCTCCGGGTCGCCCTTGCCGGAGGTTTTGGCCACCAGATGCCATTTGAACCCCTCGACCTTGTCCACGGATGTGCCCATGCCGTTGATCAGGACCCAGGCGAGGCGGTTCTGCGCGATCGCGCTGCCCTGGCGGGAGGCCTTGCGCAGCAACGCCACGGCTGCGGGCTGGTTCTTCGGCGTGCCGGCGCCGTTGAACATGGCGATGGCATATTCAACCTCGGCATCGACATTGTCGGCCAGCGAGGCTGCCTGCAGCAGCCGCACCGACCGATCGGGGTCCTTCGGCACGCCGGTGCCTTCCTTGTAGAAGGTCGCGAGGGCGTATTGCGCCTCGGGCAGCCCGGCATCGGCCGCCTGGCGCAACAGCTCGGCGGAGCGGTTGACGTCCTGCGGCAGGGTCTGGCCGTCCAGATAAAGCAGGGCAAGGTTATAGGCCGCCCTGGGCTCGCCGAGCTTGGCGGCGGAGGCCATCAGCTTGACCGCCTCGCCCTTGTCGACGGGGCCGCCGCGGCCGGCGATGCGCAGCATGGCGAGCGCGAACATCGCCTCACGGTCGCCGGCGTCGGAGGCGCGCTTGTACCATTCGATCGCCTTGGCGTAGTCGCGCCTGATGCCCATGGCGTTGGAATAGAGCTCGCCCAGCATGGTCATGGCCTTGGCATCGCCGGTCTTGGCGCGCGCGCTGGCGAGGTCGAAGGCGGTCTTGTACTGGCCGCGCTGATAGGCGCCGAACACCAGGTCGACGTTGGAATTGTCGGTCGGCGGCGCGGGGATCACGGTTGCCGGCAGCGTCGGGCTCGGCGAGGCCGACGGCTTTGGCGCCGGTGCGGCCTCCTTCTTCCTGGTGATCGTGTGCGGCGCGACCTTTGGCTTTTCCTTTGCCGTTTCCTTGGGCTTCGCAGGGCTCGGGATCGTCGCCGGCGGCGTGATCTGGAGCTGCGCGGCCGCAGGCGCCGCCAGCAGCAGCGTGGTCAGAAGCGTGATGCGCAGGAGTGTCATGGCGGGGCGCTAGCCCTGGCCCGCGGCAACAGCCGTGAAGGCCCTCTTGATCGCGGCATCGGCCTCGATCAGCGCGGCCTTCGGCCCGCGCGAATCCGCCCAGACGAGGTCGCCGACCAGCACGAAATCGGCGCCGCTGGCGGCGAAGTCGTGGGCTTCCTCGAACGACATCGCAAAGCCGACGCAGGGCGGCTCGAACAGCTCGGCCCACCAGTCCAGCCGTTCGGCGATCGCCTGGGACGACGGGCGCTGGCCCTTCGTATCGGGCTCGCCGAACAGCACGTAATCAGCACCCATCTCGCCCGCGTTCATGGACTCGTGCCGCGTCTCGAGCCCGCCGACACCGGCGATGCGATCGGGCTTGAGCGAGGGCATCGCCTCTTCCAGCGCGGCGATGCCTGCGAGATGCGCGCCATCGGCGCCGCCGCGTGCGACGATCTCGGGATGGCCGTCGACGAGCAGGGCCGCGCCGGCGTTCTGCACCATCGGCGCGAGCGCCTTGATCCGCGAGATCATGGTGCGCTGGTCGGTCTCCTTCAGCCGCACCAGCACGGCTGCGACATCGACGGCTGCGAGCAGCGCCGGCAACTCGGCGAGGAGCGCGGCGGGATCGTCGACAACAGGCGTCGCGAGATAAAGACGCGGCGCCGGGCGCGGCGGAGGCGATTTGTTCGACAAGATCTAGGCTGCCTTCTTTTCCAGGCTGCTTTGCCATTCGCCTTTGGAGGCGAGGCCATTCATGCGTGCACGATGACTGAATGCATTTTGTCCGGCCGCGACGTTCTCGGCCTTGCCCGACCAGGCCTTCTGCGGCGCGGCCTGCAGGGCGCGGCCGTAGGAGAAGGTCAGGCCCCAGGGTAGCCTGCCAAGCTTGTGCATGGCGTTGAGGTGCGCAGTCGCCTCCTCGTCCGCCTGGCCGCCGGAGAGGAAGGCGATGCCGGGCACCGCCGCCGGCACGCACGCCTTCAGCAGCCGGATTGTCTTCTCCGCGACCTCCTCGACGGAGGCCTGCTTTGCGCATTTCTTGCCCGAGATCGCCATGTTCGGCTTCAATACCATGCCTTCGAGCGCGACGCGCTGCACGCGCAATTCCTGGAACGTCTCGTTGAGCACGCGGCTCGTGACCTCATAGCAGCGGTCGATGTCGTGATCACCATCCATCAGCACCTCCGGCTCGACGATCGGCACGATCTGCGCGGCCTGGCACAGCGCGGCATAGCGCGCCAGCGCATGGGCATTGACGCTGATCGCGGTCATCGAGGGAATACCGCTGCCGATATCGATCACCGCGCGCCATTTGGCGAAGCGGGCGCCGCGCTCGTAATATTTCTTCAGCCGCTCGGCAAGCTTGTCCAGCCCGACGGTGACTGTTTCGCCCGGGCACATCGGCAGGGCTTGCGTGCCCTCGTCGACCTTGATGCCGGGAATGGCGCCGCTACTCTCGATCAGCTTGACCAGCGGCGTGCCGTCGCCTGCCGCCTGCCAGATCGTCTCGTCATAGAGGATCACGCCCGAGATGTACTGGCTCATGGCCTCTCTCGAGCGGAACAGCATCTCGCGGTAGTCGCGGCGGTTGGCTTCGGTCGATTCCACGCCGATCGCGTCAAAGCGCTTCTTGATGGTGCCGGAGGATTCGTCGGCGGCAAGGATGCCTTTGCCGGGTGCGACCATGGCGGTCGCGATTCCGTTGAGCTCAGTCAGATTCATCGAGAGGTCCTCCCAAAACGATTCTGCCCTTGCCTGTGAAAATAGACGGTTCTCGGGCAATTGCCGAGTTAACGTTCGTCGCAGGGTAAAGGGGGCGGGGAGGGCCGCAAATGAGCGGCTGGCGACGGTTCTCCTCGCCCCGCTTGCGGGGAGAGGTCGGTCGCGAAGCGACCGGGTGAGGGGGGCCTCCGCGAGTCCGTCTGTCACCGCCTTTGCGGAAGCAGCCCCTCACCCCGCCCTCTCCCCGCGAAGGGCGGGGCGAGGGAGACGATAGAGCGTGCCGGGGCTTCACGCCCTCGCGCGGTCCTTACGCCACCTTGGGGTCGAGCTCGCCCTTGGCGTAGCGCTTGGCCATGTCGGCGGGGGTCAGGATCTTCTTGAACTTGGAGGCTTGGCCGGCGGTGTTGAACTCCTGGAGCCGCTGCTTGCACAGCTTGGTCATGGCTTCCATCGCCGGCTTCAGATACTTGCGCGGATCGAACTCTTCCGGATTGTCCTTGAGCACTTTCCGGATCTGGCCGGTCATGGCCATGCGGTTGTCGGTGTCGATGTTGATCTTGCGCACGCCGTGCTTGATGCCGCGCTGGATCTCGGCAACCGGCACGCCCCAGGTCGGCTTCATCTTGCCGCCATGGGCGTTGATGATGTCCTGGAGGTCCTGCGGCACCGACGAGGAGCCGTGCATCACGAGATGCGTGTTGGGCAGCTTGCGATGGATCTCCTCGATCACGTTCATGGCGAGGATGTCGCCGTCCGGCTTGCGGGTAAATTTGTAAGCACCGTGAGACGTCCCCATTGCGATCGCGAGCGCGTCGACCTTGGTCTCCTGGACGAACTTCACGGCCTCGTCCGGATTGGTCAGGAGCTGGTCGTGGCTCAGCTTGCCTTCGGCGCCGTGGCCGTCTTCCTTGTCGCCCATGCCGGTTTCTAGCGAGCCGAGCACGCCGAGCTCGCCCTCGACCGAGATGCCGCCGAGATGGGCCATGTCGGTCACGGTCTTGGTGACGCCGACATTGTAGGTCCAGTCGCCGGGGGTCTTGCCGTCGGCCTTGAGCGAGCCGTCCATCATCACCGAGGTGAAGCCGGCCTGGATCGCGGTCATGCAGGTGGCGGCCTCGTTGCCGTGGTCGAGATGCACGCAGACCGGAATGTGCGGGTAGATCTCGGTGACCGCGTCCATCATGTGCTTGAGCATGACGTCGTTGGCGTAGGAGCGCGCGCCGCGCGAGGCCTGGATGATGACGGGCGCGTCGACCTGGTTGGCCGCGTCCATGATCGCCAGCGCCTGCTCCATGTTGTTGATGTTGAAGGCCGGGACGCCGTAATCGTGTTCCGCCGCATGGTCGAGCAATTGACGCAACGTGATCCGAGCCATCTGTCTTTTTCTCCGTTCGGGCCTCAGGGCCGCTTGTTTCTTGCCGGTTTCTTGCCGTCTGATTACTTGATGCGCAGAACCTCGACGCCGGGCAGGGGCTTGCCCTCCATCCATTCAAGAAATGCGCCACCGGCGGTCGAGACATAGGTGAAATCACCGGCCACATGGGCCTGGTTGAGGGCCGCGACCGTGTCGCCGCCGCCCGCGATCGAGATCAGCTTCTTGGCCTTGGTGCGCGCGGCGGCGTGCTTGGCGGCTGCCATCGTGCCACGGTCGAACGGCTGCATCTCGAACGCGCCGAGCGGTCCGTTCCAGACCAGTGTCGCCGCATCGTCGATGGCGGCGTGGATGCGTGCGATCGATTGTGGGCCGACGTCGAGGATCATGCCGTCGGCCGGGATCGCATCGAGCCCATAGGCGTGCGACGGCGCGTTGGCGGCGAAATGATAGGCGACGGTGGCATCGACCGGGAGGATGATGGCGCACTTGGCGGCCGAGGCCTTCTCCGCGATGCGCAACGCAGTGGCAGCGAGATCCTTCTCGGCCAGCGACTTGCCGATGCCGACGCCCTGGGCGTGCAGGAAGGTGTTGGCCATGCCGCCGCCGATCACGAGCGCGTCGACCTTGCTCACGAGGTTCTCGAGCAGGTCGATCTTGGTCGAGACCTTTGCGCCGCCGATGATCGCGATGACAGGCTTGGTCGGCGAACCCAGCGCCTTCTCCAGCGCGTCGAGCTCGGCCTGCATGGTGCGGCCGGCATAGGCCGGCAGCTTGTGGCCGAGACCTTCGGTCGAGGCATGGGCGCGGTGCGCCGCGGAGAACGCGTCACTGACCCAGATGTCGCCGAGCTTTGCCAGCTCCGCGACGAAGGCCGGATCGTTCTTCTCTTCCTCTTTGTGGAAGCGGGTGTTTTCCAGACAGAGGATGTCGCCATCCTCTAGCGCCGCTACAGCCTTGGCCGCGGGCTCGCCGATGCAATCCTCAGCGAACGCGACGGGCTTCTTCACGACCTTCGACAGCGCTTCGGCGACCGGCCTCAGTGAGTCCTTGGCATCGCGGCCCTTCGGCCGGCCGAAATGCGCGAGCAGGATGACCTTGCCGCCCTTGTCCGAGATTTCGGTGATGGTCGGCGCGACGCGCTCGAGCCGGGTCGCGTCGCTGACGCGTCCGTTGTCCATGGGCACATTGAGATCGACGCGCAGCAGCACGCGCTTGCCCTTCACGTCGACGTCGTCGAGGGTGCGGAATTTGTTCGCCATCGGATACTCTCTCTTGTCCCGGGCGCTCTTGTCCCGGGCGCAACTAGCGGCGCGAAGCGCTGCTGTGCAGAACCGGGACCCACATTGCAGCGAGTCCCGCAGTTGAATGGGTCCCGGCTCTGCGGAGCAGCGCAAGCGCGCTGCACCGCGTCCGGGACACGAGAGTAAACGCTTAGATCACCTTCGCGAACGCGACGGCGGTGTCCGCCATGCGGTTCGAGAAGCCCCACTCGTTGTCGTACCAGGCCATCACGCGCACCAGCGTGCCGTTCTGCACCTTGGTCTGGTCCATGTGGAAGGTGGCCGAGTGCGGATCGTGATTGAAGTCGATCGAGACATTCGGCGCGTTGGTGTAGCCGAGGATGCCCTTGAGCTGCTGCTCGGAGGCGCGCTTCATCGCCTCGTTGATTTCCTTCGGATCGGCGGCGCGCTTGGCGACGATCTTGAGGTCGATCACCGAGACGTTCGGCGACGGCACGCGGATCGAGACGCCGTCGAGCTTGCCCTTCAGCTCGGGCAGCACGAGGCCGATCGCCTTGGCGGCACCGGTCGAGGTCGGGATCATCGACATCGCAGCCGCACGGCCGCGATAGAGATCCTTGTGCAGCGTGTCCAGCGTCGGCTGGTCGCCGGTATAGGCGTGGATCGTGGTCATGAAGCCGGTCTCGATGCCGACGAGATCGTTCAGCACCTTGGCGACCGGCGCGAGGCAGTTGGTGGTGCACGAGCCGTTCGAGACCACCATGTGGTCCTTGGTCAGCGTGTCGTGGTTGACGCCGTAGACGATGGTGGCGTCGGCGCCGTCGGCAGGCGCGGAGACCAGCACGCGCTTGGCGCCGGCGGTCAGATGCGCGGATGCCTTGTCCTTCGCGGTGAAGATGCCGGTGCATTCCATCGCGATGTCGACGCCGAGATCTTTCCAGGGCAGCTTCGAGGGATCGCGCTCGGCGGTCACCTTGATCTTGCCGTTGCCGAGGCTGATCGAGTCGCCGTCGACGGTGACGGTGCCGGGGAAGCGGCCATGAACGCTGTCGAAGCGGAGGAGGTGGGCGTTGGTCTCGACCGGGCCGAGGTCGTTGATGCCGACGACCTCGATGTCCTTGCGGCCGGACTCGGCGATAGCCCGCAGGATGTTGCGGCCGATGCGGCCAAAACCGTTAATTCCGACGCGGACTGCCATGTTTCATCTCCTTATGACCGTTCAATGACGGGCTCGATAACGCCTAGTCTTCCCGCACAACGCGCTATACGCGCCTGCGAGGGTTTTTTAGGGGCGGACGCCCGGTTCAGCCGGGCGGTGCTTGATCATATGAGAGATTACGTAGTCCTTTTTTTTGGCAAGCTCAACTCTCAGGATACGCGCTTCAGCACGGCGTTAACCGCGGCCTCGGCGGTAATGCCGAAATGCTTGTAAAGATCCTTGGCCGGCGCGCTCGCGCCGAAGGAATGCATGCCGATAAATTCGCCATCCTGGCCGATCACGGCATCCCAGCCCCAGCGCACGGCGGCCTCGATCGCGACCTTCACCGGCGCGTTGCCGATGATGGCGGCACGCTTGGCCTCTGGTTGCGCTAACAACAGCTCGAGCGAGGGCACCGAGACCACCCGCGACGGGATGCCGCGCTCGACGAGCTGCTTCTGGGCGGCCACCGCGATCTCAACCTCGGAGCCGGATGCGAACAGCGTCGCCTTGGCTTCCCCTTGCGCGGCCACCAGCTCGTAGGCGCCCTGGGCGCAGGGATTCTCGTTCGGTGCGGTGGTGCGGAGCTGCGGCAGGTTCTGCCGCGTCAGCGCCAGCACCGTCGGGCCGTCGATACGATTCAGCGCCAGCTCCCAGCACTCGGCGACCTCGACGGAATCGCAGGGGCGGAACACGCGCATGTTCGGGATGGCGCGAAGCGCGGCGAGATGCTCGACCGGCTGATGGGTCGGGCCGTCCTCGCCAAGGCCGATGGAATCGTGCGTCATCACGTAGACCACACCGGTGCCCATCAGCGCCGCCAGGCGCATCGCCGGACGCGCATAGTCGGTGAACACGAGGAAGGTCGCACCGTTCGGTGCGAAGCCGCCGTGCAGGAAGATGCCGTTCATCGCGGCACACATGCCGTGCTCGCGGATGCCGTAATGGATGAAGCGGCCTTTCGGCGTCTTGGCGGAGAAGGCGGTTGCCGACTTCGCCTTGTTGTTGTTGGAGCCGGTGAGGTCGGCGGAGCCCGCGAGGAATTCCATCGGCATCGCACCGGCAATCACCTCGATCACGGCTTCCGACGACTTGCGGGTGGCCGCGGTCATCGGCTTCTCCAGCAGCTCCTTCTTGTACGTGCGCACGGCCTTCGCCAGCGAAGCCGGACGCTCGTGGCGCACGCGGCGCTCGAACTCGGCGCGCTTGCGGCTGCCGAGCTCGCCGAGCCGTCCTTCCCACTCCTGTCGTGCCGCGGCGCCGCGCGAGCCGGCTGCGCGCCAGGCCTTAAGCACGTCATCCGGCACTGAGAACGGCTCGAGCGAGATGCCGAGATTTTCCTTGGCGGCCTTGAGCTCGTCGGCGCCGAGCGCCTCGCCATGCGCCTTGGCGGTGCCGGCCTTGTGCGGCGCGCCGAAGCCGATGGTGGTGCGGCAGGCGATCAGCGTCGGCTTGTTGGATTTTTGCGCACGGGTGATCGCGGCGGCAATCGCGGCCTGGTCATGGCCGTCGATCTTCTCGGCCGCCCAGCCGCACGCCTTGAAGCGCTTCACCTGGTCGACCGAATCGGAGATCGAGGTCGGGCCGTCGATCGAGATGCCGTTGTCGTCGTAGAGCACGATCAGCTTGCCGAGCTTCCAGTGCCCGGCCATCGCGATCGCTTCCTGCGACACGCCTTCCATCAGGTCGCCGTCGGAAGCGAGCACGTAGGTGTGGTGGTCGACGATCTTCTTGCCGAACTCGGCGGCGAGCATCTTCTCGGCGAGCGCCATGCCGACTGCGGTCGAGATACCCTGGCCGAGCGGGCCGGTGGTGGTCTCGATGCCCTTTGTGTGGAAGTTCTCGGGGTGACCCGGCGTCAATCCGCCGAGCTGGCGGAATTGCTTGAGCTGGTCCAGCGTCATGTCGCCGTTGCCGGTCAGGTGCAGCAGCGAATAGAGCAGCATCGAGCCGTGACCGGCGGAGAGCACGAAGCGGTCGCGGTCCGGCCAGTCGATTGCGGTAGCATCGTATTTGAGGAACTGCGTGAACAGCACCGTGGCCATGTCGGCGGCGCCCATCGGTAGGCCCGGATGACCCGACTTTGCCTTCTCGACGGCATCCATCGAGAGGCCGCGGATCGCGTTGGCCATACGGTTGGGATCGACCTGCGTCATGTCTGAAATCCGTCTGAAATGAGGCGCTTGTGGCAGAATTCGCCGCGCCGGAAAGAGCCTTTCGGCCGCTGGGGGCGCGGCTGGGATAGCATCTCGGTTCCGGCAGGCCAAGGCAGTCAAACGCCGGTTTGGCCGTAAAAGTTGCTTAGCGGTGCATAGTTTCGCGGCGGCGTTGCGCTTGGCTAGCTTGCCACGTAAATTTCTGCTTCTAACCGCTTGCCGAACCGAGTCTTTTGCCGGACGGCAAGCTCCCAGGTAAAGGCCACGGGTCAAGCCCACAGGTTCCGCCGCTGACTGCATGAACGATCGCGTATCCAACAGCGCTGCCATGACGGAGTCCTCCGCCGTCGAGATCGAGATCGCGACCCGCAGGCTCACGGCGGCGCTCGACGCGCTTGAAAGCGCAGTCGAGCGAAGGCGCGATGCTGACCGCGACGAGAATGAGCTTGCGACGCGAATCCAGGCGCTGGGCGCCGATCGTTCGCGGCTTGCCGACGAGCTCGACGGTGCACTGGTGAAAGCGCGCAAGCTCGAGCGCACCAATCGCGAGATCTCCGATCGGCTGGAGTCCGCAATCGTCACGATACGTTCGGTACTTGATACCGGAGAGGACGGATGAGCCACATCAACGTCACCATCAACGCCCGGCAATACCGCATGGCCTGCGAGGAGGGCCAGGAGGTGCGGCTGTTGAAGCTTGCCGAAGGCCTGGAGACGCGGATTCAGTCGCTGCGCGGAAAATTCGGCGAGATCGGCGATGCCAGGCTCACCGTGATGGCGGCGCTGACCGTCTGCGACGAGTTGGTCGACGCCGGCAACCGCATCCGCACCATGGAGCAGGAGCTGACCGAACTGCGGGATTTCCGCAACGCTGCCGTCGAGCGTGCCCGGATGACCCAGACCGCCGTGGTCAACGCGCTGAACTCTGCCGCCGAGCGCATCGAGAAGTCGACTCAGGTCCTGAACCGCACCGTCGGCAACGGCATCGCGATCGGTTGATTTTGGCGTTTCCCTTGTGGCCATCCTTCGAGACGCCCGCTGCGGCGGGCTCCTCAGGATGAGGTCTTGTTTCGCGGTGAAATCTTAAACCCTCATGGTGAGGAGCCCGCCCAAAGCGGGCGTCTCGAACCATGCAGGCCAAGTTCTCTCGCCGCGTTCGGTGGCCACGTGCGATCGCTCTGGTGATTCGTCAGTATCGTTGTTACATTGCGCAGGCGAGGCTGCGACGCGCGTCCGGAGCCATATATCCCCGGGGCCTTATCGATCCTTTAGGGAACTGTCCCTGGCCGGGCCCGTGGGCCCGGACATATGGTGCCCACCTACTTTCGTAGGGAACTCCGGGATCGAGTGCTTCAACGGCGTTTGCGGCTTCGCACTTTTGTGTTTGCCTGGTTTGTGCTTGTCGAAACGACTGCGGCCAATTCAGTAGGTGTCATGCCCCGGCTTGACCGGGGCATCCAGTACGCCGCTGCCTCTGTGTGAATCACCACCGGCTCTGGAATACTGGATCACCCGCCCCAGTGCGCAAGGGCGCACAAGGCGGGTCATGACGTGGGGACCGAAGCACATGACCAACACCAAATCCGAGCTCCGTGCCAAAGCCCTCGCGGCGCGTGATGCTCTGAGTGAGAAGAAGCGCATCGCAGCCGCCGCCAAGCTTGCCGAGCGCGGGCTGCCGTTCAAGCTGCTGCCCGGCAGCATCGTCTCCGGCTACTCGCCGATCCGCAGCGAGATCGATCCGATGCCGCTGCTGAAGAAGCTCACTGAAGAGGGCGCCAGGCTGGCGCTGCCCTGCGTCACGGCGCGCGGACAGTCGCTGGTCTTCCGTCTCTTCCATCCGAACGACCGCTTGATGCTCGGTCCGCTCGGCATTCCCGAGCCTTCGCCGGCGGCCGCCGAAGTCATCCCCGACATCATGCTGACGCCACTCGCCGCCTTCGACCGTCTCGGCCATCGCATCGGCTATGGCGCGGGGCACTACGACCACACCTTCGCGCACCTCCGCAAGACGAAGCAGATCGTCGGCATCGGGCTCGCTTTTGCAGCGCAGGAGATCAAGGCGGTTCCGGCACTAGCCCACGACGTGGCGCTGGATTATGTGCTAACGGAATCGGACGTTTTCGATTTCCGGAGTTCTGAAGTTGCGCATTCTGTTCGTGGGTGATGTCGTCGGCCGTAGCGGCCGCAACGCCATCGCCGAATATCTGCCCGGCATGATCAAGGACTGGTCGCTCGATTTCGTCGTCGTCAACGGCGAGAATTCGGCGGGAGGCTTCGGCATCACGGAAGCGATCTATCAGGAATTTCTCGATGCCGGTGCCGATGCGGTGACGCTCGGCAATCACTCCTGGGACCAGCGCGAGGCGCTCGTCTTCATCGAGCGCGCCGAGCGACTGGTGCGGCCGGCGAACTATCCGCGCGGCACGCCCGGCCGCGGCGCCGCCCTGGTCGAGGCCAAGAACGGCAAGCATGCGCTCGTCGTCAATGCTTTGGGGCGCGTCTTCATGACCCCGTTCGACGATCCCTTTGCAGCGCTCGAGCGCGAGCTCGGCGCCTGTCCGCTCGGCATTGCTGCGGACGCCATCGTGGTCGACTTCCATTGCGAGGCGAGCAGCGAGAAGCAGGGCATCGGCTTCTTCTGCGACGGTCGCGCCAGCCTCGTCGTCGGCACCCACACCCATGTGCCGACCGCCGACCACCAGATTCTATCAGGCGGCACCGCCTACATGACCGACGCCGGCATGACCGGCGATTACGATTCCATCATCGGCATGCAGAAGGAAGAGCCGCTGCGGAGGTTCACGTCGGGAATTCCGTCGGGCCGGTTCGAGCCGGCCGCGGGCGTCGCGACGCTCAGCGGCGTCGCGGTGGAGACCGATGACGCGACGGGCCTCGCGCTTCGGATTGCTCCGGTGCGTGCGGGCGGCCGGCTGGAGCCGGCGACGCCGAAGTTCTGGTTGAGCTGATTTCTCGTGCGGCATTGTCGGTGCACCCTCGCCCCTTGTGGGCCCCCTTGTGGGAGAGGGTGGCTCGCCGCATAAGCGGCGAGACGGGTGAGGGGTCTCTCTCCGCGAGTCTCACTCTGAGCCGCACTCGCGGAGACAGACCCCTCATCCGGCGCTTCGCGCCACCGGCCCATACCCTCCGCGCTGATGCACGTCACCACCAGCGGCGCGAGCATTTTGAGCCGGTTGATCCGAGATGTTCCGGAGCAGACCTGTTCGATGCTTCGCGGACCGTAGCGCACGACACTGGTCGAGCGCTTGCGTCGATGGTGACCAGATGAAGCGGCGGCTCGAATCCGCAGCGATCGTCAAGTCAGAGCTCATTTTCGCGAAGCGCTGCTGATCGTGCGGCGACATCGGGCGATGGCAGCAGAGATACCATCGCAAAGCAGTCCTTCTGTGGATTCACGTTGCTTACGGCAGGCTACGGCGCAAGGCGCTCTGATTTCCATCAACGGAGCGAGGCGACGAACTCACCCCACGACCATACCTTTACCGAAATATTGGCGCGCCGGATTTTGGCGGCAAGCCGGGTTTCGTTTGTTACAAGAACATCAGCCTCGCACGAAGCTGTTGCTGCTATCAGCGCATCCTCCGCGTGCTTTGCATTTCCCCCCGTTAGCGCCGCGATAGAGGCGTTCCCTTCGTCGCTGCCCCAACTGCATTCATCCCAACTAGAGACGTCCCAAACTGCGCCAGCCGTCGATACATTTTCGGTCAACCCATAGATCGCCATCAACGCGGCTCGCTTCGGCTCCGGAGCCCGTGACAGTTCATCGCGCTGAACGTGGGTGCTGACAAGTTTAATCGAGCCTTCAGCGATGCGCTCTCGAAGCACGCGAAGGACAGCCTGATCGGCCGCAATTAAGTCGTGTACGTTGCTGTCCAGCATGATGCGCAAGCAAAAAACCTCATAAATCCGAATGTTACTCTTTCGATTTCCGCATCCGTTCTAACGCTTGCGTCATAAGAGGCGAGTCGGCGCATTGCTTCTTGAGTGCCTCTACAGCCACCGGCAAGCCGGGATGGTTCAGGTACGATGTGAAGGTGAATGCAACACCCCAGAGCTGGACTATCTCGGCTTCGAGGCGTTCAAGATCGGCTAGTTTGTAAATGTAAGTGCAGCATTTTTGAGCGAGCTTCTCGTCTTGCTGTTTCGGTGAGTCTTCTTTTTTTGGCTTGTGGAATCTCTCGATCCAGTCTTTGGAAAGATTCTTGGTTTCGATCCACGGGATTTCATCCTCTTTGCCGTCAGGAATAGAACCAAAAATTCCGTGTGCTATGTCAGCGCGTTGGGTTTGAAGGCTCGCATAGATCAGCATGATCGCGTCAAATATTTCGCGGTCTGATTCCGCAAGTGTCATCTCTGCGGCGGCAACGAGGACATCGCGTTGAGCCCGCGCATTTCTGAGCGTGAGGAAGATCGCGACCGAAGCTTCTGAGTTTGCCTTTATCAGAGCGGCCAACAAGACCGCCATTTGCCAGTCCACATACGACCAAGCCATTATGCATCGGCCTGTTGCTTCGGCAATCTTTGGTTTTTTAGAAATATGTCCGATGCCGTAAATAAGATCGGCCTTCGAGTGGCTCGGTAAGAACGGTTGTCTTGGCATAAAAATTCCTAGTGCAAAAAACCGCTATTCCCCGGCGACCTTGGCACGGATATCGAAGACCTTGGTCACGGCATCAGATTGGAAGGTTCGCTGTGCGGCGTTCATTAGAACGACGATGGACGGCAGCGGCGCTGGGCAGGACGACGGGCCAAGCCGTTTGATGCAGTTTTCCTGCGCCTCTTTGAGTGTCGGACTTGCATCCATCTCTCGGCCAACAGGGTCAAAGGCTTCGCGCCATTTGTCGGAGCATCTCCGAAAAGCCATTTCGGCAATTTTTTCGGCGGGTTCGGCGCTGGTCAAGGCGTAGCTCGCCAACGCGGCTTCGCTGCATTGTTTGGCGTCGGCAACCGAATCTAGCGCTGACGCTGCCCTCGTCATGATCGCGAGCGTCAGCAGCCCCAGCAGTATCTTCATCGAGGGATTCGTCATGCAGCGATGGTAGCACGAGCGCATGGAACCACGTGGAAGGGACGCTAGATGAACGCAAGATTTAATTTACGTAGCTGTCTCAACGCGCTACATAGACCCGCGTTCTCCCATAAGGGGCGAAGGGGCA
Organism: Bradyrhizobium cytisi; assembly: GCF_008123515.1. Classification (GTDB taxonomy): domain Bacteria; phylum Pseudomonadota; class Alphaproteobacteria; order Rhizobiales; family Xanthobacteraceae; genus Bradyrhizobium; species Bradyrhizobium cytisi. The sequence goes on from NZ_VSSR01000109.1 coordinate 37,293, forward strand.
GCAGCGTTCGCGCGAGATTAATCCGCCGTCTGCTCCCGTAACTCCGCCACATCCTTCGCCGTCAGCTTCGAGCCCTTCGTCCCGAACCGCGCCGTCACGTAGTTCGCCACCGCCGCGATCTCATCGTCCGTATAGGCACTACCGAACGCGGGCATCGACAGCGCGCCGTCGGGCGTGTGGCGCTTGGTGCCTGAGAGCACGATCTGCGCGACGTTGGTGGCGGCGGGGTCGTTGACGGTCCAGGTGCCGGTGAGCGTCGCCATCGGCGACACCGGGCTTTCGCCGCTCCAGCCGTGGCAGCTGGCGCAGGCGCTGGCGAACACCTTTTTGCCGTGGGCATCTGCCGTGACGCCGTCCTTGTGCGAGGCGGGTGCGACCGGCGCCGTGGTGGCCGGCAGGTCGGGCGAGGGCACTGGCGGCACGCTGCGCAAATACGCAACGATGCTGCGGACGTCCTCCGGCGCAAACTGGCTGAAACTGTGGTCGACGGCTTCGCCCATCGGACCCGAGGCCGCGCCGTGGCCCGGCGCGTGGCCGAGCGATAGATAGGCGATCAGATCCTCGTCACGCCAATTGCCGAGGCCGGTGGCCTTGTCGGAGGAGATGTTGAAGGCCTGCCAGCCGGCGGTGATGGCACCGGCGAACTTCTTGCGGTTGTCCAGCGCAAAGCCGAGATTGCGCGGCGTGTGGCACTCGCCGCAATGCGCCAGGGCTTCCGCCAGATACGCGCCGCGATTCCACTCCGGGCTTTTCGAGGTATCAGGCGCAAACCGAGTGTCCGGGTTGAACACGGCGGACCAGAACATCATCGCCCAGCGCTGGTTGAACGGGAACGACAGCGTGTTCTCCGGCGGCTTGGCGCGCACCGCCGGCAGGCTGAACAGATAGGCCTTCACCGCCAGCACGTCCTCGTCGCTCATGTAGGTGTAGGACGTGTAGGGCATCGCAGGATAGAGCCGGGCGCCGTCGTGCCGCTTGCCGCGCTGGACCGCGTCGAGGAAGTCCTGGTCGCTGTAATTGCCGATGCCGGTCTCTTTGTCGGGCGTGATGTTGGTCGAGTAGAGCGTGCCGAACGGCAGCTTGAAGCCGAGCCCGCCGGAATAGTCCTTCCCGCCCGGACTGGTGTGGCAGACCATGCAGTCGGCCGCCTTCGCCAGATATTCGCCGCGCTCGACCAGGTTTGCTTTTTCGAGCCTGGCCGGCACGCCCGTGGGCTTGCCGGCGCGATAATCGGCCAGCGCCACCTTGGTGCCGCCAGCGAAATCCAGCGGACCGGGTCCGCGGATGATGAAGACGCCGAGCGCCACCGCGACGATGGCGATCACGACCAGGCTTGCGAGGATACGCATTGTCCGGCTCATGCCTTCCTCCCCGCAGCCAGCAGTTTCCGATCGATCGGTAGGCGCCGCAGCGCTACGCCGGTTGCGGCGTAAATCGCGTTGCGTAGCGCCGGCGGTCCGGCATTGACGCCGGCCTCGCCGATGCCGCCGGGCGCCTCGCCGCTCTTGACGACGATGACCTCGATCTTCGGGGTCTCGTTGATGCGCATCATGCGGTAGTCGTGGAAGTTCGATTGCTGCACGCGGCCCTTGTCGATGGTGATCTCGCCATACAGCGCGGCGGTGAGGCCGAAGATCAGTCCGCCCTCGATCTGCGCCTTCACCGTGTCGGGGTTCACAGCGATGCCGGTGTCGATCACCGAGGTGATGCGGCGGAGCACGATCTCGCCGATGTCGTCGATCTCGGCTTCCACCACGGTCGCGAGGTAGCTGGCAAACGACGGCTGCACGCAGACGCCGCGGCCGACGCGTGGCGGCAGCCTCTCACCCCAGCCGGATTTTTCCGCGACCAGATTCAGCACAGCCAGCGCGCGCGGGTTCTTTGTCAGATGGGCGCGGCGAAATTCGACCGGGTCCTTGCCGGCCTTGCGCGCCAGCTCGTCCATCGCGCATTCGAACGCGAACACGTTGTTGTTCGGGCCGACGCCGCGCCAGAAGCCGGTCGGCACCGCAGGCGGTTCGGCGCGGACATATTCGACCTGGAAGTTGGGAAAGTCGTAGGGCATGTCCGCCGCGGCATCGACCGCGTCGATATCGATGCCCTTCTGGAACGCCGGCGGCAGCCAGCGTGCAATCACCGCCGAGCCGGCGATCTTGTATTTCCAGGCCGACACCTTGCCATCGACCAGTGTCGCGGTGACCTGGTCGCGATAGACCGGGCGGTAGACGTCGTGCTGGATGTCCTCCTCGCGGGTCCAGATCACCTTGACGGGATAATCGACCTGCTTTGCGATCTTCACTGCCGCAACCACCATGTCCGGCTCGAGCTTTCGGCCGAAGCCGCCGCCGAGCAGATGCTGGTTGACGATCACCTTGTCGACGGGAACGCCGGCGGCCTTCGCCGCCTCCGCCTGCACGCGCGTCATGATCTGCGTGCCGGTCCAGATCTCGCAGGCGTCCGGTCGGACGTGGACAGTGGCGTTGATCGGCTCCATCGAGGCATGCGCCAGGAACGGCAATTCGAAGCTCGCCTCGAATCTGTCGCCGCTCGCCAGCCCCTTGGCGATGTCGCCGACTGATTTTGCGATCGCGCCGTCCTTCTCGCTGGCGGCGCGCAGGTCCTGCCAGATGTCCTTGGTGCTGATTTTTGCGTTCGGTCCCTCGTTCCATTCGATCTTGAGCGCTTCGAGACCTTTTTGGGCGGCCCATGTGTGGTCGCCGATCACCGCGACCGTATCCTCGAGCACCACGATCTTGCGCACGCCGGCGACTTTCATCGCCCCAGTGTCGTCGACCTTGCCGACCTTGCCGCCGAACACCGGACAATTGGCGATCACCGCGATCTTCATGTTCGGCAGGATCGCATCGATGCCGTAGACGACCTTGCCGTTGACCTTGTCCGGCGTGTCGAGCCGCTTCAGCGGCTGCCCGATGATGACGAAGTCCTTGGGGTCCTTGACCGCAACGTCCTTCGGCGGCGTTTGGCCCTGTGCGGCCAATGCCAGTTCGCCATAACCGATCTTGCGGCTGCTCGCGGCGTGCACGACCTCGCCTTTCGACGCCGTGCAGCTGGCAGGATCGACCTGCCATTGCGCCGCTGCGGCCTGCACCAGCATGGCCCGCGCGCTGGCGCCGGCGGCGCGCAGCGGTTTCCACCAGGCGCGGATCGAGGTCGAGCCACCGGTTGCCTGCAAGCCGAACACGGGATTGGCGTAGAGCTTGTCGTTGGGCGGCGCGTGCTGGACCTCGACCTTCGCCCAGTCGGCATCGAGCTCCTCAGCCAGGATCATCGCGATCGAGGTATAGACGCCCTGGCCCATCTCGACCTGCGGCATCATCAGGACGGTGCGGCCGGTCTCGTCGATGCGGATAAAAGCGTTGGGGGCGAACCTGCCGTCGGTCGTATCCTTCTGCTCTGGTTCGTTGGCGGCTGCGCGCAGCGGCAGATGAAAGGCGAGCAGGAAGCCGGTGGCGAGACCGCCGGTCAGCAGCGCGCGGCGGGAGACGTTCGGAAGATTCTTGTCGGTGAACATGGCGGACCTCACGACTGACGGCCGTTGGCGGCCTGCTTGATGGCCTCGCGGATGCGCACATAGGTGCCGCAGCGGCAGATGTTGCCGGCCATCGCCGCGTCGATGTCGGCATCGTCAGGGTTGGGCGTCGACACCAGCAGCGCCGCGGCCGACATGATCTGGCCGGACTGGCAATAGCCGCACTGAATAACCTCGGCATCGAGCCAGGCCTTCTGCACCTTCGCGCCTGACGGCGTGCCGCCGACATGTTCGATGGTGGTGACGGCGCGATTCGCGACCGCGCTGACCGGCAGCACGCAGGAGCGCACCGCCTTGCCGTCGACATGCACGGTACAGGCGCCGCATTGCGCGATGCCGCAGCCGAATTTGGTGCCGGTCATGCCGAGAATGTCGCGCAGCACCCACAGCAGCGGCATTTCGGGTGGCGCGTCGAATGATTTCGTTTCGCCGTTGATGGTGAGAACAGTTGCCATATGCATTCCCTTCTTCGCCAGATTGCTTACGGCGATCTAGTTGGCGAACTCGTGCGCGACAATAATCATACCGATGTGAAACGATGAAGCGTCGAAATTTCCGGCGATGCATATTTGCGTGGCTCGAGCATCAGGCCATGACGTTCACGAATTTGTGCGGCGATCGCTGCGGCGCTTTTGGGCTAATTGATATGATAAGCGTCATTTTCTGACGCTTTTGCATCCTATGCGGTGTCGACCTCCGCGCATCAGCGTGCGAATGCGCAAAACCATGCCAAGACGAAAGTCGTGCGATTGTGAAAGTCGGGTGAGGGCGGGCACGGTGCGCGTCTGAAGCAATCAGTTCCAATGGCGCAAAAGCCGACGTGCCCGATGATGGCATCGTGCTCCTGTTTTGCCCGACGGGTCAACTGGGACATTCGGAATTTGCTCAACGTCCCCCGCAAGCGAGAGAGGTCGCGCACCTTCTCCTTGGCAACCAGCCAAGCCTCATTTCATCCCGCTAAGCCATTGATTCCGCGCACCCCGGCTACTGTGCATGGGGTTGTTTTCGAGGTTTTTGATTCAGCCCTGACGAAACCCCATGCGGAATGCACCCCAGTGCTTGCCGCGGACCATGATCGGCGAGGACAGGTCCTTCATCAGCACGAACTGCCCGCCGCCCATGTCGCGCCGGTAGGTCTGCAGCAGGAAGGGTTTTGTGTTGGCCGCGACCTTCTTCACGGCGCGATCGGTGAAGAGGCGGCGGTTGCGGCAATTGGCGTTGTTCCAGACCGGGTCCTTGCCCTGCGGTAGCCGGTAGTTCGGATTGTGCGTCGGCAGATAGCCGCTCCTCGCCCAGGCGACGCAGAACACGATGCGGGGATCGGATTTCTGGACAGGGTCCTGGATCGCAGGCAGCACGCGATCGGTGAACTCGACATATTTGGTGAGATACTGCTTGGGGTCGGTGCCGGCGATCTCCCGGTAGCTCTCGTCCATGAGCTGGTCGAGCGTGATCTCGCCGCGATCGATCGCGGCCTCGAACTCGGCCGAGATGCGTTTGGCGGTGTCGACGACGGCGCGGATCAGCGGCGCATCGGATGTCTCCACGCCACTGTCGGCGATCAGCGCGATCAGGCCTTCGGAGGTGTCGAGCAGCTTTGTCACCCGCTGATCGGCATTCTTGAGATCGCGCGAGGACAGGTCGACGCCCTTGGCGAGCTCGTTGAGCTCGTTGATGACGGTGTCGCAGTGGCCGAGATTGGAGGTTGCTGCACGCGTGACGCTGTCGATCTCGGCTTCCACGGAGGCGAAGCCCTGCTGGACGCGCGAGATGATGCCGGAGATCTGCTGGGCGCCTTCGCCCGCGGTCTTGGCGCGCCGGGACGCATCGCTGCTCTCGCCGATCAGGCCTTCGATCTGGCCGTCGAGATCGCGCACGGTGTCGGCGATCTGGTGCGTGGCCTGCCGGGTGGCCTCCGCGAGGTTCTTGACCTCGCTTGCGACCACCGCAAACCCGCGTCCGGCATTTCCGGCACGCGCGGCCTCGATCGTCGCGTTCAACGCAAGCAGATTGGTCTGCTTGGCGATCGCCTCGATCGAGCCGGAGACTTTTGCGACCTGCGCCAGCGCCGAGCCGACGGCGCTCAGGCGCGCCTCGATCCGCTCCACGGCAGCAACGAGCTCGGAGATATGGCTGACCGCGGTGTCGACCGCACCGCGCGACTGCGCGATCTCTCCGACCGCCGCCGATGTGGTCGATTGCACCGCCTGTGAGGCGTTGGCGATGTCGTGGTTAGCCGAGACCATTGTCTCAGCCGTCGTCTGGAGATGGTGGAACCGTTCCGACTGGCTGGCGACGCGGTTGGCGACCTCCTGGACGTTCCCGGCGATGTCGGCAAGCTCGACACCGAGGCCGCCGATGCGGTCGGCAAGCTGGTCGATCAGCCGCTCGGCGAGCGTCCGGTTGGATCCAGTGTCCATGACTGCAAGCTGGGCGAAGGACATGTACGGGGCTTCCTCAAGTCAGAGCCGTTCGCCGGCCCTCCGCGGCATTCCCATTCCAACTTCACCTAAAGACGTGATTCGCGCCCGGCGTCTTGCCTGAGCGTGCACTACAGCTTGTAGGCCGTGCGAAATCCGCCCCAGTGCCGGCCCTGCACGCGGATCGGGACATCGATCTCGCGCATCATCACCGTGTTGCCGTTGCCCATGTCGCGCGCATAGCTCTGGATCAGGTACGAGCGCAGGTTGTGCGCCGCGGCCAACCCCGCCGGATCGTTGAAGATGCGGCGGTTGCGGCAATTGGCCGTGTTCCAGGCGGCATCGCCCGGCCGCTGCGGGTGCGAATAGATCTTGTTGTGGACCGGCAGGAAGCCGTTTCGGTCGACCATGGCGCAGAACGCCATGCGCGGTTCCTTGGCGAGAAAAGCTTCCTGGAACGGCGGCAGCGCGCGGTCGGCCCAGTCCAGGTATTTTGTGCGGTATTGCTGCGGACTGGTGCCGGCGATCTCGGCGTAGTCGGTGTCGAACAGGTCATCGATCTTGATCTCGCCGCGCGCGACCGCCTGCTCGAAAATCCGGGTCAGCGCGGTGCCGGCCTCCATCGCGCGGGTGACGAACTCGGTGTTCTCCTCGTGGATCGACCAGAGCTTGTCTTCGATCTTCTCGCGCTGCGCGGCATCGGGGTTGACGAATTGCGTGCGGGCGCCGGCCTTGGACTGCTCGACCACGCGCAGTCGGCAGGCCCCGACGTCCTCGAGGGTGCCGTCGATGATCGCCTGCGGCGCGAGCCGGCTTGCTTCCGCACCACCGATCAAGACGCCGTCCATCGCGATCTCATAGACCGGCAGCACGCCGCGCGCGCTCTCGAATTTGAGGTGGCAGGGCAGCCGCTCGGTCTTGCGGCGATCGTCGTGCTCGCTCTGGCGGAGCAACACCGCGCAGCGCGATTTCAGCTTCCGGGCGAAGGTCGTCACGGCCTGGCCGGCGCTGGCGACGTTCTCGCCATGGGTCTCGGCGGCCTTGGTCGCGGCGTCGATCTCGGCCGCGCTTTCGCCGACCGAGATGATGAACTGCGATGCGCTGGCCGCGTTGCCGGAGACCTCGCTGGTGGTGGCGTTCTGCTCGGCGACCGCGCCATTGACGGTGTCAAACACCGGGCGGATCGCCTCGATCGCCTGCGAGATCCGGTGCACCGCGTCCGCGGAGCCGGCGGCGTCGCGCTGGAGCGCGTCGATCTTTTTGGAGATCTCCTCGGTGGCGCCCTGGGTCTGTACCGCAAGCGCCTTGACCTCGGTGGCAACGACCGCAAAGCCTTTGCCTGCGGCGCCGGCGCGCGCGGCCTCGATGGTGGAGTTGAGCGCGAGCAGGGTGGTCTGCCGCGCGATCTGCGCGATCAGATTGACGACATTGCCGATCGCGGCGGAGGATTCACGCAGGCGGTCGACATTGGCGCGCGCCTCCTGCGCGGCGGCGCTGGCCTCGTCGGCGAGCTTGCCGGCCTCGCGGACCTGCGCGCCGATGCCTTGCGCGGACTGGGTGAACTTGTCGGCGGCATGGGCAAAGCCCGAGGCGTTCGACTGGGCGGCATTGGTCCGCCCGGTCAGTGCGTCGGTGCGCTGACGGATATCGGCAAGTGTCGTCGCGGTGGCCTCGGCGCCGCCCGCCACCGAATTGGCGGCGCGCTCAAGCTGGCGGATCATAGCGCCGAGCTCGAGTTCCAGCAGTTCCAGGATTTCCCGGGCCGAATCGACCTCGACCGCCGGAGCGGGCGCTGCCGCCGGCTGCGCGGCCTGCGCGGCTGCCGCTGGTGCGGCCATGTCCGGCCGGCGCTTCCGAAATAATGCGAACGCCATTGGGTCTACTCTTGTCGGGAGATGGGCGGACGCTATTTTCTCAGGCCGGAATGAAATCAGGGTTAACGGTGCCTGACTTCTGGGCACGGGTCCCTACGCTATTACCTTAAAGTATGAGAGGCTCTTTCATTCCGGTGGGTTGGCGGCCTATAAGGCCGCGCTTCCCCACGCTCACCTTTGGCGCACGATTCTCTCGAGAAGATCACGCATGGCCGGACATTCCCAATTCAAGAACATCATGCACCGCAAGGGGCGGCAGGATGCCCAGAAGTCGAAGCTGTTCGGCAAGCTGGCGCGGGAAATCACCGTTGCCGCCAAGCTGGGGACGCCCGATCCCAACATGAACCCGCGCCTGCGCGCGGCCATCATCGCGGCGCGCCAGGAGAACATGCCGAAGGACAATATTGAGCGTGCCATCAAGAAGGCGCTCGGCAGCGATGGCGAGAACTATGACGAGATTCGCTACGAGGGCTATGGCCCCGGCGGCGTCGCCGTCATCGTCGAGGCGCTGACCGACAACCGCAACCGCGCCGCCTCCGACATCCGCTCCTTCTTCACCAAATCCGGCGGCAATCTCGGCGAAACCGGCTCGGTGTCCTTCATGTTCGACCGCACCGGCATCATCGAATACGACCGCAGCGTCGCCGATGACGACGCGGTGCTCGATGCCGCGATCGAGGCCGGCGCCGACGACGTGGTCTCGGGCGAGGGTGGCCACGAAATCTATGCCTCGACCGAAAGCTATCGCGACGTCGCAAAGGCGCTGGAGGCCAAGTTCGGCGAGCCGCGCAAAGCTGCGCTGATCTGGAAGCCGCAGAACACGGTCGCGGTCGATGACGAGACCGGCGAGAAGCTGTTGAAGCTGATGGACCTGCTCAACGAGCACGACGACGTCCAGCACGTCTACGCCAATTTCGAGATTTCGGACGCGCTGGTCGCGAAGATGGGCGGCTGAGGCCTCGGAGCGGCGCTCACCTCACGAGACCGCCTTTCTCCGGGGACTTCTGTTCTGTTTCTGTTTCGCTATCATGGGCCAACCGCTATCACTGGCCCATGAGCGCGCTCCCGATTCGCCAACCCGTCCGCATCATCGGCATCGACCCCGGCCTGCGCCGCACCGGCTGGGGCGTGATCGAGGCCGACGGCAATCGCCTGATCTACGTCGCCTGCGGTTCGGTGGAACCGCCGGACGATTTGCCGCTGTCGAGCCGGCTGCTCGCGATCCATGAGGGGCTCACGGCGGTTCTCTCCAATCACAATCCGATGGAAGCGGCAGTCGAGCAGACCTTCGTGAACAAGGACGGCGTCGCGACGCTGAAGCTCGGCCAGGCCCGCGGCGTCGCCATGCTGGCGCCCGCAATGTTCGGCATCCCTGTCGCCGAATACGCGCCGAACCAGGTGAAGAAGACGGTGGTCGGCGCCGGTCACGCCGACAAGCAGCAGATCGCGATGATGCTGAAGATATTGCTGCCCAAGGCCGAGCCGCCGTCGGCCGACGCCGCCGACGCGCTCGCCATCGCCATCACCCACGCCCATCACCGCCAGAGCACGGCGCTCAGGCTGAAGGTGGTGGGACTATGATCGGCAAGCTCAAGGGCCTGATCGATTCCTACGGCGAGGATTATGTGCTCCTCGACGTCGGCGGCGTCGGCTATCAGGTGCATTGCTCGGCGCGGACGCTGCAGCATCTTCCCTCGCCGGGCGACGCAGCGGTGCTCTCGATCGAAACCTATGTCCGTGAGGATCAAATAAAACTGTTCGGCTTCCGCACCGACCAGGAGCGCGAATGGTTTCGCCTGCTCCAGACCGTACAGGGTGTCGGTGCCAAGGTCGCGCTCGCCGTGCTCGGCACGCTCGCGCCGGCCGATCTCGCCAATGCGATTGCTCTGCGCGACAAGGCTGCCGTGGCGCGCACCCCCGGCGTCGGGCCCAAGGTGGCCGAGCGCATCGTCACCGAGTTGAAGGACAAGGCGCCGGCCTTCGCCAATGTCGACCCCGCCGTGGTGCATCTCGCCGGCGCCGTCGACGAGCAGCGCGCGCCGCGACCTGTGGCGGACGCGATCTCCGCGCTGGTCAATCTCGGCTACGGCCAGCCGCAAGCCGCCGCGGCCATCGCCTCGGCCTCGCGCAGCGCGGGTGAGAACGCCGAAACGGCGCAGCTCATCCGGCTTGGGTTGAAGGAGCTCGCGAAGTGAGCGATCCCAAGGCCAACCGCATGGTCACGCCCGAGCGCCGCAGCGATGATGTCGGCGACATCGCGCTGCGGCCGCAATCGCTGTCCGATTTCGTCGGCCAGGCGCAGGCGCGCAAGAATCTCTCGATCTTCATCGAGGCGGCGCGCAAGCGCGGCGAGGCGCTGGATCACGTTCTGTTCGTAGGTCCCCCGGGCCTTGGCAAGACCACGCTGGCGCAGATCGTGGCCAAGGAGCTCGGCGTCGGTTTTCGCGCCACGTCAGGCCCGGTGATCGCCAAGGCCGGCGATCTCGCGGCACTCCTCACCAATCTCGAAGAGCGGGACGTGCTCTTCATCGACGAAATCCATCGCCTCAGCCCGGCGGTGGAAGAGGTGCTCTATCCCGCGATGGAGGATTTTCAGCTAGACCTCATCATCGGCGAAGGCCCGGCAGCGCGTTCGGTCAAGATCGAGCTGTCGAAATTCACTCTCGTCGGCGCCACCACGCGCGCCGGCCTGCTCACCAATCCCCTGCGCGATCGCTTCGGCATTCCGATCCGGCTCAATTTCTATACGATCGAGGAGCTGGAGAGCATCGTCACTCGCGGCGCGCGCGTGCTCAACGTCGGCATGAGCGCGGATGGCGCCAACGAGATCGCGCGGCGCGCCCGCGGCACGCCGCGCATCGCCGGCCGCCTGTTGCGTCGCGTGCGTGATTTCGCCTCGGCCGCCGATGCCGACCGGATCGACCGCAAGATCGCCGATCACGCGCTGAGCGCGCTCGAGGTCGATGCCGCCGGCCTTGACGCCATGGACCGCCGCTACCTCACGACCATCGCGACGAACTATGGTGGTGGCCCGGTCGGCGTCGAGACGATGGCCGCCGCGCTGTCGGAGCCGCGCGATGCGATCGAGGACATCATCGAGCCGTATCTCATTCAGTGCGGCTATCTCCAGCGCACCCCGCGCGGCCGCCTGCTCACCTCGCACGCCTTCCGCCATCTCGGCATCGCAGAGCCTTCGCGCGATGCGGCGGCCCAGTTCGGCCTGTTCGGTACGGACGAGAGCGACGACTGATTTGCGCGCATTGCCCTGGTGTCATGAACTTCCGGTAATCTCTGTGCAGACACTCTGCACGAACGCACCCCAATTCCGCTCCAATCGGATCGCATCAAGAGGCCGCATCACTATCGGACTTCCATGATCAATCGGCGTCATCTCATCCGTTCCATCGGCGGTCTCTCCGCCCTCGGCGTCTCGACCGCGGCTTACGGCGTTGGTGTCGAGCCGGTGTTGCGGCTACGCGTTACTCGCTATCATCCAATGCCGCGGCAATGGCCAGCGGATTTTCCGCTGAAGATCGCCGTCGTCGCCGACATCCATGCCTGCGATCCCTGGATGTCGCTGGATCGGATCGAGGCCATCGTCGATCGCACCAACGCTCTCAGTCCCGATCTCACCGTGCTGCTCGGGGACTATGTCGCCGGTCATCACCATGTCACGCGCATCATCCCGGCCGATGAATGGGCGGGGGTGCTGACTGGCCTCAAGGCGCCACTCGGCGTTCATGCCGTCATGGGCAACCACGACTATTGGGACGACAAGGTCGTGCAGCGGGCCGGGCGCGGGCCGACGGTCGCCCATCGTGCGCTGGAGGCGGCTGGCATTCCCGTCTACGAGAACGACGTCGTGCGTCTCACCAAGGATGGTCGCCCGTTCTGGCTCGCCGGCCTCGGCGATCAGCTCGCCTATGCGCCGTCGCAGCGCTACGGCCGCGCTCAGCGCTTCGGTGTCGACGATCTGACCGCGACGCTCGCAAAGGTTACGGACGACGCTCCAATCGTCCTGCTCGCGCATGAGCCGTATATCGCGACGCGCGTGCCCGCGCGTGTCGCGCTCCAGCTTTCCGGCCACACCCATGGCGGTCAGGTCCGCCTGTTCGGCTGGTCGCCTGCGCTTCCGCCGCAACACGGCATTCCGCTCGCCTACGGCCATCTGCGGCTGAAGTGCGACGTCATCATCTCCGGCGGCCTCGGTTGCAGCATCATGCCGGTCCGCGTCGGCGTGCCGCCGGAGATCGTCGAGGTGACGCTGGGGCGGGCGCCGGTGGTGGCGTGACGACGGGGCGTGAAACCTACATCAGATAATGCTACATCTGACGTAGAGGAGCGCTCATGATAGCCACGATTTCAATTGACGATGAGCTTTTCGCACAGGCACGACAGTTTGTCGGCGTTGCAGAGACATCTGCCGTTGTCGAGCAAGCATTGAGGGCGTTCGTCCAGATGAAGGCCGCACGCCGTCTTGCGCGCGCCGGGGGGACCCAGTCTGATGCCCATGCTTCGCCACGGCGCCGTCCCTGATATTCAGCGAGTTGTAGCTTGATGTCTCATCTCGACGGCGAAATCCGCGACGGCCGCCACCACATGCAGGTCCGCGTCTATTACGAGGACACGGATTTCCCTGACTTGCCATTGTCG
>NZ_VSSR01000110.1 GCF_008123515.1 Bradyrhizobium cytisi
GCCATGACAATGCTTGTACTTCTTGCCTGAGCCGCAGGGGCAGTCCTCGTTGCGGCCGATCTTGCCCCAACTGGCAGGGTTCTTCGGATCGCGCAGCGCGGCATCCGTGGCCTGCGGGGCCAGCGTGACGCTGGCGAGCGCCATTTCGTCCTCGCCGGTATCCGGATTGAGCTTGTGCGCTTCCATCTGCGGCAGGATGGGCGCCTCCTGCTCCGGCGGGACGATCTCGACCCGCATCAGCTGCGCGGTAACGGCCTCGCGCAGGTGCGCGCTCATCTCCTGGAAGAGATTGAAGGCTTCGGTCTTGTACTCCTGCAACGGATCGCGCTGGCCGTAGCCGCGCAGGCCGATGACCTGGCGCAGATGGTCGAGCATGATCAGGTGCTCGCGCCAGAGATGGTCGAGCGTCTGCAGCAGAATGGTCTTCTCGACGTAACGCATCACGTCGGGACCCCATTGCCCGACCTTGGCTGCCATGTGCTCGTCGGCGCGGGTCTCGATGCGCTTGAGCAACTCCTCGTCGGCGATGCCCTCTTCCTTGGCCCAGTCCTGGACCGGCAGGTCGAGATCGAGCACGCGCTTCAGCTCTTCGTTCAGGCCGGCGACATCCCACTGCTCGGCATAGGCATGCTCGGGCACGTGCTTGGCAACGAGATCGTCGATGAAGGCGTGGCGCATGTCGGTGACGGTCTCGGCAACGCTGTCGTCCTTCATCAACTCGACGCGCTGGTCGAAGATCACCTTGCGCTGGTCGTTCTGGACGTTGTCGAACTTGAGCAGATTCTTGCGGATGTCGAAGTTGCGGGCCTCGACCTTCTGCTGCGCCTTCTCCAAGGCCTTGTTGATCCAGGGATGGATGATGGCCTCGCCCTCTTGCAGGCCGAGACGCTGGAGCATGCTGTCGAGGCGATCCGAGCCGAAGATGCGCATCAGATCGTCTTCCAGCGACAGGAAGAACTTCGAGCGCCCGGGGTCGCCCTGACGTCCGGAACGACCCCGGAGCTGGTTGTCGATGCGGCGGGATTCATGCCGCTCCGAACCGATGATGTAGAGACCGCCCGGCTTCTTGACGGTCTTGGCCGGCTTCGAGCCCTTTGCCGGCTCGATCTCGACGGTCTCCTCGGCCTTCAGGACGATCTCGCGGAAGTGCTCGATGTCGGCCTTGATCTGCTCGATCTTCCTGGCCTTCTCGGCCTCGTCCGCGATATCGGCAGTCTCCTGCTGGATCCGCATGTCGAGCGAGCCGCCAAGCTTGATGTCGGTACCGCGGCCGGCCATGTTGGTCGCGATCGTGATCGCGCCGGGAACGCCGGCCTCGGCAACGATGTAGGCTTCCTGCTCGTGGAAGCGCGCGTTCAGCACCGCGAACAGCTTTGCCGGCTTGTTGGCGCGCGCCGCGGCGTACAGCTTCTGCATCGAGTTCTCGTTGCCGAAATCGATCTGCCGGTAGCCGTGCTTCTTGAGGTACTCGGCAATCACCTCCGACTTTTCGATCGAGGCCGTGCCGACCAGAACCGGCTGCAGCCGCGCATTGGCGCGCTCGATCTCGGCCAGGATCGCGGCGTATTTCTCGTTCTGGGTGCGATAGACCTCGTCGTCCTCATCCAGGCGAGCGACCGGCAGATTGGTCGGGATCTCCACGACCTCGAGCTTGTAGATGTCGAACAACTCGTCGGCTTCCGTCAGCGCCGTGCCGGTCATGCCGGCGAGCTTTTCGTACATCCGGAAATAGTTCTGGAAGGTGATCGAGGCGAGCGTCTGGTTCTCCGGCTGGACCTGGACGTGCTCCTTGGCTTCCAGCGCCTGGTGCAGGCCTTCGGAATAGCGGCGGCCCTGCATCATGCGGCCGGTGAACTCATCGATGATCACGACCTCGTCGTCGCGGACGATGTAGTCCTTGTCGCGTGTGAACAGCGTGTGGGCGCGCAGCGCCTGGTTGATGTGGTGCACGACGGAGACGTTCTCGACGTCGTAGAGCGACTCGCCCTTGAGCTGGCCGGCATCGCGCAGCAGCTTCTCGATCTTCTCCATGCCGGCTTCGGTGAGCGTCACCGTGCGCTGCTTCTCGTCGACGTCGTAGTCGCTCTTGTCGAGCTTGGGCAGGAACGAGTCGATGGTGTTGTAGAAGTCGGAGCGGTCGTCGAGCGGGCCGGAGATGATGAGCGGCGTGCGCGCTTCGTCGATCAGGATGGAGTCGACTTCGTCGACGATCGCATAGAAATGCGGCCGCTGGACCATGTCCTCGAGCCGGTACTTCATGTTGTCGCGGAGATAGTCGAAGCCGTATTCGTTGTTGGTGCCGTAAGTGATGTCGCAGGCATAGGCCGCCTTGCGCTCGACATCGTCGAGGCCATGGACGATCACGCCGGTGGTCAGGCCGAGGAAGCCGTAAATCTGACCCATCCAGGCGGAGTCGCGGCGGGCGAGGTAATCGTTGACGGTGACGACGTGGACGCCCTTGCCGGCGAGCGCGTTGAGGTAGACCGCGAGCGTTGCCACCAGCGTCTTGCCTTCGCCGGTCTTCATCTCGGCGATGTCGCCCTCGTGCAGCACCATGCCGCCGATCAGCTGGACGTCGAAATGGCGCTGGCCGAGCGTGCGCTTGGCAGCCTCGCGCACGGTGGCGAAGGCTGGCACCAGCAAATCGTCCAGCGTCTTGCCCTCGGCAAGCTGCTTCTTGAAGTCAGCGGTGCGGGCCTTGAGCGCCTCGTCGGAGAGCTTCGAGACCTCGGGCTCCAGCGCGTTGATCGCGTTGACGCGGGACTGATATCCCTTCACCCGCCGGTCGTTGGCGGAGCCGAAAAACTTGCGGGCGAGCGCGCCGATCATGCCTAGTTCCTGTGTTCGCGATTTAACCGCGTTGCAGCCAAGAAGTTGTCACCCGCCTGCCTATCAACTCACCGTGACGCCTGTCGGCGTCAGAGCCCGGACTGCGGGGGTCATCCGCCAGATGGGTGGGAATTGGGCTAGTCTGGGTTCAACGGCCAAAAACGCAGCAAAATAAACGCCATCGCCATGGTCGCGACCGGGCAGAGATATGGCCCGGTCAGGGCCTTGTCAACGGCAGGCGCATTGCGGCTAATTCATCATTTTGACAGACTTTTCGCGTTGCCAAGCCCCCCTGAATTGGGCGAGTGTCCGCCCCGCTTAAGCAGCCCCTGCTTCAACATAAGGATTTTGCATGACCACCTCGTTCCCGGTCACCACCGGCCAGCGTTTCCGCCACGCGTCCGCCCTGGCTGGCTGCTTTGCCCTGGCGCTGTCCCTGGCGTTCGCTGGTCCGCTCCGGGCCGCCGACGATCCGGTCCTGGCGAAGGTCAATGGCGTTGACATCAAGAAGAGCGACGTCGCCATGGCCGAGGAGGAACTCGGACCGAGCCTCGCCCAGATGGATCCCGCGACCAAGGACGAGAATGTCCTGTCGTTCCTGATCGACATGAAGATCGTGTCCAAGGCCGCCGAGGACAAGAAGGTCGCCGACGGCGAGGAATTCAAGAAGCGGATGGCGTTCGCCCGCAATCGCCTGCTGATGGACAGCCTGCTGGCCCAGGAAGGCAAGGCCGCGACCAACGACGACGCCATGAAGAAGGTCTACGAGGAGGCCTCCAAGCAGATCACCGGCGAGCAGGAAGTGCGCGCCCGCCACATCCTGGTCGAGACCGAGGACGAGGCCAAGGCGGTGAAGGCCGAGCTCGACAAGGGCGCCGATTTCGCCGAGCTCGCCAAGAAGAAGTCCAAGGATCCCGGCTCCGCCGACGGCGGCGACCTCGGCTTCTTCACCAAGGAGCAGATGGTGCCGGAATTCTCGGCCGTCGCGTTCGCGCTCGAGCCGGGCAAGATCTCCGATCCCGTGAAGTCGCAGTTCGGCTGGCACATCATCAAGGTCGAGGAAAAGCGCAACCGCAAGGCGCCTGAGTTCGACCAGGTCAAGGCCCAGATCGAGCAGTACGTCACCCGCAAGGCCCAGGCCGACTACGTCGCCAAGCTCCGCGCCGAAGCCAAGGTCGAGCGGACGGACCAGCCGGCGGCCGACGCAAAGCCGGCCGATACCAAGCCTTCCGACAGCAAGATGGCGCCCCCCGCCAAGAAGTAAAAATTCGCTGTCACTTCGGTGACGCCAAGAGTATCTAAGCATCGCAATGGCCGGGCCGAAAGTGCGAAGCACGTCTTCGCACTTGATGTCCCGGCCATCTGCATATCCAGACCTCACCAAGGCACAAGCCAAGGCACCTCGCGATGTCCTCAACCGCCTCCCCGCTCGCCCCGAAGAACGTTCCCGCCATGCCCGTGATCGCGGGCGTCCGTCTCGCGACGGCCGAGGCCGGCATCCGCTACAAGAACCGCACCGACGTGCTGCTGGCGATCATGGACAAGGGCACCGCGGTCGCCGGCGTCTTCACCAAGTCGAAGTGCCCGTCCGCGCCGGTCGAATGGTGCCGCGCCAAGCTCAAAGGCGGCAAGGCACGCGCGCTGGTCGTCAATTCCGGCAATGCCAACGCCTTCACCGGCAAGACCGGCCGCAGCTCCACGGCGCTGACCGCGAAGATCGCGGCCAAGGCCGTCGGCTGCAGCGAGAGCGAGATCTTTCTGGCCTCGACCGGCGTGATCGGCGAGCCGCTGGACGCGACCAAGTTCGACGGCGTGCTGGAACGCCTCGCCGAGACCACTGAGGCTGGCGATTATCTCGCTGCCGCCAAGGCGATCATGACCACCGACACCTTCCCCAAGGTCGCGACCGCGACCGTGAAGCTCGGCAAGGCCAAGGTCACCATCAACGGCATGGCCAAGGGCGCCGGCATGATCGCCCCCGACATGGCGACGATGCTATCCTTCATCTTCACCGACGCGCCGATCGCGCCCGCCGCGCTGCAGGCGCTGCTCAAGGCCGGCGTCGAGGACACTTTCAATGCCGTCACGATCGACGGCGACACCTCGACCTCCGATACGCTGCTGGCTTTCGCCACCGGCGCTGCCGCAGAGCACGGCGCACCAAAGATCAGCCGTGCCAGCGATCCGCGCCTGAAGTCCTTCGTCAAGGCGTTCAACCAAGTGCTCGCCAATCTTTCCGAACAAGTTGCCCGTGACGGCGAAGGCGCGCGCAAGCTGGTCGAGATCACCGTCGATGGCGCCAAGACCAAGGCCTCGGCGCGCAAGATCGCGATGTCGATCGCCAACTCGCCGCTGGTGAAGACCGCAATCGCCGGCGAGGACGCCAATTGGGGCCGCGTGGTCATGGCCGTCGGCAAGGCCGGCGAGCCCGCCGACCGCGACAAGCTCTCGATCTCCTTCAACGGCATCCGCGTCGCCAAGAGCGGCGCGCGCGATCCGTCGTACGACGAGGCGCAGGTGTCGGAGGCGATGAAGGCGCCGGAGATCGCGATCAAGGTGTCGCTCGGCCTCGGCAAGGGCCGCGACCGCGTGCTGACCTGCGACCTCACCAAGGAATATGTCGCGATCAACGGCGATTACAGGTCGTAGCTGAAGCTGATGGCTGATCTCAAACTGACACTGGTGGTAGCGTGCGCGCTGGTCGACGCCGACAAGCGCGTCCTGATCGCGCAGCGCCCCGAGGGCAAGACGCTCGCGGGCCTCTGGGAATTTCCCGGCGGCAAGCTGGAGCCGGGCGAGCGGCCGGAGCAGAGCCTGATCCGCGAGCTCAATGAGGAGCTCGGCATCACCGTCGCCGAGCCGTGCCTGGCGCCGCTGACCTTCGCGAGCTACGGCTACGAGACCTTTCATCTGTTGATGCCGCTCTACATCTGCCGGCGCTGGGAGGGCCAGGTCATGGCGCGGGAGGGCCAGAAGCTGGCCTGGGTCCGTGCCAACAAGCTGCGCGACTATCCGATGCCGCCGGCGGACATTCCGCTGATCCCGCATTTGATTGACTTGCTGATGTGAGGCTTGCCTGCCCCGGACGCAGCGCAGCGCTTCTTCAGCGGTGCGCTGCGTAGCCGGGGCCCATGCGCTAACGGCAGACTGGGTCCCGGCTCTGCGCAGCAGCGCAAGAGCGCTGCAGCGCGTCCGGGACACGTGTCAGCTCTCCCCGGCCTTCTTCACCGCCTCCGCCAGGCTCGCTTTCGCCGATCCCGGCTTCAGCGGCTGCTGCTGGCTCGCATGCGGGGCCCAACCGGAGAGCCAGATGATATCGAAGGTCGCACGGACGCGGCCGTCGGCGTCGGCAAAGCGCTCGGCATAGATTTCGGCCATGCGCAGCAGGGTCGCGCGCCGGCTCGGCGTGCGCCGCCGCTCGATCAGCACATTGGCCGCACCCATGCGGCGAAGATCCTGCATCAGGGCAAAAGCATTGGAATAGCGCACCACGACGCGGTCGACGTCGGTGACCGGCAGCGCAAAACCCGCCCGCTGCAACAGCGCGCCGATATCCCGCAGATCCGCGAACGGCGCCACCCGCGGCGACACGCCGCCCTCGCATTCGACTTCCGCCGCAGCAAACGCCTGGCGCAGCTCGGTCAGGCTGTCGCCGCCGATCATCGCGGCGAGCAGTAGCCCGTCCGGCTTCAGTGCCCGGCGAATTTGCGCGAGCACGCCGGGAAGATCGTTGACGAATTGCAGCGCCAGCGCCGACACGACAAGATCGAGGCTTTCTGGAGCGAAGGGCAGCTTCTCCTCGCCGGTCTCGCCAAGCGCGATCTGCTGAAATGACGGCAGTCGCGCTCGTAACGCCGCCAGCCCCTCGCCTGGCGTCCAGAGATCAGCCGGCGCGTGAAATTCGCGCATCACCGCAGCCAGCCGGTCGGACATGTCCTCGGCCACCCGATCGAGCAGGAAGGTCACGGCACCTTGCGCCTGCGCACGGCGCTGCCGCGCGTGCAGCAAAGCACGATCGAACAAGGCGGGCGGCGTTTGTCGGTTTGTGGCCATGGCGCTGGTTACGCCGATCATGCCGGTTCTGGCAATCCACTGCATGTGGCGCTAGCCTTCCTCGTGGACGCCGCACCGGCCCTCGCGTTCCAAGCCAACAATGCGCGCCAGCTTTGTGGCGCACTGGAGCATCAGACGATGATCACCTGTTACCTGCGATACGAGATCCCCCCGGACAAGCTCGCCGAATTCGAAGCTTATGGCAGGATGTGGCTGGAACTAGTGCCAAGATTCGGCGGCATCCACCACGGCTACTTCCTGCCATCGGAAGGGGCGAGCGACGTCGCCCTCGCGATGTTCAGCTTCCCGAGCCTCGCGGCGTACGAACAGTATCGGAAGGACAGCGCCGAAGATCCGGACGTCCAGAAGGCGATCGACTTCGCAAGGCAAACGCGCTGCTTCCGTCGCTATGAGCGATCGTTCTTCCGGCCCGTGCTGCCGAAAGGGCCGTAGGCCGGGCACAGACAAGAGCAGCCCATTGCCTTGAGCGTGGCGCAGGACGGGGCTAGCCTTGCCCAATGGACGCCGAGGCATCACCATCACGCTCCATTTCCAGCCATCTGCGCGGCGCGCTCAAGGCCTGCCGCGGTGTGCTGGCGCATCTGCCAAGGCTCGCGCTCGACATTGCGCTACCGACCTTGTGCGTCTCCTGCCGCGAGCCGGTGGATGGCGAGGGTGTATGCGCGGCGTGCTGGGCAAGGCTGTCGTTCATCGAGCGGCCCTATTGCCCGCGGCTCGGTATTCCCTTTGTCTATGATCCCGGCCCCGACATGCTGTCGATGGAGGCGATCGCGAGTCCACCGGCCTACCAGCGGGCACGCGCGGCGGTGCGCTATGACGACGTCGCGCGCACGCTGGTGCATGCGCTGAAATACCAGGACCGCACGGATCTCGCGCCCGCCATGGGCCGCTGGATGGCACGCGCGGGCGGTGAGCTGCTTGCCGGCGCCGACATGCTGGTGCCGGTGCCCCTGCATTGGCGCCGGGCCTGGCGCCGCCGCTACAACCAGTCCGGTGCGCTGGCGCACATCATCGCGCGACAGAGCGGGATCAAGGTGCGGGGCGAGGTGCTGCGCCGGGTGCGCCACACGGAGCAGCAGATAGGCCTGTCGCGAGCCCAGCGCGCCACGAACGTGCAGGGCGCATTCCAGGTATCCCCGGACCGTCAGGCCGAGATCCAGGGCCGGCGCATCGTCCTGGTCGATGATGTCCTGACATCAGGTGCGACGCTGGATGCCTGCGCGCGGGCCTTGCTGCGCGCCAAGGCAGCCCAGGTCGACGTGCTGGTCTTTGCCCGGGTTGTCGAGAGCCGCTAAACTCCCATATAATTCAACAAATTCATGACATGAAAGCGCTGGACGCCATGACCGCTGCTGTCGAGATCTACACCAGGCCGGGCTGCGGCTATTGTTCCGCAGCCCGGTCGCTTCTGACCCGCAAGAAGGCGAGCTTCACGGAATTCGACGTCGCCAAGGACGCGTCATGGCGCGACGAGATGTACGACCGCGCCGGCGAGGGCTCGACCTTCCCGCAGATCTGGATCGGCGGAACCCATATCGGCGGCTGCGACGACCTCTACGCGCTCGACCGCGAAGGCAAGCTGGACGGCCTCCTCGAAAGCGTCAAGGCGGCCTCATGAGCGACAGCAGGACCTTCACCGCCGCCATGGTGCAGATGCGCACCGGCTTGATGTCCGAGCCGAGCCTCGCACAGGCGACGAAACTGATCCGGGAGGCAGCTGCCAAGGGCGCCGACTACGTGCAGACGCCCGAAGTCAGCAACATGATGCAGCTGAACCGCAAGGCGCTGTTCGAGCATCTCCAGAGCGAAGAGGACGACGCCTCGCTGAAGGCATATCGCTCGCTCGCGGCCGAGCTGAAGATCCACATCCATGTCGGCTCGCTGGCGTTGCGCTTCTCGCCGGAGAAGGCGGTCAACCGCTCCTTCCTGATCGGGCCCGAGGGCAATGTGCTCGCGAGCTACGACAAGATCCACATGTTCGACATCGAGCTGCCGGACGGCGAGAGCTATCGCGAATCCGCCAATTACCAGCCGGGCGAGACCGCCGTGATCTCCGACCTGCCCTGGGGCCGCGTCGGGCTGACGATCTGCTACGACGTGCGCTTCCCCGCGCTCTACCGCGCACTCGCTGAAAGTGGCGCCTATTTCATCACCGTGCCGTCGGCCTTCACCCGCAAGACCGGCGAGGCGCACTGGCACATCCTGCTGCGGTCGCGCGCGATCGAGACGGGCTGCTTCATCTTCGCAGCTGCGCAGGCCGGCCTGCACGAGAACAAGCGCGAGACCTATGGTCACTCGCTGATCATCGATCCCTGGGGCGAGATTCTCGCCGAGGGCGGTGTCGAGCCCGGCATCATCATGGCCAAGATTGACCCGGCCAGGGTCGAGACCGCACGCCGCGCGATCCCCTCGCTCCAGCACGGCCGCCGCTTCGGCGTCTCCGATCCCAAGGCCGGGCCGGATCATCTGCACCTGGTGCGGGGATCGGTATGATCCGCTACGCGCTCCATTGCGACCGCAAGCACGCGTTCGAGAGCTGGTTCCAGAGTTCGTCGGCTTATGATTCGCAGGTGAAGCGCAAGCTCGTGACCTGCCCGATCTGCGGCTCGGCCAAGGTCGACAAGGCGATCATGGCGCCGCGTATCATCGGCAAGAAGGGGCGCGGCAGCGCGACACCGCCGCCGGAGCCGACCACGACGTCAACGCCTGAGGCGGCGCAGTCTGGATCCACCTCGCTGATGATGGCGCAGGAGCGCGAGCTCCGCACCAAGCTGAAAGAGCTGCGCGACCACATCGTCAAGAACGCCGACAATGTCGGCGAGCGTTTTGCCAACGAAGCCCGCGCGATGCATTACGGCGACAAGGAGCACCGTCCGATCTACGGCGAGGCCTCGCCCGACGAGGCAAAATCGCTGATCGACGAGGGTATCGAGGTGTCGCCGCTGCCGACGCTGCCGGAAGACAGGAACTGACGCGCAAAGCGCGTCAGAATCCCACCAGCAGCGCCACGCCGACCACGATCAGCACGATGCCAAAAATCTCGCGCGGCGCGATCGGCTGCTTGAAGGAGTAATACGCCACGGCTTGCGCGAACAGCACCTCGATCAGCGCGAGCGTGCGGACATTGGCGGCAGCCGTCAGCGCAAACGCCAGGAACCAGAATTGCGAGGCGAAGGCCCCCATGAAGCCCGCCAGCAGTGACGGCCTCCACAGCCCCAGGATCGACTGAAGCACTTTTGGCGCGCGCCAAAGCAGATAGATCGTCAGGATCAGCGTCTGCACGAACAGGCCGAGCACCAGCGTGAACGAGGCCGAGGTCACGAACGAGACGCCGGGAACGTTGATGATCGCGCCGCGGAAGCCAACAGCGGAGAGCGCGAAGGCCGCGGCCGCAACCAGGCCGGTGATCGTCGGCTTCAGCTCCGCAAAACTCTTCTCGCCGCCCGGCCGCAGCGCGGTGATGACGACGCCGACGGTCGCGATCACGATCGCCAACACCTTCAGCCAGGTCAGGTGATCGCCGAGGAAGACGAAGCCAAAGATCGCAGTCTGGATCGCCTCGGTCTTCAAATAGGCTGTCGTCACCACGAAGGAGCGGTCGTTCATCGCGAGCAGCATCAGCCCGGTGGCGACGATCTGGCTGAGCGCACCGAGCAGCAGCCACGGCCAGAACACGGTCGGCGGCATGCCGAGACGATCGCCGGTCGCGACCAGCACAAACCCTAAGAATAGCAGCGAGAACGGGAAGCCGAACAGGAAGCGGATATTGGTCGCGCCCCAGGTCCCCAGCGGCTTCGTCAGCGATCGCTGCATCGCATTGCGCGCGACCTGGCCGAGCGCAGCAATGACGGTGAAGGGAATCCAGAGGCTGGTGGCGGTGAACATGGGGTGTGTGAGCGGGGGGTGACTGCACTACGGGGTGGATGACTGCAAACTGCCGAGGGCGCGGCAACAGGTCAATCGGCGCAACGTCATAGGAGCGATGCTCGCGCCTCGCTCACCCCCTCACACCATCCGCTCCGCCACGACCATGTAGTTCACGTCCATGTCCAACGAGAGGGTCCATTTGTCGGCGAAGGGGGAGTAGACCACGCCGGTCTGCTCGGTGATGACGAGGCGGTTGTCGAGGAGATACTTGGTCAGCTCGTCGGGGGTGACGAACTTGTTCCACTCGTGGGTGCCGCGCGGCAACCAGCGCAGGACGTATTCGGCGCCGACGATGGCGAGCGCAAAGCTCTTCCAATTGCGGTTGAGGGTAGACACGACCATCAGGCCGTTGGGCTTCAGCATCGAGGCGCAGCGCTTCAGGAAGACGCCGACGTCGACGACGTGCTCGACCACCTCCATCGCCAGCACGATGTCGAAACGCTCGCGCGGATCGATCTCCTCCACCGTGGTGCAGCGATAGTCGATCGACAGATGGCTCTTGTCGGCATGCAGCTTCGCCGCGGCGATGTTGCTGGCCGACGGATCGACGCCGATGACCTGCGCACCCAGCCGCGACAGCGGCTCGCACAACAGGCCGGCGCCGCAGCCGATGTCGAGCACGCGCAGGCCGCCGAGGCAGTTGAGGCTGCGCACATTGCGCTCGAACTTGCGGCAGGCGGCGTCGCGGATATAGCCGAGCCGCAACGGATTGATCCGGTGCAGCGGCGCCATCTTGCCCTTGGGGTCCCACCATTCGGCCGAGAGCTTTGAGAATTTCGCGATCTCGGCGGCATCGACGGTCGAGCCCGGCGCGCGGGGTGCGGTTGCGGAAGTATCTTGCTGCATGCTCATGGGTTACGCGCGGTCCTACCGCGTGGTGATCGAACTACGGAAGGCGAGTGGCGAGGCGATGGTCTTGATCGTCTCGATGCCCTCGCCGACGCCGCGAATGGTCACGTCGCCGTAGTTGAGAATTCGTCCAAGAATGGTTTGATCGACGTCGACGCTCTCGACCTTGTCCAGCGCCATCTCGAAGGTGCGGCGCTTGATGAAGCCGGTCTTGTGCACAACCCGGAGGTTGGTGACGTCGGTCTCGGTGGTGAAGCGATGGAACCAGCCCTTCACGGTCCAGTAGAGCGCTGCCAGAGCCACGAGGCCGGACGCGACGAGACAGAGCAGGACGAGGCCTTCAACAATGGTTTGCCGGGACGCCACGAACAGCGCCAAGACTACGATCCAGGCCACAATCGCCGGAAAATAGAAGATCCAGTGCGCATTGGTCGAATACAGCACCCGCTCGCCCGGCTGCAGGATCTCGTCGATATAACGCGCCATGATCTCGGTTAACCCATTACCCCCAAAGGCGACGCCCCCAAAGGCGACCTCAAGCCTGCCCCGCAGGAACCCGCTTGCCCCCGGCCCCGCCGCTATGTATACGCGCGGTCGGTGTCCGCAAGCACCGGTCCATTGCGGGTCACCATACTGATCCTTATGAGGGAATGCACGCGTCGTCATGAGCCGCCTCGTGATGAAATTCGGCGGCACGTCCGTCGCCAACATCGAACGTATCCGCAACGTCGCACGCCATGTGAAGCGTGAGGTCGACGCCGGCCATGAAGTGGCTGTGGTCGTCTCGGCGATGTCGGGCAAGACCAACGAGCTGGTGGCCTGGTGCACCGAGGCCTCGCCGATGCACGACGCGCGCGAATACGACGCCGTCGTCGCCTCCGGCGAGCAGGTGACCTCGGGCCTGCTCGCCATCGTGCTCCAGGGCATGGGTATCCAGGCCCGCTCCTGGCAGGGCTGGCAGATCGCGATCAAGACCAGCGACGCCCATGCCTCGGCCCGGATCGAGGACATCGACGGCAGCGAGATCATCACCCGTTTCAGGGATCGCAAGGAGGTCGCGGTCGTCGCCGGCTTCCAGGGCATCGATCCCAAGACCAACCGCATCACCACGCTCGGCCGCGGCGGCTCCGACACCTCGGCCGTGGCGATCGCCGCCGCCGTCAAGGCCGACCGCTGCGACATCTACACCGACGTCGACGGCGTCTACACCACCGACCCGCGAATCGTGCCGAAGGCCAAAAGGCTCGACAAGATCGCGTTTGAAGACATGCTGGAACTGGCCTCCCAGGGCGCGAAGGTGCTCCAGGTGCGCTCGGTGGAACTCGGCATGGTCCACAACATGCCGATCTTCGTCCGCTCGAGCTTCGACAAGCCCGAGGACATCGACCCGCATGCCAACCAGCCGCCCGGCACGCTGATCTGCAGCGAGGAGGAGATCATGGAAAGCCACGTCGTCACCGGCATCGCCTTTTCGAAGGACGAGGCCCAGATCTCGGTGCGCCAGATCGAGGACAAGCCCGGCGTGGCGGCGTCGATCTTCGGCCCGCTCGCGGACGCCAATATCAACGTCGATATGATCGTTCAGAACGTGTCCGAGGACGGCAAGACCACCGACCTCACCTTCACGGTGCCGGCCGCCGACTACAACCGCGCCAAGGACACGATTACCGCCGCCAAGGCCAAGATCGGCTATATCAGGCTTGATACCGCCACCGACGTCGCCAAGATCTCGGTGATCGGCAGCGGCATGCGCAGCCATGCCGGCGTCGCCGCTCAGGCGTTTTCGGCCCTCGCCGGACGGAACATCAACATCCGGGCCATTACAACCTCCGAGATCAAATTCTCGGTTTTGATCGACACCGCCTATACCGAGCTTGCGGTGCGCACCCTGCATACACTTTACGGCCTCGATCAGGTTTAGACTAATTTTCTCTTAGCGGTTGCAGCAAACGCGAAGTGTACACACCTTCGCGTTTGGCAGGCGTTTTGCTTGGCAAAACAAGCCTCAATTCGCTATACGGCGAACAGGGTGGGCTGCCGCAGACTGTGTCCCAGTTCAGGCTGCTGATTCGGTGCAAGCGGTGGCTTGCGCCTGCGCCGGACGGACAATTTGATTGTTTTTCTGGAATTTTAGGCCAGCCGCCGGCCAATATCGCCGGGTCGGGCAGACGGAGGAGATTGACGGTTCATGCGGAGCGCGTCGGGAGGTCCCCGCGTCTTGTTGAGACGGCTCCGCGAAACCATGGCGGAGCAGGTCTCGGCCCAGGAGCGGCTGGACAAGATCGTGGTGCTGATCGCCGCCAACATGGTGGCCGAGGTGTGCTCGGTTTACGTGCTGCGCGTCGACAACACCCTCGAGCTCTACGCCACCGAAGGCCTCAACCGCGAGGCCGTGCACCATACCGTGCTGAGTGCCCATGAGGGTCTGGTCGGTCTCGTCGCCAGCGAGGCGACGCCGCTCAACCTGAACGACGCACAGAGCCATCCGGCCTTCTCGTTCCGCCCCGAAACCGGCGAAGAGATCTACCACTCGTTCCTCGGCGTGCCGATCCTGCGCGCCGGCAATACGCTCGGCGTGCTGGTGGTGCAGAATCGCGCCAAGCGCACCTATGTCGAGGAAGAGCTCGAGGCGCTGCAGACGACGGCCATGGTGCTGGCGGAGCTGATTGCGTCGGGCGAATTGTCCGCGCTCGCTCAGCCGGGCCTCGAGCCGGCCGCGCGCCATTCCACGCAGAAGGCCGGCGCGATCCTCTCGGAAGGCATTGCGCTCGGCCATGTCGTGCTGCACGAGCCGCGCGTCGTCATCAAGGACTACATCGCCGAGGATCTGCCGAAGGAGATCAAGCGGCTCGACACCGCGCTCGCCAAGCTGCGCTCGGATCTCGACCGGATGCTTGAGCGCGGCGACGTCGCCGAGGGCGGCGAGCATCGCGACGTGCTCGAAGCCTACCGCATGTTCGCCAACGACCAGGGCTGGTCGCACAAGCTGCACGAGGCGGTCGCCACCGGCCTCACGGCGGAAGCCGCGGTCGAACGCGTCCAGTCCGACACCCGCGCCCGCATGCTGCGCGTGACCGATCCCTATCTGCGCGACCGGCTGCACGATCTCGAGGATCTCGGCTACCGCCTGATGCGGCAGCTGGTCGGCCAGGACCACGCGCCCTCGCGCGAGCAACTGCCCGACAACGCCATCGTCATTGCGCGCGCGATGGGACCGGCGGCGCTGCTGGACTACGACCGCAAGCGCCTGCGCGGCATCATATTGGAGGAAGGCACCGCCAATTCCCACGTTTCGATCGTGGCGCGCGCGCTCGGCATTCCCGCAGTCGGCGAGGTGCCGAATGCGCCGGGCATCGCCGATCCCGGCGACGCTGTCATCGTCGACGGCACGTCGGGCACGATCTATGTGCGGCCGTCGCAGGAGATCGAGGCGGCCTTTGCCGAGCGCGTCCGCTTCCGCGCCCGGCGCCAGGCGCAATATCTGGCGCTACGTGACCGGCCTTGCGTCACCAAGGACGGCCAGAAGGTCGAGCTGCTGATCAATGCCGGTCTCGCCATCGACCTGCCGCATATCGAGGACACCGGCAGCGCCGGCATCGGCCTGTTCCGCACCGAGCTGCAATTCATGGTCGGCCAGAGCCTGCCGCGCACCAGCGATCAGCTCGCGCTCTATCGCACCGTACTGGATGCCGCGGGCCAGAAACCCGTCACCTTCCGCACCCTCGACATCGGCGGCGACAAGGCGCTGCCCTATATGGAGACGGTGATCGAGGAGAATCCCGCGCTCGGCTGGCGCGCGATCCGGCTCGGGCTCGACCGTCCCGGCCTGTTGCGTGGCCAGATCCGCGCGCTCTTGCGCGCCGGCGGCGGCCGCGCGCTGCGCATCATGTTCCCGATGATCTCGGAGGTCGCCGAGTTCGATTCGGCGAAGGCGCTGGTCGAGCGCGAGCTGACTTATCTGCGCCAGCACGGCCACACGCTGCCGGAGCGCATCGACATCGGCACCATGGTCGAGGTGCCGGCGCTGCTCTACCAGCTCGACGAGCTCTTGAAGAAGGTCGACTTCATCTCGGTCGGCTCCAACGATCTGTTCCAGTTCCTGTTCGCGGTCGACCGAGGCAATGCCAAGGTCTCCGAACGCTTCGACACCATGTCGGCGCCGATCCTGCGCGCGCTACGCGACATCGCGCAAAAATCGCTCGCCGCGAAGAAATCACTGTCGCTCTGCGGCGAGATGGCCTCGAAGCCGATCGGCGCGCTGGCGCTGATCGCGATGGGCTACCGTTCGCTGTCGCTATCAGCGACCGCGCTCGGCCCGGTCAAGGCGATGGTGATCGACCTCGACGCCAAGAAGGCCGAAGCGATGCTTGGGCCGCTGCTGGATGCGCCGACCGGCAGCGTCTCGATCCGGCAGAAATTGACGGAATTTGCCGAGGCCGAAGGCCTGGCGTTGTAGCGGGCCTGCCGCTCGCCGCCTCGCCTCCCCTCCGCCTTTTGAGACCAAACCGATGTCGTCACTCCCCGAAGCCAAACTTGACGTCCTGCTCGCGCATCACGCCTCGCTCGAGGCCGAATCGCTGGGACAGCTCTCTTCCGAGCGCTACGTGCAGGTCACGCGCGAGCTCGCCGAGATCACCCCACTGATCGAGGCGGTGAAGACTTATCGGTCGGCGCTCAAGGAACTCGCCGACACCGAGGCGCTGATCGCCGATCCTGCGACCGATGCCGAGATGCGCAGCATGGCCGAGGCCGAGCGCGACGAGCTGACGCCGAAGATCGAGGAGCTGGTCCAGAAAATCCGCGTCGCGCTGCTGCCCAAGGATGCCATGGACGACCGCAACGTCGTGCTGGAAATCCGCGCCGGCACCGGCGGCGACGAGGCCTCGCTGTTCGCCGGCGATCTGTTCCGGATGTACGAACGCTTCGCAAGCCTGCAGGGCTGGAAGGTCGAGGTGATCTCGGCCAGCGAAGGCACCGTCGGCGGCTACAAGGAAATCATCGCGGAGGTGCAGGGCCGCGGCGCGTTCTCGAAGCTGAAGTTCGAATCCGGCGTTCACCGCGTGCAGCGCGTGCCCGACACCGAGACGCAGGGGCGTATCCATACATCGGCCGCCACCGTCGCCGTGATGCCCGAAGTCGAGGAGGTCGACGTCGAGATCAAGAACGACGATCTGCGCATCGAGACCATGCGCGCGCAAGGCGCGGGTGGGCAGCACGTCAACAAGACCGAATCGGCAATCCGCATCACCCACATTCCGACCGGCATCGTGGTGATGATGCAAGACAGCCGCTCGCAGCACAAGAATCGCGCCTCCGCCATGAACATCCTGCGCTCGCGCATCTACGACGCCGAACAGCAGCGCCTCGATGCCGCGCGCTCGGCCGAGCGCAAGGAGAAGGTCGGCTCCGGCGACCGCAGCGAGCGCATCCGCACCTATAATTTCCCGCAAGGGCGCGTCACCGACCACCGCATCAATCTGACGCTCTACAAGCTGCCGCAGGTGATCGCGGGCGAAGCGCTTGGCGAACTGACCGATGCGCTGACCACCGAGCACCAGGCCGCACAGCTCGCCGCGCAGGGCGCGGCAGCGTGACGGGCGGCGCGGCGCTCAGGCCTCGCTGGACTCTCCGAACGATTTCAACAGACGACTCAGCGCCGGGCTCGCAGCACGGCGGAGCTCCTCGAGATTCTTCCGCGAGAGCGCCTGGAGCTTCTGCTCGCCCTTCTTCGTCAGCTTGAGATGTACGCGCCTGGCGTCCTCCGGATCGGCACCGCGGCTGACGAGCCCGAGCTTGGCCAATCGATCGATCAGCTCGACAGCGGAATGATGCCGGACCAGCAGGAAGCGCGCGACATCACCGACGGTCGCGGGACCGGGGCCGACAAAACCCTTGATGCCAAGCAGCGCCTGGTGTTGCGTCGGCGTCAATCCCTGTTCGGCAGCCGCCGCCTCGCTGAATGCCAGAAAGCTCCGGATCTGGTAGCGAAACTGCGCCAGCGCTGCGTAATCGGAATCACGCATCGCGCTGCCGGTGCGCCTGGCCGACGTCACCACCTTGGACCGCTGCGCCTTCTTCGCCCGAACCATGCCACCTCGACCATGCCGCCCCGCGTCGCGGGAGACATAGCCTAAAGTAGCAAGCGGCCGCAGCCGGACCAACCGGCCGGTGTCACGGATGCACAGCTATCCGACCGCCTATTCGAAGCTGGACAACAGGATCTTCACCAGGATGACCTGAAATGCGATCGGGATGCGGACGCTCTTCCGCCGGATCGAGCGCTGCAGCGCGCCGGCGATCTCCGCACTGGTCAAGGCGCCGGCCGACGCATTGGCGATCAGCTCCGACCACATCTGCGACAGCGAGCCGCCGGGCGGAAGCACCGGCTTGATGGTGACGCCACAGCCCTGCGCCCAGTCGACGATCTCCCGCACCGTGTGCGGCCCGCAATTGCGCGCGGTCGCAAGGCGCTCGGCCGTCAGGGCGCGCAGCAGCTCGCGTGAAAGCGACCAGTCGCCCCTCGGCGGCTGCTCGCCGGTGAGCTCGACCGCGAGCTCCTTCAGGACGTTCTGGGCCCGCACGCTCAGTCTCTTCATCGGCGCCGGCGCGCGCTTGGCTGGAACGGAGCCGATGGCTGGTCCCCGCTCGCCGGCCGGCCGGTTGCGTGGCTCGGACGTGCGGGAGGGCTCGCCGGACTGCGGCGTCGCGCGCTGGTCGCTGCCCTCCGCGGGCCACGCCGCCTCAGGCCGCTCCGCCTCCCGCGGCCAGGATCGTCGCTTCCGGGCACCTGCCACCGTCGTCTGCCGCGCCATCTCGCTCGCCGAACCCGCCAGCCCCGTACTCACAAAGGCTAATATATATCGTGCTCCGATATGTTTTCACGACATAATTTTCGTCGTTCGACCAAAGACGAAATTGACAGAAGGCGTTCACAAGCAATGCTTATGGCCAAGAGCTACACGCGGATGTGACGTGCCCGGCGCAGGCAGGCCTATGAGGCCGGCTTGCCGCCGGACAAGTCGTGTTTTGCCTGCAAACAAGAACGATGTTCGGAGGAAACGACCATGACTGACGATCTCATCCGCCGCGGCCTTTCGCGCCGTGGCCTGCTCCAGACCACAGCGGGCCTGATCGGCGGCACGGTGCTGCCGGCGATGCCGGCCTTTGCCGAGGACAAGCCGGCGATCGGCTCCTATCCGGCGGGCGTGTCGGGTTCCACGGCCTTCATCGGAATTTCCGTGCCGCGCACCGGGACCTACGCCGTGCAGGGCGAGGACGAGCTCAAGGGCTATCAGCTCGCGATCGAGCACATCAATGAAGGCCATGAGCTGATCAAGAAGATCTCGCCCAAGACCAGCAAGGGCGTGCTCGGCAAGGAGCTGAAGTTCGGCGTCGCGGATTCTGCGGCCAAGCCAAACGAAGCGGTGCAGGCGCAGCAGCGCTTCATCAGCGAGAACAAGGCGATCATGATCACCGGCGGCACGTCGAGCGCCGTTGCGGTCGCGCTGAACAAGCTCGCCCAGCGCGAGCATGTGATCTTCGTGTGCGGCATTTCCGGCTCGAACGACACGACCGGCAAGGATTGCGTTCGCTATGGTTTTCGCCAGAATTTCTTCGGCCAGACCGCTGCTGCCGCGATCGGACCGGTGATGGTGAAAGAGTTCGGCAAGGGCAAGAAGGCCGCGTATCTCACGCCGGACTACACCTACGGCCACACCGTCACCAAATCGATGCAGGACTTCCTGGCGAGCGCCGGCTGGACCACCGTGACCAACCAGGTCGCGCCGCTCGGCGCGCCCGATTATTCCTCGTATCTGCTCAACGTCGCGAACTCCGGCGCCGACGTCCTGATCAACGTCAACTGGGGTCATGACGCGGTGCTCTCGACCCAGCAGGCCAAGCAGTTCGGCGTGCTCGACAAGATGAAGCTGGTGGTCCCCTACCAGGTGCCGTTCATCGCGCGTGAAACCGGCGGCCTGATGCAAGGCGTCTACGCCGCGACCGATTATTGGTGGACGATCGAAGACAAGTTCCCGCTGGCCAGGATGTTCAACGAGGCCTTCGAGAAGAAGTACGGCTACAAGCCAGAATGGGGCGCCGAGAACTCCTATGTCAGCTTCGCTCACTGGGCCCGCATGTGCGAGGAAGCCGGCAGCTTCAATCCGCCCGACGTGATCAAGGCCTATGAGAAGGGCGAGACGATCCCCTCCCTCGTCGGCGACGTGCATTACCGCCCCGAGGATCACCAGTGCATTCGCCCGGTGATCATCGTCAAGGGCAAGCAGCAGAAGGACATGAAAAACAAGGAAGACTGGTACGACGTCGTCGAGATCGTCCCGGGTGAGGGCCTGATGCAGAAGCCGGACGCATTCGGCTGCCATCTCGGCGACTACACCTGATCCCGAGCTAACCCCTGTGACGCCGTGGGCCGCCTCTGGACCTGCGGCGTCACCTTTTTTGACGCATATCTATCGCGCGTCACAACAGCGATCGTTGCATGATTAGTTGGCCCAATCTCGTTTCGCAGCTTTTCAACGGGCTTGCGCTCGGCGCCTTGCTTGCGCTGATCAGCTCCGGCCTGACCATCATTTACGGCACGCTCGGCGTGCTCAATCTCGCGCATGGCGCGATGTTCATGATCGGCGGCTATGCCGGCTTCGTCACCTACCAGTACACGGAATCGTTCATCCTCGCCGTCATCGCGGGCTCGCTGTTCGTGATGCTGCTCGGCGTCGTGATGGAACGCGTCATCATCCGCCACTTCTATCATCGCCCGCACGAAGATCAGCTGCTGGTGACCTTCGGGCTCGGCATCTGCTTCGTCGAACTCGTGCGCCTGATCTTTTCGAGCCAGTCGCAGCTGGTGCCGCCGCCGGCGCTGTTCCAGGGCATCACCAATCTCGGCTTCATGTTCTATCCGACCTACCGCCTCGCGGTGGTCGGCATCGTCGCGGTCGCACTGGGCGCGCTGTTCATCATCCTCTACCGCACCCGGCTCGGCATGATCGTGCGCGCCGGCATCGAGGATTCGGTGATGGTCGATTCGCTCGGCATCAATGTCTACCGCGTCTTCATGATCGTGTTCGGCATCGGCGCAATGGCCGCGGGCTTCGCCGGCATCGTCAACGCGCCGGTGGTGTCGCTGACACCGGGCATCGGCGACGACATCCTGGTCCAGACCTTCGTGGTGGTGGTGATCGGCGGCGTCGGCTCGTTCCCCGGCGCGATCCTCGGCGGCCTGATCGCCGGCGAGATCATCAGTGTCACCTCCATGTTCAACCCCGGTTACGCCTATGTGATGCTGTTTGCGGCGATGACGCTCGTGCTCGTGGTGCGACCGCATGGTCTGCTCGGCGTCCCGGGCCGCGAGTAAGTGATCCGCTGATGCTCAAGCAACGCCCGTTCCTGATCGAGACATTGACGGCCGTCGGCCTGATCGTGGCTCCCTTCGTGCTGCCTCATCTCGGCTTTGCGCCGAACACGGTGAACCGGATCCTGGTCTGGGGCCTGTTCGGCCTCGGCTTCGACATCCTGTTCGGCTTCACCGGGCTGCTGTCGTTCGGACAGTCCGCCTTTTACGGCACCGGCGGCTTCGTTGCCGCTTACCTCCTGACCCGCGCCGGCTTCAGCAACGTGCTCGGCGCGCTGGTCATCGGCATGATCGCGGCGGCGGCGACCGGCTATCTGATCGGCCTGATTGCGCTGCGCCGCACCGGCATCTACTTCGCCATGATCACGGTGGCGATCGCGGAAGTGTTCTTCTTCGTCGAGTTCAATCCGCTCTCGGATTTCACCGGCGGCGAGAACGGCCTGCCGGGCGTGCCGGCCCCGAGCTTCAATCTCGGCTTCACCACCATCCACTTCACCGATGGCTGGTCGCTCTATCAGTTCATCGCGCTGTGCTATTTCATCGGCATCATCATCGCGCTCAGGATCGTGCGCTCACCGGTCGGCGCGATCCTGAGCGCGATCCGGGACAATCCGCTGCGCGCCAGCGCCGTCGGCCACAACATCCACGGCTACAAGCTGACCGCCTTCGTCATCGCCGCCGCTTACGCGGGCTTCGCCGGCGGCCTGCTCGGCGTGCTCCAGGCCTTCATGCCGCCGGACGCTTTCACTTTCGACACCTCCGGCCAGCTCGTGATGCAGACCGCCATCGGCGGAAGGGGCACGCTGTTCGGTCCGCTGGTCGGCGCAACCGTGTGGCTGTTCCTGCAGGATTTCCTCCAGTCCGCGCTCGGCTTGGGAGCGGCCTGGAAGCTCGTGCTCGGCGTCGTGTTCGTGCTGCTGGTCTGCTTCCTGCGCGGCGGCATCATCGGCGGCCTCGTCGATCTCTACGGCCTCGTGTTCGGCAAGCATAAGCGGACGGAAGCGGAGCCGGATGCTGAAGTCACGCAGCCACCTGCCCCGGCGCCGATGCAGGCGAGGAAGGTCGAGCATCCCGCCTATTCCGGGCCGATCCTGAAAGCCACCGGTCTCACCAAGCGCTACGGCGGCCTCGTTGCCAACAGCGACATCGACTTCAGCGTCAATCAGGGCGAGCTGCGCGGCATCATCGGCCCCAACGGAGCCGGCAAATCCACCTTCTTCAAGATGCTGACCTGCGAGGTCCCGCCGACCTCGGGTCAGATTGTGTTCGGAGGCCGCGACATCACCGGCTTGAAGGTCACTGAAGTATGCCAGCTCGGATTGACCAAGAGCTATCAGGTCAACCAGCTCTTCACGGGCCTGACGGTGCGGCAGAACCTGACGATCGCAGCCCTCGCCGAGCTGCGCGGAAAATTCCGACTCGATCTGTTCCGCACACTTTCCGGCGTCAAGGGCCTGACGGAGCAGGTCGAGCACACGCTCGCTCTGGTGAACCTGACCCGCCGTGCCGACACGCCCGTGTCCGAGCTCGCCTATGGCGAGAAACGCAGGCTGGAGATCGGCCTTGCGCTCGCAACATCGCCGCGCCTGCTGCTGCTCGACGAGCCGCTCGCCGGCATGAGCCCGCGCGAGCGGGTCGAGACCGTCAAGCTGCTCAAATCGATCGCGCGTGGCCGCACCATGATCATCATCGATCACGACATGGATTCGCTGTTCGAGCTGGTCGAGCGCGTGACCGTGCTGCAGGAGGGTCGCGTGCTGGTCTCCGGCACGCCTGAGGAAATCAAGACCAACGCCGCAGTGCAGGAAGCCTATCTCGGCGGCGTGCACGGAG
The DNA here is from genome assembly GCF_008123515.1 of Bradyrhizobium cytisi. Lineage (GTDB taxonomy): Bacteria > Pseudomonadota > Alphaproteobacteria > Rhizobiales > Xanthobacteraceae > Bradyrhizobium > Bradyrhizobium cytisi. The sequence continues at coordinate 22,883 of NZ_VSSR01000110.1, forward strand.
AGATCGCCGCATGAGCCTGATCGAGGTCAAAGGCCTGAACAGCTATTACGGGGATTCCCACATCCTGTTCGACGTCGCCATGCATGTCGAACGTCATGAGGTGGTGGCGCTGCTTGGCCGCAACGGCGCCGGCAAGAGCACCACGCTGAAAAGCCTGATGGGCGTCGTGACGCCACGCAGCGGCAGCGTGAAGTTCGACGGCACCGATATCGCCGGCCGCAGGAGCCACAAGATCGCGCAGGCTGGCATGCAGCTCGTGCACGAGGAACGCCGCATCTTCGGCAGCCTGTCGGTGGAGGAGAACATCGTCCTCGCCGGGATCACCGCCCCGAAACGCTGGCCGCTCGGGCGCATCTACGAGATGTTCCCGCGGCTAAAAGAGCGACGCGGCAACCGCGGCACTGAGCTCTCCGGTGGCGAGCAGCAGATGCTCGCGATTGCGCGGGCGCTGGTGCGCGATCCCAAGATCGTGCTGCTGGACGAGCCGTTCGAAGGATTGGCGCCCGTCATCGTCCACGATCTCGTCAAGGCCTGTCGCGAGCTTGCGGCCGCCGGCCAGACCATCGTGCTGGTCGAGCAGAATCTGGCGGCAACGCTGGCACTGGCGACGCGGATCTACATCATCAACAACGGCCATATCGTCCACGAGGGGCCGGCGCAGGAGCTCAAGGCCCAGCCGGAGCTGCTGCAGCGCTATCTCGGCGTCTAGTCAGTCGCTCATCAGCCACCAATTGCCGCGATCATCCGCTTGGCATGACCGGCGAGCACGGCCATCTCCTCCTTGCGCGTCTGCGCCGGTAGCAGCTCGACGCCAGCCCAGACCGGCATGACATGCATGTGCAGGTGAAAGACCACCTGCCCGCTGGCCGGCTCGCTGAACTGCTGCAGGATAATCCCTTCCGCGTCGAACGCCTTCATCGCCGCAATCGCGATCCGTTTTGCGGTTCGCGCCACCGCGGCGAGATCGTCATCCGCAATGTCGAGAATACCGCGCGCCGGCGCCCTCGGAATGACCAGCGTGTGCCCCGGCGAGCGCGGCATGATGTCCAGAAAGGCGAAGCTGCGGTCATCCCTGAACACCTCGAAACAGGGAATCTCGCCGCGCAGGATCTTTGCGAACACATTCTGATCGTCATAGGCCGTCATGGATGCCCTCCTCGGCTGCGCAGAGCGATCAAACGCGCTGCTTTCCGTTGACGCAAGCAATGCCGCCGATCTATCCACGATGCCAGGCAGGATGGCTCCATTGGCGACAGGTTTCGATTCCGGACACAGCATCGAGAGTGCGCGGCGCGCGCTCGTGGCGCGGCTGCAATCGGCCGGCATCGAAGAGCCGTCTCTCGATGCGCGCCTTCTCGTCGGCGCCGCGCTGGGGCTCGATCTGACCGGCCTGATCGCGCAGGCGGCACGACATCTCACACCCGAGGAGGCTGCGCGGCTCGAAGCATATGCGCAGCGAAGGCTTGCACATGAGCCGGTCGCCCGCATTCTCGGCACGCGGGAATTCTGGGGCCTGCCGTTCCGCCTCTCCGAGGCGACGCTGGTGCCGCGGCCGGACACAGAGACCGTGGTGGAGCTGGCGCTCGAGATTTTTCGCGAACGCACGACCGCGGGACAGGGCCTACGTATTGCTGATATCGGCACCGGATCGGGCGCGATCCTGCTCGCACTGCTGCACGAGATTCCGGATGCTTTCGGCGTCGGCACCGATCTCAGCCTCACTGCGCTTGGCACAGCAAAAGGCAATGCCGCCGCCCTCGGCCTTGCCGATCGCGCGGCGTTCGTCGCCTGCTCCTATGCGTCGGCGCTTCATGGCCCGTTCGATCTGATCGTGTCGAACCCGCCCTATATTCCTGCCGGGGAAATTCCGAAACTGAGCGTCGAGGTGCGCGAGCACGATCCGCATCTGGCACTCGACGGCGGAAATGACGGCTATGACGCCTACCGCGCGCTGATTCCGCAGGCGGCCGAACGGCTCGTGCCCGGCGGCACCCTGATCGTCGAAGCCGGACAGGGCCAGGCCGGCGATATCCAGACCTTGATGGCGGCGGCCGCGTTATCGATCGACACGCCGCCCAAGGCCGACCTGGCGGGCATTCCCAGGGCGGTCTCGGCCCGAAAAATGCCCCGATAAAAGCCGGATTGGGCTCTAAAAAACCTCTTGGAATATCCCCTGGGAACGACTACCTTCAGATCAGCACATCGGTGTCGGCCCCGTAGACCTACGGGCGAAAGCCGGGCTCTCAGGCGAGAGCTTCACTGATTTAAGGTTCCAAGCCGCAGGTCCTGTTAAGCGCGATGGCCCATTGAGGTACGCTGCTTTCCGACCGCAACGTGAACGAAAGCCTGATATTGCGCTTGAAGACTTACGCAACAAAGCAGGGCTTGTTTCGGCAAGCGATATGAATGGGTTCGCTGGCAATGAATGCTGGCGGTGGGGAACGCGTCTTTGTTGAACGCGACGGTCGACGAACATCGGCAGGGTTTAATCCGCTCTTGCGCGCGGTGCGCGTGGGGCATGTGAACCGCTGTCATCAGGTCACTCGTGGCAATCAGTAGTGCGTGCAACCTTTAGGGCTGTAATTAAAGGCAGGACATGAGAAACGGTCAGAACAAGCAGCGGATGCGCAACCGCAACAATAATAATAACAACAACAACAATAACCGGCGCGGCCAGAACCCGATGACCCGGGTCTACGAATCGAACGGCCCCGACATCAAGATCCGCGGCACCGCCTCCCACATCGCCGAGAAATATCTCCAGCTGGCGCGTGACGCGCGCTCCTCCGGCGATCCGGTCGCCGCCGAAAACTACTACCAGCATGCCGAGCATTATTTCCGCCTGATCGCGGCGGCGCAGGAACAGTTCCGCCAGAATCAGCAGCCGCGCGGCGACGAGCCCATCAGCACCAGCAGCGACGACGGCGAGGACGACGGCGAGAACTTCTCGAATTTCGGCCAGGAGCCAGGCTTTGTTCCGCAGCCGCCGCAGCAGCAACAGCCCTATCAGCGTGACGGCCAGCGCGATCACAATCGCGACTATCAGCAGCGCGACAATAACCAGCAGCCCTATGTTCGCGACCAGCAGCAGCCGCGCGAGCACCGCGAACGCGACCATCGTCCGCAACCGCAATATCAGCAGCACCAGCCGCAACCGCCGAACCAGCCGCAGCCTGTCGTCGCCGACGCCGGCAATGTCGACCGCCTGCCGTCGTTCATCACCGGCGCGCAGCCACAGACGAGCGGCACTCCGGGCAGCCTCGAAGGTGGCAATGGCGGCGGTGGCGAGCGTTTCCCGCGGCGGCGCCGCCGGCCGCATAATGGCCCGCGCCCCGAGCGCGAGGCAGCTCCGGCCGCCTCCGGCGACGATCTCGCCCCCAGCGAGTAAGCCGGAACGCTTGTCCTGATTTTATGAACTGCATCGTCCCGGCCTGGCCGGGACGATTTGTTTTCAGGTCCGCGTCACCGTCGAGGACGGCACCAGCACCGGCTTCAAAGACGGAATCAGCCGCGCCCGTTCGCGCTTGGCCGGGATCGCGCGATAGACCTGCTTGGTCGCTTCGACGATGTGGACGCCGGCAAACGGCAGCGACAGCGCAGCACCGGCACGTTCCCACATCTGCGCAGATTTCAGCACCCATCGGCCCGCGTAAGGCGGCATGAACAAGGCCTCGCCCCAGCCGGTCGGCGTGAACCAGGTCTGGCGCAACAGGTCCGTGATCTGCGAGCGCGAATAGGGACGGCCATGGCCGAACGGCGTGTTGTCACTGCGCGTCCACACGCCGCGCCGATTCGGGATCACCGCCATGACGCGGCCGGACGGCGACAGCACCCGCCAGACCTCCCGCAGCAGCGCGGCCGGGTCGTCCGACATCTCGAGCGCATGGACCAGCAGGATACGGTCGACCGCGGCGTCGGGAAGCGGCAGCGAGAACTCATCGACCAGCGCAGCCAGCGCGGGCCGCCCAGTGGGCCATTTCAACACGCCCTGGGCCGCCGGCATAAAGGCGATGCAGCGCTCCGCGTCCTCGCGGAACAGGCCGAGATAGGGCGTCGGATAGCCGATGCCGAGCACGCGCTGGCCATCGGCATTCGGCCACCGCTCCCGGATGCCGCGATTGATCATCTGCCGTGCCACGATGCCGAGGCGCCGGGAATAGAACTCGCGAAGGTCGACGACGTCGATGGTCATGACGGCAATGTAACATGCACAAGGCGGCGGCTGCGCGCGGAATATTGCATTGCCTGCGCAGCGTTAACGCCATATTTGTCTGACGGGGCTGAGCGCGATGGAGATGACATGGCCGCCGAAATTCGTACTTTCAACTGTTTAAACGACAATTTCGGTTATCTGATCCACGATGTGGAAACCAAGGCGACGGCGTCGATCGACGCGCCGGAGGCCGGTCCGATCCTGGCGGCGCTCGAGCGCGAGGGCTGGCAGCTCACCGACATCCTGATCACCCATCATCATGGCGATCATGTCGGGGGCGTCGCCGAACTCAAGCAGAAATTCAATTGCCGCGTCGTCGCGCCGCATGACAAGACGACAAAGATCGCAGACGTCGACCTGCGCGTCGCCAATGCCGATGTGGTCAAGGTCGGCACGCTGCTCGGGCGTGTGCTGGAAACGCCCGGCCATACGCTCGACCATATCTCCTACGTGTTCGACACCGAGAAGACCCTGTTCGCCGCCGACACGCTGTTCTCGATCGGCTGCGGCCGCGTGTTCGAGGGCAGTTACCCGATGATGTGGGACTCGCTGTTGAAGCTGCGCGCCCTGCCCGACGACTTCAAGCTCTATTGCGGCCACGAATATACGGCGTCCAACGTCAAGTTCGCGCTGACCGTCGATCCCGATAACGCAGCGCTCCAGGCGCGCGCGGCGGAAGTGACGAGGCTGCGGGCAGAGAACAAGCCGACCATTCCCTCACTGCTTGGTGATGAGAAGCGAGCAAACGTGTTCCTGCGCGCCGATGAACCGTCGGTCGCAGCCAGGCTACACATGAAGGGCGCGGATGCCGCTGCGGTGTTCGGCGAGCTGCGCGAGCGCAAAAACAAGTCCTGAAGCACAGGTCCTGAAGCACAAGTCCTGAAGACCAAGTCCTGACGGGGATCGATGCCGACTGCAGCCGAGATCATCGCGCGCCTTGAGCTCCGCCCGCACCCCGAGGGCGGACATTATCGCGAGACCTTTCGCGACCAGACCACCGACGCCAATGGCCGCTCGCGCTCGACCCTCATCTACTTCCTGCTCGCGCGCGGCGAGCGCTCGCACTGGCATCGCATCGATGCGGTCGAGACCTGGCATTACTATGCCGGAAGCCCCTTGATGCTGCGCATCGCGCATGAGGGCTGCTCCCAGCACGAGGTGCGGCTCGGCACGGACCTCGTGAGCGGCGAGCGGCCGCAGGCCATCGTCCCGGCGGATGCGTGGCAGATGGCGGAGACCACCGGCGAATGGACGCTGGTCGGCTGCACCGTGGCGCCCGCCTTCGAGTTCGCAAAATTCGAGCTCGCGCCGCGGGGCTGGGAGCCGTAACGCCAGATCTGGAATCGGGTGGGTTCGATGCCTTTCCCCCATTAGGACTGCGCTTCCAATCAATAGGAGCGCACGATGCATGGAACACTCGATCCCGCCGCCGTCCAGATCGACCCGGCCATTTTATATTTCGGAACGCCGGTCGTCCTCATCGGGTCGACCAATGACGACGACACCTACAATCTCGCGCCGATGTCGTCGGCGTGGTGGGTGGGATGGCGTTGCATGCTCGGGCTCGCAAGCAATTCCAAGACGACCGAGAACATGATGCGCACAGGCGAATGCGTGCTCAATCTGCCGTCTGCGGACCTCGTCGCTGCTGTCGACCGTCTCGCCCGCACCACGGGCTCGGATCCCGTGCCGCCAGGCAAACTCTATCGTGGCTACCGGCACGAGAAGGACAAGTTCGGCTTGAGCGACCTGACGGCGTTAGCCGGCGAGACAGTCAGTGCGCCGCGCGTTGCCGAATGCCCGGTGCAGATGGAAGCGAAGGTCGCGCATGTGCACGGGATGGCGCAGGACGATGCAGTCTGGCGCAGCCGTCTCGTGGCGATCGAGCTCCGGATCACCCGTGTTCATGCGCATCCCGACATCATGATGGACGGCGTGGACAACCGCATCGATCCCGACAAATGGCGGCCGCTGATCCTCAGCTTCCAGGAATTCTATGGCCTGACGCCGCAACGTTTGCGGCGCTCAGAGCTCGGACAGATACCGGAAGCGAAGTACCGCCCGTTGGGCTGGCAGCCGGCGCTTTGATGCGCCTCATCGCTTCCGCAGCACCATGTCCTTTGCCGCAATCAGGCCGCCGCCGGCGATCAGGATTGCGGCAATCGCAATGCTGGCGCTGGCTTTGGCAAATCCGGCGGCGATGAGAAAGCCGGTCGAGAGCAGCGGCGTCGCGTAGGAGGCGGCGCCGAGCACGCGGATATCGCCTCGTTTCATGCCGATGTCCCAGGCGTAGAAGGCAGCGCCGACGGGACCGACGCCGAGTGCGATCACCGCGAGCCACTGCAAATTCGTCTCGGGCCACACCGTCGTTTCAAGCAGACAATGCATCAGCGCGGCGAGCACTGACGTGGCGAGGCAGAAGCCCGCGACCGCATCGGTCGGCACCGCCTTCAATCGCCGCGACAGCACCGAATAAGTCGCCCAGACGAAGGCGGCGACGAATGCCGCGACCAATCCCGGCACCGCGCCCGGCGCGAAGCCGGAGGTATTGCCGGCAAACAGCAGCACGGTGCCGACGAGGCCGAGCACGGCGCCAATGACGTGATGCGCGGCGAGCCGCTCGCCCGGCAGGAACGACGAGAACAGCACGATCAGCAGCGGCCACATGTAGTTCAGAAGGCCGGCTTCGGCCGGCGGCGCGAAGCGCAGCGCGAGGAAATACAGCGCGTGATAGCCGAACAGGCCGCCAACGCCGACGAGCCATACGATGAGCGGCTGACGCAGGCTTTTCGCGGCGTCGCCGCGGCCGATCCAGGTGAGCAGGCCGACGAGACCGCCGATCGCAAAGGTCATCGCCGCAAGCTGGAACGCGGGGATCTTTCCGGTCGCCACCGTCATCACTGACAACAGCGACCACATCAGGATCGCGGTCAGTCCGATCAGTGTGGCGGTGCGCGGGGTCATGAATCAAAGGCTCTGAGGACGATGATGCCCGGCACGAGGCCGGGCATGTTCGTCTTCACTATCGCCTTGTCACGCCCAACGCTACAGGCTTGACGCCATATCAGGCGTGATACTGACCGCCATTGATGGTCAAGGTCGAGCCGGTGATGAAGCCAGCCTCGTCGGCCGCCAGGAATACGACCGCGCGCGCGATCTCTTCGGGCTCGCCGAGCCGGTTCACCGGGATTTGCGGGATCACGTTCTTCTCCAACACGTCCTTCGGCACGGCCTGCACCATCTCGGTGTTGATATAGCCAGGCGCAATGGCGTTGACCGTGATGCCGCCCTTGGCGTTCTCGATTGCGAGCGCCTTGGTGAAGCCAATGTCGCCGGCCTTCGCCGCGGAATAATTGACCTGGCCGAACTGGCCCTTCTGGCCGTTGATCGACGAGATCGAGATGACGCGGCCGAACTTGCGCGCACGCATGCCCTCGATCACCTGGCGGGTCATGTTGAACAGCGAGCCGAGATTGGTGTTGATCACCGCGTTCCACTGCTCGAGCGTCATCTTGTGGAAGGCGGTGTCCCGGGTGATGCCGGCATTGTTGACGAGCACATCGACCGGGCCGAGCTCGGCCTCGACCTTCTTCACGCCTTCGGCGCAGGCATCGAAATTGCTGACGTCCCATTTGTAGACGGCGATGCCGGTCTCGGCCTTGAACTTCTCCGCCGCCACATCATTGCCGGCATAGCTCGCCGCGACCTTGTAGCCGGCCGCCTTCAGCGCCTTGCTGATCGCAGCTCCGATGCCCCGGGTACCACCCGTCACCAATGCAACTCGTGCCATGTCGTATTCCTTCCCTTGGACTCTTCGGACGTTTCTGAGCGATCGTTTTTAGGTACGGATTATGCGGTTGCTTTGACGGACATCAAGAACAAAACGCCCGGCATTGAGCCGGGCGTTTGTATTTAGTCGAGGCTTGCGCGGTTGCGAAGAATATTTGATTTGCAACCGCCGCCTTTTTAGTCGCGTGCAACGCACTCACTGACGCGTGCAGCGCACGCGTCGGTGATCTTCAGTCGCGCGCGATGCACATCGCGATGCCCATGCCACCGCCGATGCACAGCGTGGCGAGGCCCTTCTTCGAATCACGCTTCTGCATCTCGTGCAGCAGCGTCACCAGCACGCGCGCGCCGGAGGCGCCGACGGGATGGCCGATCGCAATCGCGCCGCCATTGACGTTGACCTTGGAGGTATCCCAGCCGAGGTCCTTGTTGACGGCGCAGGCCTGCGCCGCAAAGGCTTCGTTGGCCTCGATCAGATCGAGATCGCCAACGCTCCAGCCGGCCTTCTTCAGCGCGGCACGCGAGGCCGGGATCGGGCCCGAGCCCATGATCTTCGGATCGACGCCGGCCTGCGCCCAGGACACGATGCGCGCGATCGGCTTCTTGCCTTCCTTGGCGGCTTGCTTCGCGGTCATCAGCACCACGGCGGCAGCGCCGTCATTGATGCCGGAGGCCGAACCTGCGGTGACCGTGCCTTCCTTCTCGAAGGCGGGCTTGAGCTTCGCCATCCCGTCAAGCGTTGCGCCATGGCGCGGATATTCGTCGGCGCTGACGACGATGTCGCCCTTGCGGGTCTTGATGGTGACGGGGACGATCTCGTCGTTGAACTTGCCGGCCTTCTGCGCGGCCTCGGCCTTCTGCTGCGAGGCGACCGCGAACTCGTCCTGCTGGGCGCGGGTGATCTGCCACTGCCGCGCGACGTTCTCGGCGGTGTTGCCCATGTGGTAGCCGTTGAAGGCATCCCACAGGCCGTCCTTGATCATGGTGTCGACGAACTCGACCGGGCCCATCTTGACGCCGCCGCGCAGATACTGGGCGTGCGGAGCCATGCTCATGGATTCCTGGCCGCCAGCGACCACGATTTCCGAATCGCCGTTGAGCAGCGCCTGGTAGCCAAGCGCGACCGTACGCAGGCCCGAGCCGCAAAGCTGGTTGACGCCCCAGGCCGGACTCTCGACCGGAATGCCCGCGGCGATCGAGGCCTGGCGGGCCGGGTTCTGGCCCTGAGCCGCGGTCAGGATCTGGCCCATGATGACTTCGGAGACCCGGCCGGGCTCGATGCCACCGCGCTCCAGCGCGGCCTTGATGGCGATCGCGCCGAGATCGTGGGCGGGAAGGGTCGCGAACGCTCCGTTGAAGCTTCCGACCGGGGTGCGGGCGGCGCTGACGATGACGACATCGTCTGACATGGGCATCTCCTGGGGTTGAATGGGGGCAGACGGGGCTGGGAAATGGCTCGCCAGTCTCGAACGGCATCCTGTTAACGTCGTTGCGGCATGTCAATCGGCTGGCGACCGAATTCATGCCGCAGCGCATTCAAAATAGCGTTCTTGGCGATTTCGCAAGCACGTTTTTGCTGTGCGATTAACCGTGCCGCACAAAACGGTAGCGTGCCCCCTTTGAAAATGCTTATTTTGTTGCGTTGCGTACTCTTCCCGCCCTGCGGCATTGGCCCTGCAGGTTCCCGTTCTCAGCGTCTTTGAAGTGAGAGCCCATGGCGAAATCAGACCAACCCACCACCATCAAGAAATACGCGAACCGCCGGCTCTATAACACCGGAACGAGCACTTACGTGACGCTGGAAGACCTCGCCGCCATGGTCAAGGATGGCGAAGATTTCCTGGTCTACGACGCCAAGACCGGCGACGACATCACGCGCTCCGTGCTCGCCCAGATCATCTTCGAGCAGGAGAACAAGGCCGGCCAGAACCTGCTGCCGACCACCTTCCTGCGCCAGCTGATTCGCTTCTACGGCGACAGCATGCAGATGGTGGTGCCGAAATATCTGGAGCAGTCGATCGCGACGCTGACCCAGGAGCAGGAGAAGTTCCGCAAGCAGATCGCCAACTCGCTGTCCGGAACTCCGTTTGCGCCCTTGGAGGAACAGGTCCGCCGCAACATGGAGCTGTTCCAGCAGACCTTCTCGATGTTCAAGCCGTTTGTCCCCACCGCAGGCCGTCCCGCGGGCACGGCGGAGCCAGAACCGGACGCCAGCGCCGAGCCGGCCAAGGACACCAACATCGACGATCTGCGCCAGCAGATGAAGGACATGCAGGAACGCCTCGAAAAGATGTCGAAGAAGGACGAGTAGGTCTCTCGTCCGCACCGGCGCGTCCGCATGCGGCGGGCGCGCAAACGACCGATTGATTGCGGCATAGCCACGTCGCCGCGATACCGGCCAAGGCCGGAGCCCACCATGTCTGACCGAACCACGCACTGGCAGAATGTCTACGCCACCAAGGGCGAGGCCGAGGTCAGCTGGTTTCAGGACAACCCGGCGATCTCGCTCGAGATGATTCGTGCGGCCAGCCCGAATCATGACGCCGCCATCATCGATATCGGCGGCGGCGCATCGCGATTGGTCGATGCACTGCTTCAGGACGGACAGCACAATCTCGCCGTGCTGGACCTTTCCGCCAACGCGCTCGACACAGCGAAGAAGCGAATCGGCGCGGCCGCCTCAACGGTCGACTGGATCGTCGCCGACGTCACCGCATGGCGGCCGGCGAAGATCTGGGACGTCTGGCACGATCGCGCCGCGTTTCACTTCCTGACCGATCCGCACGACCGGGCCGCTTACGTCGAGCGCTTGCGGTCGGCGGTTGTGCCGGGCGGGCACGTGATCATCGCAACATTCGCGCCCGACGGCCCGGAGAAATGCAGCGGCCTGCCGGTCCAGCGGCATGACAGCACGAGCCTTTCGGCGGAGCTCGGGCCGGAGTTCGAGCTGGTCGAGACGCGCAACGAGACGCACCACACGCCGTGGCATTCGACGCAGGCGTTTCAGTTCAGCCGGTTTCGGCGGCGGGGCTAGCTCCCGTCAGGCCGCCAGCTTCACCGCATGCGCAAAATCCCAATAGAGCTTGCGCGCCCTGGTATAGAGCGGGCCCGGCTTCAGCTCGCGCGCGTCGATGCGAATCACCGGCGCGACCTTTGCGAAATTGCCGGTGGAGAAAATCTCGTCGGCGGCAAGGAAATCCGCATAGCGCAGCGTCTTCTCGACCACGGTGACGCCGTCACCGCGGAGCAGGCCGATCACGCGCTGGCGCGTGATGCCGTTGAGGAAGGTGCCGTTCGGCACCGGCGTGAAGACCACGCCGTCTTTCGCCATGAACACGTTGGAATTGCCGAACTCCGCGACATTGCCGAGCATGTCGAGCATCAGAGCGTTCTGGAAGCCGCGCGAGGCGGCCTCCGCCAGCGCCCGCGAATTGTTCGGGTAGAGACAGGCGGCCTTGGCTTCGACCGGCGCGCATTCGGCGGTGGGCCTGCGGAACGGCGAAAGCGTGATCGCGCTGCCGACCGGTTTCGGCATCGGCGCCTCGTAGATGCACAGACACCAATTGGTGGTTTCAGGATCGAACAGCACGCCGCCGCCTGCGCCGTTCTGCGCCCAGTACATCGGACGAACATAGAGCTCGGCGTTCGGCGCAAAGCGCGCGATGCCTTCATTTGCGAGCGTAAGCCAGGTGCCGGCATCGACCACCGGCTTCAGGCCAAAATTGATCGCGGATTGATTGGCGCGGGCGACGTGACGGTCGAGATCCGGCGCCACGCCCTCGAATGCGCGCGCACCGTCGAACACGACCGAGCCGAGCCAGGCCGCATGCGTGCGCGGCCCCATGATCGGCACGTTGCCGTCATGCCATTTGCCCTCGAAGAAGATCCAACTCGGCGAATATTCGATCGGCTTCCTGATCTCGGCCATGACCGGCCTCCTCTCGAAAAATATCCGGGCACTATTGTCCCAATTTCTAAACGATTTGCTGCCGGGAAGCACCAACTCTCGCATACCGGGAGGTTATAGTGTCAGGCCCTTCACGGAGTTTGCCATGCCGCTCGATCCGCTCGCAAAGCGCTTGTTGACCATGATGGCTGCGGCTACGCCGCAGGCGCGGAGCCGGCCGAGCGTCGAGGCGCGGCGACAATCGCTGGCGAAGCTGATGCAGCTCGCGCGCACCGAGGCGCCGGATGTGACGGCCTCGGACGGCAAGTTGCCCGGCCCTGGCGGCGAGCTGCCCTATCGGCTCTATTCGCCGGCGTCTGCCGGCGAGCGCGCGCCGGGCTTCGTGTTCTTTCATGGCGGCGGGCTCGTCGCCGGCAGCATTGCGACGCATGACCGTATCGCGGCGGCACTGGCGCATGCGACCGGCTGTCGACTCGTTTCGGTCGACTACCGCCTCGCGCCCGAGCACAAATTTCCTGCTGCTGTCGATGACGCGATCGCCTCCACCGAATGGGTCGCGCGCAAAGCTTCATCTCTCGGCATCGACGCCGAGCGGCTGGTGGTCGGCGGCGATTCCGCCGGTGCGACGCTCGCTGCGATCGTATGCCAGGAAGAGGCGCAGAGCGCCGGCCTCTCCATTGTCGCACAATGCCTGATCTGCCCGGTGCTGGATTTCGAGGAGACCTCGCCCTCGCGCGAAGCCTTCGCCGAGGGACATCTGATCGACCGCACCACCATCGAGGCCGATCTGTCAGATTACCTGCCCGAGGGCCTGGATGCCGCCGATCCCCGCATCTCCCCACTGCGTGCGACGCGTCTCTCAGGCCTGCCGACCGCAATCATCCACACCGCCGAGTTCGACCCGATGCGCGACGAGGGCAATGCCTACGCGCGCAAGCTGCTCGCCGCGGGCGTCGCGGTCGAGCACGTCTGCCATGACGGCATGGTCCACAATTTCCACGCCATGGGTGCGATCCTGCCGCAGGCGCAGCTCGTGCTGTCGCAGATCGGCGAGCAGGTCAGGCGCGCGGTGGAGAAATGAGGCGCGACTACGCCCGTGCGTCGAGCACAGCGCGCGCCGCCACAAGATACTCGCGCCAATGCGCGTCGGCGTAACGCTCGGCCTGGTGCGCGCAGGCGATATCAGGCGCATGTGCTGCGGCGATCGTGCGGGCAAAGCGTTCTTCGGCCACCGTCGCGCCGTGGTCCGCTTGTGTCGCAGCGAAGACGGGGGCTGCGGATGGAGCCACGGCGAGCCCCGCTAGTCCGGCAAGCAAGATGCGGCGTGACGTGTTCATCGCTGTCGTCCTCCATTGTCCGGCCTGCACTGTGGCGGGCGAGTGTGTGTCAGCGCGATCACGGCAGGGTAACCGCGCGCATGCGCATCGTCCATGGTCCGCAGATAGACCTTGACCACACGAACGATCACGTTCCATCTAGCGGGCGGTTCCGTCACCAGATCGCCACGCGTCGGATTGTCACGTGTCCCACCGCAGCCCAACGTCCGGCTCGGTCTTGCGCGCTGTCGCAACAGGACTGCTGTGTCTGACGATCCCGGCGGGCGCTGTCTACGCCGCCGATGGGGACGAGGACACGGCGGCAAAGTCCGTCGTCCCGAACATCTACCTCGATCTTCGCACGACCTATGCAACGATCCCTGCGGGCACGCTCGGGCTCGGCTTCGGCAACACCTCGCTCTCGGCCGCGTTCGAAGCGCTGGCGGCACAACGCGGCGCGACGCTGCCGAACGGCTTGCCGGCCGCGAAATCGATCACCGTCGACCTGCCGCTGACCGTGGACGTCAGCGATCGCGTATCGCTCTATGGCGGTGTATCAGGTTCGACGACGGATATCGGCGGCGGCTGGTCGACATTCGACATCACCAGTTGGAACATCGGCGTGCAGGCCGACCTCTACCAGCAGAACGGCGGCAGGATCCCGACGATCACGTTGCAATCCACGCTGACCCAATCGGTGCCGAACGAGCAGGGCATGACGAATTCGTTCAACAACATCCTGGAATTCGACTACGCGCTCGACAAGGACGAGACGCGCGGCTGGCTCGCCGGCGTGCAATACACCCACACCGACATTGCCAGCCTTGTTGCCCGGATCAGGCCGAACACAATCCTCTACGCCGGCGGCTATTACCAATGGCCGAGCAACTGGAAATTCACCGGGCGCCTCGGTGTGCAGTCGTTCGGCGGTGCGCAGCTCGCAGGCCGGACGCTTGCGGAGCCGTTCACCCAGCCGATCTTGCGCCTCGACCTCGACCGCATGGATGACAATGACAACCGCCTGTTCGGCATCACCGCACAGATCGCGTGGATGCCGAAGCCGTCCTACCAGATGACGCTGCGCACGCCGCTTTATGCCGTGCGCCACTAGTCATCTGGAACCCAAG
>NZ_VSSR01000111.1 GCF_008123515.1 Bradyrhizobium cytisi
TATAGTACAGCCGTTTTCTTCGTTGACGCTGTCGTCATGCCGGTCCTCTATCGGCTGCCCCGAGCCGTAATTTTCATCCCGTGCGATCTGACGTCCGATGGCGCGCGCCAATTCAAACCAGATTTCCTCATTGTCCGGATTATCCCAGCTCTGAGAATGGGAGGGAGCAAGCGGTCGAATGCTCGCTCGTTGTCTTCGGAGAGATCGGATGCGGGTACGCATTTGCAAACTCGCGAGCAGAAGCTAGCGTAAATTTCCGCGCTGCGCTACAGCCAAGCCGCAGCGATTACTCGCAACGCTTCCCTCATGCTGACTTCGGTAGCGTCGAATGGAAATGAAAATCCTCAAGTGCCGCAGCGCGCGTGAGCGCACCCTGGCGATGAGGCGCGTAGTCCAGAGCAGATATGCTAAGCAAAGCGGAGTAAAAATACTTGCGGGTGACGGCGGCGTCAGTCTGTTGCTGGGTGCCCGGTGCCGAGCGGAGCCGTTCTCGGTTCACGCGGCTTCTCGTACATGTGTGTAGTGGCTGCCGCGGAGCGCCGGCTCGTCCATCAATAAAATTGGCCGCTGGCGGCGAATTGTAGCGCACAGCCCAGACGCGGTGGTCCGACCCCAAGGAGCCGTCGATGATTGGGTCGGCGCGGCTACGGCGTCTACGGCCGTGCCAGGCCCTCGCGGCTGACGGACCGGCTCGTGCTGATGAGTCCAGATGGCTTCGCCGGCGTGGCGCGTCAGGCGGTCGACGAGGTTGGCGTGGAATGGGAACCTACCGAAGCCGAACGCGCGTATGATGAGGGCCTCTCGACCCAGATTCCCGTCAATCCGGTCGTCTGCGTCAAAGGCGTTTCTCGCGCCATAGGTCGGGGTCCGCCGACCAGTGCGGGTCGGGCGACAGCGCTCGGCATAGCTACTTTCCGGCGCAAAATTCGGCGGCCTTGTGAGGCAGCCAGAATCGCTTGGTGTGGCGAAAACTGCAAGGTCGAACGGATTGGCGTTGACTTGAAGCGGCAGCATTGATTCATTCTTATGAATGATTCGTAAGCGAGCCCTTCAAACGCGTGAGAAGCTTGTCGGCAAGCTGCCGGTCACCGGCGAACTGCTGCGCGGTTCGTTGCTGGAGCGCACCGTTCGTCACAAGAGCGGCTGCCCGAAATGCGCGCGCGGCGAAGGGCACCAGGTGCATGTCCTGACGGTGAGCTATGCGGGTGGACGCGTGCGCCAGTTCAGTGTGCGGCGTGAGCGCGTTGCCGAGGTGCGCCGCTGGCTGGAGAATTACCAGAAGCTGAAAGACGCGATCGAGGCGATCTGCGAGTTCAATCACGACCTGTTGCGCCCTGATGCAGCGGTGCCGCGGGGGAGGAAGAAACGTGATTGAGATGCGCAGAGCGCAACTGAGCTTCGGCGACGGCTTGATCGCCGGGGAGGTGAGCGATCTTCGCGAAGGTTGGATGACCCATGCTGACCGGGTTCTGGCGGATGAACAGATCGTCGGTGCGGTGTACGAGGCGCTGGCGAGACGACATCCCAAGAGCCGCAGTCGTGGTCGGCTGGGCGCGCCGGCCGAGGTGGTGTTGCGGTTGTTGATCCTCAAGCATGTTCGCAACTGGAGCTATCACGTGCTGGAACGCGAAGTGCGCGCCAATCTGGTGTATCGCGACTTCACCCGTGTGGGCGGCGGCAAGATGCCGGACGCCAAGACGATGGGGCACTGGGGCCTGGCTGTGGATCCGGAGACAATCAGACAGATCCACGACCGGATCGTGCAAATCGCGCAGCAACAAGGGGTGACGCAGGGACGCAGAATGCGTGTGGATACGACGGTGGTGGAGACCAACATCCATTACCCGACCGACAGCACGTTGCTGGGTGACGGGGTTAGGGTGCTGATCCGCACCATGAAGAAGGTCACCGAGATCGCGGGCGCGGCCGGAACCAAGCTGCGCGACCGAACGCGAAGCGTAAAACTGCGGCTGCTCGATATCTCGCGGATTGCGCGTGCCAAAGGACCGCTCAATCACGAGAGGCTCAAGCAAGGCTACCGTAAGTTATTGAACTCGACGAGCCGAGTGGTGGGGCAAGCGAAGCGCTTCTCCCATGAGATATCCACCGGCGTGAAGCGGGCCAGGGGCATCTTGAAACGGCTGGCGCTGCAAGGCTTGCGGCAGCAGCTGGAAGCGATGATGCCGCTGGTGCGGCAGGTGATGCGGCAGACCCGGCAACGCATCTTCCACGGCAACACGCGGACAGAGGACAAGCTCTTCAGCGTGTTCGAGCCCTCGACGGAGATCATTCGCAAGGGCAAGGCCGGCAAGCCCAACGAGTTCGGCAAGATGGTCAAGCTGCAGGAAGCCGAAAACCAGATCGTGATCGACTACGAAGTCTATGATCGGCGGACGAGCGATTCGGACCTGTTGATCCCGGCCATCGAAATCCACCAAGCCAAGCTCGGTCGCACGCCACGTCTGGTCGCGGCAGATGCCGGGTTCTATTCCGCCAGGAATGAAGCCGCGGCGAAGGCGAGCGGCGTCAAGCGCGTCTGCATCCCCAATCGTTCCACCAAGAGCGTCGCCCGCAAGCGCGAGCAGAAGAAGCGTTGGTTCCGCAACGGCCAGAAATGGCGGACCGGATGCGAGGGGCGCATCAGCGTCGCCAAACGGCGGCACGGGCTCGATCGCTGCCGCTACAAAGCCAGCGCCGGAATGAAGCGCTGGGTCGGGCTCGGCGTTGTCGCAGACAACCTCATCAGCATCGGTCGCGTGATGGAACAGCAGTCACTCCAAAGATAGTCCACTTCCAGCGCAATCTTGGCCTCACATCGCCCCGCCGCCCCCGGCGGGGCTTCTTATTGTCTGCATGGTTGACCGCGCCCTTCAGAGCCGCGATTTTTGCGCCGGAAAGTAGCTAGGGCTAGGTTTTTCGTGAGCGTCACGAGAGGATCATCGGTGCCGGGGGCTTGACTTGCGCGGAATGCTCTGGATAGCGCGGTCGGGATGATTGACGCTACCGGCGCGCGGTGATGGGGTGATCCCGGTTCGGAGCGGACAACGGGGATCAGAATGACCAGCGAGTCGCAGCTGCGCGAGAAGCTTCGGAAGATCGAAGCGTTGTTCGCGGGTGCCGGAACTGCTGGTGAGCGCCTTGCGGCGGAAGCCGCGCTGCGGCGGGTGCGTGCCCGGGTCGAGGAACTTGCTCGCCACGATCCACCGATCGAACAGCAATTCTCACTTCCCGACCAATGGTCCCGGCACCTGTTTTTGGCGCTTTGCCGCCGATATGGGCTGCGGCCGTTTCGTTATCGCCGGCAGCGACGCAACACGGTGATGGTCCGTGCGTCACGAGGCTTCGTCGATCGAGTCCTGCTGCCGGAGTTCACCGAGCTGGAGAGTGCGCTGCAAGTGTATCTGCACGAGGTGACGCTGCGCGTGATCCGCGAAGAGATCTACGACGACGCCAGCGATGCGCAGGAAGTTCCAGATGCCCTGCCGTCGAACTGATCAGGCGGCGAGCTTTGCCTGCGAACTATCGCGCTCGGCCTTCCAATTCCACGGCAACAGCATGTGCAGCTGATTGATCTTGGTGCGTCCGGAGACGATGCGCTCGAGAACATCGGTCAGATAGTGCCGCGGGTCGATGTCGTGCAGCTTTGCCGTGTTGATGAGCGATGCGAGGGTGGCCCAGGTTTCGGCGCCGCCCTCGGAAGCAGCGCCATAATGCCGGGAATCTGGCGTTCGATGTTGTTGTAGCCTATCCATTCCACCCGCTCGTTGGTCAAACCGTTCTTGTGGTCGGTGAGCAGGAACATAACGGCATTCGCCACTTTTTAATCCGGCAGCCGCATGACGTGCTTTTATCCGCCTTTTGCGGACCTGAGGGTTCAAGCGCACGATCTTCGGTCCCCGCTCCGCGAGGACATCTTCGTCGTCTGACGAGGATGTCTTCAGCTTGCCCGTACGCCCGTTGCTTTCGTTTTTCGTTATTAGGGACTGACTCTCATGCCATCAGCAGTGCAAACACTCGACATCTCGCCTGTCGGCCGCGTGGAAGGCGATCTTGACGTTCGCGTCAATATCCAGGACGGCGTCGTCGTCGACGCTTGGACGCAAGCCGAACTATTCCGTGGTTTCGAAATCATCCTACGGGATAAAGATCCTCAGGCCGGTCTCGTGGTCACGCCACGAGCTTGCGGCATCTGCGGCGCCTCGCATCTGACTTGTGCGGCCTGGGCGCTCGATACGGCTTGGCTGACCGAAGTGCCGCGCAACGCGATCCTAGCGCGCAATCTCGGCCAGCTGGTCGAGAGCCTGCAGAGCCTGCCGCGCCATCACTACGGGCTCTTCATGATCGACTATACCCACAAGAACTATTCAGGCTCCAAATATTACGAGGAGGCAGTCAGGCGCTTCCGCTCCTCGAGATACGTGCGTACCTACTCCGAAATGACCTTCGGCGCGCGCAATTCGGCCTTTAGCCCGCTGAGGACTGCGCTCTCTCGACGGCGTCTAAATAAAAAGTATTGGCGTCAGGACACGTGCCGCTCTCCGTGGCCGCCGAGCAGCGAATGCGAACGCGCCCCGATTTGTCCCGCCCATTAGTTGCCATGCCGGAGCCGCATGAACCGCAACGGAGCAGGCCAGATAGCATCCGACGAGGACGACGTTCATGGCTTCGGTGGGCGCGACCGCGCTTCTCTTCGCTGCTGAGCGGCTGTGAACAGCTCTGGACTGACAATTGCTAGATGCGGCACTTCAGCAACCTGCCAATCACTCTTTGGATTTGGTCGCGACAGACGCTTTCCCGAGTCGGGATCTTTCACCATTCTGACTTTGTTCCAGACGAGGCGCCCTACATAAAGCTCGTTCTGCAGAATGCCGGCACCCCTCTTGAGGTTGCCATTAATTGTTGAGGCGTTCCATGTCCGCCCTCGGGGAGGTGATATCTTCTCTTTGTTGAGATCGTGTGCGATTTCGCGAGGCGTTCGACCGTCAACGTATTCCTGAAAGATGCGCCGGATCACTTGTGCCTCGGCCTCGACGATGACTCGTTCGCCGCTTCTCCCGGCGACCGCGATATATCCGTATGTCAGGCCACCTCCAGCCAAGCCCTGCTTGACCCGCCCTGCTTGGCCACGACGCACCTTGTGCGCGTTGTCCTCACGATAGAGTTGTCCGACTAGGCCGCGAAGGCCGACCAGCACGGTATTAACGACGCCTTCGTGGACCGCCCGGATCTCGATCCCGAGAAAAGATAGCCGCTTATGGATGCCTGCGAGATCCTCCATGTCGCGAGAGAGGCGATCAAGCGCTTCAACGATCACTACGTCGAAGGATCTCGCCCGCGCTTGGTCCAACATCCGCAGAAGGCCTTCGCGTCCCATCACCGAGGCGCCTGAACGAGCCCGATCTTCATAGGTGCTGATAACGGTTAAGCCTTCACGCTCGGCATAGCTTTGGCAAAGTGAAAGCTGATCTTCGATCGATCGCTCATTCTGAAGATAGGTGGAGAAACGAGCATAGATCGTCGCTCTCTTCCTTGTCGGTTCGATTGGCGTGCTCACTTTCATAATCTTCCCTCGCGCTAGACGAGCAAGTACGCGCGCGAGGCGTAAGATCGCCTTGTCTGGATTCGTCTGCAAGGACAATTTGTGATGCGCGTCCCGCAACGATCGAACCTCTAGGTCATGGCGCAAGTCAACGACCTGCACGCACCTGCGCTGGCGACAATCCACAAAATGTCAGCGGTGGTGATCATACCGAGCATCATGCTCGAGTGGTGCGTAAGCGGAACGGCCGCTATGAGCTCGTCGTGCAATCGGATGCCGCGGCGAAGAAAAACCGATGGAGCCTGAAAGGACTTCGCTCGCTGAAGTGTTGCTGCTAGGAAGCGGTCGACTAGTACCCACTTTTCTTGGAACGTGAGTCGTGATTCAAGGTCGGGATGATACCCGGAGCAAGAGAAGTCCACCTTTC
>NZ_VSSR01000112.1 GCF_008123515.1 Bradyrhizobium cytisi
CAGATGGGCGAACGCTCTAGAACGTCACCCGCGCGCCCGCGTAGAACGCACGCGGCCTTGCCGGGCTCAGCGAGCGCGGATCGGTGAAGGGGTTTCCGCCATTGGTGAAGTTCGGCAGAGCGCCGGTGTCGAAGAACTGTCCGTAGGTCGCGTAGCGATTGTCGAAGACGTTGTCGATCTTGCCGTAGATCTGGAAATTCTTGGCGACCTGGTAGGACGTGTGCAGATTGAAGACCGTATAGGATGACAGCTTGGAATACTGGTTGGATTCGTCGCCGACCAGGTATTGGCTGGAGACAAACAGCGCATTGCCGCCAACCTTCCACTCATCGGTAACGGCGTAGTCGATACCGACCTTGACGCGGTGACGCGGGATCGCGGGTATCTGGTTGCCGGGCAAGACCTGGATGTTTCCGTCGGCATCGGCGAACGGGCTGTTCGAGCCGAGCGTCAATGCGTCGAGGAAGCGGGCATCGACGAAGGTGTAGCTGGCCTGGAACTGAAGCGTCGGTGATTTGATGTTGACCTCGGCCTCGAGCCCCTGCCGTCGTGTCCTGCCGACATTGGTGAAATAGCCGAAGCCGGTCCGGCCGGGAACGGGGACGGCCAGGATGTCATCATAGTTGGTGGCGCGGAAGCCGCCGATCTTCCATCCGAGCGTGCCGATGTTCAGCTCCCTGGTACCGCGCAGGCCAGCCTCCACCGTTTTGGACACGACCTGCTTCAACGGCGGGTCGGAGACCAGAAACGCCGCGATGAGACACGGATTGTTCGGATCGGCGCAGCCGAGCTCGAGCGGTGTCGGCACGCGGTTGGCCTCGGAATAGCCGGCATAGGCGGTCAGCTCCGGCGTGATCTTGTAGGTCCCGCCGATCACCGGATTGAACCGGGTGTAGGTGTAGTCGCCGTTGAGCGCAGTGCCGAGCTGGTCCTCCAGCGAGATGCGCGCCACGTTGAAGCGGCCTCCGCCGGTGATCGCGAAGGCATCCGTGACGTTGAACGTGTCCATCGCATAGAGGCCGTTATATTGATTGACGGTCCGCAGCGAGACGGGACCGGCAAACCCGGTATCGATCGTGCCGGTCGGCCCCAGGAAGATGCCGCCGCCGCTCACGACATAGTTCTCTCCGATCGAACCGATCTCGGCGGTGGCATCGTAGCGCGTGACGCTGGCATCATAGCTTGTGCCCATCACGAAGCGGTTGTCATGCCCAAACAGCTGATCGGTGTTGGTGGCCTGCCCCGATGCGCCGAAGCTGGTCGACCGTATCGAGCTCCGGTCGATCTCGCCGAGGATCGTTCCCGGCGCAAAGGGATTGCCAAGCTGCACGCCGTTCGTGCCATTCGCGGGCGTCGCACCGTCGCCGAAGCACAGCAACGTCGCGTCCGCCGTGCACTCGCCGACGTTGGTTGGATTGCCGTCCACGATCTTCTGCTCGTACCTGCGCACATGCGCGGTGCCTTCGAGCGTCCAGGTCGGCGTCGCGTCGGCCCTGGCGGTCAGGTTGAGATAGCCGACGCGGTTGGCGCTGGTTTGCGGTGTCGTGTAGGTCGCGCCCCAATATTTACCCAGGAGCTCGGCCGGAACGGTGGCGTTGGCGCCGAAATCGTTCTTGGCGACCCCCATATTGACGTGGAATTCGCTGTCGCCGGCCTTGTAGCCGACGTCACTGTAGAAGCGCCGCACGTCCGATTGGGAGAAGTTGCGAAAACCGTTGTCGTGCAGGCCTTCGAGCGCGGCGTAGATGCCGTAGTTCTGGTCGACCACCTTGCCCCATTGCGCCGAGCCCTGGATGCGGCCGAATGAGCCGCCCATGGCATCCAGCTCCGCGCCTTGATAGGTGAAGCCATCCTTCATTTGCAGATTGATCGCGCCTCCGAGCGCGTTCAGGCCGAAGACCGGGTTATTGGTCACCAGCGTCACCGACCTGATCGCTGCGGTCGGGATCAGGTCCCAGTTGGCGGCGTCCGAGAACGCTTCGTTGATCCGCACGCCGTTCTGGTACACCGCGAGTCCTTGCGGCGTGCCGGTCACGGGCGAGGCGACAAAGCCGCGAAACTCGACGTTCGGCTGGAACGGGTTGCCGGTCACCTCGCTGATGCTGACCCCGGCAATGTTGTCGCGCAGCGCATCCGTGACGTTGAGCGAGCCGGTGCGCTTGATCTGGTTGGCGTCAACGGCGTTGATCGCCGACGGAACCTTGTCGACATCGAGACCCCTGCCGGTGCCAGGCGCGGTCGGGTAGACGTAAATCCTGCCCTCCCTCGGCTTGCCGGAGCTCGCAGCCGTCCGCGCAACCGGCCGCGGCGACGCGCGCCGCGGCGTCGGCCGCGGCGCCACCACCTCGACCGCAGGCAGATTCTGGACGTTGGTCTCTTCGTCCTGCGCAGCGCGGGCGCTGGTCCCGAAACAGAGTCCGGACACCAACCCGGTCGCGACCAAGGCCATCAGCAGACGCCGCGTGTGTCCCAGCTTGCGCATTCCTAGTATTGTCCCACCCGTAACCTTCAGCTGTTTTGGTTTTCACCGTTGGTTGTGACGAGTGTATTCGGCGGCGGCTCATGCACCAGCCGCAAAAGGTCGGGCACAATCCGTACCCGTTTTCCCGACCAAATCGGGAATTCTTCCCGATCGAACCGGACGCGATCAGGCCGCAGCGGTTGGAACCAGCGCCTCCACGGTGACGCCGCCCTCGCCCGACGCCACGTTGAGCGTGCCGCCCAGCGCCAGAATACGCTCGCGCATGCCGACGAGGCCGAAGCCGAGCTTCTGGCCCGGCTCCATGCCGTGGCCGTTGTCGCTGACCCGGACCCGGGCGCAGCAGCGACCGTCGCGGCCGGGCTGCTCCGCCGGCTCGATCACGACATTGATCGCGGTCGCGCCGGCGTGGCGGAACGCATTGGTGAGCGCCTCCTGCACGACGCGATAAATCGTCAGGTCCGCGGTCTCGCCCGTAACCCCCAGCGCCGGCGAGATCGTCGTCTCGATGTTCACGTCGGGATGCGATTCCCGCCACAGCCGCGACAGCGATTCCAGCGCCTTGCCAAGGCCAAGCTCGGCAAGGCCGACGGGCCTCAAGCGCTCCAGCACGCGACGGGTGAACTGCTGCAGCGCATTGATCTGCTCCAGCAAGGCTCCGCCGTGTTTTCGCACGGCATCTGCACTTGGTGCGCGTCCGTCGGCGAGCTTTGCGAGAGCGCTGGCATGCGCGCGCAGCGAGAACAGATACGGCCCGAATTCGTCATGCAGCTCGCGCGCGATCTCCTTGCGCTCGACGTCCTGGAGCGACACCGCGCGCTCGGCAAGCCGCCGCTTGTCCTCGACCGCCTCGCCAAGCGTCGCCGCGAGATGATTGAGCTTGGTGCAGATCGCAGCGAGCTCGGGCGCGCCGTCGGGCACTGCACGCGCGTCGTAGCGGCCGTCCTCGAGCTCGCCCATCGTCTGTGTCAGCGACTCAAGCGGCGCGAGCGCGCGGCCGACGACCGTCATCATCACCAGAAACAGCACCAGCGCGATGACTGAACCGACCTCGAGCTGCGTGACGATGGCATCCCAGATCTCGGCGATCTCGTCATTGGGATGCGAGGTAATCACCAGCGAGCCGGGCTTGCCATGGACCGAGACCGGCACGTTGACGGCGGTCTGCTCGGGATGAACCAGGCTGACGAACCAGGCCGGTGGCCCGGACGTGTCGTCATCGGCCTCGGTGCGCGGCGGCGTCAACGGGTTCCCACCTGCGTCCCGAAGCGCAATGCTGACATGGCGGAGCCGATTGAGGTCACGCGCGATCTGGCTCAGCCTGGCGTCGGGATCCGGCGCCTCGTTGAGATCGGCAACGATCATCTCGATGAACTCGCGCGCCAGCCGGATCACGCTCTGGTCCTCGGCCTGGACGCGGGGACCGGCCTCCGCCACCTGTCGGGCGATGTTGACGGCGAGCCCGAGCGCAAGCAGCAGCGCCAGCAGGAGGTTGATGCGCCCGCGCAAGGATAGATTTTGCCACATTGCTCTCGCCTGCCCCACGAAGGATCGCTCGCGCCTGTCCGATAGCGTTGACAGAGACGAAGCGCCCGATATCTAATCGGAAGCGTACAGCAATCCCGGCCGGGTTGCATGACCCGACATGAGACGCGCGTCCGTCTCGTCCGGAATCATGCGGCGCGAAAACAGGCAAATTCTTTCACGGGGATGCGCTGTCACGGGGAACGCCTATGCGCATTCTGATCGTCGACGATCATCCCATTGTCGCCTCCGGCTGCCGCGCGGTGCTGGCCGACGAAGGCGAGATCGAGATTTTGGAGGCCGCCGATGCCGAAGACGGCGAGTGCGTGTTCATCGTCGAGCGCCCCGACCTCTGCGTCATCGACATCAACCTGCCGACCGTCTCCGGCTTCGAGCTGGCTCGCCGCATCCTCGAACGCGCGCCTGATGCCCGCATCATCATGTTCAGCATGAACGACGACCCGGCCTTTGCCGCGCGCGCGATCGAATGCGGAGCCAAGGGCTACGTCTCCAAGACCGGCGACCCCGACGATCTCGTTGAGGCGATCCGCACCGTCGGCGGCGGCGGCGGCACTTATCTTCCGAGCGCGATCGCGCGCAGCATCGCCTTCGCAGGGCCCATGCTGGCGCAAAGCCCGCTGTCGAAGCTGAATGCGCGAGAGATGGAGATTTTGCGGCTGCTCAGCGCGGGAAAGAGCCTGTCCGAGATCGCCTGGCTGGTGCAATCGTCCTACAAGACGGTCGCCAACACCTCCTCGATCATGCGCCAGAAGCTCGGGGTGAAGACCTCGGTCGAGCTGGTGCGGCTGGCGATCGACAGCGGTGTCGCCTGACCCTGGGTCAGCCTTTGCGTTCCCGCGCTAATTCGGACACACGAGCATTGCATTCTTGATGTGGTGAGATGCCACGGAGCAAACCGGCATGACGATCCAGACTGTCTCGACCAACACTTCCTATGGCGGCGTACAGGGCGTGTATCGCCATGCGAGCCAGGCGACCGGCACCGACATGGTGTTCTCGGTCTATGTTCCCCCGCATGCCGACGGCACCAGGCTGCCCGTGGTCTGGTATCTCTCCGGGCTCACCTGCACCCATGCCAACGTCACCGAGAAGGGCGAATTTCGCAAAGCCTGCGCCGAGCTCGGCCTGATCTTCGTCGCGCCCGACACCAGTCCGCGCGGACCCGACGTGCCGGGCGACGCCAACAATGCCTATGATTTCGGCTTGGGTGCCGGTTTCTACGTCGATGCGACCGAAGCGCCGTTCGCGCGCAATTATCGCATGTGGAGCTATGTCACCGACGAGCTGCCGAAGCTCGTGGCGGGACATTTTCCAGTCGATGCCAAGCGGCAATCGGTGATGGGCCATTCCATGGGCGGCCACGGTGCGCTGACCGTGGCGCTGCGCAACCCCCACCGCTATCGCGCCGCAAGTGCGTTCGCCCCGATCGTGGCGCCGTCGCAGGTGCCCTGGGGCATCAAGGCGCTGACCGGCTATCTCGGGCCGAACAAGGATGCCTGGCGCAGCCATGACACGGTGGCGCTGATCGAGGATGGCGCGAAATACTCAGGCTTCCTGGTCGACGTCGGCGAGGCCGATAATTTCCTGAAGGAGCAGCTTCGTCCCGAACTGCTGCAGGCGGCCTGCAACAAGGCCAACATCCCGCTGACGCTTCGGCGTCAGCCGGGTTACGACCATAGCTACTATTTCATCTCGACGTTCATGAGCGACCATCTGCACTGGCATGCGGAGCGGCTGAAGGGGTAGCTTCTTCCTTCTCCCCCTGTGAGGGCTTTGCACCTACTCCGGCTTGCCGTAATTCGGCGCGAGCAGGCGGTTGCGGATCAGATAGCTCATCGTGCGCGACCAGGATTCGTCGGTGTTGCCGCGCATGTCGGCGCTTGCCGCGGTGATCATGTTGCCGGTCTTCACGTCGCGCAGATGGATGTTCAGATTGATGATCAGGTTCGAGACCTTCTGCACCATGCCGGTGATCTCGAGGTCAGCACCGAGCTCTCCGGCAAGCTTGAGGTCGCAACCGCCGCAGGCCTGCAGATTGGCGTGACTGGCGGCATCCCTCACCGGCGCGATATCGAGCAGCTGGAACCGGCCTGAGTCGGCCAGTTGCTTGCGCAACTGGTCGCTGATATGCGCGAGCCGCGCCTCTTCCGGCCGGGAGCCGTAGAACTCGCCGGGCAGGCTGGTGTCGATCAACTCGAAATCGAACACGGCAAGTTTTGGCGGATCGGCGGCTGCCTGCGAACCCATCAGCAGCAAAGCCGCGAAACATATCAGCGCTCGCATGATCGTGATTCCGCCTGTCGTGTCGCGACGACCAAATGCGGGGTTGCATGCCCGGCCAAATCGGTCATGCTTCAAGAGAGACAATTCTTCACCGACGGTCAAGCCGGGGAGGACGTCAGGAGGAAGCATGATCCGATGGTTGCTCGGCCCGATCGGCCTGTGTCTGGCAGCGATGCAAGCGCTCGCGGCCGACCCGGTCACGATCGGCGTCGGCTATCTCGGTGTCGCCGGCACCAGATCGACGCTCTCGCTGGTCGAGCAGCCCACGGACAATGACGGCGTCGCCGGCGCGAAGCTCGCAATCGAGGACAACAACACCACAGGGAAATTCCTGAACCAGCGCTTCACGCTGGAGGAGCGCCGCATTAGGGAAGGTGAGGACGTGGTCCAGGCCGCGACCGCGCTCGCCGAGCACAACGGCTTCATCGTCACCGACCTGCCGGCCGATGCACTGTTGAAGGCCGCCGACGCCTTGCGCGACCGCGGCACGCTGCTGTTCAACGCCGGCGCAATCGACGAGCGGCTACGCGAGGCCGATTGCCGCGCCAATGTGATCCACGCCGCGCCGACACGCTCAATGCTGGCCGATGCGCTCGGCCAGTACCTGGTGTGGAAGCGATGGCCGCGCTGGCTGCTGTTGGTCGGCTCGCATGACAAGGACAAGCTATACGCCGATGCACTCCGTCGCGCCGCCACGCGCTTTGGCGCGAAGATCGTGCAGGAGCGGACCTTCGAGGACACCGGCGGCGCGCGCCGCACGGACTCGGGCGTGACGCTGATCCAGCGGCAGATGCCCGTGTTCACGCAAGCCGCGCCCGCCTACGACGTGCTGGTCGCCGCCGACGAGAGCGAGGTATTCGCAGCCTATCTGCCTTACCGCACCTGGGATCCCCGCCCCGTCGCGGGCTCGGCCGGCCTGGTGCCGCGCAGCTGGGACGCCGCGCAGGACCAATGGGGCGCGACGCAGATGCAGAACCGCTTCATGAAGCTCAATTCGCGGCGCATGACTGCGCTCGACATGCAGGCCTGGACTGCCGTGCGCATGATTGGCGAGGCCACCTCGCGCACCAATTCCGGCGACGTCAAGAAGGTCACCGATTTCATCAAGGGACCGGACTTCTCCGTCGCCGCCTTCAAGGGCACCAAGCTGACGCTGCGCGACTGGAATCTCCAGCTCCGCCAGCCGATCCTGCTGGTCGACGGCCGCATGGTGGTGTCGGTGTCGCCGCAGGAAGGGTTTCTGCACCAGGTCTCCGAACTCGACACGCTCGGCTATGATCGTCCGGAGAGCAAATGCAAGCTGAAATGAGGACACGGATGTTGCGGGTGGGATTGCTCTCCGGACTGGCGCTCGCGGCAGCGCCCGCTCATGCCTTCATCGCCTATGTCTCGAACGAAAAGAGCAACACGGTGTCGGTGATCGACACCGAGAGCTGGGCCGTGACCAAGACTATCAAGGTCGGCCAGCGTCCGCGCGGCATCGAGTTCACCCGCGATGGAAAATTTGTGATGGTCGCGGTCGGCGACGACGACACCATCCAGGTGATCGACGCCAAGACCCAAGCCGTTGTCGACACCCTGCCCTCCGGGCCCGACCCTGAACTGTTCACCCAGGATGCCGCCGGCAAGACACTCTATGTCGCCAACGAGAACGACAATACGGTGACGGTGATTGATCTGGAGAAGCGTGCACGCCTCGGAGACATCCAGGTCGGCGTCGAGCCCGAGGGCATGACCGTCAGCCCGGACGGGAAGATTCTGATCAACACGTCCGAGACGACCAACATGGCGCATTTCATCGACACCGCGTCGCGCCAGATCGTTGCCAATGTGCTGGTCGATGCCCGGCCGCGCTTTGCCGAGTTCAAGCACGATGCGTCCGAATTGTGGGTGTCCTCCGAGATCGGCGGCACCGTGTCGATCGTAGACCCGCAGAAGCACGAGGTCATCGGCAAGGTCAATTTTGAGATTCCCGGCTTGAGGAAAGAGGCGATCCAGCCGGTCGGCATTGGCATGACCAAGGACGACAAGACCGCCTTTGTCGCGCTCGGCCCCGCCAACCGGGTCGCCGTGGTCGACACTGCCACGCGCAAGGTGACGAAATATCTCCTAGTCGGCCAGCGCGTCTGGCACATGGCGTTCACGCCGGATGAAAAATACCTGCTCACCACCAATGGCGTGTCCAACGACGTTTCCGTCATCGACGTCGCCGCGCAAAAGGTGATCAAGACCATTCAGGTGGGCGAACTGCCCTGGGGCATCACGATCGCGCCATGACCAGCCCCGCTCCCATCGCCGAACCTCGCGAGACGCCACGGCCTGATCCGGCCGCGGTGCCCGCGCTGTCGATCGACGGCGTCAGCCATTCCTACGGCCCGCGCCGGGCGCTGATCGACGTCTCCTTCAACGTGAGACCTGCGAGCTTCACCGCCTTGCTCGGCCTCAACGGCGCGGGCAAGAGCACGCTGTTCTCGCTGATCACGCGGCTGTTCGGCATCCAGACCGGCCGCGTCGGTATTTTCGGCCATGACATCAGCCGCTCACCCGGCGAGGCGCTGCGGCTGCTCGGCGTCGTGTTCCAGCCGCGCACGCTCGATCTCGATCTGTCGCTGACGCAAAACCTGCTCTATCACGCCGCCCTCCACGGCATCAGCCGGCGCGAGGCGGCTGCGCGCAGCGCCGAGCTGCTCGCGCGCATTGGCCTCGCCGACCGCGCCGGCAGCAAGGTGCGCGATCTCTCCGGCGGGCAGATGCGGCGGCTGGAGATCGCCCGTGCGCTGCTGCACCGGCCGCGGCTGTTGCTGCTGGACGAGCCGACCGTCGGCCTCGACGTCAAGGCACGCGCAGACATCATCAGCCATGTCCGCCAGCTCGTGACGGAGCAAGGCATCGGCGTGCTCTGGGCCACGCATCTGTTCGACGAGATCATGCCCAGTGACGACCTCGTGGTGCTGCACCAGGGCAAGGTGCTGGCACAGGGCCCGATGGGCCGCGTCATCGGCGAGGCCGGCGCGCAGGACGTCAACACCGCCTTCATGCGCCTGACCGGCGCGCAAGTGATGCCGGGAGGCGGCGCATGAGCAGCATCACCACGCGCGAGGCGCCGCGCGGCTTCTCGGCCTCCGAGTACATGACCTGCCTGACCGGCATCGTCTGGCGCGAGGGGCTGCGCTTCCTGCATCAGCGCGAGCGCTTCGTCTCGGCGCTGGTGCGGCCGCTGGTGTGGCTGTTCATCTTTGCGGCCGGCTTCCGCCAGGTGCTCGGCATCTCCATCATCCCGCCTTACGAGACCTACATCCTCTACGAGGTCTTCATCGCGCCGGGATTGATGGCGATGATCCAGCTCTTCAACGGCATGCAGTCCTCGCTCTCGATGGTCTATGACCGCGAGATGGGCAACATGCGCACGCTGCTGGTGAGCCCGCTGCCGCGCGGCTTCCTGCTGTTCTGCAAGCTGCTCGCGGGCACCGCGGTGTCGCTGCTCCAGGTCTATGCGTTCCTGATCATCGCCTGGTTCTGGGACATCACGCCGCCCCCGATCGGCTATCTCACGGTGCTGCCGGCGCTGATCCTGTCCGGGCTGATGCTGGGCTCGCTCGGCATGCTGATCTCCTCCGGCATCAAGCAGCTGGAAAATTTTGCCGGCGTCATGAACTTCGTGATCTTCCCGATGTTCTTTGCCTCCTCCGCGCTCTACCCGCTCTGGCGGGTGCAGGAGGGCAGCCCTTATCTCTATTATGTTTGCCAGGCCAATCCGTTCACCCATGCGGTCGAGCTGATTCGCTTCGCGCTGTATGGACAGATCAACTGGATCTCGCTGGCTGTGGTCGGAGTTTGCACAATCGTCTTCATGACCGCCGCGATCTATGCCTATGATCCCTCGCGCGGGCTGGCGCGGCGCGGGCCTGCGGGAGGCGAAGGATGATGGTTCGGACACTTGCCATGGCAGCCCTTGCGTTCGCGGTCTCGACCGTCGCCGCACGCGCGGCCGATCCGCGCTATCCCGACTGGCCCTGTTCGCAGGCCAAGGTTCCGGACATCTCGCTCGCCGCCGTCTGGGCCGGTCCTGCGCTCGACGACGCCGAGAGCAAGTGGAAGGACGACAGCAAGGTCAGCGCGCTGGTCTCGAAGCTGGCAGCGCGCAAGACGCCGCTGGACGAGGCCGAGAGGTCGATCAAGGAATTTTTGGGCGGCTCCGCGGCCGACAAGACCGCCAACGCAAAACTGCTGTTCGCCGGCCTGTTCGACACGCTCAACGCCCAGCGCTCGCAAGTCATGAGCGGGCTCGAACGCGTCAGCCGCAAGCAACGCGAGGCCGCCGACAAGATCCGCGAGGAGACCATCCAGCTCCAGGCGCTCCAGGACGCAACGCCGCGCGACGACGCCAAGGTCGATGCCATGAGCAACCAGCTGATCTGGGAGACCCGCATCTTCGAGGATCGCCGCAAGGTGGTGCGCTTCGTCTGCGAGGTTCCGACCGCCATCGATCAGCGCCTGTTTGCGCTCGGCCGCGTGATCCAGCAGGAGATGGAATAGCGTCAGCCCTGCTGGCGGCTTTCACAAAAGTTCCCGCGATTTCAATGCGATCATTAATGTTTGCCACGCTATCTGCCGGAACCAAATCGATCTAGGATGGCTTGTCGATGTGAACATCCAATGCCGGGAGGCCTCGATGGGAACAGCAAGATTCATCCTCGCAGGCGCTGCAGCCATCAGCATGCTCGCGTCCTCCGCTTTTGCCGACGACATGACCGGAATGGTCACCAGCATCAATCGGCTAAACAATACGATCTCGATCCAGCAGACGCAGAAGGGCACGGTCGGCGGCAGTGCCGGCGGCGCCGGCGCGTTGCAGCAGTACAAGGCTAAGGACGCCGCGATGCTGGATACCGTCCATGCCGGCGATCGGGTGACGTATTCCGCGACCGACGCGGATGGCTCCGGCACACTGACGAAGTTGCAGAAGCAGTAGGGCTGGGTTTCGCTGCGGAGGTTGCTCGCCGCGGGTCGATCCGGCTGACGGATGCAATCGGCCTCCACATCGTCGTTGCGAGCGCAGCGAAGCAATCCAGAATCTTTCCGTGGAGGGACTCTGGATTGCTCACATGGGGA
>NZ_VSSR01000113.1 GCF_008123515.1 Bradyrhizobium cytisi
CGGACCTGCATATGATGGCGGCCGTCGCGAATTTCGCCATCAAGAGAGGCTGTCACAGTGCGGTTCCTTTATGCCCTTTTGGGAGCAATTGTCTTGCACAGAGGTGCGCTCCGCAGCAAGCGCCAATGGGCTTGGACTAGGTTCGTGCACGCGGAGGCTCCGGCCCGCCGCCGCGTCGGTGCCTCAAGAGAGATCAACAACTTAGAAGCTTGGCCCATCTTCGGCGTGATGACGAACTGTCCATTTGGCCTACGATTTGCTTGCCGGTGTGGCGCTGCCGGCGCAACGTCTCGATGACCTTGCACTGGTTGGCGGGGTTTGGCTCGGCGGTGAGTGGGGGCTGGAGGACCGATCACGCGCCTCTCCACACCTTCTGCGGACCCCGCTGACCCATTTGGCGATGGTCTTCGGTGTCGTGTTGAACTGATAGGCCGCGTCGGCCTTGCTCAGTCCGCCCTCGACGACACTTCGCACCATCGCCTCTCGGTGGGCGTCAAAGGCGCCTTCTTGTGGACTTTCATCGTCTGGTCTCTCTTGGAACACTGAAGCTTCGCAACCTCAGCTTGCTCGGTTCAGACCAGATGGACAACCTCCGGAAAGACCACACCTAGGCCTAGCCCTGCGCTCCTCCGGCGGCTCGTCCTCGGCGATCGCGCGCCAGGCGGCGCCGTCGAGGTCGTCATACTGGCCGCTCCGAAGCGACCAAAGGAACGCGACGAGGCCTGCAAGTCCGAGCATCAGTGCCAGCGGCACCAGGATGACCAGGATTTCCATCACACAATCTCCCGCGCGCGGCTACGGGCCCGCAGCGAATTCAGCATGACCAGGATCGAGGATCCGCTCATGGCCGCTGCGGCAATCAGGGGCGTCACAATGCCGCTGATCGCGACCGGCACGGCGAGAACGTTATAGCCGATCGCGAGCCAGAGGTTTTGCCGCATCAGGTGCAACGCCTTGCGCGCGGCATCGATGGCCGCGACGACCGGGGCCAGCGGGCGGCCGAGGAAGACGAGATCGGCGGTGGCCTGGCTGAGATGCGCGGCGGAGATCGGCGACATCGAGACATGGGCCGCCGCCAGCGAAGGCGCGTCGTTCATGCCGTCGCCGACCATCAGCACTTTTGCGCCGCGACGCTTCAACTCCTCGATCCGCGCGATCTTGTCGGCCGGCGTGACGCCGGCGCGCCATTCGAGAATGCCGAGCGCATGGGCCGCCGCGATCACCGCCGCCTCGCGGTCGCCGGAGAGGATCTCGATGCCGATGTTGCGCGCCTTCAGCGCCGCGATCACGGCCAGCGCATCCGGACGCAGGCCCTGACGCACCGAGAGGATGAATTTTTCGCGGCCCTTGCTGAACGCAACGATGGAGGCGTCCGGGTCGAGATCATCGGTCAAGCCGACAAGGCCTTCGGCGCCACAGAAGGACGGACGCCCAAGACGGATTTCGACGCCGTCAACGGTCGCGCGCACGCCCTGCCCGGCCTCCTCGACCGCGCCGACGATCGGCGAGCTGGCATCAGCCGCCTGCGCAACCGCAGCGG
Source organism: Bradyrhizobium cytisi (assembly GCF_008123515.1). Lineage (GTDB taxonomy): Bacteria > Pseudomonadota > Alphaproteobacteria > Rhizobiales > Xanthobacteraceae > Bradyrhizobium > Bradyrhizobium cytisi. The sequence goes on from NZ_VSSR01000113.1 coordinate 1,541, forward strand.
CCACCGGATGATGGCTCGACAGCGCGAGACGGCCGGCGAGATCGAAGATGTCGGCGGGGATATCGGCCGCATTCGTCACGTCGAGATCGGGCAAGGTCAGCGTGCCGGTCTTGTCGAAGATGACATGGTCGGCCTCCGCCAGCCGCTCGATGGCGTCGCCGGAGTTGAGCAGCACGCCGGATTTGAACATCGCGCCCGAGGCGATCGTCTGCACGGTCGGGATCGCGAGCCCGAGCGCGCAGGGACAGGTGATGATCAGCACGGCAACGCCGGTGACGATCGCATCATGCCAGCTTGCGCCAGCGATGACCCAGCCGAGAATGGTGAGGAGCGCGGTCGCATGAACCACCGGCGCATAGAGCCGCGAGGCGCGGTCGGCGAGCCGCATGTAGCGCGAGCGCGCCTGAAGCGCGTGGTCGAGCAGCCGCGTGATCTCGGCGAGCAGCGTGGCTTCCGAGGCCGCCGAGACCCGCACCCGCAGCGTCCCGGAGATGTTCATCGATCCCGCATAGACCGGCGTGCCCTGCCCGGCCGTGACATACAGCGTCTCGCCGGTGATCAGGCTCTGGTCGATCTCGGAACGGCCCTCGATCACGGTGCCATCGACCGCGCAGCGCTCGCCGGGCCGCAGCAGCACGATGTCGCCGGGATGGATCGCGGCCACCGGCACTTGAGATATTTCATCAGGCCCGACGAACTTGGCCGCCGTCTCCGCCTTCAGCGCGGCGAGATTGCCGGCGATCGCGCGGGTCCGCCGCCGCATGTTCTGGTCGAGGACGCGGCCGACCAGCAGGAAGGTCAGCAGCATGATCGCCGCGTCGAAATAGGCGTGCTCGGCGTGATGGACGGTTTCGACCACGGACATGCCGAGCGCAAGGTACACCCCGATCGAGATCGGGACGTCCATGTTGGTGGTCTTGGCCGACAGCGCGCGCCAGGCCGAGCGGAAGAATGGCTGCCCGGCATAGGCCGCCGCCGGCAGTGCGATCAGCGCCGACAGCCAGTGGAAGAAGTCGCGCTGCTCGGGCAACATGTCCGAGACGTTGCCGGACCACACCGGGATCGACAGCATCATCACATTCATGGTGGCAAAGGCGGCGACGCCGAGGCAGCGCAGCAGGAAGCGCGATTCCGCGACCTCGGTCACTTCCGCGCTTTCGGTCTCGTAAGGATAGGCCTTGTAGCCGAGCTCCTCGAGGCGATCGATGAAGCGGCTTGGGTCGAGCGTGCCCTGCTTCCATTCCAGCGCGACGCGGCGGTCGGTGAGGTTCACGCGCGCCAAAGTGACGTCGGGAATCGCGGAGAGCCCGCGCTCGATCTTGGCCATGCAGCCGGCGCAATGAACGCCCTCGACTGCGAGATCGATGTGCTGGACGCCCTCGCCCGCGGTCCGAACGTAGTGCGAGAAATCGCGCGTGACCTGCATGACGAAGTCCTTCAGTTCAGGATCACGCGGTTGCGCGACAGGAACACCCGCTCGCCCCGCACCTCGCCCTCGATCACCAGGTCCCACTGGCCCGGCGCGACGGAGGCGGCATTGCCGCGATAGATACCGATGCCGGCCTCAGGGAGCTCGACCGCGAGATCGGCGCGCTTGTCGGTCGGCCGTTCCAGACGGCCGTCGAATTTCAGCCCGGTCATCGGCTGGCCGCTTGCATCGCGTGCCTCGACCTGGAGCGCGACGCCGCCGTCAGTGCGACGCTCGATGTGGGCGCTGACCTGCCAATTGCGCGCGGCCTGGTCCTGCGCTGCCGAGATCTCGCGATCGTAGGTGAGCCCCGCCGCATACGGACTGTCCACGTCGGTGCCGGGCAGCGTTGCGATCGCGAGCTTCGCCATCGTCACGTTGACGCCGATCACGACGCCGAAAAACGCGACCAGCATCAGCAAGACTTTGGTTCCGGTCAGCGGCTTCGGTGCGGATGCCATGGCGAACTCCAGTAATTTGCTAGGGCGAAACGAAATTGTCGGTGGCGGAAGCTGCCTCGCCGAGCCCGATATCGGTGACGTGGAAACGAACGGGGATCGACTTCTCCGGATTGCTCTCCGCCGGCGCAGTGACGAGCAGCCGCAACTCGCTGGTGGAGTCACGGGGGATCACGATCATCGGCCGGTCCGGCGTCACCGAATCGATGCCGACGACGTGGATCGTGGCGTTGGCCGGACCGTCGGCGTCGATCGCGATGACGCGGTCATAGCCGCTCTTGTTCAGGAGCCGCACCGTATAGGCGTTGCGGATCGAGCCGTCGCTGAGCTTGACCGCGACCGGGTTGCGGTCATGCAGCACGTTAACGTCGAGCAGGCTGCGCGTCGCCAGCACGTAGAGCATGATGCCGCCGACGGCCGCGATGATCGCGCTGTAGACGACGGTGCGGGGGCGGACGATGCGGTAGATCGGCGCCTTGCCGTCCCGGCGGCGCTGGATGTTGATGTCGTTGTCGTAGCCGATCAGCCGCTTCGGCCGGCCGATCTTGGTCATCACGGTGTCGCAGGCGTCGATGCAGAGCCCGCACTGGATGCATTCGAGCTGCGGCCCCTTGCGGATGTCGATGCCGGTCGGGCACACCGCGACGCATTGGTAGCAGTCGACGCAGTCGCCGGCGTGCTCACCGAGCGCCCGCAGCTCGGCCGCCTTCTTGACCGAGGTCCGCTTCTCGCCGCGGTCGTAGCGGTAGGTGACGTTGAGCGCCCATTCGTCGGTGAGCGCGGCCTGGATCCGCGGCCACGGGCACATATAGGTGCAGACCTGCTCGCGCATATAGCCGGCGAGCACATAGGTCGTAGCAGTCAGGATGCCGATCCACACATAGGCGATCATCGGCGCCGGGAAGGTGACGAGCTGCTTCACCAAGGTCGGCGCATCGCTGAAATAGAGCACACAGGCCCCGCCGGTCCACCAGGCGATCAAGAGCCAGATCGAATGCTTGAGCACGATCTCGGAAATGCGCTCCAGCCGCATCGGATCGGACGACTTGTCCTTCTTCATCCGCTCTCGCCGGTCGCCTTCGACCAGCCGCTCGACCGCATAGAACAGATCGGTCCACACCGTCTGCGGGCAGAGATAGCCGCACCAGATGCGGCCACCGACCGAGTTCATCAGGAACAGCGTCACGGCGGCGACGATCAACAGGCCGGTGAAATAGTAGACCTCCTGCGGCCACAGCTCGATGAAGAAGAAGTAGAAGCGGCTGTTGGGAAGATCGATCAGTACCGCCTGGCTCGGAGCACCGATGCCGCGATTCCAGCGCACGAAGGGCAGGAAGTAATAGACGCCGAGGCAGAAGGCCATCAGGCCCCATTTGATCCGGCGGAACGTACCGGAGACGCTCTGGGGATACACCTTCTTCTGGGCTACGTAGAGCGGCCCGTTGTCATCGTTCGATGTGAGCTCGTTCGGGTTCACGGTCTTGTTCATCGCCTGGAGATTCTCGAGAGGTGCGATTAAACCTAGACCCGACGCAGCTGCGTCGATTGATCCAGCGCAAACGGGGACGTTTTTCTTCGCACCCGCCGCCGTGTCTCCGCTATTTTCCACCGCCCAGCGAGTGGACGTAGACGGCCATCGCCTTGATGGTAGCGGGATCGAGCCGCCCTTCCCAGGCCGGCATCACGCCAGCGCGGCCCTTGCTGATGGTCTCGATCAGAATCGCCTCGTCGGAGCCGTAGAGCCAGATCTTGTCGGTCAGGTTTGGTGCGCCGAGCTCCGGGTTGCCCTTGCCGCCGTCGCCGTGACAGGCGACGCAATTGTCGGCAAAGATCGTCTCGCCCTTGGCCGCATCGTAACCCTTGCGAGTAGGCAGGCCCGACAGAGAACGGACATAATTGGCCACCGTGACGATCTCGTCCGGCTTCAGCACGCCGTCCTTGCCGAAGGCGAGCATCTGGCCCTCATGCGTCTTGGCATGTCCCGACCGCGCGCCGTACTGGATGGTCTGCATGATCTGGTCGAGCGTGCCGCCCCACAGCCAGTCGTCGTCGTTCAGGTTCGGAAAGCCCTTGGCGCCGGCGGCACCTGAGCCGTGACACGGCGCGCAATTGTCGCCGAACACGGTCTTGCCCTTGGCCCGCGCGAGCGCCAGCAAGGCCGGATCCTTCTCGATGTCGGCGAGCGAGGCTGCGCCCAGCGCCACCATCTTGTCGCCGCGGATCTTGTCGAGATTGGCAAGCTCGACTGCGACGTCGGCGCGCGAGGAGTAGCCGAGCACGCCGCGCGTGTTGCCGGAGATCAGCGGCCAGGCCGGATAGACGATCCAGTAGCCGATCGCCCAGACGATGGTGAGGTAGAACGTAATCACCCACCAGCGCGGCAGCGGCGTGTTGAGCTCCTTGATGCCGTCCCATTCGTGCCCGGTCGTGGACCTGCCGGAGACGGAATCGAATTCACCATGATGGTCGGTCATGATCTCTTACTCCTCCCGCAACGGCAGCCGTGCCGCTTCGTCGAACGCAGCCTTGTTGCGGGGCCAGAATGCGTGGGTGATGATCGCGAGAAAGATCGCAACGAAGACCGGCGTCCAGATCGTGGTGACGAGACTGGATGCGAGATTGTCGAGTGTCAGGATGGCTTTCATTGGTGATGCCTTCTCAGCGAAGATTGGCTTTCTCGTTGTAGATCTTGAAGTCGACCAGCGTGCCGAGCATCTGCAAGTAGGCGATGAGCGCATCCATCTCCGTCGGCGTTCCCGTCTTGCCGTCGAAATTGCGCACCACGGCCTTGGCGTAGCGCTTGGTGAAGGCGTCGGTGCCGGCATTGTCCGGATCGGCCTGCGCCTTCATGTCGGCAGCCGCGTTGGCGATCTGGTCGTCGGTATAGGGCACGCCGACGGTCCTTAAGGTCCGCATGTGGTCGGCAATCGTGTCCGGATCGACCTCGGTCTGCGCCAAGAACGGATAACCCGGCATCACCGATGGCGGCACGATCGCGCGCGGATTGGTCAGATGGGTGACGTGCCAGTCGTCGGAATACTTTGCGCCGACGCGGGCGAGGTCCGGACCGGTGCGCTTGGAGCCCCACTGGAACGGGTGGTCGAACATGCTCTCGGCGGCGAGCGAGAAGTGGCCGTAGCGCTCGACTTCGTCGCGCAGGGGGCGGATCATCTGCGAGTGGCAGAGATAGCAGCCCTCGCGGACATAGACGTTGCGCCCGGCGAGCTCCAGCGGCGTGTAGGGCCGCACCCCATCGACCGCCTCGATCGTGCTCTTGAGGTAGAACAGCGGCGTGATCTCGACGAGACCGCCGATCGCGATCACCAGCAGGATGCCGACGATCAGGATGATCGAGTTCTTTTCGAAGGCCTGGTGGCGTGTCCAGAACGACATGGGAAGCTCCTCATTCCGCCGGCTGGAGAGCGACGGGAATCTGGACTTCCTGTTCGCCGACGCGGACGGTCATCCAGAGATTATAAGCCATGATCAGCGAGCCGATCAGGAACAGCCCGCCGCCGGCGGCGCGGATGATGTAGAAGGGATGCATCGCCTCGACGGTCTCGATGAAGGAATATTCGAGGAAGCCGAGCGAGGTGTAGGCGCGCCACATCAGGCCCTGGAGGATGCCGGACACCCACATCGCCGAGATGTAGAGAACGATGCCGAGGGTGGCGATCCAGAAGTGCCAGTTGACGAGCTTCAGGCTGTAGAGGCCCTTGCGATTCCAGGCCCACGGCACCAGGCAGTACAGCGCGCCGAAGGAGACGAAGCCGACCCAGCCCAGCGCGCCGGAATGCACGTGGCCGATGGTCCAGTCGGTGTAGTGGCTGAGCGAGTTGACCACCTTGATCGACATCATCGGGCCTTCGAAGGTCGACATGCCGTAGAAGGCGACGGAAACCACGAGCATGCGCAGCACGGGATCGGTGCGCAGCTTGTCCCAGGCGCCCGACAGCGTCATCAGGCCGTTGATCATGCCGCCCCAGGAGGGCATCCACAGCATGATCGAGAAGGTCATGCCGAGCGTCTGCGTCCAGTCCGGCAGCGCGGTGTAGTGCAGATGATGGGGACCGGCCCAGATGTAGAGGAAGATCAGCGCCCAGAAATGGATGATCGAGAGCCGATAGGAATAGATCGGCCGCTGGGCGCGCTTGGGGATAAAGTAGTACATGATGGCGAGGAAGCCGGCGGTGAGGAAGAAGCCGACCGCGTTGTGGCCGTACCACCACTGGAACATGGCATCCTGGATGCCGCCCCAGGCGACGTAGGATTTCGAGCCGAAGAACGACACCGGCAGCGCGGGGTTGTTGCCGAGATGCAGGACCGCGATCGTCACGATGAAGGCGAGATAGAACCAGTTCGCGACAAAGATGTGCGGTTCCTTGCGCTTGATGACCGTGCCGAGGAAGACCAGCAGATAGGTGACCCAGACGATGGTGAGCCAGAGGTCGGCATACCATTCCGGCTCGGCATATTCCTTGGACTGGGTGACGCCGAGCAGATAGCCGGTGCCGGCGATGAGGATGAAATAGTTGTAGCCGAGCACGACAAACCAGGGCGCGAGATCGCCGACGAGCCGCGCGCGGCTGGACTTCTGCACGACGTAGAAGGACGTCGCGATCAGGACGTTGCCGCCGAAGGCGAAGATCACGGCGGAGGTGTGCAGCGGCCGCAATCGGCCGAATTGAATCCAGGGCAGGTCGAAGTTCAGCGCGGGCCAGGCCAGCTGCGAGGCGATGATGAGCCCGACCAAAAAGCCCGCAATGCCCCAGAACATAGCCATGAAGGAGGAGAACTTGATCGGGCCCATGTTGTAGTTGGGACGACCGTTGATCTCCGCGGGCGGCAGCGCCGCCGGACGGTCGTAATAGCGGTTGATGATGAAGAACACGGCGGCCAGGCTCGCCGCCGCGCTCAGCCCGGCGTGGAAGGCGAAGGGCGCGTCGAGCGCCTTGGCCGAGGCAACCAGGCACAGGAAGGCAGCGACCGCGAAGATGAACGCCAGGCCACTTTCGCCTGTTGTCATTGTTTTGGAGATGGACGGCTGGGGCATCGCGGATTCTCTTTCGAAAGAACACAGCGCCAGAAACCACATTCAACCCTGCGGGAACTTGATTGAAATCAAGGTGAGTGAATTTCTGTTAGTGTAAAGCGGTCGCTAATCGGAGAGCGATATCAACCGCTCGCGCTCCGCGCAGTGCGCGCGGCAACTACCGATTCCGTGAAATCATGGACCCAACAATCGCGAAACTTGCGGGCGCCTCGTCAGTCGCGCGCGGTCGCCTTGAGTGCCGCGATGACGTCCTCGCGGGCGATGATGCCAACCAGCTTCTGGACGCCGTCGAGCACGATGATGCTCCGGATGCGGTGCTCGACCATGATCTGGAGCACGCGCGTCAGCCGCGTCTCGGGACTGACATAGATGAATTCCGGCGTCATGACGTCGCCGACCCTACGGCTCATCAGATCATGATAGCGCGGCAGCATCTGGCTCGGCGTGAAGGCAAAACACTTCAGGATGTCGAATTTGGTGACGATGCCGACGACCTGACCGTCATCCTCGACCGGATAGCTGTTGAAATCGTCGCGCTCGAACATCTCGCTGAGTTCGAGTAGGTCGACATCGCGCTTGGCCGTCCGGACGTTACGCGTCATGTAGCCGCCGACGGTCTGCTCAAGTAACTTGTACACGGCGCGTCCTCCTCGATTCGTCTGGGTTTGCCGGCCATCAGCGCGACAGCAACACGCAGCGGGCGGATTGCGTCGCCAAGTACTGCGTGACGCCGCCGAAGATCAGCTCGCGGAAGCGCGAATGACCGTAGGCGCCTGCGACGATCAGGCCGGCGCCGACATCATCCGCGATCTTCTTCAATTGCGCGCGGCTGTTTCGCTCCCCGCGGCTTCCGGGAAGCGCGCGGTCGCAACGACGGTGGCGGCGAAGCCAGGCGGCAACATCCGTGACGCGCGCCATCGCGGCCTGGCCGCCGTCACTGTGTTCCGGAATCTCGACGATGGTGATGTCCGTCGCCTTCAGCATCGGCAGCGCATCGGCAACCGCCCGCCGTGCCTCGGGCGTGTCCTTCCAGGCTATGAGCACGCTGCGCAGATCGAGCCAGTGGACCCCGTCGGGCACGATCAGGAGCGGCCGGCCAGCCTGCATCACCAGATCCTTCGGGCTTGCGAGCGAAAAGGCATCGGAAAAGGCCGGGCTGTGCTCGCCACTGACGACGATATCGGCGCACCGCAGCTGCGCCAGGACAAACCGCGTGGGAAAATCCATGGCGCTGCGCCATTGCGCATGTCCGCCGCGCGCCCTCGTCGCGGCGCGGAGCGCCTCCAGATCGGCAAGACGTTTCCTGATGGACGCCTGCTCCTGATCGATCAGCCCTTGCGCCTCGGCGCGGTCAGCGAAATAGAGCGGCGGAGCGAACTGCGCCGCGGCAACGCCGACGATGCTCGCCTCGAATCGCTCGGCGAGTTCGCCCGCGACCTGAAGACGCGCCTCGTTGGGTTGATCGAGCGCGAGGCTGACCATCACGGTCGCATATATCATCGGGAGCCTCCGGGCAGTGCGTTGCTGTGGAAATCTAGCCGCACCGACGCAAGGCAGGATGAGATAGATCAAATTTCCTTGCACCATGCTGCGAGAAATCCGCCAATGGAATCGGACATCCGAACTTGCCTCCGGCCCGGCCTTGGGCGAAATTGCCGCCACCCTCGTGGCACGGGGCCCGCCGCGGGAGAATGGGAGCAATAGCTTGTCGCCGACCCGCGTAACGCATCCGCCAGACGACGCTCGCGGCGAGCATTTCCGCGTCCGGATTGAAGGCTTTGGCGTCGGCACCTGGGATCTCGACCTCAGGACGCACGAGTTGGAGTGGTCGGAAACGGCCAGAATGCTGCTTGGCATCGAACGGGATCAACCGGCAAGCTACCGTCTCCTTCTCTCGCGCCTCGGGCCCGCGGACCGCGAGCAAGTGGAGAGCGCGATCAAGCACGTCGGCGAGCGCGGCGGCGGCTTCGACGTATCCTTCAGACTTGCCAGTGCATCAGGCCCGGGACACTGGATTCGTGCCCGGGCCGGCGTCATTCGCGACGAAGCCGGCGCCGCCCGCCATCTCAGCGGCATCTTGCTCGACATCGACGCGGAGAAGCAGGTCGAGGAGGCGCTCCGCACGCGCGAGAGCCACCTCCGCTCGATCCTTCAGACCATTCCCGACGCCATGATCGTCATCGACGGCCACGGCATCATCCAGCTGTTCAGCACCGCGGCCGAGCGTCTGTTCGGCTGGTCCGAGCATGAGGCGATCGGCCAGAACGTCTGCATCCTGATGCCGGAGCCCGATCGCTCCCGCCATGACGGCTACATCGCCCGCTACCGCTCCACCCACGATCCGCACATCATCGGCATCGGCCGCATTGTCACCGGCAGGCGTCGCGACGGAACCACCTTCCCGATGCACCTGTCGATCGGCGAGATGCAGTCGGGCGGCGAGCCTTATTTCACCGGCTTCATCCGCGACCTCACCGAGCATCAACAGACCCAGGCGCGGCTCCAAGAATTGCAGTCCGAGCTCGTCCATGTCTCGCGGCTGACCGCGATGGGCGAAATGGCCTCCGCCCTCGCCCACGAGCTCAACCAGCCTCTGGCGGCGATCAGCAATTACATGAAGGGCTCGCGACGGCTGCTCGCCGGTAGCCACGATCCGAACACGCCGAAGGTCGAGAGCGCACTGGACCGCGCCGCCGAGCAGGCATTGCGCGCCGGCCAGATCATCCGGCGCTTACGCGACTTCGTGTCTCGCGGCGAATCCGAGAAGCGGGTTGGGAGCCTGTCCAAGTTAATCGAGGAAGCCGGGGCGCTCGGACTTGCCGGCGCGCGCGAGCAGAACGTGCAGCTCCGCTTCAGTCTCAATCCTGACGCCGATCTCGTGCTCGCCGACCGGGTGCAGATCCAGCAGGTGCTGGTCAATCTGTTCCGCAACGCGCTGGAAGCGATGGCGCAGTCACCCCGGCGCGAACTCGTCGTCACGAACGCCTCCGTCGCCGACGATATGATCGAGGTGGAGGTCTCCGACACCGGCTCGGGCTTCCAGGGCGACGTCATTCCGAACCTGTTTCAGACCTTTTTCACCACCAAGGAAACCGGCATGGGCGTCGGACTGTCCATCAGCCGCTCGATCATCGAGGCTCATGGCGGCCGCATGTGGGCCGAGAGCAACGCATCGGGTGGCGCAACATTCCGCTTCACCCTTCCGGCAGCCGACGAGAACTGATTCATGACGACCAACGGACATGTCTACGTCATCGACGACGATGAGGCGATGCGAGACTCGCTGAATTTCCTGCTGGATGCCTCCGGCTTCGGCGTCACGTTGTTCGAGAGCGCGCAAGGCTTCCTCGACGCCGTGCCCGGCCTCGCCTTCGGCTGCGTCGTCTCCGACATACGAATGCCGGGCCTCGACGGGATCGAACTTCTCAAGCGCATGAAGGCGCAGCACAGTCCGTTTCCGATCCTGATCATGACAGGTCACGGCGACGTGCCGCTTGCGGTCGAGGCGATGAAGCTCGGTGCGGTCGATTTCCTGGAAAAGCCGTTCGAGGACGACCGCCTCATCGTCATGATCGAATCCGCGATCCGCGAAGCCGAGCCGGCGGCCAGGAGCGAGGCCATCGCGCAAGACATCGCCGCCCGCGTCGCCTCCTTGAGCCCGCGCGAGCGCCAGGTCATGGAGGGACTGATCGCCGGCATGTCCAACAAGCTGATCGGCCGCGAATACGACATCAGCCCGCGCACCATCGAAGTGTACCGGGCCAATGTGATGACGAAGATGCAGGCCAACAGCCTGTCGGAACTGGTGCGGCTGGCGATGCGCGCCGGCATGCTAAGGGATTGAGGCAAGTCAAGATCGTCCTTTTTGGCTGTGCTAGCCAAACGGCATGATCGAGATCGGCTCGCAACATCGCCAACGGCAGCTCTCGTCCTCTGCAAAACCCACGGTTTATGTGGTCGACGACGACGATGCCGTGCTCGGATCCCTGCGATTCCTGCTGGAAACCGACGGCTTTGCCGTGCGGACCTTCAGGAACGCCACGGCGCTGCTCAATGCGAGCGGCACGCCTGGCGCGGATTGCTACGTGATCGACTACAAGATGCCCGGCATCAACGGCATCGAGCTTGCCGGGCGGCTGCGCAAGGTCGACGGCGACACGCCCGTGATCCTGATCACCGGCTATCCTGACGAGAACATCTCGGCCCGGGCGGCGACGGCCGGCGTGAAAGACGTGGTTTTGAAGCCGCTTCTCGACGAAAATCTGGTGAAGGGCATCCGCCGCGCCATCCAGGACAGGCGCCGCATCGGCACGGGGAACTGACCTACGGACTTCTACGTAGGTAGACCCCCTTAGGATATCGCTCGAAATTTTCGAAGCCCCGGATACCGCGTATCAGGCGTCATCACAACGGAGATGGCGCAGATGCTGACCCAAACGCTCAACACCCAGACGATCAAGACCCAGATCAAGGGCCGCAACATCGCTCCCGGCCATCCCGTGTCCGACCAGTTTGTTGCGATCGCCGGCCATGTCGGGCTCGTCGCCACCGAATTCTCCTATCGCAAGAAGGAGGAGATTTACGGCGAGAACGAGCCGGCCGAATATGTCTACCAGGTCGTTTCAGGCGCCGTGCGCCGCTATAAGCTTCTCTCCGACGGCCGCCGCCAGATCGGCGCCTTCCACCTCCCCGGCGACGTGTTCGCCCTCGAATCCAGCCAGACGCATCGTCTTGCCGCCGAAGCCATCATCGATACCACCGTGCGGCTCGTGAAGCGCTCCAGCCTCGAGAAGGCCGCAGGCACCGACGTCCAGGTTGCCCGCAAGCTCTGGGCGATGACCGCCGGCGAGCTGCGCCACGCCGAAGACCACATGCTGCTCTTGGGTCGCAAGACCGCGATGGAGCGCGTCGCAACCTTCCTGCTCGAAATGGACCGCCGCCTCGCCGTTGCCGGCATGATGGCGCTGCCGATGTGCCGCCGCGACATCGGCGACTATCTGGGCCTTACGCTGGAGACCGTGTCGCGCGCGTTGTCCCAGCTCCACGCCCAGGGCGTTCTGGGCTTCTCCGGTGCCCGCCAGATCGTGCTGCGCAACCGCCAGCGCCTGCACAATCTCGACGCCTGATCGCTTTCTCCCCACCGACGTTTCTCCTCCGCGACTTGGCCGGATGTCGGCTATTCATCGCGCCCGGGCAGGATGTAATCAGAAACAAGCGATTGGCCGGCGTCAGTTTTGCAGACTAGAGAGGTCCGCTAGAGCTTACCGGTATTGACGATACCTGCTGGACCTCGGGCCGATCAAAAAGCTAGTTGTAAAGGGATTCAGCCGTGTCCGGCTGAAGACGTTAATTGTCCGGGACCAGACACTGACGCGCGAGTATTCCGTCGGTGGACCCGAAGCACATGGTTTTGCCCTCTTCAAGCGAGGCTCGCAAATGGCTTTGGTGGCACGTGGATTGCTGGGACAAGCATAGACACAAGCCGATCCCTTCAAAGAGATCGTGAAACTCGCCTATCCCATGTGCCGCGAGAAGGTGGGAGCGGAACGGTCTTACGTCATGGCGGAGCGTCACACCGTAGAAAAAGCGCAGCGCACAGACGATTTGATTGAGCGCCGGCCAGGATATCCCCATCGCCACCGGGTGAACCTGGAAGGCGCGGATATCCTCCAGCTCGAGGCAATCGGGGGACCGACCGAAATACCGGCTCAACTTCGATACCGCGCCAAGGTAGGATCGTTGCGTCGCCGGCGACAGATTGCGGACGGTCATGTCTTCGATCATGCGGCGGCGAAGAGGGCTCAAATCGGCCATTGGAAAACTCCTGTCTGAAGGGTTGGGCTTCGAAAACCCGCGATCCTCTCAGACAGGAGGCGCTATTGCGATCCTTCCTCAATTGCGGCGCCAGCGGCTTCGTTCAATCCTAAAAACGAAATTGCAAGCTTCCGGGGCTTTCGGCCCCCGACCCTTGCAAGCTCAAAACCGCCTTCACCTGAAAACTCGATCCCCGCTCAGGGCCTTACAGCCTCTTCACGGACAACTTGATAATTTCGAGGTACAAGACCATGCATGTAAAACGGCCAGCGGCATCCCTTGAATACTAGTAGTAACTAGACACCCAGCAAAGACGGGCCGCAGGGCGTCGCATCGCTTGTTGTGGGCTAGGCTTTCCTTGTGACTTGCGTGTCGCAATCGCCTAAATGATCCTAGACGTTCTGCTGGTCGCGAGCGCTTCGGAGGCGCTTACATAGCCCCGATCGTGCATCTTCGATTAACATCTCTCTTCATGCCTCCTCCTGCGGCTGCACTTTGGGAGCTCCAGGAGACTTTTCCTGCGAAATCGAACAAGACTCGCTGCAACAAACCTTCTCGCCCCTGTAGTTGGCCAAGGTTTGGAGCAACTGCGACATAAAATACTTTTTCGCACCTTCCCTCATATCGTCCGGCATTGCTTTCGGATGGTCTAGCCATGTCATTGCCTGCTCGATCAGCTCGATCGCGCGTTGCTTGTCACCACTCTCGTAGTAGTACTGAGCGACCACCACATAAGAAGAGAAGTTGAGGCCGCCGAAGGCTTGCCCAGGATTGAGGATATGTTCCGACACATCCCTGCCGATCGCAAAGCGTTCCGCACGCGGAAGGTGGGCCTTATCATTCTTCGCATCAAAGAGTTGTCTCATCACGCCAACCAGCGCACGCAAAGCCTCTGATTGTTTCTCAATCGCATCTCGAACCAGTTGGCGCAAGACCTGGAAGCCGGTCGCCGTGTCGCGCATTTTGTGAAGCAACAGATCCGCATGAATCTGCCGGAAGGCGAGATTGTCCGGCATTGCGGCAATGCCCTCTTCGACCGCTGAGAGCGCTGCCGGCCAATCCTTTGCTTCCATCGCCGGTCGAATTGTTCGGCGGATTGAGCGTTCGCGCGCCTCGCGTTGGTTTGCCGCAATCCGTTTCGCTTCGGCGGCTTTAGCTTCATAGCTGCTGCGCCAAGTGCCGTTGATAATTTTCGGCAAGACGGCGTCGATTTGGATCGGATGCACGCCCCGTAGATGGGCACCGTGGACGCGGTCTGGTTAACATTTGCCCCACATCCTCGAGAACGCGTTGTCCAGGCTGACTGAAGATTCTGTGCGACGGATATGTCGAACCTTCTTAGTTCCCTCGTCAACGCCTTCAGCCCCCCGCGAACAAGCCAACGGCTTCGCGGCGCTAGCAATACAACCACTGACCGTAGATGAGCCTCATGACTCGGTTGCCGCTCGCGATCGTGTGAATCGCCTAATGGAGGTGAGTCCTGGTAGATGCGTGCAGCTGCGCGCCTGCTTAATGTGCCGCTCGCAGATCAGGTCGATCACTCGCGAGATGCACCTGACTCAGGCCTTCTCATTACTGACTTGAGGACGGCATGACAGTTAAGATCATGAAGTTCGGCGGCTCTTCGTTTCGTGATGCGGGTTGCTACCAGTCTGTTTCCGCGTAGCGAACAGACTCGCGACTGATGCAGATCAAGTTGTTCTCGTAGTTAGTTCGACGTATGGGGATAACAGAGGCCCTAAGAGTCTGTCCGAGATCA
>NZ_VSSR01000114.1 GCF_008123515.1 Bradyrhizobium cytisi
GGAGATGTGTATAAGAGACAGATCGAAATCCGTTCGATTTTCCTCATCGGCGCAGATTCGCAGGTCTGAGCCGATTTGTGAATCATCCGTCAGCATCGGAACACTAGTTCGCCTGCGCGCTTGGCCACCAGACCTGCCGCGCGGATTTTTCCTCGCCTATTTACCTCGTCCCAGGCCGCTTTTGCAACGTTGGCCTCCCAAGAGACCGCGGCCGCTGAGGTGCAGAAGAGCAAGCCTTGACCCATGTTCATAGCGGGCTCTCTCCGAGACGGGCGCATCGCTAGACTCCGCGCCGCCAGGAGCTCCAAACTCGACCGCCCGACGCGCCTCGCCGCGCTACCAAGCGCGAGCCTGCCTCACCCGGCCGTTACGGAACAGGCCCGTAAAGAGAGAGGAACTCGAGCGCGGCTCTAATTCCGGAACACCGCCGCCAGAGAAGCGTCGGCCTCGGCGCGGAGTTGCTGCAGCTCGTTGCGGCCGACCACCATGTGGTGCACCTCGTCCGGGCCGTCGGCGATGCGCAGGTGGCGGGCCGAGGCGTACATCTGCGCCAGCGGCGTGTGCTGCGAGAGGCCCAGCGCGCCGTGCATCTGGATCGCCTGGTCGATGATCAGGCACACCCGCTCCGGGACCATCGCCTTGACCATATGGATCCACACCCGTGCCTCGCGGTTGCCGCGCACATCCATCGCCTTGGCGGCCTTCAGCACCATCAGGCGCATGGCCTCAATCTCGATGCGCGCGCGGCTGACCTTCTCGGGGTTGCCGCCGAGCTGGATGATCGGCTTGCCGAACGCCACCCGGCTCATGCCGCGCTGGACCATTAGGTCGAGCGCCTTCTCCGCCAAGCCGATGGCGCGCATGCAGTGGTGGATGCGGCCCGGGCCGAGACGCAGCTGGCTGATTTCGAAGCCGCGCCCCTCGCCGAGCAGCATATTCGAGGCTGGCACGCGGGCGTTGTTGAAGCGGATGTGCATGTGGCCGTGCGGCGCGTGGGGATCGCCGAACACCTGCTGGCCCTGCACGATCTCGACGCCCTCGCAGGGCAGCGGCACGAGGATCTGCGACTGGCGCAGGTGCGGCGGGGCACTCTCCTCGCCGGTGCGCACCATGGTGATCATCACCTTGCAGCGCGGGTCGCCGGCGCCGGAGATGTAATGCTTCTCGCCGGTGATGATGTACTCGTCCCCGACGCGGACCGCGCGGGTGTCGATGTTCTTGGCGTCGGAAGAGGCGGTGTTCAGCTCGGTCATGCAGTAGGCCGAGCGGATCTTCCCCTCGAGCAGCGGCTTGAGCCACTTCTCTTTCTGCTCCGGCGTGCCGACGCGCTCCAGCACCTCCATGTTGCCGGTGTCCGGCGCGGCGCAGTTCATGATCTCAGACGTCAGCCGATTCTTGCCGAGCTCGACGGCGATATAGGTGTAGTCGAGGTTGGAGAGGCCCTCCCCGGTCTCGGCGTTCGGCAGGAAGAAGTTCCACAGGCCCTGGGCCTTGGCCTTGTCCTTGGCGGCCTCCAGCAGCTCGAGCTGTCCAGGCGCGAACTGCCAGATGTCCGGGCGGCGGCCCTCGCCCAGGCGGTGGAACTCCGCATCCGCCGGCTCGCCCACTTCGCGAATAAACCGCTTGACCTTCTTATAGAGCGGCAGCGCCTTGTCGGACATGCGCAGGTCGTTTAGCTCGTCCTGCGGGTTGAGGGCAAAGCCGGTCTCCGGCCGTTCGGCGTTCATGGTCATGAGTTGCCTCTGAAAAAGATTAACGCGCCCCAACGCGGCAGATCGCCTGCAATCTGAGGGGTTGTGAGCCGTCACTCTACTGAGACTTAGACGCCGATTATCGTCTTATTCGGCGACTTCACGCCAAATTTTCCGCGACATTGTTCGATTTGAGAAGAATGGCATCGCTCACAGTCTGCAGGTTTTTCCGGCGATATCAGGCCCTCCTGCAGCAGGCCAAAACGCGCTGCTCTCCTTGGGAATAATCGGTTCAGGTTCTTTCGGCGAATCGCCAGGCCATCTGAGCGAAAGCTCGCGCGCTGGCGCCGGAAGAGGCCGCCTGTGCGCTCGAAGCGATGCCGGCCTCGGCGCGCTTGGCGATGCCTTGCAGGATCGCCGCCACCCGGAAGAGGTTGAAGGCCATGTAGAAATTCCAGTCCGCCTTGAGCGCATCGGGCGTCGTCAGCTTCGTGCGCTCGCAGTAGCGGCGGATGTAGTTATCTTCACGCGGGATGCCGAGCCCGGACAAATTCAGATCGCCGATGCCGCCAAAGGAGCTGTGCGGGATGTGCCAGGCCATGCAGTGATAGCTGAAGTCCGCGAGAGGGTGGCCCAGCGTGGACAGCTCCCAGTCGAGCACGGCAATCGCCCGTGGCTCGGTGGCATGGAACATCAGGTTATCCAGGCGGAAGTCGCCATGGACGATCGAGACTTTACCTTCATCGCGCGCCGTAACGGGGATGTGCGTGGGCAGCCATTCGATTAGGCGCTCCATCTCGCGGATCGGCTGTGACATTGGGCCCGCGCCGTCGGCGGACATCTTGTACTGCTTGCTCCAGCGGCCGATTTGACGCTCGACGTAGTTGCCGGGCTTGCCGTAGTTCGCCAGGCCACGCTCGTCAATCCTGACAGTGTGCAGCGCCGCGATCACGCGGTTCATCTCTTCGTAGATCTCACCGCGTTGAGCAGGCGTGGCATCGGGCAGCGACTGGTCCCATAGCACCCGGCCCTGCATGTACTCCATGATGTAGAACGCGCGCCCGATGACCGACTCGTCCTCGCACAGGGCGTACATGCGCGGCACGGGGACCTCGGTGCCCGCCAACCCGCTCATCACCGCGAACTCGCGCTCGATGGCGTGCGCCGATGGCAGCAGCTTGGCCAGAGGCCCGGGCTTGGCGCGCATCACGTAACTGCGCGACGGCGTGTTCAACTTGTACGTGGGATTGGACTGCCCGCCCTTGAACATCTCCACCGTGAGCGGCCCATGGAGGCCCTCGATGTTGGCGTGCAGCCACGCCGTGAGCGCCTCGACATCGAAGCGGTGCTGCTCGGCCACGGGTCGTGTGCCCACAAAATTATCGAACTGGTTCACTGGGCGGTCTCCTGGATTCGCATTGGCACTTCGCTGTTGCGGACCGCCAAGCCGCCGCGCTCATGCGGATCACTTGCTCGCGCTCCATCTTTAATTCGTAGTCGACGCGCTGCCGGGGACCCGAGCAGCTGCGCGCTTTCCTGCGCCGACTGCCGGTCTCGTGCCACCTATTACCCCCCCGGGATCACTGCCTCGCGCCCCCGTCAAATCGAAGATGCTTACGAGTTGTCGCCTAGGACATTGTCGGTCCAACCGAAGCCGCCTAGCCTAGCAGCCAACTTGGTTCGCGCAATTCGTTCATCACGCAGCTTGGTCCGACGGAGCTTCCCCGCATCATCGCGAAGGGGCTCATCCACGAACTCAAATGTTCGCGGGCGTTTGTAGCCCACCAGCCGCTGCTCGAGGTGCGCTAGCAACGTGTCTGCGGTCAGCCCTGGCCGAGCCTGAACGATCGCGTGAACGGTTGAACCCATGTCCTCGTCCGGCAGGCCTACCACGGCGCTCGAGAGCACAAGCGGGTGCTCGTCGATGGCCGCCTCGACTTCAGCGGGATAGACGTTAGCGCCGCCGACTAGGATCATATCCGTGCGCCTGTCCGCGAGATAGAGATAACCATCAGCGTCAAAATAGCCGATATCGCCGAGACTCTCCCAACCGCCCGGGAGGCTGCGAGCCGTCGCGCCGCGGTACTGGTAGGGTGCCGGCGAGACCTCCAGGCGCCGCATGTAAATCTCCCCGAGTTTACCCACCGGCACTTCGTTTCCGTCGAGGTCAACGGCCTTCATTTCACCAACCATCACACGACCGACGGAGCCGCGATGATCGAGCCATTCGCTTCCAGTGATGGTGGTCCAAGCTTGGGACTCGGTCCCGCCATAGAGCTCCATAATCACCTCCGGCCCGAGCCAGCGGATGAAGGCTTCCTTGAGCCACGGCGGGCAAGGTGCGGCCAAGTGCCAAAGCGTTTTCAGCGAAGATACATCATACCGGCCTCGCACCTCTTCCGGTAACCGCCAGATCCGGTTCATCATCGTCGGCACGAGATAGATCCAAGTCGCCCTGCGCCGCTCTACCTCAGCCAGCACCTCCTCGGGGTCGAAGCGAGGCATCAGCACCACGTGCGCGTGGTTGATGAAGCCTTCTAGAGCGCAACTGAAAGGGACGGCGTGATAGAGCGGCCCGGGTATTAGCATCGTCTCGGCCGCCCGGATGCGCCAGCCGCCCTGGTCAGCCGGTGCCGCCGAGGTCAGGCCGGGCGAGTTCGAAAGGATTAGCTTGGGCCGACCGGTCGAGCCCCCCGAGGTCATCGCCTTCAACGCCGGAGCCACGCGCGGCCACAGCGGACGCTCATCATCGGACAGTGCGAGGAGGTCTTCGACGGTGACCCGTCGCCGGTCGACCTCCATCCCGGGCAAGGCGATAACCACCGGCGGATCGGCCAAGTCGACGATTGCCCTCAACTCGACGTTCGTTAATCGGGAGGAGACTGGCTGGGGTGTCGCGCCCAGCTTCCAGACGCCCCAGGACGCCTCAATGAACTCGACCCCGTTTGGCAGCCCTATGGTGACCAGATCGCCGACCTTGACCCCTAACCCCTCTAGCGCCCGCGCGATGCGGTTGGCTCGCGCCTCCAACTGCTCGCAGGTGAGGGTGACCTCGGAGCAACTGACCGCCGGGATATCCGGCGTCATCTGAGCGCGGCGGAAAAGCTTCTCGCCCAAGGGAATCAGATTTTCAGCCATTTTCCGTTTTCCGCTGCAAATATTACAGGCAGGCCAGCGTGTCAGCATTGCGCCTGCTCTACCGTCCGATCTAATTAGCGCATAGCTCAGAATAAAGTCGCTAACCTGTTCCGCTTCGACGCATATTTCGGGCGGGATATCGGCGATTGGAGCAGAATCTTATCGTACGGATCGAGCCGCGGATCAGGTATGGCGGAGTCGAATGTTCGTTCACTTGGAAGTCGGCGCTTACTCATCCGGACTGGGCCAAATCAGCGAACGGAGCCGGTTGATGAAGGCGTATAGCGGCTCGATGCAGTTTGAGCACAGATGAATCCCCTGTGGCGAACCACGATTTAGCCGACGTTGCGGTCGTGGCCCAGAGCCAGACAGCCAACGCGCTCATGTACTCCCGGCTGGATCCAAATAGCATGCCAGGTCACAATACCTCGGTCTGGAACTAGCAATATGACACTGCCAATGCGGCAGCCGCGCATTCTGCACGCCGCTCAAGAACTTGACGATGGGTCTAAGCTCACCGGTTGAGCCCAACGTGCGGCGCGCGATCGCCGTGGTCTCGTCGTCCGTCATCATGGTAATCTCGCTAGGATGAGAACGATTGCTTTGGATTCGATATCGGCGGCCTCGGACGAGCGATCGCGCTGCGACCATTCGATGCCCACATCTCAGGAGACGTTCATTTTGCAGGATTCCTGCAGCCTCGGACTGATCTTCGCGAACTTTAGGCATCGACCCGCTTTACCTTGCAGCTCGCGGTGACAGTCACTGCAAGCCGCCACGAGCGCTAGCGTCGATCCATGATCAGCTATTGCTACGATCGGAGACGCGGATTGGAGAATAAGTCCTATGGTTGCTGGAGTGGGAGCGCAGCAAGACGATCGTGGCAAGAGCGCGCGGGCCCGTAGTGACTGGGACATAACGGAGGCTAGGGAGCTTTATGCTCTGCCGTTTGCCGACCTGATGTTTCAGGCTCAGAGCGTTCATCGCGACAATTTCGACCCAAACCGCGTGGAAACCGCGAGCCTGCTCAGCATTAAAACTGGCGGCTGTCCGGAAGACTGCGGCTACTGTTCGCAGAGCGCGCATTACGACACAGGCGTCAAGGCCACCCGCCTGATGAAGCAGATCGATGTTGTCGCCGCCGCGCAGCGCGCCAAAGATGCTGGCGCGACCCGCTTTTGCATGGCCGCGGCCTGGCGCAGTCCGAAAGATCGCGACCTCGATCAAGTCTGCGACATGATTAGCGCAGTCAAACGGCTCGGCATGGAAACCTGTGTCACGCTGGGCATGCTGACATCTAAGCAGGCCGCTCGACTCGCTGATGCCGGGCTCGACTTCTACAATCACAACGTCGACTCTTCGTCAGAGTTCTACGGGAAGATCATTAGCACCCGTACTCTTCAGGATCGTATCGACACTCTTGAGCATGTGCGGAGGGCCGGCATCAAGGTCTGCTGCGGTGGCATTCTCGGTATGGGCGAACATGTCGAGGATCGCCTCGCCATGCTCGTGCTGCTGGCTAATCTCCCCAGCCATCCGGAAAGCGTTCCGATTAACCTATGGAGCGAGGTCAAAGGCGTCCCTGTCAGTGAGACAGCGGAGCGTCCCGATCCGATTGCGCTGGTGCGTTTGCTAGCGACGGCTCGGATCATGATGCCGAAGAGCGTGGTTCGGTTATCAGCCGGACGGCAATATATGACCGATGAACTCCAGGCTCTGTGCTTCTTGGCCGGCGCGAATTCGCTCTTCATTGGCGATGTGTTATTGACGACCACGAATCCGCAACGCGACCACGATGCGCACTTGCTGCACCGGCTCGGTATCACCTCCGGCCTTGCTTAACGAAGCACTTCGACAAGGACGCAGCGGACCCTCAGCTTAGCTCAAAGGTGCAAGTCACGTTGCTGAAAGTCAATATCGGTAGCGCTTCCGTGACCGACGCAGATCTAAAGGTCGATGCTGCATGCGACAGCTTCCCTCTCAAGGAACGAGCGGAGCTCTTCAGTATGGAATCCAGAGGCCGCTTTGCCATTCTACATGATCGAGGCCCTGCAGGATGCTGCGAAAGTCTGAACTGTGCGAACGAAACTCGCTATGACTGTCGACGAAATGGTCGTCGTTGCATATGCCTCGTTCGAAGACGAAGACAAGATCTGCAGGCTCCTTGTCCATGGGGCAGTCATGTTGCGGGGTTGAAATCCTGCAGGATGACGCTTTGCAGCCAATGTAACTTCGCGCGATTGGCGGCGTTTCTAGGAGTAACAAATGAAACCAATCCATGCGGTCAAAGGTGGCGACTATGTCGCAGCTTTGCATGCTCTGAAAGAAGCTGAACGGCTCCGCGGCCTCAGGCCGCGCGCGGGGGGTGATTTCGTATCGAATGATTATCTGGCGCTCGCGACGGCGCCGCGTATTAAGAACGCTATCTCAGCCGCGCTTGAGGCGGGAACTCCCATCGGAGCCGGCGGTTCGCGGCTTCTGCGCGGCAATTGCGAGGAGCACGAAAGGCTCGAAGCTGAAGCGGCTCAGTTTTTTGGTGTGGAGACTGCCCTCTTCTTTGGCGGCGGTTATGTTGCAAATTTCGCCGTGCTTACTACGCTGCCGCAGCGGGGTGACTTGCTTGTTCTGGACTCTCTCGTGCACGCAAGCATTTATGAAGGTGCGCGAGCCAGTCGGGCCGATTTTCGGATCAGCATACATAACGACCCGCAGTCCGTCGAAAGTACGATTTGTGAGTGGCGGGCAAATGGCGGGGTCGGGCGCGTCTGGATCGTCGTCGAAAGTGTCTACAGTATGGATGGCGATTTCGCGCCTCTGACGGATCTGGTAGCGATCGCCGACCGGCACGACGCGTTCCTCATGATTGACGAGGCTCATGCCACCGGGGTTTATGGCGAGCGCGGACGAGGACTCAGTGCGCCCTACGAGAAACGCGAGAATCTCTTGGTGGTTCATACTTGTGGCAAAGCCCTGGGAGCCGCCGGCGCACTCGTGACTGCTCAGCGCGTTCTGCGCGACTTCTTGGTTAATCGCTGCCGCCCATTTATTTTCGCTACCGCCCCCTCGCCTTTGATGGCCGTCGCCGTTCGAGAAGCGCTCTTGATCCTGCGAGAGGAACCTGAGCGGCAGCAGCATTTGGCCAACCTTGTCGCATTCACGCATCGGGAGATCCGCGCACGAGGTCTTCGGAGTCCTTCGGATTCGCAGATCGTCCCCTACATCGTTGGAGACAATGCCCGTGCAATGGCCTTGGCTTCTGCGCTGCAAGCGCGCGGTTTCGATATCCGTGGGATCCGGCCACCAACCGTGCCTGCGGGGACGGCCCGCCTCCGAATTTCAATCACGCTGAATGTCGGGGAAGACGACGTCCGATTAATGCTAGATGCACTTAAAGAGGAGACGAGGAGCTGGTCTCGGTGAATCAGCGCATCGTGGTCACGGGCACCGACACCGGAATTGGAAAGACTGTGTTTTCTGCAGGCCTCGCCAATCTTCTCGGCGCGAACTATTGGAAACCGGTTCAAGCTGGCCTCGAAGGGGAGACGGATGCCCAGCTCGTCGCACAGCTGGGACGTCTTTCGCCCGATCAGATCGTGCCGGAGTTCTACCGGCTTAGAACGCCTGCCTCGCCGCATCTATCCGCGGAACTCGACGGAGTGCCGATCGATACCGATTCGCTCCATGTACCGGATACCGGAAAACGGCCGCTCGTGATCGAAGGCGCCGGTGGGCTTATGGTCCCGCTGACGCAGAATATTCTGTACATTGACATCTTCGAGCGATGGCAGCTTCCGATCGTGCTTTGTGCAAGAACGGCGCTCGGCACAATCAATCACTCGCTACTGTCGATAGAGGCTCTGCGACAGCGCCAGATCGGAATCCTCGGAATTGCTTTCATTGGCGAAGAGAATTCTGACACTGAGAGTGCAATTTGCGAGATCGGGCGGGTGCGACGATTAGGGCGATTGCCCCAGCTTTCTCCTTTAACGGCAAACACGTTGCAGGATGCATTCAAAGCCTCGTTCCGTTCTGATGACTTCAAATCATGAAACCAAAGAGGAAGTCACCGGTCTGGCATCCGTTCACGCAGCACGGGCTTCAGGACGAGATGACGAAGATCGCGCGTGGCGATGGTGCCTACCTCTACGCTGCGGATGGATCTCGTATCATCGATGCAATCTCATCGTGGTGGGTCGTGACGCATGGTCATTGTCATCCACGAATTGTGAGCGCGATCCAAGAGCAGGCAGGCAGGCTCAACCAGATCATCTTTGCCGGTTACACCCATGATCCGGCGGAGGAAGTTGCGGCCCAACTGTTGAAATTCACGCCCGATGGGCTTGATCATGTCTTCTTTTCCGACAGCGGCTCCACAAGCGTGGAAGTCGCGCTAAAAATGGCCGGTGGCTATTGGCATAATATCGGCAAGCATCGGTCGCGCATTGTCGTGATGGAACATTCCTATCACGGTGACACCATAGGGGCGATGTCGGTCGGAGCCCGCAGCGTATTCAACGCAGCTTACGGGCCACTGCTGTTTGAGGTTACAACGATCCCGTTCCCGGCGAAAGGCCATGAGCAAGCGGCTCTCGATGCACTCGACTCTATTTGCCGAAAGGAAAGGCCGGCGGCCTTTATCGTCGAACCGTTGATATTGGGGGCGGGCGGAATGCTGATGTACCCAGCCTGGGTGCTAAGAGAAATGAAGCAGATCTGCGAAGCCTCGGACGTTCTGTTGATTGCTGACGAGGTCATGACGGGCTGGGGCCGCACCGGTACACTATTTGCTTGCGAGCAAGCCAATGTCACGCCCGACATCGCCTGCTATTCCAAAGGTCTCACCGGTGGGGCGCTCCCACTTGCCGTGACACTCTGTCGCGCGGACATTTTCGACGCGCATTATTCACAGGATCGTACGCGTACCTTCTTTCATTCCAGTTCATATACCGCGAATCCAGTGGCCTGCGCGCCGCAAGCGCTAACTTGGATCTCTGGCGGCACCAAAACACTCGCGACCAAATAGCATTGATCGCCAAGTTGCAAGAGCAGGCACTCGAGCCATTTCGCAGCGACCCCCGCTTTGGAAACGTTCGGCGGACGGGGACTATTACAGCACTCGATCTGAAGACGACCGATCCGGGCTATCTGGCGGGCATCGGTCCAAAGCTTGGAGTGTTCTTTAAGGATCGATCTCTGCTGCTGCGGCCGCTTGGCAATACGATTTACGTGATGCCGCCTTATTGCGTCACAGCGGCGGACCTGGCTGAAATCTACTCCGCCATTAGCGACGCTGCCGATGCTGTGTACCGATGTTGTATTAGCTGACCGTCTGAGCTGGCATCATTCTTGTAATGGCTCGTGCGATGAACTTCTGCGCGAGAGCGGGAAATTAGTCCGAAATGCGCGTATCTAGGTAACAGGGGGCCGATTTTCTTCCTTACGGTAGCGGTAAGCTATTGTTGCTGCGCGATGGGGCAGGCCAATCAGCAAACGTAGCAACGATACGGGCCGACAATAAATTCGACACTGTGATGTAGCGTAAAGCTTAGGATCGCGAGCGTGCGTCGGTGGAATTGAAATGGCGCAACGTTGGTCTTAAAGGCGAGAGACCTGCGCACAGCAGCCGTCCTCTATCTCGACGACACTCTCGCTTGGCTGCGTGACGGGAGTTCCTTGGCCTTATATTCGTGAGCCGTGAGCAGACGAGCAAGGAACTACTAAGGACGCTTCGGTGGCGCCGCGCGCGCTTGCGATGCAGACATTGGAGAGCACGACATGGGATTGTTAGACGGCAAGGTGGCAATCATCACTGGAGCAGGTGGCGGGCTCGGCGAGGCTTATGCAACGCTTTTCGCCAAGGAGGGCGCGGCCGTCGTGGTCAATGACCTCGGCAGCTCACTCGATGGTTTCGGCGCTAGCGCCGCGGCTGAAAAGGTGGTGGCCAAGATCGTAGCAGCGGGCGGCCGTGCCGTGGCCAATGGGGATGACGTATCCACCGTGACCGGAGGTCAAAATATCCTTAGGGCCGCGATCGATGCTTTTGGCCACGTGGACATCTTGATCTGTAATGCAGGCATCTTGCGCGACCGGACGTTTGCCAAAATCTCCGAGGAGGATTGGGATCTCGTCGTCAAGGTTCATCTGAAGGGGACCTACTGCTGCTCGCTACCGGTTTGGAACTGGCTCAAGGATAACCGTCGGCCCGGCGTGATCATTATGACGTCTTCAACGTCAGGGCTTTTCGGGAATTTCGGCCAAGCAAATTACGGAGCGGCCAAGGCGGGTATCTATGGCTTGATACGAGTTCTCTCGATCGAGGGCCGCAAATATGGCATCCGCGTTATGGGTGTGGCACCAAACGCCATCACTCGCATGTGGGCGGACGTTCCAGGCACCCGGGAAGGCGAACCCGATCCCATCCTGCGTCCCGAGAACGTCGCTCCTGGCGTGCTCTTCATGGCCTCCGACTTGGCGGCTGACCATTCGGGCAAAGTCCTCGCCGTATCGGGCGAAGAGATTGCAGAGATTAAGATGCTTATGACTGAGGGCTTCCAACCGAAAGGATCGTACACTGCGCAGGACGTGGCGGCGCGCGCGTCTTCGGTGTTCTTTCCCGCAGACCTGAAGCGGGTCCTCCCGAAGGCTTAGAGTGGAGAAATCCGGCGCTGGCGGAGGCAGCAAGGAGGTCCGCTGGCGCTCCCTTGCGTCATACCAGAGCGCTCGCCAACAGATCCTGCGGCGCAGAAGGACTTGTCCATTCGCTTGGCGTGAAGGGGCAACGCCCCGGCCGATGGCCATCGACGAGCTGCTGGCTTCTCGCCAGCTCAGATAACCCTCATGATGGTTCGGAATCAACACCTCCCAATCCTTGCGCTCCCTCTTGAAGCCGCGAACCACCTTCTTGCGGCCGGCCTCGATGCTGATGCGGCTGCCAGTGCGCCCGAATGCATACGCGCCCGCATAGATTGGTTGGTCAGAATGTGCAGGATCGTGTTGTAGACCGGCAGCTTCCACTCAACCAGGTGGCCTTCGGCGCCATAGGTGACGGCCGGCGGCGGAACGCGCTCGTGTCTGAACCAGAGGTGCACCTGACGCACCGACTGCATCTCGGTGAACTTGGCGAAGACGAGCGCAATCGCCTCGCCGACGCGCCGATCCGGGTCCTTCTCGATACGGTTGTGGCCGACCCGCACGTAGCCGACGGCGACCGTCATGAACAGCTCGCCCCGACGCGCCTTCTGCTTCAGCGCTTCGAGCGAACGCTGGCGCAGTACCGACAACTCCATTTCGCTCATGGTACCCTTCATGCCGAGCAGTAGGCGATCGTTGGGCTGTCGCGGATCGTAGACGCCGTCCTCGTCGGCGATCAGTGTGCCGACGAGACCGCAGAACTCGAGCAGGGTGTGCCAGTCGCGACCGTTGCGTGCGAGCCGCGACGCTTCGATCGAGACCACGACCCCGGCGCGCACCTCACAAATGGCGGCCAGCAGCTTCTCGAAGCCGGGCCGCGCGACGCCACCGCCGGACCGGCCGAGATCGTCATCGATGACGGCAACATCGCTCCAGCCCAGCTGTCGCGCGCGCTCCGGCAAATTGTACTGACGGCGCTTACTTTCCAGGTTATGGGTGACCTGATCAGGCGTCGACTGACGGATGTAGACGACGGCCTGACGGGCGAGGTGCTCAGGCGTGACCTTGCTCATGAGCGGCCTCCCTCGTCTCTGCGGTTGGCGTGCCCGTCTCGATATTGGCGCCGTCGGCGAGGGCCTCGACCAGCAGCCTCTCGATCAGGCGGACGAGAGTGCTTCTCTGCGACGCCGGAATCGCCGGCGTCTGGCGATCCTCCTCGAACAGGCTCCGTTGCAAGGTAAGCGTCGTTCTGCTCCC
>NZ_VSSR01000115.1 GCF_008123515.1 Bradyrhizobium cytisi
GCCTACAGCGCATGGTTACGTCATGTTGGGTCTTCGGCGCTAACTTGCGGATCGTCATGTCTTCGATCATGCGCCGCCGCAATGGGCTCATGGCCTCGTCGGTCATGGGGATGCTCCTGTCTTGAGTGAGGTTGTCGAAACCCCTCGATCTCAAGACAGGACGCCCTGTTGCGCTATCGTTTTGGCTGTGCCGCCCGCCGCAGTGCCCTACCGCGCGAGCGGTTTAGTCCTTTGGCCCATCGCTGCCGTCCGAGAGGCGGCTCGTCATGTCGGCTCTCAAGGACGGACCGGAAGTTTGCAGCCGAGCGCCCGACCGACGCTTTTGACCCGAAACGGTCATCAGTACCCCACGCCTAGTCTTCGCGAACCCCCGTTCAGCTCCTAGCAGTGGCGCTTAATCCCCTGAAACTCTCACCGTCGCTCGTGGCTGCAATCGGAAGAATAACTTCAAAGCGGCAGCCGTTTGAGTTTGCTTCCACAAGCCGCAAATCGCCGCCGTGATCCTCAATGATCCGCCGAGAAATGGAAAGTCCCAACCCCATACCGGAGGCTTTCGTTGTAAAGAACGGATCAAATATATTCGTTTCGCTTTTGGACGTCAGTCCGGGCCCGCTATCTTGCACAAGAAGCGAGACGGCAGAATTGGTCCCTTTTGTCGCCACCAATCGAACGGCCCTCGTCGGTCCCGGAGCGCTTGCTATCGCATCAATAGCATTTCTAACTAGGTTTAAGACTACCTGCTGCAACTGGATAGGGTCGCCCGTTATCATTGGAAGGCCTTCCTGAAATTGGGTCGAGGCGGAAATTCCGTGAACCCGCAGGTCATTCTCAACCATCCGAAGCACGTCCTGAACAAGACGACTGATATCAATAGTGGTTCTCTGGCCGGGAGCTGCTTTAAACAGTGAACGAATACCTGCGACTATTTCGCGCGCCCTGCGATTGTCGGTCATTACGTCCATCAGACAGGAGCGTATTTCTTCAAGATTGAGTGGGCTTATCGTGAGGCAAGCCAACGCGGTCTCGCAGTTAAGTGACATTGCGCCAAGGGGCTGGTTGATTTCATGTGCGACTGCAGCCGTCGCCTCGTCCACACTCATAAGCCGATTGGTACGTTCGCGCCGCTGCAAGATCGTCGCGCTGGCTAAGCGCGCGTAAAGCATCGTCGTTTCCCAGAGCAGAACAACCAGCACTGTCCAACTGCCGATCAGAAGAAAAGCCTTGCCGACGTACCAACCCACAGAAAAGCGGATGGTTACAGCATAGAAGACTGCAAATGTTAGATCAGGTAACGACACAAAGACGGCAACGATGAGCCATACATCGAGGATGGTACGCAGCCGGATAAACAGCAGCACGACTGCTATGCTATTAAGTGACCACGTTGCGACGGCAATGTATTGAACCAACGGCTGCTGCGCTGCGCCAATGTTCAGACTTGGCAGATATCCGGCCACGAGGAGCCACGTCAGGCCCAACGTCGTAACGATTGCGCACGCGATGGTGATGCCGATGGCTTGGCCCGAGCCGAGCCTTGCGAGCGGGCTGATTGTTTCTTTCGCTTCCTTCAACAACACGTAGGCAATGACAGAAAGCGGAAACGTGAAGCGCCAGAAAAAAAATAACCAGACCGCCCCGCTGGGGGTGCCGGTAATCAATCCAATCGAGCTATACGCACCCGGGAAGTCAAGCGTTTGCAAAAATGCAAACAGGCCGCTACAAATATACCCGCTTGCGAGCGCGAGCAGGCCTGGTCGAGGTTGAATGGAATGCTGCGAAAACAGGAAAATCGCCGTAAGAAACTCCGCAAATAAAACTATGGCTTGGCTTACCGTAAGAAAAGCGTCAACTCGCGGCGCCTGTATAGTTGCGAACGGCAGGCTTGTTACGAAGACGACCAATAAGACAACAACAACGCCAAACGCAAACCTTCGATGCTGCGCGCTGGCCGGGACGCTCGCGATTAACGCAGGCGCTTCACTTACCGCATTAGGAGCCAATAGTGCGGACGTTTCCTTCGTTGAGATCGGCACACCATCCCCCGCAGCCACATGAGTACGGTCGATAGTACTGGGTTGGCTGGCCCGGTCCATAGACACTGCTACTTTTTGAAGCTCGACCGACCTCCCGGTGAGGTCTGCTGTTGACCCAACTCGGACATCGCAGGCAGGACGATTGCCAGCACCAACGAGTTTGGCATTCACCCGAAGAGCGGCGCTAAGAAGGCTCGACCGGTTTGTCTGCACGTCACGCGATAGCTTCCACGCCGGAGGAAATCGTTCTAAACTAACTAGAGACGCAAGAGGAGCAAAGCGCCAGGAGCGGGGACGGCAGCTGGTCTTTGTTGCTCTGTGTCAAGCTGGATACCGCCAGCTCGGAATGCACTGCAGGATAAGCTTTCCAGAGCGATCTCAGTTGCTGAGCGCGAAAAGCAGCATCAGGCTCGTTCGCAACCGCAAATAACGGCGGCTCGATACAGGGCCGTTAGGGCGAGGCTCACATGTTCAGCACATCCTCGTCACGCGGTACCTCGGCCTATTTTGAACGTCTGACGCGAGCCGGCCAACGAATCAAGGCGGCGGCAAGGTGGGTGCCGTTCGCGCTCATCGCCGCGCTCGTTGCTGCAAGTTTGAACGCCGCGTTTGGAGATACGCCGGCCGCACGAAGCTTTTCGCAACCGGGCCTTCAGCGGATCGGTGATTATCTACGACATGAGATCGCGATCGGTAAAATTCCCGGCGCGATCCTGTTGATCCAGCAGCACGGAAAGCCAGTCTATTATGAAAAATTCGGCCTGCGCGACGTCGCAACCAAGGTACCGATGACGGATGACACCATCTTTCGGTTCTATTCGATGTCGAAGCCGATCACATCGGTTGCCGCGCTGATGCTGGTCGACGACGGCAAGCTATCGCTCGATGACCCCCTCTCCAAATACATTTCGGCCTTTGCCGACGTAAAGGTCGGCGTGGAAAAGCCCGACGCGACCGGAAAGCCAGTGTTTACGCTGGAACCGCTCAAGCGCCCGATCACCGTACTCGATCTGATGCGACAAACTTCCGGTATCACCTACGGGTTTTACGGCGACGGCCCCGTGCAAAAACTTTATCGGCAGGCCGACCTTTACGGCGGCGATTTTGACAACGCCGAGTTCGCTGCGCGCCTGACGAACCTGCCGCTCGCCGAGCAGCCGGGCACGACGTGGACCTATAGCCATTCCGTCGATGTGCTCGGGAGGGTGATCGAGGTGGTTTCGGGACAATCGCTGTTTCAGTTCGAGAAGGAGCGGCTGCTGGATCCCCTTGGCATGAGCCATACCGCGTTTTTTGTCGCGGACGAGGCGGAGCGCCCGCTGGTTGCCCAGTTCCTGCCGGATGATCTGATAGATCCGCCCATTGCCGGAATCAGGGACCCGATGGTGCATAGGCGCTGGGAATCCGGTGGTGCCGGAATGGTAGGGACGACCGGCGATTACGCGCGCTTTTTGCAGATGCTCCTGAATGGCGGCACGCTTGACGGACGACACTATCTGAAGCCGGATACGGTGGCCCTGATGACGTCGGACCAAATCGGTCCCGGGAGCGGAATCGCACCCGCCAATGTCTATTTTCTGGCAGTGCACGCCGGATTCGGATTGGGCGTTGCCGTGCTCACATCGCCGCAACCGAAGAGGCCGTGGCCGCCAGGCATATATGGATGGGATGGCGTGGCCGGCGCCTTTTTCTTCGTTGACCCGAATGACGATCTGTTCGCGCTCTGCATGATGCAGTCACCATCGCACCGCGGCCGGATCGAGACGGAGTTGGCGCCGCTGATTTTCGATGCGATGGTGAGGTAGACTGCCAAAACTTGATCGACTTCAGGGACCGATCGCGATTGCCGTTAGCCGGCAATGCATCGGCTCCTACCTCGGGGTGCCCGTCACTCTTTGGCCGCGCCGGCGAGGTGATCGAATAGGCTTCCCTTTGCATTGAATGAGTCCGGTACTGTGCAAAGCCGACGTTTAAAGCAGCTCTTGGCCACGACCGATTCTGGCCCGAATGCGAAGTTTGCCACTGCACCGACAAAGTCAGAGCGGAAGTCATCGGCCCTCGGCCGGATCGGCGCTTTTGACCCGTTGCGGACCTCCGCGTGGCAATTGTCACAGATCAGTTTGCTTGCCTTTCCGGAATTCCCGTAGCCTAGCTCAGACCTATGGGGAGGTGCGCTATTGCGGCGCTATCACGAGCACAACAGACCTCTTACGCGCTCTGACTATTCCGCGGGTTTATGAGTACACGCCCTTCGTTTCACCGGGACGACTTCTGTGACGTTGGAATTGCGATGAGCGCAGCCACTACGTCGGGCGGAGTTGGTCGCGTGCACCTCCATCGAGGGTACGAGGCGGTTCATGATCAGACGACGGAAACAACATCCGGCAACGCCGGATTCATATAATCTTTTTTGGAAGCTTTGATCTGGATCAGCGCAGCTACAAGCGTGCGAAACAACCGTAGCGCGTCAGGTTCCCTGTACAGAGGAGAAAGTCGATGACGTACGTAAGTAAAGCTGCCCTTGCTGCATCCGCCTTCGCGTGTGCGGCAATGTTCTCCCTCGGCTGGTCTGAGCAAGGCGGGCTTTCGCTCTCAGTTGAGAGCGCTCACGCGCGGGTCGGTCGTCCGCTGACCCCCGTGAGCGTTGCGGGTGTTGCGCGTCGCCATAATCGGCGAGCTATGTACGGATACGGGTATGGCGCGGGTGTCGCAGGTGCCGCGGTCGGCACGGCTACCGCTGTCGCCGCTTCCTCAAGCTGGGGCTCGGACAACAACAATTGGGGCAACGCTTACGCGGCCCAGACTGATCCTCACTTTGGGCAACCGCTCTACCCTCACAGAGCCTACTATGGACATAGCCCTTACTACGGGTATGCCGGATGGGATGACTATTCGACGCGCAACGGCCTCAAGTGCCACCCGGGAGGCACGATCAAACTCGACGACGGCCAGATGTACTACTGCCAGTAGGAGCTAGTGGCAGTCGCACAGTACGGGCAACGAGACAGTCGATCTCGTCAAGCAAACGACCCCGGACCAAGCCGGGGTCGAGGTTTGCGGAGTTGAAGGTCCTGCCGGCCTTTGTTGCGCAAGGTGGTAAGTCGTTCCCATCCATGCCTTGGCTGAGTTGATCCGGAGATCGCCAAGGGGCGCGACTGAGGAGGAGAGAATGAACCGAGTCGTGCTAACCACGATCATTCTCGTCTTTGGGGCAGATGGGACTCGGGCCGAGCCCCAGGCCGCCCAGTGTTCGTCCTTCTACATCTCGGAGATCAATCTCGTATCGACGGCCGCCGGCGAGGCCGGGCACGTTCAGACCTTTGTGGGGTTTGGCCCCTCCAAGGAAGAGGCGGAGAAGAGCGCCCTGGGATGGTGCTCGCATATCAGGTTCGATCTTGAGACCTGTTTGAATTCGGATCGCCTGACCACGCGCAACTCTCCGTCAGACGGAGGTGGGGCCGCACTTCATCTCAAGTACATGAAGGCAGTTGCGCGCATTACCGGCTGTGCCGGCGGTGATGTCAATGGCGGCGTTGATCGCGGCGGAGCGCGTCGATAGAGGAGCTACCCGCGGGCCACTAGCTAGCCTTGGTGCATAAACCAACTCGTGACCCGCGGTAGCATTCAATACCACTTCTCGGCCATGCAGCGGACCTCCATTTACATGTCGGGCACTGGCCCTTACCCGAAAAGACTGAGGGCGTTGCAACGTCGGTTGTCGAGGCTGACCGGACGCGGGGCCGCGGTTAGCCCGACCGCCGCTTGTGACCCTACGCGGACATTGGGCCGAACGATAGACCGCGCGGGTAGCCGGGACAATATAGCCCTCGCTTTACTTCCACTTGAGCGTACTGTCGGGCCATTGACGGCAGACCATAGGCGCCGCTGACTGAGAGTTCTTTGCGCTCCCGCCACAGCATGGGAGCGCGACATGCCGCACAGGGACAACTTACTTCTCGCATCGCTTTCTCCGAGCGATCTGGCTGCCCTTCAACCCCACCTGAAGCTCGGGCGTTTCGAGCAAGACCAGGTGCTCTTCGAGGCCGGCGACACGATCGACGCGACCTATTTTCCAACGAGCGCAGTTGTTTCTATCGTGGTCACACTGTCGAGTGGCCAGGTCGTGGAGGCCGCGATGGTCGGCCGAGACGGCGTCGTTGGCGCGTCGGCCGCGCTTGATGGCAGGATGGCGCTAAGCCGGGGGGTGATCCAGCTGAGCGGCGAGGCAATGGTTTGCAGCTTGGCCGGGCTCCGAGGCGCGGCCATGCAGAGCCAACCGCTTCTTTCACTGCTGATCAGACACGAGCAGACCCTTTACTCTCAGGCACAGCAATCCACCGCGTGCATGGCGGCGCATCATGTGAACGCCCGCCTCTGCCGCTGGCTGCTCCGTTCGAGGGACCTATCGCAAAGCGATACACTCCTATTCACGCAAGAGTTCTTAGCGGAGATGCTGGGTGTTCATCGAACAAGCGTGACGGTCGTGGCGCACACGCTTCAGGAGGCTGGCATCATCAAATACACCAGAGGCAAGATCCAGATCACCAATCTTGAGGGCCTGCGGGATGCGGCCTGCGAATGCTATGAAACCGTGAAGTCGCAGTACCAAAACCTGCTTCGGGACTAGATGGGAGGTTTGCCGTTTGGCAAGCCCCGATGGGCTCCCAATTTAAGGCGCTATGTAGGGAACGCCACATAACTGCGCGCGTTTGCCCTTGTGATCTAGCGAGCCGATCTCAAGGGCCTTCCTTTCCGCGCCGAATGTTATTGTTCGGCCGAGGGAACTGATCAGAAATCTACAAATGCAAGTCCCTCGGAGGCTGTCATGGATGGCTCTCGAAGCGAACGCGCACGCGCGCGGGCACGACACCTTTTGGCTCAAATCGCACCCTTACCCGACGACCCCGAAGTCCAGCGCTTGCGCGAATTGTCCATGGATTACATTCGCGAGGCCGAAAGGCTCGATCGAGAACGGGTCACCACCCAGGAACCCAGCGAACAGATTTCCGCAGCCCTGGATGCGATAGCCCGCGACTATTTTGCTCGTGCTCTTCAAAATTGGTCGAAAGAGTAATCCGTCCGCGCCCAGTCGCGGCGAGCGGATTTCGTCCAATCCTTGGCGGAGCTTGTCTCCCGTTCCGACCGGATCGGCGTCCGGGGGATCAGGGATCGACCTCCGGCATCAACTCAAAGCCAAAGGCGTTTCGGTCCCAGTCATTTTCATAACCGCCAATGAGACCCCTTCCATTCGCGAGGCCGCACTGCGGTCTGGATGCGTCGCATTTTTAACCAAGCCGTTCTCAGCGCACGACCTGATCGAGCCGCTCAAACAGGCTGCGGCAGGGCGCTAGCCCGTTCACGGAGCGCGCTTGGACTTGGCCGGTTCCTCCTTGATCTAGGTCAACGTCAGCAATCCCTTGGCGCTCACCCTGCGTTAAGCCGCACCTGAGACGGCACCCGTGCATCTGTTTTGCAGGCACGAAAAAGGGAGGTCCGCCATGCATCCGACTAAGTGTGTTTCGATCAAATCAGCGACTGTTGCCGGGATTGCTGCGAGCGCCCTGCTGGGCCTTGCAGGTCTCACTCTCGTTCCGGCCCCAGCCAATGCGATCGTGTATTGCCAATACACTGCCTACCCAGCGGGTTGCGTTGCTCGGGCAGGTGTGGTGCTGGGTGCGCGTCCGGTGGCCCGCGCTGCGGTGCGCCATAATGCAGGTGGTAATGCCAATGGCGGCGTCAACCGCGTTGGCGTGCGGCGGTAAACCAGTTGTTTGCAGGTAACTGGGGAGAAAAAGAGCCGTCGCGGTTCGTCTCGGCCCGGAGGACAACGACCGATGACGGGCAGCGACATCGCGGATTGAAATACACATGGTATGTCACGTTTGAAGTGCCGACGGATGGCACGCTGCTAAGACGGCGACATCCGCGCCTAACCAAGACGATTGTAACCGAAGCAGAAGCTCGGGATTTTGCGCGAGCCAGATTCAACGAAGGATTGATCGTCATTGCGGGCACCATCATCCCGCACCTGCCAAGAGCGTCAATCCCCTCGGAGGAAATTCCAGCGTGGCTTGAAGCTGACCAAGTAAATGACTGATCAGCGGGCCAGCAAACCGGGAGCTTGAAGATGTCGGTGCCGAAACAGGTCTGTCGTCGCAACGCACTCACTTTCCTTGGATATGCAGCTGTGTTTGGCCTCGTCGCCTCGCCCGCACTTTTTGCGGTGACAGAGGCCGGAGCCCAGACCACCGCTACACCGGCCACGCCCACGGCACCGCCAGCGGACGCGCCGAAGTCGGGCACAGAGCGCCGTCAGGAACGGCGCAGCGGGCGAACAGAGCGGCGGCAGGAACGCCGCACCGGACGCACAGAGCGGCGCCAAGGGCGGCGTACAGGCCGCGACGAGCGACGGGACGCGCGCGACGGCACTCCAGCCACCACGACCACCACCGAGCAGAAAAAGTAGTCCCGTTCATTCGGGCCAACGACGGCAACCCGGCCGCCTCAGCGCAGGGCCGGGACGTAATTCCTATTGGACGAGCACCCTCTCTCCGCGTGCCCACGCGGCATATTTCCGCGCAGTCCATTCTTGCTCTTGCCGCAGCTCCACGAAGTCGGCCTCCGTGCGCTTGGACAAGAAAACCGCCCAAGCCGCCAAGAACGCAGCACGCGCGCTCTCTAAGCTCGTGGCACTGCCGGAGGTGCATTCGCCGGGGCGTGATCCCGGATAGAAGCCGCAGCGCCATTCCCATGGATCGCTCTCGGTCGGATTGCCAGAGCGCAGGCCGATGCTGCCGACATGGACATCGCCGTAATAGATCAGCCAACTTTCCTGTCCGGCGTTGCGGTCTCGACGGCGGGTGAGATGGGGCATGGGCTGATCAAAGCGCCACGTGATGCCGCAGGCAAATTGTCAATCTATTGGGGATCGGGTCGGTGCCGGACTACTTGGCGTCGTGGGTGTGGATAGGTCCGGTGTCAGGGTTAGACCGGACCTGGATCGTGCGAGCTTTGGACCGCCGGTTTTGACTCTAACCGGACGTGCCGCGAACATACCAAAATTGACGCGAATGAGCGGAGAGATGTGACATTCTTCCGCTTGCCGAAGGTCGGAACAGCCTGACTTGGTTCTAAGCGGGACAACGCAGCCAACGCATGACGCGTGGCGAGCGAGTCCGACCGGATCTGGGAGTGGTCGCCAATGAGGCGTTGGATCCACTGGCTGCCTGGAATCGAAACCCTCCATCGATATGAGACGGCGTGGCTTCCGCACGATATCTTCGCTGGACTCGTCCTTGCGACGATGCTGGTCCCGGTTGGAATTGCCTACGCGGTAGCATCGGGCTTGCCTGGTATCTACGGTCTGTACGCAACGATCGTACCCCTGTTGGTCTACGCGTTGTTCGGCCCCAGCCGCATCCTCGTGCTGGGACCCGACTCTGCCCTGGCAGCTGTCATCCTCGGCGTTGTCGTTCCGCTGTCTGGTGGTGATCCTCTTCGCGCCGCAACGCTCGCTGCCATGATGGCGATCGTTTCGGGGACGGTATGCATTCTAGCCGGCATCGCGCGCCTGGGTTTTGTCACCGAGTTGCTCTCCAAGCCGATACGCTACGGCTATATGAACGGAATTGCGTTGACCGTTTTGATCAGCCAACTGCCAAAGTTCTTCGGTTTCTCAGTCAGGAGCGAAGGACCTTTGCGGGACCTATGGGCGATCGCCGATGCAATCCTTGAAGGAAAGACAAACTGGGGCGCATTCGGGATTGGACTCGGCACGCTGGTGGTCATCCTGCTGCTCAAGGACAGCAAGCGGCTGCCGGGCATTCTGATCGCGGTAGTTGCGGCGACCGCCGTCGTCGGCGCGCTTGATCTCGGCACCAGTTACGGCGTGGCGGTCATTGGTCCCCTTCCAGAGGGATTGCCGAGTTTCGCAATCCCCTGGATCGCCTACGGCGATATCGTCCCGGTACTGGTCGGCGGGTGCGCCATTGCCCTGGTTTCGTTTGCGGACACCAGCGTACTTTCGCGTTCCTATTCCGCACGATTGGGCACTCATGTCGATCCCAACCAAGAGATGGTCGGGCTTGGCGCCGCCAATCTGGCAACCGGCTTTTTTCAAGGTTTCCCGATCAGCAGCAGCTCTTCGCGGACTCCGGTTGCCGAAGCCGCCGGCGCCCGTACCCAGCTAACCAGCGTCGTCGGCGCGCTTGCCATCGCCGTTCTTCTGCTGGTGGCACCAAACCTGCTTCAGCATTTGCCCTCCGCTGCATTGGCGGCCGTCGTCATCGCCGCTGCGATCGGCTTGTTTGAGGTCACCGACCTCAATCGAATCTATCGGATTCAGCAGTGGGAGTTCTGGCTAGCAATGGTCTGCTTTGTCGGTGTGGCCGTATTCGGAGTGATTCCAGGGATTGGGCTCGCAATCGCCATCGCCATCGCCGAGTTCTTATGGGACGGCTGGCGCCCCCACTCCGCCGTGTTGGGTCGCGCTCATGGCGTCAAAGGTTATCACGACATCACAAGATATGCGGATGCACGACGAATCCCCGGGCTGGTCCTGTTTCGGTGGGACGCGCCTCTGTTCTTCGCCAACGCTGAGTTCTTCAAGGAGCGCGTACTGGACGCAGTGGCAAAATCGCCGACGCCCGTACGCTGGCTGGTCGTTGCAGCGGAGCCGGTCACCAGCGTGGACGTCTCCGCCGGCGATACAGTCGCCGAATTGGACAAGGCGCTGCACGCGCAGGGTATCGAGTTGTGCTTTGCTGAATTGAAAGATCCAGTAAAGGACAAGCTGAAGAGATTCGGACTGTTTTCGCAGCTTGGCGAGCAATATTTTTTCCCAACCATTGGCGCGGCCGTTTCCAGCTACCTGAAAATCAATGATGTGGAGTGGGAGGACTGGGAGGACCAAGCCAAGCGCTAGTGACGTGCCGGACTTAAATGCGCAACGCCGATTGACTTCCGACTCTGGCCCGCGAGCGAAGTGGCAGCACGCCTCATTCAGGTCCGTTCAATGGGGTTAGCTGACTGAATTTGCTCACGTTGAGTTTTTCGCATCTTGACCCAACGCCGACATTTCTGCGGGAGATGGCGAAAAATGGGCTGCAGGATGCTCTTCCCGGCCTGGGGGCCCGTGTTGAGCCAGATCAATGCCGGTCCCGCGGCGGGGCCGAATCTTCCGCCATCGCATCCAGTATGGAGATGGCGTCCGCCGTGAAAAGCCTGCTCAACGAAATCCGGCGCACCCCGGTGCTCTGGATGCTGATCTTCGTGCCGGCCGTGCTTGTGGCGGAGGCGGTCGCACCGCATTCCCATACGCTGCTCTTCGTGCTTTCGGTACTCGCCATCGTGCCGCTGGCCGCCCTGCTCAGCCACGCGACCGAAGCGGTCGCCGCCAAGACCGGCGATGCCGTCGGCGGGCTGCTCAACGCGACGCTGGGAAACCTAACGGAGCTGATCATTGCGATCACCGCGCTACGCGCCGGCCAGTACATGCTCGTGAAAGCGTCGATTGCCGGCGCGATTGTCACCAACGCCCTGTTCATGCTCGGTGCCTGTCTGCTGCTCGGTGGCCTGCGCTATCACGTCCAGGAATACAACCGTGCCGGCGCGCGGCTCTACTCCGGTCTCTTGCTGATGGCCACCGTCGCCTTGCTCGCCCCGTCGGCCGTCGCCGACCTCGATCTCGTGCAGGGCGAGGCCGTCATGCGGAGGCTCAGCGTC
Organism: Bradyrhizobium cytisi; assembly: GCF_008123515.1. Lineage (GTDB taxonomy): Bacteria > Pseudomonadota > Alphaproteobacteria > Rhizobiales > Xanthobacteraceae > Bradyrhizobium > Bradyrhizobium cytisi. Next base: position 11,757 of record NZ_VSSR01000115.1, read on the forward strand.
GGTCTCGCGATCCTGCTCATCATCGCTTACGCGCTCGGCCTGCTGTTCTCGCTGAAGACTCACAAGGAATTGTTCGCAAGCGCCGAGCATGGCGAGGGCGAGGAACACTGGCCGATTGGCCTTGCGGTCGGCACGCTGCTCGTCGTCACCGTGCTGGTTGCACTCGTGAGCGAGATTTTTGTCGAGTCCGTGCAGAAGGCGGCGGAAACTTTCGGAATGAGCCCGGCCTTTGTCGGCTTCATCATCGTCTCATTGGTCGGCGCCGCCGCCGAGTTTGCCGTGGCCTCTTCTGCGGCGCGCAAGGACCGCCTCGACATGAGCGTCAGCATCGCGCTCGGCAGCGCCTCCCAGATCGCGCTGTTCGTCGCACCCGCGCTGGTGTTGCTCAGCTATGTCGTCGGACCGTCACCGATGAGCCTGCAGTTCTGGCCGGGCGCCGTCACCATGGTGATGATAGCGACCGTGACGGCGAGCTTCATTACGAGCAGCGGGCGCTCGGCCTGGTTCGTCGGCGCCCTGCTCATCTTCATCTACGCGGTCTTTGCGCTGACGTTGTATGTGGTTCCGCCGACTGGCCAGGGGACGGGGTGAAGCCAACGGCCCTTTTGCTCGCCGTCCGCCAGCCCCGCCCGTTTACTCGTTCATATGAGGTAGCTGAGCGGGGCCGCTGTTGGCCCATCGCTGCCGTCCGAGAGGCGGCTCGTCACGTCGGCTATCAAGGACGGACCGGAAGTTTGGCGCCGAGCGCCGGATCGACGCTTCTGACCCGCAGCGGACTTCAAGCACAACAGAGTTGCAAGTGTCGCGAACCTAAAATTTGGTATATCGTCCGGCCATCACCGCTACGCCCTCGGCAATCATCGGTGACAGAGAGTGTTGTGCTCCCGCCTAATCGGAGCGATGGCCATGCCAACGATCGATCAATGCCGCGCATACGCTACTAAATACAAAGTCCTGGGAAACGATAAGCAAATTTCAGCCCGCCGATCCTCGGTGCTTTTAGGCATTTCGCGTAGTTGGACGGCTCTGGGGCACCAGCTTGAGAGCTCGACGGTAATTGTAAACGACGAACGATAGTAAGGCCGCCTCAGTTGGTCGCCCTCTTTGCTTCTTGACCCGCCTCAGACATTGCAAAGAAGCAGCAACCGCTAGCAATTCATAGCCCGCAAAAAAAGCCCCGGCGAGCCGGGGCTTTGGTTTGCGCAGAAGGACCGATCAGTATCTAGCCGCGATCGGTGCCCCGTAACCACCAAAGCGATAGTTGAACCGCACGGTGACCATGTCCACGTCCTGGCTGATCCGGTCGTTGAGTACCGCCGCAAGGCGCGGATCGACCACGGAGAAGGAGTTATTTGCGTGCCCCATCCACAGGTGGTCGTATTCAACACCGACCGACCAGTTGGGTGTGAAGCCATACTCGAAGCCGACACCCAAGGTACCGCCCCAGCGCGTGTTATCTCCCGAGACCAGACCGATCCCGGTGGCGTTGTCGAATATAGTCAAGCGATTTCTGGTTACTGCCGCGCCGCCCTTCACATAGAGCAGCGCCGAATTCCAAGCCCAACCGAGTTGGCCGGTGAAGAGACCGATGGCATCAGTCTTTGCCGTGGTCGAGAGCGTCGGATTGAACAGGCTCACGCGCGTGTTCTTGAGGTCGGCCCAATCGCCTTGAGCCTCCAATCCGAATACAAACTGATTGGTTTGCCAGCGATATCCAATTTGTCCGCCGGCAACGCCCCCGGAACGATCACCGCAGCCGCTCGCGACCGTTCCCGCAGCAGTGACGAAATCCACGCAACTGTGGCTTTGGCCCCAACCGCCGTTGGCACCGATGTAGAATCCCGTCCAGTCATAGATCGGCGCGACCACCGGGGGCGGCGCCTTGGTGTAGGGACGGGCCGCCAGATCAGCCGCCGACGCGGGGGCGGATAGAGCTACGGCCATCATCCCGGCCGCGGTTACCAGAAGCTTTTTCATTACGATCAATCTCCCCAGAAAGAAGTTCAAAAAGGCACGACGCCCACACGAGGAATCGATGCTATCCCGTTCGTCCGCAGGTTGATGTAGCCAAGCCGCAACACCCGGCTCAGATGTTTAGCGGGAATCCCTTATTTATATTGAGGACTTGCAAGGAACCGAATGCACGCCAACGTGCATGTTGCAGCAGAAGAAAAATCCGCCGACCGTCGAGAGAGTCGGCGGGAGTTGGACTGTAGATCGCGATCAGGGCTTCCGGTCGCCGTTCGACTGTAGCGTCGGCCCCCGGCGCGAACCGGCGTCACAAACTTGTGGCATGACCATTGCAGAATGCAGGACAACTGGGATTTCAGTGCTCAGTTAGAGAATAAGCGCTGCCGGGACGCTTATTTCGAGCCCGGCGACGCTTCACTTCCTTTCGCTTGCGCCGTCACTGCGACGCATCTTGTTTCGACGAGCGGGGTATTCGGCGCATGACATACGATACGGCATCCATGTGTAGTTGCCCAT
>NZ_VSSR01000116.1 GCF_008123515.1 Bradyrhizobium cytisi
CTAGTGGCTCGGCACAGTGATTATGACTCTTTGGAAGTAGCGGGATATGCGCGGCCCATTTTGGCGCGGGCCTTGTCTGTTGTGAACATCCATTTGATGCGGGAGCGGGCGGCATTTCGCTTCCGTTCCCAAGCGGCGATCTCGCGGCGCAGTCGCTTGGAATCGTCGATCCTGCGATCCAGGCACTGGCCGCGCAGGACGCCGATCTCGATCTCAACCATGTTGAGCCAGCTTGCGTGCTTGGGGGTGTAGTGGAACTCAAGCCGTCGCAAAATCCGCCTGGCTTCGGCGGGCGGGAAGGTCTGATACAGGGCGCCTGCGGAGTGGGTCGATAGATTGTCCTGAACGACCCGGATGATCTCGGCATCGGGATAATGGATGTCGACGAGGTCGTGCATGCATCGGGCATAGTCTTCCGCCGCTCGCCGTTCGGTGACTTTGACCTTGCGCCAGGGACGATGCACGTCGACGAGGACGAAGAGATTGACCGTGCCATTGCGACGATACTCGTAATCGTAACGTTCGAGCTGACCCGACCTGGCCGGGATGGGCTGACGCGCCTCGCCGATGAGCTGCACCGGGCTTTCGTCGAAGCACACCACCGGCCGCTTGGGGTCAGGCGCCTCGGCGTAGAGGTCGAGGACGTCCTCCATGCGGGCGACGTATTCGCCGTCGACCTGCGGAATGCACCACATGTCCTTGCGCCAGGGCTTGAGGCCATTTTCGGCCAGGCGCCGCCGAACGGTCTCGTGCGACAGGCTCCTGTGTTCGGTCAGCTTGACCAGCGCGCCTGCCAGCAGCTCGAGCGTCCAGCGGGCGCGGCCTTCCGGGGGACTGGCGCAGGCCGTCGCTACCAGCAGGGCTTCTTCCTTGACCGTGAGTTTGCGTTCCGCCCCGGGACGCGGCTCGTCGCTCAGCGCCCGTTCCAGATTGCCTTCCACGAAGCGGCGCTTGATCCGGTACACGGTCGAGCCGCCCACGCCGACGCTCCTTGCGATCTCCTCGTCGCCGGCACCGGCATCGGCGGCCAGCAAGATCTGGGCTCGCTTGAGCTTGCGCGACGCATGCTTGCCGCCGCTGAGCAGTGCCCTGAGTTCCGTGCGCTCGATTTGGCTGAGATCGACCCGATAGCGTACATTCATGGCGTGCCTCCGTGTTCGAGGCACGCACAAACAACTGAATCGGATGGCCGGCGTGAGTCCTTCGGCAAAACCCTTCACGCCCACGCAGGGGCAATATTTGACCTTTATCCACCTCTACACGCGGCTCCACCGCACACCTCCGGCCGAAACCGACATGCAGGAATATTTCCGCGTCAGCCCGCCTTCGGTTCATCAGATGGTGCTGACGCTGGAACGAGCCGGCCTCATCAGCAGGCAGCCAAGAACTCCTCGCAGCATCGAGGTACTCGTTGATCCGAAACTCCTGCCGGAGCTAATCTGATCGCCGGACGCAACCTGTCAAAATCACTGTGCAGAGCCACTAG
>NZ_VSSR01000117.1 GCF_008123515.1 Bradyrhizobium cytisi
GAAGAGCCGAGAGCTGCTGCATGAATAAAGTCTTCCCTAACTCCGGCCTTCGATCCGGCGATCCGCTTGTTGACTATGTCAGACGCCGTGACTCTAGATCTAGATCCGGCGTTGCGAGCGAGCAGCTGGTCCTAGAACGAATCTTTCGCCGGACGGGACCGCATCACACGGAAGTTCCGGACACGTGTTCCGGCTCGTTGATCCCAAACGGTGGCAATTTTCCCCCCGTCGCATCACGACGGCCCATTCCCGCTATAATCCGTTCAACAGCGATCGATGGAGCAAACTTAGAAAAGTCGATCAACAAAGAAAGATACTTCTGGTCCATATGGATCAGCAACTTTCTATTTTCCAGAAGGGAAAGGGCTATCTCTAGGTCACTTTCGGAGTAGCCGCCGCTCGCTAACACTTCGCTCTCTATCTCACCGATTGTCGCAGCCCGCTCACAACTTCGCAGCACTTCCATCTCGAGCCCTCGATAGTCGACTACATCTTCAGCCGAACATGATCTCAGGTCGACAACCATTACCGATGCAGAGGTCCACAGGCCGTACAGCCCGCTAGACCAAGCTTCATGCTGCCATTTCGTCACAGCCTCTTTCAAGCTATGAACGTATTGATCGACATCTCTATTATCTCCGTAATCGAAGCGAAAGAAATAGGCGAGATTGCGGACATCTTCTTCGGGCAAATCATAGACATGCGAATACGAGGGGACGGGGGCTACGTTTGAAAACCCGTACTTCCGGGCGCTTGAAAAGTTAGGGCTGAATCGATCCAGCCGTATTCTCCCAACTCCCCCAGGAGGCTGAAGGTGAGTTAACAACGGCACCAGACGTGCCATTCTTTCGTATTCTGCCGGATCTTCGCCGGGAAAGCCCCACAAGATTCCCCAGTTCGCTTCCACTCCTATTTCCCTGCACCATTTAAGCAGCTGAATGTTCTGAACGCCCGTGACTCCCTTTTTCATCATCTTCAGTGTCGGCGTGCTAAAGCTCTCCACGCCCGGCTGGATGTGCTCAATACCGCACTTCTTGAGAAGACAAATCTCGTCCTTTTTTAGGTTCGCCTTGACTTCGTATGCCAAGTTCAAATCAATGCCCCGCTCGATCATCATCGGAAGCAAAGTGCGAAAATATCGGTAGTCTATTATGTTGTCTGCAGCGGCAAAATTCCGGGTTTGATACTTGTTGGCTAGGAAAGTCACCTCCGAAAGCGCACGATCAGGTGACTTGCTCCTGAAATTCATCGAGGAACCGTTCAAGCCGCAAAACGTGCAGTGCTGCTTCTCACCCCACCAGCATCCACGTGAAGTTTCGAACGTTACATACAAACCGGCATTTGCATCATAATCCGCCTTCGCTGCGCTAAAGAAGTCGTCAAAATTAGGAAAAGGAACCTTATCTAGGTTCTCAACAACAGATTGACTGGAAGAGAGGTGGATCTGCGGAGGGCTATCAACAGAAGGCCTAGAGCGAAAGTGGATTCCCGGCAACTGCGCAAGATCGGAATATCGTGCGTGGATGAATGCCTCGACCATCTGACAAAATGTCTCGTCAGCTTCTCCGCTTACTACGGCATCAAGGAATGGGAATGACTTTAATGTTTGAGCCCCCATTTCACCATCGCAATTGGCTCCGCCGACTACAGTCACTATTCTTTCATCGAGCACCTTTAGGCGCTTGGCAAGCGAAAGAACAGCAGTGTGCTCCTGGAACATGCTCGTAAGGCCGACAATTTTGGGGCTATAGGACAGAATACGAATTGCGCAATCCTCGAGGAATTGAGCCGTAAGCGATCGTATCCTCAATAGATCCTCAATCTCACGATCAGTTATCTTTTCACATCCCGACCGCTTTAATGCATGATCGGAATCTGCGCCTTTTAGAATCTTGCAAATATACTGTTCGACAGAACGGCGATCTTGGTCAAAAAGATTTCCGCTGAAGATCCACTCACCTAGCAAGTCTTGTCGCGACGGTTCACCATCCGAAATTCGTTCGTACGTTCTGAGCCCAATCAACTTTGCAAACTCAAACGTGAAATAGCACGTCTTCACCGATCTCCCGGCGTTCATCAAGAGTCCATGCAGCAGACCGACGCCCAGGGAAGGCGTGTGAAGCGCTCCAAAGGGCATCACTCCGAGCACAACGTCACGATGATCTGTCAGCATTGGACAACGATCGCTAACAGATCATCATGCGCAGGACGGCACTCCCAGGATCGGCCGTACGCCATTTTTGCGATCTCTAAGTGGTCACGGTGATTATGTTAGTGCTCATGACGGAAGGTGGAATGTTTTTTTCGGGGATCTCGATATGCACGCCGAATTTTTTTAGAACTGCGGGGTCGTTGATGTCCACTCCTTGCTCTTCGAGGATCCCAAGGATCCCTACAATAAACTTCGCTCTCGCCGCAGGATTCGTCGACATGTTCTTTTTGAAGTGATCCAGTTCATCGCTTTTATTCATGCTAATGACTCCTGATTGACGGTCGCAGTTGACTCCAATCGGCTCAAGAAGGTCGCGACCTTCCCTTCTCCAAGTAGATCCACGAGCGCGGCGCGGGCTGTCATAATTTGATCTAATTCGTATTTCGCAACTGCGCTAAATATCATAGACGCGAGCTTTTCGTTACCAAAGAGCTTGTTACAGTAGCTACATGCGCCAGGAAATTGATCCGGACGCGGAAGGCTCGACAATATCGCTGGATCATATTTAGATAAGGTATCGAGAAGCGCCTCAAATCCACGCCGCTTCATCAATTTCAACAGCAGTGAGCCCTCGATGCGCTCCCAGATGTCGCGCAGCGGCTCTTCGAAAGCGTTCCCAATACATATGCCCTTCGTGGAACGGTTGAAAGTTGAACAACAAGGATAAACTTTGCCATCCCAGAATACGACAACGTCATGATGGATCTGTCGATAGCAGGTCGTGTTTCGGTCTTCCGGCAGGATATCGTCGTAGCTAATCTTGGCTTTGGCAGCTCGGCCGACGCGAGCTATTCGCTTGGTTCGCAGGGAGATGAAATCGCGATCTGACAACGCCGGAAGCATGCGCTCCAGCGAAGCATCGGGGTTTCCAAATGTTCCGATTATGTAGACAGGCGTCCTTCTTTTCGCAAATGCTTCGGCTGCATAACAAATGAATTGAGAGGGTATAAACTTTGCGTGGGCGTCATCATAACTGATGTTGATCCTCCGTAGCCCGTTGCCGACGAGGATATCTGCTACTCTGTTGGCATTCTCAGCTGAGTAGGCCCAATGCGCCGCAGTGGCGATGGTGAACGGAAGCGAGAGACATCTCAGATGCTGAGAAAGCTGAAACAGTTCATCTTCAAATGTGAAAACCTCTCCCCCTGTGAAGCCAACTGAGGTAAAATTCGTGAGTTCGGAGGCCTGCGATATGAGCGACCGGGCATTCTCGAAAGGAATTTTTTCCTTCCTACCTGGATGACAGCCGTAACAGCAGAAGTCACAGGACAGGGGGCAAGCCATGGTATAGTTCAGAACAAGCACGTCTTGTTCCGGAATCTCGTATAGCTCGTGGCCAGCAGGAACGTCGCTCATGATTACCCCCGAGTGGGTAGCAAAGCATTCCCATGTTCACGTAGGGTAGTTCACCTTCTGCGAAGAGTCAAAAGATGTCTGCCGCTAGAACTTGTCTTTCCGATTCTTAGGCCCTGGTGTGTTCCGCCATCTCATGTTGCAGCGCGGATCCAAAGTGAATGCCGGCAGTTCGCACTGCCAGAAGGCGAGCTATAGGTCGGTCTGGCAATGAATGATCGCGAAAGGAATGAGGCCGGTGCAAGTTGTGTCTGTCCGATACGCGAGCGATGCAGACGTGGACGCAATTGCTGGAATGGCGCGTGCATTTAGGAGTGAACTAGGAGATCCACCTGGCAAACTCACGGCGGGCGCAATTCGGCGAGACGCGATGGGAAGTCATCCGAGGCTTAGAATTCTCGTTGCGGATCTTGGTGGCACTATTGTCGGCTATGCTTTGTACCAGAACTTCTATGAGCCCGGCGAGGCGCTCGAAGGTGTTCATCTTTGCGATCTATATGTCACCCCCGCGGAACGGAAGAGCGGGTTCGGGCGAGCATTGCTGGACGGCGTATCTGATGCAGCCCGCGCAGATAAGAAGGCATTCGTATGGTGGGTGACTAGACAATCTAATCAAGCTGCGATGGAGTTTTATCAACACATGGGGGCCATTACTGTGCCTGCCCTTTCATGCGGGATCATCTTGAGCTAACGGCTTTCATGCGCCGGTCATTCTGTTGTGGGAGGAAGGCTTCAAAGGTTGGAGGTCGGTGGGGCTTTTTTCTCTTGAAAGCCGCAGGCTGCAAACGGGTTCTCCTCGCTGCATTAAGGTGATGGATGAGCGTAATGAACTTCGAGCCGCCTGGCGTCACAGCCAGAGCTGGATTAATGCCCGCCTTCAAGGATTTTGCGCTCTCCAGATGTTTTTGCAAAGCATCGGTCTGACCCGAGGCATATTCCCCGGCCGCATCCTTGCTGTTGGACGCCTTCTTGTACTCGGCGATATCCTTCTCGTGGTCTGCGACTATATAGGACCCTTGCGCAGGAAGCCTTCAAGCCGATCACTTCAAGCTTTCTGCCCATGTGACCGTATAAAGCGTCTCTTACCAGCCTAAGCCGATCCGTCTTGAACGTGGCTATCTTCAGAAAGTACAATGCCGCCGAGCCGAATATCCTGGCAGGCGGCATTGTATATGAAAACTGGGCAGTCAGGATCCCCAGCACTGTCATCTCAGAAAAGAGCATGCCAGGCCTAACTAATCCCCGAGCCCTGGCTTCTGAACGATTTGATATTACGGGATATGATTGCAGAAAACGCAGATTCGTTTCAACGGCAGGAAACCCGATGAGGCCGACGGCTTACTTGTGGACATTAGCAGTTGCCCTGCTTTGGTTCTCGCTTCTTCCAGGTCAAGTCTTTGCAGGATTGACGCTCAAGCACAGTCACGCAGGCTATCCGGTAAGTGGCGCATTTGCCTACGTAGATAAAGCTGAGCCGGCAATGGCGGGGCAGGCCTGTAAAGTATTTGCAAGGTTCGGGTTAAAGAAACTCTCAGGGAATACAATCGGCGAATTGATCGTATTCGATAACAAACGGCGCCTAGATTTCGGAGGCTATGCAGATACTGAATCGCAGAACATCTCTGTAAGACAGACGACCGATCGAGAGTTCGACATCGTCGATCAATCGTATGATGACGGTGAGGGTGGCCACAACTTCTTTGCCTCGTCCGTTCAGTCTTTGTTTTCAGCCTTTACGCAACTGAGACTTGGATGGAAGATCGATAGGGGCGAGGGATCGCAGGTGTCAAATGCGGCTCACGAAGGTTGCCAAAACGATTTTGTCAGTCATGGCAGTCGCCAGCTCGATAATCGTTGTTAGTTGGGTGGGTCTCGCACTACTGGGGTATTGAAGCAGCGGCCGTAATCAACAGGCATTTCCGCAGTCTCCCAGTCAGCTTCAACGCCATTTCGAACCGGATTGACGGCATAGAAGTGCCGAAGGCTGAAAATGGAGTACTTCTTACCCTACGCACTCCGCTCGACGCCCGCTTCTTTGAGCGCAACCGTAGGCCGATAAACATAATCAGTTCAGATCGAGTGTGTTAGGGACAGCAAGGCTGCCGGGTCTTCCGCCTGTCCCACTGCCTGTTGGGCGCTTCACGATCACATCTTCCTATCCTGCTTGCTCTTACGACGAAGCGGAAGGCACCCAAGCAAGATCCCCGAACGAGCTTGTCGAACTATCGGCTGCGTTTTCCAAAGAAGGCGCAATGCTCTTTCAACAGCAGTCGAACACGATGGTGAAAATTTTGCTGGCCAGCCCGTCCGCTAATCCCCCAATCTCGTCGCAAACACCGCAGCTGTAGCCTGCTTCCCATAGTACTCCTGTATGATTTCGACCGAGGTGCCCATGTTGCGGGCAACCTCGAAGACTCCCACGCCGTTTCTCAGGGCATTCACCGCATAGAAGTGCCGCAAGCTATAGATGGAATACTTTTCGCCGAACGTGCTCCGCTGGACCCCAGCTTCCTTGAGCGCAGCATCAAGCTGGTCAATGAGCGTACTGATCGGCGATCCATCTGGCATAGCGAACAGCAAGCCAGCAGGACTTTCCATCCGCCGTTTTGTCAAATATTTGTCTAACCGCTTGACGGCGACCGATCTGACAATCGCATCCCGCTCGCCTGTTTTTCCTCGCACCACGAAGCGATAATTGCTGCGTCCTTTTTCGTCCTTGAACGGGTGAACATCCCGCACTTTCACATTGTTCGCCTCTCCAGGTCGGAAGCCGGTGCAAGCTACTATCAAAACGTATATCTGCAGCAGCTCTCGGCTCTTC
>NZ_VSSR01000118.1 GCF_008123515.1 Bradyrhizobium cytisi
CACGATCCCGCGAAACGCGCACATTGTCACGATCGGCATCGATCTAGGCAAGAACACATTCCATGTGGTGGGGTTCGATGCCACGGGTGCAATCATCCTACGCAAGAAGCGATCGAGAAATCAGCTTGAGCAGTCGCTGGCTAATGTTCCGCTCTGCCTGATCGGAATGGAGGCCTGTGCCGGAGCACACCACCTGGGTCGCAAGCTCGAGAAATTAGGCCATCAAGTACGGCTCTTGCCGGCCCAGTATGTGAAGCCATACCTCAAGGGCCACAAAAATGACTTCCGTGATGCCGAAGCCATCGCAGAGGCGGCGCAGCGCCCGACCATGCGTTTCGTCCCGTTGAAATCGGCCGAGCAACTTGACTTGCAGGCGCTGCACAGAGTTCGCAGTCGATTGGTGACACAGAGAACCGCGGTCATCAATCAAATCCGAGGTCTTTTGCTTGAGCGAGGGCTGCCAGTTCGGCAGGGAGCGGCAGCACTCCGATTGGCACTTCCACAGATTCTCTCGATGCTCTCGGATAACCTGTCGCCTCGAGTGGTTCGGCTCATTCAGGACCTGGCCGAAGACTGGCGCTTTCTCGAGCGGCGGGTCGCATCGATCACGAAGGAAATCGACGAACTCGCTGATCAAGACCCACACTGTCGCCGCCTGATGAGTGCGCCGGGTGTCGGACCAATCATCTCAAGTGCGATGATCGCTGCGATCGGAACCGGTGATGCCTTCCATAAGGGCCGCGACTTTGCAGCATGGCTTGGCCTCGTACCGAAACAAATCTCGACCGGCGATCGAACCATTGTCGGCCGCATATCGAGGCGTGGCAACCGGTACCTGCGAACGCTGTTCATTCAAGAGGCCAGAGCCGTACTTCTAAGGCGTCAGAGTTGGCCCAGGCATGGCTTCGGAGCCTGGTTGGAAGCAGCATCCAAGCGGCTCCACTCGAATGTACTGGTTGTCGCCCTGGCCGCAAAACTCGCGCGCCTAGCCTGGAGCATGCTCGCAAAGGGCCGTGATTACGACGCCAACTTCATGGGCCACGCCGCGTAAGGCACGGCCGGGAAGGAAGAAGATCCACGGTCCAACCGGAAAGGCACAATATCCCGCCTAGGTTTGCGAGACGGAAAGGACGAATGGAGCAACGGTTGCACCGACACTTCTGAAGCCTGGTTCGACGCCATGGCCCTTCTTGAGGCCGGCGAGTTATTGAGGACAGAAGTGGGCGGATATCCATAATGGCTCGAGGCGAGAGCCTCAAATCGAAGCCGGATAGATTGGCGCAGACCGCTATATCCCTTTGTCGATTCCTCTTGCAACGCGGGCGTGGTCCATAGATCGGCGTCAAGGTCTCGGTGGCCACGACGCTGGCGCCGGCCTGCGGCGGCCAGTTCGTCGCCCATATGAAAGGCGCTGCCCGGCAACCCCTATGACGGCCACACGCTTGCAACCGTCATCCCCGAGATGGAGGCGCTGATCGGTAACACCATCGAGCGCATTCTCGCCGACAAGGGCTATCGCGGCCACAATGCCCCGCCCGATTACAAGTTCAGGGTGTTCACGTCAGGCCAGAAGCGGCGGATGACGCCGAAGATCAAACGCGAGCTGCGAAGGCGCTCCGCCGTAGAGCCGGTCATCGGCCATGTCAAATCTGAGCATCGCATGGGGCGCAACTACCTGTGGCATCGCCAGGGCCTCGAGTTGTTCCATCGGGGTTTGCGTGTTGCTGCTCACCAGCGCCGTTATGGCGGCCGCCGGCACGGCACTGACCCCGATCACATGCCCAGTGCGCATCGGCGTTACGCCGAGTGGTCTCCCGATGGATTCCGGCGCTGGGGGCGGTCGATCGGGCCCAACACCGAGGGGCTCGTCCCCGCCATGACGCACCGACTGCATCTCGGTGAACTTGGCGAAGACGAGTGCGATCGCCTCGCCGACGCGCCGATCCGGGTCCTTCTCGATGCGGTTGTGGCCGACCCGCACGTAGCCGACCGCGACCGTCATGAACAGCTCCCCCCGGCGCGCCTTCTGCTTCAGCGCTTCGAACGAGCGCTGGCGCAGTACCGACAACTCCATCTCGCTCATGGTGCCCTTCGTGCCAAGCAGTAGGCGATCGTTGGGCTGTCGCGAATCGTAGACGCCGTCCTCGTCGGCGATCAGCGTGCCGACGAGACCGCAGAACTCAAGCAGCGTGTGCCAGTCGCGACCGTTGCGTGCGAGCCGCGACGCCTCGATCGAGACCACGACCCCGACGCGTACCTCACAGATGGCGGCCAGCAGCTTCTCGAAGCCGGGCCTCGCGACGCCAGCGCCGGAGCGGCCGAGATCGTCATCGATGACGACAACGTCGCTCCAGCCCAGCTGTCGCGCGCGCTCCGGCAAATTGTACTGACGGCGTTTACTTTCCAGGTTGTGGACGACCTGATCAGACGTCGACTGACGGATGTAGATGACGGCTTGACGGGCGAGGTGCTCAGGCGTGATTTTGCTCATGAGCGGCCTCCCTCGTCTCTGTGGTTGGCACGCCCATCTCGATATTGGCGCCGTCGGCGAGGGCCTCGACCATCAGCCCCTCGATCAGGCGGACGAGAGTGCTTCTCTGCGACACCGGAATCTCCGGCGTCTGGCGATCCGCTTCGAACAGGCTCCGCTGCAAGTGGCGTCTTGGTTGCATGATCCCCTCCTTCACGCAGGGGCCATGCCCCGCCTCGAGAGGCGATAAGCACATCGATTCGCGCCCGCAGCTCGACGAGCCTTTCGACAGCCAACCGAGGGCTTGCTGTGAGCGTTGATGAGCGAGCAATATCCTCGCTCATCCAGGCCGGGATTAGGGCGAGTGTCCCGTCGGGCTGCACCACGACCAGATGGTCCTCGCCGGCGAAGCGCTTGCGGTGCTCGGCCTGCACCATCTGCCCGGCCCGAGGATGGAACGGATAGACGATCAAAACCTCGAACGTCGGACACCCGGCATTGTGACGCTGTCTCGTCCGGCGTCGGCAAGAGCTGGCTCGCTTGCGCCCTTGGCAACAAGGCTTGCCGAGATGACTTCTCAGTTGCCTACCATCGTGTGCCGCGTCTCTTCGCCGCCCTCGCACTCCGGCCGCGCCGATGGCCGTTACACCAAGATGCTGCGGGCGATCGCACGACTTGATCTGCTGATCCTGGACGACTGGGGACCAGAACCTCTCGACGCCGACCAACGCCGTGATTTGCTCGAAATCGTCGAGGATCGATACGAGTCCCGCTCGATTATCGTCACCAGCCAGCTGCCCGTCGATCGCTGGTACGAAATCATCGGAAACCCAACCATCGCCGACGCGATCCTCGATCGCCTCGTCCACAATGCCTACCGCATCGAACTCAAGGGAGAGAGCCTCAGGAAGCAGAAGCAAACCGCTCAAGATCAACCGGTCTCTTGACCTTCCCAGCCGTCAACGCATCATGAAATTGACCCATGCGAACGACGCCACGGGTGGCCGGCTTCAGATCGGAATACCCGGCCGGCTTCGAATTGGAATGCATGGCCGGCTTCGTCGGAATCCGCAATCTATCGTTCAAACGGTGGATCGAAGGACCCGGCCCACGGCCCGCGGCTTTTTATGTGCCAGCGTTGCGTAGAGGGGGCCAAACATTCGCTTTTGACAAGGCCGGGAGGCACGCTCGTTGCGTGAAACAACACCGTTCTCCTGGACAAGTATCTGTCGCTGTCCGAGCCAGAACTCAGTCAGACCGCGGATGTTGCGGCAAAGACATAGGGCTGGTCCGGCAGATCTCGCAGCTTGAGACGATCGATCTCGGCGAACAGTTCGGCGCGGCTTGAGCCGAAACCGCGCATCTGGCGGGCGTTGAGTTCGCCGACCAGGACGTGGATGGCAGCGTTCAGTTCTGCCAGGGAAAAGAAGCGCTGATTGCGCAGGCGGGCCAGGATCCAGCGCTGCGCGATCTGGACGGCGGGCTCAACCTTGGCCTTGTCCTTTGGTCGACTTGGCCTCGCCGCCAGGATGCGGTGCCGTAATGGACGGCCATGTCGGCATAGGCGGTTCATTCGAGGATCGTAACGATCGGGGTTGGTCAAGGCGGCCTTGAGATTATCGCAGGCCACGAACTTCGGAGGCCACCGAGGTACCTGAACAAGTTGGCATGCACGCCGATCCAGTGGGACAGGTTTTCGCTTGGGCGCGCCTCGACCCGCGTAGATGATCGCCGCGACGAACAGCTTGATGGCGCGCACCGGTGATGGGATCGAAGATGTCGATGGTGTCGCCGGCGAAATCGACGAACACCTTCTCCCCGCCGATGTCGGTCTGACGCATGCTCGGGCGCGCGCGCTGCTTCCAGGCCTCGAAGGTCGTGCAAAACCAGGTATAGCCGAAGCCGCCGGGATTGGAGGCGCGACACTCTTCCCACTGGAGCAGGCGCGTCACGCTGCAGCGGCGTACGCATCCGGTGACGGCCCCTGGTCAGGTCGCCTTCGACGGACAGCTGATTTGCGCTCAAGCGGCGTGGGCGATGCTCTGGGGGCGCCAATTCCAAGGCAGAAGTTGGTGGATGCGCTTGGCGGGATGATCCGGCAGGCGGGCCAGCACGTCGGCGAGCCAAGCCTGTGGTTCGATGTCGTTGAGGCTGGCGCTGGCGCTGGCGATGAGGGTGTAGATCGCAGCCGCACGCCGGCCGCCCTCATCAGAGCCGGCGAACGTCCAATTTCTTCTGCCCACGGCGACAGCCCATAGCTCGCGCTCGGCGGCATTGTTGGACATGCACAGGCGGCCGTCATCAAGGAAGCGAGTAAATGCATCCCAGCGGCTGAGGCAGTAATTGATCGCCTTGGCTATATCGTTGCTCCTGGAGAGCTTGGCGCGCTGTACGCGCAACCACGCCTGCAGCTCGACGATCAGAGGGCGGCTACGCCCCTGGCGCGCACGCAGACGCTCCTGCGCAGGAAGTCCGTTGATCTCGCGCTCGATGGCGAACAGGACATCGACGCGCTTGACCGCCTCGGCCGCGATTGGCGCCTTGCTGAGCCGTGCCAGATCAAAGAACTTGCGCTTGCCATGCGCCCAGCATGCGGCCTCGACGATTTGGCCTCCTTTGCGATTGGGCTCGTAGAGCCTGCCAAAGCCGGCGTAGGCGTCGGCCTGCATCAGTCCGGCATAGCTCGCCAGATGCTGCTCCGGATGTTCTCCGCCATGATCCGGTGAGTAGAAAAACACGGCTGCCGGCGGATCGGGGCCGGCGAAGGTAGGAGGCTTCCTCATTGGCTGAATGAAAACTCCGTAGCTTGAGTTGTCGGCCGAAGCGTGCGGCACCGCAAAAGGTTGCTCACGATCGCCTGAAATCGCTGCTCACGATCCTGCGAAGCGCGCATTGCCGCCAGCCGGTTGAAGACTCGACGCAATGGGGCAGTTTGTTTGCCATCCAGTTCTGCGTCCGCTTTGCGGGATCACCTCGCTGACCCGCGAAGCATATCCCGCCCTCCACAGAGGCCTCTTACAGAAAGATCCGACATTCTCCGGCGGACTGCGCTCGATCTTTTCGCCGCGCATGCAATGATTCGGCCGAGCGTACACTGCATCGCTAAGCTGATGACGTTCCAGACCAGGCGCTCTGTCGGCGCAGGCTTACGACTTTCGAAGCCATGCATTTGAAGCACAAGTAACGTTGGTCCCAAACGCGTCGGTGTAGTAAGTATCGATTAAGTAACCTGCTCGCTCGATCAACTGGAAGCCATCGATAATCTCCTTATTTGCGAATACGGGATTGTCTTCGATTACATAGTAATCTCCCGATACCAGAAATTTATTCAGATAAGAGAACACCGAAAATATTTGAACGTGCGCGTCGTCGATCACAAGCCACGGATGAGGCAGGCCCGCCAGCAACTTCTCATCGAAGTTTGCGACGTCAGAAAGGTCAATTTGATGAAAACTAAGCAGTGGATGCTTTTTTGCGTTCTCATGGACAAGCTCAATATACAAATCGAAGGAGTGAACTTCACCAAGCCTCTCACAAAGCACGGACATATTGTCAGCGAACCACAACCCGCTGCCACCTTGGCAGGAACCGAGCTCTAGGATTGTCCTCGGCTGAAGCTCCCAAATAAGCCTTGGATACAGAGCCAGATCAAAAGGAGTCTTGTAAATTATGAGCCCTCTATAAGTCTTCGCCAGCGCTCCAATTTTTGTGGCGCGCTGGTCACCAGTCCATGGATAGATAGACGACATCCAATCTCGATCGGATGGCCTCGCAAAGCGATCAGAATGATCAGCACTCAGGACGGCCTTTATTCCGTCAAGCGCCTTGGGGCTAAAAAGTTGTCCGCCGAATCCGTCAGACCTCATCTGATCGGGGTAGTTCTTGTGGCCGGCGTCCCAAAAGGCCTGGTGTTCGGAAGCGAGTTTCATAGGTACATCTCCGCATTGCGTGTTCCTCCTTGTCGAAGCAACAGGCGTGCCACTCGCGGAACGAGGCCGCGCTGGCTTGATGAGAGCGAGAAACGTGTAGGCACCAGCATGCCCACAGAAATGGTCGGCGCGCTCTGTCGAGTTCGGACATCGGCGTCTTCAATCGGACAATGCATGGTACAACAAAGCTGCTAGCTCAAGATTGTGCTGGTTGCCTCTCATGCTGTAAACTTACCAGCGGTCATTGTCGCCCAGACGATCCGAGCCAACTTGTTGGCAGCGGCGATAGCGACAACCTGGAACGACGCCGGTTGTGGCGCAACAATCTGGTAGAGAGGCCGCCAGGTTTATTGTCGCGGGCGTTGATCAGCGGTGTGATGTTGGCTGGCGTTGCGGATGACGCTGGGCGACTTGGTCCCTTCCTTGCTCGACAGACTGGCGGCGCCGACAGCTTTCTCCACTTGCCGAATGGCTGGCTTGCGGTGATCAACATGGAGCGCCGCTCGTAGCGGGCGCTGATGACTTCTCAGAGCACGCTGATCTCGGCTTGACCCTTAGGACCTATGGAAGGTCGTCGAGGATGAGTAGGTCGAACTTGTCGAGGTCGGCCAGCGCGCTCTCGACGGAGAGGTCGTGGCAGGCCCGTTGTCGACGAGAGCGGGGCCGATCACGGAGGATCTATAGTGGATAATGATGGCCTGAGATAGGTCGGCGTATCGAGGCGGTTGTCGAACCCTACCTGAACCTCTCAAATAGAGCGATACGCCACGAGCGAGAGTAGCAACATTGTCCCGCTTCGTCAGCCCAACGTGATCGATGATCCACTGACAATGTCCTGCGCCTTGGAGCGCAGCAGCTTCTCGGACATGCTATCGAGGTGGAACTCGAGACATTCTTGCCGCGGTGAAGGACTTGCCGACTGGCGAACCCGTGTCGTGCGGCAGGGCTAGGGCCCAGCGCGACCGATTGCGACCGGCATCGTCCTGAGCGCCGATCACGCCCAGGTTGGCGTGACCCTTGAAAAGGTTTCGCGCGATCGTGCGTCGCTGGATCTCGTCAGTACCGTCGTAAATGCGGTATACTCGTAATTTGCGGTACCACCGCTCGATTGGCAGCTCCTTGCTATAGCCACCCCGCCGTGGATCTGCATGACACGATCAATAACCTTGTTGGCCGTTATCGAACCGGTCAGTTTCGCGATCGGCGACGCGTGCCGCGCGTCGTATCCGCTCTCCGCCCGCTACGCGGCGAGTAGGGTCAGGTACTTCACGGCTTCGATCTCGACATGTGAATCGGCAATTTGCTGCTGAATGGCTTGGTATTCCGCGATGGGGTGTCCCGTCGAGACCCGGTCCTTCGAGTATTCGATCGCTATCTTGAACAGACGCTCCGACGCGCCCACGGCGCCCGAGGGAATCGTAGCGACTGGCGCCAATCTCGCTAGCTTGACGCCCCATCCCAGTTCACCGAGGATCTTGCAACTCGGAACACGGACGTCCTCGAAAACGAGCGATGCAGGGCTCCATTCGCCCATTGTCGGGCTGGACCGCCAGCCCATCTTGTGGTCGACGAGGAATCAAGTGATTCCGCCCGAGGCGCCCTTGTTCGGATGGGTGACGGCGAACATTATCACGAAGTCCGCCTCATTTCCGCCCGTGATGAGGTCTTCTCGCTGTTGATGATTCAGTCGTCGCTGTTGCGCACGGCACGCGTGCGAATTGCGATGGCGTCCGAGCCAGCGCAAGACTCGGTGATGGCGAAGCAGCTGACCCGCTCGCCCTCGATCGTCGGATGAGATACTCCCGCTTCTGGTTTTGCGTGCCGGAGAACAGGATTTGTCAGCGTGTCCGCCGAACTTGAACGGGACGAAGGTGTGTCCGTTTTCGATATAGATGAGCGACTTTATGATCGCTCCGAGTCCGGCTCCGCCGTACTCTTTCGGGGTGGTGATGGCCCAAAAGCCCGCGCTTTGCGCTTTCAGCTGCAGGTCTCGCAGGTGCCCGGGTTCGAGGGCGGGACGTCCCTTCCGCTCGTTGCGGAGTACCTCCGTCTCAAAGGGGATGATCTCTTTGTCGATGAACGCGCTGCCGGAGTTCCGGACCATATGCTATTCGTCGCTGAGTGAAAAAATCGACCATGATTTTCTGTGGAAGGATATCCTTGTTGTAGTTGTGCCGCGACTGGGTGTCAGTTCCAGGGCCGCCCGCGACGTCGATGTTCCGAAGTGCTCCTCGGGAGTGTCGCCACGATGCCGGCGTTGCCTGTATGGCGTCGTGGTCGCCAAGGCAGTTGCGCCAAAAACGTCCGTTGGGACCGCCCACGCATCCACTTAGCAGAGCACGGCGTCTGGATTCACCGCGAGCTGCACGAACTCCGATGGTTCTCTCATTTTCACCTTTCGCCTTTAGAGGCCAATCCCGAGCGCGAGCACATTATGTGCGGCCGTGCTGCCGGCCCCCCGACTTCCGTTCTATAATGAGACCGCGCGCTCGGGATGAGATTACGCCTCCACCAGCGGTGGCGCTCGCCTTTTGGCGCCGAGTTTGGCCCTCGACAGCCTACGTCAACTACCTGTCGACGGCTGCCAAGTGGACCATGCCTCGAGCAATGGCGCGTTCAGTCGTGGACCTCCACGGAAGGCCGTAAGATATTCGCTTGAGCAGCTACCAAATTAAATAGGCCAACTAGTGGCTCTGCAC
>NZ_VSSR01000012.1 GCF_008123515.1 Bradyrhizobium cytisi
CATTCTGGATGCGGCAATACGCTCGGCATCGGCGAGCGTCGTCAGGGTCTTGTCAGCATTCACGAGCGTTGCAGCCGACACGTTAACGCTGCCGGGCACGCGGCCGGGCCGGCCGTAGCGGCTCGGCTCAAGACCTTTATGAAACTGCGGTCCGAGCGCATTGACGGTGACGGCCGAAGGATCGCCGATACGCGCTTTCACGGTCGTCCTGTCGACGAAGAAGCCGGCGCGCGGCGCGGCCTTGAAGGTTGTCGCCGGATAGCCCTTCGGTGCGCCTGTCACGACAGGCCGCCCCTCGTCCTTCCATTTGTCGAAGCCGCCGTCGAGCACCTGTGCGTCGACGCCGAGCGAGCGCAGCATCCACCAGAACCGCGTCGACCACATCACGGTGCCGATGCTGTAGAGCACGATGGTCTTGCTTGCATCCGCGCCGTGGCGACCGAACGCAGCTTCGAGCTGGGCCACGCCAGGCATCATGAAGAATTGTTGCGCGGAGGTGTCTGAGAACTCGCCCTGCAGGTCGAGGAAATCGGCGCCCGGGATGTGGCCGGCCGCGAACGTCTTGTCACCGGCGACGGCGCGATACGGCACGTCGCTGCCGGGTGGGACAGGTTCGTTGTAGGTCGTGCAGTCGTAGAGGCGGAGGTTCGGATCGCTGAGAATGACGGCGAGCTGCTCGGTGGTGATGAGGGCGGTTGGCTGGGACATTGTGTGCTCTCCCAATTTGAGCTTGCGCTTCGAGGCACACTGTCATTGCCCGCGAAAGCGGGCAATCCAGTATTCCAGAGGCTGCAGTCGTATCAACCAACTCTCGCCGCGGCGTACTGGATGCCCCGGTCAAGCCGTGGCATGACAGCGGAGCGAGAAGCCCCTACTGCTTCAGCGTCTCCAGGAATCGCACCGGCTCGCCCTGCGAGGCCGTCACCAGCTCGCCCTGCCACATCACGCGGCGGCCGCGGATGAAGGTGCCGACGGGCCAACCCGTGACGCGGACGCCATCATAGGGTGTCCAGCCGGCCTTGGATGCCACCCATTTGTTGGTGATGGTCTCGTTGCGCTTTAGATCGACAATCGTGAAGTCGGCATCGTAACCGGCGGCGATGCGGCCCTTGCAGGCCATGTTGTAGAGGCGCGCGGGACCGGCGCTGGTGAGATCGACGAACCTTGCGAGCGACAGCCGGCCGGCGTTGACATGGTCGAGCATCAGCGGCACCAGCGTCTGCACGCCGGTCATGCCGGAGGGCGACGCCGGATAGGTCTTCTGCTTCTCTTCCAGCGTATGCGGGGCGTGGTCGGAGCCGAGCACGTCGATGATGCCCTGCTCGATGCCGCGCCAGATGCCGGCGCGGTGATCGGCGCCGCGCACCGGCGGGTTCATCTGCGCTAGCGTGCCGAGCCGCTCGTAGCATTCGGGTGCAACCAGCGTGAGATGATGCGGCGTCGCCTCGCAGGAGGCGACATCCTTGTGGTCGCGCAAATATTCGATCTCTTCCTTGGTCGAGATGTGCAGCACGTGGATGCGTTTGCCGGTCTCGTGCGCGAGCTTGACGAGGCGCTGCGTCGCCATCAGCGCCGCGGTCTCGTCGCGCCAG
The DNA here is from genome assembly GCF_008123515.1 of Bradyrhizobium cytisi. Lineage (GTDB taxonomy): Bacteria > Pseudomonadota > Alphaproteobacteria > Rhizobiales > Xanthobacteraceae > Bradyrhizobium > Bradyrhizobium cytisi. Next base: position 1,593 of record NZ_VSSR01000012.1, read on the forward strand.
ACCGGATGCGAACGCGGATCGCCCTCGATGCGGAGCGCCTTGCGATCGTTGAGGCGATACTCGTCCTCGGCATGGAACGCCGCGCGGCGGCGGATCACCTGAAAGATGCGGCGCAGGCTCTCGTCGTCCTCCACCAGCAGCGCGCCGGTCGAGGAGCCGATGAACACTTTCACGCCGGCACAGCCGGGCGCGCGCTCGAGCACAGGCAGATCCTGCACGTTCTCGCGGGTGCCGCCGATGAAGAAGGCGAAATCGCAATGCATGCGGTGATGGGCGCGCTTCACCTTATCGCTGAAAGTCGCCTCCGTCACAGTAAGCGGCGAGGTGTTCGGCATCTCGAACACTGCGGTGACGCCGCCCATCACAGCGCTGCGCGAGCCGGTCTCGAGGTCTTCCTTCTGCTCCAGCCCGGGCTCGCGGAAATGCACCTGCGTGTCCATCACGCCGGGCAGGATGTGCAGGCCCTTGCAGTCGATCACCTCGGCGGCGGAGCCTTGCGGCAGCGGGCCAAGCTCGGCGATGCGACCGCCTGCGATGCCGATATCGCGAACAGCCTCGCCGTCCTGGTTGACGACGGTGCCGCCCTTGAGGATCACATCGAAACGCTGGGTCATGGCTGGAGACCTCTCTCATCCCCAAGCGCAGGGCTCGAGGTCTTGTCGTTTATGCCTTGCGGGCTTACGTTCCGGAGCACCATGTCGCAAGAGATTTTCGCATGAAATCAGCGTTTCTTCCGGACCGGGGCGTGATCAAGATCGCGGGCGAGGATGCGCGCAACTTCCTCAACGGCCTCATCACGACCGATATCGACAAGCTCAAGCCGGGCCTGGGGCGATTCGGTGCGCTGCTGACGCCGCAGGGCAAGATCATCGTGGACTTCCTGATCACGGAAGTCCCCGCCGGCCATGGCGGCGGGTTCCTGATCGACTGCCCGAAACCGCTGGCCGACGGCCTCGCCACCAAGCTGAAATTCTACAAGCTGCGCGCCAAGGTGACGGTGGACAACCTCTCCGACGATCTCGGCGTGCTCGCGGCCTGGGACGGCCAGCCAGCGGCTCAGCCGGATCTCTCCTTTGCCGATCCACGCAATGAGCATCTCGGCACTCGCATCCTGATCCCCGGGGATCTCAAGCAAAAACTCTCCGACCTGATCGGCGCCGAGCTGGTCGATGCCGCCGACTACGAGGCGCATCGCATCGCACTCGGCGTGCCGCGCGGCGGGCTCGATTTCATGTACAGCGATGCGTTCCCGCACGAGACCAATATGGACCGCCTCGCCGGTGTCGATTTCGACAAGGGCTGCTATGTCGGCCAGGAGGTCGTCTCGCGCATGCAGCATCGCGGCACCGCGCGCACCCGCAGCGTGAAGGTACTGCTCGAAGGCTCCTCGCCCGAGGCTGGTGTCAGTGTCATGGCCGGCGACAAGTCCGTCGGCACCATGGGCTCGTCGGCGCAAGGCAAGGGCATCGCGCTGGTGCGCATCGACCGCGTTGCGGACGCGCTCGATGCCGGCCAGCCGCTGACCGCTGGCGGTCTCGCGTTGAAGCTGGCAGAACCTGACGTCGTCCGCATTCCCGCAAAGCAGCCCACCGCATGAGCCGTGCTCCCCGCCTGCATCCCGACGGAAAGACCCGCTGCCCATGGCCCGGCGAAGATCCGCTCTATGTCGCCTATCACGACATCGAATGGGGCGTGCCCGAGTATGACGACCGCGCGCTCTATGAAAAGCTGATCCTCGACGGCTTTCAGGCCGGCCTCTCCTGGATCACGATTTTGCGCAAGCGCGACAATTTCCGCAAAGCGTTCGACGATTTCAAGCCGGAGAAGATCGCGCGCTACAACGACAAGAAGGTGCACGCGTTGATGAACGACGTCGGCATCGTGCGCAACCGCGCCAAGATCGACGGCGCGATCCTCAGCGCAAAATCCTATCTCGACATCATGGAGAAGGGTCCCGGCTTTTCGAAGCTGTTGTGGGATTTCATGGACGGCCGGCCCAAGGTCAACAATTTCAAGACCACGGCAAGCGTGCCGGCCTCGACACCTTTGTCGGTGCAGGTCTCCAAGGAGCTGTCCTCGCGCGGCTTCAAGTTCGTCGGGCCGACCATCGTCTATGCCTTCATGGAGGCGACAGGCATGGTCAACGACCATCTCGTCGACTGCCACTGCCACGCGACCTGCAGCAAGATGCAGCGCAAGCCGCGCCTCAAGGCCAAATGACGGCCGGGAAGACTTCACGCGACGTGGCTTCCCGCGCCTGGCAGCGCATGCTGTCGGGCCGGCGGCTCGATCTGCTCGATCCCTCTCCGCTCGATGTCGAGATCGGCGACATCGCGCATGGGCTCGCGCGCGTCGCCCGCTGGAACGGGCAGACCATTGGCGCACATATCTTCTCGGTGGCGCAGCACACGCTGCTGGTGGAAACCGTGCTGCGGCACGAGATGCCGGGCGTCGATCAGCGCATGCGCCTCGCCGCGCTGCTGCACGACGCGCCCGAGTACGTGATCGGCGACATGATCTCGCCGTTCAAGGCGGTGCTCGACGGCCATTACAAGGCCGTGGAGAAGCGCCTGCTCGGCGCCATCCACGTCCGCTTCGGCCTGCCGCCCGTTCTCGCGGACGAGATCACGCTGGCGATCAAGGCCGCCGATCGCGGCGCGGCCTATCTGGAGGCGACCGAGCTCGCCGGCTTCAGCGAGAGCGAGGCGAAGCGCCTGTTCGGGAGGGATCCGGGCCTCTCCGACAACGTCCGACGCGACTATCTGACGCCCTGGACGGCGGCGCGGGCCGAGAAGCAGTTTCTGGAGCGGTTTGGCGCCGTGTTTGCGTAAGTGCTGTCATGGGTCGATGGCGCTACTAATTCCGTCGTCGTCCCGGCGAAGGCCGGGACCCATAACCCAAGGGAGAAGTTGCGGTGCGAAACTGACAACCACGAGTCTTCGCAAAACCCGATCCTGTGGTTATGGGTCCCGGATCTGCACTCCGCTTCGCTGCGTTTGTCCGGGACGACGGTGAGGCTTTGCCCACTCTACGGTCGCGGCTATAATCAAGAAAAAGGTCCCCCCATGATCCACGTCTGTTCGCTCGCCGCACTTCCCGAAACCGTCCGCCGCACCGGGGCCAGCCATGTGCTGACGGTGATGGCGAATGTCGAGCAGGTGGCGCGGCCGGTGTCGGTGCTCCCTGCCAACCATCTCAAGGTGTCGATGGACGACATCACCGAGGAGATGGACGGTTTCGTCGCGCCCTCGGAAACGCATGTCGAGCAGGTGCTGAATTTCGTTCGCGGCTGGGATCGCAGCGCACCGCTGGTGGTGCATTGCTATGCCGGCATCAGCCGCTCCACCGCAAGCGCGTTCGCCACGGCGTGCGCGCTCAATCCGAATCGCGACGAGATCGAGATCGCCAAGAAAATCCGCGCGGCCTCCCCGATCGCCTCGCCGAACCGGCGCATCGTCAGCCTGGCTGACCGCGCGCTGGGGCGCAACGGCCGCATGTTGCGCGCGCTCGACGAGATGGGCCCGGGCGCCATGATGGTCGAGGGCCACCCCTTCGTGATCGAGCTCGAATGACATCAGCGATCGTCACCGAATGAGCGACAAGCTGCTGACGCCGATCGAGATCGGCCTGACCGCCGCGATCGTCGCGATCGAGGAGCATGAGCCGCTGGTGCTGACCGCGCGCGGCGGCGACGGCTTGACCGGACTGCCGTTCGGTCCGTTCGATGCGCCGAGCCATCGCACCTTCGAGATCGGCCTGCGCGCCTGGGTCGAGGAACAGGCGGGCTTGCGGCTCGGCTATGTCGAGCAGCTCTACACCTTTGGCGATCGCGGCCGCCATGCGGAAGCCGGCGACACCGGCGCGCATATGGTGTCGATCGGCTATCTCGCGCTGACGCGCGCCGCCGAGGGCACTGCGAACGCGGCGAGCTTCGAGCCCTGGTATCGTTTCTTCCCCTGGGAAGACTGGCGCGAGGCGCCGCCTGCGATCATTGCCCGCGACATCATCCCGGCGCTGACCGCATGGGCCGAGGAAGAAACGCCGGAAACCACGCGCGCGCTGCCGCGAAAAGATCGCGTGCGGTTCTATTTCGGCCTCGAGGGTGCTTCTTGGGACGAGGAGCGCGTGCTCGATCGCTATGAACTCCTGTACGAGGCAGGCTTGGTCGAGGAGGCGCGGCGCGACGGCCGGCCGGCGGCATTGGCGCGCAGGACGCTGCCCCCGCTCGGCACCTCCATGCGGTTCGACCACCGCAGAATCCTCGCCACGGGAATTGCGCGGCTGCGCGCGAAGTTGAAGTATCGTCCTGTGGTATTTGAACTTTTGCCCGCCGAGTTCACACTCACTGAGTTGCAGTATACGGTGGAGGCGATCTCCGGCCGGCACCTGCACAAGCAGAATTTCCGCCGTCTGGTTGAAACCGAAGCCCTGGTCGAACCGACCGGCGTGATGTCGACACAGACCGGCGGGAGACCGGCGGCGCTCTATCGCTTCCGCCGCGACGTACTCCAGGAGCGGCCGGCGCCCGGCTTGCGCGTGCGCTCCCGGCGCTAGATCCAAGATTTGCGATCGGCCCCCGCCCGCCGATTGCCTGGAGGCCTTAATGTTCGACGCCCCGTTCGACGACCTTGCGATTCTCATTGCGATCGTCGCCTTCCTGATCGCGATCAAGGCCACCAGCCAGGCGACTGAACTGCGCCGGCGGATGAACTCGCTCGAGGCAATGCTGTACGCGCAACGGCAGGTGCAGCCGCCACCGCTGATGCCCACGCCGGCGCCCGAAGCGCCCGCGACAATTGCCGCGGAGCCACCGCCGCTCGCGCCCGAAACCGAGCTGGCGCCGCCGGTCACCGAACAAGTTTCGCCGCCTCCGCTCGAGGCGAGCACCGACAATGTCGCGCCGCCTCCCGTGCCCGCCGCAGAACCCGGCTTCGAAGAACGGCTCGGCACCCGCTGGGTGGTGTGGATCGGCGGACTTGCGCTCGCACTCGGCGGCTTCTTCATGGTGCGCTATTCGATCGAGGCCGGCCTGGTCGGCCCCGGCGTGCGCGTGTTCCTCGGCGGCCTGTTCGCACTCGCCTTGCTGGGCGCCGGCGAATGGACGCGGCGCAGGGAGAGCATCTCCACCATCGCGGCGTTGCCGATCGCCAACATCCCCGCGATCCTCACCGCGGCCGGAACTGCGGTCGCGTTCGCAACGGTGTATGCGGCCTACGCGCTCTATGACTTCCTGGTGCCCGCCACGGCCTTCGTGCTGCTCGGCCTCGTCGCGCTCGGCACGCTCGCGGCAGCACTGCTGCACGGGCCGGCGCTCGCGGGCCTCGGCGTGGTCGGCGCCTTCGTGACGCCGGTGCTCGTCTCCAGCGGCAAGCCGGACTATTGGGCGCTCTACATCTATCTGGCCATCGTCACCGCCGCGAGCTTTGGCCTCGCCCGTATCAGGCTGTGGCGCTGGCTCGCGGTCACCACCATTGTCTTCGCCGTGCTCTGGATATTCCCGGGACTCGAAGCGAGCGATTTGCAGGTCGCGCCGCATGCGTTCCATGTGATCGCTGGCTTCGTGCTCGCCGTGTTGCTCGTCGTCTGCGGCTTCATGTTCGGCCCAACCATCGAGGACGGACAGATCGAGCCGGTCTCGTCGAGTGCTCTCGGCGCCTATCTGTTCGGCGCGATGTTGATCGTGCTGTCGAGCGCGCATGCCGATCTCGCGCTGATCGCCTTCACGCTGCTCGTTGCGGCGACGCTGTTCGTCGCCTGGCGGGCCGAGGCTGCCGTCGGCGCGCTGGGTGCAGCCGCTGCGACCGTGTTCATCGTGTTCGCCGAATGGGCCGTGCGCGCCAATCCCGACATGTTGGTGCTGCCGGGCGGCCCCATGCCCGGCATCACGCCGACCGCCACCGACAGCGCAGTGACGCTGCACCTCGTGATGGCCGCGATCTTCGCCGCCGGCTTCGGCATCGCGGGCTTCTTCGCACAGGGGCGCTCGAGCTCAGCGATCATTCCCGTAGTGTGGTCGGCGGCGGGTGTCGCCACGCCGATCGCGATCCTGGTCGCGCTCTATGCCCGCATCGCCCATCTCGACCGCTCGATCCCGTTTGCGATCCTCGCGGTGCTGCTCGCTGCTGCCTTCGCGGCGGCGACCGAAACGCTCACGCGCCGCGAGACCCGGCCGGGCGTTGCGATCTCCACTGCACTGTTTGCGACCGGCACGCTCGGCGCACTGGCGCTGGCGCTGACCTTCGCGCTGGAGAAGGGCTGGCTCACCATCGCGCTGGCGCTAATGTCGCTCGGCACCGCCTGGATTGCGATGCAGCGACCGATCCCGTTCCTGCGCTGGCTCGCCGCCATCTTCGCCAGCATCGTCACCGCGCGCATCCTTTACGACCCCCGCATCGTCGGCGATGCCGTCGGCACCACGCCGATCTTCAACTGGCTGCTGTGGGGCTATGGCCTGCCGGCCGCCTCGTTCTGGGCGGCGAGCATGTTCCTGCGACGACGCGGTGACGACGCGCCGCTGCGCATGGTGGAGGCGGCCGCGATCCTGTTCACCGCGCTGCTCGCCTTCATGGAGGTTCGCCATCTCGCAACCAGCGGCGACATGATCGCAGCGCCGTCACTGCTCGAAGCAGGCCTCCAGGTCTGCGTGTCATTGGCCATGGCGATCGGGCTGGAGCGATTGCGGCTGCGCAGCCACAGCATCGTGCACAATGTCGGCGCGGTCGTGCTCACGGCAATCGCCGGCTTCATCAGCGTGTTCGGCTTGCTGTTCCTAGAGAACCCGCTGCTGTGGCGCATCGATGTCGGCGGCGCCGTGCTCAACCTGCTACTGCTTTGCTACGCGCTACCGGCGGTGCTGATGCTGCTGCTCGCCTATGCGGTCGCCGGTGCGCGCGGCAAAGTCTATGCGAACACCATCGCGGGCGCTGCCCTCGTATTTGCGCTGTCGTACCCGACGCTGGAGATCCGCCGCTTCTATCACGGCCCGTTGCTCACCAGCGGCGAGACCACGGGGGCTGAGCAATACAGCTATTCGATCGGCTGGCTCGCCTTCGGCGTCGTGCTGCTCGGCATTGGCCTAACAGTGAACTCCGAGCGGGCGCGGCTGGCGTCGGCCGCCGTCATCGCGCTGACGATCCTGAAGGCCTTCGTGATCGACATGTCGACGCTGACCGGCGTCTACCGCGCGCTGTCGTTCATGTGCCTCGGCATCGTGCTGGTCGCGATCGGCTGGCTGTACCAGCGCATCCTGTTCCGGCGGCAGGCTCCGCCGGTTCAACAAACAGGCAGTTGAGGATCAGGCCGCGCGGACCGATTCAAGGAACTGCGCGACCTCGACCTTGAGGCGCGTACTGTCGGTCGCGAGCGATTTCGCCGCCGACAGCACCTGCGTCGAGGCCGAGCCGGTCTCGATCGCGCCGCGCTGCACGTCGGTGATGTTCATCGAGACTTCCTGCGTGCCGAGCGAGGCCTGCTGCACGTTGCGCGAGATTTCCTGCGTGGCCGCGCCCTGCTCCTCGACCGCGGCGGCGATCGCGGAGGATACTTCCGACAGCCGCTCGATGGTACCGCCGATCTCCTGGATCGCGCTGACCGATTCTTGCGTCGCCGCCTGGATGCCTGCGACCTGCGCCCCGATCTCGCCGGTCGCCTTCGCGGTCTGCTCCGCCAGCGCCTTGACCTCGGAGGCGACGACGGCGAAGCCGCGGCCGGCTTCGCCTGCGCGCGCCGCTTCGATGGTGGCGTTCAGCGCCAGCAGATTGGTCTGGCCAGCGATGGTGTTGATGAGCTCGACGACGTCACCGATGCGGGAAGCCGCCTGCGACAGCTCGTTGACGCGCGCATTGGTGCGCGCCGCCTGGTCGACCGCTTCCGCGGCCATGCGCGCCGAATCCTGTACGCGACGGCTGATCTCGGTGACGGAGGACGACAGCTCTTCCGAGGCTGACGCAACCGACTGCACGTTGGTCGATGCTTCCTCGGACGCCGCGGCGACCGCCGTCGCGAGCTCCTGACCGCGCTGCGCGGTATTGGTCAACGTCGTTGCGGACGCCTCGAGCTCGGTCGAGGCCGAAGAGACGGTGCCGACGACTTCGCCGATCATGGCCTCGAACTTGCGGGTGATGGCATCGACGCGGCGGCCGCGTTCGATCTTGGCCTCGGCATCGCGCGCGGCCGCCTCGTCGGCGGCCCTCTTGGCGATCAGCGCTTCCTTGAAGATCTGGAGCGCATCCGCCATCGAACCGATCTCGGTCTTGTCGCCACGGTGCGGCACCTCGGCCGAGAGGTCGCCCTCGCCGAGCGACTGCATCGGCTTGATGATCGAGGCAATGCCGCGCGAGACGTCGCGGACGAGATAATAGGCCGCGCCGATCGCGATCGCGACGGAAGCGATGATGATGCCGACCAGCACGCGGAAGATCGTGGCGTAGCTGTCGGCCGCCTGCTTGGTCTCCAATTCGGCGCCGCGGTTGTTGAGCTCGATGTCCTTCGTCAACAACGGATCGGCGGCCTGGGCCATCTTCGCGACCTTGGTCTGCAGCAGCTCGTTGGCGTCGGCCGGGAACTTGCCGGGGCTCTTGCGCGATAGCGCCATCACGTCCTGCACACCGTTCAGATACTCGCCCCAAGCCGTCGTCCATTGTCCGTAGATGGAGCGCTCCTCGGCGGTCGTGATGAGCGCCTCGTAGGTCTTGCGGGTCTGCTCGATGCGTTCGCGCAGCGAGGCGAGGCGCTTTTCGGCCGCTTCCTTGCCCTCGGCGGTGTCCTGCATCAGGTGCAGACGGAGCGCGACGCGCAGCTCATTGACATCAGCGCGGATCGAGCCCAGCGCACGGACGCTCGGCAGCCAGCTTTGCGCGATCTCGACGGTGTGGGAATTGATGTTCTGCATGGTGCCGATCGCCACGACGCCGACGCCGGCGAGCGAGAGCACGAGGACCGACAACACGGTCAGAAGCTTGAAGACGATCGACAACTTCGACATCACGACAATCCCGATGATACGTAAACGCACAAGTCGCCCGCGCCGCGACCGTCGCGGCGGACGGGGCGGTGGTCATTCCAACGATGCTGGCTGGTTCTTATCCGGTAGGATTGCGCTCATAGTTGCAAACAGGCGTTAACAAGAACCTAGGGGAACCACTGATTTGCCGATTTCCGACACTTAGCCCGACTGCAATCATTTGTTGCGGCCGCACCGATACCCCGTCACGCCACACCCCCGCACCGGTGCAATACAGCATTGGGATGTGACGACCTGCGCCGTCAGGCCGCCCGCACCGAATCCAGGAAGCGCGCGACCTCGCTCTTCAGCCGGCTGCTCTCCTGCGACAGCGATTGCGCCGCCGAATGGACCTGGGCCGACGCAGCCCCGGTCTCGCCCGCGCCGCGCTGGACTTCGCCGATATTGGCCGATACGTCCGAGGTACCCTGCGCGGCATGCTGGATGTTGCGAGAGATCTCCTGCGTGGCGGCGCCCTGCTCCTCGACAGCGGCGGCAATGGTCGAGGAGATTTCCGACATCCGCGCGATGGTGTCGCCGATCTCCTTGATCGCGCTGACGGAGTCCTCCGTCGCGGTCTGGATCGCGCCGATGTGCTGGCCGATTTCGCCGGTTGCTTTCGCGGTCTGCTCGGCCAGCGCCTTCACCTCGCTCGCCACCACGGCAAACCCCCGGCCCGCCTCACCGGCGCGCGCCGCCTCGATCGTGGCGTTGAGAGCCAGCAGATTGGTCTGGCCGGCAATAGTGTTGATCAGATCGACCACGTCACCAATGCGCCCCGCGGCCTTGGTCAACTCGCCGACCCGCGCATTGGTGCGCTGCGCCTGCTCGACAGCGACGTCGGCGACGCGCGCCGATTCCTGCACCTGACGGCTGATCTCGGAGATCGACGACGTCATCTCCTCGCTCGCTGACGACACCGACTGCACATTCGCGGACGCTTCCTCCGAGGCCGATGCTACCGAGGTGGCAAGCCCGTTGGAGCGCTCTGCCGCGCGCGTCAGCGTATTGGAAGAGGCTTCGAGCTCGGTTGCCGCCGATGAGACGGTCTCGATGATCTCGCCGACTGCGCCTTCGAAATCATCGGCGAGCCGCTTCATGTCCGCCTTGCGCTGCGCTCGCCGTCGCGTGTCGGCTTCCGCCTGCTCGGCGCGCAGCCGCTCGGCTTCCGTCATGTTGGTTCGGAACACCTCGACCGCACCGGCCATCTCGCCGATCTCGTCCTGGCGTCCGACGCCGGGTACGGCAACCGAGAGTTCGCCGCGCGCAAGCCGCGTCATCGCGTCGACCATGCCGGACAATGTCTTCGAGATCGAGCGTCCGAGCAGGAAGCCGACCACGGTCAGCACCGCAACGGTGACGAGGAACGCGATCATCATCCACATGCGCACTGCGTCGCGGGTCGCCGCTTCGGCGACGTCGGCCTGCTTGTCGAGGCGCTCGACCGTGGCTCGCACCTCCCGCATCCCGGGCTCGAGCTCGCGGAACGTCTGCATCATGCTGGCATCCAGGGCCGCACTCTGCTGCGCGGTCTCGGCCCAGGCCGCGAACTCGGACAGGTATTTCTGGAGCTTGGCCGTGACGTCGTTCATCACCGTCGTCGGGACTGCGACGACCTCGATCGCCTTGGAGAATTCAACGGCGGCCTTCTTCACCTCGGCAATGTATTTTGGGTCGCGCCGCAACATGAAGTCCTTCTCGTGCCGGCGCATCATCAGCATCCAGCTCGTCGTCCTGGGATCGTCGATCTCCTTCAGCTTCGCCTCGATGTCATGCACCGCGGCGCGTAGCGAACCGGACAGGCCGAGCGTCTCGTTCAACCCGAGCCTGGTTTCGGCAGCGACCAGCGCGTTGAAATCCGCAGTGTAGCGCTTGAAGCCCTCCTGGGCCTGCTTCGTCTTCTCGGACAGGGCGCCCATACCGCCTGCCGACATCAGCCGTTCGACCTCGTCGAAATCGCGGTTGATCGGGCCGATAAGCTCGGCATGCGACTTGGCATAGCTCTCGTTGCGGCGCTGCTGAAAATTCTTCTCGTTGCGGCGAGCCTCCAGCATCTCGATCGAGAGCTGCTTGTTGAGGTCGGCGATCGCGCGGGCGCGGTTGGCAATTTCGCGGGAGGCGTCCTGGGAGAGGCTGCCGATTTCATAGATCGCACCGAAGGCGACGAGACCGACGAGGCCGAAGAGTCCGATCGCCATCACCTTATGGGTCAGGCGGATGGAAAGGCCGCTCATGAATGTGCTCCAAAGCGCTAAGACGTAATACAGAAGGGCGACTCAACGCCCGGAATATTGCGGGTATCATGCCTGCGTCGCTTTTCTGGAAGGTTAACCCTGCATCTCATTCGTCGCAGCGCCGCAACATGCGCGCGAGCAAACGCCACGCAATTGCGCGCGGCGGTTGCAAGCTTGAGTCTGTTGAGGAGATAGCGCCGTCAGGCTGCGCGAACGGTGCCCAGGAACTTGCTGACCTCGACCTTGAGACGGGTGCTGTCGCCGGACAGCATCTGCGCAGCCGATAGCACCTGTGACGACGCCGAGCCCGTCTCGCTCGCCCCACGCTGTACTTCGGTGATATTGGACGACACCTGCTGGGTACCCTGAGCCGCCTGCGCCACGTTGCGGGAAATCTCCTGCGTGGCCGCGCCCTGCTCCTCGACGGCCGCGGCAATGGTCGAGGAAATCTCGGACAGTCTTTCGATGGTGTCGCTGATGTCCTTGATGGCACTAACCGATTGCTCGGTCGCGGCCTGGATGCCGGCGATCTGCTGCCCGATCTCGCCGGTCGCTTTCGCCGTCTGCTCGGCCAGTGCCTTGACCTCGGAGGCGACCACGGCAAAGCCGCGTCCGGCTTCACCGGCGCGCGCCGCCTCGATCGTGGCGTTGAGCGCCAGGAGATTGGTCTGGCCCGCAATCGTGTTGATCAACTCGACCACGTCGCCGATCCGCGCTGCCGCCTTGGACAACTCGCCGACGCGCTCGGTCGTGTTGCGGGCCTGACCTACGGCCTCGCTCGCCACGCGCGCGGATTCCTGCACCTGACGGCTGATCTCGGTGATCGAGGACGATAGTTCCTCGGTCGCCGACGCGACCGACTGCACATTAGTGGAGGCTTCCTCCGAGGCCGCCGCAACGACGGTGGTGAGCTGTTGCGTGCGCTCCGCGGTCGAGGTCAGCGTCGTGGCGGACGCTTCGAGCTCGGTCGAAGCCGACGATACAGTGCCGACAATTTCGCCGACGGCGCCTTCGAAGCTGTCAGCGAGCCTGCGCATCTCCAGCTTGCGCTGCTCGGTCGCGATCTGATCCTGCCGCATCTTGGCTTCCACTTCCGCGCGCGCCTTCTGCTCGGACACGATCTTGAATTTCTCGACGGCGCCGGCGACCTCGCCGACCTCGTCCTTGCGGCCAAGTCCCGGCAGCACGACAGAGAAGTCGCCGTCGGCGAGCTTTTCCATCGCAACCGTCAGTGCCCGCATGGGACGCGCGATGCTGAAGACCGAGAAGATGCACGCAGCGATCAGGAGCAGCGCGACCAGCACGCCCGTGATGAACGACGTCCGCGCGACGGACGCGGCTTCCGCTTCTGCTTCCGCGCGAGTTTCGGTGGCCCTCTGCTTGGCAAAATTGGTGATCTGGTCGGCCAGCACGGAGATCTCTTCGTTGATCGGCGCCAGCGTTTCCCTGCGGACGCGGTCGACGTCGGCGGTCAGCTTGGCGAATTGCGCCGCCGCTTCGCCGTCCTTCTTCCCGTCGATCGCGAGCTGCTGGTTGCGGATCGATTCGATCTGCTGCTGTCCTTGGCCGAACCGGCCGACCAGCATCGTCAGGCGATCAATCCGGTTGCGATTTTCGGGCGAGCGCGAGAGCTTGGCCATCTCGCCTGCGAATTTGAGGGCGGACGTCTGGCGATCGTTGAAATAGGTGACGGCCTTCTGCATCTCGGCCGGCGAGCTCGACGTCAGGATGTCGCGAATTCCAATCTGCATCCCGCGCACCGAGGCCTTCGCCTCGGCGGCATTTTGCGCGATCGTCTGCTGTCCGGATGCTTCATTGCCGAGCTTCCGGACCTCGGCACCTCCGCTCATCTGGAGGACGATCATCAGCGCCACAAGGCCGATGGTCAGCACCGAGGTGACGGCGAGCTTGGTGCCAATTCGCAGGTTCTGAATGAACATCATTGCAATATCCCCGGGGTGCGCATTGCCGCAGCGAAGCGTGTAAACAGCCAGGAAGGCTAACCGGCAGGTTGCTCATTAACGTTAAGCGCGGGCGCTCGCCGCGTGGGTAGAAGTACGGAAATACTGCTCAAGTTACCGAATCTGCACAGCTTTCACGTGCAAGCAATTGCCATTTCGCGAAATCGCAGAGGCCGCGTTCGTTAACGTCCGCCCGCATTTGCGCGCGTGTCGGCGCGGCACAAGGCCTCGCCGACCAGGCTGATACGGAACACCGGCTCCTTGTTCTCGTCGAGCAGCTCCATGCTCCACTTTGCATTCGGCTTCAGATTTCGCGAGATGCTGCCGAGCAGATTGGCACAGACCTCGGTCATCTCGGTCCAGGCGGCGGTGGAATCCTCGAATTCGTACGGCTGATCGGCGGCGCCGGAATAACGTCCGGTGCTGATGCGGAAGAAATACAGCGACATTTTTTTGAACCCTTGGTTAGGGCCGCGCCCCGGCCGTCACGCAGGCTGGGGCGCCAGTCGCTACCAAGGCATAAAAACCGCGGGCCGTATGACTACGGCGCGGCGGCTTCGTATCCGATGCATTCGTCAAAGGCGGGTGAATTGCGCTCGCAGTTTCGCGCTAGAGGTCACTCGGTCGAGCGGCGCAGTTCCAGCGGACCTTCGTTCTTCGAATCCGACTTGGGCTCGGACTTCACCGGCTCGATCCGGCTGCTCTCGACCCGCGGAGTCTCGACGCGCGCAGCAACCTCGGTGCTCGATGTGTTGACCGAACCGGTCTGCTCCGGTGCACGCAGCGAGCGCGGCCGCGCGACGGCGCGCGCCATCAGCATCTGGTTGCCGCCCTGGTGGTGGAAGTCGCAATAGGCAAAGCCCATGCCCGAGACCGAGCCGCGGAAGCTGCGGTCGTCGGTCTTTTCGAGGTTGAAGCAAGGCTCGAACGGAATGCCCTTGATCGAGGCGCAAACGTTCTGGCCGCGGATCTGGAGCGTGTTGCCGGGCAGGCGGAGATGCTTGACCGGGCCTGAGCCCGAAAACTGCACCGCGCCGGCGGCGCCGAGATCGTCGAGGATACGGCCTGCACCGCGGGTGCCGTCGAAACAGGTGAAGGCGAACACCTTGCCGGCGACGAAGCGGCGCGCCTCATCCGCGTTCATACTCCCGGCCAAGGCGATGGCCGGCGCAAACGTCACGACTGCCGTGACAGCCCCCAACACAATACGCGCAAGCATGCTCAACTCCGAACTAACCCCCGCAGCGGGCGATGCCTTATCTCTTTACCCGCTGCTTACCATACCAACCATGGCGACATTGAAGCAGCTTGGTTGGTAAAGTCTGAACGTCGTTAGACAATTTTTACCACGATGCGACCGCGGACTTGGCCGGCCAGGATCTTCGCGCCCCATTCCGGAACTTCGGCAAGCGGAATTTCCGTTGTGATTTCAGACAGTTTCGACCGATCCAGATCGGAGGCGAGGCGCTGCCAGGCGGCTTTTCGGGGGTCGATCGGACACATCACGGAATCGATGCCGAGAAGGCACACTCCGCGCAAAATGAAGGGTGCGACAGAAGACGGCAGGTCCATGCCGGCGGCAAGTCCGCAGGCGGCGATGGCGCCGCCGTACCTGGTCATCGACAGAAGATTCGCGAGCGTGGTCGAACCGACGCTATCGACGCCACCCGCCCAGCGCTCCTTGGCCAGGGGCTTTGGCGGTGCCGACAATTCATTGCGGTCGATCACCTCGGCGGCGCCGAGGCTCTTCAGGTAATCGGCCTCCGAGGCACGGCCGGTCGAGGCGATGACGTGGTAGCCGAGCCAGGACAGCACGGCGGTCGCGACCGAGCCGACACCGCCGGCCGCGCCGGTGACCACCACCGGACCGCTCTTGGGCGAGACGCCGTGCTTCTCCAGCGCGAGCACGGAGAGCATCGCGGTGAAGCCTGCGGTGCCGATCGCCATGGCGTCGCGGGCAGAGAGGCCCTGCGGCAGAGCGACCAGCCAGTCGCCCTTCACCCGCGCCTTCTCGGCGTAGGCGCCGAGATGAGTCTCGCCCATGCCCCAGCCGGTGCAGACGACCTTGTCGCCCGCCTTCCATTGCGGATGCGATGAGGCTTCGACGGTGCCGGCAAAGTCTATGCCGGCGATCATCGGGAAGCGGCGCACAACCGGCGCCTTGCCCGTCAGCGCGAGGCCGTCCTTGTAGTTCAGCGTCGACCATTCCACGCGGACGGTGACGTCGCCGTCCATCAGCTCGGCTTCGTCGAACTGGGTAAGTGCGGCAGTGGTGCCCTTGTCGGCCTTGTCGATCCGGATCGCCTTGAAAGTGGCCACAGCAAACTCCCTGACTTGTTTGACCGGGATGTTTAGCCGATCAGGCGGGCTGTGCAACCGCTCGTGCGACCGGCTTCTCCACGATCGGAAGATTGATCAGTGCCGAGAGTACGCCGAACAGGATCGAGAGCCACCAGATCGGCGTGTAGGAACCGAACCGCTCGAACACGATGCCACCGAGCCAGACGCCGAGGAAGCCGCCGACCTGATGGCTGACAAACGCAAAGCCATAGAGCGTGGCGAGCCAGCGCGTGCCGAACATCAGCGCCACCAGCGCCGAGGTCGGCGGCACCGTCGACAGCCAGGTCAGGCCGGAGACCGCGCCGAACGCGATCGCCGAGAACGGCGTGATCGGGAACGAGATGAAGGCGAGCGTCGCGAGTGCACGGGTGAAATAGATCGCCGAGAGGATGTAGCGCTTCGGCAGTGAATTCTGGAGATAGCCGACGCTGAGCGAGCCCATGATGTTGAACAGGCCGATCGCCGCGATCACCCAGCCGCCGGTTTGCGTCGAGATGCCGCGGTCGACCAGGAATGCCGGCAGATGCACGGTGATGAAGGCGAGCTGGAAGCCGCAGGTGAAGAAGCCGAGCACCAGCAGCACGTAAGAGCGATGGCCGAAGGCCTCCGCGAGCGCCTTGGTAATGGTTTGCTCATCCGCAGGCGCCGCATTGGCCGTAGCTGCGACCGGCGGCGTCGAGATCGCCAGCGCCAGCGGGATGATCAGCAGCATCAGGAAGCCGAACACGGTGAGCGCCTGCTGCCAGCCGAAATTGTCGATCAACGCGACACCAATGGGCGCGAACAGGAACTGGCCGAGCGAGCCCGCCGCAGTGCCGGCGCCGAGCGCAAGGCCGCGCTTCTCGGCCGGCAGCAATTTTGTGAAGGCCGACAGCACCAGGTTGAACGAGCAGCCGGCGAGACCGAAGCCGACCATCACGCCCGCGCCGATGTTGAGCGACATCGGCGTCGAGGAATAGCGCATCAGCAGAAGGCCGCCGGCATAGAGCAGCGCGCCGACGCACATCACCCGGAACAGGCCGAAGCGATCGCCAATTGCGCCTGCGAGCGGCTGGCCCAATCCCCACAGCAAATTCTGGAAGGCGATGGCGAGGCCGAACACGTCGCGGCCCCAGGCGAATTCATGGCTCATCGGCTGCACGAAGAAGCCCAGCGCCGAGCGCGGTCCGAAGCCGAGCATGCCGATCGCACAGCCGCAGAGGATGATGACGGCCGGGGTGCGCCAGTTGGAGGAGCGTGAGGTCGAACCGAGCTCGCCAGCTTGTGTCGCCATGGTTTTCTTCCTCGCCATTGGCGGATCTGCAAATCGGCAGCCGCGACCAAGGCGTTTAATGCAAATGCATGAAAACCCAAAGCCAAAAGTGATTGCGTTCCACGAGGGGCTGGTTCGGGAGCATTGCATTTCATCGCGGCCTTGCCGGGCGCGACGAGACTGGACTTGACGAGAATGTGTGCGGCGGGACCTAGCGATCCCCGGATCGACGTGCTATCTATGATCTACTCAAATTGAGTATATGTTAGCTTTGGCGAGACCCACCGGCCCTCTCGGCCGGATTTCTCAGGCTCCATATATACTCTCAATGAGCATAATTGACATGCACGGGAGGCTTCGATGCCGATCACTGGAATTTACGGCCCCGACGATTTCGCCAATCGGCCGCAAGGCCAAGCCATCTCCGCCCGGCTCGCGCCGGCGCGAACCGGCCCTGCGCTGCCGCGGCCCTCGCTGGAATGGACGAGCGAGATCGAACGCGCCACCGCGCCGATCTACGAGCGCGTCAAGCATGTGATCCCGCCGATCGAATGGCCGCTGATGGCGCCGACGATCCACGCAATCAATGAACTAAAGCGTGCGCGCAACGCGGTGATCCTCGCCCACAACTACCAGGCGCCGGAGATCTTTCATGGCGTCGCCGACATCGGCGGCGATTCGCTTCAGCTCGCCGTCGAGGCCACCAAGGTGAAGGCCGATGTCATCGTCCAATGCGGCGTGCACTTCATGGCGGAGACATCAAAGCTGCTCAATCCGGACAAGACCGTGCTGATCCCGGACTCCCGCGCCGGCTGCTCGCTCGCCGCCAGCATCACCGGCGCCGACGTGCGGCTGCTCCGCGAGAGATTTCCCGGGGTACCGGTCGTCGCCTATGTCAACACCTCCGCCGAGGTGAAGGCCGAGGTCGATATCTGCTGCACCTCGTCGAACGCGGTGCAGGTGGTGGAGAGCCTCAACGCGCCAAGCGTGATCTTCCTGCCCGACCGTTATCTCGCGACCTATGTCGCCTCGAAGACCGACGTGAAGATCATCGCCTGGAAGGGCGCGTGTGAAGTGCATGAACGCTTCACCGGCGACGAGCTGCGCGCCCTCCGCGACGCCGATCCGTCCGTGCAGATCATCGCCCATCCCGAATGCCCGCCGGACGTGCTGGCGGAGGCCGACTTTACCGGCTCGACCGCACACATGATCAATTGGGTGCGCGCAAGGCGCCCGAAGCGGCTGGTGATGATCACGGAATGCTCGATGGCCGACAATATCCGCGCCGAGCTGCCCGATGTGGAAATGCTGCGCCCCTGCAATCTCTGCCCGCACATGAAGCGCATCACGCTGTCCAACATCCTGGAGAGCCTGCTGACGCTCGGCGAGGAAGTCACGATCGATCCGGCGCTGGCCGTACGCGCCCGGCGGTCGGTCGAGCGGATGATCAATCTGAAGAATTGAAGGCGTGACATGACAAACAATATCCACAACCTCACCCGCTCCACCGACGACGTCGTCATCGTCGGCGGCGGTCTCGCCGGCCTGTTCTGCGCGCTCAAGCTCGCGCCGCGGCCGGTAACATTGATCTCGGCGGCGCCGCTTGGACAGGGGGCGTCATCCGCATGGGCGCAAGGCGGCATCGCAGCTGCCGTGGCGGAAGGCGACAGCCCCGAAGCGCATGCGGCGGACACGATCGCGGTCGGCGGCGGCATCGTCGATGAGGCGGTCGCGCTCGGCATCGCGCGCGAGGCTGCACCGCGGATTCATGATCTGCTCGCCTATGGCGTGCCGTTCGATCGCGATCTCGAGGGCCGGCTTGCCGTGGGACGGGAAGCAGCGCATTCGGCGCGGCGAATCGTCCACTTCCGCGGCGACGCGGCCGGTGCGGCGATCATCGCGGCGCTGAGCGAGGCCGTGCGCCGCACGCCGTCGATCCGCCTGATCGAAGGCTTTGTCGCCGAAGCCCTGCTCACCGAGGACGGCGCCGTCACCGGTCTTCAGTTGCGCGAGGCGGGCAATTTCGCAGCGAGGCCCATGATGATCGCCTCGCGCACGATCGTGCTGGCGACCGGCGGCATCGGCCATCTCTATGCTGTCACCACCAATCCGGCCGAGGCCAACGGATCGGGCCTTGCGATTGCCGCACGCGCCGGCGCTGACATCGCCGATCCTGAGTTCGTGCAGTTCCATCCAACCGCCATCATGGTCGGCCGCGATCCCGCGCCGCTTGCGACCGAGGCGCTGCGCGGTGAAGGCGCGACGCTGATCAACGGCCAGGGCGAACGCTTTATGGCGGCACTTCATCCGCTCGCTGAGCTCGCCCCACGCGACATCGTGGCCCGCGGTGTGTTCGCCGAGATCGCAGGCGGTCGCGGCGCCTTCCTCGATGCGCGAGAAGCACTGGGCGAGCGCTTCGCCGACAAATTCCCGACCGTGCATGCGAGCTGCATCGCCGCCGGGATCGATCCGGCGACGCAAGCCATCCCGATCGCGCCGGCCGTGCACTATCACATGGGCGGCATTGCAGTCGACGCACGCGGCCGCAGCTCGATCGACGGGCTGTGGGCTGGCGGCGAGGTGTCGTCCACCGGTGCGCATGGCGCCAACCGGCTTGCCTCGAATTCGTTGCTCGAGGCCGTGGTCTATGCCGCACGCATTGCCGACGACATCACCGGTCACGCAATCCCTTCACCCGCCAGCCTCCCCGAGGCGCTGGTGACGCCGCGCGGCGGTGCGCCGGATGAGGCTCGCGTGAAGCAGTTGCGCACGACGATGAGCACGCATGTCGGTGTGATCCGCGAGCGCAACGGACTTGCGGACGCCGTGCGCAGTTTTGCTGCGCTCGAGCAAACGGCCACGAGCATCGCTGTCCGCAACATGGCGACAGCGGCCCTGCTCGTAGCCGCCGCAGCCTGGAGCCGTCGCGAGAGCCGCGGCGCGCATTTCCGCTCCGACCATCCTTCAGAAGTGCCCGCGCTGGCCCAGAGAACGATGACCACGCTCACCGCGGTGCGCGAGATCGCGGACGGCCTCACCGAGCATTCAACGCCGCGCATCGCGCAATCCATGATCGCCTGACGGAGTTAGTCATGATCGCCCCAACCTCCCTGCTCTATCCCGACGCGTTTCTCTCTCCGCTCGCCATCGACGCGGCCGTGCATCGCGCGCTCGACGAGGACCTTGGCCGCGCCGGCGACGTCACCTCGCTCGCGACGATCCCGGAGGCGACCAAGGCGCAGGCAATCCTCGTCGCGCGGCAATCCGGCGTCGTCGCCGGTCTGCCGCTCGCGCTGGCGACGCTGCAAAAGCTCTCGCCCGACCTCGAGGTGCGCGCGCATGTCCGCGACGCCGCGCGCGTCGCCCGCGGCCAGCAGGTGCTGACGATCTCCGGCCCGGCCCGCGCCATTCTCACCGCAGAGCGGACCGCGCTAAATTTCGTCGGCCGGCTGTCGGGCATAGCGACGCTCACGGCCGACTACGTCGCGCGCACCGAAGGTACCAAAATGCGCATCTGCTGCACGCGAAAGACTACGCCGGGATTGCGGGCACTGGAGAAGTATGCGGTGCGCTGCGGCGGCGGCTTCAACCACCGCTTCGGGCTCGACGATGCGATCCTGATCAAGGACAATCACATTGCGGTCGCCGGCGGCATCCGTCCTGTGCTGGAGCGCGCCCGCGCGCATGCCGGCCATCTCGTCAAGATCGAGATCGAGGTCGATACGCTGGCGCAATTGCGCGAGGTGCTCAACACCGGCCTTGCCGACGCCGTGCTGCTCGACAACATGGATCTTGCGACGCTGCGCGAGGCGGTGCGGACGACGGAAGGTCGCCTGAAGCTGGAGGCATCCGGCGGCGTCACGCCGGACTCGATCGCGGCAATCGCTGCGACCGGCGTCGATTACGCGTCATCCGGCGCGTTGACGCATTCAGCGCCGAATTTCGACTGCGCACTGGATATCGAAATGTGAGCGGTTACCGCCGCACGACTTCGCCCATCTCGGCGGAGCTCTTGGCTTCCTGCGCGAGCTCAGCCGAGAGTGCCGCGGTCTGTGCCGGGGTACCCCAGCTCGGCTCCTCGCTGCCGTCGCCCCAGTTGCGCGGCCGATAGAAGGTGTGCACGCCGAATTTGTACATCTTCTTCATCTCGGCGACCCAGGACGGACGCACCCAATAAGCGTGGTAGTGCGTCGACTTGCCGACCTCGGGCAGCCAGATCTGGCCGTCGAGCATCGCCTTGGAAATTTTCCGGGCGCGCTCCCACATCTCGGGCTCGCGGATCACGTCGGGATTGTTGTCGCAGGCGAAGGTGAACTGGCAGGCGAAGTGCCGGTACTTGTTCTGGTAGACCACGCCGCACACAGTGTCCGGATATTTGCCGGAGAACACGCGGTTCATCACCACTTGAGCGACCGCGATCTGGCCGCGCACGGCTTCGCCGCGGGACTCGAAATAGACGGCTTCGGCGAGACACTTTTCCGATTTCGCGCGTGACTTGTCGTCAAGCGCGAGCCGCTCCGCCGGCGATTTGGCGCGCTGGTTGTCCGCGTTGACTTCGCCCTTCGGCGCGACACTCTCGCCGCTCTCGATCGCGTTTGCGACGTCGTCGTTCGGCGGCGATAGCGAGGCCAGCTTCATATCGGGGTCGGGCATCACGATCAGCGGCTCGGCGCCGGGCTGCCAGCTCTCGATGCTCTCGACATTGCCGCCGAGCGAGGAGCTGCCGAAAAACAGGTTCGAGGTCTTCACGCTGAAGGGATCGCGCGGCGGGGCAGCGACCGTCGCCTGCTTCAACGCGGCGAGCGGCTGCGCCGCAAAGGACAGCGCGTTGTCGCCGGCCTTCGGTGGATTGGCATATTGCGGCAAGGGCGGCGCGCGCATCGCCTCCTGGAGCTCGGGATCGAGCGCGGCAGCGGACTCCGGCGACATCGCTTGCGGCAACGCGGCCGGCAACTGAACCGTCTTGGCGCCAATCACCGAGCTGTTGGAGGTCGCGGGATCTTGCTCAGCAGGTGCGGCGGACGGTACGACCGCCTCCGGAGTCGCAGCAGGTGTCACGGTGGCGAGGCGATCACCCTTCAGGGCGCGATCGACCTTGGGGAAATCGGAGGCCTGGTAACGCGGCGGCGCCTGCAGCACCGGATTGCGCGTGATGGTGCCGGTGACGTCGCGACCATCGAGGCTCGCGAGGCGAACCATTGCGCTCTGTGGAACCGACGTTCCGATCGGGCGCGAGAAACTGTAAGTGGCGAGCTGAATCGATGAGGCTGCAGAGAACACCTGCTTCTGCCAGCGCTCGGCGACGCCGGGCTGACGCGCCAGCAGAGATGCAATGTCTTGATAGCCGGTCTCTCTCGGCATCAATGCGAAGATGCAGAGACCGATTCCGAAGGATGCGAACCGCGCACCCTTCGGATGGTTACGCAACACTGACATCGATACGCTCACGCTACCCTTACACTAGAGAGATCGAGCCGCAGTACATCCGTGCAATTCGATCTTTATCGTGAGTATCTAATTTAGGTTGCCGGGGCGTTAATCGACGTTGCGCGACCGACACACTCAAGCAATGTCAGGCGTTTTCGCGGGGCGATTGCGTGCGTGGTAAATGCGGGCCCACTTGAAGCGGTAAACATCCGGTCAACGCGAATGGTGAAGGAACTCTTGCGTGTGCGTATCATTACGGGACGCGCGGTCCCGTTGTTGCAAGAAGCCTTTCCGCACCACCGCTGTCATGCCCGCGAAGGCGGGCATCCAGTACGCCGCGGCCTCTCCGCTCAATCACGATTGCCTCGGTGTACTGGATCGCCCGCCTTTCGCGGGCGATGACAGCGAGTGTGTGATGTGAATTGCTTGCTATGCTCGCAATGACGAGTGGATGGAGTATGGCCTTAAATGAAAGAGGCGGTGTTTGGCCCCGCCTCTTTCGCATCTCATATTCAGTCTTCGACTTACGCCTGGCTCGCAACCGCCTTGCCAAGCGCAGCCTGCGCGGCGGCAAGCCGCGCGATCGGCACGCGGTAGGGCGAGCAGGAGACGTAGTCGAGGCCGATATTGTGGCAGAAGGCGACGGAGGCGGGATCGCCGCCGTGCTCGCCGCAAATACCGACCTTGAGCTTCGGACGCGTCTTGCGGCCGCGCGCGACGCCGATCTTGACGAGCTCACCGACGCCTTCCTGGTCGAGGGCGACGAAGGGGTCGACCGCGAGGATGCCCTTGCTCACGTAGGGACCGAGGAAGCTCGCCGCGTCGTCACGGCTGATGCCGTAGGTCGTCTGCGTCAGGTCGTTGGTGCCGAACGAGAAGAACTCGGCACTCTCCGCGATCTCACCCGCAAGCAGGCAGGCGCGCGGCAGCTCGATCATGGTGCCGACCTGGTAGGTGAGCTTGGTGTTGGTGTCGCGCATCACGGCTTTCGCGGTGGAGTCGATGCGGGCCTTGACGAGATCGAGCTCCATCTTGGTGGCGATCAGCGGCACCATCACCTCGAGGCCGACGGCCTTGCCGGTACGCTTCTCGGCTTCGACCGCCGCTTCGAAGATCGCGCGTGCCTGCATCTCGGCGATCTCGGGGTAGGCGATCGCGATGCGGCAGCCGCGGAAGCCGAGCATCGGATTGAACTCCGACAGCTCGCGCGCGCGATCGGCCAGACGCCGCGGGTCGGTGTTCATGGCACGCGCCACTTCCTCGACCTCGGCATGGGTGTGCGGCAGGAATTCATGGAGGGGAGGATCCAAAAGCCGGATCGTGACGGGCAGGCCCTTCATGATCTCGAACAGCTCGACGAAGTCGGCGCGCTGCATCGGCAACAGTTTTGCAAGCGCGGCACGGCGCGACTGCTCGTCCTCGGAGAGAATCATCTCGCGCACCGTGCGGATGCGCGTCTCCTCGAAGAACATGTGCTCGGTGCGGCAGAGGCCGATGCCTTCGGCGCCGAACTTGATCGCAGTGCGGGCGTCCTCCGGCGTATCGCCATTGACGCGGACGCCGATCTTGCGGACCTGGTCGGCCCATTTCATCAGCGTGCCGAACTCGCCGGAGAGTTCCGGCTCGATCATCGGCATGCGGCCGGCCAGCACCTGGCCGAGCGAGCCGTCGATTGTGATGACGTCGCCGGCCTTGAAGGTGCGCGAACCGATGCTCATGGTGCCGCGGCCGTAATCGACGCGGATGGTGCCGCAGCCGGAGACGCAGGGCTTGCCCATGCCGCGCGCGACCACGGCGGCGTGCGAGGTCATGCCGCCACGGGTGGTCAAGATGCCTTCGGCGGCGTGCATGCCGTGGATGTCCTCGGGGCTGGTCTCGATACGGACCAGAACGACCTTGCGTCCGTCGCCCTGGAGCTTGGCCGCCTCGTCCGAGGAGAACACGATCTCGCCGGAGGCCGCACCGGGCGACGCCGGCAGGCCGGTCGCGATCACGTCGCGCTTGGCGTTGGGGTCGATGGTCGGATGCAGGAGCTGGTCGAGCGAGGCGGGATCGATCCGCATCACCGCTTCCTTCTTGGTGATCAGGCCTTCATTGGCGAGCTCGACCGCGATGCGCAGCGCCGCCTTCGCGGTGCGCTTGCCGCCGCGGGTCTGCAGCATCCACAGCTTGCCCTGCTCGACCGTGAACTCCATGTCCTGCATGTCGCGGTAGTGCTTTTCGAGCAGCGTATAGATCCGCGTCAGCTCCTTGAAGGCCTCCGGCATCGCCGCTTCCATCGACGCCTTGTCGGAGCCTGATTCCTTACGTGCCTCTTCGGTGATGTCCTGCGGCGTGCGGATGCCCGCCACCACGTCCTCGCCCTGCGCGTTGATCAGGAACTCGCCGTAGAGCTTGCTCTCGCCGGTCGAGGGGTTGCGGGTGAACGCAACGCCGGTCGCCGAGGTCTCGCCCATGTTGCCGAACACCATGGCCTGCACGTTGACCGCGGTGCCCCAGGATTCCGGAATGTCGTGCAGCTTGCGGTAAGTCACCGCGCGCGCATTCATCCAGGATGAAAATACCGCGCCGAGCGCGCCCCAGAGCTGGTCATGCGGATCCTGCGGGAAATCCTTGCCGGTTTCGCGCGCGACCGCGTCCTTGTACTTACCGACCAGATCGACCCAGTCATCTGCGGTGAGGTCGGTGTCGAGCGTATAGCCCTGGCCGTCCTTGAAGGTGTCGAGGATCTCCTCGAAGTGATGATGCTCGAAGCCGAGCACCACGTCGGAATACATGGTGATGAAGCGGCGATAGCTGTCATAGGCAAAACGACGATCGCCCGAGAGCTCCGACAGCGCTTCCACGGTCTCGTCGTTGAGGCCGAGATTGAGCACGGTGTCCATCATGCCCGGCATCGAGGCGCGCGCGCCGGAGCGCACGGAGACGAGCAGCGGGTTCTTGGTGTCGCCGAACACCTTGCCGGTCAATTTGCCGACATAGTCGAGCGCCTTCTCAACCTGCGACTGCAGCTCCTTCGGATAGGATTTGCCGTGGGCGTAGAAATAGGTGCAGACCGAGGCCGGGATGGTGAAGCCCGGAGGCACCGGCAGACCGAGATTGGCCATCTCGGCGAGGTTGGCGCCCTTGCCGCCGAGCAGATCGCGCATCTCCGAGCGGCCCTCGGCCTTGCCGTCGCCGAACGTGTAGACCCACTTGCCGGCCTTGGCCGCAGCCGGCGCCGCCTTGGCGGCAGCCTTCGGCGCGGCCGGCTTGGTCACAGCCTTCGCAGCGGGCTTCGCCGCCGGTTTGGCTGCGGCCTTTGCCTGGGCCTTGGCGACTGGCTTCGGGGCCGTCTTCGGCAGCGCCTTTCGGGCCGCTGGAACGGTCTTCACCTTGGTGGAAGGCTTTGATTTCGCTGGGAGTTTCTTAGGCTTCGAGGCGGCTTTGGCCATAGCTTGCACACAACCTGCGAGAGGAATGGGAAATCGCGCGCCTTACACCACTTTGGGCAGGCCCGCGCAAGTCGAAGAGTTCCGGAAAATGAAGGCCTAGAGATGGAGCCACTTCAACAATCCGAGCCCAATCGCACCGTTGATGATGAGAAAGATCGCGACGATCAGGTTGAGAAGGCGCGGCATGATCAAAATGAGCACACCCGCGATCAGCGACAGGATCGGCGAGATGTGGGCGATGGTGAGATGCATGAAGAGTGTTCCTGTGGCGTGAGGCGAATCGCGGGCGGATCATACCGGATCGGGTTCCGCGGGAAGAGACGCGCGAGGCCGCAATGGGTTCCCCGCTTCGCGAAAACTGCCTGAAATTGCCGCGTATGCGGCAGGCCTTTTCCGGAACATCACGCGCGCCGCAGCATTGGCAACCAGTCGCGCCACTGGCGCCGGCTGAAATCAATTCGAAGGAGTTGCCCATGCGGAACAGGATTCTCGCCCTCGCAGCGCTTGGCGTCGCGCTCGGCTCGCCGATCGCGGCGTCCGCGCAATCCAGTGTCACCGTTGGCCGCGCGCCCGCCGTGGTCGACAGCGGCCCGACCATCCCGGTCGAACAGCGGCCGGCCTTCCGCGATTATGTCGTCGAACAACGTGTGCCGGCCTTCAGCATTCCCGATCGCGTGGTGGTCGGTGCCACCTTACCTGACACCGGCGTTACGTATTATGACGTACCGCAACGTTTCGGCGCGACGACCTATCGCTACACCGTCGTGAACGGCGAGACCGTGCTGGTCGAGCCGCGCTCGCGGCGCATCGTCGAGGTGCTGGACTAGCGCAGTTCAACTCGATGTCCGGCGCGTCACATCAATCAGGCTGACGCGCATCGCGTAGGCGGACATCAGGCCCCGCCCGGTCTTCCCCCCGCCGGGTGGGGCTTTTTCTCTCGTGTCCCGGGCAAGCGAAGCGCGACCCGGGACCAAGAAGCTACGAGCAGACGGCAGGCATGGGCCCCGGCTCTGCAGCGCACCGCCAAGAAGCGCTGCGCTGCGTCCGGGGCACGAGAGCCTAATCCTGGATCCTCGAGAAATCCGCCACCGCGCGCGTGGCGCTACGGATCTCGTTCAGCAGCTTCAGGCGGTTCTCGCGCACCTTGGCATCGTCGTCATTGACGCGGACCTTGTCGAAGAACGCATCGACCGGCGGACGCAGCTTTGCCATCGCACTCATCGCGGCGGCAAAGTCTTCCTTGGCGACAGCAGCACTGGCCTCCGCCTTCACCTCGCCGATCGCCCTGGCCAGCGCCTTCTCTTCGGCAAGGCTGTAGAGCGCAGCTTCCGGCGCGCCGTCGAACGTGCGCTTGTCCTTCTTCTCCTCGATACCAAGGATGTTGCTGGCGCGCTTGATGCCGGCGAGCAGATTCTTGCCGTCGTCGCTCTCGAGGAATTTGCCGAGCGCCTCGACGCGCCGGACGATCATCAGGAGATCGTCCTGACCGCCGAGCGCGAACACGGCATCGACGAGATCGTGACGCGCACCCTGCTCGCGAAGCTGGACTTTCAGGCGGTCGGCGAAGAAGGCGAGGAGATCGCTCGGGAGCTTCTGCGCATCCGTAGGGTTCACCGACAAGCCGGCGAGTGCGGACGCAGCCACCTTCATCAGCGACAGCCGAAGCGCGTTCTCGGCAATCAGCCTGATCACGCCCAGCGCCGCGCGACGCAGCGCATACGGATCCTTCGATCCCGTCGGCTTCTCGTCGATCGCCCAGAAGCCAACAAGCGTGTCGATCTTGTCGGCAAGCGCCACCGCGACGCTGACCGGATCGGTCGGCACGCGATCCCCGGGCCCTTGCGGCTTGTAATGTTCCTCGCACGCGGCCGCGACGGAAGCATCTTCGCCCTGGGCCAGCGCATAATACTTGCCCATCAAGCCCTGCACCTCAGGGAATTCGCCGACGACCTCGGTAAGCAAATCCGCCTTCGCCAGATGTGCAGCACGCGTCGCCTTGGCAACATCGGCGCCGATCAAGCGCGCGATCTCGGCGGCCAACCGCTCGATCCGCTTGATGCGATCCGCCTGCGTGCCGAGCTTCTCGTGAAACACGATCTGCTCGAACTTCGGCAGCCGGTCCTCGAGCTTCGTCTTCAGGTCGGTCTCATAAAAGAACTTCGCATCCGACAGACGCGGACGGATCACGCGCTCGTTGCCGGCCACGATGGTCTTGCCGCCGTCGGTCGCCTCGATATTGGCGGTGAGGACGAACTTGTTGGTCAGCTTCCCGGTCTTGGGATCCTTGACGACAAAACACTTCTGGTTGTTGCGGATGGTGGCGCGGATCACCTCGTCCGGGATCGCGAGATATTCCGCCTCGAACGATCCCAGCATGACGACGGGCCATTCGACAAGGCCCGAGACCTCGTCCAGCAGCACCTGGTCTTCGACCAGTTCGAAGCCCCGCGCAAACGTCAGCTCTTTGGCGTCGGCAAAGATGATGTCCTTGCGCGCCTGCGGATCGAGAATGACTTTTGCAGCCTTCAGCTTCGCTTCGTAGTCCTCGAACCGGCGCACATTGATCGCCGCCGGCGCCATGAAGCGATGGCCGTAGGTGGTCTGGCCGGTCTCGATGCCGTCGACCGAGAATTTCACGACATCCGGCTCTTCCGTCTCGGGCCCAAAGGTCGCGATGATTGAATGCAGCGGACGCACCCAACTCAGCGAGCCGGGCTTGCCCGAGCGCGCGCCCCAGCGCATCGATTTCGGCCAGGGGAAGGTGCGGATGATGACGGGCAGGATTTCCGCGAGCACGTCGATCGCGTCGCGCCCGGCCTTCTCGATCAGCGCGATGTAAAAATCGCCCTTGGGGTCGCGCTGGATCTTGGCCTCGTCCAGCGACTTCAAACCCGTCGCTTTCAGAAAGCCCTGCACGGCCGCATCGGCCCCACCGACTTTCGGTCCGCGGCGTTCGGTCTTCAGATCAGGCTGACGCGCGGGGATGCCGTGCACGGTGAGCGCGAGGCGGCGCGGCGTCGCGAACGCCTTTGCGCCCTCGTAGACGAGGCCTTCGGCGACGAGCTTGTCGGTGACCAGGCGGCGCAGATCGTCGGCCGCCTTGGCCTGCATGCGCGCGGGGATTTCTTCCGAGAACAGTTCAAGCAAAAGATCGGGCATCAGGCCGCTCCGCCCGCTTCAGTGTGGATCCAGGCCTCGCCGCAGGCCTTGGCCAGCTCGCGCACGCGAAGAATGTAGCTCTGCCGCTCGGTGACGGAGATCACGCCACGCGCGTCGAGCAGGTTGAAGACATGGCTCGCCTTGATGCACTGGTCATAGGCCGGCAGCGCCATCAGATGCGCCTTGCGCTTGCCGGACTCAGAGTTTTTTTGCCAGCCTGCGTCGAGATATTTCCGGCAGGCCGCTTCCGCCATCTTGAACTGCTCGAACAGCATCGCGGTGTCGGCGACTTCGAAATTGTGCTTCGAATATTCCCGCTCGGCCTGCAGGAAGACGTCGCCATAGGTGACCTTGGCATCGCCTTCGCGGCCGTTGAAGTTGAGGTCGTAGACGCGGTCGACGCCCTGCACGTACATCGCGAGGCGCTCGAGCCCGTAGGTGAGCTCGCCCGCGACCGGCGCGCATTCAAAACCCGCGACCTGCTGGAAATAGGTGAACTGGCTGACCTCCATGCCATCGCACCAGCACTCCCACCCCAGGCCCCAGGCGCCCAGCGTCGGGCTCTCCCAATCGTCCTCGACGAAGCGGATGTCGTGCACGGCGGAATCGATGCCGATCGCTGCGAGCGACTTCAGGTACAGCTCCTGAAGGTTCGGCGGCGACGGCTTCATGATCACCTGGAATTGGTAGTAGTGCTGCATCCGGTTCGGATTCTCGCCATAGCGGCCGTCCTTGGGCCGGCGCGAGGGCTGCACATAGGCCGCGTTCCAGGGCTTTGGGCCGAGCGCGCGCAAAGTGGTCGCCGGATGGAAGGTACCCGCGCCCATCTCCATGTCGTAGGGCTGCAGGATCACGCAGCCCTGCTCGGCCCAGAACCGCTGGAGCGCGAGGATGAAGCCCTGGAACGAGCGTTCCGGGCGCATATGGGCGGGCAATGAGGCGTCCATCGTCAGATCAGGCTCTCGCGGGGGGTTTTGAATCGCGCGGGACCGTATCGACGGCGGGGGTGGGAATCAAGGCAAAGGGGGCGGATTCGGGACGATCAGTCCCTCATCCCGGAAGGTGCGGTAGGGTGGGCAAAGCGGAAGCGTGCCCACCATCGTCACCACGATTGCGGACGGGATGGTGGGCACGGCGTAAGAACGCCTTTGCCCACCCTACCGCACCAGCTAACCCGGCCGGTAAGCTCCGGTCACGGGGTCACGCTTCAGCGTCTGGATATTCCCCATATGGGCGGCCTCGGCGACGCGCGACAGGCGCATCTCCTCCAGCTCCTGGTTGATCCGGACAGCGGTCTTGTAGGCCCAGCGGACCACGGCAAGCCCGCCCAGGACGCCCGCGAAAGCGACGAACGGCGGCATCGGTCGTTCCTTGTTCACAATGCTCAGCCCCCACGCGCATTCTTGCGCAGACCGGGCTGCGCCGCAATTGGCTCAGCCCGGGCCAAATGGCGCGGCAGAGCTCGGCCTAGAACCCGAATTTCGCCCAGATCGCGCGGGTCTCAATCGCAGAGATCAACTCGTCCGGCAGCCCAGCCATTGATTCCATGGCTGAAAGCTGGCCCGCGCCGGGCGATTTCCGCCCCAACAGGCCCGACAGCAAGCCGCTCGGCTGCGCGATCACAGGGGTGAGAACCTTCTCGCCGTAGCGGGCACGAAGAGTTGAGCGGAGATCGCCGATGCCGTCGGCCAGTCCCAGCGCGATCGAGCTCTCGCCGGCCCAGTATTCGCCGGTGAACAGGGTGTCGTCGGCGCCCTTGAGCCGCGCGCCACGGCTTTCCCTCACCAGCGCGATGAAGATCTGGTGGATCTCGCGCTGGAGCGCCTTCAGCTTGGCGACGTCGTCGGGATTTTCGGGCAGGAACGGATCGAGCATCGCCTTGTGCGCGCCGGCCGTGTAAAGGCGCCGCTCAATGCCGAGCCGCCTGATCGCCTCCTGGAAACCAAAACTGCCGCCGACCACGCCGATCGAGCCGAGGATCGAGGATGGATCGCAAAAAATCTCGTCGCCGGCGCAAGCTATCATGTAGCCGCCGGAAGCCGCGACGTCCTCGACGAACACCAAAACCTTCAGCTTCTTCTCCGCAGCAAGCTGCTTGATGCGCAGGTAGATCTGGCGTGACTGCACCGGCGAGCCGCCGGGCGAGTTGATCACCAGCGCCACCGCCTTGGCGTTGCGGACCGAAAACGCCCGCTCCAGCACCCGCGCGAGGCCCGCCAGCGTCATGCCCGGACGCAGCGGCGTCACCGCGCCGATGACTCCGGACAGCCGCACCACCGGCACCACCGCCGTGCCCGGGCGGAAGCGCGCCGGCAGATATTGCATGAGCTTATCGGCCAGGCCGGAATTTTCGCGATCGTTCAATTGTTCGGCCATGCCGTTACCTCTGGTTAATCATTTCTTATCACGCGACTGTCATTGAAGTTGCCTGGAACGTGTTTTGCAGTTTGCCCGTTGGCAAGCTGCAATGAAGCAGCGGAGGAAACGTCATGAAGATCTATCTGCTGTTGATGCTGATCGGTGCTCTTTTCACGGCGATTCGCTTTACGGCCCCGCAGGACCAGCAGTCGGAATCGCTTCCCCAGTAAGCCGTCACGGCTCCGCCAGCGGCAAGACCGCTCTCCCCTCCAGAATATTCCTCACCTCTTTTTTAGGCACGCGTGACTCATTGTTAAGCATGAGGCCCGGCAGTAATCGCAGCGGGGCCCGGCCGCTTTTGACCGCGCGGACCAGCACACGGATTGCAGGCCTTCCCGCTTCGCCATGAACCGGCAGGATCGACACGCTGCCGAAGCCGCGTGACAGCGCTGCCAAAACGTCCGCGATTCCGTCCGCACGCCAGATCAGGGTCAGCACGCCGTTCGATCGAAGGATGCGCCGCGCTGCATGCACCCACGCATTTAGCGTCTCCCCGGTCGCGACATGCGCGGTGTGGCGCGCCTGGTCCGGCGAGCCGCGGTGCCGGGTGGAATCGTTGAAGGGCGGGTTCATCAACACGCAGTCGGCGCGGTCGGGCATGAGCCCGTGTGCCGCAAAAGCCTGCGCATCGGCCGTGACGTCGAGCACAATCACTTCCGCGGCAATCGCATTCGCGGCCGCATTGGCGCGCGCGAGCCCGGCCAGTTCCGGATCGATCTCGACGAGGCAAAGATCGACCCCGGCCACGCGCCGGGCCAGCGCCAGCCCGGCCGTGCCGACGCCGGCGCCGAGATCGACCACACGATCGCCAGCGCGGGCCTCGGTCGCGGCTGCAAGCAATATGGCATCGTGTCCGGCGCGATGGCCGGATCGCTTCTGCCTCAACAGCAGCTGCCCGCCGAGAAAGGCGTCCTCGGTGAGATCTGTGACGACGTCAATCATCGCCGCGCAGTTCGTGGCTGAGGCCGGCCTCGGTCAGCAGTTGCCGGGCCTCGATGGCGTCGTCCTCATGGACCAGTATCCGCCGAGGCAGGACGCCGAGCGAGCCCTCGATGATGCTCATGTTCTGGTCCAGCACCAGATGATGGATGTTGGCGCCGTCGAGCAGCGCGCCGATCGCCGACACCAGCACGATATCGTTGGTCCGAACCAGTTCACGCAAACGAGCCTCCTGCCTGAAAGGCAAATGTCAATTGTTCCACAGGCCTTGCCGCATCCCCGTCCAGTTTCTATTGTCCTTCCATCAGAATAGCCCCTCCGGGGCAAATATTGGAGACCGGCGTGGCCGTCATCGTACCTTTCGAAACTCCCGGCGCGTCGATCGAAGAGCTGGTTGCCCTTGTCGCCCCTGATATGGAGCGCGTCAACGCCACGATCCTGTCACGGACCGGCTCGGACGTGACGATGATCCCGGAGGTCGCCAACCATCTGATCTCCTCCGGCGGTAAGCGCCTGCGGCCGATGCTGACGCTCGCCATGGCCAATCTGGCCGGCTACGCCGGCGACGGCCACATCAAGTTGGCTGCCTCCGTCGAGTTCATGCACACCGCGACCCTGCTCCACGACGATGTCGTAGACGAGAGCGAGATGCGCCGCGGCAAGCTCTCCGCGCGCATGCTCTGGGGCAATGAGGCCAGCGTGCTGGTCGGCGACTTCCTGCTCGGCCAGGCCTTCCGCATGATGGTCGAGGTTGGCTCGCTGCGCGCGCTCGACATCCTGTCAGCGGCTGCCGCCACCATCGCCGAGGGCGAGGTCATGCAGCTCGCCGCCGCCAAGAACACCGCGACCACCGAGGACGAATATCTCGCCGTGATCCGCGGCAAGACCGCCGAGCTGTTCGCAGCCGCCTGCGAGGTCGGCCCCGTGATCGCCAACCGCCCGAAGGCCGAGCAGACCGCCTGCCGTTCGGTCGGCATGAATCTCGGCATCGCCTTCCAGCTCG
Source organism: Bradyrhizobium cytisi (assembly GCF_008123515.1). GTDB lineage: Bacteria > Pseudomonadota > Alphaproteobacteria > Rhizobiales > Xanthobacteraceae > Bradyrhizobium > Bradyrhizobium cytisi. The sequence continues at coordinate 34,761 of NZ_VSSR01000012.1, forward strand.
TCGACGACGTGCTCGACTATGGCGGCAAGAGTGCAAAACTCGGCAAGAACACCGGCGACGACTTTCGCGAGGGCAAGATCACACTACCCGTCGTGCTGGCCTTCCGCCGCGGCAACGACACCGAGCGCGCCTTCTGGATCAAGGCGCTCGAGCGCGGCGAGATCGGCGACAGCGATCTCGACCACGCGATCGGGTTGATGAACAAGCACCGCGCGCTCGAGGACACGCTCGTCCGCGCCCAGCATTACGGCGCCATGGCGGTCGATGCGCTGGCGCTGTTCCCGTCCTCGCCGATGAAGAGCGCGCTGGAGCAGGTGGTGGCGTTCTGTCTGGCACGGTCGCATTAAGCGCGACGGTCCGCCTCTCTTTCAATTTCGTCATTGCGAGCGCAGCGAAGCAATCCAGTCTGCCTCCGCGGACAGACTCTGGATTGCTTCGCTGCGCTCGCAATGACGGAGTATGGCGCACGGCCATCGCTCGCCAACGTGCACTTCAAATCGCAGCGACAGCTCAACGGCTACAGCTTCGCGGTCTCCTCGGCTCCGTCCACCAGATCTGCCACTACCCGCAGTGACTTGCATTTTGCAAGCTACTCACCTACCCTCCCGTCATGCAGCCAAAGTCCCCCTCGATCCTGGAATGCCCGGTCGGCCGCGCCGTGGAGACGGTTGGCGAGTGGTGGAGCATCCTGATCCTGCGGGATGCGTTTCAGGGCTCGACGCGGTTTGACGAGTTCGAGCGCAATCTCGGCATCGCGCCGAACATCCTGTCGCGGCGTCTCGCCCATCTCACCAAGACCGGCATGTTCGTCCGCCGCCGCTATCACGAGCGGCCGCCGCGTTACGAATATCTGCTGACGGACAAGGCGCGGGATTTCTTCCCCGTGATCGCCACACTGCTCGCCTGGGGCAACAAGCATCTCGCGCCGAAGGGCGAATCCATCCTGCTGGCGAACCGGGGCGATCGCCGGCCGCTCGATCCAGTCGTGGTCGACGCCGCCGGCATGCAGCCAATCACGCTCGCCAATGCGGTGGTGATCGCAGGCCCCGGCGCGAGCCGCCTGATGCGGCGGCGGCTCACTACGCTCAAAGCCATGAACCCGGCCGTCGCGCCGGCTGGAGACTGACATGCGTCGTATCGTCGTGACGGGAATGGGCGCGGTGTCGCCGCTCGGCTGTGGTGTCGAATTGTCCTGGCGTCGGCTGCTCGCCGGTCAAAGCGGGTTGCGCCCGCTGCCCCAATGGTCGCAGGCGCTGCCCGCGCGCATTGCCGGTCTCGTGCCCGACAAGGCCGACGATGCCGATGGCGGTTTCGATCCGGCGGAGGCGGCCGCACCAAAAGATCAGCGCAAGATGGACCGCTTCATCCTGTTTGCGCTGCTCGCCACTGCAGAGGCGGTCGCACAGGCCAAATGGGCGCCGCAGGATGCAGCGTCACTGGAGCGGACCGCGACCATCATCGCTTCCGGCGTCGGCGGCTTCCCTGCGATGGCGGAGGCGGTGCGCATCACCGAGCAGCGCGGCCCGCGCCGTCTGTCACCATTCACGATCCCCTCGTTTCTCGCCAATCTCGCCGCCGGTCACGTCTCGATCAGATACGGCTACAAGGGCGCGCTGGGCACGCCGGTCACGGCGTGTGCCGCCGGCGTACAGGCGATCGGCGATGCCGCGCGGATGATCCGCGCAGGCGAGGCCGATGTCGCGATCTGCGGCGGCGCCGAGGCCTGCATCGATATCGTCAGCCTCGGCGGCTTTGCAGCAGCACGCGCGCTGTCGAGCTCCTTCAACGACGAGCCCGCGCGCGCCTCGCGCCCGTTCGATCGCGACCGCGACGGTTTTGTCATGGGCGAAGGCGCCGGCATTCTGGTGATCGAGGAACTGGAACATGCGCTCGCGCGCGGCGCCACGCCGGTCGCCGAAATTCTCGGATATGGCACCACCGCGGATGCCTATCACATGACGTCGGGCCCACCCGACGGCGATGGCGCCCGCCGTGCCATGGAGATCGCACTGCGGCAGGCGAACCTTGCGCCCGCCGATCTGCAGCATCTCAACGCACATGCGACCTCGACGCCGGCCGGCGACGAAGGCGAGCTCGGCGCGATCGCTGCGCTGTTCGGCCGCAACAACGCCATCGCGGTGAGCGCGACCAAATCGGCCACCGGCCATCTGCTCGGTGCCGCCGGCGGCCTGGAGGCGATTTTCACCGTGCTCGCCTTGCGTGACCAGATCGCGCCGCCGACACTCAATTTTGAAACCCCCGACGCAAACGCCGATGGTATCGACATTGTTGCGGGCCGCGCGCGGCCGATGCCGATGCTCAACGCCATCTCCAACGGCTTTGGCTTCGGCGGCGTGAATGCCAGCGCGATCTTCCGCCGCATGGTCTAACGACAGGCCTTGCAATCGCGGCACGCTGCGCTACGAAAATGGAATGATTGAAACGAATTTCTGGCTGTTCCTCGCCGCCGCCCTCGTCATTGCCGCCATTCCCGGCCCCGGCATCTTCTACGTCGCAGCGCGAACCTTGTCGGAAGGGCGCGCCAGCGGCTTTGCCTCGACCGCCGGCACGGCGCTGGGCGGCCTGGTTCACGTGGTCGCCGGCGGCCTCGGCATCTCCGCGATCATACTGGCCAGCGCCGAGCTTTTTGCCATCGTGAAATTCATCGGCGCGCTGTATCTGGTCTGGCTCGGCATCAAGACGTTTCGCAGCGCCGGCCGGGCTCTGTCGCTCGCGAGCGAGCCTGTCGGCGACAAGCGCGCGTTCCGCGACGGCGTGCTGGTCGAGGCGTTGAATCCGAAGACCGCGGTGTTCTTCCTCGCCTTCATTCCCCAATTCCTCGATCCCGCAGGAGCGAGCCCCCCACTGCAATTCGTCGCGCTCGGCGCCATCTCGGTGACACTGAACACGCTCGCCGATGTCGTCGTGGTGCTGATGGCGTCCGCGACGCGTACACAGCTGATCGGACGGCCGCGTCTGATGCGCCGCCTCACCCAAGGCTCCGGCGTCTTCATTGCCGGCCTCGGCCTGTCGCTCGCGCTGGCGCGGCGTCCGGTGAACGGGTAGCCCGCGATGCTCGCCCCGCAAAGTCGCACCTACGAGTCCCACGGCCTGCGGCTGCATTATGCGGACTGGGGCAACGAGGACGCACCGCCACTCATCCTGGTCCATGGCGGCCGCGATCATTGCCGCAGCTGGGACGCCATCGCACGCTCGCTGCAACCGCATTTTCATGTGATCGCGCCCGACCTGCGCGGCCACGGCGATTCCGACTGGACCAAGGGCGGCAGCTACGCGCTGACGGAGTATGTCTACGATCTTGCCCAGCTTGTCCGTCACACCGCAGCGCCTCAAGTGACCCTCATCGGCCATTCGATGGGCGGCATGGTGAGCCTGATCTTTTCAGGCTCATTCCCCGAGCAGGTCACCAAGCTCGTCGTTCTCGACGGCGTGACGATGCTGCCGGATTCACCCAAGCCGCCGACCCATGAGCGCATCGGAAAATGGGTCGGACAGCTCGACAGGCTGCACGGCCGCACCCCGCGCCGCTATGCGACCCTTGAGGACGCGGCCGCGCAGATGGTGCTTCACAACAAGCGGCTGTCCCGCGACCTCGCGCTTCATCTGGCAACACATGGCGCACGGCAGAACGAGGATGGCACTTATAGCTGGAAGTTCGACCCATACCAGCGCGCCTCCGCGCCGCACCGGCTCTGGCCGGACGACCACGTCGCGCTGTGGTCGCGCATCGCCTGCCCCACGCTGTTGCTGAATGCCGGCGAAAGCTTTCTCGCCGGCGCCAGGGCCGCAGGCCTTGAGCGCTATTTCCAGCAGGCGCGCATCGAGATCATCGCCGGCGCCGGGCACTGGCTGCAGCATGACAAGCCGGCGGAAGTGCTGGCTGAGATCCGGCAATTTCTTGGGCTCGGCGAGCTATCGTAGGGTGGGCAAAGCGAAGCGTGCCCACCATGCATCCAGATCGTACGATAGAAGTGGTGGGCACGCTGCGCTTTGCCCCCTACGACACTTTCGCCTTAGCTCAACGTCCCCGCATGCACCCACCAGCCGGGGTGATCCCTGCGGATCTTCTCGGCGGCGGCATGCGCCTCAGCCGGCGCGCCATAGATCGCAAAGCAGGTCGCGCCCGAACCGGACATTCGCGCAAGCTTGACGCCCGCGGAGTCGCGCAGCGCCTCCAGCACGTCGCCGATCACCGGCTCGATGCGCAGCGCAGGCGCTTCGAGATCGTTGGGGACGGTCTCGAGAACATCGACCCAGTCCGCGATGGAGGCGCCCTCGTCGGGCCAAGCCGTGGCGTCGAGGACGGAGGTCGCGCCGACCAGCAGTTCGCCGTTGCGCAGGCCCAACTCCTGGAACACGTCCTTTGTCGCAACCGGCACGCGCGGATTGACCATCACGCAGGGCATGCTCGGCAACGCCAGCGGCAGCAACTGCTCACCGACGCCGGTCATGTCGCAGGCGCGCGAGAACAGGCACACCGGCACGTCGGCGCCGGTCGCAAGTGCGACCTCTTGCAGGCGGGCATCATCGAGCGGCAAATTGTTGAGGCGCGCGAGCAGGCGCAGCGCCGCCGCCGCATCGGCCGAACCGCCGCCGATCCCGGCTGCAACCGGCAAGACCTTGTCGAGCGCGAAGGCGCCGAGCTTCAAGTTCGGCACCGCGTCGGCCAACAGTTTTGCGGCCTTGAACACGAGATTGTCTGATGTCTCGCCGCAGGCCGCGGCAAGCGGCCCCGTGGTCGCAAGCCTGAGCCCGCCACCCGGCTCCAGCGTGAGCCGGTCGGCACAATCGGCAAACGCAACCACGCTCTCGAGGTCATGATAGCCGTCAGCACGACGGCCCACCACACGAAGGCTCAGATTGACCTTCGCGCGCCCTTCTTCAACCAACGCCGGCATCGGCGGTACGCCCCCAGTTGCTTATTTTGCTTTGCGCATGATCTGGTCGGAAAACCGCTGCACACTTTTCCGGATCATGCGCAGCCTCAACCGCCCTTGCCGTCGTCTTTCTTCTTGTCCGCCTGCGCGGCCGAAGAGTTCGAATTCTCATCCGTCATGCCATTGGCGATCTTGGCCTCGATCTTCGGCAGATCGTCCGGCTCGGGCTTGAGATCGCGAGCATGCGCCCACTGGAATTTTGCCTCCAGCGTGCGGCCGACGCGCCAATAGGCGTCGCCGAGATGGTCGTTGATCGTGGGATCCTCGGGCTTGAGGTCGATCGCGCGCTCGAGGTTCTTCACCGCCTCTTCGTAGTTGCCGATGCGGTAATAGGCCCAGCCGAGGGAATCGACGATGTAGCCGTCGTCGGGCCGCTGCTCGACGGCACGCTTGATCATCTTCATGCCTTCGTCGAGGTTCACGCCCTGGTCGATCCAGGAATAGCCGAGATAGTTGAGGACATGCGGCTGATCGGGCTGCAGCTCGAGCGCCTTCTTCATGTCGGCTTCGGCCTTGCCCCACTCCTTGGTGCGTTCCTCGCAAATGCCGCGATAGTAGTACCAGACGCTGTTGGCCTTGTCGTTGCCGGCCGGCAGCGCGTCGATGCCGCGCGAATAGGTCGCGCCGCAGTCGCCGAACTTCTTGCGGCCGCGCTCGATATTGCCGAGCGCCATAACGGCCTCAATATCCTTGGAGTCCTCGGCGGTCACACCCTTGAGGATCTTGATCGCCTCGTCGGTGCGGTCGGCCGAATCCAGATCGATGGCGAGCTGGATCTGCGCGTTACGCTTCAAGGGCGAGCTCGACGGGACCCGCTCATAGATCTTGATCGCCATCTGCGGCCGCTTCACCGATTCATAGAGGTCGGCGAGCGAGAGCAGGGCCAGCGGATGACTGGGCTGGAGATAGAGTGCGAGCTGGAGATAGACCAGCGCGAGATCTTCGCCGCCGCGACGAGTCAACGTGGCGCCGATGCCGTAGAGCGCCTCGGCAGCACCAGCCTGCGCGGAATCGACCAGCGACGGCATCTTCTTGCCGGCCTTGGTCTCGCGCAGGCCTTCCACGATCAGCGGATGGCGGGCGAGCTTCTTGTCGAAGGCTTCATAGATCGCGGTCGCCGAGGCCGCGTCCTTGTTGCGCGACAGCCAGCGCGCATAGGCCTCGCTGACGCGCAGCATGGAATCGTCGAGTTTGTAGGCGCGCTCGAAGCGGGCGCCTGCGTCCTTCTCCTTGCCGGCGTTCTCGAGAATCATGCCGGCGTGCAGGTCCTTGAACAGCGGATACCATTCCGGGCCCGCCAGCTTATCGATGGTCGCGACCGCGCCCTTGGCATCGCCCGCACCATAGGCGGCCCAGCCGGACAACAGCGTTGCGACGAGATCGGTGATCGGCCCGCGAACCGACTGGTTGATGTTGCTCTGCGCGCTCGGATACTTCTTCAGCTTCAAATCATGCACGCCGACCACGAGGCGCGCGACGCGATTGGTCTTGTCGATGGCCAGGATGCGCTCGGCGAGCTTCACCGCTTCCTCGATGTCGCCATCGCCGAGCGAGGAAATGAAAGCGCGGTCGAGCAGCTCGTTGTTCTTGGGGTCGGTCCGCAGCGCGGAGCGGTAAAAGGCGGCGGCCGAGGTCGCGTCGCGCTCGACGCTGGCGTGACGGGCGGCGAGATAGCTGCCGGCGGTGGTGAGCGACTTCAGATCGTTTCGGGTCGGAAACTGCGCCGCCGTGTCGGCCGGATGATCCGGCGTCTGCGCCAGCACCCCGCCAGGGACCGCCACGATCGCAGAGCCGGCAAGGGCGATGGCAGCAGCAGTCCAGCGGTTGAAACGATTTGAAAACATCAGGGCTCGCCTTGAGTTTGTAGTGCCTGGGTTTGAAGCAAATGGCCGTCTCGCACGCGAACGCCGCCGGCGACACGGGACCCGGAACCGTCTGGGCCGGACAATGCCGCTTTTGGCGCTTCACCGCAAGGATTCGGGCCGGGCGATCCCTTCCGCACGCCCCAAATCGGCCAAGTGACGGTCAAGAGCGCCCCAAGACGCTGTCACTATGGCCTTATCGTGGCCGGGGGCACCCGTGGTGCTCCCGTTCTCACGCGAACGTGCGTTACATCACCCTTCGGACCTATTTGGTCGCCTGGCGCACCGTTACATCGCCTCGTAGTTCGGACCGCCGCCTCCCTCCGGAGGAACCCAGGTGATGTTGCCGTTGGGGTCCTTCACGTCGCAGGTTTTGCAGTGGACGCAGTTCTGGGCGTTGATCTGGAAGCGCGGGCCCGAACCTTCCTCGATCCACTCATAGACGCCGGCCGGGCAATAGCGATTCGACGGACCGGCGAACACGTCGTGCTCGGAAGTCTTCTGCAGGTTCATGTCGGCCACCAGGAGGTGGACCGGCTGATCCTCCTCGTGATTGGTGTTGGACAGGAACACCGAGGACAGCTTGTCGAAGGAGATCTTGCCGTCCGGCTTCGGATAGTTCTTCGGCGCGTGTTGCTTGGCCGGATCGAGCGTCGCGCGATCGGGCTTGGCATGGGACTGCGTGCCGAACAGCGAGGTGCCGAACAGCGTGTTGAACCACATGTCGAAGCCGCCGAGCGCGACGCCAAGCACGGTGCCGAACTTCGACCACAGTGGCTTGACGTTGCGGACCAGGAACAGATCCTTTCCGACCGACGAGGACCGCCACGCGTTCTCGTAGTCGACGATCTCGTCGTTGGCGCGATCGGCCGCGAGCGCGGCTGCAACATGCTCAGCGGCAAGCATGCCGGTGCCCATCGCATTGTGCACGCCCTTGATGCGCGGCACGTTGACGAAGCCGGCCGCACAGCCGACCAGCGCGCCGCCGGGGAAAGTCAGCTTTGGCACCGACTGGTAGCCGCCTTCGGTGATGGCACGCGCACCATAGGCAAGGCGCTTGGCACCTTCGAAGGTGCCGCGGATCGACGGATGAGTCTTGAAGCGCTGGAACTCGTCGAACGGCGATAGATACGGATCGTCGTAGTTCAGATGCACGACGAAGCCGACCGCGACGAGATTATCGTCGTAGTGATAGAGGAACGACCCACCGCCGGTCTTGAGGTCGAGTGGCCAGCCGAACGAATGCTGGATCATGCCCTTCTGGTGCTTGGCGGGATCGATCTGCCAGACCTCCTTGAGGCCGATGCCGAACTTCGCCGGCTCGCTGTTGGAATCGAGCGCGAATTTTGCGATCAGCTGCTTGGTCAGGCTGCCGCGCGCGCCTTCGGCGAACAGCGTGTACTTGCCGAGCAACTCCATGCCGCGGGTGAAGGAGTCTTTCGGCTTGCCGTCGCGGCCGATGCCCATGTCGCCAGTGGCGATGCCCCTCACCGCGCCCTGCTCGTCATAGAGCACTTCGGCGGCGGCAAAGCCCGGGTAGATCTCGACGCCGAGCGCCTCGGCCTTGCGCGCCAGCCAGCGGCAGACATTGCCGAGCGAGCCGATATAGCAGTGATGGTTGTCCATCAGCGGCGGCATCATGAAGTTCGGCAGCTTGATCGCGCCTCCGGCCGTCATCCAGTAGAAGCGGTCGTCCTTCACCTGGGTCTTCAGCGGGCAGTCGGAATCCTCGCGCCAGTCCGGGGTCAGCTTGTCGAGCCCGGCCGGATCGATCACGGCGCCGGAGAGAATGTGCGCACCGACCTCGGAGCCCTTCTCCACCACGACGACGTTGAGATCGGCATTGATCTGCTTCAGCCGGATCGCCGCAGCCAGGCCCGAGGGGCCGGCGCCGACGATGACGACGTCGAATTCCATGGATTCCCGCGGGGGAAGTTCTTCGGTGCTCATCTGATCTCAGCCCTTGAGACGGTTCCTCGTCATTTGCGCTCCCTTGTTTCCGATTTTTCCGGGTAGGACAACCACGGAAATGCGTTCCGTTGGGATGCAAGGCGCCTTAAGATGAACTAATAGTCTGACTTTAGATGAACTAATAGTCTGACTTTCCAAATGATCCCCGAGCCCGCACCTACCGTCCGAGAGCTTCTCGCCTTCTATCTGGAGGCCGGTGTCGATTGTGCGCTCGCCGAGGAACCGGTCGACCGCCTGGCGGAATTGGACGCCCCGCCGCCGGCCCCGCGCGCGGTGCCGGTCGAAGCACCGCGGCCTGTCGCCGCGCCTGCGGTGATGCGCGGCGAGGCCGCACTGGCGCCCGACGTCGCTATCGCCTCGGCCCGCGAGGCCGCGCGCACTGCGCCAACACTCGAGGCGCTGCGAGAGCTCATGCAAAACTTCGAGGGCTGCGCGCTCAAGCACACTGCGACGCGGCTGGTGTTCGCCGACGGCAATCCGCAGGCGCGCATCATGTTCGTCGGCGAGGCGCCGGGCCGCGACGAGGATATCGAGGGACTTCCGTTTGTGGGACGCAGCGGCAAGCTGCTCGACCTCATGATCGGCGCGATCGGGCTCAACCGCACCACGGCCTACATCACCAACGTCATTCCCTGGCGGCCACCCGGCAACCGTACGCCGACGCCGCAGGAGACGCAGATCTGCCTGCCCTTCATCCAGCGTCATATCGAGCTGGTGAACCCAGATGTGCTGGTGACGCTCGGCAATCCCTCGACGCAGACGCTGCTCTCGACCCGCGAGGGCATCATGCGGACGCGCGGCCGCTGGTTCGACTACGACACGGGTAGCCGCACCATCCGCGCGCTGCCGACCTTTCACCCGGCCTACCTCTTGCGCTCGCCGTCCTACAAGCGGCTTGCCTGGCAGGATCTGCGCGCGATCGCGAAGTTGCTGGCGGGCGCGTGAGGGACGGGACACTCCCTCCCCGTCATTGCGAGAGCCTTACGTCCCCTTCGGCCGCACGATGGCCCAGCCGATCCGCAGCAACTGCTGGCGGCCGGTCACCAGCCATTCGAAGGCGCGTGGCACTTCCGGCACGATGCCGGGAAAGCGCGCGAGGATTTCGGGCGGCGGAGTGCCGGCAGTATCTGAGGCGCGCCAGACCACGACGCCGCCGGTCTCGCTGAATTTTGCCTGTGACATCCAGGGCGTACGCACGGGCGCGCCTTCGATGAACAGATGCGGCCGGCCGGAGTGCATCGCAATCAAGCTCGCAAGCTCGGTTTCACCTGCGACCGCGCGCAGGCGATGGTTGGTGCGGCGGGCAAAGCTGTCGTCGAAGAAGTCCGAGATCGCGCGCGCCGGCATCGATGTCGCGATCTCACCGGTGCCGCTCCAGGGCAGGAACAGCACGGCCAGCACGACGCCGGCCGCGGGCGCCACGATGGCCGCTATCCACACCGTGCGCAGCATCCGGGCGCGGCGCATCGCAATGAGATCGCCGGCCACGACGACCATGGCGAGGCCCGACACAACCAGCACCACGCCGGCACCGCCGACGACAGCATCGAGCCCGAACAGGCCGGAGATCAGGACCGCACCGAGCGCGGGCGCCAGCGTGAAGAAATGGACGAAGTTGCGCGCGAGCGGCTCGACGGGCGGCCGGTAGATGATCGGCACCTCCTCGGTCTTGCCGGCGAACAGGGGTGAGTTGAGGAAGGTCAGCACAGGGATCGCCGCTGCGCCGAGCACGAGCCCGCCGAGCAGCCAGACGGCGTGGATCGCGCGGGCGCCGAGGTCGGCAATTTGCGGCAGGGCCGGCAGCACAAGGGTCTCGGCGCGCATCAGCCAGACCGCATAGGGCAGCGCCAGCACGGCGACGACGACGAGCGCGAACAGCGGATCGAGCGCGCGCAATGTCCGGCGGCCTGCGGCGGTCGACAGCGCGAAGACGACGAGCAATGCGAGCAGGAAGATCGCGGCCGGCGTGGTCAGGAGCAGCAGGCCGGCCTCGATCGACCAGGCGAACCAGGCATTGCCGCGGCGCTGGCCGATGATCTGCCAGGAATGCAGCAGCAACAGCGCCCAGATCGGCCGCGCGAGAACCAGGGGACCGAAGTCGAGCGCGGACGAGGAGAAAGCCAGCACCGTCATGGTCAGGAGCACAGCGAGCACCGCCTGCTGCGTGCCGACCACGGCGCGCGCCAGATGATAGAGCGTGATGAAGGTCGCGATCTCGCAGAGCTCGGCCAGGACGTAAACGCCGAACATATGTCCGCCGACGGCGCGATAGGCGATATCGGCGAGCCAGACCGACAGCGGCGGGCCGAGATCAGTGCCGACCTGGTACTCGCGACCGAAGGCCAGCAGGGTCGCGAGGCTGCCGGGCGGAGTGCGATAGAACAAGAGCGCCACCAGCAGCCACATCGCGGCCTGCAACAGCACGGCGATCCAGACGATCAGCCGCGGCCGGGCGCGAATGAGCTCGATGACCAGGGAGGTAAACCGCATGCAACGCCCGCAAGATGCAGCCAACCCGTCCAGCCGGCCCTATTCGCTCACGCCTGTTTTGATAAAGGGCGCTGCGCGTCGTGGCAACGACAGTCTACGCTAGAGGCCTGCCGAAGCATCGATTTCAACTGTGGTCTCAACCTGCACCTCGACCTCGGTGACCGCAAACAGATCCCGCACCGGCTCGACGGTCCAGGGCATGTGCTTGGCGCGGGCGGCGGCGACCGGGGCGAAGAAGCTGCGGTGGTGCGCGGTGGGGCCGAGACGGTCGAGCGCGTCGAGATGCTCGGGGACGGCGTAGCCCTTGTGCTGCTCGAAACCGTAGCCCGGGCAGTCCTGCGCCAGCGCGCACATCAGCCGGTCGCGCGTCACCTTGGCGACGATCGAGGCGGCCGCAATCGACAGCACGATGCCGTCGCCGCCGATCACGGCCTCGCAGTCGCATGCAGTATCGAGCCGGTCGCGGCCGTCGACGAAGACGTGCTTCGGCGTCTCCGGCAGCGCGATCACCGCGCGCTTCAACGCCCAGAGCGAGGCGCGCAGGATGTTGTCGCGGTCGATGCGGAAGCGCGAGGCGACCGCGACCGAGACCTGGGCGGTGGCACAGATCTTGTCGAAAAGCTTCTCGCGCTCCTCCGCCGTCAGCCGCTTGGAATCGTCGATGCCGCGCGGAATGCGGTCGGGGTCGAGAATCACCGCAGCCGCCACCACGGGGCCGGCGAGCGGCCCGCGACCGGCCTCGTCGCAGCCAGCCACCGGCCAGATGCCGCGCTTGATCAGCGCGCGCTCACGACGGAAGCTCGCTTTCGCTGGCGCGGCATTCCTGGCAGCGTCGTTCTTTGACGCCTCTTTGGCTGGTGTCTTGGTGGACTTGTCCCGAATCATGGCCGGGATCGTGCGCAAGCGATCCGGCCTGCGCAACAGGGAACCCCAACAATTCCCGTTATTCAGACAGGTTGTTGCTCCGCGCCTCAGAACAGGCTGAGCTGCTCGCCGTTCTGCTTTGGCCGGGCAAAATGATCCGTGGTCAGTTTCGCGCGGCGCTTGTTCAGCCCGAGCCGGTCGCAGGCGATCTCGAAGCGACGGCCGATGGTCCAGGCCATCGGGCCGGTGCCCTTCATCCGCTCGCCCCATTTGGCGTCGTAGTCGCGGCCGCCGCGCATGTCGCGGATCAGCGTGAAGACGTGGCGATAGCGGTCCGGATAGTTCGCCATCAGCCATTCGCGGAAGAGATCGCGGACCTCGAGCGGCAGCCGCAGCAGCACGTAGGAGGCTTCCTTGACGCCGGCGTGCGCCGCGGCATCGAGAATGCGCTCGATCTCGGAATCGTTGAGCGCGGGGATCACGGGCGCGACCATCACCGTGGTCGGAATGCCGGCGTCCGAGAGCTGCTTCAGCGCCTCAAGCCGCTTCGGCGGCGTCGAGGCGCGCGGCTCCATGGTGCGCGCGAGTTTTGGGTCGAGCGAGGTCACCGATATCGCGACCTTGGCGAGGTTGCGCTTGGCCATGCGGGCGAGAATGTCGATGTCGCGCACCACCAGCGCCGACTTGGTGACGATGCCGACGGGATGGCCGGCGCGCTCCAGCACCTCCAGAATGCCGCGCATGATTTTGCGCTCGCGCTCGATCGGCTGATAGGGATCGGTGTTGGTGCCGATCGCGATCATCCGCGGCTCGTAGCCGGCGGCCGCGAGCTCCTTCTCGAGCAGCGCCGGCGCCTCGGGCTTCACGAACAGCTTTGACTCGAAGTCGAGGCCCGGCGACAGGCCGAGATAGGCATGCGTCGGCCGCGCGAAGCAATAGACGCAGCCATGCTCGCAGCCGCGGTAGGGATTGATCGACCGATCGAAGCCGATGTCGGGGGAATCGTTGCGGGTAATCACCTTGCGCGAGGTGTCGACACCGACCGTGGTCTTGAACGGCGGCAGCTCTTCCAGGCTCTGCCAGCCGTCGTCGAAGGCGACGCGTGCCTCGGCCTCGTAGCGGCCGCTGGCGTTGGATTGCGCGCCCCGCCCTCGCTTGCGCGCACGGTCGATGGCGACGCCAAGCTCGGGGAAATCAGAAGGCGCACCCGCCGGCTCGGAGGGCGCCGTGACCGGCGGGTGCTTGAGAGCAGAAGAAGAAGCTGGACTCATGAAGCCAAGATAGCACGCCACAGGAACAAATCAAGAACACAAATGAAAAACGCGAAAACAACCCCATGCACAGTAGAGCTGCCCAAACCTCGCGCGCTGACTGTTGGCCTCACGCAACAACGCGTGACCTCGATCCCGCTTGATGCGGCTGAAGGATCGATCTTGCCGGAACTCGGTTGGTGACGGTCCCGGGTGAAAGTCGGCAGGAACATGACAAATCAACGACAATCGGCCGCGGCGAGCAGCGACCTCGATCTCCTCGATCGCTACTGGCGCGCCGCGAACTACCTCTCGGTCGGGCAGATTTATCTCCTCGACAATCCGCTCCTTCGCGAGCCGTTGCGGCCCGAGCACATCAAGCCGCGCCTGCTCGGCCATTGGGGCACGACGCCGGGGCTGAACTTCATCTACGCCCACCTCAACCGCGTCATCCGCGCGCAGGACCTCGATATGATCTATGTCTGCGGTCCCGGTCATGGCGGCCCGGGCATGGTCGCCAACACCTATCTGGAAGGCAGCTACAGCGAGATCTATCCAGACATCCCGCGCGATGCGGACGGATTGCGAAAACTTTTCAGGCAGTTCTCCTTCCCCGGCGGCATTCCGAGCCACGCCGCGCCGGAAACGCCGGGCTCGATCCACGAAGGTGGCGAGCTCGGTTATGCGCTGGTGCACGCCTATGGCGCGGCATTCGACAATCCCGACCTCATCGTCGCCTGCGTCGTCGGCGACGGCGAAGCCGAGACCGGCCCGCTTGCCACGTCCTGGCACTCCAACAAGTTCCTGAATCCCGCCCACGACGGCGCGGTGCTGCCGATCCTGCATCTCAACGGCTACAAGATCGCCAATCCGACCGTGCTCGGCCGCATGCCTGACAGCGAGATCCGCGATCTTTTCCGCGGATTCGGCCACGAGCCGCTGTTCGTCGAGGGCAACGATCCCAAATTGATGCACCGGGCCATGGCGGACGCGCTCGACGTCGCGCTCGCCAGCATCCGTTCTATCCAGCAGCACGCGCGCGATGGGCGCACAAGCGTCGAACGGCCGCGCTGGCCGATGATCGTGCTGCGCAGCCCGAAGGGCTGGACAGGCCCGAAGGAGGTCGACGGCAAGAAGGTCGAAGGATTTTGGCGTGCGCATCAGGTGCCCGTTGCTAGCTGTCGCGAGAACCCTGCGCATTTGAAGATTCTCGATGACTGGATGCGCAGCTACCAGCCGGAAAAGCTGTTCGACGCCAGCGGCGCGCTCATTCCCGAGCTTCAGTCGCTGGCGCCCGAAGGTAACAGGCGCATGGGAGCCAATCCGCACGCCAATGGCGGGCTGGTGAAGAAGGAGCTGAAGCTGCCGGACTTCCGCAGTTTTGGCGTCGACGTGCCGCAGCCCGGCGGCGTCACGGGCGAAGCGACGCGTGAGCTTGGCAAGTTTTTGCGCGACGTCATCCGCCACAACGCGCAAGAGCGCAACTTCCGCCTCATGGGTCCGGACGAGACCGCATCAAACCGTCTCGATGCCGTATTCGACGCCACCGAACGGGTCTGGATGGAGCCGGTCGAATCCTACGACGTGCATCTCGCGCAGGACGGCCGCGTGATGGAGGTGCTGAGCGAGCATCTCTGCCAAGGCTGGCTCGAGGGCTACCTGCTCACCGGACGCCACGGCTTCTTCTCCTGCTACGAGGCCTTCATCCACATCGTGGATTCCATGTTCAACCAGCACGCCAAATGGCTGAAGGTGACGCGACATCTGCCGTGGCGGCGTCCGATCGCCTCGCTCAATTATCTTCTGACCTCGCATGTCTGGCGGCAGGACCATAACGGCTTCAGCCATCAGGATCCCGGCTTCGTCGACCTCGTCGCCAACAAGAAGGCCGACATCGTCCGCATCTATTTCCCGCCGGACGCCAACACCCTGCTGTGGATCGCCGACCACTGCCTGCGCACTTACAATCGCATCAACGTGATTGTCGCCGGCAAGCAGCCGGCGCCGCAATGGCTCTCGATGCAGGATGCCGCTAACCATTGCGACGCCGGCATTGGCATCTGGACGTGGGCCGGCAACGAGGACGCGGTTGGCGAGCCCGATGTGGTGATGGCCTGCGCCGGTGACGTGCCGACCTTGGAGACGCTCGCGGCCGTCGATCTCCTGCGCAAGGCGCTGCCGGACATCAAGATCCGTGTCGTCAACGTCGTCGACCTGATGACGCTGCAACCGAAAGAGCAGCATCCGCATGGCCTGTCCGATCGCGACTTCGACAGCCTGTTCACGCACGACAAGCCTGTCATCTTCGCCTATCACGGCTATCCTTATCTGATCCACCGGCTGACCTATAACCGCACCAACCATGACGGCTTACATGTGCGCGGCTTTGCCGAGGAAGGCACCACGACGACGCCGTTCGACATGGTCGTGCTCAACGGGCTCGACCGCTACCACCTCGCGATCGAGGCGATCGAGCGTGTGCCGGGACTTGCGACCAAGGCTGCGCAGGTGAAGCAACAGTTCCGCGACAAGTTGATCGAGCATTCGCGTTACGTGCGCGAGCACGGCGAGGACATGCCGGAGATCCGCGATTGGGTCTGGCCGGGCAAGTCGGGCTGACATCATGGCGGCCTCCAACGCGGTCCTCGTCCTCAACGCAGGCTCGTCGAGCATCAAGTTCGGCCTGTTCGAGATCTCGGGCAGCGAACCAGCCCTGCTCTGCAAGGGCCTGCTCGACGAGCACGAGGCCAAGCCCAGGCTTGTGGCAAAGAGCCCATCGGGCGAGACGCTGTTCGAGACGCAGAGGGAGACGTCGGACGCGGATGGCGGCCATCTGTTCGCCGATGTGCTCGGCTTCATCGAGGACCGTTTTGGCCAGGGCCGCCTGCACGCCGTGGGTCACCGGATCGTCCATGGCGGTCCGGATTATTCCGGCCCGATCGCGCTGACGGACGACGTCTATGCGAAGCTGGAAGCACTCACACCACTAGCGCCGCTGCATCAGCCCCGTTGCCTGGCACCGGTCCGCGCCATCGGGGCGCTCCGTCCCGCACTGACGCAGATCGCCTGCTTCGACACCGCCTTCCATCACGGCCTGACGCCGCCAGCGAGCCGCTTCGCCATTCCGAGACGCTACGAGGCACAGGGTCTCCGGCGCTACGGCTTTCACGGTCTCTCATTCGAATATATCGCGGGGCGGCTCGCCGTGATCGCGCCCGAGCTTGCAGCCAGACGCACCGTCATCGCTCATCTCGGCAATGGCGCGAGCCTCTGCGCCTTGCGCGACGGCCGCAGCGTCGACACCACGATGGGGCTGACGCCGCTCGACGGCCTGGTCATGGGCACGCGCTGCGGCACCATCGATCCCGGCGTGCTGCTCTACATGTTGCAGCAGGAAACGATGACGGTCGAGGATTTGCAGCACCTGCTCTATCACGAGTCCGGCCTGCTCGGCGTTTCCGGCATCTCCGCGGATATGCGGACGCTGCTGACGAGCGGCGAGGCTTCGGCGCGCGAGGCGGTCGATCTCTTCGCCTTCCGTGCGGCACAGGAGGTGACGGTGATGGCGAACACGCTTGAAGGACTGGAGTGCCTCGTTTTCACCGGCGGCATCGGCGAGCACGCCAAGCAAATCCGCAGCGCCATTGGCGAGCGGCTCGCCTGGCTCGGCGTGCGCATCGATGCCGCGGCGAATGATGCCGCGCGCGAGCGCATCAATGCCGACGACAGCGCCGTGGATGTGCTCGTCATCCCGACCAACGAGGAACTGACGATCGCACGGCACTGCGCCGCGGTGCTGCAGCGGGGCTGCCTCCCTTGAGAAAGCATGGGAGGTTGTGGCCATCCTTCGAGACGCCCGCTTGGCGGGCTCCTCAGGATGAGGTCGAGTATGTGGCACCAACAGGTTTTAATCGATGGACAGTCGTCCGATAGCCAAGAGTCTTTTCGGCACTTGCACCAAAACACGCATGCCGGTTAGCCTCATCCTGAGGAGCGCGCCCTTGCGCGCGTCTCGAAGGATGGGGCGGGCACGATGACAGAAGGCGCATACCTCTACATTCTCAAATGTGCCGATGGCAGCTACTACATCGGGACGACGCGAACCGAGCTTGAGCTCCGGATTGCGCAGCACAACGCCGGCACGTTCGCCGGCTACACAAGGTCGCGCAGACCCGTGACCCTCGTCTTCTCGCAATGGTTCGACAGGGTGACCGACGCGATCGAATGCGAACGCAAACTCAAGAAATGGAGTCGCGCCAAGAAGGAAGCTTTCATGCGCGGCGACTTTGCTGAGCTCCATGAATTGGCGAAGCGCGGACCTCATCATCCTTCGAGACGCCCGCCTATTGCGGGCTCCCCAGGATGAGGGCTGAACTTGCGGCTTTCAGCTCAATGAACCCCGGTATAGATCTGGAAACACCCGATCGCGACCTCGATCACGATCAGCACCACCACCGCGATCTCGAGGCGCAGCGAGCGCTGGGTGTCGATGATGTCGGTCAGCGCATCGGCCGTCTCCGCGACGACCGTGAGCTTGCGCTCGAGCGTGTCGAGACGCTCCTTCAGCTCGTACTCGTCTTCGAGACGCGCATAGAGCCGGTCGAGCTGCGGCTTTTCCCAGAGCGCGTCGGGTTTTTCGGCAACCGCGACGCGGCCGGCGACGCGCTGCTGGACCAGCAGCGCGTTGCCGATGAGCTGCAGGATGCCCTTGCGCCGTCGCGACGTACGGCCTTTCTCGGCGAGCTCGCGTGCAAAAGGCTCGATGACGTCGAAAACCGCAGCGACGCGACGCTCGTCGCGCGCCAGCGACGTGCTCTTGGCGAGTGCGTCCGCGATCAGCAGCAGCCGCTCGTCGGAAAATTTCGAGAGGCAGATCGGCCCGCCGGGCTGGATCGCCTCGGCGTTTTCGTCGTGACAGAGCTGAGCCTGCGCGGTCTCCTCCTCATAGGGGCTGAGCTCGCCGGTCACGCGCGACTTGAGACTGTCGATGAGGACCTTCTCCTCCGATGGCAACAGCCCGATCAGCACCACAACGCCGTAGCGGAAGATCACGGCCAGGCCGCCATGGACCCGGAAGGCAGCCGGCGTCGAGGATACCAGCGTGCCGATCTCGAGGCCCGACGGATTGATGCGTTCGCCCAGCATCACGGCGCGGATCCGCAAGGTCGGCGCGGCCTCCGGCTTCGGCAATGGCGGCGTCGCGCCAATGGGAAGTTGATCGGCGTTCATTGGACACATCTCGCTTTGCGCAATGGCGATTGCTCGTTTTTCCCGTCGGCACGGGAACAGCGCCGTTTCCCCGACGATATCGGCGGAGAAAAGCCTCGTTTGAAGGTCACGAGACCGAAAATCGCCGAAACATTCGGCAATTTGACCACCCGTGCACGACATATTCGGCCGGGACGGGCGCACGCCGGTTTACCATCGCACGCCGAACGGCTTGCGAAAAGTTGCACTCGGCAGCGCAGCATGTTTATGACAACATCATAACGCGTTGCGCTTCTCCCGAATTGCGGACATCGAAGTCTCAATCATGCTGAGCGTCATCATTCCGACCGAAGGCGTCGAGCAGACCGCGGTCGCAACACTGGCCGCGCTGGTCCCCGGTGCCGCGGCAGGCATCATCAAGGAAGTCCTGCTGGTCGACGGCACAAGCAACGGCGTCATCGAGCGCGTTGCCGACGTCGCCGGCTGCCGCTTCGTCGGCTGCGAGGGATCTTCGCAAGGCGCAGCACTGGCCGCCGGCGCGCTCCAGGCCCGTTCGCCCTGGCTGATGTTCCTCCCTGCCGGCGCGGTGCTGGACACCGGCTGGATCGAGGAGACCACCCAATTCATCCAGGCCGTCGCGGCCAGTGGCCGGGATCGTGCGGCCGTGTTCCGCTACGCCCGTTCGCCTTACGCCGATACCGGCTTCCGCGACGTCCTGTGGTCCGTCGCTCGCAAGGTGGTCGGCCCCCTCGGCGATCAGGGGCTTTTGATCGCGCGAGATCATTACGACCGGATCGGCGGCTATCCGCCCCAGGCCCGCCGGTCCGAGGCGCGGCTACTGCGGCGGCTCGGCCGCTCCTCCCGGACAATGTTGCGCAGCCGGATCGTCATGGTCGCTTGAGGCACCCGATACTTGCCAAAGTCAATTAATTATTTGACAATGGCAATTATTGAGGTGTCCCATGCCAATTAACGGTACCGACGACCAGATCGCAGCGGTTCGCGCCTTCAACCGCTTCTATACCCGCAAGCTCGGCGTGCTCGACCAGCACCTGGGAAATAGCCCGTTCTCGCTCAGCGAGGCTCGCGTGCTCTATGAGCTCGCGCATCGCGACGACCTCGCGGCAAAAGAGATCGGAAACGAGCTCGGCCTTGACGCCGGCTACCTCAGCCGCATCGTCCAGAGCTTTGACGAAAAGGGGCTGATCACGCGGAAGCCCCTGCCGGCAGATCGCCGACAATACCAGCTCTGCCTCACCGCCAAGGGCCGCCAGAGCTTCGCCAAGCTGAACCTGAGCTCGCAAAACGAGGTTGCCGCAATGCTGGCGCAGCTTTCGGCCGGCGATGCAACGCGGCTAACGCAGGCGATGGCGACCATTCAGGCCGTGCTGGAGCAACGTCAAAGCCAGCCCGCTTCCGTCGTGCTGCGCAGCCACCGCGTCGGTGACATGGGCTGGGTCATCTCCAAGCAAGCCGCCGCTTATGCCGCGGACTACAACTGGGACATCAGCTACGAGGCGCTGGTCGCCGAGATCTGCGCTCAGTTCATCAAGAATTACGACGCCGCGCGCGAGCATTGCTGGATCGCGGAAGTCGATGGCGAGCCGGTCGGCTCGATCTTTCTGGTCAAGGCCACGGACGAGATCGCCAAGCTCCGCCTGTTGCAGGTGGAGAAGAAAGCCCGTGGGCTCGGCGTCGGCCATGCGCTTGTGGAGCAATGCATCCAGGGCGCGCGCGAGCGGGGCTACAGCCGGATGACGCTGTGGACGCAAAGCATTCTGGTCGCCGCACGCAGCATCTATCAGAGCACCGGCTTCAAGCTCGTGAAGGAAGAGAAGCACCATAGCTTCGGTGCCGATCTGGTCGGCGAGACCTGGGAACGGGATCTGTAGCTGCGCGATGCGCATGAATGCGCCCTCGCCCCTTGTTGTGGGAGAGGGCAGCGACGCCGGCGGACACAGGCCCACTTGGGGGTATCTCTCCGCGAGTCTGGAATCGTAGGGTGGGCAAAGGCGCGTTAGCGCCGTGCCCACCGATCCAGCATCGCGATAGAAGTGGTGGGCACGCTTCGCTTTGCCCACCCTACGATACTGTCCCCGCCTACGCAGTCGCGCCCTGCGCCTTTGGCCTGCGCAGGTGCTCGTCCAGCCGCGGCATGATCTCGACGAAATTGCAGGGGCGCGTGCGATAGTCGAGTTGAGCAGCGAGGATGCCGTCCCAGCCGTCGCGGCAGGCGCCGGGCGAGCCTGGCAGGCAGAAGATGTAGGTCGCACCTGTTACGCCCGCGGTGGCGCGGCTCTGGATCGTCGACGCGCCGATCTTGGCGTGGCTCAGCATGTGAAAGGCGATCGAGAAACCATCCATGCGCTTCTCGAGCAGCGGCTCGATCGCCTCCGGCGTGACGTCGCGCCCGGTAAAACCTGTGCCGCCGGTGGTGATGACGACGTCGACGCCGGCGTCTGCGACCCAGCGCCGGATCACGGCGCGGATGGCCTCGACGTCATCGGTCACGATCTCGCGCGCGGCGAGATGATGGCCGGCTGCGGTGAGACGGTCGACAAGCGTCTGGCCGGACTTGTCATCGGCGAGCGCCCGCGTGTCGGAGACGGTGAGCACCGCGATGTTGAGCGGGATGAACTGTTTGGTTTCGTCGATGGAGGCCATTGCTCATTCCTCTCGTGTCCCGGACGCGCTGCGGCGTGAAACGCTGCTGCGCAGAGCCGGGACCCATTTTGAGACTTGAGTAACCGGCAATTTGGGCCCCGGCTCTGCAGCGCACCGCTGAAGAAGCGCTGCGCTGCGTCCGGGGCACGGGGTACGCGTGGCTACGGCCCGCCGCCGCCGAACGTGTTGCAGGCCTGCAGTGAGCCCTGCTGATAGCCGGTCATGAACCACTGCTTGCGCTGCGCGGCCGAGCCGTGGGTGAAGGAATCAGGCACGACGCGCCCGGTGGCCTGACGCTGCAGCGTATCGTCGCCGATCGCGCTCGCCGTGGTCAGCGCGGCGTCGATGTCGCCGGATTCGAGGAAGTTCGGGCGCTTCTTCGCCTCGCGATTGACCCAGACGCCGGACAGACAGTCGGCCTGCAATTCGACCTTCACCTGGAGCGCATTGGCCTCGGCCTTGCTGCCGGCCTGTTGCTGCAGTCGCGTCACCTTCGGAATGATGCCGAGCAGGTTCTGGATGTGATGGCCGGCTTCGTGCGCGATGATATAGGCGGTAGTGAAATTGCACGCGGATTTGCCGGAGCAGCCGCGGAAGCGCGTCTCGACCTCGCGGAAGAAGCCGGTGTCGAGGAAGATGGTGCGGTCCGGCGGGCAGTAGAACGGGCCCATCGCCGACTCCGCCCGGCCGCAGCGGCCGCCATTGGTGGCGTTGCGGAACAGCACGACCTTCGGGCCGGTGTAGGACTGGCCGCTGGCCTGGAAGATCTCGCTCCAGCGATCGTCGATCTCGCCGAGGATGCCGGAGATCATGCTGCCCATCTCGTCGGTCGGCGCGCCGCGCTTGGCCTGACTCGAGGGACGGTCGCTCTGGTAGCTCGGCGCCTGGCCGCCACCGGTGAGGATCTCGGCGCCGCCGATCAGGATGCGCGGATCGATGCCGAAGGCATAGCCGACCAGGCCAAGCACGATGATGGTGCCGATGCCGAGGCCGCCACCGCCCATCGGCAGGCCGAATCCGCCGCCTCCTCCACCGCCGCCAAATCCTCCACCACCATCGTCGCGACGATCCTCGACGTCGTCGCTGCGGCGGAAATCATCGTAGCGCATGGCGGGCTTCCCTCAGGTCGGCGATTGCAGGGCGTGGGCACGCGGGAAACGCGAAACCCTCACCGCGCCACAGACGTAGAATTTCCATTGCGTTAATCAATATCCCGCTCGGCAATTATTGCCTAGTGCGACAGCGTGTGACGCCAGCAATTTTTTCCGAGGGCCAAGCATTTTTTTCCGAGAGAAATTTGGAGTCTTTTGCAGCTTCAGCCACTCCCGCAACGCGAAGAAACGCGAAACACACTGCAAAACATGGCAAATATACGCAACGACTCGCGCGCGACGCGCGATGCGGGGTCTGCTCACGAAAGCGGCGGGTTAAGTCGATTTTTACTTTGCCGCTTCATTGTAACGGTCAGTCGGTTGTTTGGTCCCGCGTCGCCGACAGCGTCGCCTGAGTCAGAGTTCTTGAGTCATGGTAGTGTCGCGTCGCGGGGCGTCTGCAAGGGCGCCCCGCACAAATTTTGAGTCCGCCTCGCACAGCATCGTCCTCGGCGATTGCGTCGCCGAGATGTCGAAGCTTCAGGCTGGTTCGGTCGACCTCGTGTTCGCCGATCCGCCCTACAATCTGCAGCTCAAGGGCGATCTCAAGCGCCCCGACGAATCCCATGTCGATGCCGTCAATGACGACTGGGACAAGTTCGATTCATTCTCCGCCTATGACGATTTCACCCGCGCCTGGCTGCTGGCCGCGCGCCGCGCGATGAAGCCGTCGGCGACGATCTGGGTGATCGGCTCCTATCACAACATCTTCCGCGTCGGCGCGATCATGCAGGACCTCGGCTTCTGGCTCCTGAACGACATCGTCTGGCGCAAGACCAACCCGATGCCGAATTTCCGCGGCCGCCGCTTCACCAATGCGCACGAGACCATGATCTGGGCCGCGCGCGATGAGAAGGCCAAGGGCTATACCTTCAACTACGAAACACTGAAGGCCGCCAACGAGGACGTCCAGGCACGTTCCGACTGGCTGATCCCGCTCTGCACCGGCGAGGAGCGCCTCAAGGGCGCCGACGGCAAGAAAGTGCATCCGACGCAGAAGCCGGAAGGCCTGCTCGCGCGCGTGCTGCTGTCGTCGTCGAAGCCCGGCGATCTCGTGATCGATCCCTTCAACGGCACCGGCACCACCGGCGCCGTCGCCAAGCGCCTCGGCCGCTCCTATATCGGCTTCGAGCGCGACAAGACCTACGCGAAGGCTGCTGCCGCGCGGATCGCCGCGGTCGAGCCGCTGCCGGGAGAGAGCCTCGCCCCGTTCATGACCGCGCGCGAAGCGCCGCGCGTGGCGTTCTCCGAGCTGATCGAGCGCGGCATGATCATGCCCGGCACAAAACTGTTCGACGCCAAGAAGAGGCTTGGCGCGCTGGTCCGTGCCGACGGCGCCATCATGTTCGGCGACAAGGTCGGCTCGATCCACCGCATGGGCGCGGTGGCACAGGGCGCGCAGGCCTGCAACGGCTGGACCTTCTGGCACGTCGAGACCAAGAAGGGTCTCAAGCTGATCGACGAGCTCCGCGCCGAGATCCGCGCCGGCATGGCGGCGGAATAGCCGCGCTCTTGGTCATTCCGGGGCTCGCGAAGCGAGAACCCGGAATCCATCGAACCACGTCACAAGCCGCGTGATGGATTCCGGGCTCGCGCCAAGAGGCGCGCCCCGGAATGACGGCCGCGGTTGTCGGGGCGGCCGCAGCCCTTACGGCCGCGAACAGCCTTTGTTACGCTGGCCGGTCTGCGCGGAGCGCAGGCACCACCTGTCAATCTCATCCCTTGTGCGACCAGCTTCACTTCAGGCAAGAGAAAGCCGCCGCGCGGCAATGATGCTGCGTCCACTCTCGGCCGCCAACACTTGCACCACCCCTTGGGAGACGCCCGATGCTCAAATTCTATTTCAACGGATCGCCGAACCCGACCAAGGTCGCGCTGTTCCTCGAAGAGACTGGCCTGGCCTACGAGCCCGTGAAGATCGATACCCGCACGGGCGAGCAGTTCACGCAGGACTATCTGAAGATCAATCCGAACGCCAAGGTGCCGGCGATCGACGACAACGGCACGATCGTGTTCGACTCGAACGCCATCCTGCTCTATCTCGCCGAGAAGACCGGACAATTCCTGCCCGCGAACCGCGCCGAATTGCTGTCCTGGCTGATGTTCGTGGCCACCGGCGTCGGGCCGTATTCGGGTCAGGCCGTGCACTTCAAGCATTTTGCGCCGAAGGACCAGAACCACGACTACGCCCACAACCGCTACCAGTACGAGACCGATCGCCACTACAGGATTCTCGACGGCCACCTCAAAGGCCGCCGCTATATGGTCGGCGACGATTATTCGATCGTCGACATGGCGCTGTGGGGCTGGGCGCGGATGGTGCCGTTCAAGCTCGGCGACGACGCCTTCGCGCGCTACCCGAACGTGAAGCGACTGATCGACGAGATCGCGGCGCGCCCGGCGGCGGCGCGCGCGATCGCGCTGAAGGACAAGTTCACCTTCAAGGCCGAGATGGACGACGAGGCCCGCCGCAACATGTTCGGGCACATGACGACGAAAGTGGCCTGATCAGATCTTGCCACGATCAAGGGCCACGCGCATGCGCGTGGCCCTTTGCTTTCAGGCGGCGTGGACCGAGCCCAGGAACCTGGCGACTTCCTGCTTCAGCCGGTTGCTGTCGGCCGACAGCGAGCGCGCCGCCGAGAGCACCTGCGAGGACGCCGAGCCGGTGTCGGAGGCGCCGCGCTGGACATCGCCGATATTGGTCGAGACGCGCTGGGTGCCGTGCGCGGCCTGCTGGACGTTGCGGGAGATCTCTTGCGTCGCCGCGCCCTGCTGTTCCACGGCGGCGGCAACCGTCGAAGAGATTTCCGACAGCCGCTCGATGGTGCCGCTGATCTCCCGGATGGAGCCAGCCGATTCTTCGGTCGCGGCCTGGATGCCTGAGACCTGCTGGGCGATCTCGCCGGTGGCTTTTGCGGTCTGCTCGGCCAGCGCCTTGACCTCGGAAGCGACCACGGCAAAGCCGCGGCCGGCTTCGCCCGCGCGCGCCGCCTCGATGGTGGCGTTCAACGCCAGCAGATTGGTCTGGCCGGCAATGGTGCTGATCAGCTCGACCACGTCGCCAATGCGGGCCGCCGCCCTGGAGAGCTCGCTGACGCGGGCGTTGGTCCTGGTCGCCTGCCCCACGGCCTCGCTGGCGATGCGGGCGGATTCCTGGACCTGGCGCGCGATCTCGGAAACCGAGGAGGACAGCTCTTCGGTGGCGGACGCGACGGCCTGGACGTTGGCGCTGGCTTCCTGCGAGGCGGAGGCGACTTCCGTCGACAGATCCTGGGCGCGGGTCGCGGTCGCCGTCAGCGTGCCGGCGGAGGCCTCGAGCTCGCTCGAGGCCGACGACACGGTATCGACGATCTCGCCGACGGCCTGCTCGAACCGGTCGGCGAGCCGGACCATGTCCTTCTTGCGATCCTCGGCCTGCCGCGCCTCGGTCTCGGTCTGCTCGTGGCGCATGCGCTCGGTGTCGATCATGTTGTCCTTGAACACCTGGATCGCCTTGGCCATGTCGCCGATCTCGTCGGCCTTGCCGCGCGAGGGGATCTCGACCGCGAGATCGCCGCCCGCCAACGCGCCCATCGCCCGCGTCATCGCGGTCAGCGGCCCGACGATGCTGCGGGCGATCAGGACGGCGACGATCAAGCCAAGGAGAGTGGCAATACCGCCCGCGATCGCCTGCACGGATGTCGTGCCGTCGATCACGGCTTCGGCTTGGCTGCGCGAGTCCTTGTAGTCCTTCTTGAGGGCAGTCTCGGCGACCTTGAGCTTGGCGATGCTGTCGACGATGAGGGGCGCGAGGCTCTTGTGGTAGATCTCGTCGGCCTGGAGCATCGCGGCCGACGTGGTCTCGAATGCGGATTTGTAGATTCCGAGCGAGGACTTCACCGGCGCGAGCGTGGCGCGCAATTCGCTCGCCTGCGGGCTCTTTTCGAGCGCGGCGAGCCGTTGCGACGCCCTGTCCACATTGGTTCTGAAATTGGCGGGCCCTTTGGTGTCACGCAGCGCCAGGAAGCGCCAGTTTGCGATCTGAACCAGCAGCAGCCGGGACTCGAGGTCTGCGACGAGCGAGGCGGTGTCCTCATCGACGGCCGCGCGCGCCACGTCGACCAGCTTGTTCATCTTGACGGTCAGCTCGTCGCCACTCGGCAGCAGCGTCGCCTTGCCGGTCCGCGCCTCGTTGACGGCGTCGCCGAGATTGTCGCGCAGGCTTTTCATCTTCGCGATATCGGCGATCAGATCGTTGTAGAGCTTGCGCCGCTCCCCGGAGGCCGTGCCCTTGGCGCCGACCTGAAGCAACTCGGTCGCCGCGGTCTCCCGCTCGGACGCCTCCCGCATCGCGGTCTCATTGGCGTCGTAGATGTAGCGCAGATTGGCGCGCTGGATCGCCTGGAGATGGGTCGATATCTCCAGGACCCGCGCCGTGCTGTCCGAAAATGCCGAGGCCTTTGCGACCTGGTCCTGCACCGACCGCAAATTCCAGATGGCCACCACCGCCATCACGAGACCAACCACGACCAGCGCCATGAAGCCGGCATAGAGACGGCCCCTGATCCGCAAACGAAAGCTCGGCATTCCCAGTGTCCACCCGGAAGCATGTGAATTCAGGCGGACGCACAACTCCGGCGATCGTCACGGCCACCCCAGCAGCCGCGCGTCACCTCATCGGCGACTCGCGCTGCACCGCGACACAATGCGGGACACTTCTTAATTGAACCTTCTAATTTTTCGCGCATCTCGCCAAAGCCCCGCACAAAACCTGCTGATATTAGCGGCATCTGCGCAAGGTTTTGGCGCACGGCCCGCAAGCGTATGCAGATCGCTGCAAAGGGCGCGGCGACGGACGTTTGTCAGGCCGTCGCCTGCTGCAATCAGCTCGCGGCCCTCGCACCCGTTTGCGGAAACGGGCCCAACGCCTTCTCGGTCAGGACCGAGTCACAGTACTCCCGGATCTCCTTGATCTTGCCGCCCTCGAGCCGAAACACCAGGCAATAATCATTGTCGTAGCGCACGCCCTCGGGCGTGACATTGTCGCCCTTGGCCTCCACCGCGACGATGTCGCCATCGGCGATGAAGCGCTCGGCGACCGTGCGCGTCCGGTCACGCAGGCGGGTCCGCACATAGCCATGCAAATCATTCATGATCGCATCCTTGCCAGAGAAAGTGCGCGACCAGGAATACTGGCCGGTGACGATCCATTTGGCGTCGTCGGCAAGGCTTGCGGCGAATAGCGCGCGGTCGCGCACCGCCGGATCGGGGTTGGCGGCGGCGGCGAAAATATCCTGCATCAGTTTCTTGTTGGCGCTCGCGCTCATGGCGGCATCTCCGTTTGGTGACAACAGGGAGAGCATCGCTGCCCGACGGCAATTCTTCAAATCGATAGTGAATATGATATCTATTCACCTCATGAATTTGAATTCGCTCGACCTCAATCTATTGACCGCGCTCGACGCGCTGCTGCGCGAGGCCAATGTCAGCCGGGCAGCCATGCGCATCGGCCTGTCGCAGCCGGCCACCAGCCACGCGCTGCAACGCCTGCGCGATATCTTTGGCGACCCGCTGCTGGTGCGCACCGGCGCGCGGATGGAGCTGACGCCGCGAGCACAAGCGCTGCGCGCGCCGCTTGTGCAGGCGCTGGACCAGGTGCGCGGGCTGTTCGTGCCGGATGAATTCGACGCGGCGCGCAGCGAGCGGCCATTCCGCCTGATGATGCCGGACCTCGCGGTCGAGCTGCTGATGCCGCCCCTGATGGAGAAGGTGACGCGCCTTGCGCCCAACGTCCGCATCGACGTCGTGCCGTGGCGGGGTCCGGCGATCTTCCACGCCGAGTTCGCCCGCACCATCGATCTCGTGATCTCGATCGGCAACGCCTTCAAGGGTTTTCACCGCCAATTGCTCTACACCGACAGCGACGCGCTGGCGGTGCGCCGCGGCCATCCCATGGCCGCAAAGCTGAAGCGGCGCGAGACGTTCCTCGCCGCACGCCACGTCGGCGTGATCATCCGCGGCAACAGCGAGGATCTGATCGACACCTGGCTCCGCACCAAGGGCATCGAGCGGCACATCTCGCTGGTGGTGTCGGGCTATCTCGAAGCGCTGCACGTGGCCGCGCGCACCGACCTCGTCGCGTTCGTGCCGCGCCGGCTGATCGCGGCGCTGTCAAAACAGCTCGCTCTCGTCACGGTGACGCCGCCGCTCGATCCCGGAATCGACGAGCAGTTCATGTTCTATCCGACGCGGGCGCAGATGGATCCGGGCTCGATCTGGCTGCGGCGGCTGATGCTGGAGACCGGACGGGAGTTGGAGCGACACAAACGCTGAGCACCACGGCGGCGTCGCAAGGCGCTCGACTTGAAACAAACCCTCAGGGCCTTTAATGAGCCAGCCATAGGAACCGAAGGGGATCGACAGCATGCTGGGCCCGCACCAACCACTTGGATGGTTGATCCGTCTTCCGTTCAAGCTGGTTTCGCCGTCTTCCGTCATGCGGGTGCTCACCGGGCCGAACCGAGGCCTGAAATGGGTCGTCGGGGCCGGTAACCAGAGTTGCTGGCTCGGAACATATGAAAGCGATCATGCCAAGGCGATCGCCGCCCGCGTGAAACCAGGCATGACGGTTTTCGATGTCGGCGCACACGCCGGATATTACACCTTGATGCTATCCAGGCGCGTTGGACCGCAAGGCCGTGTTCTTGCGTTCGAAGCGAACGCCGCCAACGCGGCAAAGCTCCGCAAACATCTGCATCTCAACGACGTCGGGAATGTCGAGGTGATCGAGGCGGCCGTAACTGACCGAGACGGCGAGACGTTTTTCCATAGCAACGATGATGTCGGCAAATACGGCTACATGGGGAAGATTTCAGAAGCCGGAACGCCGGTCAGGACGGTCCGCCTCGACGACTTTCCGACCCCGGACCTGATCAAGATGGACATCGAGGGCGCCGAGACGCTGGCTCTCACGGGTGCGGCGCGGCTCTTGTCCGAGCACAAGAGCACGATCTTCCTCGCCCTGCACGACGGCGCCTTCGAACAGGCGCCGTCCATTTTGAAACAGCATGGTTATCGGATCGAGCCGGCCGGAGAGCGTGAACTATGGGCCACTCCGACC
This sequence comes from Bradyrhizobium cytisi, assembly GCF_008123515.1. Taxonomy (GTDB): domain Bacteria; phylum Pseudomonadota; class Alphaproteobacteria; order Rhizobiales; family Xanthobacteraceae; genus Bradyrhizobium; species Bradyrhizobium cytisi. The sequence continues at coordinate 64,281 of NZ_VSSR01000012.1, forward strand.
TAGCCTCGTAAGGCCGGTCAGCCGCCCTGCGATCCCCAAGCCTGTGACCCTCGAGACCTCAGGCCTTCTGCGCGTCCATCACCTTGCGCACGGCGGGGCGGTCCGACATGCGCTTGAAGTGATCGGCGATCTTTGGCGTGGCATCGATGTCGACGCTGTCACCCTCCAGCCAGTGCGAGAGCGTGTGGAGGTAGGGATCGCAGATCGTGAACTGGTCGCCCATCACCCAGGGGCCTTTGAACATCTTCTGCTCGATCAGGGCGAAGCAGGCTCCCATGGTCTTCGGGACCATCGCCTTCATGTCGGCGAACGAGCTTTCCTGCGTCGCCCAGCGCGCACCGCGCATCTTGTGGGCATGGTTGATGTGCGCGGTCGAGCAGAGATAGGAGTTGAACGACTGTACCTGGGCGAAGTCGAAGGGATCGTCGAGCGGTGCGAGCTTCGCCTTGGGGAAGGTCTGCGCGATGTAGGCCAGCATCGCAGGCGTCTCGGTGAGGACGCCGCGATCGGTCACCAGCGCCGGCACGCGGCCCTTCGGGTTGATCGCGAGATAATCCGGGCTGTTCTGCTGATTATCCTTGAAGCTCAGCCGTTCAGCCGTGTAGTCGGCGCCGGCCTCCTCCAGGCTCATGTAGGTGGCGAGCGCGCAGGTGCCGGTGGCGTAGTAGAGCTTGAGCATGTCGGACCTCATGGGAGATTTGGAAACTAGCGGCTGTCGTCCCTCAGGTCTATAGCACGACATTCTCTTCGCAGTTGCCCACATCCGCCCGCCTGTGCCAAGACGCCCGCACCTGGAGGGGTTTGTCATGACGGTACTCATCGCCGGTGGCGGCATCGGCGGGCTGACGCTTGCGCTCAGCCTGCACGGAATCGGCGTTCCCGTGAAAGTGTTCGAGAGCGTCGCGGAACTGAAGCCGCTCGGCGTCGGCATCAACGTGCTGCCGCATGCGGTGCGCGAGCTGATCGAGCTCGGGCTGATGGACAAGCTCGATGCCAGCGGCGTGCGCACTCGCGAGCTCGCTTATTTCTCCAAGCACGGCAAGCCGATCTGGAGCGAACCGCGCGGGCTGGAAGCCGGCTACAAATGGCCGCAGTTCTCGATCCATCGCGGTCCCCTCCAGCAACTCCTGCTCGACACCGCAATCGCGCGGCTCGGCCGCGACAACATTTTGACCAGCCATCATCTGGCGGGCTGGACCGAGACGGCCGCCAACGGCGTCCGCGCCGAGTTCATCGACAGAGCTACCGGCAAACCGGCCGGGACTTACGAAGGCGCCATCATGATCGCCGCCGACGGGATCCATTCCGCCGCGCGAGAAAAGCTCTATCCGCATGAAGGCGCGCCGATCTGGAACGGCCGCATTCTCTGGCGCGGCGTGACGGCATCAAAGGCCTTCTTGACCGGCCGCACCATGATCATGGCCGGCCACGAGATCCTGAAATTCGTCTGCTATCCGATCTCGAAAGAACCGGATGCGGCGGGCAATCATCTGATCAACTGGGTCGCCGAGCGCCATATGCCGCCGACCTATCAGTGGCGGCGCGAAGACTATAACCGCACCGCGCGGCTGGAAGAGTTCTTGCCATGGTTCGAAAGCTGGCAGTTCGACTGGCTCGACGTGCCCGGCTTGATTAAAAACTGCCCGCACGCCTACGAATATCCGCTGGTGGATCGCGATCCCGTGTCGCAATGGACTTTCGGCAAGGTCACGCTGATGGGCGATGCCGCACACCCGATGTACCCGATCGGCTCGAACGGCGCCTCGCAGGCGATCCTCGATGCCCGCACCATCACCCGCGAGATTTTGGCCCATGGCCCGACGCAAGCCGCGCTGCTCGCCTATGAAGCCGAGCGGCGGCCTGCGACCACCGACCTCGTGCTGCTCAACCGCAAGAATGGCCCCGAGCAGGTGATGCAGCTCGTCGAGGAACGCGCGCCGGATGGCTACAAGGTTGTCACGGACGTGCTGTCGCAAAAGGAGCTGGAAGACATCGCCGCGAACTACAAGCGCGTTGCGGGCTTTCAGGTCGAGGCGCTGAACGCGACGCCGCCGATCGTGAGCGGAGACGCTCGGGCGACGATATGAATTTTCGCACTAAGCGAGATGCGCATTGATGCGCCCTCACCCCTTGTGGGAGAGGGCCGCGACGCCGGTAGACGCGGACTCACTTGGGTGAGGGGTATCTCTCCACGCGTTCACTTCACACAATAGAATTCGCGGATAGATACCCCTCATCCGGCGCTTTGCGCCACCTTCTCCCACAAGGGGAGAAGGGGTATCGCATGCCGTCAGACTATTTTTCCGACGACCCTCGCCGCCTCCAGCAACCGCTCGCTTGCGCTCGCCGTCGCCAGCACCGTGCCATCCTCCGCCATCAGCTTGGCCTCGACGAACGCTATCGTCTTGCCGAGCTGCGTCACCGTTGCCTCGGCAATGATCGGCCCGGGCTTTGCGGGACTCAGAAAATTCACGGTCATGCTGATCGTGGTGGTGTAGAGCCGACCTTCGCTCATCACGAGGACCGCCGGGCCCATGGTGTCGTCGAGCATGGCGGAGAGCAGGCCGCCCTGGATGAAGCCGGCAGGATTGCAGAACTCAGGCTTGCCCTCGAAGCCGAGCTTGATCCAGCCGTCCGCGGGACGAGCATCGAGCAGGCGCCATCCCAACAGCTCGGCGCAGGGCGGCCTCTTGAAGTTGTCGAGCGCGGTCTTGACCATGCGAACCTCCGTGAGCGTCAAGACCTAGCGTAGACCTGCTGACACCCTCATGGCAGCAGGCGCGCCGCCTCAGCCTCAGTCCAGCGCGTGCGCAATCACCTTGCGCATGACGTTGGGCAGCGCCTCGTCGGCCAGCGTCGCGATCGGAACCCAGCGCATGCCTTCGGGCGCGCGCGTGCGAGCCTCTGCCTTCGCGGTGTAGACCACGAGCTCCAGCGGAAAATGCGTGAAGACGTGGGTGACCACGCCGACCTTGCGCTGCCAGCGCGACAGCCCTTTTAATTCCGGCGCCTGCTGTTTTGCCGTCGCGTCCTCCTGTCCGGCGCGCCAGTCGGAGCCCGGCACCTCGGTCATGCCGCCGAGCAGGCCCTTTTCAGGTCGGCTGCGGACGAGCAGATCATCACCGCGCGTGACGACGAAGGCGGCACCACGCCGCAGCGTTCCGCTCTTCTTCGGCGCCTTGCGCGGAAACGTCTCCTGCGTTCCAAGCGCACGCGCCGTGCAAGCCTCATTCAACGGGCACAGCGAGCAGGCCGGCTTTTTCGGCGTGCAGATCGAGGCGCCGAGATCCATCAGCGCCTGGGCACTATCGCCGGCGCGGGAGTTGGCCAGCAGCGTCGCTGCCAGTTGCTGGATCAGCGGCTTCGCCTGCGGCAGCTCCTCCTCGACCGCAAACAGGCGCGACACCACCCGCTCGATATTGCCGTCGACCGGCATGGTGTGGCGATCGAATGCGATCGCCGCAATCGCAGCCGCCGTGTAGGGGCCAATGCCCGGAAGAGTTCGCAACCCCTCCTCGGTGTCCGGAAAGGCGCCGCCATGCTCGCGCGCGACCGCCACCGCACAGGCATAGAGATTGCGTGCGCGCGAATAATAGCCAAGCCCGGCCCACATCCGCAGCACGTCATCCTGCGAAGCGTTTCCCAACGCCGTGACATCAGGCCAGCGCGCGACGAACTTCTCGAAATAGGGTCCGACCGCCTTCACCGTGGTCTGCTGAAGCATGATCTCCGACAGCCAGACGCGGTAGGGATCCGAGGTCTCGCCGGGCGCGGCGCGCCAGGGCAGCCTGCGGCGGTGGCGGTCGTACCAGGCGAGCAGCGCGACCGGGCGCGACACGGTCTCCGGCTGTCTGGGTTCCGATTTCGCCTTCAGGGCGGATTTGGGGCTCATGTCCTTACTGTAACGACAATGCACCGGCCTCTCCACGTCATGCCCGCGCTCGTCGCAGGCATCCACGTCTTTCTTCGCTGCGAGGAGTCTGCGGCTCGCGCGCCGAAGTGCTATAAGGCCCCATGTCCAAATTCCCTCCCAGACCCGGCCCCATCAGCGCCAAGCCGCTCGGGATCCTGCTCAACGACGTCTTTGCCGAGGCTTATGCCAAGCAGGGCTTTGCGGCGCGCGAGCTGGTGACGCGGTGGGCGCAGATTGCCGGGCCTGAGATCGCCGCCCATGCCGAGCCGCTCAAGATGCAATGGCCGCGGCCGGTCGAGGGCCAGCCGCAGGAACCGGCGACGCTGGTGCTGCGGGTTGAGGGCCCGATGGCGCTGGAGATCCAGCACTCGGCCGACGTGATCCTGGAGCGGGTGAACCGCTTCTTCGGCTGGAGCGCCGTCGGCAAGCTCGCCTTCCGCCAGGCCCCCCTGTCGCGCCCACGGCGCCCGGTGCGGCCCGCCCCGCCGGACCCCAAGGACGTTGCCAAGGTGGCGGAGAGCCTGGGAGATATCGAAGACGAAGAATTGAAGACTGCGCTGGCGCGGCTCGGGGCCGCCATCAAGCGAAATTGAGCCCCATTTCGCGGCCAATCTGGACCCGTCCCTGCTGCTCGCCATTGCCTCAAGCCACGTTTCAAGCTAGCGACAGGCCGCCCGGGAACCTTCGTATGAGCCTCGGGCGAGACCATGCCAATTCGGGAGCCCGACCGTGATCATCACCCGCCGCGCCTTCACCACGATGCTGTCGCTGACCGGGCTTGCCGCGCTCGCCGGGCTCTCGCCGCTGCGGTTGATCTCTGAAGCCATGATCCCTGAAGCCATGGCTCAGGCCGCCGGCGATGTCGCCAAGCCGGTGTCGCTGCCCGACATGGCGCTCGGCCCGAAGGACGCCCCCGTCACCATCACCGAATACGCCTCGATGACCTGCCCGCATTGCGCGGCCTTCAACGAGCAGGTGTTCCCCAAGATCAAGTCGGAATACATCGACACCGGCAAGATCCGTTACATCTTCCGCGAGTTCCCGCTCGACATCAAAGCCGCCGCCGGCTCGATGCTGTCGCGCTGCATCGCTAATGGCGACGCGCCGAAATACTTCGCGGTCACCGACATGCTGTTCCGCCAGCAGAACGACTGGGTGACGAAGAACACCACGGAGACGCTGACGCGGATCGGCAAGCAAGCCGGCCTCACCCAGCAGCAGGTGGAAGCCTGCCTGAAGGACCAGGCGCTGCTCGACAAGATCGCCGCCGACCAGAAATATGCCAGCGACGTTCTGAAGGTCGATTCGACGCCGACCTTCTTCATCAACGGCGAGAAGATCAAGGGCGAGACCTCGTTCGAGGAATTCGCCAAGAAGATCAATCCGCTGCTGAAGAGCTGATTCGCTCGTCAAGATCCTGATCCGCATCTCAAAAGCCGTATCTTTCCCGGCATAAATCCCTTGGGAAAAGCGGCTTTCGCAGGTTGCCCTCGCGGCACACCGCGGCCATTGTCCGCCGCATGAGGCGCCCCGCGCGACTCGCCCAGACAGCGACATTGCCTTCCATGCTATTGTCCGGGCAGGGGGATTCGCGCCTGCCAACAGAGATGCGTGCTTATGAAGATCACCCGCCTGCGCCTACACGGATTCAAGTCCTTCGTTGAGCCCACGGACTTCGTCATCGAGCCCGGCCTGACCGGCGTGGTCGGACCGAATGGCTGCGGCAAGTCGAATCTCGTCGAGGCGCTGCGCTGGGCGATGGGCGAGACCTCGTACAAGTCGCTGCGCGCTGCCGACATGGACGCGGTGATCTTCGCCGGCTCCGGCAACCGTCCCGCGCGCAACCACGCCGAAGTGACGATGACGATCGACAATGCCGATCGCACCGCGCCGGCGGCGATGAACGACAGCCAGCTGCTCGAAATCTCCCGCCGCATCGAGCGCGAGGCCGGCTCGGTCTATCGGATCAACGGCCGCGACGTCCGCGCCCGCGACGTGCAGATCCTGTTTGCGGATGCCGCCACCGGCGCGCGTTCGCCGGCCCTCGTCCACCAGGGCAAGATCGGCGAAATCATTCAGGCCAAGCCCGAGCAGCGCCGCCGCGTGCTGGAAGACGCCGCCGGTGTCGCCGGCCTGCACGCCCGCCGCCACGAGGCCGAGCTGCGGCTGAAGGCGGCCGAAACCAACCTCACCCGCGTCGAGGACGTGATCGGCCAGCTCGCAGGGCAAATGGAAGGCCTGAAGAAGCAGGCCCGCCAGGCCGTGCGCTATCGCGAAGTCGCAGCCAAGGTCCGCAAGGCCGAAGCCACCCTGTTCCATCTGCGCTGGATCGGCGCCCACGCCGACGTCAACGAATCCGGCCACACCCACGATCTCGCCGTGCGCGAGATGGCCGAGCGCACCCAGCACCAGGCCGAAGCCGCCCGCATCCAGGCGATCCGTGCCGCCGAAATGCCGGCGCTGCGCGATGCCGAAGCCCGCGCCGCGGCCGGCCTTCAGCGCCTGACCAATGCCCGCGAGCTGCTCGACCGCGAGGAGGAGCGTGCCAAGGAGCGCGTCGCCGAGCTCGAGCGCCGCCTCGCCCAGTTCGAGGGCGACATCTCCCGCGCCCAGCAGCAGACCATGGATGCCGAGATCGCGCTGCAGCGGCTCGACACCGAAGATGCCGAGCTGAAGGAAGAGATCAAGTCGCGCGTCGAGAAGCGCTCCGGCGTCGACGAGCGCGTCGGCGAAGCCGAGGCGGTGCTGACCGAAACCGAGCAGCAGTTCGCCGAGCTCACCACCGCGCTCGCCGACCTCACCGCCAAGCGCAACCAGTTAGAGGCCAACGTCCGCACCCACCGCGACAAGCTCGCCCGTCTCGACCAGGAGATCGCGAATGTCGCCGCCGAAGAGCAGAAGCTTGCCGCCGAAACCGGCGGCTTCGGCGATCTCGACGAGCTGACCGCAACGGTCGAAACCGCCGAGCAGACGCTGGCCGCTTCGGAAGCCGCCGCGCAAGCGAGCGAGGCCGCACATGTCGCCGCGCGCCAGACGCTGGAATCCTCGCGCTCGCCGCTCAATGAGGCCGACAAGCGCGTGCAGCGGCTCGATACCGAGGCGCGCACGATCTCGAAAATCGTCAACGGCGAAACCAAGAATCTGTGGCCGCCGATCATCGACGGCATCACTGTCGATAAGGGCTTTGAAAAGGCGATCGGCGCCGCGCTCGGCGACGATCTCGATGCGCCGGTCGATCCCTCGGCGCCGATGCGCTGGACCAATGCCGGCGTCACCGACGGCGATCCGGAGCTGCCCGAAGGCGTCACCCCGCTTGCCAACCACGTTCAGGCGCCGGCCGAGCTGACGCGCCGCCTGGCGCAGATCGGCGTGGTGCCGCGCGAGCGCGGTGCCGAGCTGGTGTCGCAGCTCAAGACCGGCCAACGGCTGGTCTCGCCCGAAGGCGACGTCTGGCGCTGGGACGGCTTTGTCGCCGCCGCTCACGCCCCGACCGGCGCTGCGCGGCGCCTTGCCGAGCGCGCCCGCCTCGTCGATATCGAGAACGAGCTGGAGCAGGCCCGCATCGACGCGCAGATCAAGCGTCAGGCGCTGGAGAACGCCGAGTCCGAGCTGCAGATGGCGGCCAGTACCGAAGGTGCCAGCCGCGAGGCCTGGCGTGCCGCGCAGCGCGAGCTGAACGTCGCGCGCGAGCGCCACGGCGCAGCCGAGCGCGAGATCAGCCGCCACGCCGCGCGCAAGGCGACGCTGTCGGAAGCGCACAGCCGTCTCGCCGCCGACCGCGCCGAGGCCGAAGCCGCGTACGAATACGCCGAGGCAGGCATCAGCGAGTTGCCGTCGAGCGAGGACACCGAGACCCGTCTCGCCGCCGTCCGCAGCGACATCGAAGGCCATCGCCGCATGGCCGCGCAGGTCCGCGCCGAGGCGCAGGCACTGGCGCGCGAGGCCGAGCTGGCCGACCGCCGCGTCCAGGCGATCCTCGCCGAGCGCACCGAATGGCAGAACCGCAAAGAGAGCGCGGCCTCCCATATCGACACCATTCAGGCTCGTATTGCCGAACTCACGATCGAGCGCAGCGATCTCGAAAACGCGCCCGCCGTGTTCGCCGAGAAGCGCAGCGCGCTGATCACCGAGATCGAATATGCCGAGAACGACCGCCGCCTGGCCGCCGATGCGCTCGCCGCCGCGGAGACCGCGATGGCCGAGACCGATCGCGTCGCCAAGCTGACGCTCGAGGCGCTCTCCAGCTCGCGCGAGGCCACCGCCCGCGCCGAGGAGCGCATGGAAGGTTCGAGGCGCCGGCTCGAGGACATCGAGCGCGAGATCCGCGACATGCTCGAAGTGGAGCCGCAGGCTGTCGCCGGCCTCGCCGAGCTCGAGCCCGGCGCCGAGCTGCCGCCGCTGCACGACATCGAGGAAGATCTCGAAAAGATGCGCCGCGACCGCGAGCGCCTGGGCGCGGTCAACCTGCGCGCCGAGGAAGAGCTGCGCGAGGTCGAGACCCAGCACACGGGTCTCGTCACCGAGCGCGACGACCTCGTCGAAGCCATCAAGCGGCTGCGCCAGGGCATCCAGAGCCTCAACAAGGAAGCACGCGAGCGCCTCCTGACCTCGTTCGAGGTCGTCAACAACCACTTCAAGCGCCTGTTCGTCGAGCTGTTCGGCGGCGGCGAAGCCGCGCTGCACCTGATCGAGAGCGACGACCCGCTGGAAGCTGGTCTCGAAATCATCGCCAAGCCGCCGGGCAAGAAGCCGCAGACGCTGTCGCTGCTCTCGGGCGGCGAGCAGGCGCTGACCGCGATGGCGCTGATCTTCGCGGTGTTCCTGACCAACCCCTCGCCGATCTGCGTGCTGGACGAAGTCGACGCGCCGCTCGACGACCACAACGTCGAACGGTACTGCAACCTGCTGCACGAGATGACCGCCTCGACCGACACGCGCTTCGTCATCATCACGCACAATCCGATCACGATGGCACGGATGAACCGCCTGTTCGGCGTCACCATGGCCGAGCGCGGCGTCTCCCAGCTCGTCTCGGTGAACCTGCAAGAGGCCGTGGACATTCTCGACCAGAACGTGGCGTGATATCTCTGCCGTCCTTCCGGGCTCGCGGAGCGAGAACCCGGAATGACGGTAGGCAACCATGATCTCACCCACCTTCCCCGCTGAACTCAAAGCCGCCCTCGACGCCAGGCTGCAGGGCTTCTCCCGCACCGACGCTGCACAGCGGTCGCAGAAGATCTCGACCACCTATCGCGCCGGCGGCGGCTCCGGCACGATCAAGTCCGAGGCCGATGCGCTCGCCTATGCGCTCGCGCGCATGCCGGCGACCTACGCTGCCGTCGCGGCAAGCCTGAGCGCGCTCATCGAGATCGCGCCGGACCTCGCTCCCGAGACATTACTCGACGTCGGCGCAGGCCCGGGCACCGCGAGTTGGGCGGCCGCCGAGGCCTTTTCGTCGTTGCAGGATTTTACGCTGCTCGACGCCAACGCCACGCTGAGCCGGCTCGCGCTCGAGCTGGCGCGCGACAGCTCGCGCCTCTCGGGTTGCCGCTATCTGCCGGGCGATGCCGCCGCCAACCTCGCCGAAGTCTCGCAAGCCGATCTTGTCGTCGCGAGCTATGTCATCGGCGAGCTCGGCGAGAGCGATCAGCGCAAGCTTGCCGAGACAATGTGGGCCAAAGCGCGCCACGCGCTAGTCGTGATCGAGCCCGGCACCCCCGCCGGCTATGCCCGCATCCTCGCGCTGCGCCAGCAACTGACTGCGGCCGGCGCCTTTGTCGCCGCGCCCTGCCCGCACGAAAAGCCCTGCCCGCTCATCGCGCCCGACTGGTGCCATTTCAACCAGCGCCTGCCGCGCTCGCAAGCGCACCGCCAGATCAAGGGCGCGGAGGTGCCGTTCGAGGACGAGCGCTTCATCTACGTCGCCCTGACCCGCGCGCCGCCCGCGGCCCGCGGCCCGCGCGTGCTGGCGCCGCCGGATGTCGGCAAGGCCGAGATCACGGCCAAGCTCTGCACTGAGGACGGCGTCGCACTCGCCAAGGTGCCGCGGCGGGACAAGGCTGCTTATGCGGGCGCCCGCCGCTGGCGCTGGGGTGATGCCGTTCTGTCCGAAAGTTAACCCCGTTCGGCGCTTTTGCCTTGAACTCGGATGGTTCCCGGTCCGACCAAGTCTTACCTTCCCTCCGCGCGGGGCTCTCCCCCCGGCGCCATTTTGGTTTACGCTGCCCGCCTCAATTCCCTTCAGGAGTTTTCCATGTCGACCGGCTGGATCGTTCTCGGCGTCATCGTCGTCCTCGTGCTGTTCGCCTTCAGCGCCTACAACCGGCTGGTGGCGCTCGGACAGCGCGTCAGCCAGGCCTTTGCCGATATCGACGTGCAGCTCAAGCAGCGCCACGATCTGGTCCCGAACCTGGTCGAGACCGTGAAGGGCTATGCCTCGCATGAGCGCGGCACACTCGACGACGTCATCAAGGCGCGCAATTCGGCGATGTCGGCGCAGGGGCCGGCGCAGGTGTCCGCCGCCGAGAACCAGCTCTCCGGCGCGCTCGGCCGGCTGATCGCGTTGTCGGAGGCCTATCCGGACCTCAAGGCCAATACCAACTTCCAGCAGTTCGCCAGCGAGCTCTCCGACCTCGAGAACAAGATCGCGGCGAGCCGCCGCTTCTTCAACAACGCGGTCCAGGAATACAACACCGGCATCCAGCAGATGCCCGCCGCTCTGTTCGCCGGCATGTTCGGCTTCACCAAGAAGGACTTCTTCGATCTCGGCGCCAGCCGCACCGAGGTCGAGGCGGCGCCTCAGGTGAAGTTCTGATCTGAGCCGACAGGCCGGCAGGGCAACGCGTCATGGCCGCGTATGGTCTCTACACGCACATCGCCTCGAACAAGTTTCGTTCGATGCTGCTGCTCGCCGGCCTGTTCGCGCTGGTCTATGTGCTGGTCTATGCCGGCGCGCTGGTCGCCGAAGTCGTCATCAACGGCAATGAGACCGTCGCCTATTATCTGAACCGGGCCTTCGCCGACCTGCTCAAGGCCGCGCCCTTCGCGACCGTCGCGGCAATTGCCTGGATCATTATCGCCTATTTCTTTCATCAATCGATGATCGATGCCGTCACCGGCGGCCATGACGTCACCCGGCAGGAGGAGCCGCGACTCTACAATCTGCTGGAAAATCTCTGCATCTCGCGTGGCATCACCATGCCGAAGCTGAAAATCATGGAGAGCCCGGCGCTCAACGCGTTCGCGACCGGCCTCAACCCGCGGCAATATGCTGTTACCGTCACCACCGGTCTGCTGAAGGCGCTGAACGACCGGGAGATCGAGGCGGTGCTGGGCCACGAGCTCACCCACATCAAGAACGGCGATGTGCAGCTGATGGTCGTCGCCGTGATCATTGCCGGCGTGGTCGGCTTCTTCGGCGAATTGTTCTTCCGGCTGTTCACGAATCTGAGCTGGAGCTCCGGCGGCTCGTGGTCGTCGGGTTCCTCCTCCTCGTCGCGATCGTCCTCGTCGTCGAGCGACAGCAAGAGCTCCGGCGGCGGCGCAATCGTGGTCATCATCATCGCGGTCGTGCTGATCGTGGTGGCCTGGCTGGTGTCGCAGGTGGTCAAGCTCGCACTGTCGCGCTCGCGCGAATATCTGGCCGACGCCGGCTCGGTCGAGCTGACGAAAAACCCTGACGCCATGATCTCGGCGCTGCGCAAGATCGAGAACCGCGGCGAGTTGCCGGGTGCGACCTCGGCGGTGATGGAGCTGTGCCTCGACAATCCGCGCGAGGGCTTTGCCGATTTGTTCGCGACCCACCCGTCGGTGCAGTCCCGGGTCGATGCGCTGGTGAAGTTTGCCGGCGGCCACGATCCCGGTCCGCTGCCGCCGCCCGCCGACGAGACGGAAGAGCCGGAGGCGCAAGCCGACCGGCAAGACGCCCCGCCGCCGCTGCCGCAAGGCCCCTGGAACGATGCAGGCAGCCGGACCAGTCCGCCGCCCGTGCCTGCGCCCGGCCCCTCCGGAACCGCAGCCGGCAATCCGATCGGGAATCCCATGGGTCCTTGGGGCCGTCATTGAACACATGATTTGCCGCAACTTGCGGCGGGTTTCACAGCGATTGGGAAAAACCTCGGGAATTGCCGCAACGGCGGCCTGCGGATTTGAATTCTCCCTTGTTTCTGCCATGTTCGCGCCCAACAGCAGACTTGGGACATCCTTGGGACATCGATTTGGGGCCCGGCCGATTGCGACCTCGCGATCGGGGGCGCGCGTTAGGGGACAGCAATGGCAAAGCCGGCAGTGGTTGTGGTGGGCGCGGACAAGGGCGGGGTTGGCAAGACCACGGTGTCGCGCACCTTGCTCGATTATTTTTCCGCCAACAACGTGCCGACCCGCGCCTTCGACACGGAATCCCCGCGCGGCACGCTGAAGCGCTTCCATCCTGACATCACCGAAATCGTCGACATGACGACGACGGCCGATCAGATGAAGATCTTCGATACGCTCAATGCGACCAGCCCATCGGTCACCGTGATCGACGTTCGCGCCGGCCTGCTCTCGCCGGCTCTGGCCTCGCTGCGCGATATCGGTTTCCTCGACGCCGCCAAGGCCGGCCAGATCACCTTCGCGGTGTTCCACATCCTGGGACCCTCGATCGCCTCGCTGGACGAGATCGCCGAAACGGCCGGTTTCATGACCGGCGCCAAGTATTTCCTAGTGAAGAACTTCATCAACGACACCCAGTTCTTCCAGTGGGACCAGTCGACCTACAATTCCTACTTCCACCGCATCAAGGATGCGACCGAGCTGACCATCCCCAAGCTCAACGAAATGGCCTATGAGCAGGTCGAGGTCTCCTCTGTCCCGTTCCTGAAATTTGTCGCCAACAAGGGCATCAACGACGATGCCGCGAACTATTCGTTCGTGCTGCGCGGTTATGTCCGGCACTGGCTGGCGAACGTCTGGAGCGAGTTCGACCGGATCCGCCTGACCGACATCGTCGGCTCCAAGCCGGGCGGCCGCAGCAGCGAAAAATAGTTGCAGAGTATGGGTGGATACGGCTGGATTGGGCGGTGAGTTCGCTCAGATAATAGCTCGTGATGCCCGCGACGCCCCTTTACATCATCTGCTCGCCCCGCCCGCAGGTCGGCAAGACCTTGCTGGCGCGGCTGCTCGCCGAATTCTTGCTGCTCAAGAACGGCAATGTCGCGGCCTTCGACGTCAATCTGAAGGAGCCGTCGCTGCTCGATTACCTGCCGAAGGTGACCGAGACCGCCGACGTGATCGACACTTACGGCAAGATGCAGCTGATGGACCGCGTCATCGTCGATGACGGGCTCGCCAAGGTCATCGACCTCGGCTTCCACGCCTTCGACGAATTCTTCAAGATGGCCGACGAGATCGGCCTGCTCAAGGAAGCGGCGCGCCGGCATGTCGCACCACAGATCCTGTTCGTCGCCGACACCGACCGCGTCTCCGCCCGCGCCCATGAGATGCTGCGCCTGCAGATCCCGCGGATGAACCTGATCACCGTCGACAACGAGTTCATCCTCCGCGGCGAGCTGCCGCCCGCGATGGCTGGCGGCCGGCTATTCCGGCTGCCGGCGCTGCCCGGCTTCCTCAAGACCTATATCGACCGGCTGAACTTCTCCTTCACCGGCTATTTGCGCCAGGAGAAGGACTCCTCGACCGAGCTGCACCAGTGGACCCGGCGCAATTACCTCGCCTTCCGCGAGCTCGAGCTCAGCCTGATCCTGCAGCGATCTTAGGTTACAAATTATACCCGGATAATATTGACTGCCGGCCGCGTTGGGCTTAGTGAGGCGATTATCAACGTCCCCTTCATCCAGAGCGCAGCCGTGAGCATCGACCGGAAAGCAGCCATCGCCGCCTACAAGGAGCGGAAGACCATTGCGGGCATCTACGTGATCCGCTGTGCGGCTTCGGGCGAGGCCTGGGTCGGCCAGGCCCCAAACCTGGAGACGATCCGGAACCACATCTGGTTCTCACTGCGCCAGGGCGGCCACCCCTGCCGGAGCCTCCAGGCCGCCTGGAACGCGCACGGTGAGGCCGGCCTGACGTTCGACGAATGCGAGCGTCTGGAGGACGAAGAGACCGCCTATGTCAGGGACGCACTGCTGAAGGAGCGCGGGACGCACTGGCGGGCCGAGCTGAAGGCGGAGGCGATCTGACGATCGCAGCGATCGCTCAGTGCCCCTCGAACGTCATCAGCGTGCGCACCGGAACGTCCATGGCGCGGAGCTTGGCGGCGCCGCCGAGCTCGGGCAGGTCGATGATGAAGCAGGCGGCGACGACGTTGGCGCCGATCTGGCGCAGCAGCTTCACCGCGCCTTCCGCGGTGCCGCCGGTGGCGATGAGGTCGTCGACGAGGATGACGCGCTCGCCGGGCGAGATGGCGTCGACATGCATCTCCATCTCGTCGATGCCGTATTCCAGCGAGTACGCGATCCGCACGGTGGTGTGCGGCAGCTTGCCCTTCTTGCGGATCGGCACGAAGCCGGCCGAGAGCTGATGCGCAACCGCGCCGCCGATGATGAAGCCGCGCGCCTCCATGCCGGCGACCTTGTCGATCTTGTTGCCCGCCCAGGGGTTGACGAGCTCGTCGACCGCACGGCGGAAGGCCCGCGCATCCGCGAGCAAGGTCGTGATGTCGCGGAACATGATCCCCGGCTTGGGATAGTCGGGAATGGTGCGGACGCTCGCCTTCAGATCGTGGTCAAAGGTCATTGGTGCCTCTCAATTGACCGGCGCATCCAGCCGGAACGCATTCTCGACAATACGTAATCCCACCTCGTTGCCGAGCGACATCAGCGATTCCGGGTGAAATTGCACGCCGGCGACCGGCAGGGTCTTGTGCTCCAGCGCCATGGCGACGCCGTCCTCGGTGCTGGCGGTGATGCTCAGAACTTCCGGCATGCTGTCGCGCTCGACGAAGAGCGAATGATAGCGGCCGATCACGATCTCATTCGGCAGATTGCGCATCAAGCGCCCGCCGCGCACCTGCACACGCGAGGGCCGGCCATGCGCGGGATGGGTGAGCTGGCCGAGCTCGCCGCCGAAATATTCGCCGATCGCCTGGACGCCAAGGCAGACGCCGAACACCGGCAGCTTGTCTTCCAGCGCCGCTGCGATCGTCTTCTTGATCCCGAAATCCTCGGGTCGGCCCGGGCCGGGCGACAGCACCAGCAAATCCCACCTCTTCTGCTTGAGCATGTCGAGCGCATGCACATAGCGGACCACGGTGACGCTGGCGCCGACCTGGCGGAAATAGTCGGCGAGCATGTGCACGAAGCTGTCGTCGTGATCAATTAGCAGCACCCGCTTGCCCGAACCGGTGGCATCGGGCGCAAACGCCGACAGCGGCTTCGGCGGATCGCCGCGCAGCGCCTGGAACAGAGCTGCGGCCTTGACCTGGCATTCACGGTCTTCCGCGGCGGGATCAGAGTCGAACAGACAGGTGGCGCCGACGCGCACCTCGGCGAGACCATCCTTCATGCGGATGGTGCGGATGGTGAGACCGGTGTTGATGCTGCCATCAAAATTCACCGCGCCGATCGCGCCGGCATACCAACGCCGCGGCGAACGCTCGTGATCCTCGACGAACTGCATCGCCCATAGCTTTGGCGCACCGGTCACGGTGACAGCCCAGGCATGGGTGAGGAAGGCGTCGAGCGCATCGAATCCGGGACGCAGCATGCCCTCGACATGATCGACGGTGTGGAACAGCTTTGAGTACGTCTCGATCTGCCGGCGCGCCAAGACCTTGATCGTGCCGGGGACGCAGACGCGCGCCTTGTCGTTGCGATCGACATCGGTGCACATGTTGAGCTCGAACTCGTCCTTCTCCGAGTTCAGGAGCTGGCGGATCTGCTCGGCATCGCCGATCGCATCGGTGCCGCGCGCGATGGTGCCGGAAATCGGGCAGGTCTCGACGCGGCGGCCGTCGGAGCGCACGAACATTTCCGGCGAGGCCGACACCAGAAATTCTCCGTCGCCGAGATTCATCAGCGCGCCGTAGGGCGACGGGTTGATGACGCAGAGGCGCTGGAACACTTCCGCCGGCGAGCGGTCGCAGGGCTCGGCGAAGAGCTGGCCCGGCACCGCCTCGAACAGATCGCCGCGCGCAAAGGCAGCGCGGGCCGTTTCCACCGTGGCCTGATATTCGCCGGGCGCGTGATCGGCAAAACCCTGGCGCGGCGTCTTCTGATACGGGCTCTCGGCAGTCTCGTGCGGCAGGCCCTCGGTGGATTTGCCCTTCCACGCAAAATCGTAACTGATCACGACGCCGCGGCCAGTGGCGCGGTCATAGGCAAGCAGACGATCCGGGACGTAGAGCACGATGTCGCGCTGGTCTTTTTCGCGCGCGCGCTTCTGGACGAGGTCCTCGATCTGGAAGACGAGATCGTAGGCGAAGGCGCCGAACAGGCCGAGCAGCCCGTCGTCATTGGCGGAGAAGCCTGCGACGAGATCGCGTATCAGCGACATGACGCTGGCGCGCCGCGTGCGCTGGTCCTCCTCGATCGGCGCATCGCCGCGGATGATGTGGCCGGCAAGGCGCGAAGCGGTCTTCTCGGAGACCACGACGCAGGGCTCGCGCAGGACGTCAGCGAGGAAGGCGATCAGCACCTCGCCACGTGCGTTGAGCGCTTCGAGCTTGAAATTGACGCCAGTGGTTTCGAGCTTGAGCGGCGGATCGGAAAAGCCGAGGTCGAAGCTCTCGTAGCGGCCGGGCACGGTCGTGCCCGACGACAGCACCACGCCGCGGCGGCGGTCGAGCAGGCTGACGAGATCGTCGAGCCGGTTGGCGCCGCCGGTAAACTGCTCCGCCACGCGCGTGATCGCGAGACCTGCACGGGTCACATAGTCGCTTCTGGCCGGGAGGGCAAAGACGGTCCTGTTCATGGGGTCCTCTTACGAAACTTGCCGAGGGAACGCCACACAGGACAAACGATCAGGCCGCCGCGCTGTGCTGGCGACCTTCGACGATTTTGGGAAAAGAAATCGCACCGGCCACCTCTTAGGAGGTGCGCCACCAACGACGGGATGGGCGGGCTGCGGTGCTCATGCGCCGATACTCACCATGGCGCGGGGACGGCGTCAAGGGTGGGGCCGGAGCGGCAGCCCGGATGGAGTGCAACGCAATCCGGGATTCGCACCGCGATGAGAGCGCCCCGGATTACGCTGCGCTCCGTCCGGGCTACAACTCAGAGGCCGCACCGCTTCCAAAGGGCTGCCATTTCAGCCTCGCTGGCGAACTCGCCGCGTTCGGCTTGCTCAAGGCCTTCAACAATCGCGGCCCGATGCTCAGCCGGGACCTTGAAGACCTCTCGCTCGTGGCCCCTTTCCTCTTCGGATCGGTCTGGCACCGCCCTTACCCCAGATGCTTCCGGAAAAACTCCGTCGCCCTGCCCCAGGCGAGCTCGGCGGCTTCGCGGTCGTGCACGGCCTGGCGCTGCTCGTTGACGAAGGCGTGCTCGGCGTCATAGCGGAACAGCTCCAGCGACTTGCCGGCGGCCTTCATGGCCTTCTCGAAGCCGTTGACCAGCTCCGGCGTGCACCAATCGTCCTTGTTGGCGAAATGGGCCTGCAGCGGGATCTTGACGTCGGCGGGCTTGGCCGCCTGCTCCGGCGGGATGCCGTAGAACACGACGCCGGCGGCGAGCTCCGGCACGTGCACCGAGCCGATGATGGTGACGGCGCCGCCGAGGCAGAAGCCTGTTAGCCCGACCTTGGCGCCATTGCGCGACAGATATTGCGTGGCGCCGCGCACCGTCTGCGTGGTGGCGTCCATGAAGTCGAGCGAGTTCATCTCTTTGCCGGCCGCGTCAGTGTCGTGATACGGCACGACCTTGCCCTTGTAGAGATCGGGCGCCAGCGCATCGAAGCCCGCGAGCGCAAAGCGGTCGCACAGGCCCTTGATCTGGTCCGACAGTCCCCACCATTCCTGGATCACCACCACGCCCGGCGCATTGCCGCGTGCGGCATTGGCGAGATAGCCCGATGCGTCCTTGCCGTCCGGGCGCTTGAAGGTGATCGCGGTTCCCATGGTGTCCTCCGACGAGTTTCTGGGGAATGTTGGGGTATTTTGGCCGCTGGAAGCGCGATAGGCAATCGCGCCAACAACACACGCTCGTGTCCAACAAAAAGGCCCCCTTTTCGGGGGCCTTTTCATTCTCGTCTCGCGTGCGCGGCTCAGTGCGAGTCGGCCCAGACCTTCTTCTTGGTGAAGTACATCAGGAACGCGAAGATGATCAGGAACACGAACACCTGGAGGCCGAGGCGCTTGCGCGCTTCCATGTGCGGCTCGGCGGTCCACATCAGGAACGTGGTGACGTCCTTGGCATACTGCGCAACCGTTGCCGGCGAGCCGTCGTCATAGGTCACCTGGCCGTCGCTCAGCGGCTTCGGCATCTTGATGGCGTGGCCCGAGAAGTACTTGTTGTAGTAGGAGCCTTCCGGGATGGTCACGCCTTCCGGCGCCTTGTCCTCGAAGCCCTGGAGCACCGCCGCGACATAGTCCGGACCCTGCTCCTGGTACTGGCTGAAGAAGTCGATGATGAACATCGGGAAGCCGCGGCCATAGGAGCGCGCCTTGGTGATCAGCGACAAATCAGGCGGCGCTGCGCCGCCGTTCGCCGCGCGGGCTGCCTGCTCGTTCGGGAACGGCGAGGGAAAGTAGTCGGCCGGCCGGCCCGGACGCTCGAACATTTCGCCCTGGTCGTTCGGACCGTCCTTGATCTTGTAGTCGGAGGCAAACGCTGCCGCCTGCGCCACCGAATAGCCAGGGCCACCGGCTTCCGCGAGGTTGCGGAAGGCGATGTAGGACAGGCCGTGACAGTTGGAGCAGACCTCCTTGTAAACCTTCAGGCCGCGCTGGAGCGCACCGCGGTCATAGGTGCCAAAAGGGCCTGCGAACGACCACTTGTTGCCCGGCGGCTTGGTGCCGCCTTCCTCTGCGCGGACATCCTGCAAGGTGCCGACGAACAGCGCGCCGGCAGCGACGAGCGCGACCATGATAGAGGCCACGGCCTTGCCGCTCTTGGCGAGGATCGCCTCCGAGATTGAGTTCGGCACCGGCCGCGGCGTCTCGATGCGCGCGAGCAGCGGCAGCACGATCAGGAAGTAGGCAAAGTAGCAGACCGTCAGGACCCGGCCGGCGATCACGTAGATGCCTTCCGGCGGCTGCGCGCCGAGATAGCCGAGCAGGATGCAGACCACAACGAAGATCCAGAAGAACTGCTTGGCCAGCGGACGGTACTTCGACGACCGGGTCTTGGCGGCATCGAGCCAGGGCAGGAAGCACAGGATGATGATCGCCGAGAACATCGCGATCACGCCCGCGAGCTTGTTCGGGATCGAGCGCAGGATCGCGTAGAACGGCAGATAATACCATTCCGGCACGATGTGCGGCGGCGTCACGCCCGGGTTCGCCGGAATGTAATTGTCGGCGTCGCCGAGATAATTCGGCATGTAGAAGATGAACCAGGCGTAGAGCAGCAGGAAGCAGGCAACGCCGAAGCCGTCCTTGATGGTCGCATGCGGCGTGAACGGCACAGTGTCCTTTTCCGTCTTCGGCTCGACGCCGTCAGGATTGTTCTGGCCGGCCACGTGCAGCGCCCAGACGTGGAGCACGACAACGCCCGCGATCAGGAACGGCAGCAGGTAGTGCAGCGAGAAGAAGCGGTTCAGCGTCGGGTTGCCGACCGAATAGCCGCCCCACAGCAGCGTCACGATGCTCTCGCCGACATAGGGAATGGCGGAGAACAAATTGGTGATGACGGTGGCGCCCCAGAAGCTCATCTGACCCCACGGCAGCACGTAGCCCATGAAGCCTGTCGCCATCATCAGGAGGTAGATGATGACGCCGAGGATCCAGAGCACCTCACGCGGCTCCTTGTAGGAGCCGTAATAGATGCCACGGAACATATGGACGTAGACCGCGACAAAGAACATCGATGCGCCGACCGCGTGCATGTTGCGGAGCAGCCAGCCGTAATTGACGTCACGGACGATCAGCTCGACCGACTTGAAGGCGAAATCGGCGTGCGGCGTGTAGTGCATCGCCAGGATCACGCCGGTCAGGATCTGAATCCCGAGCATGAAGGAGAGGATGGCGCCGAAGGTCCACCAGTAGTTCAGGTTGCGCGGGGTGGGA
Organism: Bradyrhizobium cytisi; assembly: GCF_008123515.1. Classification (GTDB taxonomy): domain Bacteria; phylum Pseudomonadota; class Alphaproteobacteria; order Rhizobiales; family Xanthobacteraceae; genus Bradyrhizobium; species Bradyrhizobium cytisi. Next base: position 84,356 of record NZ_VSSR01000012.1, read on the forward strand.
TAGACGACGAAGGAGGAATGGACGAGACCCAGGATCGGCAGGCGCCGCTCGATCCATTGCAGGGCCGGATTGCTCGGCTGGTAGTCGGATGGTCCGCTCATGATGCGATCCTGAGGAAATAATACGACAAGACGGTTCGAGGCTTCGGACGCGGGTCCGAAGCTCAGCCGATCTGGATTTTGGTGTCGGAAACGAACTGGTACGGCGGCACCGGCAGGTTCGCAGGCGCGGGCCCCTGGCGGATGCGGCCGGACGAATCGTACTGCGAACCATGGCAGGGGCAGAAGAACCCGTCGTAATTGCCTTCATGAGCGATCGGAATGCAGCCGAGATGGGTGCAGATGCCGATCACGACCAGCCACTGGTCATGGCCGGACTTGACCCGGGCCTCGTCGGACTGCGGGTCGGGCAGGCTCGCCACCGGAACGGCGCGCGCCTCGTCGATCTGCTTCTTGGTGCGGTGGCTGATGTAGATCGGCTTGCCGCGCCAGAACACCTTGATGTCCTGCCCCTCGGCGACCGGGCTCAGATCGACCTCGATCGGCGCACCGGCGGCGATGGTCGAGGCGTCCGGATTCATTTGGGAGATAAAGGGCCAGAGCGCGGCCGCGCCCCCTACTGCTGCAGCTGCCCCCGTTGCAACGAATAAGAAATCACGGCGTGTCGGATGGTCCGCCGAAGACGCTGTCGTCACGATTCCAACCCTTTCTTCTTATGCTGCCGACGGAACCGCTCCGGGAGCCCCCAAGGTCCCCGGAACAGCCTGCCGGCGCCCGCGGCCCCCCGCGGCGGCAGAACTTGGCTAGTCCCCACCAAAACAAGGCGAAAACAGCAGTCCAGAATCGTTCTATTGGCACCCTTGCAGGACGAGCGCAAGCCCGCTAACCGCGCAGGAGCGTGCAATGCACGAATTCCGCGGCTGGCGATGTTTTATTGAAACATTTCCGACCCACAACCGACCGACCGCTGCTCATGCAGATCGCACTTTTCCAACCCGACATCCCCCAGAACACCGGCACGATTCTGCGCCTGTGCGCCTGTCTGGGCATCGCCGCCCACATCATCGAGCCGGCCGGCTTCCCGGTTTCCGACCGGCATTTCCGCCGGGCGGGAATGGACTACCTCGACCATGTCAGCATCGTCAGGCACGATTCCTGGTCGAAATTCGAGGAGTGGCGCGTGGGCCAAGGCAACCGCCTGCTGCTGTTCACCACCAAAGGTGCCACCGACTACCGCGATTTCCGTTACCAGATGTCTGACATCCTGCTATTCGGGCGCGAGAGCGCCGGTGTCACCGATGCGGTGGTCGAGGCCGCGGACGCGCGGCTGGTGATCCCGATCACGCCCGGGCTGCGGTCGCTCAATGTCGCCATGAGCGCGGCGATGGCCGCCGGCGAAGCGCTGCGGCAGGTCCGGAACCCGTTCGATTGATATGACAAGGAGAGACCAGTGAGTTACGCGGTCAAGGAAATCTTCCTGACCCTGCAAGGCGAAGGCGCCCATGCCGGGCGCGCGTCCGTGTTCTGCCGTTTTGCCGGCTGCAACCTCTGGAGCGGCCGCGAGGCCGACCGCGGCGAGGCCACATGTCAGTTCTGCGACACGGATTTCGTCGGCACCGACGGCACGCTCGGCGGCCGTTACGGCTCGGCCATGGAACTCGCCGACACCATCGCGGCGCAATGGACCGGAGCGGCCTCCAACCGCTACGTGGTGCTGACCGGCGGTGAGCCCCTGCTGCAGGTCGATGACGCGCTAGTCGCGGCGCTCCATGCCCGCGGCTTCGAGATCGGCGTCGAGACCAACGGCACGGTCGCGCCGCCGGAGGGACTCGACTGGATCTGCGTCAGCCCCAAGGGCGGCAGCGAGCTACTGCTGCGCCAGGGGCACGAGCTGAAGCTGGTCTATCCGCAGGCCCTCGCCGCACCCGAGAGTTTCGAGAGCCTCGCCTTCGAGCGCTTCTCGCTGCAGCCGATGGACGGGCCCGAAATCGCAGAGAACACCGCGCGCGCGATCGACTATTGCCTGCGCCATCCGCAATGGCGGCTGAGCGTGCAGACGCATAAATCGCTTGGCATCAGATAGGATGGGTTGACGGACAGATGTGGGAATTGACGAAATCGTTCCGCTTCGAGGCGGCGCATTCGCTGCCGGGAACGACCTTTGGTGCTGCGAGCGAAGAGATCCACGGCCACTCCTTCCGCGCCGAGGTGACGGTGCGCGGCACGCCCGACCCTGCGACCGGCATGGTGGTCGATCTCGGCCTGCTCCAGCGCGCCATCGAGGAGGTGCGGCTAACGCTCGACCACAAGTTCCTCAACAAGATCGAGGCGCTCGGCACCCCGACGCTGGAAAATCTCTCGCGCTTCGTCTGGGAGCGGCTCGCTCATGTCGGCAAGCTCAGCCGCGTCAGCATCCATCGCGACAGTTGCAACGAGAGCTGCACCTATTACGGTCCGCAGGGCTGACGGCATGACATCCACATTGGACCCGAGCTTGATCGAACACCGCAAGGCCCGCGCCCGCATCTGGTTCGAGCGCCTGCGCGACGACATCTGCGAAAACTTCGAGCGGCTCGAGGACGACGCGCCGCAAAACCTCTATCCCGGCGAGGCCGGCCGCTTTGCGCGCACGCCCTGGCAGCGCACCGATCACAGCGGGGCGGCCGGCGGCGGCGGCGTGATGTCGGTGATGTCGGGCCGCCTGTTCGAGAAGGTCGGCGTGCATTGCTCGACCGTGCATGGCGAGTTCGCGCCCGAGTTTCGCGCGCAGATTCCGGGCGCGGCTGAAGACCCGCGCTTCTGGGCCTCCGGCATCTCGCTGATCGCGCACATGCGCAATCCGCACGTACCGGCGGTGCACATGAACACGCGCTTCGTCGTCACCACCAAGGCGTGGTTCGGCGGCGGCGCCGATCTCACGCCGGTGCTCGATCGCCGACGCACGCAGGAGGACGCGGACACAATCGCCTTCCACGCCGCGATGAAGCAGGCCTGCGACCAGCCCAGCGGCGTTGCCGATTACGACAAGTACAAGAAGTGGTGCGACGAGTATTTTTATCTGCCGCACCGGAAAGAGGCGCGCGGCGTCGGCGGCATCTTCTACGACTGGCACGACAGCGGCGACTGGGACGCCGACCTCGCCTTCACGCAAGACGTCGGCCGCGCATTCCTGAAGATCTATCCCGACATCGTCAGGCGCAATTTCGCTAGCACCTGGACCACCGAGGATCGCGAGGAGCAGCTGATCCGCCGCGGACGCTATGTCGAGTTCAACCTGCTCTACGACCGCGGCACCATCTTCGGCCTCAAGACCGGCGGCAATGTGGATTCGATCCTGTCGTCGCTGCCGCCGGAGGTGAAATGGCCATGACGACGATCAAGCCCGCACTCAAGCCGCTGCCCCGCGCCATGCTGATCGACATGGACGACACCATCCTGTCGGCCTATGGCCGGCCCGAGATCGCCTGGAACACGATCGCGGAAGAATTCGCCGACGAGCTCGCGCCGCTGCCGCCCCGAGAGGTCGCGACGGCCGTGCTGGCCTATGCGCGGCAGTTCTGGTCGAGCGCGGAAGCTGCGTGGCGGATGAAGCTCGGCGAGGCGCGGCGGCTCACGGTGCGCGGCGGCTTCGCCGCGCTCGCCGCTAACGGCCATCGCGCCCTCTCCGACGATCTCGCCGCGCGCCTCGCCGACCGCTTCACCACCTATCGCGAGGAAGCGATCTTCGTTTTCCCGGGCGCGCATGATGCGATCGACGCGTTGAAGGCGCACGGCGTCAAGCTCGCGCTGGTCACCAACGGCGCCGCCGACATGCAGCGCGCCAAGGTCGAGCGCTTCGAGCTGACCCATCGCTTCGATCACATCCAGATCGAGGGCGAGCACGGCTTCGGCAAGCCGGAGGAGCGCGCCTATCTGCACGCGATGGAGGCGCTCGGCGTCGCCGCCGAGGACACCTGGATGATCGGCGACAATCTGGAATGGGAGGTCGTGACGCCGCAGCGGCTCGGCATCTATGCGATCTGGATCGACGTGCACGGCGACGGTCTGCCCGCAGGCTCGACCGTCAGGCCCGACCGCATCATCCGCTCGCTGAGCGAGCTGGTGCCGGGCTGAAATCTCGAAAACAACCCCATGCACAGTAGGACGTGACCGCGAATTCAACAGCTTGCCGCCAAACAGAACATGACTGCTGATTTTACGAAATCAGTTGACGCGTCGGGCAAAACAGGCGCATGATGCCACCATCGCCGCGCCTGGGACGGAATAATCCTGAAGCGAATATCGAGCGATCTCCCACGCGAACTCTGCCATCGACGTTTCGCAGTCCACGCAAGCCGGCGCACTTCACGGGTCCATAGCCCGTGATCGGCGTGTCATCACGGCTTGCTAGGCTCCGCTCCCGTCGATCAACCCGAAAGGACCATTCATGGAACTGAAAACCGGCGACGTCGTAATGCTGAAATCCGGCGGCCAGCCGCTGACCGTCGCAGAGGTGAAGGGCGACGACATCGTCTGCCTCTGGATGGGCTCGGAGGGCGATCTGTTCCGCGAGACGCTGCCGCTGGCCACGCTCGAGCGCCTGGAAATCGACGACGAGGACGACGAAGACGAGGAAGAAGACGACGAGGACGACGAGGACGACGAGTAGCCGCGCCTAGGACCGCATCCTCGTTAGATCGGAGCGCTTCGCTCCCGCCCCGATGTCCGCTTCTCCGCCAACAACGGCGCGGTAGCGGACATCGCTGGATATCGCGGAAGGGCATCTGCTGATATGGCCTGCTATTCGATCACCTCGTCGGCGCGAGCGATCAGCACCGCTGGAATTTCGAGCCCGAGCGCCTTTGAGGTCTTGAGATTTATGACCATCTCAAACTTTACAGGTTGTTCAACCGGGATGTCGGCGGGCTTTGCGCCCCCGATAATTTTTGCCACGTAGCCGGCCGACCGGCGGTACATATCCGGAAAGCTCGGACCGTACGATAGCAGCCCTCCCTCTCTGACGAAGGCAGCGCCATACCAAATCGATGCCAATCGATAGCGTCCTGCCAACTCGATCAGTCGCTTGCGATTATAGTTCAGGAACGGAGATGCCATAGTTACAAGCGCGTCCGCGCCTTGTTCCTTCGCGTGCGCGAATGCACCGTCAAATTCGCGGGGATCAGCGGCCTGTACAATCAGTGGTTCAAGCTTGAGTGCACGCGCAGTCGCCTGTACTTCAGCCACTCCGGCCTGCCCTACCTTCGGGTCGTGCAGCACCATGATCCTTGTAGCTGCTGGTACAGCCTCCTTCAGCACTTCCACCCGTTTGGCTTCCAAATCTGTGCCAGACATCGCCAAACCGGTGACATTGCCGCCCGGTCGGCTGAGGCTCTGAACGACTCCCGTCCCAATCGGATCACTGATGATTGCAAATACGATGGGCGTCTTGGTTCCAGTGGCCATGAGCGCAAGTGTCGCCTCTGAGCCGGCAGTGATGATGACGTCGAGATCGCGCTGTCCGAGAGCTGCTGCCAGCTCTTTGACGCGGTTTGGATCGCCTTCGCCCCACAGGTAATCAACCTCAATCGTTCTGCCCTCTACAAGGCCATTCTCGAGCAGACCTTGTTTGAACCCTGCGATCTGCCGAGGATCGAAGGCGCCCGGGCTCCCAACACCTAAGTATGCGACGCGGGCGATATGATCGTTCTTCGATTGAGCGCGCGCCGGCAAAGGCAACGCTGCGGCGCCAAGGCCGGCTACGAAATCGCGTCGTCTCATGTTAACCCCGCGGAATAAAGGCCTCGCGAAACGCCTATCGCAGCCCAGGTGCTGGGGCAACCATCCATGGCTCTCAGCTCAGGCGCTGACAGGGTCCGATGTCCGAATGGGTCAAAAATGCGAAATACTCGACCTGCGCAAATCTAGTCCGCCATGCCTCACTCAGCGGACCTCGACGAGGTGCGCCGCTACTTCGCTGATGGGCCAGAAGCGGACTAACGGTGCCATGCACAGTCTATTGCTGCGATGTGCTTTCAAGCAGCCGGTCGCGAACCTCCTCCGATACAAAGCGCTCCACCCGCTGCCATGCCTCGTCGTTGTCGCCGCGGAACTGGAAGTATTTCCTAAACAGGATGCGCTGGGATTTTGTATCGATAGCAACGGTCTGCGCAAACTGCACCAGCGTGCTCATCTTATGAAAGCCGCCGATGATCAGGATCTGTGCGCCGTCCTGTGACGCCGCGCGCAGCCGATCGCGCAACGTCGGTCCATCGGTCGGACAATTTGAAGCGCAGGAGGACGGCACAAGCTCAAAACGGTGGTCCGCCGTGACATCGTCCCGCAGCGCGGTCATGAAGGCCCGCAATCGCTTTTCATGCACGGCCGTCTGATCGGTTGGCTCGTTCGACGTGTCTTTATATTTGAAATCGTCGACGGAGACAGCCAGGGCGTGGCCGGGGGTCTCGGCGGATGCTTCCGAGATGAGGCTGGATCCCAGGAACAGAGCGGCTGCGGAAACAGCGTGCAGGATTGAGCTGCGGCGCATAGCGATGCTCCTCCGCCGAATCCATCTTAGCAGATCGTTTCTTTCCGTCTCCTGTCGAAGAAATTAATCCTTGGTAACGCTACGCGGCCGTCCATGGCAGCGCGGCGGTCTGCGACGGCGAGCAATGGGCAAAGCTTTTCTTAGGCGCGCGCCCGGATTTTGGGCTGAACGGGCAACCGATTGGAGGCCATTCCGATTGATCAAGCCGCTACTATTGCCTTCTTCGGGAACTCGATTGAGTGGTCGTGGCGCGGCAGCCGGATTTGTCGTAGAACGTGCAGGTCGAAAGGTCTGTATTCATGGCGCAAGAGCGGCCGTCGCGGGTCGAGCGCAGATTGTCGGCGATTTTGGCCGCCGACGTGGCGGGCTATTCGCGGCTCATGCACCATGACGAGGAGGGTACGCATGCCAAACTAATGACGCTCCTAATGGAGGCTGTATACCCAGCAATCGCCGAGCACGGTGGCCGCGTCGTGAAGAACACAGGCGATGGGTTTTTGGCGGAGTTCGCCAGCGCGGTAGAGGCGGTTAGAGCTGCGATGCAGTTCCAGACCCGGACTCACGAACTTACGATCGACGAGGCCAAAGACGATCGCATTGCCTTTCGGGCGGGGATCAATATAGGCGACGTAATAGTTGAGCCGCATGACATTTTTGGGGACGGTGTGAACATTGCGGCGCGGCTTGAAAGCATCGCAGAGCCAGGTGGTATCTGCATCTCGTCTTCCGTGCATGATCACGTCAGAGGTAAAATCGGCGTTGAGTTCGCTGATTTGGGCGAGCAGAACCTCAAAAACATCGCCCTTCCGGTCCGGACTTATGCAGTGGTCCGGGATGGGCCAAGCTCCGCGACACAGGTTGAACGCGCAAGCCAGGGCCCGCTTTCAACGCCGCGTCTTTCAATCGTCGTGCTGCCTTTCGTCAACCTCAGTGGTGACCCCGAGCAGGATTACTTTGTCGATGGTGTAACCGAGAGTTTGACCACGGACTTGTCGCGCATCAGTGGTTCATTTGTAATCGCAGGGGACAGTGCCGTCTCATACAAGGGTAGACCAGTCGATGTACGGCAAGTCGGCCGCGAATTAAACGTTCGCTACGTATTCGAAGGTTCAGTGCAACGCAGTGGCAAGCGGCTTCGGATGAACGTGCAGTTGATCGATGCCAGGAGCGGCCAGCATCTTTGGGCCGAGCGCTTCGAGAAACCTGTCGTCAACCTGTTCGACATGCAGGACGAAATCGTATCGAGGCTCGCCAATACATTAGGTGCGCAGCTCATCGTGGCTGAGGCGCGACGAGCCGAGCGTACGCTGCATCCCGATGCGATGGACTTGTACTTCCAGGGCCGGGCCTGGTTGATGAAGGGGTTTAGCCCTGAAGACGTAACGCAGGCGCGGAGTTTCTTCGAACGCGCTCTGGAGTTCGACCCCGGCAACGTCGAAGCAATGATTGGCCTGGCGACTGTTGATACGGCAATTGGGTCCAGCTTTACCACGGATGATGGGCCTGCGCGGTTTGCAGCGGCTGAGGCGATGGTGAATAAGGCATTGTCGATCAGGCCGAACTATACTTCAGCCCACTCGGCGCGGGGTTGGGTCCAGATCTTTACGAACCGGGCCGCCCAAGGCATCCGTGAATTCGAGCATGCGTTGGCGCTGGACTCGAATAGGGCCAACTCTCATGCCGCCCTTGGTTTTGCCAAATTCTATTTGGGTCGCGCTGCCGAGACCGAAGGCCATATACGCGAGGCTTTACGTCTCTCCCCTCGCGACGTTGAAGCCTACCAGTGGACGTGTTTTGTGGGCGTGGCGAAGCTACAGCTTGTTTTGGACGTCGAAGCCGTCAATTGGCTACGACAAAGCACTGAGGCGAACCGCAACTTTCCTCTCGCTCATTTGTCGCTCGCCGCAGCGTTGGGCCTGACCGACGCGCTCGATGAGGCGCGAACTGCTGCGAGAACGGGACTTGCGCTCAACTCAGGTTTCACCATCCGTCGTTTTGTCGCTGCTCAACAAAGTGACAACCCGGCTTTTCTTGCCGGGCTCAAGCGCACGTGTGAAGGCTTTCGCCTCGCTGGCGTGCCGGAAGGGTGATGGGCGCTTCCGGTCAGAAGCCGACTTCAGCGCGTTCCTGCCCTACGCCCGCTTTGGGTCAAAATGCGAAGAACTCAACGTGAGCAAATCTAGTCCGCCATGCCTCAACAAGCGGACCTCAACAAGGTGCGCCGCTACTTCGCTGATGGGCCATCGGACTTGCGCGGGCCGACGCGCCTCAACATCGGCCAAGTCTAGTCGCTGTGCCTGCCGGCATCCAGAATGTCGAGCACCGGGCAGTCGGGCGTAGCACCGTCGGAGCATTGCGCGACCGTTTCCGCCAAGATGGCTTCAAGCTTGACAAGATCCGAGAGTTTATTGCGAACGTTCGCCAGATGCGTACTGGCAATCTTGTGCACATCGGCACACGAAGCGCGCTCCGGCCCTCCTAAGACCAGCAAGGCGCGAATCTCCTCGAGAGTGAATCCGAGGTCGCGGGAACGCCGGATGAAAGCCAATGTGCGTTTTTCGGCTGGTCCGTATGCCCGTCGACCGCTTGCGGTTCGGGGCGGCGCCGGCAACATTTTGATCCGCTCGTAATAGCGGATGGTCTCAATGTTCACGCCGCTATCCCTGGACAGCTCACCAATTGAGATGCTTTCGGCTCCCGAAGGCGTGATGGTGCGCATGAAATAGTCCTTGATCCTGTAGTCGCTACAGGATGCATGGTTTAGCCCATCATGATCAAGCAAGCTGATCACATCGCCGATAATCGGCGGCAAACCCTCATGGCGGCCGGCGGCCTTGTTGGGGCCCTCGCGGCTTCGTCGTGTTGCATCTTGCCCCTCGCCCTGTTCGGTCTTGGGGTGAGCGGAGCATGGATCGGGAACTTCACTCGGCTTGCCCCGTACCAGCCGTACTTCCTCACCGCGACACTCGCGTTCCTCGGGTACGGCTATTGGCTGGTCTACCGATCCTCAACGCGCGCCTGCGCCGATGGCGAGGCCTGCGCGCGCCCGCTGCCAAATCGTCTCGTCAAAGCGGGCCTCATCCTCGCAACCATTCTCGTCGTCGCCGCGCTGGCCCTCGACTTCATCGCACCGCTCTTTCTCAATTCGTAACCGGAGATTCCCAATGAACAAGATCCTCGCCCTCGCGGCCTGTGCCGCCACCATCATCGCCTCGCCAGCAGCGATGGCCGCCGACAAGACGATCACCTTGGCCGTGAACAATATGGATTGCGCGGCCTGCCCCTCCATCGTCAAAGGTAGCCTGGAAGCCGTGCCCGGCGTTGCCAAGGTTGCGGTGTCGTTCAAGGACAGGACGGCAACAGTCATCTATGACGACGCCAAAGCCGATGTGGACCAACTGACATCGGCGACCACGAAGGCGGGTTATCCGTCCGCGCCCCGGAGCTGATCCGATGCTGCTTCAATCGACCATCACCTGTCCGCAATGCGCCGCCGCGAAATCGGAGACCATGCCGACCGATGCCTGCCAGTTCTTCTATGAATGCACCGGCTGCGGCACAAAGCTAAAGCCGAAGTCGGGCGATTGCTGCGTGTTCTGCTCCTACGGCTCGGTGCCGTGTCCGCCGATCCAGGCGGTACGCTCCGGTGGACCGGATGCGGCCTCCTGCTGTGCATAACAGGCGATGACCAACGCGCCGACCCAAACCACTCGCGACTGGCTCGGCAGCGTGCACACCAGCTTGCTCGCGTGGTGGATGCCTAGGATTACGGTGACACGATTACGGTGTCAGTGCTGGACTGCACCGCAATTCCGGCCTGAGGTTATCCGCTCACCGCGCACGCACGGCCATGCCGGCGTCTCACAGCCAGCGCCGCACCCGCCCGACATAGTCATCATAGGCCGTGCCGAACTGGCGGCGCATCTTGGCCTCCTCGAACGGGATGTGGACCCAATTGACGGTCGCGAAGACGGCAACGGGCGCCATGAACATCGGCCAGGCGCCGATCCATATTGCAATGCCGAGAGCGAGAGTGACGAGGCCCAAATACATCGGGTTGCGGGTGAACCGGTAGGGACCACGCGTGACGAGTTTGCGGTTGGTCGGCGACACCGGATTGATTTCGGTATCCTCGCTCCGGAACAGGAGGAAAGCCAGGACGGGCGGGATGAACGCAAGTCCCACCAACGCCAGTCCCAGCGCTGGCAACGGCAGGCCGGGAACTACTGGCCAGTGCAGTAACCAGCTCAGCGCGACGCAGAGCAGGATGAAGATCAACGTCCAAACTGGCGGAGCGAGCTTGAGCATGATTGAGCCACCTGAACCGGACGGTCCGACAATATCTCATTCACCACAAGGGCTATCACGGTGCACCGTAATTCCAATCACTCCAAGGTCGCGGCGCTGCCAGAAGCCGACTTCCGAGATCACTCAACGCTGGTGCGTTCCGGTTGGCGGCTTACGGGAGTATGTCTTTGGGTCAACCAGCGCGGCGAAACCAGCGGCAAGAGAAACGACCGCGACAAACAGGGCGGTCATGGGGTCAATAAACAAATACAGAACCGCCGCGATTGACGTCAGCAGCAGAGCGGGGCCGATCAGTACGGGGTGCGATCTAAACCAGTCCAGCACCTTGAACATGAGCGTATTGCCTCGCTGATGGGCCACGACAATACCAGATTTGCCGTTCTTCTCACTACCAAGAACGTTCAAAATTGCTTCAGTCGCTCACTTAGCCTCGCAGGGGCCGCGGTTTCCGCTTCGGGTCATTCGCGCCGGCTTGGCCGCTATTACGGTGACACCCATTAG
>NZ_VSSR01000119.1 GCF_008123515.1 Bradyrhizobium cytisi
CTGAGCGGCTCGGTGCCCCAGCGCCCTGCGAACATCCATGTGTAGTTGCCCATGGCTTCCTTCGCGATCTCGACCGCCAGATCGAAAAGCGGCAGATGGATATCGCGCCCCGGCTTGACGCGCTCCTCGGGTACGATGACCAAGGGCCGCCAATCAGCGAGGCCATTGCCCTGCAGCTCGCTCTCATGGATATGCAGGAACTCCCACGTGCGCAGCATGCTGACCAGCGCGAACTTCAGGGCAAGGCAGATGCGGCGATCCACGGTGATGTCAGGCCGATCCAACCCGCGCCAGAGCCGCCTGATCTCGTCGCGGCTCAGCTTGCGCTTGCGCGGCTCTTCCTTCGGCAGCTTCGGCAGATTGAAGCAAGGCGAGGTCGATACATAATCGTTGCCGACTTCCGAGGCCCAGCTGAACAGCGAAGAGACCGCCTTGCGCATATGCCGCGCGCTGGAGATCGAGCCCTTCTTTGAGGTCTTGCCCCGCTTCACGATCAGCTCGCCCGCGATGATATCCTTCTGCAGCTGCGCAATGTCGCGGTTGGTGACCTCGCTGGCGATCATCGGGCCGAGGCGCGGGCGCACAAAGCGGTCGAGCCGCAGCGTCAGCTCGGCATGGCTTTTCATGCGCGGCCTGATCTTTCTGATCACGCCTTGCTCCGTGTGCTTCTTATGCTCGATCTCCTCGCTGATCCAAGCGACATACTTGTCGATCAGATCGCTGACGGTGATGTCGGCGCGCTTGGCCGCGATGGCGCGCTCCTGCCGCGCCGCCGCTGCGATATCCTGCCCGTTGGCGATCTTCAGCTTCAGCGCCGTCGCCTGTTTCCGCCAATAGGCGACGTTGCTCTCGACCGCATCATAGATGCCGAGCCGATGAAAGGCCCGCTTCTTCGTGATCGGATGGGTATACTTCAGCGAGAAAGTCGGCGGCGCTGTCGGGCTCAGGCTGACGTACAAGCCCCGGCAATCCTTGTCGTATATTTTGCGTCGCTTCGTCGCTCTGCTGCGGCAGTCGCCCTCGGTGATGTTCTTCGGCATGGTGCGTGATGCTCCTAGAGTTTATTGTCGGGCGCGCGAGCGACCCGCTTGATCGGCGGGCCCATGTCAGCCCTTTCGATGATCCACCAGCACTCCTCGCCGCCGACCTCCTTTTTCAAACAGTAGTCGGCGGTGTAGTAGGCCGTGCTTTTGTTGCCGATGATCTCCTTCTGCTTAACGACGAACCTCATCCTGTCGTTGGGTGCCCACTCGCAGGAATAGGCTTGGCTCATCGCAAGCTTTTGCGCCGCGCTTTTGGCCTGCACTGCCTTCATGGCACTGTTCTCAACGCGCCAAGTCTGGCGCAGCGCGTTTTCGCCGACGAGGTAAACCTTGCTCGCATCGTTGCGCTCGCTGCACATGACGGTGGATGCAGGCCATTTGACCGTTACGGTGTCACCGACTGCTGCCGCTTCAGCGGCATTCTTCGCCTCGGGTTCGGATGGGCCGCCGCTATCGCAACCAGCGGCAGCGAGGGCGATCAGGCCGAGCGCCGGGATCGCGATGAATTTCGCAAAGCCTCTGTTCTCGGGTCTCATTTTAGTCGCTCCTACTTCTCGGTTTCGTTGTGCGGATGATCGGGGTGCGGCATCAGATGCGCGTGCTCCAGATCGAGAACGAGATAGTGGCCGTTGATGTGCAGGCCCTCGCACCAGCCGCGCGACTCCATTTCCTGCCGCAGGTTCTCTTCGCTCTCGTGGCCCTGCCAGCTCTTGCTCGCATTGAAGTTCGCGATGAGCTGGTTCAGCCACATGATGGCGGGGCCTTCGTTGTCGCCCATGTACAGCACGCGCATATCGGCGGGCTGCGCCATGGTGAAAGTCAGCTCGCTCACCTTGCGCGCTTTCGGGTGGATGAACAGGTCGCCTTCACTCCTGATCAAGCCGCGCTTCAGCAGCACCGCAAACTTCTTATTGTCGAGCTGCCAGCCGAGCGCCGCGCCGTCGGCCTTCTCCAACTCGGCGAGACACTCGGCGATCTGCTGCCGCTCGCTCTCGACGGCGATCTGGATCATGGCGAAGTCGTCGGTCAGCAGCGTCTCGGTGATGGTGTCCTCACTCTCGGAGGGCTCCAGCATGAAGCGCGAGCCGCCATCATGCTCGCGCTGCGCGGGATCGGCATAGTCGATCCAGATGCGCAGCCCCAACTCCTCGCTGGTGAAGCTAGGGCAGCTGTCGTTGTGCCAAGATGAGTCCTCGAAGCCTCGCGGCATTGTGGGCATATCGGCGGCGGGAAAGTCAGGAAATTCAGTTCGATATTTACTCATTTGCAGATGATCCTTTTGCGTCGTTTTTGAAAGCATTGAGGGCGGCCTCATCGGGCCGCCCACTGATGCAGATCAGGCTTTTGGAGCCGAGGCAGAGAGCGTGCCGTCCTTCTCCATCTTCAGCTTCATGCCCTTGCGGGCGCAGATCGCCTTGATGTTGATCGAAGGCCATTCGACCGCCTCGGCGATATCCTTCCGGGTCACCGCCTTCCTGCCGGTCAGCATCGCGATGACGATCTCGACCTTCGACTTGCCATCGCCCTTCGGCTTGGCCTTCTT
>NZ_VSSR01000120.1 GCF_008123515.1 Bradyrhizobium cytisi
GTATCCCTCCGGCGGCGGCCGCCTTGTCTAGTTTGAGAGGCGGGCCGAGGATTTGACCTTAAGTCTAGCTTTAAGGTCACGTGGCGAATGCAGGTCAATGTGCTGGGCGCCGAGCGTCGGCGGCGATGGAGTTACGACGAGAAGGTTCGCCTGGTCGAAGAGACCTTGCAAGCTGGCGAGACGGTTTGCGGCGTCGCGCGCCGGCATGGGGTGGCCCATAGCCTGCTGTTTACGTGGCGTCGACAAGCGCGCCAGGGTCGACTGGGCGGAGATGCCGCGCCTGCTCTTGTTCCCGTCGAGATCACACCTGTGGCGGCTCCGATCTCGAACGGCGTGCCACAACCACCGTCTTCACCGCCTGCGCAGCGTGCAAGGGCTGGAATCATCGAGATCGAGCTTGGCGGCTGTCGTGTTCGCGTTGACCGCGACGTGGACGTTGAGGCGCTGCAGCGAGTTCTTGAACTCCTGCGGCGACGATGATCCCGATTCCGAGCGGCGTCAGGGTTTGGATCGCCACTGGCCACACCGATATGCGTCGTGGCATGCGAAGCCTTGCTCTAACAGTTCAGGAGAGCCTGAAGCGCGATCCCCACGCTGGCGATCTCTACATCTTCCGTGGCCGCCGCGGTGATCTGGTCAAGATTCTCTGGCATGACGGGTTGGGCCTGTCGCTCTACGCCAAGCGCCTGGACCGCGGAAAGTTCATCTGGCCCTCGGCATCGGCCGGCGCGATATCGATCTCAGCGGCGCAAATGGCTTACATGCTTGAGGGCATCGACTGGAGGAATCCCCAACTAAGCTGGCGGCCGCAGAGCGCAGGCTGAGCGGATTAATCTGCAGCTTTTTTTGCATTTTGGGGAGTCACATCGCGTCCAATCTGTGATTCACTGCGTCGCATGCATGCTAATCGCGACCCTGCTCCGGATGACATCGCCGCCCTGAAGGAGGCGCTGACCGTCGAGCGCGCGAAGGGTTTGGAGATCGCTGCTGAACTCGCGGTCGCCCGCGCGAAAGCGTCGGAAGACGAGGCGCTGATTGCCCAGCAGAGGCTGCAGATCGCCAAGCTAAAGCATCAGATCTACGGACAGCGGTCGGAGCGTTCTTCGCGCCTGATCGAGCAGTTGGCGCTGACATTCGAAGAGCTGGAGGCCGATGCCATCGAGGACGAGCTTGCGGCAGAACGAGCCGTGGCCAAGACGACGACGGTGCGCGGATTTACGCGCAAGCGCCCCGAGCGTCAGACGTTCCCCGAGCATCTGCCACGCGAGCGGGTAGTGATTGATCCGCCGACAGCTTGTGAATGCTGCGGCAGCAACCGTCTGCGCAAGCTCGGCGAGGACGTGACGCGGACGCTGGAAGTGGTGCCGCGCCAGTGGAAGGTGATCGAGACGGTGCGGGAGAAGTTCAGCTGCCGTGACTGCGAGAAGATCAGCCAGCCACCGGCGCCGTTCCACGCCATCGCCAGGGGATGGGCCGGCCCAAGCCTCTTGGCCATGATCGTGTTCGAGAAGTTCGGTCAGCATCAGCCCTTGAACCGTCAGGCCGAGCGCTACGCTCTGGAAGGCGTGCCAATCGCGCTGTCGACCATGGCAGATGCCGTAGGGGCGTGCTGCACGGTGTTGGAGCCGTTGTCGCGGCTCTTGGAAGCCCACGTCATGGCAGCCGAACGCCTCCATGGCGACGACACCACCGTGCCCGTGCTGGCCTTGGGCAAGTGCGATGTCGCTCGATGCTGGGTCTATGTGAAGGACGATCGCCCCTTCGGCGGCTCAGATCCGCCGGCGGCGATGTTTTATTACTCGCGCGATCGAAGTGGTGAGCATCCGCAGGCGCATCTGGCCAACTACACCGGGATCCTCCAGGCCGACGCCTTCGGCGGATACATCAAGCTCTACGAGCCCGCGCGAAGTCCTGGGCTGATCAGGGAAGCGGCCTGTTGGGTCCATGCCCGGCGCCCGTTCTTCGCCATGGCGGATCTTGAGGAGAACGCGCGGCGCAAAGCGGCCGGAAAGAAGGAGATCGTCATCTCGCCCGTCGCCATGGAGATCGTGCGCCGCATCGACGCTCTGTTCGAGATCGAGCGCTCTATCAATGGTCAAAACGCCGACCAACGAAGGGCTGTTCGCCAGGCGCAGAGCGCGCCGCTCGTCGCCGATCTGGAAGCCTATATGCGCGAGCAGTGCGCCAAGCTCTCCCGCGGTCACGATCTGGCCAAGGCCATGAACTATATGTTCAAGCGCTGGACCTCCTTCACGCGCTTCCTCGACGATGGCCGCGTCTGCCTCTCGAACAATGCCGCCGAAAGAGCGCTGCGCGGCATCGCATTAGGTAGAAAGTCGTGGTTATTCTGTGGATCCGACCGCGGAGGGCGCCGAGCCGCCGCCATGTATAGCCTCATCGTCTCTGCCAAGATGAACGCGGTTGACCCTCAGGCCTGGCTCGCCGATGTCCTCGCTCGCATCGCCACCCACCCCGCCCACAGGCTCGATGAGCTGCTGCCCTGGAACTGGAAGACTGCGCAACAGCAAGGCCTTGCGGCGCAGGCGGCTTGATGGGGCACGTCAACAAAGTCAGCCACGTGTTCACGCTCAGCCATGTCGCTGAGATGCTCGGTGAAGACGAGGAATGGCTGTTCGAGGTCGCCGAAGAAATGGACACCGAGGATGGCCAGCTATGGGTCGTCGGCGTCGGTGAAGACGGGGTGATGGCGTTCACCGATGACGGGATCGAGAACCTCAAAGAGCTGATCGCAATCCACAAGGACACCCCCAGCATCATCGAAAAACGCCGCCAAGCGCTCGCCGCGATGATGAAGCCGAAGACCGAAGAGTCCGACGAGATCTAACCGCTAACCGGATAGATCAGCGTGCTTGCGGCCTACAGCGCATGGTTAC
>NZ_VSSR01000121.1 GCF_008123515.1 Bradyrhizobium cytisi
TCGGCATTCGCTGCAAGGTGCGGGGGCTGGAGTATTCGGCCTTTGTCAATCTCGCCCGCCGCGGCCACGCCCCGCCCGAGATGGACGGCCTCTTGCCGTTTATGTGGGGCCATGGCCTCCCGGGTGATCCGGCTGAGCCATGGACCGGTACGCTACACAGCTTCCTTCCGGGCAAGGGCTTCGGCGCGTTTTCCCATACCAGCGATCCAAAAGCGGACGCGATGATCGAGGAATTGAAGAATACCATGATCCCGGAGAAGCGGCTGGAGCTGATCAAGCAGATCGCCCGCTACAAGCACGACAACGCCCTCGGCGGCGTGACCACCTATCGCCCAATCGTCACGTTCGCCTGGCGGGACAACATCGCGTTCCGCGGGTGGCCGTGGCCCGGACAGTGGCGTGCTTTCCAGGAAGTCAGTTTCAAGAAGTAGCTAACGGCCTGCGACGTGCGCGTCACCGAATGCTGTGCGGCGTTCGGTGCGCCTCTCGTTTCGCGTGCCGGCGATCTCGGCCTTTCCGTCGAGAAATTTATTGCGCGCAGCGAACAGAGCCTGATCGGCAACGATGCCGTGCTGAATACATGATAGAAATCGAGTACTCCATATGAAGAGCCTTCTGATCGCCAATCGCGGCGAGATTGCCATCCGGATTGCCCGCGCGGCTGCCGACCTGAAAATCCGTTCCGTCGGGATCTTTTCCGAAGATGATGCTACGTCACTGCACACAAGGCGATGCGACGATGTGCGCGCGCTGAAAGGTATGGGACCGAAAGCCTATCTCGATGCCGCGCAAATCATTGCTGTTGCGAAAGAGGCGGGCTGCGATGCCATTCATCCCGGGTATGGTTTCTTGAGCGAGAATGCCGATTTCGCCGCCGCCTGCGGTCATGCAGGTATTACGTTCGTCGGGCCATCGCCCCAGACGCTGAACGTATTCGGCGACAAAGGGTCCGCTCGCGCGATGGCGACGAAATGCGGCGTGCCGGTGATGCGCGGGACGTCGCAGGCGACGACATTGGCCGAGGCGGGTCGGATGTTCGATTCGCTCGGCGGCCTGATGATCAAGGCGGTCGCTGGTGGTGGCGGCCGCGGTATGCGGCCAGTGCATAGCCGCGAAGAGCTCGAGCAAGCCTATGAACTCTGCCGTGCGGAGGCGCTGCAGGCGTTCGGCAATGCCGACGTGTATGTGGAGGAGCTGTTTCCGAGGGCCCGGCACGTGGAGGTGCAGATCGTCGGCGATGGCACTGGCGCGGTCAGTCACATCTGGGAGCGCGAATGCAGCGTGCAGCGGCAGCGGCAAAAGCTGATTGAGATCGCGCCGGCGCCGGCGCTCGATGGCGATGTTCGGCAGCGGCTACTACAGGCGGCTGTCAATCTGGCTTCCGCCGTGAAGTATCGCAACGTCGGTACCTTCGAATTCCTGGTGGATGCGTCCGACGGTTCAGGCGCTGCCAAAATTGCTTTCATCGAAGCTAATGCGCGATTGCAGGTCGAGCACACGGTTTCTGAAGAGATCACGGGCGTCGATCTGGTGCGTGCGCAACTCGAGATCGCGCGTGGTGCGCGGCTTGGCGATATCGGGCTCGATCAGGCGTCAATATCTTCACCGTGCGGCATTGCCATCCAAATGCGCGTCAACATGGAGACAATGTCGGACGACGGACAAGCGCGTCCGTGTGGTGGAACGCTAAGTGTGTTTGAGCCGCCGAGCGGTCCCGGGATCCGCGTGGACGCTTATGGCTACGCCGGATATCGCACCAACCCGCGGTTCGACTCGCTGCTCGCCAAGGTGATCGTGCATGCGCGGTCCGACGATTTCGCCGAGGTTGGCGAGCGAGCCTATCGCGCGCTGTCGGAGTTCCGCATCGCGGGCGCGCCGACCAACGCCGGTTTTCTGAAATCGGTCCTAAAGCACCCCGACTTCCGCGCCGGCCGCATCCATACGCGATTCGTGGAGGAGCGGATTGCCGATTTGCTGGCAATGGACGATGACGCCCACCCAAGCCTTTACTTTCAACCGGAATCTGGAACGCAAATACGTCACCCGGCCGGCGCTCGCATCGATGCGCGCGATCCGCTCGCGGTGCTCACCTATGGTCAGGAGAGGCGCGATGAGGCAACCGGAAATAGCGGCAGACAGGCGATCAACGACCACACTGGTTTAGCTGGGCCTGATGGCACCGTGCCGCTACTGGCGCTGATGCAAGGAACGATCGTCTCGATCAGCGTCAACGAGGGCGACTTGGTCCGCAAAGGCCAGCAGATCCTCGTCATGGAGGCGATGAAGATGCAGCACCTGATCACGGCTGTGGTTGGTGGACGCCTCAAATTGCTCACCATCGCAATTGGTGACACGATTTTTGAAGGCCATCCCTTGGCGTTTATAGAGCCGAGCGACGTTGCGGGGCACGCGCCTGAGAATGACCAAGAGATCGATCTCGACGAAATCCGGCCGGATCTCGCAGAGGTGCTGGAGCGGCATGAGAAGACCAAAGATATCAATCGCCCGGCGGCAGTTGCAAAGCGTAGGCGCACCGACCAGCGTACGGCTCGCGAGAACATTGAAGCTCTCGTAGATCCCGGCTCCTTTCATGAATACGGCGCGCTGGTCGTTGCCGCTCGGCGGAGCACGACGCCTATGGAGCAATTGATCGAAACGACCCAGGCGGACGGCCTGATCATGGGCCTCGCAACCATCAACGGTGATCATTTCACAGACAAGGACAGCCGTGCGGCTGTCGTCGCTTACGACTACACGGTAATTGCCGGCACACAGGGCACGAAAGGTCACGAGAAGATGGACCGGATGTTCAGTCTTGCCGAGAACTGGCGCATTCCGCTGGTTCTGTTTGCCGAAGGCGGTGGCGGCCGCCCGGGTGACTCCGATCACCGCTCCGTTGCAGGACTGGAGCTCGTTACGTTCAATCGCTTTGCGCGCTTGAGCGGTCTCGTGCCGCTGGTCGGGATCACATCGGGGCGGTGTTTTGCTGGGAATGCTGTCTTGCTCGGTTGTTGCGACGTGATCATCGCGACGGCAAACTCGACGATCGGTATGGCTGGACCTGCGATGATTGAAGGAGGCGGGCTTGGAGTGTTCAAGCCGGAAGAAGTCGGACCCATGAGCGTGCAAGTCCCCAACGGTGTGGTCGACATTGCGGTTGAAGACGAGACCCAGGCGGTCGCTGTGGCTAAGCAGTACCTCTCGTACTTTCAGGGAGCGACATCCGGCTGGAGTTGCTCCGACCAGCGCCTGCTTCGGCACGTCGTGCCGAGGGATCGTCTACGCGCCTATGACATGCGCAAGGTTATCGAGACAATGGCCGACACTGGTTCGATGCTGGAGATCCGCCGTGGATTCGGTCCAGGCATGATCACAGCGCTAATACGCATAGAAGGCAAACCGATCGGAGTCGTCGCGAATAATCCGGTGCACCTGGCTGGGGCTATTGACAGTCCTGCAGCAGATAAAGCTGCGCGCTTCATGCAATTGTGCGATGCTCATGACATTCCGCTGCTATTCCTGTGTGACACGCCGGGCAATATGGTCGGCCCTGAACATGAGAAGACAGGGCTAGTTCGACATTGCTGCCGAGCGTACCTCGTCGGCGCCAATGTCAGTGTGCCCACCTTCACCGTAATCATTCGCAAGGGATATGGTCTTGGCGCGATGGGCATGGCTGGCGGCAGCTTCCATGCTACAGTGTTCACAATCTCGTGGCCAACCGGTGAATTTGGAGGCATGGGGCTGGAGGGCCAAGTGAAGCTCGATCGGCGCAATGAACTCTCCGCGATAGAGGATCCGGCGGAGCGCTTATCCACCTTTAAGCGCATGGTTGCCGATCGCTACGAACACGGAAAGGCGGTTAACGAAGCATCGTTCTTCGAGATCGATGACGTGATTGATCCGGCTAAAACGAGAGAGTGGATTCTCGCGGGGTTGCGCTCGGTCCCGCCGCCGCCGACTCGCATCGGCAAGAAGCGGCCGTTCGTCGACGGCTGGTAAAGAATCTGATCATTCTGAAGGCCACGGCAGAGATTTCACGTCGCACCGCAGCGGCACGTCATCTTCTTGCCGCTGCTGATCCCGCGAGTGTGCAAACGGCTTCGCGTTCAGCCCGTGCCGCGGCGCTTCTTGCGCCACCGGCGCACCGGGCTGCCCGCGTTCGGCCAGCACCGGTGCTCCTCCAAGAGATGAGATCGGAATCCCCGGCCGGCTACAGATCGCAGCCGTAGCCGACGATTGACCGGATGCCCCGCCGGCTCCGCGTCGGAATCCGCAATCAGAGGTCATCATTTTGCAGGCTTTCTGCAGTCTCTGCACGGTTCTTCGCGATCTTTACGTGTCGACCGTCTTTATAGTTTCACTGAGCGCGGTCGCGTGGCGGCAATGACTGCAAGATCCGTGAGCATTCAACGGGAGTGATACATCTTGGGCGGCGCTCATGCCGGGACGAACCCAATACTTGGCTTCCTGCTCCGGCGGGTATTCCACATGACTACGTTGCCGTGCATCGTCACCGGTCTGATCTTCGGCATGCTGTGGACCGTTCCCGGCGATCCGGCGCGTGCTTTCGTCGGCGTCGGCGAGGTGCTGGATAGGCAGCAGCTCGACGTCATTCGCAAGGAACACAATGTCGATCACCCGGTCGTTGTTAAATACGCGCTCTGCCCGGCAAGCGCGTACACGGTGACTTCTGCCGCTCGGTACAGAACAGTCCTCGTGTGGCGGGCGAACTGGCGGAAAGGGCCCAACTCACTCGCGGTTTCGGCGTGATGGGCGTGCTGCGTGCCGTTATACTCTCACTGCCGGCGGGTATCTGTTCGGTAATCTATCGAAGACGATTTGCCGATTATGGCGCCACGGTACTCTCCGTGGCCGCCGTTGCGATCCTTGTCTGGTGCGGAGTCATCACGATCTTGCTGCTCGGCATGGAGTCGCGCTGGCTTCCGGTGCAAGTCTATGTGCCGTTCAGCGACTGTCTGCCCGGATGGCTAGCGCACATCATCCTGCCAGCAATGGCACTCGCTGTCACTAGTTGCGCGCTCCTCATGCGCCAGACGCGTTCTGCCATGCTCGAGGTTGTCGCGGAGGACCACGTCGGGACAGCGCGCGCCAAGAGCATGCCGAATGCCGTCGTGATCTGGGTTCATTGGCTGCGCAACGCGCTGTTGCCCCCTTATGACATCGCTGGGTCTGCAGATCGCGCAAGTCTTTGCTGGGGCGGTCGTCATTCAAACGCATCTCGGCACCCTCAGTTTGAGCAGCTTTATCGTACTGGCGATCTTTCAGCACGATTTTGCGGTCGTGCAGGTCGCAGTGCTGTTTTTGGCGCTGAGCGTGCTGATTGCGATATCGTATGCGCATCGCTGGTTCCGGGGATCAGATATGGCGTCTGATGCGATTGCCGATCAGGTGCGGTCGCCGCTGTTTACAGCGGTCAAGACAAGCCCTCAACTCGTAATGCTTTGGAAGCTGGCTCCCATTGCCACTGCCGTCTTTGGCGTTGTGGTGCTCGCTGTCATGCTAATTTGCGCGATCTTTGCCGAACATGTTGCGCCGTTCGATCCCGATGGCATGCACTTCGGCAACCTCCTCAAAGGGATGACAGCCTCGTACAGGCTCGGATCAGGCCATCTCGGACGCGATAGATGCTCGCGGCTGATCTACGGCAGTCAAGTTGCCTTGTCGGTGAGCCTCGGCGCGATCGGATCTTTCGGCTCGCATTGGTCTTCAACTTCATCGGCGGCGCGCTTCGCGACATTCTAGATCCTCGTGGGGAGCGTCGTTCATTAGGGACTTGGAAAAAATGCAATCAAAAAATCAGCGCGCCTTGGCGGGTTTGACGGTGATCGAGATCGGCAACGGAGCCGCGAGCGCATACTGCGGCCGGCTGCTAGCCGATGCCGGAGCATCGGTGACAGCCGTCACGATGGTTGGCGACCCGCCGACGATCGTACGTGAACAGACGGACGCGGAGCAGGCGTTTTCCGCCTACCTGTCTGCCGACAAGTTCGTTTCCGACGCGCCATTGGAATTGGAGGCCATTCAACGTCTGTGCCGGGTGGCCGATCTCGCATTAATCGGTGAAGACTCCAATTTCAGCGCGTTCGACGTTAACCCCAAGAAAGCAACCGTCGACCTAACGTGGTTCGGCCGTCAGGGCCCCTACGAGGCGTGGAAGGGAAGCGATCTTGTCATTCAGGCCCTGACCGCGATGCCACATCTTGCAGGGCCGGTGGAGGGGCCGCCTCTGCATGCAGGCGACCGTCACGCGACGATGATCGGCGGGGTCACAGCCTATATCGCGGCGCTCGCCGCAATGCTGGCCAAGCCGACCCGAGTCACGCGCCGTTTGGAGCTCAGCATTCTTGAGGCGAACCTCGTGGTCAGCGAAATGCATATCTATTATGTTGAACAAGACGGTGCGCCGATAAAGCGGCAGGGCGTCAACCGCTTCTCGCCTCATGGACCGCTTGGCATTTACCCTTGCAAGGACGGCTGGGTTGGCATCACTGCGACGACGCCGGATCAATGGAAATCGCTCTGCATCGTCCTGGGGATGGAAAAGGAAGGGACCGACGAAAAGCTCGCGACACGACAGTTGCGGTTTGAGCGGCTCGACGAAGTCGAAAAGGCAATGATTAATGCCCTAAGCGTGGGCACAGCAGAGCAGTGGGCGGAACGTGGCCGCAGCCACCGGGTCCCGATCGTGGTGGTGCCCGACGCTGCCGGAATTTTGAGCCATCCAATCTTTGCGGCGCGGGAGTCGTTTGCAAACCTATTCACGCGGAGCGGTCTGTTCAAGGTTCCTCGCACCCCGTTCGGTCTCATCAAGACTCCAACGCGCAAGACGCTCAACGCAATGGACGGCGAGCTAATCGCTCAACCAGGGCCGTCTGCTCATGCATCACAGGGTGGACCACTTCAGGATGACTTGCCGTTATCCGGCCTCACGGTTGCGGATTTTACAATGGGCTGGGCCGGACCGTTGGCGAGCCGGTTGCTTGCCGACTTGGGCGCGGAAGTTCTGAAAATTGAGGCGGGGCGCTATCCCGATTGGTGGCGAGGCGTGAACTGGACGCCGGAATATGTCGCCGCAAAGCAATATGAGAATACCAAGCACTACTGCGCACTTAATCGCGGTAAGTGCGGTATCAGCCTCGACCTCACGAGCCCTGCGGGCAAGAAGCTCGCGCTCGCACTTGTTGCTAAGGCCGACATTGTTATCGAGAACCAGGCTGCCGGCGTAATGGAGAAGCTGGGCCTCGGGTATGCCGATCTCGTCGCGGTGAACGCGAGCATCGTCATGACCTCAATGTCCGCGTTCGGAACTGGTAACGCCTGGTCAGGCACGCGTGCATACGGCTCGACGCTGGAACAAGGGTCCGGGCTGCCCCATTTCATGGGCAGTCCCGGTACGCCACCGACGATGGCGCATATGGCCTACGGCGATCCGGTCGGCGGCCTCTACGGCTGTGCCTCACTTCTTACAGCTCTTTTTCACAAGCGTCGTACCGGCGAGGGAGAATACGTCAATATCAGCATGGTGGAATCGATGCTGCAGTTCACCACGCCGGCACTGCTGCAATATCAGGCCGATCCCGCCGCTCCGCTGCGCCGGGGGACCCGACATTCGCTCTTTGCGCCGCACGGCATCTACCCGTGCGCAGGCGAGGACCGGTGGCTCGCCATCGCTGTCGAAAGCACAGAGATGTTCGCAAGCCTGGCGCGCGTCATCGGACACACCGAATGGATTGGGGATGCAGGATTCGATTTGGCTGAATGTCGAAGGCGACGCCACGACGAGATCGATGCTGCCATCTCAGCCTGGACGAAAAAGCAGGAGCCACATCAAGCGGCCGCGATACTCCAACAGGCTGGTGTTGCGGCGGCGCCCGCCTTGCACACCGAGGAGATTGTTAAAAACCCACACCTCATCGCGGCCGGCTTCTTTATCGATCTTATTCGCGAGATCTCAGGACCGCAGCGCCAAGCAGGCGTTGCTATCATGCAAAACGGCAAACGTCTCGGAGCGCACACCCCGGCGCCGCTACTTGGCGAGCACAGCTGGCCGGTCCTTGAACGGCATATCGGGCTTGAGCGCGCGGCCTACGAGGCGCTGGTGAATGAGAGTGTTATCACCTTCGCTCCAGCATCACTTCGGAGCATGGCGCAGAAACCAGACGATCAGCGCTGACCTAAGATCGCGAAGAGCTGAGGCCTCCCACACGTCGGCCTACCCCTAAGGCGTGGGCGAGATCGAGCGGGATCCGCGGGTTTGACGCCGCCACCGCACATCTTAAGCGTCTTGGGTAGCCGTATGAGACATGCTGTCGCTTGACCTTCCATCAAGCCCACTGGACGCCGCCATCTAGTGAACGTAGATCATCTGGCGGTGTTCGCCTATGCGCTCGCACTTGCACCGAGATCCACGGGAATGCATGTTCCATTGATTCCGGAAGCGCAAGGGCTCGCGAGAAAACCAATGACCGCTGCGACCTCACGAACATCGACAAAGCGATTCCCTGGCTGCGCCGCGCGGAAAAGAGCAACGACCTCGTCGATGCTCACGCCTCGGTTTGCAGCCTGAGCCTCTAGCTGACCTCGCATGAGCGCGGTATCCATCCAGCCCGGCGCGACGGCGTTGATAGTCAGACCATGGACCGCACCCTCCAAAGCGGCAACGCGGACCAGACCGAGAGCTCCGTGCTTTGCGGCAGTGCACGCAACCTTCTGGCGTGCACCACCGTAGCTCGCCACTGACGCGGTGACGACAACGCGACCACCGGGAGTTTTCGTCAAAGCCGACCATGCAGCCTTTAGTGCGAAGAAGGGGCCGACCAGCATCACAGCTCGAAGACGATCCCATTCGGCATCTGGAAACTGATCAAGTGGTGACACGAACTGACATCGAGCATTCAACACGAGAATGTCAAGACGCCCAGCGGTCGAGAGTACATGCGCGACCATTTCCCGATTTCCGCTGGCAGTGGAGAGATCCGCGTTGAAGACGCCCTCGCCAGCGATGTCCGCGCCGTGCACGACGGCCCCGCGTTCGTGCAGTTCGGCCACGATGGCCTTCCCAAGCCCTCCTGCTGCTCCAGTTACTAGCGCGACTCGCCCCTCAAGAGACCATCCATGCGCATCGGACCGCTGAACGTCATCCTCGGCCATTCATTTGTCTCCTAGTTGTCAAACTGGCTGCATGGCGTCTGTGGTCTCGTAGCAATGTATACGTCAGTTTGTCTTGAATTCGCCAAAATGGGGATAGCTTTGCAGAAGTTATGCATCAAATGCCCAGAACTCTCTGGGATCAGGCCCGTCGCGCCCTTTAGTTCGCGAAACACGCTGAGTTTAGTTGGGAACCGTCCCGGCTCGAGTCGCTTGAGGCTGTTCGGGACGAGTAAAGACATCCGTGTACCTGCAGGCACATCGAAGCTGCGCCTTCTTCTGCTCGCTCGCAGCTTTACACCTTGCAAAGCTGTGGATTAGCGGAATTTGCGTTGGATATGCCGAGCATACTGCGCGTGCTGTATCGCGCTAACCGACACGCCATCGACTCTGCCAGTTCCGATCCGGCGTCGCGTTGCGAGAGATCCAGATTGGGTTGCGGAACTACGCGCGACGCGAAAGCGATGGGTAGACGTGGATGTTGACGCTTTCTTTCGATGGGCATACGTGCTCGTCGGCGAGCAGATCGGTAAAGCGAGGCAGCTAAAGCGGCCGAAGCTTTCCGACCGGAATCCCAGCGGGATCATGGGAGCCATAAGGGGCACGACCGCCTCGAGTGATGAGATTGACAATTGAGTGAAAGAGGATCGATGAAGGTCTTGGTGCCGGTAAAGCGGGTGGTCGATTACAACGTCAAGGTCCGCGTCAAGAGCGATGGATCGGGCGTTGAACTCGCCAACGTCAAAATGTCCATGAACCCGTTCGATGAGATCGCGGTCGAGGAAGCGTTGCGCCTGAAGGAAGCCGGCAAGGCCACGGAGGTCGTGGTGGTCTCCATTGGACCGGCGCAGGCGTCGGAGACGATCCGCACTGGTCTTGCCATGGGCGCCGATCGCGGCATCCTGGTGAAGGCCGACGGCATCGTCGAGCCGCTCGCTGTCGCCAAGATCCTGAAGAAGGTCGCTGAAGAAGAGCAGCCGGGTCTCATCATTCTCGGCAAGCAGGCGATCGATGACGACAGCAATCAGACCGGCCAGATGCTGGCCGCGCTGCTCGGCTGGTCGCAGGCGACTTTCGCCTCGAAGCTCGAAGTTGAAGGAAGCGACTTCAAGGTCACCCGCGAAGTCGACGGCGGTCTGCAGACCGTGAAGCTGAAGGGACCGGCGATCGTCACCACCGATCTGCGTCTCAACGAGCCGCGCTATGCCTCGCTGCCCAACATCATGAAGGCCAAGAAGAAGCCGATCGCGGACAAGACCGTCGCCGATTACGGCGTCGATGTCACCGCGCGCCTCGAAGTTCTGAAGACGACGGAGCCCGCGGGCCGCAAGGCCGGCGTCAAGGTGAAGGACGTCGCCGAGCTGGTGTCGAAGCTCAAGAACGAAGCTGGGGTGCTCTGATGACGACGCTGTTGATTGCTGAACACGAGCACGAGGTCCTCAAGGACTCCACCAACAAGGCGCTGACCGCAGCCTCCCAGCTTGGTGGCGACGTTCATGTGCTGGTCGCCGGCGGCGGGCAGGGCACCAAGGCTGCGGCCGAGGCGGCTTCGAAGCTCGCCGGTGTTGCCAAGGTGCTGGTCGCCGAAGGCGAAGCCTACGCGCACGATCTCGCTGAGCCGCTGGCCGCGCTGATCGTCTCGCTGGCCCCTGGCTACGATGCGATCGTCGCGCCCGCGACCTCACGCTTCAAGAACGTGATGCCGCGCGTCGCCGCGCTGCTCGACGTCATGCAGGTCTCGGAGATCACCAAGGTGGTAGCGCCCGACACCTATGAGCGTCCGATCTATGCCGGCAACGCCATTCAGACGGTGAAGTCGAAGGATGCCAAGAAGGTCATCACGGTCCGTACCTCGACCTTCGCGGCGGCAGCTGCCGGCGGCAGCGCATCGGTCGAGAGCGTCGCGGCGGCGGCCGATCCGGGCCTGTCGTCCTTCGTCGGTGAGGAAGTCGCCAAGAGCGACCGTCCCGAGCTGACCTCGGCCAAGATCATCGTCTCCGGTGGCCGCGCCATGCAGAGCCGCGAGAACTTCGCAAAGTACATCGAGCCGCTCGCCGACAAGCTCGGCGCCGGTGTCGGTGCCTCGCGCGCGGCGGTCGACGCCGGCTATGCGCCGAACGACTGGCAGGTCGGCCAGACCGGCAAGGTCGTGGCCCCCGAGCTCTATGTCGCGGTGGGCATTTCCGGCGCGATCCAGCATCTGGCCGGCATGAAGGATTCCAAGGTGATCGTCGCGATCAACAAGGACGAGGACGCGCCGATCTTCCAGGTCGCCGACTATGGCCTGGTTGCCGACCTCTACCAGGCGGTTCCGGAGCTGACGGCCGAACTCGGCAAGCTCGGAAACTAGAGACAGACTATATCTGGCCGGATTCGTAGGTTCTCAATTGCGGGCGACCCGCGCGCAATTGATCTTCCGTGCGAAACGAAAGAAAGCCATACACGGTGGTGAGTCTCGCATGCCATTCGGATCCTGGATCAGAGATCGCCGTTTGTCTCGGTGTCCACACTAGAGAAGCCAGAAAGATGCCAGGACTTGATTGATCGGCCCTATAGCGCGGATCGCAATATTCGTGCCTGTCTGCTTATTGGGTCCCCCCTTCGTCAAATCACCGCTTGCGGCATACGCGTCCATTTCCAGAAACATTCCGATAAGCATTGGAATAGGCCGACCAAGCTCAAGGCGGATGACGGCCTGATTGCCGGACTCCGGCACACTCGATTGCAGGCCGACAAACTGCATAATATGACGGACCCGCGCAACAATACTTCGCAGTTTGGGGTCATATCGAGTAAATTCGGTAGCCGAGGTGTTGTACCGATGTATCATCGCGCAGCGAGCGTTCCGCTCTGTTCCGCAACAGTACAATTTTACGCGACACGATGGAGCCTACAACGATGGCAATCGCAAAAGCGCCGCAGGCCTTTCCAAGAACAGAATATCTGCGCAGATTGGCAGCAGTGAAATCGGAAATGGCCCGGCGTGAAATCGATGCGCTTGTCATCACGAGTTGGGGCAATATCACTTATCTTACCGGCAACGTGACGCGTATGCTGGCCGTGCATGCGCTTGTTGTCTCTATCCAAGATGAAGAGCCGACTCTTATCGTGCGCAGAATGTGCGCGCCGGGAGCAGCTCACCAGAGCTTCATGGCCAGAGAAAAAATTATCGGTTACTCGGAAAATCTAGTCGGTAAGGCTAACACCGATGGCTACGATGCCGTAATTGACTTCCTCAATGACATCGGTGTGGCGCAGCGCG
>NZ_VSSR01000122.1 GCF_008123515.1 Bradyrhizobium cytisi
AGCGGGCTCGGTTGGCCCGGTGATGAGCAAATTTTGCTTGCGGCCGATCCAATCGCCATCGACGAGCTTGGCAAAGAAAGCGCGATCGATGCCGCGCGGAGCGCGCAGATCGACATCTTCGACGATTGCGGTCTGCCGTAGCGAGGCGAACTTCAGGCGCACGGTGAGCCTTTTGTTCTCTCGCTCGGTTGCTTCGCGATCGATCATCAGGCCGAGGCGCTGCTCGAAGGTCAGCGCGGTGACGTCGGGTTGGCGTTGCTGATCATCGAAGGCCTTGGCCATGCCGGCGAGCCCGAGAGCGGCAAGACGTTCGTGGGTGTGGTTGCTGAGCATAAGGTCTCCTTCTTGCTGGTCAGTGGTAGTAGCCGCGGCCGCGGATGTTGCCGTGCTGGATGGGATCGGCGTCGGGGGTGGTGTCGGGAAGGAAGGCCTTGTCCAGGCCGGTTTTGAGGATCGAGGCGATCGACCGATAGCTCGCTGCGCCGATGCTGATACCACGGCGGCATGCGGCCTCGAGACGCTGCGCCCCATAGGTCCTCTCCATCCGCAGGATACCGAGACAGGATCGGAAGCCCTGCTCAGGATGGGGCTTTGTCCGCATGATCGCCTCGCACAGCGCGACCGTGGACGGACCGATCTTCTCGGCAGCGGCCAGCAGACGCGCCGGCGTCCAGAAGGCGTATCGGCGATGCGCGCTCGGCATGTGCTCTGGGATCGTCGTGTGCCGGCGCTTCAAGCCCGAGCGTGCGTGGCTGGCGATGCGGGTGCCGCGATGGAACACCTCGATGGTGGCTTCGGTGGCCCGCACCTCGACGACCTGGCGGATCAGGCGGGATGGTACCGAGTAGAAGTGTCCCTGAACTTCGACGTGGTAATCTGGCGCCACGCGCGCGCGGCGCCATTCGGCGTACTGATAGGGCTCGGCTGGCAGCGGCATCAGGGCCGGACGATCGATGGTGTCGAAGAACTCACGGCGACTGGCACCGAGCTTGCGCATCAGGCGGGCATTGAGGTCGTCGACCAAGATGCGGATCGCGACGTTCAACTCGGCGAGCGAGAAGAAACGCCGATTGCGCAGCCGCGCCAAAATCCATCGCTGAACGATGAGAACCGCCGCCTCGACCTTGGCCTTGTCGCGCGGCTTGCGCGGCCGCGCCGGCATGATGGTGGTGCCGTAATGGGCCGCGAGATCCTGGTAGGTCCGGTTGACCCCCGGCTCGTAGCGGCTCGCCGTCGTGACCCCGGCCTTCAGATTGTCGCAGACGAGCGCCTTCGGCACCCCGCCCAGGAAGGTAAGCGCATCCACATGGGCGCCGATCCAGTCGGGCAACGCCTCGCTGAACCGAGCTTGGACGAATGTGTAATTCGACGCTCCCATGACGGCGACGAAGATCTTGGCGGCGCGAACCTCCCCGGTGAGCCCGTCGAACACCGGCACGGTATCGCCGGCGAAGTCCACGAACAGCTTCTCGCCGGCCGCGTGGGTCTGTCGCATGGTCGCCGTAATCCCGTGTCGCCATTCGACGTAGAGGTCGCAGAACCGGCTGTAGCCGTAGCCGTCGGGATGATGGCCGCGGTATTCCTCCCACAGCAGCGCCAGCGTTACGCTGCGGCGGCGCAACTCGGCATGGACATGCCCCCAATCCGGAAGCGGCTTCGATCGCGGTGGGTTGTAGCCGGCCGGCGCGAACAGCTTGCGCTCCAGCGCGGTGTCGTCGAGCTCCTCCGGTATCGGCCAGGTGATGCCGACCACCGCGGCGCGGCGGACATACTCCGCGATCGCCGTGCGACCGATCCCGACCGATCGAGAGGTCACCCGATCGCTCGTCCCACAGGAATACTTCAGGCGTAGAACTTCTCGAATCTTCCGCATCGGCAATCTCTCGGCGGGCATCGGACCTCCCATTGCGTGAACCGCAAAAGGAGGGACCTTGCCCCGTTCAGATTGCCGACAACGCCCCCCGTCTCACCCTATCAACAGGGTGGCCGCCTTCCGTCGGATTGGGTGGCCGCTTTCGATCGGAATCGGTGGCCGCCTTCCGTCGGAATCGGTGGCCGCTTTGCCTCGGATTCCGCAACCGGGGCCGTTCGGTTTTCATCATTGTTCATAGTTTTCGCCGGTGGGCCGGAGGCAATTCGTCTGCCGCCATTTTGCGCCCCGACGTATCGACCAGAATGGCGTCAGAGCGCGAAGCGCCGATCGAGCTGGACCGGCGCCAGACTTGGTCCCGCCGGCGGGGGCTCGCTTCTGGTGAAGCTTTCCAGCGAGCGCCACGAAGTCCGTGAGCAAGGAATTACAGTCAAAGCGGCATCTCTCTCGCAGAAGCTTCAGCGTCTACATCGATTCCTGCCCATGAGGCTCTTGCAGAGACACTTATGCGTACGTTCGATCAACGGACCCGTGTACCTGCTTCGAACGGCGGCGCGGGGAGAAAGCTCGAGCGAGACTTTCGAAATCCGCCGGGGGCAAGGGGCGTCCGAACAAATAGCCCTGGTAGTTGAGTTGTCCATGTTGCGCCAGGAAAGCATATTGCTCCTCCGTTTCGACACCTTCTGCGATGACTGCGAGGCCAAGGCTCTTGCTAAGCGCAATGATCATCTGGGCTATGGCAGCATCATTCGGATCGACCAAGACGTCCTTGACGAAGCTGCGGTCGATCTTGAGCTGATCAAGCGGCAAGCGCTTAAGATATGAGAGCGACGAGTAGCCGGTTCCGAAATCATCGAGGCTGAATCCGATGCCAATTGCTTTCAATCTGTCCATCTTCGCGATCACGTCATCGACGTTGCTGACCAACGTGCTTTCGGTGAGTTCGATTTTGAGGCGGTGGGGGTTGGCACCGGTTTGCTCGACCATCGCGCGGACCTCTTCGACAAAAGTCTTCTGACGCATCTGGAGGGCGCTGACATTGATCGCGACGGTGAGGCGTTCGGTTGCTGGATCGGTCGACCAGCGAGCCAGCTGATGGCAAGCGGTTTTCAACATCAGCGCGCCGAGCGGGAGGATGAGACCGGTGCTTTCTGCTACCGGAATGAACTCGCTGGGAGAAATCATGCCTTTTTGCGCGTGCGGCCAGCGTGCCAGCGCTTCTGCCCCCAGCAATCTTCCTTCATGATCTACTTGCGGCTGGTAATGCAGTAAAAGCCTTTCCTGCTTAAGGTCTTCTCGTAGATCGGCCTCGAGGGCAGCCCGTGCTGTAATCATGGTCTGCATGGCCGGGTCAAAGAACCGGAGCCCATTTCGGCCCGCGGTTTTTGCATCGTACATCGCGAGATCGGCCCGCTTCAGCAATTCGTCAATGTTGCGGTCCTCAGGCGAGATCAAGGTCACGCCAATGCTTGGTGTACAGGGATACTCATACGTATCGAGTTGAAAGGCGTTGGTGAAGGCTCCAAGAATCTTTTCGCCTATGGCTTCGGTCTGCAAGGCAGCGGCCTTTGCCTTCTGTGTCCCGAGATTGGCGAGAAGAACGACAAATTCGTCGCCGCCGAAGCGGGCAACGGTGTCATCGGTTCGGACACAATGAGAGATGCGCTGAGCCGCGCTTTTGAGCAGCATATCGCCCATGTGGTGACCCAGTGAGTCGTTCAACGTCTTGAAATTGTCGAGGTCAATGAACAACAGGGCGCCGTAGGAACTGCTGCGAACATTAGCATTGAGCGCCTGGCGCACGCGGTCGATCAGCAGGACGCGGTTCGGCAGGCCTGTCAGCTGGTCAAAATAAGCAAGCTCCTGGATCTTTTCCTCGGCGTGTTTGAGTTTCGAAATATCATAATATGAACCGATGTAATTAGTGACATCACCTGTTTCGTTTTTCACGGCGGATATGGTCAGCCAGCGCGCACAATGTTCTCCGCTCTTGGTCCTCAGACTCATTTCCCCTTGCCAGCCGCCAGTAAGTCGTACGGAATTCCACATACCGCGGTAGAATTCGGCATCGCGCCTATGGGACCGGAACAGTCTCGCTGTTTGTCTCACCAATTCTTCCGCCGTATAGCCGGTCAAGCTAACAAAGGCGCGGTTGGCACTGAGGATTACGCCCTTGGTGTCGGTGACGATCATGCCTTCCTGTGCATTGAACGCAGCGGCGGCTATGCGCAGTTCAGAGTTCGACTTGTCCAGCGCTTCGCTCTGCCGGTGCAGATCGGCCTCGATGGCTTCGCGACGCCTGATCTCTTGCGAGAGAGCCAGATTATTTTCGGCCAGCTCCGCTCGGTGGCGATTGGACTCGACGAACTTGATTTGTAGCCGCGCCGCATTTTGACGCATTCGCTCGAAGCCGATCGCCAGCACGAATAACACGATCGCGAACAGGCCGAGGTAAAAAACGGAGGCGGGTGAAAGCGTGCCGCCGTAAAGTTCATCCTCGCTGGCCAGCCGTAGGACGGAAAGTCGGGTGCCCGCAACTGGCGAGCGAAGTGCGAGATATCCCTTCAGTTCGGGAGCGTTGAGATTTGACAAAGCCTGTATGCGGCCGGACGGAAGCGCGGCCAGCGAGGAGGCTTGGGCTACAACGGCCGAGTGCTCCCGCTCAATCGGAAGCAGCACCTCGCCGTCGTCTCCCAGGAGGAATTCGCGCGGCTGTCCGAGGTCGTTGGTAGACACCAGTGAGGAAAGTAGATTGAGGCTGCTTACGGTCTCGACTTTTCCCCTTGTCTTGGCCTTCTGAATGACCGGTGCGCTGGCCATAATCAGGCGACGCTTGTCATCAATCTGTACGCTTGGTTCGGTCAGATTATTACGTGCCAGCGAAGATGTTGCCGCGCTGGACGAACCGACATCAACTTGCGGAGCGCCGTCGCGATCGAAGAAAGCCAAGCGCAGATAGGTGGCTTGGCCCTGATATTTCTCCTGGTCCAGGGTCGCCTGAAAGCGGAGCTCGATTGCGGCCAAATTGGCGAACAGTCCGTATTTGATGGACATTCCGAGATCGAGATTGCTGAAATAGTTGGAAATGTCCTCGCTGGCGGCAAGTCGCGCCGCGGCTTGCCGGCGTTCAGTCAAAAAATCGTTGATCTCGGTGGCGCGCGCTTCACCGATCGACACCAGACGCGCATCGGCGTTTTGCCGCAGTTCCACTTGCGACGTGTAGAGATTGCCAATCAGAAAAAGCATCGACAGCAGAAACGCCGCTGCTGCTACCAGAGGCCAGCGCAGAGCCAAGGATCGACTGAATCTGATCAGCGAAGCTACCATCAATGCGTTTTCGCGAAGTATTCCGGAAAGAATCGTCGGATGCCGGGATAATATTTGTCCACCAGTCGGTCATAGACGCCGGAGGCCTTGATCTCGCTCAAATATGCGTTGAATTCATTGCGCAACGCTGGCGCGTCCTTCGGAAACGCGGTTGCCAGCATCTGCCTGTCGGAGATCGGCCCCAGAATCTTGATCTTGCCGGCCCATTTGCGCAGATCAAGGATGGCATCCGGTACGTCAAGCAGCGTCAGTTCGGCTTCCTTGTTGAGCATGGCCGGAACCATCTCGTTCAGGTTCGCGCTCTTGTTGTAAGTCTTTAAGTCAATCCCGACGTTGACCAAACCATAATTGGACGGATCCAGGCAGGTGCGCTCCATCACGAGCACGCTCTTGGATCCGATGGCCTTGCGGGTATTGACGATATCGGCCGCGAGATCGGCGCCGTCCTCGATCGGCTGAAGATCAGACTCGGCAGGTGCCACCAATAAAACCTGGGACGGAAGAGTCGGCTCGGAATATAGAAGGATCGCCTCACGCCACGGCAGAACGGTGAAGCCGCTCGATATCACGTCGCCTTTGATTGGATAGTCACCTGCCAGGGTGACTTGGCCGTTTTTGCGAACCACATCCTTGCCGAGCAGGTCGCGGATCACCGAATAAAAATCCGAGTAGACAAGCTTGTAGGACACGCCAATTCGTTTGGCGAAACCCTGCATCAGCTCGACGTCTAAACCATCGCCTGCGCCGGTCACAAAGTTGGCGTAGCGGATGCCGATATGGCGGATTTCGCCACGCTGCTTGATCTCTGCAAGATCAGCTGCCCAGCTTGAGGTCATGAAAAGGAAGGCCATGGCGCCGCTTAGCGACCCAAGGACGAAGCGTTTCGGGAACATGGAAGGCGCTCTTTTTTAGGTCAGTAGAAGCGCCTGCAATCTACACGTGCGAACTTAAGAAAGGATGGCAGAATACAATAAAGTAGCGTTCAATTTTCGAAAAAATGCAGTTTATCCGGAAAGGATTGATTACAGACCAGATGCTGAGTGCAGCGAAAGATTATTTGATCCGGGCGAGCTTTTCAATTTCTTGACGTCGTTCAGCACCGAGCGCCAGGGACCTATCGCACTCAACAGCGTGCTTAAGGTTAATAAGATCAAGTATCCGGAAAACTGCTGCCAATGCAGCGTTTCGCCGGACAATAGGTGGTGCCCCTGCTGTCCTATTTGCGCATAGAACAGGACTAGCGGTGCGCCGCCCAACATACTGGTCGTCAGGTACTGAAGGGGTGAGACGTCAAAGACCGCGGCAATGACATTCACCAGTGGTGCGGGCACGAGCGGCGAGAGACGCAGTCCAAGCAAGGTCAACCAGAGCCTGACAGCCGATTTTTGATTCGATGGAGCGCTCGGACGTTGAATCTGCTTCCGGTAAAATAGAAACGCGCTCAAACCACCAAAGGCGCTGCCGAGCAGCACGGTGGCGCCTCCAATCAATCCGTCCATGTAAAAACCGGCCGCTAGGCAAATCATTGGCATGGAGGGAAAGGCCAGAAATGCAAGGGCGGCGGATGTAACCAAAAACACCAGCGCGGTGGCAAGCGGATGCGCGTGGGCCGTCGTTTCAACGCCGGGAAACACGTGCCAAACAGCCTCTCTCGACACAGGTGATGCAAAATATGCCAGCGTCAGAAACACGACGGCTGCCACATAGACGATCAATGGCTGGCGACCCCGCATCGGCTATCCCAAACTGGATAGAAGAGAGGGCATGTAGTCAAAGCTGTTGTAGGTATTCCAGAAAAGAACTCTCTTATTCTTCAGCGCTCCCGCTTGAGACATGGTGAGCAAGGATCGCCAAGCCTTCAAAGTAAAAACGGGATCAAGGCTGAGTCCCGCCTCCTTCAACTCGTTCGCCCATGCGAGGTCGGTGTCTTCGACCAAGCCGTATCCTGGCTGCCAGCTGGTGGAATCCGGCAAGAATATCTCGTCTTGCATCACGCGAAGAACATCGGGAGAGTTGCCGGGAAAGCGGATTTTTTGCAGCCAGTCCACCGTGCTGCGAGCAAGCTTGGCAACATTCCCCTCCACAAATGGCAAGGAGGGTTGCCGGTTGACAAGCCAACGCGTCAGATATGATTTGTCCTGATCGGCCACTCCCACGACCTTGGTCTTCCATCCCATTAAATGGACGCCGAGGAGAAGGCCCAAAACCGTCGAGCCGCTACCCATGGCGACAAAAATGACATCAGGCGGTGCATTCCAGGCCTGAGCGGCGTCAAGAAAGTGCGCCAACTCGGCAATAGCGTTCATATGTCCCAACACGCTCACTTCATTCGAGCCGCCTGGCGGAACGAGCAAATCCGTATCCGGATGCAACCAGCTTTTGGCGTATTCCTGGGACGCCTCGCCCGCCAATTCGAGATCGTTCTTGGCTATGGCAACGTGTTCAGCGAGACCGCGCAAAATCGCCAGTCGCGCTATGTCCGTGACGGCTCCTGGAACCTCGAAGAGCACCAAGTCCAGGGCACAATTCAAAGGCTGTCCGTCACCGGTCAAATCGGCCACACGATTAGCCAGGGCAAATTGCAGGGCATGATTGCTGGAGATCGCGCCGATTGTCCCTAAACGCTTGGCGCCGGACCACTTGAGGTTTGGAAGCACAAACTCGTATTTGCGCGCCTTGTTGCCAAAGACGGGATGACGCGTACTGCTCTCATTCATCACCAAAAGATCAGAGCAGTCTATTTGCCGCGTCACCGAAGAAGGCAACTGCAACAGCTGACTATTTTCCCGTATAAATACGGGCGTCCAAGGAATGATGGCGCGCGCCCCAGGCTGTCTCAGGAAAACCGAGTTGCCGGGTTCGCCTTGGCGAATGAGACCGGCAAAAGAATCTCCGCTGGAAAGCGTGTTGGCGATGAAAGGGGCCCCTTCGGCATCGGGGTCCAGCAACGCAGGAAAGAGTCTGCCAAGCGCCAAGGATTGCGATTTCAAGGCAGCGGAGGAGGGAGCCAAGCCAGCTAGGTCGGCCGCCTGCGGAAGCGTCAGCATCGAGGAGCGGCGCTGATGCGTGCCGACCGCGCTCAGCGCGGCACCTCCGCTTAACGCGATACCTCCCAAAAGGGCCGCTTGCATGAAGTTCCGGCGAGAGAGGTCCATTGCAACGATCTGAAAGACACTGAATGCTAATCGGTCGCGTCAGGTTAATCCTTTTTTAACCGTATTCCAATGCGCACGGGCGCTCGGGGGAGAAATAACTCTAAGGTTGATTAATGGGGGCGCGTTGAAGGCGCGTGCTCAGGATTAGACCAGCCCAACCGAAGTTGGCGGCGCGCTCGAGGCGGCCATATTTCTGTTTTGGCCCAACGACTTCGCGGTGACCTCGATGAACGATTTATGCGGCCGGTCGCCAGAACCTATCAGTTAACACCGGCAGCAAAGGCGGCGCTCCATCTCGAACTCGGGCGCAGATCCGGACATCAAGCTGCAGATCTGGGACAATTTTGAAGCGGTGACGCTCGCGCCTGGCCCAAACTGGCTTTGGCGCCAAACGACCTTGTCCAATGGCCCGTATGGTACATCGGCATAGAAAGTCTGGAGAATTTTTCACGCGCGAAGTCCAGCCGCGCACCTAAGGACCGACCGTGCGCGTGACGAGTTCACCTTCGCAGCAGGTGAGCCCTTCGGCCGCGTCGGCGCTCGCGCCACTACAGCGAACTACTTCCGGTCGTCTTTCAACGGAATCGGCCAGGACGCAGAACAGACTCGTGCACCGCAATTGAGACAGGTCAACCGGCCAAAATGGTTTGGCAGATTACCTTTGGCTTATACGTGGTAAAACGACCTTGAACTCTGTGAATTGTCCAGGCTCCGTCTCAAGCTCGATGCTGCCACCGTGTTGCTTTACGACAATGTCATGGCTCATCGACAGGCCAAGCCCGGTGCCTTCCCCGGAAGGCTTTGTAGTGAAGAACGGGTTGAATATTTTCTGTCTAATTTCTTCCGGGATTCCGGTGCCGTTATCGCGAATGCGTATTTCGACTTTATCTCCCAAGTTCTTTGTCGTAGCGGAAAGCATCGGCTCGAAGCCGTCACCGGCTTCCACTCTGCGCTTCGCCGCGGCGTAGAACCCGTTTGCTATCAGATTGAGCATGACCCGCGTGATCTCTTGCGGATAGATATCAGCCATCCCGACGGACGGGTCGAGATCGCGATGCAAGGCGATGCTGAAGCCTGCCTTTTCTGCTCGAGCACCGTGATAAGCCAAGTTCAGGCTCTCATCTACTATGGCATTGATATCAGCAAGACGATGCTCGCCGGACCCCTCACGGGAGTGCTGCAGCATGTTTTTCACAATGGAATCGGCGCGTTTGCCGTGCTGAACAACCTTTTCGAGGTTGTCTTTCAGCGTCCTGGTCAATTCATCGACTTCCGCACGGAGGTTGTCGGTCAGCGTGGCGGATTTGAGCACGTCATTCAACTCGTCGGTCAGTTCCGCCGAAAGGGCCGAGAAGTTGTTGACGAAGTTGAGAGGGTTCTTGATCTCGTGTGCGATACCGGCGGTAAGCTGGCCGAGCGAGGCCAGCTTCTCGGTCTGCACTAGACGATCCTGCGCGGTTCGCAGATCGTCCAGGGAAGCTGCGAGTTCTTTGGTTCGCGCCTGAACCTCGTCGAACAGCCGCACGTTTTCGATGGCAATCACGGCCTGATCGGCAAAAGTTGTGACCAATTCGACCTGCTTGTCTGTAAAGGGCCGCATTGTTCGGCGCAGCAGCACGAGTGCGCCAACCGGATTGCCTTCGCGGAGAAGGGGGACTCCGAGAAATGTTCGCGGATTGCCGCTTAGTTTCTGCGCTTCCGAAAACGCGTAATCGGGATCGGCAAGCACGTCGGGCACATGAATCACCTTTCCTTCGAGCAGCGTTCGGCCGGTAATGGTCGCGCGTTCGGGCTTGACGGGAATGTCCTTTACGTAATCCATGAACTCAGGCGTGAAGCCGTATGACCCGGCGCGGAAATATTCGTCCCCTTTCTGGCGCGTGATCGCGGCCATATCCGCCTCGCACAATCGAGCCGCAGACTCGACGAGCGTGTCCAGCACGGTTTGCAAGTCGAAGGCAGAGCGGCTGATGACCTTGAGCACATCGGCGGTCGCAGTCTGCTGCTGGAGCGACTCTCGCAGATCCTCGGTGCTCGCGCGCAGCTCACGAAGCAACCTCGTGTTTTCGATAGCGATCACTGCTTGGGCCGCGAACTGTTTCAGGAGCGAAATTTGCTTCTCCGAAAAACGCGCCGACTCCTGGCGAAAGATCATGAAGTTGCCGACCAGCTGATCGTTCTTTAGGAGCGGAACGGCAAGAACACTTCGCGCCCCTCCTAGATCGACCAGCGCGCGCCGGTTGGGTTCGCCTCTGAGATAGGCATCCGACTCGCGAAGATCGGAAATTTCTACAATCGGTTCGCCCCGCAAGAGGCGGGCCGGCGCCGTGCCGGGTCCGTACTCCAATGGCCGGTCGCGCCGGTATTCATCATAGGCGGAAGGCAGCCCACGCGTGGCAGCGGTATGGAATAGCTCGCCGTCGAATGTATTGAGCACGCCGAAATCGGCAGCGCAAAGGCCCATCGCCTTGTCGAGCATCGCATCGAAGACGGGTCCTAGGTCGCCGAAAGAACCGCTGATCACGCCGAGAACTTCGGCGGTCGCGGTCTGTTGCTGTAAAGATTCAGAGAGATCGCGAGTTTGTCTCTGCACCTCTTCGAATAGGCGGGCATTCTCAATTGCAATAAGCGCCTGACTGGCAAAGCTTTCCACGAGTGAGATTTGCTCGGCGCTGAACGGCCTAACCTCTTGGCGGTACAAGTTGATGACTCCGACAATATTGTCGTCCCTGATCATCGGGACGTACAGCACCGTCCGCGCACCGCCGAGTTCGACGCCTGCAACCGCATTGGGATTGCCCATCCGATAAGCGTCGCTCTCCCGGGCATCGGGAATATGCGCTGGTTTCCTGGTCGCTCGCATGAGATCAACCGGGGTCGTTGCGCCGCCTGTATGGAGATGCTGCCGACGATACTCGGCCAGTGCAGGAGGGACGCCGATTTCGGCCATGGCCCGCATAGCGCCGTCTTCCATCTTATAGATGAAGCCGCATTGCGCCGCGCAGATGCGCATCGCATTGGCAAGCATCGCCTCGAACACGGGTCCGAGTTTACCGCCAGAGGACGATATAATTTGAAGAACCTCAGCGGTTGCCGCCTGCCGCTCACGTGCTTCAGCCAGTTCGAGGGTAAGGCGGCTAAGTTCGGGCCGCAGATCGGCAGGCGGCTGACCGGTTGGGTCCCGGGTTTCTGCTTGGGTCTTGCGCTTCGTCTTGGGAGCCTTTTCACCCGAGTTGCGCGCACTACTCCGTTCCGAGGGGCCTTGGCTCATATACAGCCTCTGATCTCAGGAGCACGCACTCTATCGGCTTGAGGCGGTGTCCCGGAAGGCAGAAACTCCAAAAAGCGAGAGGAAATGAACGAGCCGATCCGGTGTCCGTTCAGGGTCATAGGACTAAACCGCTCGCGCGGTAGGGCACTGCGGCGGGCGGCACAGCCAAAACGATAGCGCAATAGGGCGTCCTGTCTTGAGATCGAGGGGTTTCGACAACCTCACTCAAGACAGGAGCATCCCCATGACCGATGAGGCCATGAGCCCATTGCGGCGGTGCATGATCGAAGACATGACGATCCGCAAGTTCGCGCCGAAGACCCAACATGACTACGTGCAGAGGGTCAAGAGCTTCGCAGCGTTCCTCGGGCGATCACCCGATACGGCGAGTTTTGAAGATGTGCGCCGCTACCAGCTCCATCTGGCGGCGAGCGGCGTTGGCGTGCCGACCATCAACCAGACCGTTTCGACGTTGCGGTTCTTTTTCCGGGTCACGCTGAAGCGCCACGAGATCGTCGAGCACAATCGCTGAGTCCAAACGTTCCGTGCTCTCCATACAAACCATCGTCAAAGGCAAGGATGGCGTGGCAAGGCTCGGACCCAATGGTTTGGATCAGTTTGCCTCATGGCCTTCGAATATCGAGGAGCTCAGGTTTAGATTGTGTGGTGTGGTATTTTTGCTATAGCCAAGCCATTGAAAGTACAGGTGCCGCCAAACATTAAATCCCCATAGGCGATCGTCCTGATCGTCTGAAGGTTGTTTGACGCGACTAGCTCGATCGCGCGGCATCGTCCTACGTCCCCCCAGCGCGGTTTCCTCCTTTGGAGGCTTTCGGACGCCGGCCCCTCGTGTGCGCGGCAACACCGTCATGGGGCCGGCATCCGAAGCCCTTCACAACAGGCGACATTAGCAGTGTGGCCCGGTCACCCGATCCGTCGTACAATGTCTCGTCAGTTGGGTTGAGAGCCATGGTGCAGGAGGGGCCGGTCAGAGTAGAGCGCAGGTTGTCCGCGATATTGGCGGCCGACGTGGCTGGTTACTCGCGGCTCATGCACAGCGATGAAGAGGCTACGCACGCCAAACTGAAAGTGCTCCTCGCGGGCGGTGTTGAACCCGCGATTGCGGAACACGGCGGCCGCATCGTCAAGAACACCGGCAACGGATTCTTGGCGGAATTTCCCAGCGCTGTCGAAGCAGTTCGGGCTGCTATGCAGTTCCAGACTCGCATTCGTGAACTGACCATCGCCGACGTGGAGGACAGGCTTATTGCTTTCCGCGTGGGCATCAATATTGGCGACGTAATTGTCGAACCTCACGATATCTTTGGGGACGGCGTGAACATTGCCGCTCGTCTTGAGAGCATTACAGAACCGGGCGGTATCTGCATCTCGTCCGCCGTCTATGATCATGTCCGCGGCAAGGTCGCTGTTGAATTTGCTGACCTGGGTGAGCAGAACCTTAAAAATATTGCCCGCCCGGTCCGGGCCTACGCTGTCGTCCGGATGGGCCTAGCTCGGCGACAGAGACCGCGCGCGCGGTGCCGGGCCTGCTTTCACCGCCTCATCTTTCCATCGTTGTGCTGCCGTTTGCCAACCTCGGCGGTGATCCTGCGCAAGACTACTTCGTCGATGGTGTAACCGAAAGCTTGACCACTGACTTGTCCCGCATCACCGGCTCATTCGTCATCGCCCGCAACACCGCGTTCACTTTCAAGGGCAAGGCCGTCGATGTGAAACAGGTCGGGCGGGAGTTAAACGTCCGCTATGTGCTCGGAGGCTCAGTGCAGCGAGCTGACAAGCGATTGAGGGTGAACGTGAAGCTAATCGACGCCCGAACCGGCAATCACTTATGGGCAGAGCGGTTCGACAAGCCGGTCGCCGACCTCTTCGATATGCAGGACGAAATCATATCGAGGATTGCCAACACGCTTAGAGCCCAGCTCGTCGCGGCCGAGGCAACACGCGCGGAGCGCACGCTACATCCTGATGCAATGGACTTGGAGTTCCAGGGCAGGGCTTACCTTTACAAGGGGGTAGCCCCCGAACACTTGACGCAAGCACGTGGGTTCTTCGAGCGTGCCCTGGAGCTCGATCCCCGCAACGTCGAAGCAATGGTCGGCATGGCGACTGTCGATGCGACCGTTGGAGCACTGGCTATGACAGACGACGGGACCGCGCGGTTTGCGGCAGCCGAGTCGGCCTCGATCAGAGCACTTTCCCTCGCGCCGAACCACGCTTTAGCCCATCTGACCTTGGGCTGCGTGCAAATGTTTACGAAACGAGCGGATCAAGGCATTGGTGAATTCGAACAGACGTTGGCGCTGGATCGAAATTTTGCCAACGCCCATGCGCTCATCGGGTTTGCCAAGTATTTTCTCGGCCGTGCCGAGGAAACCGAAATACACGTTCAAGAGGCATTCCGCCTTTCTCCTCGCGATACCTTGGCCTCCCGATGGTTGGCGTGGATCGGCTTCGCCAAGATGCAGCTCAACCGTGATGCCGAAGCGGTCGACTGGCTGCGCCGGTGCCTCGACGCAAACCGGAACTACTCCGTCGTGCATTTCTGTCTTGCCGCTGCTTTGGCGCGCCTCGGCGCGCTGGACCA
Organism: Bradyrhizobium cytisi; assembly: GCF_008123515.1. GTDB lineage: Bacteria > Pseudomonadota > Alphaproteobacteria > Rhizobiales > Xanthobacteraceae > Bradyrhizobium > Bradyrhizobium cytisi. The sequence goes on from NZ_VSSR01000122.1 coordinate 14,229, forward strand.
AGCGCGGGTTGCCGTACAAGCAGGAATGACGCTCGATCCGAACTTCAACATCCGCCGCTTCCGCGCCTTCGCCGTGAGCGACCATCCGACGTACCTCGCCGGGCGCGAGCGCATCTATGAAGGCATGCGCCTGGCCGGGGTTCCGCAGGGGTAAGCTCCAGCGGAGAGGGTCATGTCAGCTTCGGGTCTTGGTCGTGTAAAAACACCTTCGCGGGAGGGCGGTGAGAAGCCAGGAACGGTTCGGTCTCAGGCCGCGATCGCGGCCATCAGCGGCTTGGTCCCGACGATGTTCATAGCCCGTGTCAGGATATAGGCCAGGACCGAGAGAGCCATCTCGGCGGCTACTTTCGGAAGCGTTTTGGTGAAGTGTGTCGCTCCCATGCGGGCCTTCATGGTGCCGAACGGATGCTCGACCGTCTCGCGATGCACGCGCATGGCTTGTGCGTTTGCATCAAGGCGCTGCTGCACAGCTTCGAGCAGATGCTCATGCTCTCATCGTGGAATCCGTCGCTCCGGCCCTGTCGTGCATTGCGATTTGAGCGAACATTTTTTGACAGGCTGTGGTCCAGTAGCGCCTTATCCGCTTGCCATCTTCCTCGTTCGTAAAGCGATACGGCAGTTGCTCCCCAGCCGGACAGCGATAGGCGTCTTCCTCCGGCAAATAGACAAAGTCCTGCTTGCCGAAGCGGCCATCCGACTTGGCACCCGACGTCTGCGGCTTGGGCAGAGTCACGATGATGCCGGCCTCGTGGCCGCGAGGATTTCCAGGCTGCTGAAGTAGCTGCGATCGGCAACGCGGTCTTGGGAACAGCCTTCGCCTGCCTGGCCACATTGGCCAGTTGAGCCAGATCCAAGCCGCTGTTCGGTGCTCGGTATCTACGGCGACCTGCACATTGTAGCCAACGACGCCGGAACCGCGCCCGCTCGTCGCCATCGAACGGCTGTCGGGATCGGTCAGTGAGATTTGCTGGTCAGGCGAAGCAAGCATCTGCATCTCGTAAGCGGCAAGCTTGCCCATTTCCTCCTTCAGCTTCGTCAGTTTCTCGGTAAGCCTCGTCGCCTTCGCGGCCAGTGCCTCCGTCGGCTCTTGCCGGTCGGCCGTGTCAGATAGCGCGAGACGCTTTCCTCCAGTTGGGCACGCCGCCGTTCCACCTTCGCCCGCGTGAAATTCTTGTCGCGGTTGTCACGGCTTTGAACTTGCTGCCATCGATGGCAACACTCGCCGTCGCCAGGAGGCCCATCTCACGACAGAGTTCGACGAAGCGCGCACATACCCTGCGCAGCGCTAGGCCATTGTCTTTGCGGAAGTCCGCGATCGTCTTGTGATCCGGTGCGAGCCGACCCAGCAGCCGCATGACCTCGATATTGCGTCCGGCCTCGCGTTCGAGCCGCCGGCTCGACTGCACCCGGTTCAGATAGCCGTAAATGTAAAGCTTGAGGAGAACCGAGGGATGGTACGATGGCCGACCAGTCGCCGCCGGCTCCACTCTCTCAAAGCTCATCGCAGCCAAATCGAGCGCATCGACAAACACGTCGATCACGCGAACAGGGTTGCCCCCGTCAATGAAATCATCGAGGCATTCGGGCAATAGCGTCCACTGCCCACGATCCACCTGCTCAACGAAGCGCCTCATCAGCTTCCCCCGCAGAATCACGAGGGAATCATAGCAAAGCAGAGGCGTTTTCACACAGCCAGGGTCATTCGCGTCGATTTGCTCGCGGCTTCCCGATGTCCGGTCTAGCCTCGACCGCCGACGTGCCGGACACCATGGCGATCTTCGCCTTCGGGCCAAAGGACTAAACCGCTCGCGCGGTAGGGCGCTGCGGCCGGCGGCACAGCCAAGACGATAGCGCAACGGGGCGTCCTGTCTTGAGATTGAGGGGTTTCGACAACCTCACTCAAGACAGGAGCATCCCCAATGACCAAGCAGGGCATCAGCCCGTTGCGCCAGCGCATGATCGAAGACATGGCGATCCGCAAGTTCGTTCCAAAGACCCAACATGACTACGTACAAAGGGTCAAGGATTTCGCGGTGTTCCTCGGCCGCTCTCCCGACACGGCAAAATCGGAAGACGTGCGCGGCTTTCGGCTGCATCTGGCGTCGAGCGGTGCCGGCGCGCCAAAGATCAACGCCACCGTCTCGGCGCTGCGCTTCTTCTTCAATGTGACGCTGGATCGCCCTGACCTCGCCAAGCACCTGTCGTTCATCCGCGAGCCCCGCAAGGTTCCGGTTGTCCTCAGCCCCGAAGAGGTTGCGCGCGTTCTGGAGGCGGCGCCGAGCGTCAAGCACAAGGCGGCGCTCAGTGTCGCCTACGGTGCGGGGCTGCGTGTTTCCGAGGTCGTCTCGCTGAAGGTATCCGATGTCGATTCCGAGCGCATGATGCTGCGCGTCGAGCAAGGCAAAGGCCGCAAGGATCGCCACGCGATGCTCTCTCGGCCATCCAAGTCGCGCGCCTTTACACTGCCAATCAAAAGGACCGCAACTATGGCTACTACGAATTCTCGCGCGGTTGTTTTCATTTTCTCATGCCCTGCAGCGATGGCATCCATTGCTTCCCAATGGAGCATTAGCGCTGGTCCCGGTTGTCTGAACAGAATTTCCGCGTCGATAAGTGGAGCCTCTGCCGGGGTTAGGCTGCCATGCGGAATGGCAGCGGGGTGAAGTAGGCTTGATCCGGCGCGCTGCCGTCACGGCTCGAATGGGGACGCCTGGTCGAGATATCGGCCGATCGAGCTGCGCGCCTCGCCGACGCTGTCATGGGCCCGCAGGTACACCTCCTCGTATTTGATGCTGCGCCAGAGCCGTTCGACGAACACGTTGTCCCGCCATGCGCCCTTACCGTCCATGCTGATTGCGATGCCGTTGTCGGCGAGCGCGCCGGTAAAAGCCTGTCCGGTGAACTGCGCGCCCTGATCCGTGTTGAAGATGTCCGGCTTGCCGTGACGAGCCAAGGCGTCCTCCAGCGTCTCGATGCAGAAGGCTGCTTCCATGGTGATCGACAGCCGCCATGACAGAACACGGCGGGTCGCCCAGTCCAGCACCGCGGCGAGATAAACGAAGCCACTCGCCATCGGGATGTAGATGATGTCCATCGCCCAGACCTGGTTCGGCCGCGTGATCTCCATGCCGCGCAGCAGGTACGGATGGATCTTGTGGCCGGGCTCTGGCCTGGTGGTGCGCGGACGGCGATAGAGCGCCTCTATCCCCATCCGCCGCATCAGCCTCTTCACATGCCGACGGCCGATCTTGCACCCCTCGGCAGCCAGCAGGCCTCTCAGCATGCGCGAACCGGCGAAGGGAAACTCCAGATGCAGCCGGTCGAGACGCCGCATGATCGCGAGATCGGCGTCCGGCACCGGGCGCGACAGGTAATAAACGCTGCCGCGGCTGATCTGCAAAACTTCCGCCTGCCTGGTGATCGACAGATCGTGCTCACGTTCGATCATCGCCTTGCGCTCAGCAATCCCGCCTTGGTGAGCGCTCCTTCTAAAAAAACGTTCTCCAGCGTGAGCTCCCCGTTTGGCATGCAGCGACTTCACATCGATCGCAGGCGTGGCCGGTGCAGCGCCGCCAAGTCCAAAAACTCCGGAAGCGCCACCCTCCAGCTGCGCCTTCCACGCCGTAATCTGATTGGGGTGGACGTCAAACTGCTCGGCAAGCTGAGCTATCGTCCGGTCGCCCTTGACGGCGGCAAGCGCCACCTTCGCCTTGAAGGCCGGTGTGTGGTTCCGGCGTGCATCCATCTCTGGGCGCAAGATAAGGCTCTTCTGCGCCGTCGCCTCGTTGCGTGAGCCCAAGACGACAGCGGGTGTGGTGCCGCGATTCACTGCCACGTGAAGCACGTTTGGCGGGATGTAGATGTAGTCGCCGGGCCGAATAGCATTGGTATGTTCAAGATCATCGCCAGTCCATAACTCAAGCGCATCGCCGCTTATCATGTAGAGCGCCGCCTCATGGTGTTCGTGGACATGAGCTTTGGTGCGTGCGCCGGGTGGCAGCGTCATCAAGCCGAGCCAGACGATCTGCGAGCCCGCCGTCTCGGCACTCACAGAGTACCTCCGACGCCCACGCGGTGTTCTGGCGCGGCCTGACCGCGCCAACCAACATCGATTATCATGGCTGGGCCGTCGTCAAGAAGCCTCCGCCCAGCCGCTGCCAGTGGATACGCGTGAGCGGCGGTTGCTACGTCCGACACTGCGTCTAGTAGAGACGTGCCTTTTCCGGGTGCGAGGGTGGCGGCTGTCACAAAAGAAGTCGGCCCGTCAGGCTCGATTCTCCCTACACCTTCAATGAGCGCGGCTCGACCTGCCGACGCGCGCCGGTATCGCCGTAGCGTTCGGCCGCATTTTTACGGGCTCTCGCCTGCCGCTAATGATTTCGGATTACCTTCAGAAACCAAGGAATGCCCGCGCTAGTAGGGTTAACGAACGATTACCGGATGACAATCTCATTGAGAATGATTTAAGGTACCGACAGTTGGCTGCAAATTTACCTGTCAACCTCGTAAATTTGAATGCCGACATTGCTGCTAGTAAATCAGTCTTAGTAAGAGGGAATTTGTACAATGTTGAATTGCTACATCAAGACCACCGAAGCCCTGAAGCAGCTGCGCACGGACTCGAACGGCGTTGTGTCGTTCGAGTACGTGATCGTCGCCGCTTGCATCGTCGGCGCCGTTGCTGCGGCGTTCGGCACGACTGGTGCCGGTGGCATCCAGGCTGCGCTGACGGCTGCGATCACAAAGATCACGGCCGCGGTAACCGCAGCCGCCTAATCGGCCGCCTGCATCCGAGAGGCTTCCTCTGGACCCGTTTGCAACCCGACGCCGTTGGCAGCTTTTTCTGCCAGCGGCGCACCAGAACTATTCGCATCATTCATTCTCGAAGCAAGGATTTGCCCCGATGTTGAAGTATTACATCAAAGCGAAAGTAGCCTTGGCACTTCTGCGCACGGACAAGGACGGCGTTGTGTCGTTCGAGTACGTGATCGTCGCCGCCTGCATCGTCGGCGCCGTTGCCGCTGCGTTCGGCACGGACGCTACAACCGGCATCGGCGCGGCGCTCGCGACTGCGATCGGCAAGATCACCGCCGCTGTCACTGCTGCCGCTTGACGCAGATGACCGTCTGACGACGGGGCATTGCAGCGTGCTCCCGTCTCGTCTGAGGCAGAATTTTCATGAGCTGGATTGCGTCCACGACCTCGTGTCTGGAAATCGCATTGTTGCTGTATGTCGCAACGATCGATATCGCGACGCGACTGATCCGAAACGAAATCTGTCTGGCGCTGGCGCTCCTTGGGATCGCTGGTCAATTGGCCAGCCCGATGCAGATCGGCCAGTCGCTGATCGTCGCCGCAATCCTGTTTCTGGTGCTCTTCGTGATCTATCAGCGCGGAATGATCGGCGGCGGCGATGTCAAATTGCTGGTTGCCTTGGCGATCGGTTTGCCCTTGACCGGCGTGATTGAGCTGTTGACGGCAACTGCATTGGCCGGCGGCGCTTTAGCCGTGGTGCATCTGACGATGCGACGCCTGCCACATCCGAAGCTGGCGCCGGCCGGATCGTCGCTCGTGCGCCGCGTCTACGCGATAGAGCGTTGGCGTCATTTGCGACATGCACCGCTGCCTTACGGCGTTGCGATTGCATGCGGCGGTATCTGGACCATTTTGAGCAAAGGATTATGACATGTCGTCCGCATTGCGTGTCTCCATCATCATGGTGCTGTTGCTTGCGGCTACGGCGCTCGGGCTCATCGCCTATAACGTGAACCAGGCGAAAGACCCGGTTGTTGCGGAGGTGGTCGCGGAAAAGCGGCCGGCGTCGCCAGCGACCGTCGGTTACTTTGTTACGACACGAGCGCTTTCGAAGGGAACATTGGCGCGAGACGAGGATTTCGCAGTACGCCAGGCGGCGCCGAACCGTGTCCCCGCAGGGGCGATCCTCGAAACGCCTGATTCCAAGGCCGGACTTCCAGGTTCTCTGGTTCGCAAGTTCGTCGAAGCCGGCAGCCCCATTACCCTGGAGGACATCCTGCGTCCGAAGGATCGTGGCTTCCTCGCCAGCGTTCTGGCGCCGGACAGCCGCGCGATCAGCATCAAGGTCGATGAGGAGACCGGTGTCTCGGGGTTGATCAGGCCGGGCGACAACGTTGACGTGGTGCTGACCCAGGTCTTCGAGAAGGCGAATCTGGCGCGGAGGGCGGTGAGCGAAACAGTTCTGTCCAATGTGCGTGTGATCGCGATCGATCAGGAAATTGCGCAGGGCGGGCGGCCCGTCAGCAATGCCGTCGTGGGCAAGACTGCGCAAACCGTCTCGCTGGAGCTCAAGCCGGATCAGGTCAAGAAGGTCTCCGTCGCAAAGCAGCTTGGAACGCTCTCGCTCGTCATCCGGGCTGCGGTCGAGCAGTGGGACAAGGCCGACACGGGTGCGACATCGAGCTGCGATGTGTCGCCCGAACTGGCTCGCCAAAGTGCCGTTGCCGGCCAGAGCACGATGGTCGCGATCTACACGGGCAGCGAAGTCAAGCAATACTCGGTCAGGAAGCAGGATCTCGACGACGACGCCCTTGCGAACTGCGACGGCTCGCCGGAGGCTGACCGTCAGACGACAGCAGTTGTGGGTGACGCCAGCAAGGGGCCGGAGAAACGTTAATGAGTGTCATGGCAGTGGTGGAATCGCCCGAAGAGACGACGTCCGTTCTCACGCGTAACCGCATCGTTTGCTTCGTGAACGACGAGTTGAGCGCTGCGGCCCTTCGCAAGGGCCTCGAAGGCAGCAACCTGGTAATCCGGCGTGGCACCATCCGGCATGCGACGCGTATGCTTGAGACCGACACGGACCTGACCGCGCTGGTGACCGACATCAGCGGGATCGATGATCCGTTCACTGAACTGGAACGTCTGGCGAGCGTCTGCCCGCCCGATGTCCGGGTGTGCCTGATCGGCGACAACAGGGAGATCAACTTCTACCGGGAACTGATGGAGACCGGCGTTACAGAGTATCTTCCAACGCCGATCACCCGGGATATGGTGCTGGACCAACTCCGCCCGAAACTGCTTGGCGACGTCGCGCCAGCTCATAATGACCGCGGCGGGCATGTGGTGTCGATTTGCGGTGCACAGGGCGGCGCCGGAGCTACCAGCATCGCCATCAACCTCGCGCTGCAACTGGCCGAGACCACCAAGGCCAAGGTGGCGCTGCTCGACCTCCATCTGCAGGGCGGCGAGACCGCGGTGATGCTCGGTGTTCGCCCAGGACCTGGGCTGCGCATTGCCCTAGAAAATCCGATGCGGGCCGACACGCTGTTCCTCGAACGGGCGGCGATCGAGGTGAACGATCGGGTTTTCCTGATTTCGGGCGACGAAGACCTCGATGCCAAGCTCGATATCACCGAGGCGGGCGTGCGGCACGTGCTGGGCCTGCTCCGTCAGCGGTTCAACTACGTCGTCGTCGATGTGCCGGTGCCGTTCCCGGCATCGATCTATCCGGTCATTACGATGTCCCGTCATGTGCTGGTTCTGCTGGAAGCGGAGGTAACCGGTTTGCGCAATGCCCATGCGCTGCGCAACGCCGTCACCAACATCGCAGGCAAGGATCGGGTCTTTACTCTGCTCAATCGCGCAAATCGCGCCGGCGGCCTGCCCAGGGCGACGATCGTCAAGGCGCTTGGTGCGGAGCCGGACATGGTGATCCCCGATCTCGGCAAGGGCATGACCCAGGCCGTCAACCTCGGGATTCCGGCTCTCAAGCATGTATCCGCACTGCGGCGTCACCTCGCTCCGATCGTCCGGGAAATCACCGGTGTTGGCTCCAAGCAAAAGGGGCGGTGGCGGAAATGGCTCGGGCTATGAAAAAGTTCGGCAGGCGCGCAGACGACACACCACTACGTTTGCCCACACTGATGGCGGGGGCGCCGACGGTGGCGCCCGGCGAGCCGCCGGTGCTGCTCGCCACATCGCCAACTGCGCCAGGCGCGGCGGCATCGGCGCCGAATGCGGAGCCTCCCCCGCTACCCACATCAATGCCGAAGTGCGAGGAACCTCTGGCACATCTTCCGGCGATGTCGGCGTCGTTGCGCGAGCGGGTTATCGAGCAGATCGAGCCGGCGGCAGCCGCGTCGGTCTCGCGCGAGGTCCTTCGGCGGCAGATCGAGGAAATCATTCACGGCATCGCCAACCAGGAACGGCTGGAACTGTCAGGTCGCGAGCAGCTGCTGTTGGCGGAAGAAATAGCGGATGACATGACCGGCTACGGGCCGCTTCGTCCGCTTCTGCTCGATCAGACCATCAACGACATCATGATCAACGGGCCGAGCAACGTCTACGTCGAACGGAGCGGCAAGCTGGAGCGGATCGCGGTGCGGTTTCGTGACAACGAACATATTGCCGCGGTCGCGCAAAAGATTGCTGCGCAGGTCGGCCGGCGCGTCGACGAATCCAGCCCGATGGTGGATTGCCGCCTGCCGGACGGCAGCCGCGTCAACATCATCCTGCCGCCGCTGGCCATCCACAGTCCCTGCATCTCGATCCGAAAATTTCCAAGCCGGCGATTGAACATCAGTGGAATGATCGCGAACGGATCGATGACCCCCGCTCTCGGGCAGCTGTTGGAAATTGCCTCTCGCTGCCGGCTCAATGTTCTGGTCTCCGGCGGCACGGGGTCGGGCAAGACGACACTGCTGAACGCCCTTAGCCAGTTCATCGACCACAGCGAACGCATCGTCACGATCGAGGACGCCGCTGAGCTGCAACTGCAGCAACCGCACGTGATCAGCCTGGAGACGCGGCCGCCCAGCCTCGAGGGTACAGGGCAGGTCACGCAGCGCGATCTGTTGTGGAACGCCCTGCGTATGCGCCCGGATCGCATCGTTGTGGGCGAGGTGCGCGGCGCCGAAGCATTCGACATGCTGCAGGCGATGAACACCGGCCATGATGGATCGATCTCGACGGTACATGCCAACAGTGCGCGCGATGCGCTGACGCGCGTCGAGAACATGGTGCAGATGGGCCAGGTCAATCTGCCATCGCGCGCAATCCGCGCACAGATCGTCGCCGCCCTGGATATCATCGTGCAGGTCGAACGCATGCGGGACGGACAGCGTCGGATCATCCAGATCACCGAGGTGATCGGCCTGGAAGGGGAGGTGATCACCACCAACGACATCGCGCTGTTCGAGTACAAGGACGAGGACGTTCACGGCCGGATATCGGGCACCTATCGGTCCACCCAGGCAGTCCCGAAATTCAAAAGTCGCCTCACCTATTACGGGCTTGAGCGGGCCTGGGCCGAAGGGATGAGGCAGATCTGATGTCGACGGCCCTGATCATCGTTCTGGCGCTTCTGTTGTGTGCGACGATCACCACGCTGTGGCTCGACTCGCGACAGCGGCGGATGGAGCGCCAGATCGAGATTGCCCTGCCGACGTCCGAAGCGGCAACCTTGGTGTCCATCCGTCGCGCGGCCAAGGCCTCGCGTTGGGATATGCTCCATCGCATCGTCAATTATCAGGCCGACATCGTTTACGTTTTGCATCCGGCCTATGTGTTTCTGGCCGGCGCGTTGGCCGCAGGTCTGCTCGTTTACGCCAATCATCGCTTGCTGGAATGGTCAGCGTCCGTGGTGTCGATCATTGCTGCTGGCGTGGCCCTGCTGGCGGTGCGGGGCGTGTTCGGATGGCAGCGAAGTCGTTTCATCAATCAGGTCTTCCGCCAGCTTCCCGACGCAATCCAGTTGGTAACCAGCACCGTTCGGTCGGGATTGCCGGTCAACGAAGCCTTTCGCGCCATCGCGCGGGAGATGCCGGAGCCAACATCCGGCCAGTTCAAGATCGTCTGCAGCGAGTTGGCAATGGGGACGGCTCCGGAAGAGGCTGTCGAAGGAATCTATCAGCGAACGCTGGTTCCCGAATACGCCATGTTTGCAGTAACACTCGCGGTCCAATTGAGGGCAGGGGGCAGCCTGGCGGAGACCCTGCAGATACTGGCCGACACTGTAAGCCAACGGGTTGCGTTGGCTGCGCGCGCGAAGGCCCTGGCCGGAGAGGTCATCTTCTCTTCGCGTGCGCTTTCACTATCGCCGTTCATCATTGGCGGATTGCTGTACGCGATCAATCCGCAGTCGATCGATCTGCTGTTCTATGACCCGACTGGAAACGTGCTGCTGGCCTACGCGCTCGGATCGGTCGTCGTCGGACACTTCGTGATACGCTGGATGATCAAGCGGGAGACGGCCCTATGACTGCTGTCTTCGGTTTTGCGGCCCTTGCCACAGTCGTTGCGGCCGCAATGTTCATTCTGATCATTCGCGAGGTGCATATTCGCGCGCTGGATACGCGGGTGTCGAACGCAGTGCTGGGCATCCCCGACCGCGCGAGCTCCTCGCAGGATCTGATCGGCTGGCTTTCCTCGATCGGCGCTCGCTACAAGCGCTTCTACGCGGAGGAAAATCTGGAGCAGCTCCGGACGATCATTCAGGCGGCGGGTTACAACCATTATCGAACTTTGCCGATCTGGATCGGCGTCAAAGCGGTCAGCATGTTCCTGTTTCCGCTGGCGGCGTTTTTTGCAGCGCAGCTTCTCGGGAAGTCATTCCTGGAAGTGATGACCTTCACGCTGCTCGGGGTGGTGGTCGGGATCATGGGGCCACGTCTGATCCTTCTGTTCCTGAAAAGGCGCTTCGATGCGGCCATTCGCCTGGGGACACCGGATACCATCGATCTGCTCGTTGTTTGCAGCGAGGCGGGAATGGGCCTCGAGGGCGGGCTCGAGCGTGTGGCAGAGGAGATGAAGCAAACCAATCCGGAGATGGCCCAGGTATTGCGCGGATTGCTCGATGATCTGCGGATATTGCCGAACCGCACGGAAGCTTTCGAGAAGCTGGGCAGCAAGTCGGAAGGGCTCCGCCGCTTTGGAACGGTGATCGCGCAAAGCCTGCAGTACGGAACGCCGCTCGGGACGGCGCTGCGCGGTATCGCTGTCGACCTTCGTCGCGAGCGCATCACCAAGCTGGAGGCGCGGGCGCACAAGCTGGGCGCCAAGCTGACCATTCCGATGGTGCTGTTCATGCTTCCGGCCATGTTCGTCATTCTGGGCGCGAGCCCGTTTTTGCATCTCACTCGTGCGTTCAAGTAGGTCATTTATGAGCATCATGACTTTATCGGATAGGTCGGGTTACGAACGGGCCATGCAGACGCTCGGCGGCATTTGGTTCATGCTGCTGGCGCTTTGTTTCGCCATCAAGATCGGATCGCACTCCGAGCCCTGGCCGTCACTTTTGTCGAGCCTTTGTCTCGCCAGCTTCTATGTGCTGCTCGGGTTGCTGGTCATGACCCGGGCACCGGCCAAGGCGCACGCGGATGGTTGGCTGCCAAGAATAGCGGCATTTGTCGGCACCTACATGCCATGGGCGATCGGCTTCTTTGGTGAGACCGACGAGGCGTTGCCAAACCTTGCGTCCACGGTTTGCGTGTTGACCGGCATGATCATGATGCTCCTCACGATCAGGCACCTTGGCAAGTCGTTCAGCCTGGTGCCGCAGGCGCGGTCCGTGGTGCAAACCGGTCCGTACCGATGGATCAAGCACCCGCTCTATCTGGCGGAGCAGATCGCGATATTCGGCGTGGTGCTCAAGGTCCTTTCGCCGCTGACGGTGACGCTGTTCGTGCTGCACATCGGCGTTCAAGTATGTCGAATCTACTACGAAGAAGATCTGCTCCGGCGCAATTGTCCGGAATATTCGGGTTACGAGGCGTCGCGCTGGAGGTTGATACCTTATGTTTGGTGATCTGCCGGGAACGGCAGAATTGTCGCGGACATTCGCTAGCGAGGTAACGGTCTAACCGTATTGTGAAGGTGCTAACGTGCTGTCTTATTTGCATCGCCGGAAAGGGCTTGTGAGCCGCAAACGTTCTCTGGTCGCTGATCAGCGCGGCGCCGTCGCGTTCGAGATGCCGTTCGTCTACCTTTTCCTGCTGATGGTAATCCTTCTGCCGCTTGCTGATCTTGCCGTCGCCGGCTACCAGTACGTTTCGGCGCTCGCGGCGTTACGCGCGTTCGGGCAATCCATCCTTTATTCGCCGCCACCCGACGTTACGAACGCGTCCAGTTGGGCGTCGACCGCACTCGCCAAGGCCGATAGCCGCTTTCCGATCCCCAGCATTGCGCTAATTTGCGGCGACAGCAATGCTGTCTGCGCGTCAGGAAACTCCGATCCTTCGCTGGCGAAGTATTATGTGTACTCAACAACGATCACGTTGGCGCCGATCGTGCTGACGTCCGCGTTGTGCACGAGCACCAGCGGTAATGCCTGTTCGTTCACACTGACTTACTCAGAGCGGTTTCAATAGGATGTCCCATGCGTAACATGCTTCGTTGCCGTCGAGGGTCCGCCGCGTTCGCAACCGTGGTTGCCCTGGTGCCGCTGATCGGAGTGATGGCGCTCGGCGGTGAAGCCGGGTCCTGGTATGTGACCAGGCAACGCGCCCAGAGTGCGGCCGATGCAGCCGCCTATTCGGGCGCCTTGCGGTTGGCGTGCGACAGTGCTCCACAGCCTGGCACAACCTGCAACAATACACAGACATATGATTACCGCGGTAAGCAAGTTGCGGCCCAGAACTCGTTCTGCAATTCAGGCGACACCGGCTATTCCGGCTCCACGTGTGCTACAAGTCTTCCGCAGGGCGTGTCGAAGTCGGTCCAGATGGCCTCGTGGAGCGCGGGTGGGGCAACATTCGTCCAGGCTACCGTTAGCCAACAGCAGCCAGCATACCTGGCTCAACTGCTTGGCTTATCGACGATCAATGTGAACGCGACGGCGATCGCCAAAATTGATAGTTTGGCGAAACCTCCATGTGTGTTGGCGCTGAAAGATCCCGTTACATTCCAGGGTAGCCCTACCGTATCGTCGCCAACCTGCGGCATTTCGTCGAACAGTACGGCCGACAACGCAATTGGCTTCAAGGGCAATTCCGGCATCCAGGTGAATGCGCCGAGCTACACGGTCGGCGGCTGCTCCCAGACGGGGGGAAGCCAGTGCACGAACGTGAAAACCTATCAGCAACCTATCCCCGATCCGTTAAGCGGATTGGCCACCGCGATCGGGGCGTTGAAGGTGCCGAGTGATTTTCCCAACAAGTCATGCGGCGGCTCGACAATCGTATCTTATGAAGCCGGCGCGTGCGTTAATACCAGCGGTAACCCGTCGCTGCCTGCGGCGGTGAACGGCACGATCAGTATTACCGGCACGTACTATATAACGGGGAACCTCAGGATCAATGGCAGTCCAACCATAACGGGAACGGCTACCTTGATATTCTTTAAAGGCGGATCGCTTTCGATCACCGGTAACCCGACGATCCAACTGACGGCGGTGAAGTCGCCGTCGGGTCCGTCCGCATTGTCGGCAACGGCGAAGTATCTGCTGAAGGATGTCCTCATCTACGATGATGAGACGACGAGCGGCGGCGTCAGCATCACTGGTTCCTCCAGCAGCTATTTCAACGGCACGGTCTACGTACCAAATAGCCCCGTCACGTACTCGGGTAACAGCACGAATGGCCCCACTAGCGGTTGCTATCAGGTCATAGCCTACGCCGTGAAGTTCCAGGGCAATACGACGCTGGACAATTCCAACTGTACGTCCGATGGGGCAGTAAAGCCGAACGTTCAAACCGTGCGTTTGGTGCAGTGATGAGAAAGCTCGACCAGCGCGGGGTGGCAGCTTTCGAGTTTTGTCTCGTCGGCGGGGCCTTGTTCACTCTGATCTTTGCCATCTTTGATTTCGGACGATATGCGATCACGGTGCAATCGTTGCGCATGCTTGCGAGTGCCGGCGCGCGGGCGAACATCATCAACTGCTACACGCCTGCTGTCATCGCGGGCACATCACCATCCGCTTGCACCACTGACTATCTGTCGGACCCAGAGAAGCAGGCCATTGTTCCCTTCCTGTTTAACTCCAGCCTCGGTCTCTCGCCGACGGTGACCACGACGGCTGGAGCCTCCGCACTGACCATAACGGCATCTCAGACGGGCTTCACCATGCTGGTGCCGGTATGGGGCACGTCCTTCAACGCGCCGAGCGTGTCCACCCAGGTTCCGTTCTGACGTGCTCCGATCTGGGGCGCTCGGCGCCGGCGGGCGTCCGAACGGACTCGGCCCGTCGGATAAGCCGACGATTAGCCCAAGCGGGCTACGAAAGTGGTGCGCGCTGGCAACATCGGGGAGTTTTCTCACGGATTGCCACGGCCGGGTGGGCGTGTCTCCTTGCAATCAAGGCGCGTGGCGGGGGATGATCCTTGGGCCGCCGTTTGCGGCCTGGCTCCGGGGCGTGTCCGGACTTGTTCGGGCGTGCTCCGGTTCGGGCGGGCCAGGGAATAGAATTGGAAGGTAACTATTTGTAGTCGGACAGACTGTAAGCTCTATGGCGTGGTGCGCGAAGGAGAGTGATCAGGAAGTCGGAGGCCGTAAATTTACGGAATTGGCCGTCGGAAATGCGGCGCAGGGGATTCGGATGGTTGGTGGTCGCGTCTGGGGTAGCGTGGGACACGCGATTGTCGCCTTGAGCATGACAGCTCTTGGCGCTTCGGTTGCCTTGTTTGATTCCAGCGACTGCGCACGGGCCGCAGACCGTCGGGCTCCGCCGAGCGGCGGCGTCTTCGTCAGCGAAGCGAGCGACGTCCAGCGGGTCCGGGTGACGATCAACAAGTCGCGCACCTTCAGGGTCGAGACGGCTTTTTCCACCATCGTAGCGGGCTCGGCCGACATCATCGACGTGAAGTCGCTGAGCGATCATCAGATTTATATCCAGGGCAAGCAACCCGGCACAACCAACGTCATTCTGCTCGATTCCACGATGAAACAGATCGGTATCCTCGACGTTGAGGTTACGATCGACATCGGCAACCTTCAGCAGAACATTCAGGCCTCGACGGGCGCTCGCGGTATACGCGTTGCTGCCTCCGAGGGACAGGTGATCGTGAGCGGAACGGCCGTCGATTCGGTCGTTGCGGAGCGTGCGATGGCGATTGCG
Organism: Bradyrhizobium cytisi; assembly: GCF_008123515.1. Classification (GTDB taxonomy): domain Bacteria; phylum Pseudomonadota; class Alphaproteobacteria; order Rhizobiales; family Xanthobacteraceae; genus Bradyrhizobium; species Bradyrhizobium cytisi. The sequence continues at coordinate 29,257 of NZ_VSSR01000122.1, forward strand.
ACCAGCACCGCTCCGAAGGGCAGCGTCGTCGTCAATGCCATGAACGTGGCGACGCCACAGCAGGTGATGCTCGAGGTCCGCTTCCTCGAGGTCAACCGGTCCGCCGGGCGCGAGCTGGGGATGAACCTCTATGGCGCTAATGCAAGCGGAACGAACATTGGCAATACCGGACTCGGCGGGCCTACTTCCATAAATACCGCCAGCGGTCGCGTTGCGTTGCCAAGCACGGGCCCGCCTACCGGCTCGATTCCTCTGCTCGGCACTGCTGGCACGTTGGCGGCGACGGCGGCGGGAGGGGTCGCTGTCCCGTTTGGAAGTCTCCTCACTAGCGTCCTCCGAACGAGCAGTGGCGCCTCGGTCGATTTGCTTGTGACAGCATTGGAGCAGAAGGGTCTGGTACGTCGCCTTGCGGAGCCAAACCTGATGGCGCTATCGGGTGAATCGGCTCGGTTTCTGGCTGGCGGTGAATTCCCAGTGCCGGTGGCCTCGACGCCGGGCGCTGCCGGGGTGGTGCCGACTGTCACTATCCAGTTCAAGACGTTCGGTGTTGAATTGGGCTTCGTTCCCACGGTGCTTTCGCGCGGCGTGATCAATCTACGAGTCGAGCCCTCTGTCAGCGAACTCGATTTCGCTAACGCTGTAACGATCGCCGGCACGACGATACCAGCTTTGAGCAGCCGCAACGCTCGGACCACGGTCGAGTTGCGTGACGGCCAGAGTTTTGCCATCGCCGGTCTGCTGCAGACGCGCAATCGTCAAGATGTCTCGCAATTGCCCTGGATCGGGTCGGTGCCTGTGCTTGGAACGCTGTTTCGTTCCTCGTCCTACCAGCAGCAGGAGACCGATCTCGTCATCATCGTAACGCCGCGCCTTGTGGCGCCAGCGGCACCCGGCCAGCAACTGGCGTCGCCGCTGGATTCGCGCATGCCGGCCAATGACGTCGATTTCTTCCTCAACGGCCAGATGGAAGTGAAGAAGCGCTACAACGACTACGTCAGTTCCGGTGGTGAACTGAAGGGACCGTATGGTCACATCATCGCGCCCGATGCGCGCCTGCCCGCACCGCCGACGGTTGTAACCGACCAGCCGGTCGTCAAGACACTCAATTAAGGGACGACCGATATGACATGCACGACGTTACTCGCGGTCTTCACGCTTGGGGCTTGCAACGGCTTGGCCGGTAACGACGAGATGGACCGCTACTTTCAGCGGTCTGATACCATTACGCTGAGCGCCGGCGACGCCAAACAAGTCAACGCCGCCACCCACACGATTCATCCTTGGCCGAGAGGTGTCGGCGATCGCAGAATCGTTGTTGATGCGGGGAAGACGAGTAACGCTATAAAAAGCTACCGCAGAGGTAGCCAACCGTTCGATCCGCTGCCGGCGTTCGGCGGAAATACGCCGGCAACCGGGCATCCTCCAATGGGGGTCGCCGGTGCGACGGCGGCTATTGTGGACGCAGGAGGCAGCGTCGACGTAGGCACGCGTGCGGCCATTGTAGGCGCAGGCCCCGCCCGATGAGTTTAATGGTTGAGTTGTTGCCGGCGGTGGGGCGGGGATAATGCTCATGGGGCGCCTTCTTGTATGGCTGGCCTGCGCCTTGCTGGCCACAGCCTTGGCGGCTTGCGAAACGGTGCAGGAAACAACCGTACGCGACGCTGCCGTTGTTGCACCCGTTGCTCCTGCCGGCCCAGACCCAGTGCAGGAGCCGACTGATGTCAAGTACTACGGTTCTGACGAACCTGTCCGGATGGGGCTGGAACACTTCAATCGCGGCAGTTACGGAATCGCCAACCGCTATTTCAAGGATGGCGTCGAGAAGGCGCCGAAGGATTTGACAGCTTGGATCGGTCTTGCGGCGAGCTATGACCGGTTGCGCCGCTTCGATCTGGCCGACCAGGCCTACGCGCAGGCGATCCGCCTCGGCGGCGAGACCGTCCAGATCCTGAACGATCAGGGCTACTCCTACATGCTGCGCGGCAACCTGACGGCGGCGCGGCGAAAGTTCGAGAAGGCCTATTCGCTCGACCCGGGTAACCCGGTCATCGCCAACAATCTCGAGCTGCTCAACGGCAGCCGGAGATTCATCGAGAGGCCGCCGAACAACCAGCCGTAGCCTGATCGCGTTCGCGGGACAGCAGCTTGATCCTGACGAGCCTTCCTGGACTGCTGGACTGTGGCGTGCAAGATGCTTGATCAGCGCCCGAGCTTGGCCCCGAGAATGTTGCCTGGTTGATCGAACGCTTGTCCGCGTCAGCGATGAGCGAGGAGGATCATGGGCGATGCGCAGTCTTCTCTTAGCCGGCGGGAAGCTTGAAGCAGCCATTTTCACCATATGGGTTTGACGGTTTTGCGCGGAGACGAGCCTGCAGGAAAACTAACTTCTGGTGGGCCCGCAGTTTGGTTAACGCGGACCAGGGGCGATCTTCGCCGGCGCGTCGCAGGCGGCGGTGAAGCACGGTTAAAGCGGCATCTCGCCCGCCATCTCAACGTTGTTCAGGAGCGATCATAGCAGCGGCTTGCGCCACGGGAGTTCCGCGGCGCAAGCAGCAGGGCGGAGGTCGCTCGCTTCGTAATAGGTCCTCAAGCCGGGCCGTTGGGGGAGGAACAACCCGGGGTCTCGTGGGTGAATCGCCCGAAGCTTGAGAAAATATAAAGCTTTGTGGCTTAGACATCCTTCAGTTGCATCCTTCGCAGTGCCTTTTAGCTCCGCTCGTTGCCTCAGGACCCTTTGACATGGCCAAGCCAGGCATCTTCAGTTTCGAAGGCCTAAAGATGAATAGGGTTAAGGCCCTCTTGCTGCTGTCCTGCTTGTTACTGGGCTGCGCCGACCTCCTGACGACGAATGTGATCCTGGATCTCGGAATGAGCGAACTGAACCCGGTCATGAGGCTGGCTCAGACTTGGCTTGGGGTGTGGTGGCTTGTTCCCAAGCTCGGTTTAACGCTTCTGCTGGTGGGGCTGCTTTGGCGCAGCAAGAACGTTTACAACGTGGCCCTTGTCGTGGCTTTCTGCTCGACGCCCGTACTAAACAACCTCCTCCTCATCGTTGCGGGCACGAACTGAACGAGCGACTTCGCCCCTTCAGCGATTGGCGACTGAGGAGGCAAGTGGTAGGCTTCCGCCATTTCCAAGGCGGCGATTTGAATGGACGAGCTATTTGGATTGAGCAGATTTCTGTTGACGCTTTTGATCTTCGTTCCGATCGAGCGACTATTTGCTGCGCGGCCTCAGAAGATTTTCAGACGTGGCCTGCTGACCGATATGGCCTTCCAGTTCGTCAACGGGTGGATGATCATGATCGGCGTAATCGCTGTTGTCGCGATGGCCATTGTGATCAATCGATCGGTGCTTCCACTGGCAGTGAAGCAGGCGATCGACGGTCTTCCTTACTTGGTCCAGGCGGTTCTCGTGATCTTGATCGGGGACCTCGGGGTCTACTGGACTCACCGTATCCTGCATGTGGTGCCCGCCATGTGGCAAATCCATGCCGTTCATCACGCTGTTGAAGAACTAGACTGGCTCGCTGCGGTTCATCAGCACCCGCTTGACGTGATATTCATGAAGGCTGGCTCACTGTTTCCGCTCTTCGCGCTCGGCTTCTCCACGGAAGCGATAGGGACCTATATCCTCGTCTACTCCTGGCAGGCCTATCTCGTTCACGCCAACGTGCGGTTGAACTATGGCCTGCTACGATACGTCCTGGTGTCGCCGGAATTTCATCATTGGCACCACAGCAGCGAAAAGGAAGCCAGAGACAAGAACTTTGCCGGGATGATCTCGTTCTACGATTGGCTGTTCGGAAGCGTCTATCTTCCGAAGGGGCAGAAGCCGAAGACATTTGGCGTCGATAATCCTATGCCCTCAAACTACTTGGCTCTTTTGGTCTATCCGTTTATCGCATGGGCATCGAACAAAAAGACGACGCCAAATCGCGCGAGAGATGAGCGGCCGACGCGCTGCGCGGACTAGCTGGAAATCGTCGTCAGATGGCGGCCGACGGCTGTGGCAACCAAGCGCTATCCGCCCTCATCCGTTGGCTCAACCTTTTGCTGCGCCAAGGGTGAACCTCGTGATGCCTCAGTGCGCGCTCGCGATTATGACAAGATTGTTCAATACTGGCGTAGAGCAGAACGCCACCACGATAGCAATGTTGTAAGGATTATTGCTGCGCCAAAGCAGCCACATCATGAAATACGTCAAAGCAAGCTTAGGGATAAGCCACCAAACTCCGAGCCACGTCTGAGCAAAGTGCATGAATGGGTTTAGCTCGTGTAGACCGAGATTCAGGATCACGTTTGTGGTGAAGAGATCGGCGATCCCAAGCAACAAGACGGAAAGCACCAAGAGTGTCTTAGCCAAATTCGCTTTAGCCTTCGGCGCTGAAGATGGCTTGTAGCATGGCGTTACAATAGTCTCATAAGCGAATGCAGCGCCCTCGAGGGCGTTCTGCTCAAACCAAGCTTGCGCGTCCTCGTTGGTCGCAAACACCTTCAGGTGCTGCGGGTCGCCGACGTTCTTGCTCGTGTCCGTAGAGATCCAAACTTTCATCTCATAAGCTCAATCTGGCAGCGTGGAGAAGGTCAACGAGAAGGATCATGACCTAAATGGCTTATGCGCCGCAATTGGCCATTCGCCGTGGTTTTACAGGGAAATGAGCTTCTCAGCGCGCCGTCCGCAAAGGTCTGACCGATCTCCGTTAACTGACAGGCGTTCATGCCATTGCGCTTATTCCTGTACCGCCAACTTCCGCGCCCGGTGGCTTCCATGGCCTGTCCGCGCGAATCGAGGCCGGTGCTCGCTTGCCTTGCAAATCATTGAACGTTCGTCAATTTCCCCGCGCGGGCACGACAGGAGGCCAGATCGTTTCGATCTTTTCAGGGATATCAGGGCTAGCCCGCATTTCTCACACGGCCAATGGATTTGCGACGGGCATTGGTGGATCGGCGCGAAGGCGACGAGGATCGTGGCGCCGGAGGCGCTGGGGTGGACTTGGTTTTGAGTGTGTCTCCGATGGGCTTGTTGGTGATGCCGCCGATTGGGCGCGTCGCAGCGTCGCGTGTCAGGCCGGCGAGGCGCGAGCCTTGGCGGCTTCGGCCAGGCGACGAGCCGCGTGTCCCCACGGCTGAGCGGCTGGGCAGGCCGAGGCCATGGCGATCCTGATGCGGCGGACACTGGTGCGCACCAGGGCGCCGATCTTGAGGAGCTTGAGGCGGATGGTGCCGCAGGTGGCGTCCGCAAAGGTGGTTTCGGCAAGGCCGATGCGCCGCAGGGCGCAGATCAGCACATAGGCCATCGAGGCGAACCACAGCCGCAGCTGGTTGGCGCGCATGGTGGCGGCCGAGGTGCGGTCGGCGTAGAGGTCGAGCTGGCACTCCTTGATGCGGTTCTCCATGTCGCCGCGGCGCAGTAGATGTCCTCATAGAGCTGCCGCGCGCCCACCGCGCTGCGCTTGAGCGAGGTGACGACGAAGTGCGGATTGGTCTCGCCTTGCGTCCACTCCGCCTTGGCGACGACGCGGCGCCGACGGCTCCAGGTGTCGCGCGTGCTCCACTGGAAGTCCTTGAAGCGGCGGGCCGGGCGGCCGGTCGTCTCGGCCGCGGCTCTCGCCGCGGCAAGCTCCTGTTCGATCATGGCGACCAGGCGCGTGTTGCGGGCGAGCCGAACAGATAGTCGACGCGGTTCTGCTCGCACCACGCCATCAGCGCCTCGCGCGCAAAGCCACCGTCCGCCCGCAGCACGATGCGCGTAAACGGCCAGCGGGCGCGGATCTGCCGCACAATCCGGGCAACCTCCTCGACGCTGCCCGCGCTGGCGTCGATGTCGGCGCGCCGCAGCTTGGCCGCCAGCAGATGCCGGCCGCAGAACACGTACAGCGGCAGATAGCAGTAGCCGTCGTAATAGCCGTGGAAGAAGCGCCCCTCCTGATGCCCGTGCAGGGGGTCGTCGGTGGCACTTGCTCTACCTTCGCCCGGCTCGAGCGGAAGCTTGATCGTTCGCCAGCAGCCGGGTCCAATTCGTATTGCAAGGGCGTTAGAGGGCCTTCCGGCTAGTTCGGTCGCAGCACAGCGTCAGCCTGACGACTGTCCTTCCTGACGATGATGATCGTCCCGTTTCTGATTGCGAACTTCGCGCCGAGCAATTTGGGCACCTTGTCCGTGATGGGAGATGGAAAGGGGATGGCCGGCCCAGTGATGGGATCGCCGACGCTGACCGGCGCCGTGGAAGAGCCCACGATGGGCGCCGGCTTGATATAATCGCGGATGAGCTGAACCTCTTCGCGGGAAAGAATGAGCGGGGCCGGTTCAACGCGAGCTTCTCGCGATGATTGGGTTGTTTGATCGATCACTTTCTCTCCGGCTTCTTTGCTTCTTTCGATGTCATCGAGTCTTGCTATCCGGTCTTTGAGCAGAGGCAGCTCGCGTTGCAGGGTGGCTAGCTCTGATTTCAGGGATTTGACCTGCATGAGAGCGCCGACTGCGCTGGCGCAGCTCATGACGACGAGAACGCTCAGCACAGCGAGTAGTGCGCGCTCGACGCTTGTGCCGGAACTGCGGCCGTCTTGCGGCGATTCATCCTCCTGGAGGTGGCGGCGCCAGATACTCATCCCATGCTTCATCCGTGCCGTGAGCCTCGAGAGGCTGTCTCTTATACACATCT
>NZ_VSSR01000123.1 GCF_008123515.1 Bradyrhizobium cytisi
AATTGAGTCTGGACCCTAGAACGAGCGCTCACCAGAGGCGGGGTTGCTCACCGCAAAGCCATGATGGACCGCCAGCATGAACTGTCGAGCAGCAGGCATGGAGGCCTTACAGATTGGCCAGCGGCAGTGTTTAGGATCTGCCGCGACCGGTGCAGGACGCCGACCTCGCGATCAGGCGTCGGCTCAACCGCTCAACCGGCTGCATGGGGTTTTTCGGTTCGCCACATGCTGCAAGATCTGCCGCCGCCGAGCTGTACAACGCCCGGCATGTGAGGACGTTGATGCGGCAGATGCGGCGGGATAGAGGCGCTCGATCGATGCCCCCCGCGCACAACAAAGCCCGAGCCGGGTCCCAAGATCCAACCATACCTGCTGCGCGGAATCGAGATCAACAATCCAACCAGGTCTGGGCGATGGACATCACCATATCCCTACGGCGCGCGGATTCGTCTATCCCGCCTTCGTGCTGGACTGGGCGCCAACACCGCTCAAGCTGACAATTCGCCAGTCGGTTTTCATAAGCGCGGTCGCTAAGCGCGGCATCCCCATCAGCATCGAGGGCGGGAGCACATAGCGGGTCGTCGAGCGGCATGACGCAGTGTCAGATGCGGATTCCGGGGCTTACGACAGTGATCGACACGCGCAGTTTTGTGGGTCGACATCTCGAGAGTTTTGACGGCAGCACGCCGGATCAAGCCCACTTCGTCCGCTGCAGCTCGCTGCGCCTTTCGCCCCGATCTAATTGAGGCGCACGTCGAACTGCTCGTCGGCAGCCGGAGCTATCGTCCGATCGCGATTGAGAGCGGCTAACGTCACGATTCGCCTTGAAAGCCGAAGTGTAGTTCCGGCGTGCTCGTGTGCTCATCGTCGCTCCTACTTCGCATGCACCAGCGTGCCCACTGCCAGACGGAAAATTGCAGCTATCGTCCTCAAATTCGCAGGTCTCGGTAGTCACCTTGCTCATGCGGACTCGGGAACCGTTCGCGACCACTGCCCTCTTTGCGGAATGAATGCAAAGAACGGCTCGAACACTGTGCGTGGCCCAAGGGTCGCCACCTGAGCAACACCTAAGGGTAAGCGCGCATTTTACTGCACAGGCTGGGCGCGCGGGTGGCCGCGGCGGTTGACGCCGGGCCCCAGCGGGATCATCGGAACGGCTTGATTGATCCTGAGCGTTCGACCGTCAGCCGCTGTCGTTGTCAGCTGTCAGGTTGTTTTTAGCGGTGCAGTTGAACGGCAACAGATCTTCGATATCGGCGTCTGGCGCGCGCTGGGGCAATTCGGTGAGCGCGTGACGTAGCCATGCATAGGGATCGACGCCGCATGCCCGGCATGTCAGCACCAAACTGTAGATCACGGCGCTTGCCTTGGCGCCGGCAACGGTGTCGCTGAACAGCCAACTTTTTCGTCCGGTGCAAAACGGCCTGATGTCGCGCTCCAGAACATTGTTATCGATCGGGGCGAGACCGTCGCTGGTGTAATGGGTCAGATAATCCCACTGGTTGCGCGCATAGGCGATCGCCTTGCCGGTCAAGCTTTCGGGTAGGACCTTCGGCGCCTGGTCGTCGAGCCAGGTCCAGAAGGCGGCCAATACCGGTAGGCTATGCTGCTGGCGCAGCCGCAAGGTGTATGCGGCGCGCGTTTCGCCGTCGGGCGGCGTCTGGCGCGCCACCCTCTCGACCTCATACAACGCCTCGAAGAACCTGAGCGCCTGCAATGGCGGACCGCCAGGCTTTGTCCTGGCCTTGAGCGCATCGGTAAATTTCCTGCGCGCATGTGCCATACAGCCGAGATGGGTCGCGCCTATCAGCGTGCGCCAGGCGTCATAGCCGTCGCTCATCAACCGCGATAGCCGGCCAGGAAGGCCTGAGGATGTTGCTGGCCGCGACCGGGCTGGTAATCGAACAGCACGACCGGCTGCGCGCAGTCCTGGCCGCTGCGATAGGCCCACATGAAGGATTTGGCCTGCGCATCACGGCCGTCCTCTTTAAGAACCTGGACCCAGGTTTCGTCGCCGTGGACCAGGGGCTGCGACCTGAGCTTTTGCTGTAGCGCGTCATAGACCCGACGCAGATGCGACTCGCTCGCCCGGATCACCCAGTTGCCCAGCGTGCCGCGGCTGATGCTGACGTCGGCGCGCCCCAGCGCGTCCGCCACACGGTACAGCGGCGTGCCGTCGACGTATTTGTTGGCGAGCACAGCGTCGATGGCGTGGCGACACTACCCGGCAGCGGCTGCGCCGGCATCGGCGCGGTCGCAATCGGGGTGTTCAGCGCGGTGCGCTCGCAGTGACGGCAGGCATATTTGAACCGCACATGCTGCAGCACCGACGCCTTCACCTCGACGTGCAACTGCTCGGTGACGGTCTCGCCCATCCGATGTATCCGATTATGGCAGCACGGACAGTCCTTTTGGTCCTCACCCAGATCATGTTCGACGCGTTGGCGCGGCAGATCGTCAGGCAGCGGCTTGCGGCCGCGTGTCTTCGGCGCCGGCTTTGGAGCCTCCGGCAATCCCGTGTCCGGCACGGCGACCGCCTCGACATCGTCGTCGTCCCGGCTTTCAGCGGCGGCCTGCTCGGCTTCTTGAAGATGCGCTCCTTGAGTTTTTCGCTCTTCGGCGCATACCGGTGCAGGCGCTCCAGGCGCAACTGCTCCTCAAGATGCAGCACGCGTTGTGCGAGTTTCCACCGCCGCGATCTCGGCCGCGTGCGCCGTGATCAAGGCTTCCTGCTCGTGCGTCGTGGACTTGCGACTCATCGTAGTCTTGAATCGAAGTCATGCCGCCGCGTCAACCGGGCTCCATGTCTTCGTCATGTCTTCGGCGGCGTCATCTGAGAACGGCCATGCCGAAGCCCGATGACGCCGCCCGCATCGAACACGCTCAGCCCACGCTCTGATATTGCCGTCCGGATGACGACGCACCGCCGCGATGTTGATGCCGTCAAGCAGCCAGTGCAGCTCCTCCGTCGTCAGCGTCAGCACCGCCTCCTGACTTCGGGGCCAGTGGAATCTGTCGGCCTCCAGCCGCTTCAGCAGCATCGAAAATCCTGACCGATCATAGATCAGCAGCTTGATCCGGTCGCGGCGACGATTGCAGAACGCGAACACTGCGCGCTGGAACGGATCCAGCCCCATCGACTGCTCGACCACGATCGCCAGGCTGTTGATGCCCGCCCGGAAGTCAATCGGTTCGCGGTGAAGGTAGATCCGAAGATCAGACGCCAGTCGGAACATCGCAACGCCCCAGCGCTTCAATCACCGCCTACAGCAACTGCGCGTCGCCGCCTTTCAGCGAAAGCGTCACGCCCTTGGGCATCGATGCCGTCAGCCGCCCTGCACAGGATCGCTCCGTCGCGCAAACCGCGATTGCGCCAGCAGATCGAGTTGGCGACGGCGACGGCGCGCGAACCGGAATAAAGTCTGGCGCAATCGGCGCCCGCGCCTCCGGCTGGCCATCCCGTTCTGATGTTGCCGCTTGGCCACCCACTTGCGCAGCAGGTTCGCGTTCACGCCGTGTTGTAACGCCAGCCCCGCCAGCGACACGCCAGGCTGCAGATAGGCCTCGACCGGCCGCTGTTTGCTGGCCGGATCATAGCGACGCCGGCCATTGCGCAACACGCCGACCCTCTCAAGTCTCAAAGGTTCTTCTGGAGTGATCTTCGATGGTGTCCACCTCGCTCATGGTGGACACCTCATCCCATTCCCGCGCTCAACTGCATAGGCGCGTAGAAAGGAGCGCTTACACCTAAGGAGCATCAGGGTGAGTGGATTAATCGCTCGCCGGAAACCTCCCAATTGCTGAGCGTATCAGTGAAGCGAGAGGCTGATCGTACCCTGCACGAGTAGTGGCGTAGCAGCTTGGTCGCTGATTGAGGCAGATTATCGTGCGCATCGTGCATGTTTGTGCGAAATGATTAGCTCGACGCACTGCGCCGCGCCTGGGTTGATGGCGGAGTACCCTTGGCTAAAACGTGTGTGCATCGGTTGAATGCGAACTCGTTCCACCAGCCGCATAACTCTCGAGCAAGAACTCGGTCCTGCCCTCAAAAAGATCGTCGGGGTGGACGCGGAGCTCAGAGGCCGGGAGCCACACGTCAATTCTCATTAGAGCAGCAGCAATATGGATCCAAATCGAACAGCGCAATCTTGCGAAGACCGAGCGCAAGCTCAATTGAGCCGAGATTCTCTGGCCCGGCGCCAGAAGTTTGCTTGGAGCTATAATCTAGCATATTCCGTGCTACAGAGGTCGATCTCATGCTAAGCGCCGGGCGGATTGGACGTTTCGGTCATTTGAAGTGTCGAACTGACAACAGCACGCGTGCCAAAGCTGAGATGCAGGCGAGCTTCAGCGCCAACGCTTCTCTTCAGTGTCGTAGGCGCCGGCAAACGGGTCGTTCACGGCGGTCAGCTCTCGTTTGAGCACCTTGTTGCTGGAGGTGGTTCTGGGTAGCGCGCGAGCAAAGGCGATGTACCGCGGCACCTTGAAGGAAGCAAGTTGAGCACGAGCATGATCGAGAATGCGGTGCATGATCAGATCGTCCGGCGTGATCCCTTCCCTCAGTTCAACGTAAATCTTTGCCTCCTCCCCGCGCTTGAGATCGGGAACGGGCACGGCTGCCACATCGGCAACCTCTGGAATTTCGCGGATGACAGCCTCCACCTCACGTGCAGCGATGTTCTCGCCCGAGCGGCGGATCATGTCCTTAATGCGCCCTACCAGCCAATAAAAGCCGAGCTCATCGCGGCGCATCAGATCACCGGTCTTAAACCACTCGCCCTGAAACAAGGCAGCATTTGCGTCGGGTTTGTTCCAGTAGCCCTCCAAAATCCCACGCCCTCTCACCCACAACTCACCAATCTCACCGATCGACGTAGGGCTGCCGTCCTCGTTCATCAGGCGCAGTTCCCTAAAAGGCGCGCGAATACCTACGGAACCCCAGGGCGTCAATCCGTCGAGCTCGCTCGTGGTCAGTGTGCCGAAGCCAATTTCCGTCATTCCGTAAGCATCCTGGGTGCGCACCCGAAAGCGCTTCCGAAAGTCACGTATGGTTTCAGGACTGGAGCCCCAATTCAAGGTTTGCTTCAGGCATGTCGCTCCGTCTACGCCAGCGACTTCGGCTTCGCGCGCGATAAGCTCGGTAACTTGGCACCATTCGATACGGTGCTGCTTGACCCAACCGATGAAGCGCGTGGAGCTGAGCTGCGGAGCCAAGAAGAGCGTGCCGCCCTGTCGATACGACCTCAGAAGATCCCCTTGCGGATCGCCATAGAAGAATGGTTTCGCAGATAAATACCTTCGGTATGGCTGCTCGTCCCAGCACAGCCCCTGATACGAGCTCACGCCCCAGTAGTCGTGCGTCAACATGCAGCCTTTCGGAAAGCCCGTCGTTCCCGAGGTATACTGAATGTTCAATAGGTCATCTGGGCGGATGTCCTCATCTAACGGAGAGTCGTCGACGCTTTTGAGCAATTTGTCGAGAGTGGTCGTGCTCTCAGAGGAGGGCTGTCCTGTCAGTATTATTCGACCCTTCACGAGGTGTTCCGGCCAAGGCTCCATCGACGAAAATACTGACCAAGCAGCCCCCTGGACAACGGCGAAGCTGGCCTGCGTATCGGTGAGAACGTATTCGATCTCCCGGGGTGTGTACCGCATGTTAATCGGAACCATGATCGCACCGAGTTTCGCAATCGCGAACCACAGGATGGGGAATTCGATGCAATTTGGCAACATTATGCCAATGCGGTCGCACTTGCGTACGCCGAACGCACGCAGCGCATGCGCGAGTTTGTTGGACAACTTGTCCATCTCCGAGTAAGTCGCGCGCTCGCCGCTCTCGAAAACATCGATGGCAGTTGTTGGTCCGTGCGTTCTCGCCCGCATCGAAACCAGCTGACCAATAGTAATAGTTTCATACGCCCTTTCCATGGCCTCTAACTTCGAGAACGCGTTTGCTGCGTACTTTTGCAGCTCCGGTGGCCTCAACCTTGGAGGGATCATCAATGGAGTCCTTCGTTTTCAGGGGCAAAGAAGGCTGCAAACGCGCGGGCCCTCTACCGTCCAATCTTCCGATTGCGAGAGCTAAATAAGCCGGTCCAGCAGCCGCGTGGCGGATATGCGCTCTTGAGTAACGGCACTGCAGCATGAGAGCTCAAGATCAAAACGCATAGCTCGAATCGGGTGGAACGGCGCACCGCAAGGATGCAACTGTTTTGGATCGTCCACAGCACCTCCATTCAAGCTTAACTTCCCATTGCTGCCCCCTTCCAGGGTAATCAGCTGCCTCTAGAGAGCACGAGTTGGAGAGTACCTCATCATGGAGGATGGAAACACTACCTAGTCTGGCGAGGAGCATGAATTCGCTCTTTCACCTAGCCAATATGAGCGATGAAGAGGCGAAAGTTCAGCCGCGAGTTCAAGGTCGAAGCGGTCTGACTTCTGAAGGAGAAGCCGGTGTCGGCCGCTCAGGAGGCGCGCAACCTGCATGTTGAGGCCAACATTCTCCACGATGGATGAAGGCATGTGACGCCGATCCGCCGCAGGCGTTTCCCGCCAATCATAAGATAAAGCCCGAGTAGCAGGAGATTGAACGGCTGCGCCTCAGCGCCATCATGCTCACGATCCCCTGAAATACGCACTTCTGCCGAAGCCGGCTGCTTCGGAAGCCGGATCGGGCAAAAATAACTAAGCATGCCGCTCGCTGCTACAGCGCTATGAAAGCGCGTTTCGGGAGTTGGCTTGCTTCAGTCCTGCTGCAAACCAAAAGGGGGCACTTCTTCATGTCGTTGCGGTCAAATCCGGACGTCACTCGACCTTGGGGGAACACGACGTGGCATACCGCTCCCACAGGCCGAGCTTCGATCGGACCGAATCTAATTGTCTCATATGTAATCCTGTGATGTCGATCGACGCCCAGCGTTGGTAGTTGCAAAGGCTTGCATGCTCGCCCCTAGCATTACAGTTGGTGC
>NZ_VSSR01000124.1 GCF_008123515.1 Bradyrhizobium cytisi
AGAGTCTGTCCGAGATCATGCTCTTTTTTGACAGAGCTTTCTCAGCATGAGGCGGATAGAGGCGAGGCGTAAAAACGCCAAGGCCTTTCGGTTGAGGCACTCCCAATCCTTGGCCAAGCGGCGGCAGCGGTTGAGCCAGGCGATGGTGCGTTCGACGATCCATCGCTTGGGCAAGACCGCAAAGCCCTTTGCGAGATCGGAGCGCTTGACGATCTCCACGTCGACTTGCCGGAGGATTTTGCGAACGGCGGACTGAAAGATCGGCCCCTGATAGCCGCCGTCGGCATAGAGCTTCAGCAGGAATGGATGCAGGCCAAACAGTGTGGCCATCACCAGCACCCCGCCGTCACGATCCTGGATGTCGGCCGAGTGCACGAGGGCGTGGAGCAGCAAGCCTTGGGTATCGACTAGGATGTGGCGCTTCTTGCCCTTGATCTTCTTTCCCGCATCGTAGCCATGCGGGTCAATCCACGCCCCCCTTTTTCCGCGCTCTTGACGCTTTGACTGTCGATGATGGCGGCGCTCGGGCTGGGTTCTCGGTTGGCCAACTCACGACATTGTACATAGAGCGCGTGATGGATGCGATCGAGCGTGCCGTCCCACGCCCACAAGTCAAAATAGTCGTGCACCGTGCTGCGCGGCGGTAGGTCCTTCGGGATCGCTCGCCATTGGCAACCGGTGCTCAGCACATACATCAGGCCATTGACCACCTCGCGCACATCGACCGTGCGCTTGTTGCCGCCTCGCTTGGCCGGCACAATCAGCGGCTCCACCAACGCCCATTCCTCATCGGTCAAGTCGCTGGGATAGCGTAGCCGGCTGCGGTCGTAACGACCGCGGTTCTCCTTCGTCCACATGGGCGCCCCTTCAAATCGGACCGCCACCCTTGAATCACAAATGATTCCAATGATTCAAGATGTTCTCGGACAGACACT
>NZ_VSSR01000125.1 GCF_008123515.1 Bradyrhizobium cytisi
GCTGCATCGCAGAGCCGGGACACGAGGGCGCGCGCGTTCGCGATGCGGAATTACTTGACCGCGGAGCCCTGGCGCGAGGCGATGATGACGCCGGCGAGCACCAGCGCGTAGCCGATCAGGTGAAACGGCTGGAGCTTTTCGCCGAGCAGCAGGATCGCCATCGCCGAGCCGAACACCGGCACCAGATGGAAGAACGGCGCGGCGCGGTTCGGCCCGATCAGCGCGACGCCGCGGTTGAAGAACAGATAGGCGAGCGTCGAGGGGAAGATCAGGATGTAGCCGAGCGTCAGCAGCGTCACGGTGTCGAATTGCATGACATTGCCGCTCCACACCTCCCAGATCGCCGTCGGCAGCAGCATCATGGCGCCGCAGCAGGTGGTGAAGGACAGGAACGATAGCTGATGAACCTTCGGCCGGCGCGGGATGAAGGCGGAGTAGAGCCCGAACGCCACCAGCGAGGAGGCGAACATGATGTCACCCCTGTTGAACGAGATGCTCGCCAGCGCCGCAAGGTCGCCGCGCAGGATGATGACCAGCACGCCGAGCAGCGAGATCGCGATGCCGGCGAGCTGCCCGCGGGTCAGCCGTACGCCGAACAGCACCAGCGACCACAGCGCCACGAACAGGGGACCTGCCGACTGGATCAAGAGCGCGTTCAGCGCCTCGGTGTATTGCAGGGCCCAGTAGGAGATCGCGTTGTTGAAGGCGAAGCCGACCAGCGACAGGAACAGCATCAGCGGCAGGCTTTTGCGCAAGGCGGGCCAGTCGCGCTTCAGATGCGGCCATGAAAACGGCAGCAGGATCAGGAACACGCCAAACCAGCGGATCGTCGTCACCGTCAGCGGCGGCACATGCGCGCCGACATGGCGCGCAAGCACGATGTTGCCGGCCCAGAACAGCGAGCTCAGGCTGAGCAGCAGATAAGGCTGGTTGTTGAGCCAGCCGGCCGGACTCGAGGCAGGTGGCGCGGGCGAAGCGATCGTCATGGGCGTCAGGTGCGAGCTTGCGCCGGATTGGCGTCGTGACACAAGGCACGCCGCCGCAATGCTACAATGCAGGCACGACCCGAAGAGGCGCCATGGGCGGTCAATATGTTGGACGCATTCTTCATATCGCGGGCGCTCTTTCGCTCCGCGCACGAACCTCTCGCGTTGAGTTCATTGAAGGAAGAGTCTACGTCGCCTGCTTCCTCGACGCCACGAACACGCCTGACAGCACCAACGCGAAGCCGAGGAAGTGGAAGGCCTGCGGGTGCTCGCCCAAAAAGGCCATCGCCATGATCGAGCCGAACACCGGCACGACGTGGAAGAACGGCGCTGCGCGGTTGGCGCCGATCAGCCTGACACCGCGGTTGAAGCAGAGATAGGCGAGCGTCGAGGGAAACACTGACACATAGAACAGGGTCAGCAGGTTCGGTCCGTCGAGCTTCATCACGGGACGCGCAGACAGCTCCCAGATCTCGAGCGGAATGAGACAAGCGGCGCCGGCGCCGAAGGTGAAGGCGAGGAACGACAGGCCGTGCATCGGCGGCCGCTTCAAGGTCAGCACCGAATAGAGCGCGAAGATGATGAGCGCGACGATGAAGATCAGGTCGCCCTTGTTGAAGGCGATGTTCGACAGCGTGGTGAAATCGCCGTGCAGCAGGATGATCAGCACGCCGCACATCGAGAGAGCCACGCCGAAGGCCTGCGCCGCGGTGAGGCGGATGCCGAGGATGGCCAGCGACCACAGCGCCACGAGCAAAGGCGCGGCCGACTGCAACAGCAAGGTGTTGAGCGCCTGGGTATGCTCCAGCGCCCAATATTGCAGGGTGTTGAAGGCGCCGATGCCGGTGATCGACAGCACGATCATCAGGCCGAGCTTTGCGCGGATCGCGGGCCAGTCCCGGGCGAGATGCTTCCAGGCGAACGGCAGCACCAGCAGGAAGGCGAAGCTCCAGCGCAGGAAGGACAATGTCACCGGCGGGATGTGGCCGGCGGCGAGGCGCCCCACGACCGCATTGCCGGCCCAGCACAGCGCGGTGATGCCAAGCAGCAGATAAGGCTGGTTGGCAATCCAGTGCTGGCCGGATGTTTCGGTGCTGGTGGTCTGGCCGGTGGCGGACATTGTGATTGTTATGGCCCCGCGTGCAACAACGCCAAGGCCTCCGGCCCGGCGACGTCCGGGCCGGTCGAGACCCGGCCCGGTTCAAAGACACGGAAATCGAGGTCGCAGCAACGGGGCGGATGCATCGCCACCATGCAGCGGCCGGGGCTGCCTCTCACGCTTTGGTCGAAGGGAGAGCATTGCCCTGGAAGGTTTCCGGATTTTCCGGGGATATCAAAGGCTTGGATCGGGCGTTGAGTCCTCAAAAAGCCCGGTTCTTGCTTGCCTAGAGAGGCTGCTTCCTTTATCCGGTTGGTGCCTCGCGTACGAACGGCTCCGGGCCGGGAATTGGGCTGGGCGCATCTAAATTCTTCGAAGGATTACCCGCGAATGGCCAATGTTGTCGTCGTCGGCGCCCAATGGGGCGACGAAGGAAAGGGCAAGATCGTCGACTGGTTGTCGGAGCAGGCGGACATCGTCGCGCGCTTCCAGGGCGGCCATAATGCCGGCCATACGCTGGTGATCAATGGCGAGACCTACAAGCTCGCGCTGCTGCCCTCCGGCGTGCTGCGCCCGTCAAAATTGTCGGTGATCGGCAACGGCGTCGTGTTCGATCCGCAGGCCTTCCTCGACGAGGTCGCCAAGCTGCGGTCGCAGGGCGTCGCGGTCGGCCCGGAGAATCTGCGCGTCGCGGAGAACGTCACGCTGATCCTGCCGCTGCACCGTGAGCTCGACGCCTTGCGCGAATCCTCCAATTCCGCGACCGCGATCGGCACCACCCGCCGCGGCATCGGACCGGCCTATGAGGACAAGGTCGGCCGCCGCGCGATCCGGCTGATGGATCTCGCCGACCTCGACACGCTCCCGCACAAGATCGACCGGCTCCTTGCGCATCACAATGCGCTGCGTCGTGGCCTCAACCTGCCGGAGTTCGACGGCAACGAGATCCTGAAGGAGCTGAGCGCGCTGGCGCCGCAGCTGCTGCCCTATGCGGAGACCGTCTGGCGCCTGCTCGACATCGAGCGGCGTGCCGGCAAGCGCATCCTGTTCGAGGGCGCGCAGGGCGCGCTGCTCGACGTCGACCACGGCACCTATCCATACGTCACCTCGTCCAACACGGTGGCGGGGCAGGCCGCGACCGGAACGGGTATCGGTCCGGGTGGCGTCGGCTACGTGCTCGGCATCTGCAAGGCCTATACGACCCGCGTCGGGCAGGGACCGTTCCCGACCGAGCTGTTGAACGAGATCGGCGAGGAGATCGGCCGTCGCGGCCGCGAGTTCGGGGTCAATACCGGACGCAAGCGCCGCTGCGGCTGGTTCGACGCCGTGCTGGTCCGCCAGACCGTGCGGACCTGCGGCATCAACGGGCTGGCGCTGACCAAGCTCGACATTCTCGACGGCTTCGATTCGATCGATGTCTGCGTCGGCTACAAGCTCGACGGCAAGGAGATCGACCATCTGCCGGCCGGCGAGGGCGCCCAGGCCCGGGTCGAGCCGATCTGGGAGACCATCGAGGGCTGGAAGGAGCCGACCGCCGGCGCGCGGTCCTGGGCCGATCTGCCCGCCCAGGCCATCAAATATGTCCGCCGGATCGAGGAATTGGTGGGATGCCCGGTGGCGCTGCTTTCCACCAGCCCCGAACGCGAGGATACTATCCTCGTACAAAACCCGTTTGAGGCTTAACGATCTCTTACCAGGACGCGCGTATAGTTGAGTAGAAATGGCTGATTACTATCCGCTGATCGCCCGCGCTATTGCCGCCCTGGACCCCAACGCTCCCGGCGAAAGCCGGCGCGCGCTCTATGAGCGGGCGCGCACGGCCCTGATCGCGCAGCTCCGCAGCGTCCAGCCGCCGCTCTCCGAATCCGAGATCACCCGCGAACGGCTGTCGCTGGAGGAGGCCGTCCGCAAGGTCGAATCGGAGGCCGCCCAGCGTGCCCGCGAGGCCTCGCGCCCCGGTGGTGGCGCCCGCAGCGGGAGCGGCAGCGGCGATGCGTTCCGAAGGGCCAGCGCCCGTGCGGCCGACAACAACCCGCCCGCATCTCCTCAGTCGGCCGCGCCGCCGCGGGCCCGTCCCGCCGCACCGCCGTCGCGCAACGATCGCCCGCCGCTCGGCGGCGACGACCAGAACGACGCGCCGCGTCCGCCCCGCGCCCCGCGTTTCGATGCGCCGCGCCAGCCGGCTGCGCCGGAGCC
>NZ_VSSR01000126.1 GCF_008123515.1 Bradyrhizobium cytisi
TGCGCGTTTCGCGGGATCGTGAGCACGGATTTCAGACGATCGTGAGCACGGATTTCACCGCATCATGAGCAACGATTTCAGAGGATCGTGAGCAGCGATTTCAGGCGATCGTGAGCACCTTTTGGCGGTGCCGGACGCTTCGGCCGACAACTCAACCGGGCTAGGGATTTCTCATTCAACCAATGAGGAAGCCTGATGCCTACCCAGAGATTGTCGATGCGCCGGATCAGAGAAGTTCTACGTTTAAGGCACCAGGGCCTGACCGAGCGCGTCATCGCGCGGACGTTGGGGGTGAGCAATGGCGTCGTCCATGGTTACGTGCGGCGTGCCCGCCTTGCCGGGCTGAGCTGGCCGCTGCCGGAGGGCATGGACGACGAGGGCCTGGAGCCGCTGCTGTTCCCGGCGCCGACGGCAGCCTCGCAAAGCGACCGGCGACCGGCCCCCGATTGGGTTTATGTGGAGAAGGAACTGCGCCGTCGCAGCGTGACACGGCTGCTGTTGTGGGAAGAGTATCGCGCCGCCAATCCCGACGGCTTCGGCTATACCTGGTTTTGCACGACCTTCGAGGCCTGGAAGCAGCGTGCGCGCCCGAGCATGCGTCAGACCCACATCGGCGGGGAGAAGGTATTCGTCGATTTCGCCGGCGACACCATCGACATCTTCGATCCCATCACCGGCGAAGTGCGCGCCATGAAGCTGTTCGTCGCGGCGATGGGGGCCTCGAACTACACCTACGCCGAGGCTTGCCCAAGCGAGAGCCTGTCCGACTGGATCGGCGTGCATGCCAACCTGTTCAGGTATCTCGGCGGCGTGCCGAAGTTCGTGGTCTGCGATAATCTCAAGGCCGCCGTGATCAACCCCGATCGTTACGATCCTGGAATCAACCGAACCTATGCCGAGATGGCCGGCCACTACGGCACCGCGATCCTGGCGGCGAGGCCAAGGCGGCCAAAGGACAAGGCCAAGGTTGAGGTCGCCGTCCAGATCGCGCAGCGCTGGATCCTGGCCCGCCTGCGCAATCAGCGCTTCTTTTCCCTGGCGGAACTGAACGCTGCCATCCGCGTCCTGGTCGGCGAACTCAACGCCCGCCAGATGCGCGGTTTCGGCTCCAGCCGCGCCGAACTGTTCGCCGAGATCGATCGTCTCAAGCTGGGAGAACTGCCGGACCAGCCCTACGTCTTTGCGCGCTGGAAGCGTTGTCGCGTCGCCCCCGACTACCACGTTGAGATCGACGGCCATTGGTATTCTACCCCTTACCGTCTGATCCGTGAACTCGTCGATGTCCGCATCGCCGACAAGACCGTCGAGATCTTCCACAGGGGTCAGAGGATCGCGAGCCACGCCCGTGCGCCCAACCGCCGCGGCCATACCACGATCGCCGATCATATGCCGAGCGCCCATCGCCGCTACGGTAAGTGGACGCCGGGAGGGCTGATCGCGGCCGGCGAGAAGATCGGCCCCTCTGCCGCGGCGTTTTTCCAGGCCGTCATCGCGGCAAGGCCTCATCCCGAGCAAGGCTTTCGCACCTGCCTCGGCATCCTGTCGCTGACCAGGAGCTACGACAATGCGCGCGTCGATGCGGCCTGCCGACGCGGCATCCTCATCAAGGCTCGCTCCGTCGCCTCGATCCGCTCGATCCTCAAGAACGGCCTTGATCGCGCGTTCCTTGACGAGACATCCAACGATCAACCCCTGCGCCACCGCAACATCCGCGGTCAGGGCTATTTCCACTGAACCATGGAGATCTCAATGCTGACGCATCCCACCCATGAACGGCTGATCGCACTCGGCTTGACCGGAATGGCCAAAGCCCTGGAGGAGCAGCGACGATCGTCAGATCTCGATGCCTTGTCGTTCGAGGAGCGCGTCGGATTGCTGGTCGATCGCGAAGCCGCCGAGCGCGACACCAAACGTCTCACGACCCGCCTCAAGTTCGCCGCGTTGCGCCAAAGCGCATGCGTGGAAGACGTCGATTTGCGTACGCCGCGCGGCATCGATCGCGCCGTCTTCGCCAGACTCGTCGGCGGCGACTGGATCGACCGCAACGAGAACCTGCTCGTCACCGGGGCAACCGAGCCCGCTTCATAAT
>NZ_VSSR01000127.1 GCF_008123515.1 Bradyrhizobium cytisi
GCAGCTCGATGAAGGTACGGATGTCGGCCTCGAGTTGCCTGACGGAGGTGTGAACACCTCGCTGGATCTGCTTTCTGGTGAGTTCAGCGAACCAGCGCTCGACCTGATTGATCCATGACGCGGAAGTCGGCGTGAAATGGACATGATAATGCGGCCGGCGGGCGAGCCACGCTTTGATCTTAGGCGTCTTGTGGGTGGCGTAGTTATCCATGACGATATGGACATCGAGCCCTTCAGGGACTTGAGCGTCGATCTCTTTGAGGAACTTCAAGAACTCAACTGCCCGGTGGCGCTTGTAGCATTTGCCGATAACGAACCCCGAGGCGACGTCGAGCGCGGCAAACAGCGAGGTCGTACCATGCCGCACATAGCTGTGCGTACGACGTTCCGGTACGCCAGGCATCATCGGCAAGACCGGTTGCTCGCGATCGAGTGCCTGGATTTGGCTTTTCTCATCGATGCTGAGGACAAGGGCTCGGTTCGGTGGAGATAGGTAAAGGCCGACGATATCGCGCACCTTGTCGACAAACAGCGGATCGCTCGACAGCTTGAATGTCTGGCTACGGTGCGGCTGCAAGCCGAACGCCGCCCACATTCGGCGGATCGTGGTGTGGGAAAAGCCAGTTTCCGCAGCCATCGAGCGGATCGACCAGTGCGTCGCATCGGTCGGCGTCGTACGCAACGTCCGCTCGATCACGGCAGCAACCTGATCGTCGTCGATGGTTCGAGGGCGGCCAGGGCGGGCCTCGTCAAGCAGGCCATCACAGCGATCCTTCAAAAATCGGCGGCGCCACTTGCCAACGGTGTGCTCGTGGAGGCCGAGTTCGGCAGCCACAGATTTGCTTGGCAAGCCGTCCGCACATCGCAGGATCGCGCGGCATCGCTCAGATAGCGACCGCGCAACACGGTGACGACGGACTTGTCTCTCCAAGTACGTCCGCTCCTGCGCACTCAGCACCAACGGCTCGATCGGCCGGCCTCTCACACCTGCATTCGCCACAAGCGCTCTCCT
>NZ_VSSR01000128.1 GCF_008123515.1 Bradyrhizobium cytisi
ATCTTGATTGTCGCGCCGCAGGCTACGGTGCGGCTGTCGTCCACATTCGAGCGAACGCTCTCCTCTTCAGAGATTCGAGCCATCGTATAATGTGACGAACTTCCGTTCCAGATGACTACGGGAACAAATGAGCGCTTACGCTGGGCGACTTGCCGTGAATCATAAGCTTTTGCTGAAGCCGTTCAGGCTTCGAAGCTGCTGGCCAAACCGCAACGGGGCGGCGCGATAAGAGTCATCTCGATTTCCGGCTAAACTGAGGGCCGATAGCGATCGACGTTCACGAAGCTGATATAGCCGCTGAGACTTTGTCGACTGACAGCCGATCACGAGTTCAAGTTGTTGAGACGATGCCCACTCTCTCGATTGTCCGGCCAATGCGTCCCCCAAGCATTCCAGGCTGTTGCATTCAGATCATTCTGAGAACGCCAAATACCGGCTGATAAAGGTACGAAACGTACCGTGGTTACCCGTATTCAGTGCGAATCGTACCGATGTGACACGACTACATCACGCTTGCTGGGCACGTGCATGCATCCGTCCGTTCCGTACAGAGTTTGTGCGCCAATAAGAAGCGCAGTCTGTCAACGTAAGAACGCGAGCGGCGGAATCATCCGCACAGCGACGCCGGCTGGTTCTGTTTATCAGTTGGCGTTCACGGAAGGCCCTGCAGTGCGGGGAGCGTCGGGGCAACGCCGAGGTGGTTGGGTCTCTGCCGTAATGGTTGAGCGGCCACCTTGAGGTTGGAACAGTCTGGAGAAAATTTATGAGAATGTTGAGGAGCCTTTTGCTTGGTTCAGCGGTAGGTCTGATCGCCGTTGGCGGCGCGCAGGCCGCCGATCTTCCCGTGAAGGCCAAAGCGGTCGAATACGTGAAGATCTGCTCCCTCTACGGTGCCGGTTTCTATTACATTCCTGGCACCGATACTTGCATCAAGTTTGGCGGCTATCTGCGCGCTGATGCGGTGCTTGGCACGAACAGCGACTACGGTTTCGCCGGTGGCGTCACCGGTGCTCGCAACCGTCTGAGCAATTACTACACGTCTCGCGCCCGTATGGACTTCACGGTCGATACGCGCACCGCCACTGAGTACGGCGTCGTCCGTACTTACGCTGACTTGGTCTTCACCTGGACTGGTGGCGGCTACACGGGAAGCTCTCCGTCGGCCTACGACAGCACCGGCACCAATGCCACGGTCGGCGGTGGTCAGCTCGGTATCTACCATGCGTTCATTCAGTTCGCTGGTTTCACCTTCGGTCGTACGGTTTCGATCTTCGATGCTCCCTGGCAGAGCTATCCCGCTGGCGGCCCTGATACGCTCCCGGGGGGCAGCAACCATGTGACCGGCGTGAACCAGGTCGCTTACACGGCTGATTTCGGTCAGGGTATCACCGGTACTGTAGCGTTGCAGGACCCGACACAATATGACCAAGCCAACCTCTGGAATCTGTCGACCGCAACCGCCGCTGGCATGATCACCGGCGCATACGGCGCCAATGATTGGGGTGGAACGCGTGCTCCTGACCTCATTGGTCAGGTCCGCGTCGACCAAGCCTGGGGTCTGTTCCAGTTTTCGGCGGCGGCACATGACATGCATGCCGCCTACTATGGCGCCACGGAAGTCACCGGCCATCCGGACGACAAGTGGGGCTGGGCAGTTCAGGCCGCGATGTCGATCAAGAACATCCCGACCGGAGCTGGCGACAGCATCAACCTGCAGGCCGTCTACACGGATGGTGCTAGCCGCTATAACTTCCAGAGCCTGTTCCCGCAGAACGCCGCGCTGTATGGTGGTACTGGCCTCGCCGGCGCCTACCAGAGCATTGGCCTCTTCGGCATCGCCGACGGTGTCTTTGTCGCCGGTTCTGGCATCGAGACGGTCAAGACCTGGGGCATCCGCGGTGGTTACACCCACAACTGGAGCCCGAACTGGTCCTCCAGCATCTACGGTGCATATTCTCAGCTGAAGTATGGTTCGAACGGTGCGGCGACCATCTGCGCCAACGCTGCTCTGTTGATCGGCTTCGCCGGGACCTGCAACCCGGATTTCAATCTGGGTGTGATCGGCGCCAACGTCGTCTGGACCCCAGTGAAGAACCTAGCGTTCACGGCGGACTTGAACTGGACGCGCGTCGACCAGAAGTACTCTGGCACGTTCTCGGGGGCGGGCACGGCGGTTGCTGGAATTGCCAAGCCGGCGGCCGTGTACGAAGCGAAGGACCAGAACGCGGTGAACATGCTGCTGCGCGCCCAGCGCAATTTCTGAGCCTCCGTCAAACTAGCAGAAGGAGAAAGCAAGCGACTTCATAGATCTAAGTTTGACCTCCAAGGAAGGCCTCCGATATGCCCATCGGAGGCCTTCTATTTTGACATCGGAGTCTGCCTCGCGACGCCTTCTTTAGTGCTTCAGCGGGCTGCACGAGCGAGACTCCGTGTTCGGTACCGGTCGGCTTGCCCATCCTGCCGTGCGCCGATCGAAAAAGTGCTAATCGCAGCCGAGATGCGCAATACCCCGACGAGTCCGTTACCTAGAATCAGCACAGTCGAGTGCTTGTCGACGCCCGCGGCGGTAGCTGAGTCCAGGGATTGGCATGGCAGGGTAGGTTCACGGCCGCGGCATCATGGCCGGTCGCGAAAATCGCGAGGTCTCCTCTGAAATTCCTTCCATCGGCCAAGGCGACCGCAACGTCGATGCCCGTGCGCAAAGCCACTGCCAGAAGTGCCCCGACTCGTCAGGCAGCGCGCTCATATTCGCAACCCGCACGTTCAGCAGGTGTTCGGGATTGCCGGTGTGATAGGCCACGCTCCGCGCGATCTCAGGCCCCCTCTCAATCAAGGTCACACGAAAGTGGGCCGCTGGACGTTTTACGAGCTGATACACGTGACCAACATGCATCAGTACATCAGTACATCACCCTTTGCACCAAGTACGCACGGACCATTCGGACTGCACGTGAACCTGCTCACATCCTCACATTTCAACCAAATTTCCGTCGTTCAGCATGCAGAAAGCTGCGTGGTCAACCAAACAAAACAGCGCGACCGTCTCCGCACAGAGAGCCTGGGCCAACATTAAGGAGGCCTCTTCGCGGCGCTCGTCCGAGAGGAATATGATCTTGCCAGAAGCCGAGACAAGTTTGCTTGCGAAGGCGCATTTGCTCTAAATGACATCGAGCTGCTCAAATCGCCTGTGAGGGCCGAACGTTGGATGAGATCGAATCGTCGAGCTGCCTCGATGCAGCGAAAGCCGCCGAGGGAGGCGATGCAAGGGCGCAACTCGCAAATATCCTCCGCGATCAGGTGATCTGGTCGGAAGCTGTGAAGCCGTGGCCCGTAATTGGTATACGGGACAAGCTGGCCATCCAGGCGAAAAAGCTTGGCATCGTGGTCTGTAGCCTTGACAAAGGCGACGCATGAGCGCCGTGTTACTCAACGATCCGCGAGCGCCGATCCGGAGGCGCGCAGAAGTCGACGGAACTAGTGCTAGTGGCCGCCATGCGGGAGAAACACGTCCGATCTCCCTGTTGGAATTCGTGTTCCACGACACAGCGTGGCCGGACATCGCATCCAAAAACGTTTTGCACAAGGCGCCGAGGAGCGGTCTCAGCGTCGAGCTTGCCTTCGTCGTCAGAAATGGGCTCCGGGCTAGAGCCTCATTAATCTTCCGTAGCCAGGTATCGCCTTTTCATAGCCAGCCAGGCGTAGGCGCTGCCAGAATAGGGCTTGTACCGCGGTAACTACCGGCTTCCTGATCTGCTGTTCGATTCTTTCTATCACTTCGACGGCCCTAATGGCTGTACAAGAGATGAACAATGCATCCGCAGCCTGCGTATTCATTTCGACAGCCGCGCGAACAATGCTTTCCGGCGTGACCTTCGACATCAATTCGTTGTCCGAAATCTTGAAGCTGGCGAAAGACGAGATCTGTTTTCCCGATGCTTTTTGATATGATTTCGTTCACATCATCGGTGTATGGCGTAAGCATCGCTATCCGTCTCGCCGAAAGTCAATCGAGCCCTTCCAGTGAGGCCGTCAGAGGAGTGCTACATGCCACTCCAGGTCGACATGCGCGAATGAGATCTTGAATTCTTTCGAACCCTATCACGGCTGTTCCCGACGTACAGCAATAAGCAATGACGTCCAACCGGCCTTGCGGTACCAGGAGCGAGGCGGCCTCAGTAATGCGCGGTACCATTTCGCTCAAGGAACCCACGGAACAATCTGGGGCAAAAGATAGGCGGCTCGTGAAAATAGCGACTTGATCGCTCGGGCGCATGTTGGTGAAGTCGCGCTCAGTCGTGTAGTCATTCGACAATGCGATCAGGCCAATTCTGTACTTTCCGGGGCCGTCATCGAATGCAGTTGGAACAGCCACTCGGTCGAAGTGGCGCCTCGAGACGCTTTCGTCCATATGAGTTAACCTCTTTTGATCGGAACGCCGCCATTCCACGAAGCTATGCGGCAGACACCGGGCTAGCCCCGCTGGCCTGTCGGTGAGTTCACCCGCCAGTACGGGGCTACTTGAAAAGCCAGTCCTCGACTTCTGGCTTTTGATCAGAACTTTGCTGCGAAAGCGCGGGGGTCCTGCTTCTCGACGGCTAAGGCATATATCCATTTGCCGACTTCAGCCGTTGAAATGAAGTCGGGAAATGTCGCTTGCGAAGTCAGCAACATACGCATCTGCGGGTTCGATACGATCTCCGCGGCCGTGCCCATCTGCACAATGCAGCCATCCCTCATGATTACAATTCGATCCCCGACACAGAACGCTTCTTTCAGATCGTGCGTGATGAACAGAGTCGTTAGCAAGACTTGGCTACATTTCCAGAAACTGGCTCTGCAGATCTCGACGAATCAACGGGTCCAGCACACTGAAGGGCTCGTCCACCTCGTCCACCAGAAGGATGGATGGATCTACCGCCATAGCTCTGGCGATGCGAACGCGTTGGCACATGCCACCCCATAATTCGGATGGAAATCGATCTTCCCAACCCTTGGGGCCCATCTGCTCAATGATTCGCTGAGCGCGATCCCAGCGCGCCATCTTGGACAAGTTGCGTAGCTCAAGTCCGAAGGCGACATTGTCGCGCACGGTGGAATGGGGTAGCAGCGCGAAGTTTTGAAACACCATCGCTATTTCAGCCGCGCTGATATGGCGGAGTCGCTTCGTGTCGCACGCTCCAATATCTTCGCCATTGATCAAGATCTCGCCCTCTGTGGGCGCGATTAGGGGATTGATGTGGCGGACGAGCGTGGATTTCCCGCAGTCCGACAATCCCATGATGCAGAGGATTTCGCCTCTTCGGATCGCGAAGCTCACGTCTCGAACCGCAATGACGCAATGGAAGCGCGCTAGCATCTCGTCCTTGTCGACGCCGTGGCGCTTAGCGGCCTCTATAGCTTCCGACACCCGCTGACCGAAGATTTTCCAGACACCTGCGCACGCCACCACGATATCGCGGTGTGCACTTGCCTCGCGCATCGGAATCCCCCCGTGTCGCCTTTTCGAAGACTTGGTGCATCGGAAAGATACAGATGGCGCGCGCGAAGTCAACAAAGATGTGTACATCTATAAAACGGGGGGCTTTTTTGTGCTCGTCCCAAGATATCGCTTTATATCATTCCAGATTATGAAAACAGAAACATATCATAGATATGTTGATCGTGCTTCCTGGAACTTCCGTGGAATGGGAGGGCTTACATTCGCTCTCTCACCCTAGAAATCATCCGCGCTTGAGCATCTTGACCCTTTCTTGTACACATGCCTTATTTGCAGGCATCTTATTCGGGAGAGCGCGGTGTCCGCAAATCCAAGGGTCACTACGGATTGCAATTACGAGGTGTCCGGGAAGCAGTTCGGCTATCTCGACGTCCCCTCGTCGAGAAACGACTCTGCATGGGGTCTTGTTCGCCTCCCGATTTGCGTCATCAGGAATGCGCAGGGGCCGACGGTGCTCCTCACTGGCGGTAGTCATGGCGACGAATACGAAGGACCGCTCTCGTTGCTGAAGTTGGCGCGTTCCCTCTCGCCTGCGGATGTTCGTGGACGCATCATCATCCTTCCGATGCTGAACTATCCGGCTGTGCTGGGTGGCACGCGCGTATCCCCTATCGATGGAGTCAATATGAACCGGGCCTTTCCTGGCCGGTCGGACGGCACTCTGTCGCAACTAATCGCGCACTATCTAACTAGGGTCTGTTTGGATTCATCTTGAATTTATCACGGCGGCGGTGAGGTTGATCATTGCTCCGAAGCTGATGTCAGTTTTGTCGGCACGCATGGCGATCCGCTTGAATTCCTTGAGCTTGCAGAAGAAGTTTTCGATCAGATGCCGCCATTTGTACATTTCCTGGTCGATGGCGAGAGGTTTTGCGCGCCGCGGGTGCTGGGAGATGATGACCTTGGCGCCGCGTGTGTCGAGGTCGGCGATGATGGCGTTGCTGTCGAACGCCTTGTCTGCGATCAGGGCATCGAAGGCCAGCCCTTCGATCAGCGGCGGGACGCCGACCGTGTCGAAACGCTGTCCGGGCAGCAGCACGAAACGCACGAGATTGCCGAGCGCGTCGGTCAGTGCCAGGATTTTGGTGGTCATACCGCCTTTAGAGCGGCCGATGGCCTGGTTTTGCGTCCCCCTTTTGCGCCCTGTCCGTGGCGGTGGACCTTGACGATGGTGGCATCGACCATGACGTATTCCATGTCCGGCTCGTCTGAGACTGCGTCGAACAGACGCTTCCAAACGCCCGCCTTCGCCCAGTCGCGGAAACGCGTGTACACGCTCATCCAGTTGCCGAAGGCGCGCGGCAGATCGCGCCACGGGCTGCCCGTACGGGCGATCCACAACACTGCTTCGACAAACAGCCGGTTGTTATTGCCGCTCCGGCCGGGATCGCCCGGCTTGCCGAGACAAAGCGGCTCCATCTTCGCCCATTGGGCATCAGTCAAAACGAATCGCTCCATCCCAAGCTTGAATCACAATCAAGCCCGGATGAGAATCTGGAGGGTTCTGTGAGGTCGCGCTCACGCGCTGGCGCGGCATGCGCAGTTACGCGACCTCATTGAAGCCGGATTGAACGAAGGCGCGGGCGGGTATGCGCGGTTTTGCAGCTATGGGGATTGTTGGAGATCGCAAGGCCCGGTCTGCCGGCTCGGCACGTGAGGCAGAGCTGCGAGATGTGTGCATCGGGGAAGAGTTGAGATCAGGCGCGCTTTGCCGGAGATCGCGATAGGCGTTTTGCTGCATCGGACGGTTGTTGTCGCGCCGTGTGGCAGCACGGATTCGACAGCGTCCACGATGATCGAGACGCTGGGAGCGGAATGACGAATGGCGATCGTTGTGCACGGCATGACTTGGCTCACGATGTATCGCACCGGAACGGGGATGTTTGAGGACTGGAGCGGTTGAAGCTGTGTCGAAAGCGCTCGACGATGCGCATGACGCCACCACACTCAGGACAGGCGGGAGCCTTGGGCCACGTCAGAGCGTCCGACTCCACAGGCGACGGCTCGCCATCGTTTGGCGCTGTCCGCTCACGATCGAGAAGTTTGCGGCAAAGGGCGAGTTTGGCAGCGCGATGGCTGTTGGCCATGAAGCCGAAGTGGCGGATGCGATGGAAGCCATCGGGCAGCGTGTGAAGAAGGAAGCGACGGATGAACTCGTCGGCCTTGAGCTTCATGATCTTTGTCGTGCCGTTCTGGCGGTAGTCCTTCCAGGTAAAGGCGACGTGATCCTCGTCGAGGGCTACGAGCCGGCTGTTGGCTATTGCAACGCGATGGGTATAGCGGCCGAGATAGGCCAGCACCTGCGCGGGACCGCCGAACGGCCGTTTGGCGTAGACGACCCAGCTGATGCGCCGCATGGCGACGAGGTGAGCTGTGAAGGCAGCAGGCTCGGCCAGAGATGCGAGATCGCCGAAGAAGTTCAGGATGCCGGCGTCGAAGGCGGCGGTCAGACGTTCGAGGAACAGGCGTCTGAACAGCCGGGCGAGCGGTTTGACCGCCAGGAAGAAGTTTGGTCGGCTGGCGATCCAGCGCGCGCTATCGGGCGAGAGGCCGCCGCCCGGCACGACGCAGTGGACGTGGGGATGGTGCGTCAGCGCCTGTCCCCAGGTGTGGAGGACAGCGACGACGCCGATCCCGGCGCCGAGCCGGCGTGGATTGGCGGCGAGCGTCGACATCGCCTCGGCGGCGGCTTTGAACAGGATCGCATAAACGATGGCCTTGTTCTGAAAGGCGATCGCGGCGATCGGAGCCGGCAGTGTGAAGACGACGTGGAAATAGGGAACCGGCAGCAGGTCGGCTTCTCGCGCGGCGAGCCACGCGGCCCGGGCTGGCCCCTGACACTTCGGACAGTGCCGGTTGCGGCAGGTAATGGGCGTCGCCCATTACCTGTCTTATGGGCAAATTCCGTAATGGGGAGCTGGCGACCCGCTGCATTCTAGGGAGCGTAGATTTTGGAGATCTGACTCTCCATTACGGACCGTCCCTTGGGCCGGCAATCAGCCATCCGGAGGTCAAAGGGTCGTTTCCTCAGAGCAGGTGGCCCAGTGGCCTCAATGGCTTCGAGCTTCTCGTCTGGATCCACGGTGCAGGCAGATTTCGGTGGTCGCAGGTTTCCCGCGTCCGATCCACGACGACACGCAGCGAAGACCGTGTGTCGCCCCGGAGCGCGATCTCCCGTCGGCCGGTCTCGGCGCACAACCGTTGTAATGGAGAGCAAAAGGCAGACTGATTGACACCGAACCAGTTGAAACACCGCTAGATTGGCGGCCGAGGCCTGTCGCCGGCTCACCATTACGGAATCTGCCCATAAGACAGGAATTATAGGCGACGCGTGTCGTGCCGCAGTCGTCGCAAGCCTCCATGTGGCCGCCGAGCGCCTCGGTCCGGCACGCCACGATTGCGCTCATCACGCGCCGCTCGACCCGACCGAGATGACCGGCATGTACACGGCGATAGGTGTCGCCATGCCGGCGCAGAATATCGGCAATCTCGATGGCGGGCCTGTTGGCGCGGCTGTCGGGGCGGATCATCACCCGCATCCCGCCGCCGCGGATCCTCCAGGTGGCGTCACCTCCAGCGACAGGCGATCGAGCGGGCTCTGCGTCGCCCGGATCGTATCGGTGGCGACCTGCGTGTAGCGCGCTGTCGACGACAAATTATTGTGCCCGAGCAAGACCTGGATGATCCGGATATCGGTTCCGTTCTCGAGAAGATGCGTCGCGAAGCTGTGGCGCAGCGTGTGGAGCGTGACGCGCTTGGTCAGGCCCGCAGCCTTCACCGCCGACCGACAGGCGGCGTGCAACAC
>NZ_VSSR01000013.1 GCF_008123515.1 Bradyrhizobium cytisi
GTTCTCGGACAGACACTAAGGTGATCGCGGTCGCAAGCCTCGTCGCTTTCTTCCAGGTTCTCGGCGAGGTCTGTACACGGGCGTCAAGCAGTTTGGTCACTGGCCGCGGGGAGGGGTGGGGATACTCCTTGTTCCTCTGCGGCATGATCCGGAAAAGTGCGTAGCGGTATTCCGGCAAGATCATGCCCAAACAACAACCTAAAGTGCGGTGACGCGCTTTAGGGGCCGGCAAGATCGACACGGATGGGGAGGGCTTTCCCAGGGCTCTCCCTTTTCCTTTTGTGCACTTGCGCAAGCCCGGTAAAGGCGACTATCTCCAAGCCTGTTGCTTCGATCGCGCCTGAAAGCGAAACCGCCTTGGATTCCCCGTCACCACCGTCAGACCAACCGGTCGTCGTCGAAGAGGCCCCGCGCGAGCCGATCCTGACGCTGCCACTGGCGCTGACGGCCTATGTCGTCCTGCTGGCGGCTATCCATCTGCGGGTGCTGTTGCCGCCGGAGCTGGAGAACTGGACCATCGACGTCTTCGGCTTCATCCCGAAGCGCTACGATTCCTCGCTGGTCAATTTGCAATTCGAGGGCGGCGCGGGTGCCAAGGTCTGGACCTTCTTCACCTATTCGCTGCTGCACGCCAATCTCACCCATCTCGCCTTCAACGTGCTGTGGCTGCTGCCGTTCGGCAGCGCGCTGGCGCGGCGCTTCGGCGCGGTGCGCTTCTTTGTGTTCCTGGCGGTGACGGCCGCCGCCGGTGCGCTCGCCCATCTCGTCACCCATGAGCACGCGGTGGTGCCGATGATCGGCGCCTCGGCCTCGGTGTCGGGCGCGATGGCGGCCGCGATCCGGTTCGCCTTCGTGCGGGGCAGCTTCCTGTCGTTCAGCCGTTCGGATGCCGATAGCGCCGCAAAGGTTCCGGCGCTGCCGTTGTTGCAGGCCCTGCGGGACCGGCGCATCGTCGGCTTCCTGGGCGTGTGGTTCGCCCTCAACATCGTCTTCGGCGTCGGCGCCATTGGCGTCGAAAGCGACAGCGCGGGCGTCGCCTGGGAGGCGCATATCGGCGGCTTCCTCGCGGGGCTGTTGCTGTTCGCGCTGTTCGATCCCGTGCCGCGCGTGCGAAAAGATGATGCTGCGGATGCGTCGTCACAGGACATTTCAAGCGGTATTTGAAGCGGCGCTTGCGGCGCGGCCCGAATTCATCCATCATTCCCGGGAAGAATGTTCCGAAGCGACAAGCCCGTAGAGGCGATGCTTCGCGAAGCGCCTGAACGTGAAGCCGGCGCTGAAACTGTTAGTCGAAGACTCACGAACAAGTCCGGACCGCACCAAGCGGACGGATCCGATTCAGGGAGGCGACAATGACGGTACGTACTATTCTCAATACCAAGGGCCACCAGATCGTGAGCGTCGAGCCCGACGCAAAACTGGCTGCCGCGGTCAAGCTGCTCGCCGAGAAAAAGATCGGTGCGGTGCTGGTGATGAACCAGAGTCGGCTCGAGGGCATCCTGTCGGAGCGCGACATCGTGCGCGTGCTCGGTGAGCGCGGTGCGGGCGTGCTGGAAGAGCCGGTGAGCCAGGTCATGACCCGCAAGGTCGTCGCGTGCAAGGAGACCGACACGGTCGCCGAGCTCATGGAGATGATGACCACCGGCAAGTTCCGCCACCTCCCGGTGCTGGACAACAACAAGGTGGTCGGGCTGATCTCGATCGGCGACATCGTCAAGCGCCGGGTCGAGGAATACGAGTCCGAGCAGGAAGCCCTGCGCGACTACATCAAGACGGCCTGAGCCGCCTTACTCGCCGGGCTTACTCCGCCGCCTTGGGCGCGGTACCTTCGGGCGCCGGCGCCAGCACGTCGATCGTCTCCTGGATCGACTCCAGCGCGCGTTCGGCGGCGCGGGTGCCGTGCGCGATCAGCTCCTCGGCACGATGGAAATCGAACCAGCCGTACTGGCCGACCCGAGGCGTGATCAGCAGGTCCGGCGGATCGCCGGCGAGCCGCGCGCGGGTGATGCGGTCCTGCATGATGTTGAAGGCATCCACCATCACCGAGGAGATGCCGGGACGACCGGCACTGCCGAAAAACTCGCGCTTGACGGTTCTCTCCGGCGAGAAGATGCGCGGAAAGCGCCGCTTGGCCGGAATTTCCTCAGTGACTGGAGCAACCGGCGCGGGCATCGCGCCGTGCTGATAGATCGTCGTCGAATGCGTGAAGATGTCGGTGGACAGATTGACCGCGATGACGATTTCGGCACCGAGCGCCCGTGCAGCCGAAACCGGCACCGGATTCACCAGCGCGCCGTCGACCAGCCAGCGGTCGCCGATCATCACGGGCGAGAAGATGCCGGGCAGCGCATAGGACGCGCGCATCGCCTCGACCAGGCGCCCGCGCGTCAGCCAGATCTCGTGGCCGGTGCGGACCTCGGTCGCGACCGAGGCATACTTCATCGGGAGGTCCTCGATCATGGTCTGGCCGACCGCGTCCGCCAGCCGGCTTGCGAGCTTCTGGCCGCCGATCAGGCCCGAGCCGTCGAGGCGGATGTCGAGATAGCCGAGAATGTTGCGCACGCCCTGCAGGCTGCGCGCCCAGTCTTCCAAAGCGTCGAGCCGGCCGGCCGCGTAAGCGCCGCCGACCGCGGCGCCGATCGAGGTGCCGACCACGACATCGGGCACGATGCCGTTGGCCAGCAGCGTCCTTATGATACCGATATGGGCAAAGCCGCGCGCCGCGCCGCCTCCGAGTGCGAGGCCGATGACCGGCTTGCGAATGCTGCCGAGGCCGACCTTCTCGCCATTTGCTCCGTTCACGCTCCGACCTCTCAAGATGTCCAGCACCGAAACTCTCCTATTCCGGGCCGTCCTCACTCCAGAGTAGGCGCCGCGCTTCCGCTCCGCCAGAAAGAGGGCAAAGCTTGGTTTATAGCGTTAGGGACGCTGGGGGCAGGAGTGTGGCGGAGGCCGATTGCCATTGATCTAATCACGCAGGCGTCAGCCAGGTTCCAAAGAACCTGTATTTCATGGG
Source organism: Bradyrhizobium cytisi (assembly GCF_008123515.1). Taxonomy (GTDB): domain Bacteria; phylum Pseudomonadota; class Alphaproteobacteria; order Rhizobiales; family Xanthobacteraceae; genus Bradyrhizobium; species Bradyrhizobium cytisi. The sequence goes on from NZ_VSSR01000013.1 coordinate 3,017, forward strand.
ATTTCAGAGGCTTGAATTTGCCGCGTTTTCGGTGAAAAGCAGGAGACATGACTCTCGGGGGTGACGGCATCATCGGATGGCGGCGCGGCGGCAGGCTGCTGCCGGCGCTTCTTCTTGCTGCGTGCCTCGGTTTCCTCGGGCAGAATGCCGCGCAGGCCCAGCTTTTCTCGGACCGGCCGCCGCCGGTGCCCCCGGCTTCGGTGCCCGATCCCGGCGGCGCCGTCAGCCTGGCGCCGCCCTCCGGTCTAGGCGCCGGCCCCCCGAGCCTGCCGCCGACCCTGACGCAGCCGAATACGCCGAGCATGCCGCCGCCCGCGGTGACGACCGTGCCGCCGGCAGCCCCGCTCAATGCGGCCGCGCCCGGGCAGGCTGTGCTGTCGCTGAGTGCCAAATACGGCAAGGACACGCCAGCGATCACCAGTGGCCTGGTGTGGCGGGTGTTTGCCGACCGGCCCGACGAGAACGGCACTTTCAAGCTGATCCGCGAGGATCGCAACCCGACGCCCAACATCGTGCTGCCGCCGGGCAATTACGTCGTGCACGTCGCCTTCGGCCTCGTCAGCGCGGTGCGTACGGTCAGCCTGAAGGCCGAGACCGATCGCGAATCCTTCGTGCTGCCAGCCGGCGGCCTCCGCATCGAGGGTCGCGTCGGCACCAGCCGGATTCCGCTGAACCAGATCTCGTTCGCGATCTACAAGGGCAGCCAGTTCGAATCCGGCGAGCGCGCCTCGCTGGTGCCGAACGTCGCCGCCGGCGACGTCGTGCTGCTGCCGGAAGGCACCTACTACATCATCTCCAATTACGGCGACGCCAACTCGGTGGTGCGCTCGGACATCCGCGTCCAGGCCGGCAAGCTCACCGACGTTACCATCACCCACCGCGCCGCCGTGATCACGCTCAAGCTCGTCAGCGACAAGGGCGGCGAGGCGCTCGCCAATACCGCCTGGTCGGTGCTGACGCCCGGCGGCGACGTCATCAAGGAATCGATCGGCGCCTTCCCCCGCGTCGTGCTCTCCGAAGGCGAATACCGCGCCATCGCCAAGAACGAAGGCAAGGTCTACGAGCGCGGTTTTAACGTCGTGAACGGCGTCGACGGCGAAGTCGAAGTCGTCGCGCGCTGATCTTTCGCCTCGCCCCGCTTAGCGATTTTCCGCAACATCGTACCGCGCTTCTCATCGAGCGCACGCAAAGCCAATCAGGCGCTGGTCGCCCGGTGAGCGTCCGCTTACCGGGCATTTCCGTCCTGTGTATCGCTGCAAGCGTACCCAAGCTCCGCCGCGGAGGGTTAAGAAAACACCGGCGGCATCGGGTTATTCCGGGCTCGGTGCGACTTCGTCATAACGGTGCAAGATACGTATTTCCGATAATCAATTTCATTCGCTTTCCATCCTGCTGGGTTATATGTCGGCTATCCGTCAAAAGGGGGAGGCCGGGGCAGGCTTGTATGCCAGCACCGGCAAGGAGCAGGGGACCAAGCGCGTCGGCATGTTCGAAGTGATCCTCACCAGGCGCAAGCGGTTCGGTTGGCGGTGGCAGGTCTGCGACCAGTCCGGCAAGATATTCGCCGACGGCTTCGAGCGCACGCGGCCGTCCGCCAAATATTATGGCGAGCGCGCGCTGTTCTTCCTGTTGTCGCAGGCTTATTTGCATAACCGTTCTGCGGCTGCGAGCGAGGATTAGCGGCGCTCGGCAGGCGTTTGGCGCGGCTGCGCGCATCGCCGGATCCGGTGATCGAGCGATTGGCAGGGTAGTCCGCCGACAATCCCTTGCGTTGCCCGACGGGCAAAACACCCAAACCCTCGGTCAATCCGCACGGTCAAAAATATTCCACTTTACCGAAATTCGGAAACGGCGTATGTGTCGCGCAATCCGGCCCAAGGAAGAGGGGCGTATCGCGATCGTCACGAACGCGGGCCGGATGGCGGTGGACGTGGGTCACGTCGGCGCGAAGGGTTTTGCAGGGCGGGCAACCGTGAGCAAAACCATCGCGCACACGACCGGTGTGATCCGCGTACGGCAAAATCGTGTGGTCCTGGCGCCCGGAGCCTGTGCGCCAAGGCTTGCGGTGATGCGTTGTGTCCAACCGGACATGCGTATCGATCATCCGCAAGGCGACGGGGGCAATAGTGCATCGCTCCCCGGGGAGAGCACGACATAAGCCGTAAAGCCACTGCGCAGGGAAGGCCGGATGTCCTGGCTTCACCTGTATGCCGCTGTGCAGATTTTTATAGCGCAATCTTCGCACAGTGGACCGTGGGTGCCAGCCGGCACCCGGTCTTCCCTGCGCCCTCTTTCAATTGAGGGCAAGGCGACGAAGCAAAGCTCGGGCGAATTGAACCGCGAGGCTGCGAAGGTGTGTCTAACGTCGAGCAAAGGTCTCGTGCCTCGGACGCTGCGCAGCGCTCCTTCAGCGGTGCGCTGCAGAGCCGGGGCCCATGCATCAGCGAGTACGCGGCCTGCTGGGTCCCGGCTCTGCGCAGCAGCGTAAGAACGCTGCAGCGCGTCCGGGACACGAGAGACGTGGATGCCGCTACTCCACCCTCCGTCATTGCGAGCGCAGCGAAGCAATCCAGAGTCTTGCCGCAGATACATTTCTGGATTGCTTCGCTGCGCTCGCAATGACGACGTAGCGACACATCGCGTTTTAAATGACCGTCATAGTCTCTAACCCACGCTAACCATCGCCCGACTTAAAACAGTCATAATCGCCGAATGGAACCCGCATCCGCGCGCTTTTTACAAGCCATTAAGCGGGGTTGCATTGGATGCGGCGTGAAAGTGCGTTGGGGACTGCAATGAGTGCCGCGAAGAAGATGCCGGGCAAAGCGACAACCGAAATGTTCGATGACATCCCGGTGCTTCAGCGCAAATGGCGTGCCGCGTTGAAGCCGGGCGACCGGCTGCCGCGCTATGAGGACGTGATGCTGGGCAGCCTCGGACGGCTCGCCGACCACATCGCACTGCTCAAGGGCGACGATGTGCTCGAGCTGTCGCGCAGCGGTCGTTACGTGCAGAAATGGCTCGGCGAGGAGCGCTGGGACATTCCGCTCGCTGAGCTGTCGCCGGATTGCGCCACCGCGCTGTCGGAGGCGGTGGCAAGCGCGCTCAGGAACGGACAGCCGCACCAGGCCAGCGCCCATTGCGTGCGCGACGGCATGGTCCGGACCTACGATGTGCTGGCATTGCCGACGGCCTCGCGCTGGGGCGCGACGCTGGTCGGCGCCTATGTCAACGAACGCGGCGCGCAATACAATCTGCTCGACGCGATCTTCTCGTCGACCGATGATGCGGTGGTGTCGCTGGCGACCCTGCGCGACGCCGACGGCGCGCCGTTCGATCTGCAGGTCGTACACCACAACAAGAGCGCCGGGCTGCTGCTGAAGGTCGCAAGCGGAAGTCTGCTGTGGCGGCGGATCGGTGAGGGCAGCACGCTGCTGGCCTCGGCGGAGATCATGACGTTTCTGCTCAAGGCCGTCTCCGGCGGCCGCGGCGAGCAGCTCGAGATCGAGCACGAGGGCCGTTATCTCCGGCTCAGCGCCACCGCCTTCGCCGACGTGGTCTCGCTGACGATCTCGGATGTCACTGCGCTGAAGCGCCGCGACGCCTCGTTCCGGCTTCTGTTCGACAACAACCCGATGCCGATGTGGGTGTTCGACGCCGACACCAAGCAGTTCCTTGGCGTCAACGACGCCGCGGTCCAGCATTACGGCTACAGCCGCGCCGCGTTCCTGCGCATGAAGCTGCACGAGATCTGGCCCGAGGACGAATGGGACAGCCACGCCGAGGCGCTCGAGCGCATCGGCGACACCTATCATTCCTCGCGCAACTGGCGGCATCTGCGCGCCGATGGCAGCGAGATCGAGGTGCTGACCTTCGGCCGCCGCGTCGCCTTCGACGATCGCGACGGCTATCTGGTCGCGGTCGTCGACATCACCGAACGGCGCAAGGCCGAGGCGCGGATCGCGCACATGGCCCATCATGACGGGCTCACCGATCTCCCGAACCGCGAATATTTTCAGGAGCGCCTGAAGCAGGCGCTCGACCAGGCCGTCGGCAAGCGCGTCGGCGTGCTCTATATCGACCTCGACCTGTTCAAGAACATCAACGATTCCTTCGGGCATCCGGCGGGCGACCGCCTGCTCAAGGAGGTAGCCGAACGCCTGACCAATGCGGTCCGCGGCGCCAATCTCGCAGCAAGGCTTGGCGGTGACGAGTTCGCCGTGATCCTTGCGGCGGACGTTTCGCCGAACGAAGCCAGCGCCTGTGCGACCTTGCTGATCGACATGCTGAAGGCGCCCTACGACATCGACGGCCAGGAGATGGTGATCGGCGCCAGCATCGGCATCGCACTGTCGCCGGGCGACGGCGTAACGTCGGAGGAGTTGATGCGCAACGCCGACATGGCGCTGTATCGGGCGAAGTCCGACGGTGGCGGCGTGCACCATTTCTTCGAGCGCGAGATGGATCTCCAGGCGCAGAAGCGCCGCGACATGGAGCTCGATCTGCGCCGCGCGTTTGCCAATGGCGAGTTCGAGCTGCACTACCAGCCGCTGGTCTCGATCGCCTCTGACCGCATCTCCGGATTCGAGTCGCTGCTGCGCTGGCATCATCCCGATAAGGGAATGATCTCGCCGGCGGAGTTCATTCCGGTCGCGGAGGACATCGGCCTAATCACCCAGCTCGGCGAGTGGGTGCTGCGCGAGGCCTGTGCCGAAGCGATGAAGTGGCCTGTTGAGGTCAAGGTCGCGGTCAATCTGTCGCCGGCGCAATTCCGCAGCCGCAACCTGGTTCAGGTGGTGATCTCGGCGCTGGCGCAATCCGGCCTGTCGCCGAAACGGCTCGAGCTGGAGATCACCGAGTCGATCTTCCTCGCCGAGACCGACGCCAATCTCGCCACGCTGCATCAATTGCGCGAGCTCGGTGTCAGCATCTCCATGGATGATTTCGGCACCGGCTATTCCAGCCTCAGCTATCTCCGCAGCTTCCCGTTCGACAAGATCAAGATCGACCGCTCCTTCGTGAAGGATCTGGCGCAACGTCCCGACTGCGTCGCGATCGTGCGCGCGATCTCCGGGCTTGGGCGCAGCCTCAACATCACCACGACCGCGGAGGGCGTCGAAACCAAGGATCAGCTGGACTGGTTGCGGGCCGAAGGCTGCAACGAGGTACAGGGCTTTCTGTTCAGCGCGGCGCGGCCGGCGGCTGAGATCGGAAAGCTGCTGGCTGATTTCGGCCAGCACGCATCACGGGCGGCGTAGCTCTTCGGGGTAGCAGTCGTAGACCAGCGCCTTGAACGCCGGCGTGATGCGGCCGCGCTCGTTCTGGGTCTGCTGCATCAGCACGTAGACCATGTCGAGCTTGGGATCGACGCCGAAATAGGTGCCGCTGCCGCTGTCCCATTTCAATTCACCGATCGATCCCGGCGGCGGCGGCTTTGCGTTGCCGGGATCGGTGCGCACAGCGAGACCATAGCCATAACCAAAGCCGTCACCAGGGAAATAGAAATAGTCGCGGCCGACGCCGGAGCCTGGGCCTATCTGGTCGGTGGTCATGTCCTTGAAGGCGGCCGGGCTGAGATAGCGCTTGCCATCGAACTCGCCGCCGTTGAGCAGCATTTGCGAGAAGCGCTGATAGTCGGTGACGGTCGAAAGCAGACCGCCGCCGCCGGATTGCCATTCCGGATGGTCGAGACGCTCGCGCTCGGCATCGAGCAGGATCTGGTCGGTCGGCAACGGCCGCGCCATGTGTTCGAGCTCGTCAGGCGTCGTCAGCACGAATTTGGTGCTGGTCATGCCGAGCGGATCGAAGATGCGCTGCTTCAGGGCGTCGTACAGGGTCTGCCTGGTGATGATTTCGATGACGCTGCCGAGCACGTCGGTGGAATGACCGTAGCGCCACAGCGTTCCCGGCTGGCGCGCCAGCGGCAGTTTTGCGATGCGCTCGGCGAATTCCCTGTTGTTGAAGGGGCCCTCGAAGATGTTCGCCGCCTTGTAGGCGAGCTCGACCCATTTGCCGCCGATATAATCGTAGCTGATGCCCGAGGTGTGCCGCATCAGGTCCCGGATCGTCACCGGGTGGATCGGCGGCACCAGGTCGAGCGCCAGCGAGCCGTCGGGCTTGGTGACCTCGAGTCCCACCTTCGTGCCCGCGAACAGGGGGATGTATTTCGACACGGGATCGGTGAGCGCGAGCTTGCCCTCGTCGATCAGCATCATTGCAAGCACGCTGGTGATCGGCTTGGTCATGGAATGGATGGCGAAGATCGTGTCCGGCGTCATGGACAGCCGCGTCCTGACATCGCGCACGCCGAACATCTTGAAATAGACCGGCTTGCCGTGCTGCTGGATCAGGACGATCGCTCCCGGCAATCGGCCGGTGGTCACCTCGTTTTCGAAGAACGCCGTGATGCGTCGCAGCCCGTCTGTGGAGGGGGCGGGGACGCCGCTGGCGCGGCTCCGGGCCATCGTGCCGGCCAGCATCGCGGCCCCGACCAGAAATTCACGACGCTTCATCCGGGCTTCCTCCCCCGCCGGGAACAAAGCCGCAAGACGTCCGATGCGTCAACAAGACTTCGATTAAAAACGCGTCACGATCTCGGAAAGGACCGGTCGCGGACGATCCTCGCTCGGCTTGGTTGGCGTGCCGATGTGGACGAGGCCGGCGAGCTTTTCGTCCGCCTTGAGGCCAAGGCCGTCCAGCACATCGCGATCAAAGGAGAACCAGCCGGTCAGCCAGCAGGCGCCGTAGCCGAGCGCGGTCGCGGCCGTGACGATGTTCATGACGCTGGCGCCTGCCGACAGTTCCTGCTCCCACGCCGGCACTTTCGGATGCGGCTTGGTGAAGCTGACGATGCCGATCACCAGCGGCGCATCCGTGAGGCGCTTGCGCTCGGTCTCGATGTCGGCTGTGGGGGCGCCGGGATTCTTCCGCGCAAAGACCTTGGCGATCACCTCGCCGGCGCGCTGGCGGGCATCGCCTTCGAAAATGATGAAGCGCCAGGGCGCGAGCTTGCCATGATCGGGCACCCGTGCGCCGATGGTCAAAATGGTATCGAGCTCGCCCGGCGAGGGGCCTGGTCCGGTCATCTCGCGCGGCTTGACCGAGCGGCGGGTCTTGAGGAGTTCGATGGCGTCGGGCACTGCAATTACCTCATCGGCTGGTCGTCGGGCGTGCAATCCTCACATAGGAACGCACGCCCGCAACCGAAAGCGAGTTTAGATCGATTTCAGGGATCAGGCCGGCTCGCGCATCCGCCGGACATCCGGCGGGGTCGCCTCGTCGACCAGGGCGGCGATTGCCTCCGCGGTCGTCATCACCTTCTGCCCGTCGCTGCCGAGCCGGCGGACCGAGACCGAATGCGTTTCGGCCTCTTTCTTGCCGACCACGAGCAGCGCCGGAATCTTGGCAAGCGAATGCTCGCGGACCTTGTAGTTGATCTTCTCGTTGCGCAGGTCGATCTCGACCCGAAGCCCTGCGCGCCGCGCCTGCTCCAGCACCTGCTTGGCGTACTCGTCGCCTTCCGAGGTGATGGTCGTGACCACCGCCTGCACCGGCGAGAGCCAGAGCGGGAAGTTGCCGGCATAGTGCTCGATCAGGATGCCGATATAGCGCTCCATCGAGCCGCAGATCGCGCGGTGCACCATGACAGGCGGTTTCTTGCCGCCGTCATGGTCGATGTAGAACGCGCCGAATCGTTCCGGCAGGTTGAAGTCGACCTGCGTGGTGCCGCATTGCCAGTCGCGGCCGATGGCGTCGCGCAGCACGTACTCGAACTTCGGCCCGTAGAAGGCGCCTTCGCCGGGATTGATCTCGGTCTTGATGTGATTGTTCTGCGCCTGGATCTCGCGCAGCACGGTGGCCATCACGCGCTCGGCGTGATCCCACATCGCATCGGTGCCGACGCGTTTCTCCGGTCGCGTGGAGAGCTTCACCGTGAGTTCGCCGGTAAAGCCGAAATCGGCATAGGTCGACAGGATCAGATCGTTGATCTTCAGGCACTCTTCGGCGAGCTGGTTCTCGGTGCAGAAGACGTGCGCATCATCCTGGGTAAAGCCGCGCACGCGCATCAGGCCGTGCATGGCGCCGGACGGCTCGTAGCGATGCACCACGCCGAACTCGGCGAGGCGCAAGGGCAGGTCGCGGTAGCTTTTCAGCCCATGCTTGAAGATCTGGACGTGACCTGGGCAGTTCATCGGCTTGAGCGCAAACCAGCGCTTGTCCTCGGCCTCGTCGCCGGCCGATTGCGCCGCGAACATGTTCTCGCGATACCAGCCCCAATGGCCGGAGGTCTCCCACAACGACTTGTCGAGGATCTGCGGCGCGTTGACCTCGTTGTAGTCGCCGGTCAGGCGTCGCCGCATATAGGCGATCAGCTGCTGGAAGATGGTCCAGCCCTTCGGGTGCCAGAACACGACGCCCGGACCTTCCTCCTGGAAATGGAAGAGGTCGAGCTCGCGGCCGAGCTTGCGATGATCGCGCTTCTCGGCTTCCTCGATCTGCTTGAGGTAAGCGTCGAGGTCCTCCTGCTTGGCGAAGGCTGTGCCGTAAATACGGGTCAGCATCGGGTTGTTGGAATCGCCGCGCCAATAGGCGCCGGCCACCTTCATCAGCTTGAAGGCGTTGCCGACCTTGCCGGTCGAGGTCATGTGCGGGCCGCGGCAGAGATCGAACCAGTCGCCCTGGTAATAGATCTTGATCGGCTCGGTTCCGGGAATGGCATCGACCAGCTCGACCTTGAAGGTCTCGCCCTTGTCGCGAAACACCTGTTTTGTTTTTTCGCGATCCCAGACCTCTTTGGTGAAAGGCTTGTCGCGCGCGATGATCTCGCGCATCTTTTTTTCGATCGCGGCAAAATCTTCCGGCGTGAACGGCTCGTTGCGGAAGAAGTCGTAATAGAAACCGTTCTCGATCACCGGGCCGATGGTGACCTGAGTGCCGGGCCACAGCGACTGCACGGCCTCCGCCAGCACATGCGCGCAGTCGTGGCGGATCAGCTCGAGCGCGCGCGGATCATCGCGGTTGACGAGTTCGATCTTCGCATCGGCGTCGATCGGATCGTTGAGGTCGGCGAGCTCGCCGTCGAGCGCCATCGCCACCGTGCGCTTGGCCAGCGACGGCGAGATGCCCTTGGCGATCTCCATGCCGGTCGTGCTCTTGGCGTATTCGCGCCGGGCGCCATCGGGGAAGGTGAGGGTGATTTTTTCCGGCGGGGTCACGGGTCTCAGATTGCTGAGGCTGTACTGGAAGCCGGATTCGGACTTGGGTTGTTCGGACTTGGGGTCCTTGGGCTGGTCAGTCATTGCTTTTCTCCTGAGGCTCACTCCTGCGAACGAGCGCAGGTAAGCGGGAACGAGCGATATATCAGGCGATTCGGCCTGTGCAATCCGGCAATTCCAAGAAAGTGGCGCGCAAAAGCCGGGGCGGTGCTCCAACTATTTCGAACGCCGCTCTTTAACTGCAGGTGCGTCTGTTCTACATGCACTTGCATGGAAAGTCCCCGCGCCGGCCGTTTCACGCCAACCGCCCTGATGCTTGGCAATCTCGTCACTGGTTGCTCGGTGCTGGCGCCTGCGGGGATGCTGCCGGAATTATCTGCGGGGCTCGGCATCAGCATCCATGCGGCCGGGCTGCTCATCACCTTCGGTGCAATCACGCTGTGCATCGGCTCGCCGTTGACGGCGTGGCTGACCAGCCGCATCGAACGGCGGGTCTTGCTCACGACCACGCTCGCGGTGCTCGCCCTTGGCAATCTCGCCTCGGCCTTTGCGCCCGACTATGCAAGCCTCCTCGTCATCCGCCTGGTGATGCTTGCCGTCGGCGCACTCTACACGCCGCAGGCTGCCGGCACGGCGGCGCTGATCGTGCCGGCGGAGCGGCGCGGTAGCACGATCGCCTATATCTTCCTCGGCTGGTCGTTAGCTGCCGCGGTCGGCCTTCCGCTGATCACTTTCATCGCCAGCCGCTACGGCTGGCGCGCCGCTTATGGCGAGATTGGCGCGCTCGGCTGCGTCAGCTTCCTGTTGCTGCTGGTGCGCCTGCCGGCCGGCTTGAAGGGCACGCCGGTTGACCTGAAAACCTGGAGCGAGGTCGGGCGCGACAGGACGATCCTGCTGCTGCTCGCGATCACGATGCTGCAGATGTCCGGACAGTTCGCAGTGTTCACCTTCATGGGCCCGCTGCTCAAGAAGCTGACCGAGGCGAGCCCGGATGCGATCGGCATAGTGTTCGGCATCTATGGGGTGTGCGGTTTTCTCGGCGTTGTGGTGGCGACCCGTATCGTCGACACATGGGGGCCATACCGAACCTCCTTGCTGTTCACGTGCCTGTTACTCGCGGGCATCACCGTGTGGGCGCTGAGCGCGGGCACGCTCGTGTTGATGGCGATCGCGGTGGCGATCTGGGGACTGGGCTTTGCCTCGACCAACTCGATGCAGCAGGTACGGCTGGTCGCGGCGGCGCCGCCGCTTGCGCCCGCAACCGTCGCGCTCAATACGTCAGTCCTCTATATCGGCCAGGCCATCGGCTCGGCCGTCGGAGGGCTGCTGTTTGCCCGCGATCTGCTGCACAGCACAGGTTTCGTGGCGGTCGGCTTTGTCGTGCTGGCGCTGGTCCTGGTGCTTGTGAGCCGTCCCCGGCCGGCCGTTGCCGCCCCGGGCTGAAGCAGGCATTTCCTCTGCAAGGCGCTTGGCAAACCGCGCGGGAGAGCGCTAGAAGGCCCGTCATGGGGACCAAAGAGAGTTGACTGAAATGAGGATGATTCTGGCGGTTGCCGCGGTGCTCTATTCAGCCTCCGCGTTTGCGCAGACCGACAAGCCACCGATGGTGGGGGACAAGCCGCTGGTGCAGGTCAAGCCCAAGGGGACCAAGGCCGGCACCAAAGAGGCCGCCGCCAAGCCGGCTGCAGCACCCAAGGGCAAGCCGCAATCGATCGCGGCTCGGCTTCAGGCCTGCCTCGATACTGACGACGGCACCAAGGACCGGCTCAACTGCTACGACGCCATCATCCCGCCGACGCCCAAGCCGAAGCCGGCGAAGGCCAAGGGCTATGCCGATTGCCGGTTCTTCAAGGAAGAGGACGAGCGGCTGGCCTGCTTCAACGGCTTTGCCGAGAGCATTCCGAAGCTGCCCAAAACCTGAGATCAAGAGCTGAGGTTCGAGGGCCGGACGCCTGGTCGGCGATCCGGCTCAGCATCGCTCGTTCGCAAAGTTCAGACTAACGGCTTGGCGCGGAAGAGCTGGTGGCTGCAATGCGCGTCAGCGCCAGCGCCGGCGTCGCCGACATCTTCACCAGCACGTCCTTGAGCGGATATTGCGTCCACGCGCGGTTGACGTAGTCGCGGTGCGTAATGCCGTCGCCGGTTTCGACGAACACGACACTACCGGGACGCAAGGGTCCATCCATGTCCTCGGAAACACCGATGCCCTTCTGCCGCAACATGCTCATCAGCTCGCGGTCGCGCCGTGCGGTGTAGTGGGTGTAGGAGCTGACGAAGAAGCCCGAGCGGTGGCTCTCGATCCAGGATGCGAATTTGTCCATCTCGCCATAGACCGCATCGAGCAGCACGACGCCGCGGACGCGATCGCTGATGCCGCCGACCTCGAGGCTCCAGGCGGTCGGCAGGAAGCCGCCGCTATAGCCGACGATCACGATCGGCATGTTGGCGAAGGCCCGCGCGCTGTTGGGATCGCCGGTCAGCTGCGCGAGGTGGCTGGCTGACTCTTCCATGAAGCGCTTGAGGCCACCGGGCTGCCAGAATTTTCCAGCGCTGGAGTCTGCGGCATCTACAGCCATCTGCGGCGCGAGCAGCACGGCATTGGCGCCGGAATCGGTGATCTGCTGCGGCACCAGCTGGCGGTCGCGCACGTCGCGCTCGAGCGTTGCGCCATTGCCGTGGAAGAACACCACGATCACGCCAGGCTTGCGCACGTCGAAATGCTCGGGGACGTGCATCAGCACACGGCTGTCGTTGTAGGTCTCGTCCTGCCAGAACACGCGCCCTGAGTAGCTGCGGTGGCCGCGGCGGTCGCCCTTGGAGATGTTGAGAAAGGGCGCGTCGGACGCAGGGTTGTTGCCGAAATAAGGGAAGGCCGAGGACTTCATGCTGACGAGCGCCGTCAGGTCGTCACGCGCCGGACGCTGGTAGGGGACCTGCGGCGCGAGCGAGGCGACCTTGTACGGTGCCTGCTCCGGCTGTTGCTGCACGGCGCGCTTGGGCGAGAAGTCCGACATCTGCCGTTGCAGGAAACTCTCGCTCGCCGAGGGGAAGCGCTCCCTGAACTGCGGGGCCGGGAAGCGATCCTCAAACGTGTCGCTGCTGGCGACTCGCGGATTGGTCTTGGGGACGGTCTGATTGACGACCGGGACATTGGCCTGCGAGTTCGCGGCGAGCGCCGCCGGATTGGGAGCTTTGCCGCATTGAACCAGCGTCAGCGACAACGGCACCAAGCCTGAGATCAGGGCGATCCGAAGCGCATGACCGCGCGCCCCGGACGCCTTGGTCCGGTCAGCGCGCATGTCTGCTCTCAATTTCGGAACGGCCCCGACCATCCACCCATGACCCCAAGTCACGACCCAAGTCACGTCCATCGGCAACCTTAAGACAATTGAACCGACTGGCGTTTAGGCGACGTTAAGTGTCCGGAGAAACTTCCCCACATCCGGAACGATCAAAAAAGACCACGCAATCGTGTCGCGATTGTGGGAGCGCCGCGCGTATTTCCGCGGCCGACTACGGCTTTATTGCTCGAACGCGGGCAAGGAAGGTGGCTAATTACCTATTTCAATCGCCTCATTTAGCCCTTGTTAACCCTGCTTGAATTGACTGGACCAATCTGCACGATGCCTCCGATGAGGCGCGACGCCTGAGGCTAAGGACCCAGATGACGGCATCAGATGCGGGAACCGCGCCCTGGACCGGGCGGCTGACCGGCGGCTCCGGGATTTCCGTTCTGGTCGCAACCGCGATCGTCGTTGCCGATATGATCGGGGTCGGCGTCTTCACGAGCCTCGGCTTCCAGGTCAAGGACATCCCCTCGGGCTTCTCGATCCTCGCGCTGTGGACGGTCGGTGGCATCGTCGCGCTGTGCGGCGTGTTCTCCTACAGCGAGCTGGGCGCGATGTTTCCCCGCTCGAGCGGGGAGTATAATTTCCTCGGCCGCGCCTATCATCCGGCCTTCGGCTTTCTCGCTGGCTGGGTTTCGGCGACGGTCGGCTTTGCCGCGCCCGTAGCGCTCGCTGCCATGGCTTTCGGCGAATACGCCAAGTCCGTCATGCCTGAGGTGTCGCCGATCCCGCTCGCGATCGGCGTGGTGTGGCTGGTCTCGATCGTGCAATTGGCCGGCGTCAGGCACTCCTCGACCTTCCAGCTGATCTCGACCATCCTCAAGGTCGTGCTGATCGTCGCTTTCCTCGTTGCAGGCTTCGTCGTCGGCACGCCGCAGCCGATCTCGTTTGCACCCCACGCCGGTGATCTCGCCCATATCGTGAGCGCGCCTTTCGCGATCGGGCTTGTCTTCGTGATGTACTCGTTCTCGGGCTGGAACGCCGCGACCTACATCATCGGCGAGATGAACACGCCGCAGCAGAGCCTGCCGCGCGCACTGCTCGCGGGCACGCTGATCGTGCTGGTGCTGTATGTCGCGCTCAACGCGGTGTTCCTGTACGCGACGCCAATCAGCGCGTTGGCCGGCCAGCTCGACGTCGCAAGCGTGGCCGGCAGCGCCATTTTCGGAGGCCTCGGCGGTCGGATCGTCGGCGCGATGATCTGCGTCGGCCTGATCTCCTCGATCAGCGCGATGATGTGGATCGGCCCGCGCGTGATGATGACGATGGGAGAGGACATCCCGGCGCTGCACGTGTTCTCGAAACGATCGCTGAGGGGTGCGCCGGCCTATGCCATCCTGTTTCAGCTCGTGGTCGCCAATCTGCTGCTGTTCACGCGCAGCTTCGAGGCGGTACTCGACTTCATCCAGTTCTCGCTGCTGTTCTGCTCGTTCTTCACGGTTGCCGGCGTCATCAAGCTGCGCATCACCGATCCCGACCTGCCGCGGCCCTATCGCGCCTGGGGATACCCATTCACGCCGCTCATTTTCCTGATCGTGACCGCATCCATGATGTACTACCTCTTGACCGAGCGGCCGGTGCAGTCGCTGTCGGGGATGCTCGTCATGCTCTCGGGCCTGTTGATTTATGCAGTTTTCCGCAGGCGGCCGGTCGCCGCTGCCACGTCACACAATCGCGAATAGATATGTTTCGACCCATGAGAATTGCGGCCGTCGCTCTTGCCCTTATGGCTGCGGCCATCTCGTCCACGCGCGCGGCCGAGGTTACCTTCGACGACACTGCGCGCTTCCTCGCAGGCATGCAGCCTTCAGCGGACTCGCCGCTGGTGGCGCTCACCAGGGACCCGTCCTGGCAGCATCACGCCAAATTCTTCGACAGCGCCTTCGCCCAGCTCGAGCAGCGGCAGTTGTCGAAGATCCGGAACTGGTCGGACGTCAATCTCGCCGCGCCGCGGCCGACCATGTTCTACTTTTTCAGCGGCCCGGATTTCCTCTACGCCAACGCCTTTTATTCCAAGGCCAGCACCTACGTGCTGGGCGCGCTGGAGCCCGTCGGCGCGGTGCCGGATCTGACTAGGCTGCCGCGCGGCTCGGTCAATGCCGCGCTCTACAATGTCGAGCGCTCGCTCGGCTCGATCCTGAGCTTCTCCTTCTTCATTACCAAGCAGATGAAGGTCGACTTGCACGCCAACCAGGTCAACGGCACCTTGCCGATTCTCTACGTATTCCTGGCGCGCTCCGGCAAAACCATCCGCAACGTCGAGACGGTCGCACTCGACGACAAGGGCGGGGCGCACACGGGCAATGATAATCCTGGGCCGAATGCCACACGCGGGGTCCGCATCACCTTTGCAAGTGCCGACGGCGAGGCGCGCACGCTGTATTATTTCTCGACTGATCTCTCCAATTCCGGCGCGCGCGCAGCCGGCTTCCTGAAATTCTGCGAGACGCTCGGGCCCGGCAACAGCCTGCTCAAGAGCGCGTCCTATCTCTTGCACGGGGGCAACTTCACCGTCGCCCGCGATTGGCTGCTCGCCAACAGCGCGACCATCATCCAGGATGATTCCGGCATTCCGGTCGCCAACTACAATTCGCGGCAATGGCGCTTCTTCCCGTTCGGCCGCTATCTCGGGCCGATCGGCGAATTCCCCGGTCGTTACCAGGAGCGTTACGCCGAGCTGTTCACGCGCGCCCAGCCAATCGATTTCGGCGTCGGCTATCGCTGGCGGATGCATGAGTCGAACTTGCTGCTGTCGGTGAAAATGGCGGCGAGCGAAGCCGCGCCGGCCGCGGAGACGACTTCGTCCGCCGAGCCGCCGCCCAAGCCGCGACCGAAGCGGCCGCGTCCGCCCGAGCCGGTCGCACCGCCCGGGCGATTCTTCTGGTTCCGCTAGCTACCAGTGCACGCTCTGGCTCGGCACGATGAATGCCGTCGTGCTTTGCGGCGTCGCAAGGCTTGTCGCCAGATACCAGCCGGATCCGACGACGAGGACGAGCAGAGCAATGATCGCGAGCACGTCGATGGTTCTGGGATCGTGATCCCTCGGATTGAATCCGGGATGCGGGCCTGGCCTGAAGCGAAAATGAGGGCTGATTTTCCAGCGCATTGTTGTTTCCTCCCTGGGGGAGCATCACAACAACGCGAGGGGAAAGTTCCGGTTCCGGTCAGGGCAGTAATGCGCAAAGCACCGCAGCATGCTTACGGAGCGTTCACTCCGCGCCAGCGGCCGTACCGCCAGGGCAGGTACCAGCGCGCACTCTTCGGCACGGCGACGGGCACGTTGTCGATACCCGACGTGCCGAAGGGATTGCAGCGCAACAGGCGCGCGAGTGTCATCCAGCCTCCGGCCCAAAGTCCGAACCTCTCGATTGCCTCGTCGCCGTACAGGGAGCAGGTCGGCAGGTGTCGGCAGTTGTAGCCGACCAGCGGCGACAGCGTGTGTCGATAAAGCCAGATCAGCGCGCGACCGAATCTGCGCGGCAGCCGCAGCGCTTCAGTAACAGGAGTGGAGCAGTGCTCGCAGGTTGAGTGCTTCATGTGCGCTGTGTCGCCATCGTGAGCGCCCGGTTGCGCAGTTCCAGCGCAGGGAACAGCAAGTTGTTGTGTCCACGCCATAGTTTGCCTGCTTTCTGGGAGCAGTGCAGCAAGTACCTATGGACGATCTGTATTCCCCCGGATACCATTTTGGTGAAGTTCATGTGAGATTCATTGGAACGTCGAGACGGGGTTTGCCTGATTGCTTTTGGGGCTTGGGGAAGGAACGAGTTTGAAAGTTCTGAAGTCGCTCAACCTTCGCGGCTGGTTGCTGGTTGGAACCGCCGCTTGTGGTGTTGTGTTGGCGGGCGCCGTCGCGGCCTTTGGCTCGTCGGCCAGCGCTGGCGTCTCGCTCGAAGAGCGCAAGCTGCCGATGAAGTTTGGCTGGGTCGCCTGCGAGCCCAATTGCCGCGGCTGGGTCAGCGCGGTCGGCATCATTACTGCTGATACCCCGAAGGACTTTGATGACTTCGCCCGTGGACGCCAGCTCGGCGGCGCCACCGTTGTGCTCGACTCCAGCGGCGGTTCCGTCAACGACGCGATCTCGCTCGGCCGCCGCTTCCGCAATCTCGGCCTTCTCACCACCGTCGGCATCACGCAGCAGGGCGGCGGCGGGCAGGGTGCCCGTCCGGCGGTCGCCTCGGAAGCCTATTGCGAATCCATGTGCGTGTTCCTGCTGCTGGCCGGCAAGAAGCGCTACGTGCCGGAAGCGGCCCATGTCCGCGTCCATCAGATTTGGATGGGCGACCGGGCCGATGATGCCAAGGCCGCGAGCTACAGCGCGCAGGATTTGATGATCGTGGAACGCGACATCGGCCGGCTCGCCAAATACACCTTTGACATGGGCGGGGCGGGGGACCTGCTGTCCCTCGCGCTCAACGTGCCGCCGTGGGAAGATTTGCACGAGCTGGACACAGCCGAGCTGAAGCTCACCAATCTCGTGACGACCAATCTGGTGGCCGACGTGCTGCCGCATGTGGATATCTCGGCGCCTGCGGTGGCCGAGCTTACGCCGAAGACGCAGGCAAGGTTCGGCGAGGAACCGGAGCCGCAGCAGGCTGCCAAGTCGACCAAGACGGCGGAAGCCGTGGTGCCCACCGGTGGCGCGGTGACAGCACCGGCGGCGCCGTCGCAGAAGTAAGAGCCCCAGTCTGGTCTCAGCCCTGCGCGGTGGCCGGCTGCATTGCCTTGGCCTCGATCTGGCCGATCGCATCGACCACGGCATCGAAGGTCAGCAGCGTCGAGGCGTGACGCGCCTTGTAGTCGCGGACCGGCTCGAGGAATTTGATTTCCTCCCATTTGCCTTCGGGAGGCGAGCCATTCTCTTTCAGCATCTTGCGAACGGTTTCGCGTAACTCACGGAGTTCGCTCGCGGTCGAGCCGACCACGTGACTTGCCATGATGGATGAAGAGGCCTGTCCCAGCGCGCAGGCCTTCACGTCATGCGCGAAGTCGGTGACGGTGTCACCCTCCATCTTGAGGTCGATCTTGACGGTTGAGCCGCACAGCTTGGAATGGGCCGTGGCGGTGGCATCGGGGTCCGACAACCGCCCGAGGCGCGGAATATTTCCGGCCAGCTCGATGATCCGCTTGTTATAGATGTCGTTCAGCATGTGATGGAGTCCAACACTGACCTGCCGGATCGGCCTTGGCGGGCGCGGTCCACGGCCCTATATAGGGGCGGAACTGGCGGAAAAACAGTCCGGCGGTGCGTCGGCGATGATCCAGATCCGGCGTTATTGCCAAGAAACCTCTTTCGCCAAATACTGTTCTCTCCAGGCGTCCGGCGGCTTGTCCGCCCCGTCTGCCGGTGACACTCCGGCCGCAAGGCCGTCGAACGGAGTAGACATGGACGCTACAATCAAATCCATCCGCCCGAACAAGCCCTCTGACAAGCAGCTCGATAGCCGCCCGGCGGAGCTCGATCCTGCCGAATTCCTTGCGGCCGCCGTCCGCGCCGACCAGCCGCGTCCCGCGCGTGCCGAGGCGGAAGCTGCGGTGAAGACGCTGCTCGCCTATATCGGCGAGAACACCGGGCGCGAGGGCCTGCTCGACACGCCTCGCCGCGTGGTCGAGGCGTTCGACGAGCTCTATCAGGGCTACCACCAGTGCCCGGCCGAGGTGCTCGACCGCACCTTCGGCGAGACCGCCGGATATGACGACTTCGTGCTGGTGCGCGACATCGAGTTCACCTCGCAATGCGAGCATCACATGATGCCGTTCTACGGCAAGGCGCACATCGCCTATACGCCGGTGGAACGCGTCGTCGGCCTGTCGAAGCTCGCGCGCCTCACCGACATCTTCGCCCGCCGGCTCCAGACCCAGGAGCATCTGACGGCGCAGATCGCAGCCGCGATCGACGAGATCCTGAAGCCGCGTGGCGTTGCTGTCCTGATCGAGGCCGAGCATACCTGCATGTCGGTGCGCGGCGTCGCCAAGCATGGCGCCTCGACCTTCACCAGCCGCTATACGGGCATGTTCCGCGACAACCCGGCGGAGCAGGCCCGCTTCCTGTCCATGGTGCGAGGCATGACGCGCTGACCTCGCGGATAACTGGCGAGGTTTGTCGTGTCCGCTCACTCCCGCGAGATCGAGGAAGGCCTGTCCTTCCTCCCCAAGTTCGATGCCGCCGGCCTCGTGACCTGCGTGGCGACGGACGTCACCACCGGTGACGTGCTAATGGTCGCGCATATGAATGACGAGGCGCTGCGCAAGACCATTGCCACTGGCGAAGCCTGGTACTTCAGCCGCTCGCGCAATGCCTTGTGGCGAAAAGGTGAGACCTCAGGTCAGACCCAGCGCGTGGTCGAGATCCGCACCGATTGCGACCAGGACGCCGTCTGGCTTCGCGTCGAGCAGATCGGCGCGGCCTGCCATACCGGGCGCAGGTCCTGCTTCTACCGCAAGGTCGAGGCCGAGGGCGGCGGTACAAAGCTCGCCTTCGTCGACGCTGACAGGCTGTTCGATCCGAACGCAGTCTACAAGAAATAGCGAGCTGTGATTCCGGGGCGCGCGAAGCGCGAGCCCGGAATCCGTTCTACGGCATCACGCGCGGTTAGATGGATTCCGGGCTCATCGCTAAGCGATGCCCCGGAATGGCTCGGGGACGGGCAGCCCCCGAATTAACCCCGCATTAACGATAACTGTCCCACGGTGAGGCGATCAGGCGTCCGAATTGCCGGCGCCGCTCAAACGCCGCACGGGCCCGTCACGCCATCATGTCGGTCGACAATTCCAGTGCCTCGCAGACGGCCGCATCCGACTCATCGCGGCGCGTTGCGGGCGCGATCAAGCAGGCTTCGAACCAGACCGGCGTCAGCTTCGAATACATGCTGACCACCGCCAAGATGGAATCGGATTTCGATCCGTCGGCCGGTGCCACCACCTCGTCCGCCCACGGTCTCTATCAGTTCATCGACCAGACCTGGCTCGGCACTGTGAAAGAGGCGGGTCCGCAGCTCGGCTATGGCAACTATGCCGACGCCATCAGCAAGACCTCGTCCGGCACTTACACCGTCGACGATCCCTTCATGAAGCGCACGATCATGAAGCTGCGCGACGATCCCGAGGCCGCTTCCAGCATGGCGGCGGCGTTGACGCAGTCCAACAGCTTCAAGCTCACCGGTCTGCTCGGCCGCAGGCCGTCCGACAGTGAGCTCTATATGGCGCACTTCATGGGCGTCGGCGGCGCGGCGAAACTGATCGCCAATGCCGAGGACAACCCGCAAGCGGTCGGTGCGCGGCTGTTTCCCAATGCGGCATCCGCCAACCGGTCGATCTTCTACGCCAAGGATGGCCGCGCGCGCAGCGTCTCCGAAGTCTATTCGGTGCTGAACGCGCGCTATGCGAGCGCCTCGAATGCGAAATCCACGCGCAGCGCGATGGCGATGTATGGTGACACGCCGTCGACCACGCAGGTCGCCGCCGCCAACGGCGTGCAGACCACCGTGCCAATGGTCAATGGGGCCGCCTATCTCCAGACCTTTCCGGATGCGCGTGGTGTGACGCCGGTGAGCGCGACATCGTCGGCGACGGTCGCCGACAACACGCCGATCACGCCGGCATTCCGTTCGATCTATCAGCCCGGCGATGCGACGCAGCCAGTCTCGACGACGGTGCAGAAATTGTGGGGCAACAACGCCTCGCTCACTTCGGTCGCGTCGACAACGCCCGACGTGCGGCCGCCGCAGCCGCTTGATCTGTTCAGCGATCGCAGCGGCACGTTCTCGAGCTAGCGCGCTATCGCGCCCTTGGGCTGCTTCCAGCCCTTAACAAATCATCAATAAAACCAGCCAGTTATGGTGAACGCTTTGTTAAGCGTCGTGGTTTATTTTGTGTTGCAGGTGACAGGCCGTCACCGTTTTCTTTTTTTCGTTGCGTAAGCCGGAAGCACCATGATTGTTCGGCAGTTCATTAATTGGATCAGGACCGCGCCCGCCGGTGAGCGGGCGGAGGCAACGCGGGCGTTGGCCCGGGCCTGGCTGATCTCGGATCTTTCTCACGACGACCGTGTCGCCGCCGAGGGCGCGCTGCTGATGCTGCTCGACGATCCCTCGCCCCTGGTGCGGCAGGCGATGGCCGAGGCGTTTGCGCGCAGCACGGATGCGCCGGCGTCGATCGTGCGGGCGCTGTCGGCGGACCAGCCGACCGTGGCGCTGCCCGTACTCGAACATTCGCCGCTGCTGATCGATGCCGATCTCGTCGACATCGTCGCGACCGGCAACGACGAGGTGCAATGTGCGGTCGCCCGCCGCATCGCGCTGCCGGTCTCGGTCTGCGCCGCCATTGCCGAGGTCGGCTGCGCGGCCGCCGCACTGGAGTTGATCGAAAATCCCCACGCCGAGCTGGCACCGTTCTCGTGGAACCGCATCGTCGAGCGTCACGGCCATCTCGCCGCGATCCGCGAGGCGATGCTGGTGCTGGACGACATTCCTGCCGCAACGCGCGCGGCACTGGTGGCAAAGCTTTCCGAGACGCTGGCACAGTTCGTGGTGGCGCGGAATTGGCTGAGCGCCGACCGTGCCGAACGCATGACGACCGAGGCGCGAGATCGGTCCACCATGAACATTGCGGCGCGCTCGCGCGGCGACGACATGCAGGGCCTGGTGAAGCATCTGCGGATCACCGGCCAGCTCACCGCGGGCCTGATCCTGCGCGCGCTGCTGTCGAGCAATCTCGAGCTCTTTGATGCGGCACTTGCCGAATTGGCCGATCTGCCGCTCGCGCGCGTCTCCGCGCTGCTGCACGACCGTGGCGGCAACAGCCTGCACGCGCTGCTTCGTCGCGCAGGCTTACCCGAGGCGACGTTCGCAGCGTTCCAGGTCGCGCTTGATGCCTGCCACGAGCAGGGCTTTGTCGACACCGACGACACCGCGGCGCGCTTGCGCCGGCGCATGGTCGAGCGTGTGCTCACCCATTGCGAGGCCGACCGCGGCGCCACCGAGCCGCTGATGGTCCTGTTGCGCCGCTTCGCCACCGAATCCGCGCGCGAGGAGGCGAGGTTGTTCTGCGACGAGCTGGTTGCGGAAGACACGATCGATCCGGTGTACGACGACCTGATCGCAGCGTAGTTCAAGCCGGACCCGCAAACTTCGTCATTGCGAGCGCAGCGAAGAAATCCAGACCGCTCCCGCGGAGGGATTTCTGGATTGCTTCGCTGCGCTCGCAATGACGAGAGGAGAGAGCGGAGTCGTTACTCCGCCGGCGCGATGCTCGGCGCCAGGATCACTTCGAGATGCTCGGGGCGGTCGCGGTTGACGTCGGCGAGATAGTCGTCGGCGACCTTGCGCAGACGGCGGCTGAGCTCGGCGGAGATGCTGATGCTGTCGAGCTTGGTGTTCTCGTGCACGATGGCGAGGATCGCGTTGATGTGGTGCGTGAACAGTTCGGCCGGCACCTTCTCGAGATCCGGCGCGTGCTCGATGACGCGGCACAGGCTCTCGGCAACTCCCGCCGCGGCCGGAAAGCCGAACGTGGCGGCGTCGCCCTTGATGTCGTGCGCGGCGTGGAACAGCTCGTCGCGCCGCGCCTTGGTGAAGCCGTCGTTGCGGATGGCGACGTAGGCAGACGACAGCCGGTTGACCTCGGTCGTCATCCAGCTCTTGAACTCGCCGGACAGATCGGCCAGCGCCTGCTCGGCGCGTCCGATCGGATCGTCCAGGTCCTTTTCCTCGACGCGGCGCAGAACCTTACGCAGCGGATTGGGCTGCGTGATGATTTGATGCGTGGCGAAGGCCGTGACCTCGATGTCCTTTGCGCTGTTCTTCGCCATGATGCCTGCCTCGTCGGGTGGGACCCCGCGTTAGATGGAGGAGCGGGCCTTGTCGAGCAGCGAGGGCTGCTGGAGCACCTCGTGCTTTTCGCCGACGCGGCGCTCCGGGCCCATATAGGCGGAGTTGGTGTTGCGGCGCCGGTCCGGGCCGAAATAGGTCTTGGTCTTGATGAAAGGCCGGGGACTGGCGACCACGTTGAGAATGCGCTGGTAGAGGCCCTTGGCCGAGATCGGCTTGGCCAGGAATTCGGTGACGCCGGCATCGCGCGCGACCGTGACGCGGCGCTTCTCGGAATGGCCAGTCAGCATGATGATCGGCGCGTAGGGGTTGCCCTTGGATTCAGGCTGCCGGATCATCTGCGCGAGCTCGAGCCCGTCGAAGATCGGCATCGCCCAGTCGGTGATGACGATGTCGGGCACGTAGTGACTGTACATTTCGAGCGCCGTGGCGCCGTCCTCAGCCTCATAGACCTCGCGCGCGCCGAACGAATGCAGCAGCGTCCGCAGGATGCGGCGCATGTGCGGATTATCGTCGCAGACGAGAAAGCGCAGCTTGTTGAAGTCGATGCGAAACATGACGCCTGGGCCAAAGCGGTCAACCTTCGTTAACCATATCGTGCCGAGGGTTAACGAAGCGTTGCGAACAGGCGGCCGGCGGGGGGCGGAGCCGGCAGGTCAGTAGCCGAACTGCTCGCGCAGGATCCGTTCCTCCAGGCTGTGGCCGGGATCGAACAGCATGCGCATCGAGATGGTCTTGTCGGACAGGATCTCGACGCGCCGGACCCTGCGTACCTCCTCATGGTCGGCAACGGCCGCGACGGGCCGCTTGTCGTCTTCCAGCACCTCGATCACGACGTAGGCCGTGTTGGGCAGCAGTGCGCCGCGCCAGCGCCGCGGCCGGAAAGCGCTGATCGGTGTCAGCGCCAGCAGCGCGGCGTTTATCGGCAGGATCGGCCCCTGTGCGGAGAGATTATAGGCGGTCGAGCCTGCCGGCGTCGCCACAATGATGCCGTCGGCGATCAGCTCGGGCATGCGCTCGCGCTCGTCGATCAGGATACGCAGGCGCGCCGCCTGGTAGGTCTGGCGGAACAGATAGACCTCATTGATGGCGTGATGCAGGTGGACGCGGTCATGGGTGTCGGTCGCGCGCATCAGCAGCGGGTTGATCCCGGATTCATGCGCGGCCTGGAGACGGGCGCGGAGGTCGTGCGTCGAGTATTCGTTCATCAGGAAGCCGACCGTGCCGCGGTGCATGCCGTAGATCGGCTTTCCCGAGCGCATGTGGCGGTGCAGCGTCTGGAGCATCAGCCCGTCGCCGCCGAGCGCGACCACGACGTCGGCCTCGCTCGGATCGCAATTGCCATATTGCGTGGTGAGCTGGTGGAAGGCGGCCTCTGCCTCGCTGCTCGGGCTGGCGACGAAGGCGATCCGGTCGTATCGCGATGGCTTGGTCATGGCTTCCAGGCAGGTGTTGCTGGCTCGAGAAAGTTCCGCCGAGGTCGTCTATACGACCTGGGCCTCCATTGTCGAGGACGACCGCCCGGAAGGCAAACGCGCCCAGCGGGGAGGGCAAAAGCCAAGCGGATCGGCCCGGAAAGCCCTACCTGGGCCTCCAATTCCCCAAACCGTCGCAATTGCCGGCTACAGCTGCGGCCAGCGACCGACGGGCCGGGGCAGGGAGAACAATCATGGTCATAGGCTTGCCGATGCTGCGCTGCGCGGGGCTGGTGCTGGCGGTGTCTGCCTTCGCGCTCGCAGACGTAGCGTTCGCAGACTTGGCGCGCGCGGACGATCCGCCGCAGCCGCGCAACGAGGCGGCGGCGCCTGCGGGACAGAAGGGCGGGCGCGGCGGCAATGCAGCGCAGGCCTCGCCATCTGCCGCCGACCAGCATCGTCTGCCCGGAGATTCGACCACCAAGCAGACGGTCGATCTGCCGGGGCGAACGCTCAACTTTGCCGCGACCGCCGGCTCCATCCGCGTATTCGATGACAAGGGGGAGCCGCTCGCCGACATCGCCACCACGTCCTACGAGCTCGACGGCGCCGATCGCACGCGCCCGGTGACGTTCCTGTTCAACGGCGGGCCCGGTGCCTCGTCGGCGTGGCTCCAGTTCGGCGCGGCCGGGCCGTGGCGGCTGCCGCTCGACGGCGAGGGGGTGTCGCCGTCGGCCTCGCCCGAAGTGAAGCCTAACGCGGAAACCTGGCTCGACTTCACCGATCTCGTTTTCATCGATCCCGTCGGCACCGGCTACAGCCGTGTCATCGCGAGCGGCGAGGATCCACGCAAACGGTTCTATTCGGTCGATGGCGACGTCAACGCGATTGCGCTCGTGATCCGCCGCTGGCTCGAGAAGCACAACCGCCTGACCTCGCCGAAATATGTCGCTGGCGAGAGCTATGGCGGCATTCGCGGGCCCAAGGTCGTGCGCCAGTTGCAGATTCAGCACGGCGTCGGTGTCAAAGGCTTGGTCCTGGTGTCGCCGCTCCTGGATTTCCGCGAGTTCACAGGCACGAGCCTCCTGCAATATGTCGCGACCTTGCCGAGCTATGTGGCGGTGGCGCGCGAAGCCAAGGGGCCGGTCAAGCGCGCCGATCTCGCTGATGTCGAGGCCTACGCCCGCGGCGAATTTTTGGCCGATCTCGTCAAGGGTGAGGCGGACAAGGAAGCCTCCAATCGTCTTGCCGACAAGGTCGCGGAGCTCACCGGCATCGACCCGGCGGTGAGCCGCAGGCTCGCCGGCCGCTTCGACGTCGGCGAATTCCGTCGCGAGCTCGACCGCAAGAATGGCATGGTGACCGGGCGTTACGACGCCTCCGTGCGCGGCTTCGATCCCTATCCGGATTCGAGCAGCTCGCGCTTTGGCGACCCCTCGGGCGATGCGCTTCAGGCGCCGCTGACGAGCGCCGCGGTCGATGTGTTCACGCGCAAGCTTAACTGGCGGCCCGACGGCTCCTATGAAGTCCTCAACGGTGCCGTCGAGCGCAACTGGGACTTTGGTGGCGGCATCAACCCGCCGCAATCGCTGTCGGAGCTGCGTCAGATCCTCGCCACCGACGCGAAGCTGAACGTGCTGGTCGCGCACGGCCTGTTCGATCTCGCCACGCCCTATTTCGGCACGAAGCGGGCGCTCGACCAGCTGCCGGCCTTTGTGACGTCGCGCGTGAAATTCGTCGTCTATCCCGGCGGCCACATGTTCTACTCGCGCGATGGCTCGCGACAGGCGCTTCGGAGCGAGGTCGAGGCGCTGATCAGGGAGTAGGCCGGCGTTTTCGTGGCGGGTATCTCCGTGCGATCTCGCGCGCGACGACGACCGCCGGCTTGACATTGGCGCCGGCGATCCAGATGTCGCTGACCTTGCCGCGCTTGTCACGGACGCGGCGCACCGGCTCGCCGTGGCTGGAAACTCCCGCGGCCCAAGCAAGCCTGCCGGTGTCGCGGCCGGTGACCTCGATCTCGCCGGAATCCATGAACGGATTGTTGAACTGGGGATTGGCGAGCAGCACGCGGTTGCCTATCGGCACGAAATCTGTCGCGCCCCAGATCGTCCACCAGCGGCCGGTCCAGTCGCGCAGGCGCCGGTCGGCTGCGCCGCGGGTCTTGAAGACGCGCAGGATCTGCATGGCACCGTCCATCCAGATCGGGGCTGCGCCGTCGATGGAGTTGCTGAGGATGCTGATCGCGAGCTCGCATCCGGGGATGGAGCAAGTCCGCGAGATGTAACCCTGGAAGCCGCCGCCATGCCCGAACCAGTCCCAGCCGTCGGTCTTGCCGGCGTTGACGCCAAGGCCGTAATAGCCCTCGAGACTTTGCGGCACGCGCCAATGGTTGCGCGTCATCTCGCGGCGGCTCGCGACCGACAGCACGCTCTTCCTGGCGTTGGGAGCGAGCTGGGCAAAGAAACGCGCGGTGTCGGCTGCGGTAGCGACGAAGCCTGCGGCCGATGCCATCGCGTGCGCGGGATTATCGCCAGGGATTACGCAGCGCTCGCCGAGCGGCAGCTTTCGCGTGTGGCCGCGCGCAAACAGCGCGCCCCTGGGAAGCGGCGCATTTGGCTCGGTCTCGCGGAGGCCTGCAGGCTCGACGATCTCGCGCTTGATCCAGGCGGCGTAGGGCTCCTTGGTCACCGCTTCGATGATGAGCCCCATCAGGGCAAAGCCGTGGTTGGAATATTTGAAGCGCGTGCCTGGCTCGATCGCGGGAGGCCCCTTCAACTCGGCGAGCAGCTCCTTGGCGTCGAGATAGGGACGGCTGTCGATGAACTGGCCGGAATCGGCGCCGTCGCGCGTCAGCCCGGAGCTGTGCGAAAGCACCTGGGCAATCGTGGTCTCGGCCACGCGCGGATGCAGACCGCTCACATATTGGCCGACGGGATCGTCGAGCCTGAGCTTGCGCTGCTCGCGCAGCTTCATGACGCCGGCCGATGTAAAACTCTTCGAGTGCGAGGCGATGCGGAAGCGATGGCGCGGGGTGAGCTTCTCGCCGGTGTCGAGATTGGCAAGGCCGAACGCATGTTCGGCGACAACCTCGCCGCGATGGACGAATGCGACCATGACGCCGGGCTGTTGGGCCGTCGTTTGCTGGAATTCGATCCAGGAGCCGATGTAGTCGATCGCGGATCGCAGCCACGTGTCCATTGCGCACCAATTTGCGAGGGGATCGGTTGCGAGAAGCTAGCCGAGAAAGCAGAACGGGCACAACCCGGAAGGTTGTGCCCGTTCTGTCATGCGAAGATGCGATGTCTTCAGTAGACGAGCGTCGCGCCGGTCGGCTTGTCGAGCGCGGCAGCCAGCGAGCGATATTCGGAGCTGTCGGTGCCGGCGAGCATGGCAATCTTGTTCAGGTGATACTGCGCCTGTTCGCGGTTGCCCTGCTCGAGCTGCCAGAGACCGTAATACTGCCAGGTGCGGACGTGGTTCGGATCGTCCTTCAGCGCGATCTCGTAATAGACTTTCGACGACTGGTAGTCGCCGAGCTTGCGATAGGAATAGCCGATCAGGTTCGCGACGTCGGCGACGTCGTCGCGCTTGAGCGACTTCAGCTGGCCGATTGCGCCCGTATAGTCGTTCCTGTCGTAGATCGTGGTGTAGGCGGTGCGATAGGCCGCGAGGAATTTCGGGTCGCTGACGGAAGAGCTCTTCTTCTTGCCCTTCTTGGACGAGTTGTCCGACTTCGGCGGTGAGGAGGGCTCATCGCTGCCCGCCGCATAGGCGCTGGTCAGCACCGGCGCGGCCGCCAGCGACACGGCGACGAGTCCCGGCACGACAAGCATTGAGAATTTGCGCATTGAAGTTCTCCCGTATGGAACGTGGCGATCCTACACGATTGCCCGAATACCGGAACACCCGGTACGCAAAAACATTCCCGGCACCCCGGTGTATTCGCCTTTCCTCAGATGACAAACTTGTCATCGAGATGAACGGGAGCTGGCCGCGGGCTTCAGACAGGGTTCAGTGCGCTCCCTCTACGCTCTGACCCATGATCGAAGGGTTGGCGAGAGGGCGCCCGCCTCAAGATCCTTCCAAGAGGAGACCACCATGTTGAAGACCATTTCCGCAGCCTTGCTCGCAGCTTCCGTCATCGCAGCCCCGGCCTTCGCAGCTGAAGCCGGCAAGACAACCACGACCGCGCCAGTCATCAAGGCGGACCAGGCCCAGAGCAAGGTCTCGACCACCGCCGCGAAACCCGACGCCAAGACGGACGGCAAGACGGACGGCAAGACGGCCGACATCAAGTCGGGCGCCAAATCGGGCGCCAAGTCGGATGTGAAGGCCGATGCCGATACCAAGGCCAAGGCGATGAACGCCAACGCTGCGATCACGCCGGACCAGCACAAGACCGTGCGGACGCATCGTCATCACGACAAGCACCTTTCGGCCAAGAAGTCGCTGAAGACGCCGTCGGGCGTCACCAAGCCGGTGACCATCGAGAAGCGCAGCTAACGACTGATCTGATCCCGCGCGGCGGCATCCCTGGATTGCCCTGCTGCCGCGCGCGGAGTTCAGGCCCGGCTCGCCCGTCACGCCCCGCGCGCAAGCGCGAGGCGCTGGCGGCGGGCCGGTGCGCTGTCTGTGGAAGCGAATTCCCTTTGCGCAACCTTGGAGCTAGAAACAACTCCGGGTCCGACTGGCTGGAGCGAGTCCGACTGGCTGGAGAATGTGATCCCTTGGGGCGATTGGCGAAACGCGCGGCAATCCTGGTGCTGCCTCTGGCGCTCACGGCCTGTTTCGGCAGCGATGGGGACCGTCCGTCCCTGCTGGAGGGAGGCCAGGCCGGAGGGCCGCAGTCCTTTCCCGATAATTTTCGTAGTGACGCGCTGGCCTTGATGCGCGCCTATCTCAACAATCCGGTCGGCGTGCGCGACGCCAGCATGGCCGATCCGGTGCTGAGGGAGGTCGGCGGGCGGCAGTTCTATGTCAGCTGCCTGCACTTCACGCCGCGCGAGACCGATGGCACCTATAAGGCGATGCGAGAGCGCGCCATCATCTACGTCAACGGCCGGGCCGACCGCGTCATCGATCGCGCTAACGAGATCTGCGCAGGCGCGGTTTACGCACCCTTTCCAGAACTGGAAAAGATGGCGCGGTAGCGCAAAGCGCGCCTTCATCGCGCGGTGCTAGGACAAGAACCGCCGGAGCCGCTGGATCACATTTCGGCGAGCTTTGAACGGATCGGTTTTGCCCTGCGACAAATCGTTACGGCTGGACATGTGCGGACGACAAAATCTGCCGGCGCAGGCCGGACGAGATGGAACAAAAGCGCGATGTTGCCGCTCCGTCACAGTTGCGAACGATCAACGTTCCGGCATCGCCGCGAAGCAACCCAATTCACGCCACGTTGTTTCCTGAGTGTCGTACGTGAAAGAACGGGGATGACCATGAAGACGATTTTGCTCGGGGCAGCAGCTCTGCTCGCTCTGGCCGCACCGGCGGCCGCAGCGGACATGCAGCCGCACACTTACACCAAGGCTCCGGCCTACACGCCGCCGCAGGCGATCTACAATTGGACCGGCTTCTACATCGGCGGCCATGTCGGCGGCGCCTTCGCCGGGGACAGCAGCTTCCAATCCAGCGACGCCCGCTTCCTGGGCGGCGTGCAGGGCGGCTTCGACTACCAGTTCGCGCCCAATTGGGTGGTGGGTATCGAAGCCCAGTACTCCTGGCTGCCGACCAACAATAACGGTGTCACGTTCCCGCTGGGCACCCAGGTGACCTCGAGCACCGACCAACTCGGGTCGGTGACCGGCCGCATCGGCTACACCTGGGGCCCGACGCTGCTCTACGCCAAGGGCGGTTACGCCTGGCGCAACGGCGGTCTTGGCGTGAACATCGCCGGCGTGCCGCAGGCCTTCACCGCCACCGGCAACAGCAAGGACGGCTATACCGTCGGCGCCGGCCTCGAATACATGTTCGCGCCGAACTGGTCGGCCAAGGCCGAGTACCAGTATTATAACTTCGGCAGCACGACGATCACCGCCGGTCCAGCCGACGTCGTCGGCGTTCGCGGCCGGGACGACGAGCATACCGTCAAGGTCGGTGTGAACTACCGCTTCGGCTGGGGCGGTCCGGCGGCCTCGCGCTACTGATCCGCCGCGCGCGAGCCACGACCACGATCTGACAAAGGCCGGCTTCCTTGCCGGCCTTTCGCTTGTTTGCCTTGCGTGAACCATCTGGCGCGTCATTTGCAAGCAAACAGCCTGGCGCGCGCCTTCTCACGCGTGTCACGGGGATCGGGTAAACCAAAAATAATTTCTGCGACTTACGGAACTGGCGCTCCGGAAAGCGGTATTATTGAATTGCTGGGCTGGTGGGACAACGAACATGCGTATCTTGGCGTCGGTGCTGGTGGTCTCGTGCTTCGTCGCCCTGCCGTGCTCTGCCCAAACAATCCTCAAATCCGAGCCTTTGATGTTGGCACCCTACGAGGTCGCCTTCGTGAAGGACGCCTCCTGTCCGTCGGGCAAGGTGCTCAAGGTCACCGGGGCGATCCGCGGGCTGCACCGCCGCAAGGCCTGCGTGGCGCTTGCCGGTGAGCAGGCGTCGCTGGCGATCGCGACGCCCTGAGGCACTCGGCCAGATCTCACGAGCTGAGCTGAAGCTCCAACCTGGATTCCCGCTCTGCGTCCGCCTTGTTCTTGGCGGGGTCCTCGCCTTGGGCGGCCCGGCATGATCTGATCTCATAGTCATTGTCGAGCACCCGGCGCGGACCTTGCCGCTCGTCGTCGGTGCCGAGGTCCACGACCAACCCGCTCCGTTGCGCGAGTTTCCAGACGTCGGCTTCGCTCGGATAGGCCTTGCTGATCTGGCTGTCGTTGCAGAACAGGGCGTAGGGCATGCTTCCCGCTCCCGGAAAGCCCGTTAACGACTTCATGGCGCGAAGGGTTCCAAGCCGATCACGGGGCCGTGATCCGCCCTGATCAAGGGGGAGGGGCGCCGTGCCCTGAGTCCCTTAACGAGTCCTGAATCCCCCAAAAAAGAAACTTTGGGACTCATTTGGCGGAATCAGCGGATGTTTCCGGCCATGTCGACCGACCTGAAAACCTGCTGCGGGCACATGCTTCTGCCCCTGACGCTGGCACTGTTCGGTGCCTGTGCAGCCAATCTCTGGCTGGTGTGGTCGTGGCTCTAAGGCCTTGGTCGCAGGCGGGCCCTACTTCTGGGCCGGCGGCGGCGGGGCGGCATCGCGGATGGCGGCGCGCAGCTTGGTCAGGGTCGCCGCGCAATATTCCTCGCGCTCGCGCTCGAAGCGCTCCTGATGCTTTCTGAAGTTAGCGATGCGCGCCTGCATTTCGCTGCGGAAATCGCCGGCCATCCGTGGCGGGGGGACCGGCAGCGGTTGGGGCGGCGGTGCGACCTGCGGCGGCGGATCGGCCTGCTGCGGCTCGAACGCGACGGTCACGGTCTGGACGGAGACAATCTCCGCGGCCAGGATCGGCGCAACGGCAGCGGTATCCGGCTGACGGGCGCCATCCATCTTGCCGGAAACCGATTGGACGAAGGCCAGTGTCTGCGCGATCAGTGCGTCGCGCTCCCTGATCCACTTCATGATCCACCACCCTGTTGGAGCTATTCCATCAAAGCCTGAGCGCCGAATCAAGAAGGCTGTCGGCAAGGGATTGCATATTTTTCCCGGACACCCGACAATGGATGGATGGATTCCAGGGCCGACCCGTCGGACGAAGCGCAGGGCCTGCGGCTCGTACGCGCCTTTCTGTCATTGCCGCCCGACAAGCGGGCGGAGGTGATCGCGTTCGTCGAGGATCTGGTGCGCGCCCATGCCGGGCCTGACGACGGGCATGGCATCTCCCCCATCCGTGATCGATAGCTATCGCTGGCGGATCGGGTCGCCCCATAGTCGATCGAAGCTTACGTGAGGCGTCCCGCTGGCTATTCTCCCGTAAGATTACCCGTGTCATTTCGTATCAAATTTTAACGTTGGCGGGTTCCAATGCCGCCGCCGGGACTGCTTCGGTCAATGGGGACCGAAAGATTATTAGGCGGCTGCGATGAGCTTTTTGAACAATTTGAAGATCGTGTCGAAGGTTGCGTTGATCGTGACCGTGATGGGCTTTGCCCTGGTCGCCGTTGCCGCCTTCGGCATTCGCGAGCTGTCCGCGACGGTCGACGGCTTCGGCGAACTCACCGCCATGCAGTCGGCAGCTCTCAACCTCACGCGGGCCCAGCGCCGCATCGAGACCTATCACGCCGCGCTCTATGCGGTGTTCACCGAGACGACCGAGGCGGGCAACGCCAATCGCCTCAAGATTGCGAGCCAGAACCGCAATGAAATTCGCCAGTATCTGGACGCTGCGGAGCAGGACGACCCGGCGAGAGCGGCCGAAACGAAGAGTGTCGGCGCGCAGTTGACGGCCGCCTTTACCGGCTGCGATCCGGTGCTCCAGGCCGGTGCGGCTGCAAGCAGCCCTGAGGAAAATGCCAAGGCCGCTGATCGTGCTCACAAGGAGTGTGACCCGCTGATCGATGCGGCTCTCGAGCGCGTTGCCAAGTTCACGACCGATACGTCCAAGGCTGTGACCAAGCGCAAGGAAGCCATCGAGGGCGACGCCAAATCCGCGACCTGGACCGTGATGAGCGTCAGCGCCAGCGGCCTGATCATCGGCATCGTGATTGCGCTCTTCATCGGTCTCGTGGCGATGTCGAAGCCAATTGCCCGGCTCAAGCTCGCCATGGAGGGCCTGGCGCGCAATGACCTCAAGACCGAGGTGCCCGAGAAGGACCGCCGCGACGAGATCGGCGAGATGGCCAGGACGGTCGAGGTGTTCAAGACCAACGCGCTCGAGATGGAGCGGCTCAAGGCGGCGCAGGTGGAAGCCGAGAAGCAGGCCGCCGAGCAGCGCCGCCGCGACATGTTCAAGCTGGCCGACGGCTTTGAGCGTGCGGTCGGCGAGATCATCGATACCGTCGGCTCCGCATCCACCGAGCTCGAAGCGTCGTCCTCGACGCTGGCCACCACCGCTCAGCGCGCGCAGCAGCTGACTTCAGTCGTCGCGGTTGCTTCCGGTGAAGCCACCGGCAACGTCCAGTCGGTTGCGACGGCGACGGAGGAGTTGTCGTCCTCGGTCAACGAGATCAGCCGCCAGGTGCAGGAATCTGCGCGGATGGCGAGCGAAGCCGTCAACCAGGCCCGCACCACGACCGAGCGGGTCAGCGAACTCTCGCTTGCGGCCACGCGCATCGGCGACGTCGTCGAGCTGATCAACACCATTGCCGGGCAGACCAATCTGCTGGCGCTGAATGCCACCATCGAGGCGGCACGCGCAGGCGAGGCCGGCCGCGGCTTTGCCGTCGTCGCCTCCGAGGTGAAGACGCTGGCCGAGCAGACCGCGAAAGCGACCGGCGAGATCAGCCAGCAGATCTCCGGCATTCAGAACGCCACCCAGGAATCGGTGACCGCGATCCGCGATATCTCCGCGACCATCGAGCGGCTCTCGGAAGTGTCCTCGACCATTGCCGCGGCCGTCGAGGAGCAGGGCGCTGCGACCCAGGAGATCTCGCGCAACGTGCAGCAGGCTGCGCACGGCACCCAGCAGGTCTCGACCAACATCACCGATGTGCAGCGCGGCGCGGCCGAGACCGGCTCGGCGTCCTCGCAGGTGCTTTCGACCGCGAAGATGCTGGCGACCGACAGCACCCGGCTGAAGGACGAAGTCGGGAAATTCCTGCGGACGGTGCGCGCGGCCTGAGCCGCACGACATCCAGGGTCCGGCGGCCTCGCGCCGCCGCTCCTATTGCGGCAGCAAGAGCGCCATCGCGATCGCGAAAAGGAAGACCGTCGCCACGACGGCCGCGACCGCTCCGGCGATGATCTTGGCGCTTTCTCGGCTGGTATAAGGCTGCATACTGCCTGCACTCTACCTGATGTTGAACTCTGATCCAATCCGTGGTCAGTAGCCGTCCCCGCGACGCAAGCGGACAACATCCATTCCCGAGGTTAGGCCATGAGCGATGATGTCAGTGACGGCTGGACCGCGTCCGCGTCACCGCCGCGTGCCCTTCTTCCACATCATGGAGTGGCACAAGCCGGATTGAGCTGGTCTCGTCAGACCGCGAGTGTGGCCTGGAAGAACCGTGTGACCCGATCGATCGCATCCCGGGTCATCGGGTCGGTGTCCGAGAAATCAAAGCCGTGGGCTTTGCCCGGATAGGGCACGAATTCGGTCTCGGCGCCGACCAACTTGCCGAGTGCGACCAGCTGCCGACCTTCCGCGATCGGGACGTTCTTGTCGGCCTCGCCATGCAGCGCGATCAGCGGCGGCAGGTGCTTGACCTTGGTGGCCATAATCTTGGCAGCCATGGCCTGGGGCATGCCGCCATAGAGCACCGCGAGGGCTGTGATGCGCCTGTCGCGCGCGGCCGCCTCGGCGGCGATGTAGCTGCCCAGCGAGAAGCCGAGCAGGCCGATGCGTCCCGAACTGTCGGATCGGTCGAGGACGGCCGTCACCGTGGCGGCGACCGTATCGGCCCAGCCGTCGAACCGCGTTGTCTCGTAGACCTCGCGGCTCTCATGCGCGGCGGACGTCAACGCAGCCATATCGGCCGGCGTCATGTAGCGGAGAAAATAGCTGTCGATGCCCCGTGTCGTCAGCGCGTCGGCATATCGCTGATAGGCGCGGGCCCTGAGCTCGATGCCGCGGGAGCCGTGCAGCACGATAACGGCCGGACGTTTTCCGTCGGCTGCCGCCGCATAGCGCGACACCGGCAGGCTGTCTTGGCCGCTCGTGACGTCGAATTGTTCGCCCTGCGCGCTGCGTGCGGCAACGGAGGACAGCAGTGCGGCGATGGTGGCTAGCGCCGCGCGTCGGCTGATCATCGGTGAACTCAAGGAAATGTTTCGGATGCGACGTATCGCCTCTATACTGCGCTTGCGACGGAATCTTGGCGCGAGTCCCATCCGATGATCTCCCATCGTCCCTCCGTGCTTGCCCATGAGCGGTTCGTTGCCGACCGCGAGAATTTTGCCGGCCTCGATCTCGCCACGCGGTTCGAGCGGATTCAGCGGACCAACCTCTGGGGGGCTCCGACCTCGGTCTCGGGCCTCGGCTCGGAGGAGCGTGCCACCGCGGGAGTGCGCGAGACGCTGCCCGGCCTGTTGCAGCGGCTTGGCGCGCGTTCGCTGCTCGATGCGCCCTGTGGCGATGCGGGCTGGATTGGCAGCACCAATCTCGAGGTCGATTATACCGGCATCGACATCGTGCCGTCGCTGATCGCGACCAACATGGCGCGGGTGGCGCGAGGGGATGTGCGCGGCCGCTTTCTCGTCGCCGACATCACGCGCGATCCGCTGCCGGGTTGCGACGTCATCCTGTGCCGCGACTGTCTTGTGCATCTGAGCTTCCTGAATATCGCGCGCGCCATCGCTCGCTTTCGCGCAAGCGGCGCGCAATTCCTGCTGGTTACGACGTTTCCGGAGTGGGAAAACAATGGCGATTGCGAGGACGGCGACTGGCGCGCGCTCAACATGATCAAGGCGCCGTTTCACTGGCCGCCCCCGCGCGAACTGATCGACGAGCGCTGCGAGGAAGGCAATGGCGGCTGGCGCGACAAGAGCCTTGGGCTCTGGCGGCTCGATGAGTTGCCCGAAGGCGGCGCAGAGCCCGTCTGACAGGCCGCTTGGCCGTCATCGTCGCGACGCGCGATGCTGCAGGACCAGCACGCCCGTCACGCGTTCTCCGACAATGGGCATGCCAAATCCGCCGTTTCATGAGGCCATGCGAACTTCGCCGGACTCAAACCTCCGGACATCGAAGCAATAAATGCAGGGAGTGTGGTCGATGATCGATGCTAGATGCAGTTGTGGCGCAGTTGTAGTTTCGCTCCCGGGGCCGACCAGTCGGGTCGCGGCCTGTCACTGTATCGAATGCCAGCGGCGGACCGGCGCGCCATTTGGCGTCGGCGCGTTTTATACGGCCGATGACGTCACGATCTCAGGGGCGCCGAAGGAATATGCTCGTCCCGGCGAGAGCGGCGGCACAGTCCGTTCCTATTTTTGTCCTGACTGCGGCTCGACCGTTTACTGGAAGGCCGAAAGTCTGCCGGCGATGATCGGCGTCGCCGTCGGCGTGATTGCGGATCCGAATTTCCCGGCGCCGATCAAATCGGTGTTCGAGCGGTCGAAGCATGTGTGGGTGGAGATCACCGGCGCAGGCGTCGAGCATCTCCAACAAGGCAGTCTGCGGAAGACGTCGGGCTGACGGGCGCGCATCGAGGGTGGTGCCGGCTGAGGGGATTGAACCCCCGACCTTCGGTTTACAAAACAGCTGCTTACAGTACGTAAGTAATTGAAAACATTAGCAGTAACGAAAATTTGTCTCTTAAAAGTCTCTGGGAAATGGTGCCGACTACAGGACTCGAACCTGTGACCCCCTGATTACAAATCAGGTGCTCTACCAACTGAGCTAAGTCGGCTCGCGGCCTCTTTAGCCCGATATGCAAAAGGTTTAAAGGGCGCGATTACCCCGCCTTCCGGCGCCCGGTAGTCCGCTCGGGCTTGGCCGGTTTCTTTGCTGCGGGCTTTTTCCCCTCGATCGGCAGCAGCATTTCTTTTTGGCCCGCGGAGGCCTTCCGGGGTTTCTTTCGGATGTCGATTGGGACACCAGGGACGGCAACTACCGGGTGGCGAACCGGTATTTGGACCGGCATCGATGGGCGTCAATTCCCGTCTAGAGGGGGATTGCAAGCCGCGGTAAATTCCGGGGCGAGCTGGGCGGGGTCATAATGCCCAATGAAGACTGCAATCTTCTTGTACTTCGTCGCTGGAATATCGGCAGCGCTGACGTCACTGCTCGTCTTCGACGCGCAGGCGCTGAGCGATACCGTCACAACTAAGAGGAAGCAAAAACGCAAGAGCATGACGTCAGGGGCCGCTCGACGCGGAAGTCCTAAAATATTAGCGCATTCAAGCCCAAGCAACTGAAGGGCGCAAAAATGGAACACTCTCGCGTGCTTCTAGAGCCAGAAAGCATTCTGACATGCCAACCTAAGCCGCTTGTATCCTGCCCAGGAAGCTGTTTAGTTCATGCTTCAATCGAAAGCTTTCCTCAGACAGCTGTTCGGCGGACGTCAGCACCTGCATCGATGCCCCTCCGGTTTCCATCGCGCGGTTGGTGACTTCACGGGCGCTGGCCGCCACCTGGGTGGTCGTGACCGCGGCTTCCTGCACATTGAATGCGATGCTTTTGCTCGTTGCCTCCTGCTCTCCTATGGCGTCGACCACCGTCCTGGCAATCTCCGAGATGCGGTCGATGATGACACTAATTTCGGTAATCGCGCCAACCGACTCAGTCGTCGCCGCCTGAATGCCGCCAATCTGCTCGCTGATCTCAACGGTCGCATGCGCCGTTTGCGCCGCGAGAGATTTCACTTCCTGGGCGACAACTGCGAAACCTCTGCCGAGATGACCGGCGCGCGCGGCTTCAATCGTCGCGTTGAGCGCAAGCAAATTGGTTTGCCGCGCAATTGCAGCGATCAGCTGAATCACGCTGCCGATCCGCTCCGCGGCGGCCGCCAAACTGGCCATGCGCTGGTCGCTGAGTTCGGCTTTGCGAACGGCTTCGCCCGCTATATTGGCAGCTTCTTGAACCTTTCGGCCGATGTTGGCGATGGTTATCGCCATTTCGCTCGTCGCGGTCGCGACACGCTGAACGTTGCCGGACGTTTCCTCTGATGAGCATGCGACTTCGATCGAAAGTTGCCGGCTATGATCAGCCGTGCGGGTAAGGCTGCGTGCGGAAGCTTCGAGTTGTGAGGAGGCGGATGAGACGGTCTCGATTACCTTGCCCACGGCCGTTTCGAATTCGCCGGCGAGCTGAGCGATATCGGCCTGACGCTGCTCGGCGGCAGTACGATCTTGTTCGGCCTTCGCATCGAGCTCGGCCTGTGCCTTCTCGCGAGCTTTCAGCTTGAACATTTCGACCGCTTCGGCCATCTCGCCAAGCTCATCGTTTCGGCCGAGTCCCGGCAGAACCACGTCGAACCGACCGTCGCCGAGTTGGCGCATGGCCAGTGTCATCGAAGCGACTGTTTCGGCGATGCGCTGACCGAACAGTAGTGCGATCAGACCCACGAGGATCGTTGAAAATCCAATCACCCAGATGAGCGTCCGCCGAATTTCGTCAGCACGAATTTCAGCAGCCCGCGAACGCGCCTCAGCGGCAGCCATGATCTTCACTAGCGCCGGGTGGACGCGGTCGTAGATCTGTCCGAGATCGTCCACCTGATCGCCCAGCGCTTGCTGCGTGACCATAAACGCAACAAAATTCGACTTGTATGCGCGGATCAGTTCGAGAATCTGGGATTTCACATCGGCTGGCAGGCTGGACTGAGCGAGCGTCGTTTCGAATTCCGCCTCTCGGTCCACCAGTTGATCGCCATATTTTTCTTCGCCGCGCAGGATGAAATCCTTCTCGTGCCGGCGGATCATCAACATCAAGGTCGTGAGGCGTGGTTGGTTCAGCTCAGCGAGCCGCTGCTCGACGATGTGAACGGCCTTGCGCAGCTTGCCTTGGAATCCGTCATCTTCATTGAAGCCGAGGTTGCGTTGGGCCGCGATCACGTTATGAAAGCGCGTCGCATAGAGATTAATCACCGGACGTAGGACGGTCGCCTGCTTCAGCGGGTCACCGTCTGGCAAAGCCGTCGCAAATGTTTCGACGTAACTCAGATCCGCGAGCTGCCGCTCATGATTCTCGGCATGGCTCTTGATCGATACTTCATTGGGTTTGCGCAGGAAGTCGCTCGCGATTTGTCGTGACTGCAGGAAGCTTTGTGACAACGATGCGACGCGGGCTCTGAACCGGTTGCTATCGTTCGACTCGCTCTGAACAAGGCTCGCATAAGTCAGGGCGGCCGCGCAGATTGTGCCTGTGACAAGCACTCCGGAAATCCCAAGGAGTGCCATTTGGCCGCGTAATCCAATGCGGAGGCCCCTCGATGGCCTGCCGCCCCTCGTCGCAACTTCGCTCATGGTTATCCCTTGAATGAGTTCATGCCCCGGCACGGTGTTGGTGAGCGCGGCTCCGACGGGCGTTTATCGATATTGAGCTAAACGGGAGTTGACCTGCTTCATTCGGTCGATGACGACCGGCTAACTAATCTAGATTGATTTCGAAATCCTGAACTCACACCGTACGTCCCGCTCCGATGATTCCCCGTCGGATTCAAGATCTATCAACGGGACAGCGTAGGGCGCTGAAGTCCGTAAAAAATGGCGGTCAAACGCAGGATTTACGCGTGAACACGCAGCTCATTGCAGTAATCAAGATTGCTATATCGCTACGGTTAGTCGCGCACGTGTGGTAGATCGCACAGCGCATATCTCGGCGCACAGCATCACTTCGGCGGATCTTGGTTGCGGAGTCTTAGAACCTACGGTCTTGTTGACCGAATTACCGTTCGTTGGTTCTTGCAAATCGAGCATACACCATTCTTCCGCTCAAACTCAGACGTCGTGCCAAGTGCTGCAGTGATCTGAGCAGAATGAGCCTGCGTGGTCAGCTTCAGTGATTGGACGATGCACGCGTCACAAATAGGGGCATTGTGCTGCGTAATCAGTTCGTTGATCTGTTGAGCTACGAGCATTTCAATATTCCTGACATCAGTGTCGGCCGCCGTCGATATCATCCTCAACAAGAATTTCGTTCCGATACAGAACGGTGCGGATTCTGCCAAAAGCAATACTCTCAAGCCGCCTTGATGTCGCGACCTCTCTTCGAAGCAGGTCGGCTATCAGCGGCTCCAGAAGGTTAGAGTCTTGCTTGCTTTCAAGTGCCAGGAAAAAGTCGAGAGCTTCGTTGTGTATGTAAAACCGCCGGGGAACATACGCGACGTTTGATGCAACCAAACCGTAGCGAAGATATGGGTAAACCTGCTTATGTTTTCGCGCCTTTGTGCTGTAGGTCAGTACGTCATGGGTTGACACCCCGGTTTTGAATTCGAGAACGACCCGCGGAAATTCGATTCCGTCGGCTTTTTCTTCAAAGATGCACAAGTCGGTTTCAAACGCAGAATCGCCACGAACGGGAGCCCTGGGATTGGCGGTCACTGTCAGGGTATTGTCGACGCCGAGCGCGTAGAGCAGCGGAGCGCCTCGCCGAACTATGAGTGGCTTTGACAGCACATGTTGTGCGGCCTCTAAAGCAATCGATACAAAATCACTTTCAGCGGGCACTTGGTCACCTCCAATATAATTGGCTCCCAAAATCGATCGCTAGAATTATTGCGGCAATTGTCGATAGGTTAACTTTATAGATGGCTCTGCGTCTAGTGCTTGTGGCCACGAACATCGCCAAAGCGGCAGCCTAACTCGGGATTAGACAGGCCGCCCGCTACGATGTCAGCACGATCAGGGCACTTGCCCAGCATCGCGACACTTGAGCATGTCGGCGATTGCACGGAAGAGCCTTTGCGGTCTCGCGGAGTGATATATAACAGTGCAGATATTCTTTAATCGTTGATTGCTACGTTATCTTGTACGGGTTTCTAATGTCTCGAATACCGTCGAGTCGCTCACAACTTGGCCGCTTTCGTATGATGAAGATGTCGGCGCTTAGCCTGGATGCTTCACTGTATCGACGCACTTGTGATCAAGCCGTTCGGAAATATGGTTATGGCACGACACGCTCCAATCACCCTCACGCCGTTCTTCCGCCCCCGCGATGAAGGCGCTGATGAGCAACAGATGTACGTGGCGGGGTTCGCCGACGAGCTGAACGAGGTCTGGGGGACGCTGATTCCGTTGGATGCGGAGATGGTTGAGCAAGCCGTTCTGGGACATCAGACGTTCACGGCCTGGTGCAACTCAGACGGTCGCATCCAACCGCAGCCGAGCAGCGATAGTCTGTTTGAAGAGCTTCTCGAGAAAGGTCACTTGAAGGAAACGCCCCTCGATGAACTCGTTGTCGAAGCAATTGAGCAGGGCAGGAATGAACCGAACGATGACATCCTCGACATGTTCGAGACCCTGCACGAACGGCTGGTACGCGCAGTGGGCGTAGTCGCTGATGAGATCGCGCGGCGCAGGCGATGAATCCTTGGCGGGGAAAGTCCGCCAGCCGACCTCGTTCAAGATCAGCATCCATCACCACATTCGCGCTGCGAACTCCCGCTCTTCCTCCCCGAGAACATTGCCGTAGATGCTGGTCGTTCGCAGCGATGCATGCCCGAGCCATCGCTGCACAAGGTGAGGCGGTACTTTTGCCTGGAATGCCGTGACACCGAAGCTGTGGCGCAGACCTTTCGGCGACGCGGCGAGGGTTGTGACTCCTGCATCTCGCATCACTTTCTTTATGATCCGCCACGCGGTCGTGCGACTCCACGGCCAGAGCCGCCTGTGGGTCTGCCGTGGATCCTCCTGTCGGGATCGCAGATGGAGGTGCTCGTCGAGAGCATGCATGACGCTCGGCGGAAGGGGAATCTGCCGCACTACAAACTTATTTCGCCGTTTTAGCGTGAGCAGTGCGATGTCGCAGCTATCGATATCGACAGCTTGCGGCGTAATGGCCAGGACCTCCGAGACGCGCCCGCCACTCCAGAGAAGGACGGCACAGAACAGCCGTCTCATCGGATCGAGAGTTTCCGTCGCGTGGAGGAAGCGCTCGCGCTCT
Organism: Bradyrhizobium cytisi; assembly: GCF_008123515.1. Lineage (GTDB taxonomy): Bacteria > Pseudomonadota > Alphaproteobacteria > Rhizobiales > Xanthobacteraceae > Bradyrhizobium > Bradyrhizobium cytisi. The sequence goes on from NZ_VSSR01000013.1 coordinate 44,502, forward strand.
GCCTTCGTGAGATATTTGCGGACGCCGCTTGAGCTAAAGAGGCTCAATTCGGCAGGAGGGGAGCTGCGCATACTATTCGCGCCCCGTGTCTTTCCCTGAAACAGAATGGCCAATTTTGTTGCAAGCATTTTCAGCCGAATTTGTCTCGCTTTTCTTGATGGCGGCTCATCATTTTTCAAGTTTCTCGTCATAGGAAGTGGCTCAAAACCTCATCATATCACCCCTCTGAAACAGTATTGGCCATAACGTAGCGTCCGTTCCTGCGGGAGCCAGCCGGTGCCCCCGAATGGGGACCTAGATGACGCCAGCTTTTGGCTGTGCCGCAGCGGCATACCTTCATATCCCGCAAGGGCTGAACAGCTCGGCTCTGACCGGCAGCACATCTTGAGGGTGGACACTGTTCCGGCCACATCCTGGCGCTCGAATGCAAGCCTTCGTCGCGGGAGCACGGTGCTGCTCCAGCTGTTGGGCAATGTGCTCAAGATCATCTTTCTCTTAGATCTTTGGCTGCGCCCCAGGAAGCGCTATCGGATTCCGGCAGTCTCGCGAGCTTGGCTGCGTGCAAGAACCGAGAAAAGTATTCCGCGCATCTTTTGGCAGACAAACGGCAGTGCCGACGTCACCCTCTCTTTGTACGTCAACTACCTTCTCAATCGGCTCTTGACGCCCACCTTCGAGTACCGCTTTTTCGATGACGAGGCGTGCGCGCAATTCATCAAGCACAATTGTGGCCGCGAAATTCATCAATGCTACTCGCGACTTCAAATCGGGGCGGCGCGAGCTGACCTGTGGCGTGTGCTCGTCCTTCTGCATGAGGGCGGCATATACCTCGACATCGATGCAACGTTCTCCTGGCCGCCGGAGTGGTTCCTATCTGCGGACCAGGACGAGCTGTTTTTGCGCGACCCCGATCGAAGGTTGACCAACTATTGTCTGGCCGCGGCGCCGGGAAATGGGACGATTGTCGCAATTCGGGACCGGATCGCGGAGAACATCACGACTAACACGCTCAAGAGTGTCTTCGATATGACCGGACCAACCGTGGTGAACATCGTGGCGGGCGCCGCGCCCGTGACGATTGAGACGGCTAAACTAGTGTGTCGGCAGGGCCAGCTGACTCAGAAGCGGTTCCAGTACCCGGACCGGCTAAAAGGCTATTGGGCCAAAGAACAGGTTGAAGGACCGATCGTGAAATAGCCCATGAGAGGGTCGTTAGTTCAACGCTTGGGATTTATCTCGCGGCAGCGCCACAAGGCTCACCGGACACACAAGCTTCTGCTCAAGTGCCCGTGGTGGTGGCGACAACTACCACGCCAAGAAGCGCTCCTGCGACCGAACCTCTTGCGACCTATTCATTTACGCCAAGCGCATCAACCATCCCCGGGTTTATGCTAACGTATCCGGCTTCGCTCGGCACCGCACAGACAAAAGAAACTGCCGTGAGCGCCAAGGTATCGTTTGGTACCTCAACCGATACGCTTGCGCTGGGCTTTAGCCTATTCTCAAACCCGCTCTCGCTGTCGCAAAAAGCGGATGACTACGTGCAGTCGGTTTATCCGACGGAAAAGCTTGCAGACCTAAGCACCAACGGCCGCACCATACTAAAAGTGCCGAGCCCCGATTCGCAAAACCAATTCGTCTATTATGTTTTCTTAAAAGATACGTCGGTTATGACCGTTGAAGCGATTGGCAGTACGGACGCGTTCGATTCCGTGGAAGACAGGCTGATACAGTCACTGCGGTTTGCGAACCCGGTGCTTTAACTTGTAAGCGTTTCATCCGCGCCAGTGCTCATTTCAATTGTGGTGTTTGCTTTCGCCGGGTAGTGGCCTGGGACAGGGAAGAGATGCGTTGGATTCGAGGTTTGACGCCAATGACGCTTGCTGCTCAGGATATTTGTGTTAGTAAGGCCGCCTCACAATCAAGGAATGCGAAGTGGCTAAGAAGGCAAAGAAGACAATTGTGCGTCGGGAATACACCAAAGCAGATGTCAAAGAATTGCGCGCGCATTCGAAAGCGAAGACACCCGTCGTCAAGATTGCGAAATTGACGAAGCGCAGCGAAGGCTCGCTACGTCAAAAGGCGCTCAAGCTCGGAATTAGGTTGGGTCACCAGCGCTAGAGCCGGGGCGTCAGATGACGCTGTTCAACAAGGTTTTCTCAACGAGGACGCTAGTGCAGATCGTCTGCGTTCTCGGCGCTGTTGTCGTGATGAAAGTATTGAGTTCCGATTATGATTTCAGCTGGGCCACCGCATTAGCTGCTGAATAAGAAAAACCCCGCGACTTAGCGGGGGATTGCTTTGCACCTCGCGGGTCATCAGCTCTCAACGGGCTTCCGAGTCCCTTGCCGCGCCAGCGCGCCTCGCCGCTGCTCTGGGAAGATTCGCACAAAGCTATCTCAGATATTATACCGCAGCGTAGGCGTCGTCCGTTTTCAGTAATCCTCTGCGAGCATAAGCAGGCCTACGCGGACCGTCTTCTCTGGATCTGACGGATCTTCGGAGCCGGAGTTCATGTCGGGCGCATAGTAGTCACACTTCCAGAAGAAGTTTCGATTGCAAAGCTCGAAGTTAATGAAGTCGTGCTCGTGGTGCGGGTCGTTGCCGGTGTCCCACGCATCGAACTCCGAAACCTTCAGCCATGCGGCGGACCTCACCATTTCAGGCAGAGCTGCCACGCTCGCCGTCATCATCATCATGCCGCCGGCGAAAGTCTTCCGGAAGTTGTCGTTGAGCTCGCGAATGCGAGCCACCTTATCTCCTGCATCACTCATGCGGACCTCCTGTTGTGGAACCTCCGCAGCTAATTGTACCGTGAAAAGAAAAAGCCCTCCGAAGAGGGCTAGAAGAGTTCGACCGTATCGCAATGTTTCGTCGCCATCAGTGCCGCAAGCATTTCAACTTGAAGAGCCGTGATGTCGGTAAGGAAGCAAACGCAGTTGGTCACGCCGCTCTCGTGCGCCTTGAGAACGTCGAGCACGTCGCGTACGAGGTAAAGCGTACCGGCTTCCACTCGGTCGGCGCCGAAGATGATCTCCTGCGGGTTGATTCCGTTGGGGATGGTGAGCGACGGTTGCTCGTCGCCGAGCGATCGGCCGGCGAAACCAAGGATATTCCCGTCGCGGTCGCGGAGGGCAATCGCCAGCCTACCGCGGTTGGTGCCGGAACTTGCGTGTCCGGCTTTCCAGGCCTTGAGGGTCTCGGCCGATATGCCTAGGGAGGCCAGAGACGCATGCGACGCATCAAGACGCGCCGCATACGCCTCTGGGTCAAACGCCGGTTGCTTTCTTGCTTCCGGTGCTTGGGGAGCTGTGGCACGGCTTTTGCTAACTGTACTAGTACCGTTCTGTACAGTTCCGAAGGCGCGGTGAAGTTCTTCGGCCGCATCCTTCACGCCGATGCCACGTATATGCGCGGTGAGCGCTATGACGTCACCACCGGTCTTTTTTGCGAAACAATAGAAGAGGCCTTTGGCCGGCGTGATGATAAGTGCACGATCGCCGCCGCTCCTACAGGTGGGGCAGGCGCCCCGGTACTGGCCGCCGTTAAGCGTCAAGTTGAGGCCAAGCATCTGCATGGCCTCCTCGATCGAGACACGGGTTTTCAGCTCCGCGAAATCCACGAAGGGCATGGGACCATCCTTTGGGTGAGTGGGGAGGTGCTTCTGCCGCTATTCTACCACCTGCTATACTGGGTGCAGATGCAGGTCGTGTGTGGAAAACCGGATGTCACGCTACAGCTGGCCGCGGCTGAATCGGCTCGAAGCTTGTGATCTGGTTTCCCGCACATGAACCAACCGCGGGAAGGAGAGTAAGATGGACAGCATTTCTGAACGCGCATCTGCTAACGCCCGTCGTGGGCGCGATGAAGAAAAGCGCGAAGTTGATTATTTCGTGCGTGCAAAGACCGGACCTGGCCGCAAGGACTGGACAACCATCGGTGTTGCCTTTACCCGGCTCAACAATGAGCCCGGCTTTACGATCAAGCTCAACACCCTCCCCATCGACAAGAACTGGAACGGGTCGCTCATTCTCGTGCCTCCGTTCGTTGATGAGGTCGATGACGACTGAAGAAAAAAGGCCCCAATTTCTTGGGGCCTTTCACTTATATCCCAACCGCCGGCATCTTGTCGGGGCAGTTGCGGGCGGTGTGGCCTTCCTTGTCGCAGTTGCTGCATTTTACCGGTGATCGCTTCTTCTTCTCTCCGGTAAAGAGAGCTGTCAGCTCCGCGTCGATTTCTTCACGCCGGGCGATTAAGTCTTTAGCTCGTTCGATGTCAATTTCCATTAAGTCTCCTTCGAGATGATAAAGTCGGGGTGTCCCACTCGCTGAAACGGCTCATCGAGCAGGTGTATCAAGGGCTGCGGGTAGCTATCCCGCGAACCCAGGATTTCGATGCCCTTGAAGAGCAGGGCGGAGGATGACATGCGAAGTGCCTCCAGCATGAACGTCTGAATGTTCTTCGCGTGTGTGGGACTGGTCGTGATGTTTATGACCATCATGTTTGGAATGAGGTCTTTGTAGCTTCCGGATTTCAGGACCGCCCGGTACTGCAGGATCTTTCGCAGATAGCTCGATGTGTTCAGCGTCGGTCGGGTTATGGGCTCGTGCTGCCGGTCAGCCTCCAGGACGAAGTGGGTGTTGTTGATGGCGAACAGCTCGTCCGGTTGGAGCGCGCCGTCGTAGTGCTCCATGTGCTTCGAAAACTGATGAGAGATGGACGACGTAAATTGAAGGGGCTGCGCGCCGATGATGTCGGTCCGGTGCCTGAATTGAAGGCCGCGCTCTTTGCAGGCGATTTCGAACGACATGACGATATCGGCGATCATCAACTGGTGCCAGAACTGGCGCGATTCGCGCCAACTGGTCGGAGTGGTGCCGTGTGCTAGCAGTTCGACCTTGCCTTTGGAGGCCAGCTCGTAAACGCGTGGGGAGTAGCGGTAGTTGGCCGAATTCTTTTGCTGCTCAGGTGCGGCGATGTAGCCGCGGCGGCGCAATGGGCCAAGATCACGTTTGCGATGCTGCGTAGAGCCGCCGTGATAAGCGGCGATAAAATTGCTCCGCAGATAGCGGTAGCGATCGAGCGCTTTAAAGGTGTCGAGATTATATGCTTCCATAGGTTGGAAGATACGGCAGAACATCGGGGCGCATAAGGCCACCATGTTCGCACGTTCGCCATGTACTAACTCTATCGCGGGTTAAAAGTCTTCCACCTCATCGTTGGGGACAGAGTGCGGCTGCTCGTTGTGCGGTGGCGGAGATGGCGGCGGTGTAGAGGTCTTATGGGTCTCGGGTGCGGGTGGGAAGATGCTCATATCGAACTCTGGCACGTCGATAGCGATCGCTGCAGGAGTTTTATCGCGCACGAAACACGAGAACTTTCCGATTGGTAAGCGGAGGGCGGCGGAATCGACGCGGAAGCGCTTCGCCAAAGCTTCCGCGTCATCGTCACTGTTTGTCAGCCTGACAGCGCAGTTGTTGAGCGCATCCATGACATGAGGTTCGATTTGGCCGATGCGCTGGTGGGCCATTATGAGTGCAATCTTCTGACTACGGCACTCGTCCAATATCGTAGTTATCTTTGTGTCGCGTTTGATGACCGTTTGGCACTCGTCAATGTAAAAGTAGACCGGCAGCTTTTGATCTTGGCGCAATTTAGAACGCGATACCGCAGCCATCCATACCATCGCAACGAAGAAGCGGCCAAAGAACTCTGCGCCATTTTCCCCTAATTCGTCCTTGGAATTGTCGATGATGATTATCTTCCCGCTGTCGAGGAGAGCGAAGAAGTTGGTGTTCGACTGCTGGGCGGTAAAGATTTTCTTCAGGTAGTCGTTGGATACCAACAGCCTCAAGCGTTGCAGTACCTCTTGTTTCGTTTCGTTGTATTGCCCGCCGTCAAACTCTGATTTGCGACCGTCAACAGAGAAGAAGTCGCGGTTCATTTCGTCTAATTGCATGACGTAGGGTTCTTGGTCTTTCCAGCCGTGCACCAAAAGCTTGCGGAACGTCTCAATAGTGGCGTCGGGAATCTTCAACATCAGGGCCAAGCAACAACGGAAGAGGGTTGTCTGCTTGGGAGTGAGCTTAGTGTCTAAGAGGGCAGAGAATATGTACTCAAGAAAGTCTAGGGTGCGGGTCGAGCTACCAAGCTGGAAGGGGTTTATCTCAACGTTGGATGGGTCAATTACGAGTGCGTCGCCGTAGCCTTTGTAGCTGTTGATGAGGTCGCCCTTGCTGTCCATCAATACGATGGTGCAGGACTTGGCGCGATCTTGTTTGATCAGGTTATGCAGGAGGTTCGTCTTACCGCGGCCTGGTGGAGCAACGATCCACGTGCCAGCAAAACGGCTGGAGTCGGGTATGCCGAAAGGCAGAGTGATCGGTCCAGGGGCAAAGTGATCGGCAAACCGATATAACGAGGTGCCGGAAAAAAGCTGTTGTTCAGGTGTTTGTGCGTCCCAGAGTTCTTGAACGTATTTGTCGTAGTCTTTCAGTTTGCGCTCGAACGCTTTGCGCTCGGAGGCAATTTTTGTCTCATCCCAGACGACAAACGTGGGGCACGGATCTTTCTTGGCTTCAGTGCGAGGCAGAATCGCTGAGAAGCTTGTGAAGTGATCCGCGAGTGCCTGATTGGCGGGACGCAACTCCTCAAAAGTCGGAACATAGGTGTAGGTAAAGAGACCCTTGTCAGACGTTCGTAGGGCTACTGGAAGGTTGTTGCCGTACTCGATCAGTGCGGCATTGGTGGCAGAGACAAGCTGCTCATAGAGTACTTGTGCCTGTGCAGGTCGCAAGATCGTTTGGTCGAAAGTCGCCATGCCGTACACTGCACCCAAAATGGCGTGCGCTCTGTGGACCAAAAAGGGTTGGTAGCCGATGATAGGTGTTTGGGCAAGAAACTCCCGCATCGTAGGCATCGTAACGCCGTTCCACTCGTCGACGAGGTGTTGTTGCTGGCGTTTCTCTCGGCGCTGGGATGCTTTCAACTTGCTATGGCGGGAATACACGGCGAGCCATCGCTTAAAGGAGGGGTAGAAGCACAGCGCGCCGAGTCCAATGCCTATCAGCCAAAACAGTGTGGCCACTTGGTGGGGGGCTTGTTTGTAAAACCCCAAGATAAAAATGCCGATGAAAAAGAAGTAGGACAATCGCTACCCCATAAATTTCTGGATATCCCGTTCAACCTTTAAGCGAGTGCGAGTATGGCAGGCTTTCGTGCGCCTCTTCAAGGCCTTCAGTCTGTTTAAAGAGGGCGGCCTCTCAGGGTACAGGAAGCCTGCCGCGGTGCGAACTTCGCCTGGGTCGAGGTCCACCAAGACGCGCGGGTTCATTAGGCGGACGTGGAAGGAAAGCTCGTCTGCATCTTTCTTGTGGGTCTTGAACACGAACTTCTGCTCTATGCCGAGCACGTCATTACGGAGTCGCAATGAGAGTTCGTCCAGAAAGTTAACAGCGATCGTAAACCGCCTTTCGGGCAGTGGGAGAGGTGCTGAGAAAAAGCCGTAGTCGTTGATGATGACGTGCCCGGTACTGCGGGTGATCAGCAGCCCGCCCAAAAGCCGGGCGGTAATGTCGCCCAGTTTGGCCCGGTCCAGGTTGGCAATTATGACGGTCGTTTTGTTTGAAAACGTAGTGCGCGTTTGGCCGACGATATTGCGTATCATCGGAGACATCAGCAGCGTGCCGAGCTTGTTTTGTAGGGGCGCCAGGGCGGCTTGCCGTTGTCTTTGGTCCCAGCTGTTGATGACGTTCCAGTTGGCCCTAACTATCGGATCTCTGCACCGCCGCAGGAGCTGCTCGCTGAAAGTGGGATCGGTCAGAAGTTTTATGGTGCCGAGTAATGTTTCGTTGCTATCCAAAAGCAGCCTCAGACAGTTTGCCAGGATATAGTTCGACTGTGCGCCCCAGCCGTTCGGCCACATGGCTTCGAAGTAGGCACACAGTTGCTCGGTTACGCGGTGTCGATCATCCGTCGACACCTTCTCCAGCACATTGAGCCCGACCGGCCGCGCCATATCGGCCGGGTCAAAGTACAGGGCGCGCTGCGTGAGGGCAGGGGGCAGCCGGTTGGCCGCCGCCCTGGCGAGCTCGCCCGTCGGGTCAATCACGGTGACCGTCGTTTCGTTTTGCAAAAGCTGCAAAAGTAAATTTGTTTTGTCGGCCGAGCCGATGAGCAAACGGTTCATGGTGTGAAGTCGCAACGCCAGCCCAAAGCTTTGCCGAATGGTGTAGGCGCGGCCCGGTGTCGGGCGCTGCGACGTGACAGCACGAAAGAACCAGTCCAATTTTATTGTAGCGTGAAGTAAACTGTCCGCCACTTTGTCCGTCTGGGCGCTTCGCGCCTCGACTAAATCCGTTTCTCCCGAGCGTGTGCGAGTGGCTTGGCTCTTTCGTCGAACATAAAAAGACACGGTAGTTGGATTTTAGCGGAGCGCGCGCTAGCGCGCGGAGCGTTATGAGAGAAGAAGAGCAGAAAGGGATTTAGTCGAGGCGTTAGCCGAAGCGGACAAGTGGCGGAAGTGTATGGCCCGTAAGGGGATTTTGGCCGGTGGACTCTGACAAGCAGGAGGTTGTAGGCTTGTCACTCTGCTTGTCAGGGTAGTTTTGGTAGCTGCTGAGCGTGGCGAATAGGAAAGGGCGCGGTTTGGACGCCGCGCCCCTGCTCCTGTTCAGAGCTTCGGCAGTCTCGTTGACGCTCGGGCATCCAGCCAATCGAGCACCTCGCAGAGTCTCCAGACTCTTGGTGAGTTGCGATGCTCCGCGAGTTTGAAGCTCATCGGAAACTTCGCCTTCTCCTCCAAGCGGCCCAGATGCACCTTGCAATATCTAATGCCGAGTGCCTTCAGTCCTTTGTGGTCTACGATTTCCTTACCAGTCATGCGTCGTCTCCAAAGAATGGAGCCGTGCGCACGGCTGAGGTTATCGGCCGAGAGGGAAGTGTAGCCGGTCTACCGGAAGTAGCAATATGAACATGGCGTACTCATGCGCTGCACAATAGGGCCGGTACGCTAAAGCCCCAACTCTAGTTTCCATGTGGCAAGGGTTGCGAAGTGACCATTCGCCTAGGCTTCATGGGGCCTCGTCAATTGAGATGCAGTCGGATGTTGTTTGGCTTTCATCGACATGCGCTAGAAGGTATTTAGTACGGCAGAAGCGAATAGAGCTACGACGTCGCAGTGGATATCAACCGGCGCAACGTCCGCCTAGCACTTGTGCGGACTGCTTACCGCTGCACTAGCAGGAGTCGGCAACTTAGCGGCCGGTCGCCTCCGCATGTTGAGAGCTTTCACGTTGGTGACGCCCTGCTCAAAAACGATGCTTTCGGCATAGTCGTCCAGTTTGATAAAGCAGCCAATCTGTGCGGCCCAAGACTTCAGAGCCTTCGCACAAGTATCCTCCCAAGAGAGAACTTCGATCGCCCAGCCCCTGTCGTGAAGGCGCTGTAGGTCAGCGTGGAAACCGACGCCATCAGCATAACCACGGCCATCGCCAGTGAGAAGGACGGCTACCTGCGGCTGCGGTTCGTCGATAGCTGCGCGCAGCATTTGGACTTGCAGAGCTTGATCTACGGCCTGCTCTTTGCCGCTAGCAGCGCCTCTTTCGAATAGCTCGGGTCTGATTCCGGTCTTCTTTGCTAGTTGTTGCCAAACCGCCCAAACCTCTGGCGGAACCGAGCCAACACAATGTCCGCGCGCGAACTGACGACCTCCAATCGCGAGCTTCAGAAGGTTCTCAAAATCTATGCGAACGCCGCCTGTGCGCCGACCGAGTTTTTGTAGGGCTGCTTGCGCGCCAATATATATATTGGAATTGTCCCAAAACACATAAACCTTCGCCATGAAAATACCTCCGGAAATTCCGAGCGTTCTAAAAAAGTTAGGCGGCGAGGTTCAAAAATCCTCGCCCAAACATGTGCCTTTCAAAAGTGACTGCGATTTATGAAGCGCGAGGACCTGAGGAGATCCGGACTTCGTGGGTACCAAGCCACCCTGCGGGCCGCCGAGATTGATCCTGGATAGGAAACTTCCCGGCCTTCTCAACATGTCTATTGAACACTCCTTGAACAGCGTCGACACCCATGGTTTAAGGAACAACTAGTTGGTTGCGCCAACATAGGTGTCCATAGCGGAACTTGCAACCAGTAGACGGCTCCCAAGTCTTGGGATGATCCGGGCCCAGTTCGTGCCATCTTGTGATAACCAGAGAATGGCTGGTTTAGAAAGCGCCGCGGCTTCTTGCGATTACATGGCCGGCGAAGAGCTGAAGGCCAGAGAGGCGGCGTTCTCACCTTCGAAATATAGGGCTACCGCTTCGCGGAGTGCTTTTGCAGCTCCTCGACTGGATCGCCCCCCGGTACGCTATCCGCTAGCATAGCGAGCCCACAACGCCGTGTTGGCATGGCCTCTGTTCTGGGAAATTTGATGCGGCGCATGATATAATATTTCTGTGCTTTATCTACTACCCAAGTATTTATTCGTAGCGATTGAGCTCTTTAGTCTATCGGGCAGTCTCTTCGTAATCCTATGTTTTTTTGATGTTCTCTTTGGAGGTGACGACTTTGCAACGAGTGACGAAGCGATACGAGTAATTGCTGACGTAATAAAGAGAGCCGGGAAAGATCGTGGCGTGCTTCTCGATCTCGGTAGCTGCAGGGGTACATTTGGAATCTCTCTTCAAAAAATAATGCCAGATCTAAGCATTGTGTGTGTCGATAACAGCTTCATCAGAGTTGCCACCTCAATGTTCCGCAAACCTCTGTTCGCAAAGGGTCCAAAATTCCTGTACGGCGACCTTTTCAAAACGTCGATATCAAATGTAGATATCTTAAACGTTTATCTGCCGCAGGAAATGACCAAGACCTTGATCGATAAAATAAGGGCTGAAAGCCGAAGCACGACGATTGTGGTGATGTATAGAATTGAGCTTGAAGACCTTCCTTACAAAGAGCGGATTTATCTCGGACGACCGTCAGAAATCAGGAATCGGGTCACGGTATACGAATTTTGATTGTTTAGAAAAATTGTGAGCACATCAGTTCCAGTTTTATTTGCAGTCGCAGTGACCTTGTCTGAAGTTTCATCCAAGAGCACGTCAGACGAGGTCGCATTCAGGAAGACCCTTGTTCAAGGGCTCACACGACTACAAACGATGGAATGCAGGTGAGCGAACGAACAGTGGTGCGGGCAAAATACCGACCGCACCACTCTAGAAACTATCGTGAGACAGTTGCTGGTATCGTGCCGTTTCGGCAACAGTTACTAACCCTGTATCCAGCAAGCACTATGCAAAACAGCATCTATCCTTCGTAGTCGTCTCTTCGGCAATCCGGATAGTCAGGACCGTCCTTTTCGTGAGGTGCTTCATCGCATTGTTCACAATGGACAACATTCGGTGTGAGCCATTTCAGTCTAACACATCCACAGGACCAAGTTTTCACTGTCGCAGTTGCGTGACAATGGTGACACGACCAAGTCTCCTCATCCTCGACATAAGCCGACATTCGACTTCCTCCCACTATCCGAGTTTCGCAATTGAAACTGGGGGCGACGTGTCAACAACAAAATAGCATTGAGGGCTAGTCATTCATTGTTTCGAATTGTTTCGAGATCTGCATTCCGAGGGCCACTTCCGGATCAAACTTTGAGAGATTACGCCGTCAAGCGATCCAACAGATCTATCAGAAGTATTGCACAAGATTAGCTCTGCGCCTCGTAGTTCGCAAATGGAGGGAGATCGAGATAGTGAAGAAGCGCGATCTGTTTAAGATGAGTGATATTCTCGAATGTTTTCACGCCCATGGAAGCCTCCAAAAGAACCGAAAGGACATCTCCTCGGGGACGGCACCTGGCCGATCTTCTTGCAGTCCCGACAGGAGAATTTCCTCCAAACCGTCTCGATCATCTTCCACTGGCGTACCTCTTCGCCAGGCTTGCGTAGGCGACTGCTGCCGCAGCATCCACAAGCCGTAGGTCCTTCGATTACCACCCCTTCCCGGGAAAGGTATCGGCGGAGGTCTGGCGCCCGGCACGCTCGGGGTAAATCCCCGCGCTGTCGTCGTTTTCGGCCGCCGCCCGTTGCGCTGCAAGCTCGTCCTCAGTGACGTCGGTTTCCACCTCTTCGAACGTCAACGCTAACTGCTTGATCAGGCGTGACGAACGCTCCGACCGCTGCCAGTAGATCGCATGCCGTCGGAGCGGGGCCGCCTCTCGGCGGCCCCTGAGAGAGATTACCGCGTGCGCGTTTGTGGAGTCATGTGGGTGCGTAAATTCACTCCGCCCGCTGTGCGAGGAAGAGTGGAACTGGGGATGGCTCTATTGACCCATATATAAAATGTCGCACAAGATCTCTTTCCTGACGATCAGGGCCTAAACTAATCTGTAGCGCTGTCGACTGAAAGGGGCTCGCGCCCGCTCCTGAATGATACGAGCGATCTCCACCTCGGTTGAAGGCTCGTCAAATAAGGTCGGGTGCGGCATCTCGTATTCTGTCTTCGAAGAATGCTAGTAGCTTTCTCGGGGTGACTACTGGCTTAAGAAACTGAATCTCGGTGTCATGAACATCACCCAGATAAACAAGCTGTTCAAGAAATAAGCGCGCGTTAAAGGCGTCGCCGAATTTCGTCTCTGCATTCGCAATAATTTCCGCGAGCGTGGTGCGACCCTCGGAGAGGACATAATATAGGTCTACGTAATCCTTGTAGGAACCACGCCGGCCGATTGTGTAGGCCTTGGTTGCCGCGATTTCTCGAACTGAGAGCAAAGGCAGACCATCGAATATCTCGAAGGGATCCAGCACGGGAAAGGGATAGTGTAAAAAGGTAAGCTTTACTCCGTTCACGCTGACAGTCAGTTCATCCGAATTGTTGACCAACGGGATAGCTGGGAAGGGGAAAGCCCGCTCAACACGAGTAAACAGAGACGGGGGGATGGGCTCACCTCGAAATAGATCAAAGTCAATCGACACCCGATGTCCCATCTGGAGGGCTAAGGCAGTGCCGCCAGCTAGATAGAATGCGGGAAAGCGGGCAAGCACAGGAAAGAGGGCCGCGCCCTCGTTAGTGAGTACCTCTTGGTGCATAGTTGAAGCGCTCGATGCCGAAAACGAGCGAGGCCAAGTGACGAGAGAGTGGCTTGAGTTCCGTGGCCGGAATCGTACTGAGAGTTCGGCGAAGGCGGGCGCGTCCATAGTGCTTGAGCAGCCAGCGCCAATGTGTCAGCGAACCATAATTTATCGCCTGAACCACAATGGACTTTTCGTGCGCTGTTGGATCAATCTTTTCGAAATCGTACGACCAAAGGATTGGACGGAAGATCTCCGGTAAAGAGGTTTGCATACAGTTATTGTACCACGCGGATACATTCTACGCTGCAAGACGCCAACTGGGCGACCTTAGAGAATGACACGCGGGAGCGTCGTAGGTCCGCGGTATGTCGCGAAAAAAAAGGCCGCATCGCTAGTGATGCGGCCGGCTACTAATTAGAAATCGCGTGAGGTTTGTCTGGTGCGACGACTAACCAATCTTATTGACAGCCAAGCTAGACCAGCAGCTATGGCCGCAATCCTCGATAGAACTGAGACAGCCAGGATGGTCTCTCGGTCGGAATGATAAGCTAAAGTCGCCAGCGTGGCGGTGAAGACGCTCGACCACGCGACATACTCACAAACTTTTTGAACACGTAACATTAGAGGCTCCTTTGATCATCTGACGTGCCTCAAGTGATTTTGAGGGACGTGGTGAAGACCAAAGGGCGCCTTCGATAGAGTATCATAATACCGTAATTCAGTCAAGGGTTGTTCCGGCGTGGGAACCACCATTTTAAAGATACGTTTGTCGTCTTTTTCAGGAGCGCCAGATGAGCCAGCCGATGTCCGTTCAACCAGCTGGGCAACTGCCGCCACCGAAAACTCCAGGGATTTTGGCCGCTGCGATCATCGGCGCAGTCATGATTATCGGGGCGCTGCTGCTCAATGGTCGAGCGATCGAACAATATCTTTTTGGGTACGGCGATATTTATCGTTTTCTTTTGTACCACACTAAATGGCCGATAGAGGCTGTCCAGGGCGTCGCGCTGCTGATCTGGGGATCATACACCGTTGTCTTTACGGTGCTGTCCTACTCGGCCATTGGTCGAGTTCTTGTTGGACGACCAACACTGCGCGTTGCAACAATTGGCCTACTTGCGCTTGTGGCACAGGCACCACTCCTATTTCTAGAAGCAGCGTTGCACAAAAGCCCATCACCAATCACCGATCTTAGAGACCTTCAATGCTTCGACACCCGTACAAAGGGGCGGGTAACGGTTTGGTATTACAGAGATCAGGATGGCGCCATTACTCTCTTTGAAAACGGCTACGGTGGAACGTGGCGAGGGCAAGAGCTTCAGCCGGCAACACAACATATTTGCGACGCCGCTCAAGCGAAATGGAAAGCTAGTGACAGTGAAGCACAGCTAAGGGAGGCTGCGAGAAGGGCTGCTGCCGCGGAGATGGAGAAGAAGTTCGCTGCATTGGAGACGACGCATAACTTTGCAGATAACACCAGGGTGACCATGCACTGGAAGTCTGTCTTTCTGGTTTTTTCGCAGGAGTTCGATCTCGGCATCAAGCTCATTACCTTACGGACCATCCATCAGTCGGAAACCAAAAAGGGAAACTCCGAGCTTGTGCTAAATGTTTGCAATAATGGCGAGTGGAAGATTGTCGATCAAGATCTCCACATCTGGTATGTGCCAGACGACCAAAGCAGGACAGTTCGCTGGCAATATTCGCTTAAAGATTTTCCGAACGGAGGGTGTAATCGTTATTCGGCTCTTGCCGAAATAGACGACATCTCTAGCTTAACGTCGCTCAAGGGGACTCTCTACTTCTCCGATACGAGCGCAAAGCATCTAATCAGCACGTACATCGCTGACAAGCCGGCAGAGAGACCCGCGAACGTCGCTGGCGTGCCCCCCATAGGCCCGAGCGCCTCAATTCCGGCTAAGCAGCCATCGATGCCAGATCCGCTCACACCGTCATTCTTCCAGGAACCCATCACTTATCCCTACGAGCTTATGCCGGTTACGTCCCCCCTAGATGATCCCACTGAAATTGAAATAAGCTACGGTCGGACAATAACGCTTGGAGCGAATGAAACGTATCTGGCCGGGAGAACGCCAGAGCATTGGGGGATCAAAGCGATGGACGGCATGATTGCTATTACAAGAAGGTCCAACCAAAAACTTTACGTGGCCTCGGGAAAATGGGCAGAGCTTTACGACTTCGAGACGGTTGATTGCGTGACCTGTCCCGCTCGTTTTTATACCTTTCGGTCGGCATCGCCCAATGGCTCAACGCAATAAGGGGTAAGCATTCTCTTTTCACTAAACGATGCGCACTCGCCATTGCGTTCCTCGCTCTTGTTGCTACGGGCACGTCCCTGGCCGAGGACCACGGGCCGGCCGTTGCGAGAATCACCTCCATGTCATTGTCGGCAACCACGATTCTACATTGCGCTTTGCCCGCGTGTGGGCGCCGGTTGGAAAGGCGCTGGGTGAGCACACCGGCGCCTACTCGATGCGACTTTGCCGCTGGATGTGAAATGGTCCACCGGAAAAGGAGAGTCCATTCGATTGGTCGATTAGCGGTCCTACGTTGCCGGGAGAACATTCCGGAGACCCGCGAAGATTGCCATTGCATTCGCCCAAAAGTTGCTCGATCATTTCAAGCCACTTACTGAGGAGATTGCCTTTGGCAAATTCTGTTCAATCAGCCGCCAGCAGCGCTAATCATCGGAATTTTCGCTTCAATGCAGCGATTGCTCTAGTCGCTCTCTTATTTGTCGGGGTAATTGGATACTTTATCAAGAACAATCTGCAGATTATCAGCGTAAACGGCGCGGTCGCTGAAGCCTTTTACATTTTGCTCGTTGTCCTAGCTTTGGCCGCAGCGATTGTTCTGTTTGGGATATTGCAATCAACGGCTGCTCTCAGAGGAAAACATTTCGCTTATTATATTGAATTAGGAGGTCCCGCAGCTCTATTTTTCGCAGTCATTCTCTTGGGAATTTCGCAAGTGGGGGACAAGCCCAAGGATTTTGTCCTGACTGTTCGATTTGTGCCAGATAGCAACGACACCATCGCTCACGCATTCAAAGAAGAGAATGTTAGGAAGGCGAAGGTTCAACTCGCGTTCAATGGATATTTCTTCCCGGGAGAAGTTGATAGTGCAGGATATGTGAAGACAAATACGCTGGAATGGAAGCATAGATCCGATAAAGTTGATATTAGGTTGGAGTCCGACGTTTTTCAAATCAAGGATCGTTCCGAATTTTATTTGATCCCTGCAATATCAGAGCCGCAAATAGACCTGAAGGTTATTCCAATTCCTGTCGCCCGGATCGTCCCGGACAAGCCGATTGAGGCGGCGCCGATTGTCCCTCCCAAATCGCGAAATCTTGTGATCAATCCGAAGGTGTCGAGGATCACTTCGGGCGGGACATCAGACGGACACAGCCCATTTTGTCAGACACGCTTTGTGCAGGATTGTGTTACTCCGCAGAACGGCGGCAAGCTGGTATTGGGAAGCGGAAGTCTAACGAACCTTAGGCAGTCGGGACGCGGTGGCTGGACGGTCGAGGTAAACACACCCGAACAAATCTGCGTCAGATTGTGGGCCTCCACGGGGGCCTGTGAAACCGAGGTAAGCATTCAAGGTCAGGTGTCAGCGGTAGAAGAAAACTAATAAGACGGCGTCCTTAACATCATGCGTCGCACAATATCTGTTTCGCGACGCTATAAGCATTTCGTGGCTCAACAGAGCCATATTTTAATTTTGATCCGGCGAATTGTGCGGCGAACTTTCGTGATTTCCGGATCAAACTCGACTTTGAATCGGTGGACTATTGACAGCTTTGCAAATGTGTTGTGTCGCGCTGGTTTTTCTATTCAAAAGAATGAGCGAAACACCCGTGTGTAAGAATCTATAGAAATATATATGGGAAAGCTGCTGAGACGGAAAAACCGTTACGCTGCTTGATGAAATGGTTGCTTGGTGGCGAAATATTCCGGTCAAACCCCCCGTTCTCTCCGGTCAAACCCCCCAGTTACTCCGGTCAAACCCCCCACTATTCCGGCCAAACCCCCCACCTCTTGTTGTAGCGCTAGCGAGTAGTGCGTTCCTTCCACAGATCAAACGAGAGGACTTCGCCCGGGTAGCGGTCAATTGTCAGACGGGTACGCTCCAGCTCATAGAAAGTGTTTGAGAGAAAGCCCGTGCCTCCAACCGGCGGCCGTGCTTTTGCACGAGCTAGATCTTCGATCGTGGCCCTCTCATGAGCTGGGCGGCTCTCAAGTAGTTTCCCCGCGGCCGTCCGCAGGTATGCGGCGTAGTCGGATTTCAATTGTTCTTCCGCCTCTTGAACTAGTTTAGCCGACGCCTTGGCTTTCTCGGTCGCCCGACGATCGGAGGTTTGGAAATAACTGTTGAGGTACTGCTTGACGCCGCCAAGGGTTTGTAGGTCGAAGCGGGTCCTGCGAGCCTCCGATAATGCAAAGTCGAGAAAATCTTCCATCTGGCTCAGGGGAAGAGACCGAAGCAATTCTTTCGCAGTCTCTACGTCCCTGGATGAGACATAGGGAATGCCGTCACGCTTTTGACCCGTTCGCTTTTCAACGAATAGATAGGCGACCTGGTGGGGCTCCCCTATCGCCTGGCTCTCGTCATGAAAATTAAATTGGAAATCGCCCTGGTGGCGGCGGACATAGAACGTTTGATAGTCCGATGCGAACCGAGCTCCTGGCCGGAAAGCTATCACAAAACCTTCGCGCGTTTCCGCCGGGCTGATATCGTAAGATCGGAGAAAGCCGACCCTCACAAGTTGATCGAGATGACTGCCGAGCTGGTCACGGATAATGTCCGATCGATATTTAAGAACGGTGAGACCGCCCAACCATTCAAGACAAATGTCGTCGTAGCGCTTCTTGAAGGATACTCGGTTCAAATGCTTGCCGTCGAAAGGGATGGAGAAATGATAGAACAGCCTCATGTAAAATGCGGTCGCGACTGAACTAAGCTCCTGCATCAGCACGTGGTTGAGACAGGTGAAGTGCTTATCATTCAGGGATTGAATAATTGGATCGGCAATGACCACTGTGCAGGCAGTAATCGGGTCCGTCGCCGAGTTGCGGCGCTCAATCAGCACTTCATTAAAGATGCTGAAGTCGTGTTCGACGAACCGATCCTCTTTCTTGAACTGCGCTATAACGTGCGTGTATCGGATCTGTCGCAGCGCTCGGATCAATTCCTCGCTATCGCGGCCTCCCCATATTTTTCGTCCAGCTAATCTCATGAGTTCGCGCTGAGAGAATGATATTTGCTTTTGAGCTGGAGATCCGAAGCGCGACTGTTTTCGTATAACGGCCATCGCGACTTTGTGTGCGAATGGACCGGGTTGTGCGTACTCGGGATCGAGCCGCACGGTGATGTGTTTTTCAGCGACACCCCGATTGATTTCAATGTTACGAGTCCGGCTGCGAGCACGTTTCGGATCGTGACAGAACAAGACACCGAAAACACGAAGCAAAGTATTTTCGAGATATATCGCTTCCGTCTCAATTGTTCGCTGGTTGTCGGTCGCTTGTGTGGTTTCCATCGTGTCATCAAATTATGACACGGAAACAAGTTGAAGCAGACCGAGGCTGTGGACTGTTAGCGGGACTGATCGGAACGAATTTCTGAGGCGTCCGGTCGATCTTTGAAGTTTTCCAACAAAGGTGTAAATAGCTTTTGTAGTCCGGCAACTAAGTGATTTGTTTCGCGAGCGCGCTCCGTCCCTTCCGCAATTTGTTTATCCTTTACGTCGATTTGCGCGCGCAAGAATGCATTCTCTCGTTCAAGAGCTGCGACATAGCGTGGGTCTTCTGGCGCAGTTGTCGCGACTGGTCGTGGCATGTCGGTGGTTGTCGTGGATTGTTGTTGCGGCACTTCGGCCTTATTTTCTGCGGCGACAGTTGTCGATACTTGTCGTAGCTCGTCGGCCTCTGTCGACCCCTCTTGTCGCTGCATGTCGCCCTTGTTTTCCAGAACAGTTTCTGTCGCGACAGGGCGCGGCAAGTCGCGACTGGTCGCTGCCATTACCTCCTTTAGGTATGCAATGTGCTTCTCGACTGATGCGCGTGTTATAAGATACTTTTCGCCAAATTCTGTTTCGATACGACGCGACGAAAGGTGTTGTTTTGCGCAGTATCGCTGAATGCTTCGGGGAGTGCGGGGGATGCCGGCTGCTGCATAGAGGGCGAGAGCGTCTTCAATCGTTAGAGTAAATTCGCTGTCGTCGTTGGTCGCGGCCTGTCGCGACATGTCGATGGTTTCCATGGGTTGATGATAACGCGGGGCACGCGTGACCGAGCCGGTTATCCCCATGCCGTTAGTAACGCGGAGCCAACGGCATCCTCATTATTTGCTTAGCGAGCTGATGGAGTTGTTGGGAGTCTACGGTCTCGCATTCCCAAACAGTAAAGACCTTCCAGCCAGTGGCCTGCAATGTCGCAGCATGTCGCGCGTCGCGCTCGCGGTTGCCCGCGATTTTCGGATTCCAGTAGGCCTGGTTTGATTTCACCTTGCGAGTCCCGTCGATGCACTTGGGGCATCCGTGCCAAAAGCAACCATGCACAAAAAGCACCGTCCGACGGCCGGGGAATACTAGGTCGGGCTTACCTGGGAGATCACGGCGATGAAGTCGAAAGCGCAAGCCGTGTGCATGCAGAAACTTACGCACAACAAGCTCGGGAGTTGTGTCCCGGCTAGGTATGCGAGCCATATTTCTGCTGCGTGCTTCAGGGGTTAGATGATCCATCGTGATTCAATGACTCGATTCTTGCGCCCGAAAGAGTAATCATAGGTTGCGGCTGGATTGCGATTCGGACGGTGGAAGCGGGGGCAGTGCAGGTTGGCCAAAGATACACCATTTGGGCAGGGGACGCGCATGCGCGTCCTGGAAGAATATTTCGCGGGAGCTGGCGAGGTAAACGAAGCCAACGCGTGGGAGCATATTTACCGGTGCCTACTTTGGATGAACGTCGGCGCCGGACTTGCTCACATTTACGATTCTAACCACATGCAAT
Organism: Bradyrhizobium cytisi; assembly: GCF_008123515.1. Taxonomy (GTDB): domain Bacteria; phylum Pseudomonadota; class Alphaproteobacteria; order Rhizobiales; family Xanthobacteraceae; genus Bradyrhizobium; species Bradyrhizobium cytisi. The sequence goes on from NZ_VSSR01000013.1 coordinate 64,607, forward strand.
CTGGTGGTGTCTTCCATGCTCGTGCGGTGCGCTTTACGGAGCTGCTTTGTAAGCGCTGGAACATTTCTCAAAAGGAACTTCCTGCACGCATCGATATCCTCTTCAAAGGTTGCGTTGCCGAACTCAAACGCCGCGAAGAAGAGGACGGGGAGATCGATAGCGAAACGGAATCAGAACTTATCTCCGCAATCCAAGCGCAACTGCGCGGCGAAGGTATCAAGGACGATCGTGCGCTTGTACTCGCGCGCATGATCGAGGTGCAGAGCCGCGATTTCTTCACGCTGGGTAATAAAAGGAAGAATGCGCTCGGTGAAGGCTTTGAAGATCTGTTGCTGATTCTCTTGCAGCGCGTGTCACAAATTCCGTTGGAAAAATTGCCGCTTCGCACGCCAGTGTCTGGTTTGCCCGGCTTCAGGCGTGCGCCTCCGCGGAACAAGGGTGATCCACGCAAGCGCGAACCGCATCCGGATATTGCCATTGTTGAGGGCGACGTAACGCACGTTATCGCAACCGCGAAGTGGTCGATGCGTCAGGATCGCGAAACTCAATTTCAGTCGGAATACAATTCATTCCAAATGAACAAGACTCAAACAACAGAACTGACGTACGCGTTGATTACGAATGAGTTCGATATTGCCCGTTTGAAGAATGTCGTAAACGCGGAGCCGGGCCGCGACCGTGGCGGGTACATTTTCCACAACGTGTACCACATCTGTCTCCCGTTGCTGCGCGAAACGCACGGGGATCGGTTCAAAGAAATCGAGCCGTGGGTTGGTACAGGCAAACTGCGTTCGCTCGATAGTTTTTTGGTCGAGATGCGCGGCCGTTTTGGCAAACAATAACTAAAGCGCCAATGCCAGCTGCTTCGCCTTGTCCGCATGTGCGAGAATGGCAGCGAGAGTTTCGCCGATCGCTTTGGCAAAAAGTGGTGGTACTGCGTTTCCAACTTGCCTGTACCTGCTGTGCCGGTCACCCGCAAGAAAATGATATGTATCGTCAAAGGAATGAAGACGCGCAAACTCGCGCACGGTGAGTGCCCGAGGCTTTCCGTAGTGGAACACGCAGTCAGCCTTCGTGTTTAGGGTCCAGCTGAAATGCTGTGGGTATAGCTTCCGGTACGCAAAGAAATACTTTCGGCTGAGCGTATCGCGTCCAAGCTCGGGTCCCCATTTCTTTTCCGACAGATACCGTAAGGCTAGGTGCTCGGGGAGGTCACGAAAGTTGCCCCCTTGGGGAATGGAGCGCAGCCGAAGCACGGTGTCCTCTCGGATAGAGGGCACATCGGCATTGAAGAGTGCATTCGATCCGGCACGGCGTGCCTTTTGATACGCGGAGAGTGCCTTGGACTGATATTCGATAGCTTCGTTTGAAGGTTTCCGTACGAGCTTCTTGTTCGGAGTAAGCCAATCCAAATCACCAATCGCTTGCTCTACTGTAACTAGCTGGGAATTGCTGGGGTCAAGGAGCTTCGCTAAAGACCGGACTGTCTCAGAAGATTTGCCGTGACGATACTTCCAACGTTCGCCACTCGGCCGGCGCTCCAAATAGGGAAGCGACCCGAGAAACTGACTTTCAGGAAAATGCGGTGCAAGCTCCAAGTCTCGGCGAACGCCGATAAAGAGAATGCGTAGCCGGCTCTGCGGTACGCCGAACCCCGCGGCATCAAGCACGCGGCACTCAACGCGATACTCATTATCGATCGCGAGATCTTCAAGGATCTGGGCGCGCACGGCTCCGCCGCCGAGATTTTCAAGGCCCGGAACGTTTTCCATGACGAACGTGCGCGGCCGTAATGTCCGGATCACCGACACGTAGTGGCGGTACAGCTTGTTGCGTGGATCGTTGATGAGGCGATTATGATTGCGAACCTGCGAGAACCCCTGACAGGGCGGCCCGCCGATCACAGCATCAAGCTCGATGCCCTCGACGGCATCGAATAGCTCTTCTTTGACGCTTCGCTCAGATATGTCGCCAAGCACAAATCTCGTGCCGTGCTTCTGGTGGTTGTGGAGATACGTAGCGCCGGCTGATGGGTCGATGTCCGTAGCCGCGATCGTACGGAAACCAGCCTGGCGAAAGCCTTCGGAAAGGCCGCCCGCGCCCGCAAACAAGTCGAGACAGCGAAATCCTCGCGGCGGGTTCTTGTGTTTCGAGGTCTGCGGCATCACTGCTGTTTCCGATCCTGCGGAGCAATATCTAACGTGAGCTGCAGGCCCTTGCTTTCGTCTTCGATGAGGCGATCAACTGAGTACCGGATCAACCACGCGACCGAGACCTTCCGCCGCTCTGCCATAAGACGGAGCAGGCGGCCTTGCTCGGCCGTCAGGGTCGCTGTTGTCCGTGGATTCTTGCTCATCCTCGTCGCACATCAGAGTGCATCACTTTGCAGCGCCATGATGCACAGACTGCCGGCCGAATCAAAACAATCCATGAACTTCCGCACAATGTTCTTGTTTTGTTCTAATTTCAAGTGGAAAATGGGCGCGGCATTGCCCCCGATCCGAACGGAATAGTGATATCCAAACGTCGCGCCCGGAGATCGAGCGCCTGGTCAGTTCGGAAGAAAAAGCGAGTTAGCCTGGTGGCAAAAGAACCCGAGATGTTGTCCAGCGAGGACGAAGAATTTGGAAGTTCCGAGGAGAACGGGGACCAGCCTGCTTGGTTTACCGATGACGGCTCCGAGGATATCGACGCAAGCTTCAAAGAATACGACATCACCTCGTCGCCGAACGACTTTAACATCCGGACGATAGTCGATTTTATCGAAGCGGGTCCCTTTCGAATCCCTGGGTTCCAGCGAAATTACGTTTGGGATCGCAAGCGCGCGTCAAAACTGATTGAGTCGGTGCTTATCGGGTTGCCGGTCCCGCAGATCTTTCTTTACGAGGAAGATCGAAATCAGTTCCTGGTTATCGACGGCCAGCAGCGCCTTATGTCTATCTATTATTTTGTAAAGGGTCGCTTCCCACGACGAGCACAGCGTCCGCTCATTCGCCGAATTGTGGCTGAGAAGGGGTTTCTTCCAAAAGAGATTTTGGCGGACGATGCCTATTTTCAGAAGTTCAATCTTTACCTCCCGGGCGTTGCCGGCGGACAACGGTCGCGCTTCTATGGAAAGAACTTCGAAACCCTTGGTGAAGACCAAACCACGTTCAATCTGAGGACCATTCGCAACGTCATAATTAAGCAGAATGCTCCCAAGGAGGAGCGCGACACATCGATATTCGAGATTTTCAATCGGCTGAATACCGGTGGTGTGAACCTCCGTCCCCAAGAAATTCGAGGAAGCCTGTACCACTCAACGTTCATGGACCGGTTGAACAAGCTAAACATAGAGCCTGTCTGGCGTAATCTCATTGGGCAAGAAGAGCCTGATTTACATGCGAAAGATACCGAGATTTTGCTGAGAGCAATCGGGCTCACCGTGGATGGTGAAAATTATGCCGAGCCGATCGGTCAGTTCTTGAATACGTTTGCCAAAAAGGCGCGAGCGTTAGACGTTACACAGCTCGACTATTTAGAGAAATTGTTCGGAGCGTTTCTGGAGCGCGTACAAGGCGTATCAGTGGATGGCTTCAGAGTTGAGCGATCAGGACGATTCAGCATTGCGATGTTTGAGGCCGTTTTTCGCGCAGCGTGCACGGATGCATTCAAGAAAAAATCACTGGATGTTTGGCCGCTAACCGACGCGGCACTTGCAAAACTTAAGTCAGACAAAAAATTCATCGAGGCCACAAAAGAAGGTATCGGTAGGGCAACGCATGTGGCAGACCGCTATGCGCGCGCCCGCGAGCTGCTTGCTGCCAAGTAGGCTGGGTAGCGATGGCAACGGATATTGAAACCTTCTACGCATCCCACAAGGCTGTCGTAGATTTTCTGATAGCCAACCAGCAGCCATCATTCGCAAGTGATACGAATAACAATTTTCGCCGATCGCTGATTTTAGCGATCGCGAGTTCATTTGAGCACGAGATCACGGGGATTGTTGCGCAGATACCTCACGTCCATGCGCAGGGTAATCCGATCATGGTCGGCTTGATCGAGCAGAGGGTGATTCCGCGGCAGTACCACACCTATTTTGATTGGGATAAAAAGAACGCGAACAAGTTCTTTGCGATGTTTGGTGTCGAGTACGCCGACCTTGCGAAGGCGCGAGTCACGGCGGATGCTGGCCTCGATCAAGCAGTCAAGGATTTCCTAGCACTCGGAGATACACGAAACAGGCTCGTTCACCTTGACTACGTGAACTTCGATATTGAGAAGTCGCCGGACGACATTATTGCCATGTATCGTTCTGCACAGAGCTTCATTGTGTTCTTGCGGGATACTCTTCTGAGGATGCCTGAGAGGTCGTTAGAAGCTGAGCCCGTTGGTAATTAGTCGTTCGTGAAGAACGTCCCTGAGCACCGTTTTACGCAAGGTGTGGTTGCGATAGGTGGCGACAGAGTATCCATAACAGGCCGCATAAAAGTTCGGTGAGCCAGCGGCGGAGCAGGCTGAAGTTGTAGCCGGCGGCGGCGAGCACGGCGTTGGTGCGGTCGCCGTCGCGACCCTTGAGATGGTTACGGCGCATTCGGTGGTCGTCCTTGAGATGGCCGATCACAGGCTCGACGGCGGCGCGACGCCGCATCTCGCGGCGGATGGCTTTGGTGACACGGCGAACCTGGCCGCTGATCCAGACCTTGAACCGGTCGGGATAGTTGTGGCCGCGGTAGCCCTTGTCGCCGTGGATGCGGCGCGCTGCAACACCAGTGAGCTTTTCGAGGTCGGCGATGACGGGACCGAGCGTGTGGCCGTCATAGGGATTGCCGTGCAGGGCCTTGGCATGCAGTACGAACTGCCCGCCTTTGGGCGCGGTGGCAGGCGTGGCAATCGAGACTTTGCAGCCAAATTCGTAAGGTGCTCGGGCCTTGCCTTTGCCGATGCACTCCACCTCGGGGGCGTGCAACGAGTAGACCTTGGGACCGCGCTGACGCTGCTCTTGATGGCGAACCCGGTGGGCAAGATCGAGCAGCGGACCAAAGCGATCCTCAAGCGCAGGGTCGCCCTCGATCTTGCGTCTGATGTCACGGATGATGCGGCCAAGCCGGGTGCGCAGGAATTTGAGCTCTCGCCGGGCACGCTTGAACTGTAAGCGCGAATTTCCCTGCACCTTTTGCTTTTGAGTGCTCTGATGCATGAGGTGTCCACCAAAATAGGTGGACACCTTGTGATGGCAGACGAAGATCAGAAACTGCGGGTCAGGCTTGTTGGTCGGAACGGTCGCCGGCGCTACGAGGCAGCATCGAAGGAGCGTCTTGTCGCGAGTTGTCTTGAGCCTGGCGTTTCGGTATCGAGACTTGCGCTCGAACACGGGGTCAACGCGAACCTGCTTCGGAAATGGATCAAGAAGCACACCGCGACCAGGTCTCTGCCGCGGTCTTCCCCATCGGCGTTCATCCCGGTTCAACTTGAGGGGGCTTCCGATCGCGCCCTGTCGCGGGGGAGCAGCGTGGCGATGGTGGGTTTGCCGGCGGCTTGCGATGAAGTGCGCGGGTCGGAACCCAAGGGGACTACAGCTTTTTGTTCTCCGGCCAAAGTGAGCGCGTCGCTGCCGAACGGCGTGAAGCTCGCGCTGGAATGCGGCGATGTGGATGCATTGACTGCGATCATCGGAGCCCTGGCCCATGTTCAGACTGGGCGGTGACCTGCAGGTCTATCTGCACCGTGAGCCGATCGACTTCCGGGCTGGCATCAACAGCCTTGCGGTTCTGGTCCAGGAGACGATGGCGCTCGATCCGTTCGCTCCGGCGGTTTTTGCGTTCTGCAATCGCCGTTGCGACCGGATGAAGTTGCTGTTCTTCGACCGGTCCGGCTTTGTGCTGGTCCTGAAGCGGCTGACCGAGGACAAGTTCCGATGGCCGCGCCGCCAGGAGGCGGTCGTCACGCTGACGACCGAGCAATTGCACTGGATACTTGACGGCATCGATATCGATGCGATGGTCCGCCATCCGGTGCGGCAATATCAGGTTGCCGGCTGAGCTCTCGAGTTGAGCGGTTGACGCGCCGGTACGGTTCAGATTCAAGAATCCGATGAATCGAACCGGCGAACCGAGTGTCGAAGCGCTGTTGGCGCGCATTGCTGCGCTGCAGGTGGAGAATCGTCAGCTCACGGAGCGCGTCGTCAGGCTCGAGGAAGAACTGGCGCTGGCACGCCTGCATCGTTTTGCGCCGCGCAGCGAAAAGCACGTCGACCGTCTGTTCAATGAAGCCGAGCAGGCCGCCGATGAGGATGATGCCGGCAGCGAAACGGACAATATCGCCGAACTTCCGGACACGGGCTTGCCACCCGTCGAAAGCACAACGGGAAAGAAGCGCGGCCGCAGACCGCTGCCGGCGAACCTGCCGCGTGAGCGGGTCGAGTATGACCTGCCCGACGATCAGAAGGCGTGTCCTTGCTGCCGTGGCCAGATGCATCGCATGGGCGAGACTGTCACCGAGCAACTTCATCTCGAGGTGAAGGCGAAGGTTTTACAGAATGTGCGCTTCAAATATGGGTGCCGCCATTGCGATCGCACCGGGATCAATGCCCCTGTCGTGACCGCGCCGATGCCGACGCAGCCCTTGCCGGGCAGCGTTGCCACGGCCTCAACGCTGGCGTTCGCGCTGGTTCACAAATATGTCGATGGCACGCCGCTCTACCGTCTGGCGCAGGCCTTCGAACGCGCAGGTGTTCCGGTCAGCCGCGGCGCTTTGGGTCACTGGGTGATCGGCTCGAGCGAGAAGCATCTGCATCGCATCTCAGACGCCCTGAAGCTGCGGCTCAGATTGCAACCTCTCATCCATGGCGACGAGACGACGGTTCAGGTCCTCAAGGAGAAGGACAAAAAAGCCACCAGCACATCGTACATGTGGGCTTATCGCAGCGGCCAGGGCAGTCACGAGCCCATCGTTCTTCTGGATTATCAACCGGGCCGCGGCCAGATCCACCCGCAGGCGTTCCTCGGCGATTACCGTGGCATCGTGATGAGTGACGGCTATACCGCATGGCGCACGCTGGAAGGGGCCACCCACATTGGATGCATGGCCCACTCCCGACGGCGCTTTGTCGATGCCCTCAAGGCGAGGAAGAAGGGCGGCGGCCCGCCAGAGCAGGCGCTGCGGTTCTTCGAACAGCTTTACCGGGTTGAAAGGCAGGCGCGGGACGAAAAACCAGACAGAGGCGAAACGCCAGATCAATGCATTCGCCGCTTCCGCCAGCAACACAGCATTCCCGTCCTGAACGCCCTCAAGGAATGGCTCGATCAAATCGCCCCGAAGGTCTTGCCCGACAGCAAGCTTGGCGATGCCGTATCCTACACTCTGAACCAATGGGAATATCTGACGCGCTACACGCAAGACGGCAGGATGCCGATCGACAACAATCTCCTGGAGCGCGATATCAGAATCTTTGCCACTGGCAGAAAGAGCTGGCTGTTCAGCGACACCGTCGAGGGAGCCAGGGCCAGTGCCGTCGTCTACAGTCTGATGCTGACCTGCCGCGCCTCACGCGTCGAGCCGTTAGCCTGGTTGCGCCACGTGCTCACCGAATTGCCTCAGCGCGCCGACGACGCCGATATTACCGACCTGCTGCCCTTCAACTTCCCCAAAACCGCCGCTGCCTGAACGGGTCAGATGCCGCCCTCGATACGAAGGCCATCCGTCAAGAGCGCGGGCGTCACCGTGCGGAGAAAATCGCGCTTACCTTGAACTGGTGGGCATGCGTGTAGCGTCCCACCATGATGGCGGCGCGCCTGGCCACGCGCAGATAGCTTTGGCGCAGTTCGACGCTCTCGCGTTTGGCCAAACCGACCAGCTTCTCGATCGCCCGGTGCATGAGCCGCGCATCGCTCGGATGCGCGATCGCCTTCTCCTGTACGGTGGTATCCACAACGACCCGCTCGAGATCTTTGGTCTCGATTGCCCCAGTTCGATGCGCCACCGAGAGGCTTTCTTGCAACAGCGCGGCGATCTGCTCCTCACCCAGCCGCTGGCGCCAGCGGGTCAGCGACGAGCGATCGAATGGCAAGTCGTGCCGGAACACCACCTCGCCGCAGAAATACTGAAAATACGGGTTCTCGACCCACCTGTCGCACAGCGCCTCGTCAGAGAGATTGTGCATGTGCTTGAGGATGAATAGTCCGGCTACCAATCGTGTCGGCAACGGTGGCTGCCCCGGCCCGAGGCGACAGACCGAACTGAAGCGTCCCGCCAGGAAGTCCCAATCGATCTCCGCCGCCAGACGCACCAACGGATGGCGAAGGTTGATGATCTTCTCCAGAGATGGACGAAACAGATCGTCCTGACGATCGTCGCGCGGATGGCTCATGGGTTCTCCCCAACAGCGAATCTCGCCGTCAAAGGAATCACGAAGCCGCCCAATCCGGAATCCAAAAACGCAAGAAAACCAGGACCTACCCACGGCTTTCTTGCAAAATCGAATACTTGCTCGCGTCAAATCACTGCGACAGATCAATCGCTTCCGAATTCTTCACGGGCGACTAATTAGCGAGGCTGCTAAAACGCACAATCGGGAAGTAACCTCGATCAAGTCGCGCTCCAGGACCTTTAGCAGCTAGTCAGGTTCGCCGGCATAACGGGATTCTTTAGCTACGACCCTTGTTTGGTTCAGTGACAATTGCGAGCTGACGGCCGAATTCGACTATGACGTAGTTGGAGCCTTCTGTGTGGCATCCAGGAGCACGAACCTCGAACCCGATCAGGTAGTCGTTGGGCCTATTTATCATATTCAGTGGCACGATTATTCCCAGCGCAGGCATCAGCGTCGGTTGTTCCTTGAAAATCGGCATGGACTTGTTCGGGTAAAATCTCAGGCGGTACGGAACAACCTGATGACCATTAAACCTGGTGACACCGAGCTTTTCGTATTCGGTGGTCAATACAGTGAGCCCGGCATCGATAAAGATAATCGAGACCGCGTACATTGCGGGGGCATTTGACCTGTTCGAGATTACAGGGGTCATTCCGACGGGGCCATGGTCTTCCGCGTTTGGCGTGTGTTGCAGCGCCTGTTGCTTCTTCATCTTATCGAAGAAGAACTCAATGGTAAGATCCGGGTTCGTGGCTCGACGAAACATGTCGCGGACTTCATAGTGCTCCATGATGAGCCGATTGAAGTTGTGCCGGCGGTAGTACCGGCCATCGACCTGATGCGGATCTCCGTTGGATGGTGGAATATCGATCGCAACCGCTATTCGCCCGTTTGAGAGGGGGATGTGGCGAGGCTTCACCGAAGTCAGGAGAGGGGTGACGTGTTGCTGGAGGACTTGTTCAAACCAAATTTCTGGATATTCACGAGGATCGAGACCAGCATCCAGTCCATCCGGCTCGTGGTCTTTGTTCTCTTTCATGCCATAGATGATCTGCCCACCATCCGCATTTGCGAATGCAGAGATGTCCCGCGCCATTTCCAGCTTGCGAGGCTCGCTTCGCTTATCGATGGAATCTGACGCCTTGTACTCAATGTGTAGGCTCTCTTTCACGATGCCTGTGTGGAGAGCGATTAGCTCAGCTTCTGTGTTGAGGGTAAGCATGATCGCCTCGTGAATTGAAAGGTTTGCCAATAACATCATTCCCGTCAGCGTTGTACCGTCTTTTCCCTGTAGAATCCCGTTGAATTGGTGGATTGGCGTGGTTAAATCGCGTCTCATCGCGTTTGGGGGAAGTGCATGTGGCGCGTGGCGATAATATTTTGTCTATCGACCGTGGGGGCTGCTGCTGACGAGTTACCCAGAAACCTCCTGTTGAAGTGCGAAGGCAAGCTGACGATCATAATTAATCCGCCGACCGTGGAATCGCTGACGCCGCGGAATTTCGATACTACGTTGAGTCTCAGGGACGGGGAGTTAACGGACACAGGATCAGCGTTTTTGAACACCGGGAACTGCGAGCTGAAAAACGGCGTCGTCGTTTGCTCCGGGAAAGCTGTCTATGCAAGCACGGTCGATAGCGGAAGTGAGAGCAGGGTAATGAAGTCGTACATCAATCGGGAGACCGGCGAGTACAACTTCTTCATGGAGACGACGCGGTACGCTGGCCGGAACGCAACCGGCAAAAAATCAGAAGGAATGAAATATATGCGTAACGGCATATGCCGTTCGATAAGCAAGCCGGTATTCTGAAGGTAAGATGGAGCCGAAGCGGGCAGGCTCGTCGAACTCATTCAGACATTCTGCATTTACCCATGCACTGGTGACGAAATTCGGTAATCCCATGCGGTTCTTCCCATCTGCGCGGGAGTGGGAACAGCTACAGTCAACGTCCATCGTCGCCCATGCAGGTTCGTCGAACATCATGGCCGATTCTTTCATTCACTCGTCAGCGCAACTATCGAACGGTCCCTTGAAAGCGTATTTTACCGCCGTCGTCGAGAATATGCCACGATCTGTTATTCGAGCGTCGTTAAGATCAAACAGTGCGACGTTATAGCCGCGCGGATCAAATTGACTCGTGTATGCAATCCCATCGTAGCCATTGATGCGTAAAAACTCAGCGAGAATTTGCGTCGCGGCATAGTCAGCCCGATCTTCGACTCTTATCACTGGCTCCCCAAACGCGCGGTCGATTGTAGCCCACACCGTTTCGTCGATTTCGTCGTCGGGCGGTTCGAAGAGCCCAACAAGCGGGCCAACTTGTTTGTTGCAGTCAATGAGTCGAACATCGCGGACCAGTTTCAACGTTGCGACGGATAGCTGTGCGGAGAGACCCGGACGCATTTCCGACATTGCAGCATCGCGGGTTGATGCCGCGTACAGACACGGAATTCCTTTGGGGTTGATGCGGCCCTCGTGCGCTCTATCACCGAGTGGCTTCATGCGGTCTACTGAATACGGTATCGGTGCGTCGGCACCGAGTTCTGTTGGTCGCCAGTCGTGACCTAGCTGTGCTCTAAAGAGCACTTCATTTGTTTTCAAAACAGAAATTCGACTTGAGCAGCTATCTAGAACTGAAATTAAAAACTGCTCGGTGGCATCGGCGCGGAAATATCTCCGATCAAATGTCTCGCGCTTGAAGTATTCGAAATCTAAATGTGATCTGAAAAACTGTTTTGCCAAGGTGGATGCTCCCGCAATCGTATCTATAACATTCTCAAGCTGCGAGTGATGCGGGAGCGTCGATGCAAACGCTCTGCACGAACGCTTCCCACCTTTCCATCGCATCCCGCATTTCGGGCAGGTACGTGTAGAGATCGTAGGTCTCTTCCATCTCAGTGCGAGATGAGACGTGGTTGACCAGGCGCTCGGCGATGTCCGGACGGACACCTAGTCGGCCGAGGCCGCTCCGGAACGTCCTGCGGAGATCGTGCAACGTCCAGGGCGCAATGTTGGTGATCTTGTCGAGCGCCTTCTTACATTTGCTCCAACCGCTGAAAGGTCGGTCTCCCTCAAGCACCGGCCCGCGAGCGGGGAAGAGCAGGGGACCATCACCATTTTCCTGAACCTTCTTATGCATAATTGCCGAGGCCATCGGACCCACGGGGAAAGTATGCACCAGGTTGTTTTTTGTTAGTTCGCCGGGCAGCGTCACAGTTTGCTGGTTGTGGGAGTAGTAGATTTTAGCCAGGGCTCCGGTTTCGCCTCGGCGCTGGCCCATCAAAATCAACAGGCGAACAATTTCAGGAAAATCTCCCGCCATTTGGAAGGAGGCAAACCAAACCTTTTTCAGTTCCTCGTCAGTCAAGATACGTTTGCGGCGTTTGGGTTTTGCCAGCTGTATGCCGTCCAGGGGATTGACGGTGATGTACTGTCGTCGTTTGGCCCACCGGAAGAAGGTGCGGGACACGGCTTGGGCGTGGTGCAGTTCGCTCGGGGTATCTACCAGTTTGTCGGTAATAGCGGAGAGCATGTGGGTGTTGATGCCGGTCATCCGCTTGTTCTTCAGAACGGGCAGGTAGTGCGTCTCCAAGATGTGCGTATAGCCCCGCTGGGTGCTGGCCTTCTTCAAGGCAATGTGGACCTTTTTGAACGTCTCGTAGGCTTCTTCAAATGATACCCGGCCGGTCGGCGCCTGAGCGGTCGCAAGGAGCTTCTTGGCCTCTGCACGAGCCTCTTGGAGGGTCATCGATGGGTAATGGCCAAGGCTAATAAGCTGGCGGTCGGTTCCGCGCATGACAATCCACGTGCGGCGTTTCTTGCCGACGCGGATGCCAAACGCGGGTGTCGTCAGGTCAAAATATTTCCCTGGCGCTAGCGATCGGACAGTTAGATCGGTGAACTTCGTTTTCAAAATTTGTCTCTTTTTGTCTCCCAGACATGGCCTGCTGCCACGTTCCGGCGAGTAAGAGACTAGCCGCTAACTAGCTGAAAATACACAAGAACATGGCAAACGTGTTCGCCATGTGCCGCCATGTTTGGCTGCAAAATATGTTTACAAAACCGCTGCTCTACCGCTGAGCTAAGCCGGCCACTCGCAAGGAACCCATGCGGGTTGCCGGCTGGCGCCAGCGCGTCCGCTTGTGCGCGGTCGCAATACCAGACTTGTCCGGGAAGTGCCAGAACCTGCAGTGGCGTCCGCCGGCATGAAACAGGCGGCCCCTTTTTGGTGCCGCCTGAGCCATTTCGATTGAGTTTTTGGGCCTACTGGCAGAGGTGCTGCCGGCCGTCTTCACCCTTGAACCACGTGCCGGGCCTGCACACGATGCCGTTGCGGGCCGCATAGGCATCCCAATTGCCATACCAGCCGGGTCCGCTGCGGTCGTAGCTCGCATAGGAATTGCTCCAGCCCTGGAACGGCGCGGCGGCGACCGTTGCTGCGGTGCCGACGGCGGCGCCCGCCACCGCCCCCGCCGCGTCGACCGGCCAGAAGCCCGATTGTCCCTGATTGTTCGGGTTCACTTGCCGCTGGGCCGTGTGCCGGCGGCGATAGGTGCGATTGGTGGTGGGATTGGCGGGGCCGAGATTCTGGCAAGCGGGATCCTGGAACACCCCCGTGCAGCGGGCCGAATTGTCGGCCGCGGTCTGCGCGAAGGCTGGTGTGGCCAGCGTGGACGCAACGATTGCGGCCAAGCCAAGAAACTTCAGGCTTGTCATGGCATTTTCTCCATGTTGTTGAGACCTGTGCTAAGTGCGATCTGACGCTGTCGTTCCGCGTTTTCTGGCCTGCGGGGTCACATCGACGTGAACCCGCTCAGGATGTGAGATCTGTGCCAGGCAACCTTGTCTACGTGAGCGATGCAACGGCTGTCTCTCCCGTTAACGCTTCACTAGCGTGCTTCGCAGCATTTGAGCGCCGCGCGATCCTTACGCGTTAGGCTTACCGGAATTTGGTCAGCCGTCCTTAACCCTCTCTATGCTGCAATCCGTTAGGTTGTGCTCCGCATAACCGGGATCCTTCCATGCGCGCATTCGCGCTCGCAGCCTTTCTGATCGGACTGCCCGCAACGGCTCTTGCCGGCGGCGGCTTCGATATCGTCGTGCCCGGCCGTCCCGGCGTGCCCATCATCATCAACAATATCGATGCGTCCTACAGCGTCGTCGAAGGTGTCTGGGGCCTGGGCAAGAGCCTCCAGGTGCAGCCCACGATCTATGGCGGGCGCTACGTGGCCGAGCGGCAGCCCTCCGATGTCGGCCATTATTATCCGAGCATGGGCTTGCAGCCCGGCTATGGCCGCCTCGAGATCGAGCCGCCCGCGAACCGCAGATTGCCGCAGCCGGCAGAGAGCTATCACCAGAGCTGGGGCGCGTCATCCGCGCCGCTTCCGCCGCAAATGGATGTGCCGGTCAACCCGCCGCCGGTGATCCTCGCGCCTGAGATCAACGACCATCCGCGGCGCCCTCGACCGCGACCGCATGCAGAGATGCCTGGCAAGCCGCCGGGTTAAGAAGCGTCAAAATCTAAAAAAACGGAAATCAACAGGAGAGAGTAATGCGTCAGATGATTTCGGGACTGGTCGCGGCGGCTGCCGTGATGTTCGTGGGCAGCGCGCCGGCGATGGCCTGCGGCTTCAATCCGTGCCAGCCGGTTGCGCCGGTCTATTCCGGCTGCAACACCGGCTGCGGCGGTTACGGCTACGGCGCCGGCTACGGTTATGAGCGCCTCGCCGAGCCGAGCTCGCAGTACTACTACGTCAACCAAGGCCCGACCTACACTGGCCCGGGTGCCTTCGCGCCGACTCCGACCTACCAGGAAGACGCGGTCGTCGCGCCCGCCAATTATGGCTACGGCTATGGCTATCGCGCGGCTGCTGTCGCGCCGCCGGTCGCCTATCCCTATCGCCGCCCGTACTACCGTCCGTATCACTATGGCTACGGCCCGCGCTACGGCTACTTGCCGCGCACGCATTACGGCTATGGTCCGCGCTATGGCTACGCCCATCGCTACGCGCCTGCGCCGTATTACGGCGGCCACCGCGTCCTGCGCCGCTATTACTGATCTCTGATCGGTTGAGCCCAATGAAGCGCCCGTCCGCGTGATGCGGACGGGCGTTTCGTTTTGTCTCCAAAACAACCCCATGCACAGTAGCCGCGGATAGCGAAATCAAGGACTTGAAGCGCAATGAGATCGAGATGAGTGATCATTGCGCATTGGCTCGCTGTCCGAGCCCGATCTTTCCGAAAAACAGAAATTCGCTTGACCCGTCGGGCAAAACAGGAGCACGATGGCATGGTCGGGATGTGCGCGGCGACGCCTACCGCTTCATCAGTCCTAGCCGGCTGGCGCCGACATAGAGCGAGAGCACCGCGGCATTCGAGACGTTGAGGCTCTTGATCTCGCCGGGCATGTCGAGCCGCGCCACGACGCTGCAGGTCTCGCGCGTCAATTGCCGCAGGCCTTTGCCTTCTGCGCCCAGCACCAGCGCGAGCGGCTCGCGTAGCGTGACGTCCGAGAGGTCCTCGCTGCCTTCGCTGTCCAGCCCAACCGTCTGGAAGCCGCTGTCGTTCAGCTCGTTCAGCGCGCGGGCGAGATTCTGCACGCTGATCATCGGCACCAGCTCCAGCGCGCCGGAGGCGGCTTTTGCAAGCACGCCGGTTGCTTCCGGGCTGTGGCGCGCGGTGGTGACGATCGCTTTCACCGCGAACGCGGCGGCGGAACGCAGGATGGCGCCGACATTGTGCGGATCGGTGATCTGGTCGAGCACCAGCACCATGCCCTCCAGCGCCAAATCCTCGATGTCGGGCGAGGGCAGGGGATCGGCCTCCGCGAGCAGGCCCTGATGCACGGCGTCGGGCGACAGCAGCCGGTCGATCTCCTGGGGCCGAACGATCTCGGGCGCGATCCGGGTCTTGATGTTCTCGTCCGCCAGGCGCCGGGCGGCGTTCTCGGTCAGCGTCAGCTTGCGGATCCGTCGCTGCGGGTTCGCGAGCGCCATCGTGACGGTGTGCCAGCCATAGAGGATGACGGGTCCGTCGGCATGCGAATCGCGGTCGCGCCAGGCCGGCCGGCCGGCCGATTTTCCCGGTTTGTTGAAGGGCTTAGCCCCGCCGCGGGGGCCCCTTGGGGTGAATTTTCGATCCTTCATGCGCTCGCTTGTGTCACGGGTCCCGGAATATGGCAATTTGGGTGGCTTCGAGGGCGATTTTAGCTGTTCGCCTCGGTTGACTTTGCCCCACCGCATCGCCCATAAACGCGCCCGGTCGCGCCCCCATCCGGGCTGTCGCGGCCTTCACGTTCCATGGCCGTCTTCGGTCGCCGGCAAGGTCCGGCCCGATTGTGCTGCCGTCGAGCGGGGGAGTGTCCCGAGTGGCAAAGGGAGCTGACTGTAAATCAGCCGCCTTATGGCTTCGCAGGTTCGAGTCCTGCCTCCCCCACCAGCCTTCGCTCACTTCGCGAGCTTCGGCTGGGCAGGCCAGCCAAGATGACTATTGCGCGAAGCTAGCGAAGGCTGCCACGCCGTAGCCCGATGGGCGCAGGCGGACTGTCTCCAAATGCTACCCCAGCATCTCCTTCACCATCGGTACCACCTTGCGCCCGTAGAGCTCGATGCTCTTCATCAGCTTCTCGTGCGGCAACGGCCCCGCCGAATATTTCAGCTGAAACCGCGCAATGCCAAGCGCCTTGGCCGTCCTGGCGATCTTGCGCGCGACCGTTTCCGGCGAGCCGACATAGAGCGAGCCGTGCTCGGCTTCGCTGACGAATTCGTCGCGGCCCATCGCCGGCCAGCCGCGCTCACGGCCGATGCGGTCGCGCATGGCCTTGTAGTCCGGCCAGAGCTCTTCGCGGGCCTGTTCGTCGGTCTCGGCGACGTAGCCGGGTGAGTGCACGCCGATCGGCTGCGCGGGGCGGCCGAACTCCTTGAAGGCGCGGTGATAGAGATCGACGTAGGGCGCGAAGCGTTCGGGATCGCCGCCGATGATGGCGAGCATCAGGGGCAGGTCGTAATGCGCGGCGCGCACCACGGATTGCGGGCTGCCACCGACACCGATCCAGGTTTTGAGCGTTCCGTTCTCGACCGGCGGATAGACCAGCTGATCCCTCAGCGGCGGACGCAGCTTACCTTCCCAGCTCACCGGCTTCTGCGACAGCAATGCGGCGAACAGATCGAGCTTCTCCTCGAACAGGTCCTCGTATTTGCGCAGGTCGAAGCCGAACAGCGGAAAGGATTCCGTGAACGAGCCGCGGCCGAGGATCACCTCGGCGCGTCCATTGGAGAGCGCATCCAGCGTGGCAAAGCGCTGGAATACGCGGATCGGATCGTCCGAGCTCAGCACCGTCACGGCCGAGCCGAGACGAATGCGCTTGGTGCGCGATGCGATCGCGGCGAGCACGGTTTCGGGCGAGGAGATTGCGAAATCGGCACGGTGATGCTCGCCGAGCCCGATGAAGTCGAGTCCGAGCTCGTCGGCCAGCACCGCCTCGTCGAGGACGTTGCGGATCACCTGCGCATGCGGAAGCATGCTGCCGGTTGCGTCCCTGGTGACGTCGCCAAAGGTATCAAGTCCGAATTCGAGCGGTGCGGTCATCGATCAGGTCTCTGTGGGGAGGATCGTCGAGACTTAATGGATGGCCACCGAGCCACAAGGGCATTCGCGGAAATGCTCGGTTTCCGTTTTACCGCCACATCCCTCGCATCCGCGCGCCGATGTCGATCTTCGGGCCTTGCGATGCGGCGCGCGCGCCAGCCGCGGCGGCGATCGGCCAGGCGGCGCGCTCGAACAGATAGACCAGCTGCTCCGGGATGAAGCGGGTGCGTGAGGCGTAGACGTGGCGGTCGCCCCTGGCTTGCTGGCCATGGACGAAGAAGCGTTGCGGCACGACGAGATGCAGATCGTCCTTGGCGCGCGTCATCGCGACGTAAAGCAGGCGGCGCTCCTCCTCGAGCTCGGCGCTGGTGCCGGCGCCGAGGTCGGACGGCATGCAGCCGTCGACGACGTTGAGCACGAACACCGACTTCCATTCCTGGCCCTTGGCGGAATGGATGGTGGAGAGGATCAGATAGTCCTCGTCGCGCAAAGGAGGCCCGGATTTGTCGCTGGTCGCGTTCGGCGGATCGAGCGTGAGTTCGGTCAGGAAGTTTTCGCGCGATGAATAGCCGCTCGCGATCTGCTCGAGCTGCATCAGATCGGCGCGGCGCGTCTCGGAATCCTCGTGGATGCGGTCGAGGTGCGGCTCGTACCAGAGACGCACGCGCTCGAGATCGGCCGGCCATTCCGAGTAGCGCAAGTTTTCGACCGTGCGGACGAAGCCCGTCCAGTCAGCGCCAGTGCGCGGCGGCACCGGAAGCTGGCCGAGCGCATGCAGCGGGTCCATGCTCTCGGCCATCTGGTCCAGCACGCGCTGCGCGGTCGCGGGCCCAATGCCCGGCAGCAGATGCAGGATGCGAAAACCGGCGACGCGATCGCGCGGGTTCTCGGCAAAGCGCAGCAGCGCCAGCACGTCCTTGACATGCGCGGCGTCGAGGAATTTCAGTCCGCCGAATTTCACGAAGGGGATGTTGCGGCGGGTCAGCTCGATTTCGAGCGGGCCGGAATGCGATGATGTCCGGAACAGTACCGCCTGGTGCTTGAGAAGCGCGCCCTGCTCGCGATTGGCCAGCACCTGCTCGACGATGTAGCGGGCCTGGTCGGCCTCGTCATGCACGGTGACGAGCTGCGGCTTGTGCGCGGAGATGCGGTCGGTCCAGAGGTTTTTTGTGAAGCGCTCGCGCGCGAGGCCAATGACGCCGTTGGCCGCCGCCAGCACCGGTTGGGTCGAGCGGTAATTGCGGTCGAGCGTGATCATTTCCGCGCGCGGCGAGAAGCTCTGCGGAAAATCCAGGATGTTGCGCACGGTCGCGGCGCGGAACGAATAGATCGACTGCGCATCGTCGCCGACCACGGTGAGCCCGCGTCCATCAGGCTTCAGCGCCAGCAGGATCGAGGATTGCAGGCGGTTGGTGTCCTGATATTCGTCGACCAGCACGTGATCGAAGCGGCCGCCGATCTCGTCGGCGATCAGCGTGTCGCTCATCATCTGCGACCAGTACAGCAGGAGATCGTCGTAATCGAGCACGTGCTGGGCCTGCTTGGCCTCCACGTAAGCGGCAAACAGCCCCTTCAGTTCGGCGGCCCAGCCCGCGCACCAGGGATAATGCTGGCCGAGCACCTTCTCGATCTCCATCTCGGCATTGACGCAGCGCGAGTAGATGGACAGGCACGTGCCCTTGGCCGGAAAGCGGCTCTCCGTCTTCGACAACCCGCGTTCGTGCCGGACCAGATTCATCAGGTCGGCGGAATCCTCGCGATCGTGGATGGTGAAGGCGGGATCGACGCCGATGCGCTCGGCATATTCGCGCAGGAGCCGCGCGCCGATGCCGTGGAAAGTGCCAGCCCAGGTGAGCGCATCGCGCATGATCGCGGCGTTGTTCTCGCCCAGCACTTTTCGGGCGATGCGCTCGACGCGGCCGGACATCTCGGCGGCCGCGCGGCGGGAAAACGTCATCAGCAGGATGCGGCGCGGATCGGCACCGGCGACGATCAGATGCGCGACGCGGTGGGCGAGCGTATTGGTCTTGCCGGAGCCGGCGCCGGCAATGACGAGCAGGGGGGCGCCCACGGTCGCGCCATCGGTCACGCCATGCTCGACGGCGCGGCGCTGCTCCGCATTGAGCGTGTCCAGATAGGTTGTCACGAATCGCCCCGATGAAGTCTGCAGAATCAACGATCCTCAGGCGAATCGCAATGTGGCTGGATGCAAGTCACCCAAGGATTTAGGGGAGAGGGCGTTTGCCCCGCAATATGCGTCCTATTTCTGGTTCCTGGCCTTTCGCGGACGTCTGATCCGCCGCCGCATGGATGCGGCGACGGACGGCAAGACCTGATGGCGCCGCTGCCCGTCATTCCTTGGTCGCTGTCGCGCCGAACCCATCGGCCGGCACGTAAAGCTTGACCGGTCGGATTTCATAGACTGCACTGGGATTGACCTGACGCAACAAGCGCGCCGCCGCGATCGCCTCGTCATCCGTGTCGTATTCGACGAGGTGGAAGCCCAGAAGCTGCTCCTTGGTTTCGGCGAACGGGCCGTCCAGCACGATCCCAGGGCCGGGGCCACGCAAGGTGCGGGCCTTTTGGGTGTCATCCAGACGGGCGGCCGGCCCAAGGTGTCCGCTTGCCCTCAAGGGTGCCTGAACCTCGATGACTTTCGCGACGACCGCGGCGTCTTCCGCCGGCGACCACGACAAAATCTCGTCTTCCACATGGTAAGCCAGGATCGCGTAAAGCATCTTCACCTCGTTTGTTTTTGGGCGCGCAGCACGAAGGACGTATGGTTGCCGCCGATACCGACAACGGCCGACCTCAAAATATTGCGTCGCGGCGTGTGCGACGAAACGTTTCTGAAACCCGATTGCCGCCCGGCGTGCTGATTGCTTCCGTCGCCCTAGGCGAGCGACTTCGCACGCTCTGAGCCGGCGTTGTCAGGGGGCGCTTAGAACCTGCTTGACGAGGGCCTCGCGCAGCGCCGCCAGCTCGCCGCTCGTCTCCATCTGCTCGATCACCTGTCCAACTTTCGGCACCAGGTCGCGGTGGCGTTCGTGCAGGTAATGGTAGATGCGGATGCGCTCGAGCGGCGGCGAGAGCGGGTAGATCCTGGCCTGTAGATTGAGCTTGCGAACAGCGACCAGCCCGCTGAAGAGGTCGGTGACCATCACGTCGAAACGATCGGCATCGAGCATCCTGATCATGTTCTCGAGGCTCATGGTCGCCGTGACGTGGTCCATGCCGCGCGTGCCGGCTTCCGACGAGCCGACGCCGCGGACGATGCCGATGCTGTAGTCCCTGATGGAATTCCAGCCATTCACGTCGAAATGGAGTTTGGTCGCGAACACAGCGGGTTCGATGTAGTTGATCGCCGGCGTCACCTGCAGCAGCGTCGGGTAATCGCGCGACAGCGTTCCGATCCGCTGGATTTCACCATCGACCTCGCCGGCGCTCGACAGGGCCAGCGCCCGCTTGCCGGGGACGTCCTCGAATTCGAGCTTGATGTTCAGCTTGGCGTAGACAGCCCGCAGCATCTCGCCGCCGACATACTGATCGGGAATGTCGGCGATCCGCGCCAGCCGGATCACTGACTGCGCGGAGGACGAGCCGGCTGCGAACAGCGACAGGCAGACGACAACTATCCGCCACATTGGGCGCCTCTTTGACCGTTGCTTGCTACCACCGGGTTCGGAGGCCCGCGTGATCTACCGGAGATGGGGGCTCGCGCAGGGCCACAACACTCATCGTTCGCCCGGCGACACCTGATTTTCACCGATGTCATTCTAGCATGCGAAGTGGTACCTTGCGCGAGGATCCTGCTGCTGGGCGCAAGGATATGACCCCACCGACCTCAGATCGCCCAAGGGCCGACAGGATTGCTGCGCGCATCGCGTGCTGAGGAAGAATCAAAACCGTTGAATTGCGCGAGGCTGCGACCGGCAGGCCGGAGAGGTGTCGCCATTTTCGGGGACGGGGTGCATGGGCAACGCAGGTGACAAGAATCCCGATCGCAGCCGCGCCGTTACGCCGGCGGCCGCGAAGCAGGATTTGAGCGGCATCGGAATCGCGTTCACGTCCCCGATGCTCGCGGCGCTGCTATCGCGGATCTTCAACTGGTCGCGAAGCGGCATCGGGCCCCGCCTGCTTGCCGCCGTGCTGCTGTTCTCCTCGATCGTGACGCTGACACTGACCGCGCTCCAGCTCTATCTGGACTATGATCGCGAAGTCGGCGTGATCGAGACGCGGCTCGAGGAGGTCGGCCGCAGCACCACGGGCAGCCTCGGCGAGAGCCTGTGGAATCTCGACCAGAACCAGCTCAAGCTCCAGCTCGACGGCATCCTGCGGCTGCCCAGCATGCGCGCCGCCGAGGTCCGTGAGATTGCCGATCGCCCTAATCCCATCCGTGTCGCCGTCGGTGAGCAGAGCAGCCGCTCCGTCGTGACGCGCGACTATCCCCTGACCTATGCCGTGCAGGGGACCGCGCGCGCCATCGGCGTGCTCCATGTCGAGGCGACGCTGAGTGATGTCTATCAGCAATTGCTGAACCGGGCTCTCGTCATCCTGGCAAGCCAGGCGGCAAAGACGTTCCTCGTCTCGCTGTTCATCATCTACATGGTACACATTCTGGTGACGCGGCATCTGGTAGCGATCGCCGAGTTTGTCAGCAAGTACAGCCTGGCGCGGCCGCCGCCGCCGTTGCATCTGGAGCGACGGCCTCCTCACGATCCCGACGAGCTGGACAAGGTGATCGACGCATTCAACGCCATGTGCGCCAACCTCGGTCGTGCCTATGGCGAGTTGCGCGAGGCCAATGCGAATCTCGAACGTGATCTGAAGATCCGCCGGCGCGCCGAAGAGGATGCGCGCGCGAGCGAGCAGCGCTTTCGCGACTATGCCGAGACCGCATCCGACTGGTTCTGGGAAACCGGGCCGGATCATGTGTTCACCTATATATCGGACCGGGCCGGCGCCTTCGGCATGGATCGTGAGGCCCTGATCGGCAAGCGACGTCCGGATGCCGCCTTCGACCACGATGCCGAGGCGCAGAAATGGCATGACCACATGGCGACGCTGGATCGTCACGAGCCGTTCCGGATGTTCGAGTATCGCGGCCGCGATCGGGCCGGGCGTTTGCACTACTTCAGTGTCAACGGTCAGCCGGTGTTCGCCGAGGACGGCCGTTTCATGGGCTATCGCGGCTCCGCCACCGATCTCACGTCGCAGCACGAGACCGAGGAGCGGCTTCGCCAGTCCCAGAAGATGGATGCGATCGGCCAGCTCACCGGCGGCGTCGCGCACGACTTCAACAACGTGCTCACCGTCATCACCGGCACCATCGAGATCATTCAGGAGGGGCTTGCCGAGAAGCCAGAACTCGCCGCGATCGCCCAGCTCATCGACGATGCGGCCTCGCGCGGTGCCGAGATCACGTCTCAGCTCCTGACGTTTGCGCGGCGCCAGCCGCTGGAGCCGCGCGAGATCGACGTCAATGGTCTCGTGCTCGAGACGGCGAAGCTGTTGCGGCCGATCCTCGGCGAGCATGTCGAGATCGTGACACGGCTCGCGGACGATGCGTGGCTGGCGATGGCAGATCCGTCGCAGCTTTCGTCGGCGATCGTCAATCTCGCCGTCAATGCGCGCGATGCCATGCCGGATGGCGGCAGGCTCACGCTCGAGACGGCAAACCGGGAGCTCGACAGCACCGGCAATGGCGACGGCGATGCCGGCTCCTACGTCATGGTCGCCGTGGCCGATACCGGTCACGGCATCCCCGCCGACATCCGCGACCGCGTGTTCGAGCCGTTCTTCACCACCAAGGGGGTCGGCCGCGGCACCGGACTTGGTCTGAGCATGGTCTACGGCTTCGCCAAGCAGACCGGCGGCACCGTCGCGATCGAGAGCGAGGAGGGCCGCGGCACGGTGATGCGGCTGTTCCTGCCACGATCGGCGGGCGAGGCCGCGGCGAGGACCGGGCCGGTGGCGGCGCCCGCGCCGGCGCGCGGGCGCGAGACCATCCTCGTGGTCGAGGACGATCCGCTCGTGCAGGGTTATGTCATCGCGCAGCTCGGCAGCCTCGGCTATCGCACGCTGACTGCCAGCGATGGCGCAAGTGCGCTTGCGCTGGTCGACCAGGGGGTGAGCTTCGATCTCCTTTTCACGGACATCATCATGCCCGGCGGCATGAACGGGCGGGAATTGGCCGAAGCGGTCCGGCTCCGCCGGCCGCGCGTGCGGGTGCTCTACACCTCCGGCTATACCGACAACACCATCGTCCACGAGGGACATCTCGATCCCGGCGTGGCGCTGCTCCAGAAGCCGTATCGGAAGACTGACCTGTCTCAGAAGATTCGAGAGATGCTCGCGGGCGAGGGGCCGCTCTGAGCGCACGCGCGAGGCCAGCGAAAACGGCCCGACCAAAGAACCGGCCTGACCAAAGAAAAGGCGCGGCGGGGAGACCCCGCCGCGCCCGATTTCTTGCTCGCTGGTCCAGGGCTGAGAGCGCCCCGATGCCAAGCCCTTATTGAGAACTTAGCGGGCGATCCCAGCGAGGTGACAGCGCTTGGTAAAAGACACTGGATCACCTCCTTTCGTTGATTGCGGGAGACCTCAATATAGGCCGGCAGGCCGCCGCTGTTAAGGGGCCGCGGGCCGGGGCGGAACCAAGCTTGTGCGCAAGGGCCGGAAAGCCGGCGAAAGCCGTCGTAGGGGCAGTTGAGACCGCCGCCCGGCCGTGTTAGGGAGCCGGTGTCGCGGGTGTAGCTCAATGGTAGAGCAGCAGCCTTCCAAGCTGAATACGAGGGTTCGATTCCCTTCACCCGCTCCAACGTTTTCAGGCACTTGACGCGCGAGCAGCCTTCCATTCGGACAAGCGGGCTGATGCTCATTCGGACAAATGGCCGTCTTTTGTTCGGGCCGCCCGGCGCTTCTTCGCGCCATTCACGATCTGTCGTGTCGTGCGCTTGGTGTACTTCGGCAACACCTTCACAGTAGTGTGGCGGCCTTGTGCCAACATCTCGCGGTCGGTCAGTTCGGCGTCGCCGCCCTCGGTGAAACCGCCGTGACGGAACGAGGTGAACGATAGCACATCGCGGAGGCCAGCGGCGCGGATGACTTCTTTGACCTTGCGGCTCAGATGGGTGAAGTCCGGCTGATCCGGCTTAGGCCAAGTAGGCCAAGGGCCGCGATTGCTCCAATCCCGGCACAGCATCAGGCCGCCGATGCGGTCGCGCTTGATGGCGTCAAGTTCGGCCATGAGCTCAGGATAGAGCGGTGCGCCTGCGTCGTCGAGCAGAGGTATCCAGCCTTCCTGCTTCGTTTTCTCGTCCACCACACGGACCATGTTCGGCCGCTCTTTCGGGCGATAATGCGACACATCGAATGTTGCGAAGATGTCGGTCTCGCGTTGCAGCCATTCCCAGCCGATCAGCGCGGCAGTGCACAGCGACGGCAAGCCAAGCTCGACGGCCTTGGCGCGAAATGCCAACAGCTCCTCATACGTCGCGGTCGGTGTTTCGCGGTTGGATGACCGCAGACCCATTTGTGCGAACGGATTAACATGGGGCAGCTTGCCGGGATGGCGGCGCGCAACAACGTTCCACGCGCGGCGGCAAGATTTCATAGCGTGATTGACGGTGGTGCGGCGCTCGCGTTCGATTACGTTGCCCTTGGCGTCAGTGATCTTGAGGATCAGCAGCTTTTCATAAAGATCATCAGTCAACGCCGTGTCGATGGCCGACAGCCGCTTCTCACCGAGCCGCGCGCCGTCCTTCAGAATGTAGCCGCCGACCAGCTTGAAGCCGACTTCATGATTGCGCTTCGATTTGGGGTCGAGCTTGGTGTAACGCCGATCAGCGCGGTATTCGGCAAACATCCAATCGAGCCTTCCGAATGCGGCGGCCGTGGGCGTTGATGCCGAAGGGGCACCGGCGGTGCGCCACGCATCGAAGGCGGGCAAGAGAACCGTTTCGGCCCTTGATACGGCAGCATTGTAGTCGGTGCCGAGCGGCGCATTCTCAATGGTGCAGCCTGCCTTCCGCGCCCATGACGGCACATGAAAAAAATAGCCCCAGCCGCCGTTCTTGAGCGGCTTGCGCTCGACGTAGCGGGGCAGGGGCAGGGCGGAGCGGGGCGGTTTCACAGGAGCCTCCTCAAGTCCTCAGAGGTTTCGTCACTGACTTGCGCCGTCACGGGCTTGCCAAACGTCAACGTCACGCTTCCGTCTGCATTGACGGTCGCGCTGTTCACCGCAACACCAGCCGCGCTTGCCTGTTGCATCGCGCGCGCGAGGGTCATGGGGGACTTGCGCATGCGCTTCTGTTTAGGCGGGAAGGTTTCGATGTCCCAACGCTCACGGTCATCACCGGGGACAAATCCCCGTTTGCTGAATTCGATGAACGCCTGCCAGGCGTCGTCACGGCCGTCCATGGTGATGCCTTTCCTGCTCAATATAGCGTCGGCTTGACTCGACGTACATAATCAAGCGGCCTCGCCGACCTTGACCCCCAAAGGACCGACACAGCAGGGAGGTATTGGCTTTCCGTTGTTGGGCTGGCCGCGTCGCCCTCAGTTGCCCTGTGCCGAAGCTCAATAACCTTTCGTCGAGCGCACGACGCCGACTGTCGGCGTCGTGGTGCCCATGATCTGCGCGATCTCGCTTTGAAGCGAAGCGATGGCCGCGCGCATCTCCTCGCCGCTCGTATAAGTGATCGAACGGCCGTCGTACTCCAGCGAGCGCACACCGGAACGGTACGCGCGCTTCAATGCGTCGAGCTGTGCTTGCAACGCCGCAACGTCGGCCATGTTACTGGCCCGCGTTGGTGACAAGGCCACGCCACTCCACGGCACCGCAGCCATAGTCCAAGCGGACTTTGGTCTGGACGCCGTCAACCTCGAAACCAGCACGGCTCTCGGTCTGCGGACCCGGCGCGCCCGCCAGATAGGCGAACTCAATACAGGGCAGCAGCGCCGGATCGGCGGACAAGTACCAGCGATGCGTGTCCGCCAAGCGCGGCTCGACGATCAGATCGAGGAACGCGAACGGGTTGACGTTGGCGGTCTGCGTCGCCTGCACGGACGTGATCAGCTTCTCCGCGCTGGTCTCCAGCGCGCTCGGCACGATCAGGTAGCGCGGAACAACGCTGATGCCGCCGCCGCCGGGGCCGGTCTGATTGCGCATCAACAGGCGCGCTTCCGACAGGGTGGTTTCGCTCGGCACGCCGCCCGTGCCGACGTTGCCGTGCGCGGCGTTGAACAGCGCCACGCTGTCGCTCATGGTCGGGCCGAGGCCGGAATTCTGCACGATCAGATCAACCAGCTTCTGACGCTCGAATTCAGCGGCAGCAAGGCCAAGGCGCTGGGTGATGTCGCCGAGGCCGCCCAAATCGTCATTGACCAACGCCTGCCGCGAGATCGGGAAGATTTTGCCGTAAGTCGCGATGCTGTAGCTCTCAGCGGTGTCAACAAACGAGCCATACTGATACTCGCCGCTCTCAGACACTGCCGCGAGCTTGAAACCGGAATGATCGAGCTGAATGCGGCTCTTGGCGCGGAAATCATTGGCCGTCGTCTCGCGCGCAATGCGACGGATGCCGCTCGGCGCGATCTGGTAGGCTTCACGCAGCGACTTGTTCATCAGATTGGCGAGCAATGCCGGGTAATCCGAGGTGGTCTGCAATGCGCGAGTGATCAGGCTCGGCGCGGCCATACCCAGCGTCGAGATGCCAGCGCGATGCAGGCACTCGCGGGCCATGTCGGCGCAGCTCATGCCGACGTACTGGCGAGCCTGCGGCATCGGCGTGAAGTTCGGCACGATCCGCGTGTACATGGCGTCGGCGGCGGCGCGCTGAAAAACGTCGGGGTTATCGAGCGCCAAAAGATTGTGCATATTGGCGGTTCCTGCGCTGCGAACGGTGACAGACCGATCCAGCATGTCATTGAGAAAAGCGCGGCGCGCATCGTCGATGCTCGCGCCGCATTCGATCAGGGCGGTGACGCGGTCCGTCGCAACACCGGCACGGCGGCCCAGTTCACGAATGGCGCAGCCATCATTCGCCGCGCGGGTGCGCGC
Source organism: Bradyrhizobium cytisi (assembly GCF_008123515.1). Lineage (GTDB taxonomy): Bacteria > Pseudomonadota > Alphaproteobacteria > Rhizobiales > Xanthobacteraceae > Bradyrhizobium > Bradyrhizobium cytisi. The sequence goes on from NZ_VSSR01000013.1 coordinate 91,604, forward strand.
GGTCGGATCGGCGGGCACGGCGACGAAGCTCGCCTCGCGCACCGACCAGCGGGCGGCCGTCATGGTGCGCACGCCATTGGCGTCCTTGCCCGCCTTCCACTCGCCGACTTCGTAGCCGACCGACAGATTGCGGATGATGCCGTTGCGGATGTCGGTCACGACCGGTGCGATCTCCGGACGCGACGAAAAACGCAAGCGCGCAATCACTTCGCTGCCAACGATCCAAACGTCGTCAATCGTGCCGAGCACGTTATCGATGCCGCTCTGCTGGTGGCTGTCGAGAACCGACGCGCCACGGGTGACGCCGAGGTCCAGCCCCGAAGGATCGAGGATTTCCATGAAGTCGCCACGCGCATCACGACGCCGAACCGGCGTGGTCGATGCGATGACGGCCTCGATGGTCATGGCCTCGGCGTCAAATGTGCGCGGACGCGGGATCGCGTCGCGACGGGCAAGGTCAACTGCGCTTTCGCGCAGCAAAAGGGCAGTGGAATTACGCATTCTCATTCTCCGTTTCGTTTTGGCTGGCGATACCGCCAGCGCTTGCCGACAGATCGTCGGCGGCAAAGGGATCGTTCTCGATTTCGGCATCAACGTCGGCGGGATCGCGCCCGCCTTCGCTGATGATCTCTTGACGCGAGCGCAGCTTGGCCGCGACCGCGAGGGTATCGGCTTTCGCCTTCTTAAGCTCGTCAATCGCGGGCCAGCCCGGAAACAAGAAGGACGCGCCGTAGCGCTCGGGATTGGTCTCATAGTCGGGCGCGCGCATGCGGCCGGACAGCACTTCGAGCAGCACCAACCGATCCCAAATCGGCGTGAGCAGTTGCGCGACGATGTGATTTTGCTGGATCGCCTTCACGCGACGCTGGAACGTCGCCAAACCGAGCTTGCCAGCGCTGTAGTTGATTGCGCCGAAGTCGCCGGTTGCCATGAACGCGGGCACGCCAGCGCCCGCGCAAATCAGCCGCTCAATGTGCGACAGCACTTCCGGAACGGTATTCATCTCGGAGGTCGGCGGAAAGCTGACATCCGCGCCGGGCGGCAGACGCAAGGTCGCGCCGGGTTCGAGATAGAGCGACGCGGGGTCGGTGCTCTCATCGAACGCCATTTCACCGTTGGGATCGCGCACGACCATGCCCACGAGGCAAGTCGTTCGCAATTTCACGACCGCCGCGTCGATGCAATTGTCCAGCTCCATCGCCAACGGCGCGACAGAAGTCAGCGGCGAGATGCCGCGAGGGACGCCGGGAAAGTGCGGTTCATACACGTGGCAGACATCAAGCGCCGAGATGCGAACAGGAGGCGCGACGCTGGCCCAAGGCGCGTCCGGAGGGGTCGGCAGCACCCAAAAAGCCACGCGGCGACCGTCGCCGTCGAATTCGACGCCTGCCATGATCATGGGCGCATTGCCAACAAGACCGAGCGCCGGAACAGACTTGGAGCTGTCAACTTGATCCGCCGTCAGCATCTGGAGCTTCAATTGCATGCTGACCGGATCGCTGACGAGCCGCGTGAAGTTTTCGCCATCGACAAAGAAGCCCCGCGCCACACGAGACAGATAACCGCCAAGCGACATGCCGCCCTCGACGCTGCAATCCTGGAAGAACGCATTCCAGACGCGCTGCAAGTGCGCATTCGTGTCAGGATCAGGATGCGCCGCGCGCACAGTCGGACCATCCGCGACGATGGCAGTGACTGCATGCTGGATGATAGACGCGATCAAACTGTTGTTTTGGCTCTGATGCGAGACTTTGCGCGACGCGAGACGACCGGCGGCGAGCTGTTGGCTGATTGGCGAATGAAGCGCATAGGCAGCGGGCCAGCGAGCAGAGCCGCCCGTGATGTCATAGCCGGAGAACGCGCGGGTGAGGGCGCGGAAGGCGTTGCGGGTGCGACTGAGAATTCCGGTGCGCTTCATGACGCCTCCGGAACGCGCGTCAACGGCATGCCACGACCCTGCATCGACACGGCGAAATAGGTCGTCACGTATTCGACCGGCAAGCCAGTCGCCGTCGCGATATCGCCGAGCGTGACATCATCATCGCCATCGATCTGCTTGCGCAGGCGCTTGATCGTGCGGCGCAACTTCGGCATGGCGGCGTTGGTGTTCAGATGTTCGCGAACAGTCTTGCTCTTCGACAAGCCATTGAGTGTGTCTTGAAACAGACCCGCCACGATATGGTTCGGCTCGCCGAACTTGTCGGCGAGCGTTGCGATGGTGAGATGTTCGACTTGCTGGAGCATGATTATTCCTTGATTTGCAGAGCGGTGCGGACGTGATCAACGACGGCTGCCAGATCAATCACGATTATGACGCCGCCAGCCTTGCTCAGTATTTCGCCGAAATGATCTTTGGGATCGAAGAAGAAGCCCTTCTTGTCATCGCGGTGGTAGCCGAACAAATTCGACACCGCAGCGCCCTGCAAAAGTGCAAAGAACTGAAGATGAACCGGCGCGTAATCGAGGGCTTCGATGGCATCTTTGGTGCTGACACCCGCGCTGGTGAGCACCTTCACGGCGCGGGTGACGCAGATTTCGGTCACCGAGAAGAACTTGGAGTGCTTCGTGCCGGTGACGGTGTCCTTAAAGAGACCGCCGCGAAGCCGCCACGACGCCAAAGTCGGAAAAGGACAGCCCGCAGCCTTCGCTGCGGTATCCATGTCGAACAGCTTCTTTTCAAAATCATTGATCATTACGCAGTTGCGTAACACTTTTGCCAGTGTTACGCAATGGCGTAAAATTATTTTGGGCAGGTAGTTTCCGCCCCCGGTTGGCAGACCGGGCGGCAGACAGAAAGGCAAATCACTAATGGAAGCAGCATCTTACAGCATCGGCGCAAACGCGTCCATCACCGGGCCGGTGAAGATCGGCGACTACTGGGCTTGTTCGGGCGGGTTTTCGACTGAGGATTTCGGCGATCCGATCCCGGACAACGTCCAGCGCAGCCAGGTGGAGACCGTCAAATCCGTGTTTGCTCGGTGTCGCCCGACGCGCACGGTGCAGCCCGATGAGTGTCTGACTATCGGTTGGCTCAAACATGATGTCGAGCGCTTGAGCCGCCGTGGCTACATCTCTCGCGGCGCGGTGCTGGTCGCGGCGTCAGAGATGGGCATCAACATCCTTCCGATATTCGGTGAGGACGGCCCGGCTGATGAAGGCTTCGCGCCGGTCACCGCTTACATCTGCATCAACCGTCGTGATGTTGATCGCTTGCTGCGCGAGGTGCGCGCATGAACGAGATCGCAGACGCCGAAGAGAAGTTCTTGGCGCAACTCAAGCGCCGAACGTCGTTAATCGTGCAATCGAATAACATGGCTCAGGTGATCGAGGAGCTGATCAAGGATCACGAAACCGATCACGACATCCAGTCCTTTTGTGCAGCATTTCGCCGTCACACCCCGGCCGAAATCCGCAAAATGATTGCCGATGCGCGCACAACGCTTGCGATTTCGGAGTATATGTCGCGGGGCCAGATGCGCGCAACACCGTATCGCTGGACGCCGCCAGAGCAAATTCCGATGCGGGAGTTCCTTTACGGCAAGCATCTCATCCGTGAATATGTCAGCGCCACGATTGCGCCGGGCGGCCTCGGTAAATCGTCGCTCATCATCTCCGAAATGCTCTCGACGGTTTCGGGTCGGGCGTTGCTCGGCATCAGTTCCGAACAGCTCCGCGTCTGGTATTTCAACCTTGAAGACCCTGCCACGGAGACGACGCGTCGCATCCAAGCCACCGCCAAATACTTCAAACTCACGGAAAACGACATCGGCGACCGGCTGTTTATCGACCATGGCCGTGAACGCCCCCTCGTCATCGCGAAGACGGAAGGCCGTGATACCGTGATCTGCGCGCCTGTCGTTGACGCCTTGATCGCGGAGATCAAGGCGCGCAGCATCGACGTTGTAATCGTCGATCCCTTTATTTCGTCGCATAAGGTGCCTGAGAACGACAACAACGCCATCGATATGGTGGTGAAGGAATGGGGCAAAGTCGCCGATCAGGGCAATTGCGCGGTTGAGCTCGTCCACCACGTTCGGAAGGGCGAACAGGAGGTCACGGTACAAAGCGCGCGCGGCGGCGTGGCGATGACTGATGGCTGTCGCTCCGTTCGTGTGCTCAATCGCATGACCGAAGCTGAAGCCAAGAAAGCAGGCGTCGATCAGCATCGGTCCTATTTCTCAGCCTATGCCGATAAGGCCAACCTGACCAAGCCAGCCGACAAGCGGGACTGGTTCAAGCTAGTTTCTGTCGATCTCGACAACAACCCGCTGAACCGTCTCAGCGGCAACCCATTCGGTGATCTGAAGGGCGACGATATCGGCGTTGTGACCCGCTGGGAGTGGCCCGACTTGCTGGCCGGGGTCACCGGATCGGACTTTGAGCGGTGTGCTCAGGCGATCAAGGCAAGCCAATGGCGCGCCGACCAGCGGGCGAATAGCTGGGTCGGCATCGCGATTGCCAAAACTTTGGACCTCAGTCTCGCCGACAAGAAAGACCGCGCCAAGGTTCTCGCGTTGATCAAGACGTGGCGTGAAACGGGCGCTTTGATCGAGGTCGAGAAGCAGGCCGAGAACCGGCAGACGAAGAAATTCATTGAGGTGGCCGACGACGATTGAAGGGAGGGCCTGACCCGCTCCAGTTGCTCCAGTTGGCCGAAGCAGAACTGGAGCAACTGGAACAACTGATCTGCTCCGCTCCAGTTAAATCCCTTTAGGGATTAACTGGAAGTGGAGCAGCAGGGGGGCGGTCGGAAAGACTGGAGCAGATCGGGACTGTCGGCATGAAAATCAATCTGGGGCGGCGCGTGCGCCGTCACGTCGTAATAGAGGAGCCAATCGAATGTATGTGATGAACCCGAACCTTTTCCGGCAGTACTTCCTGCACTTCGCAGGCAAGCTCGCTGATGCGCCCGGCGCGGCGCACCTGACCAAACTGGCTGCGACAGCCAAGGCCATTCCTGTGCCGGTTCTGGCGAGCCTGACGGCGAAGATGGCGCGGCTCAATCCGCGCGCAGTCAACTGGACCTTGGCGACGCTTGCCGAGGAGATCGCCGACGGCTGCGCCGACTATGGCGACGCGACCGGCTTCGCGCGTGCGCTGGACCGTGATCTGGAATGGCCGGAGTTGATGGAGCTGGCGAGGGCTGAGGTGGAGCGCCGGGAGCGCGGCAGCTTGCATTAATTGCCATTAAGCCTTTTGCGTAGCCATTTGAGCAAGTCCCGGAGGGCGTTGGCGTATTCTTCTATGATCAAGCGCCGTTCCAACGACGTGTCCGAGGGCGGCAGACGCTTTGGCGCGCTCGTCCCGTTATCGTCGGGTTCTCTCTTCTTCCCCATGACGACCGGCCTCCGAGGCACGGGAACTTTGGGGGCTCTCGGCTCCTCCTCGCTTGATCCAAGTCAACGGGCGGGCGACCTCCGCTCTCTCAGTGTTGCGGATTATTCCGCAACTGAATTCGCGAGCGGCGCCAGCGATTTCAAGTTGCACTTCCCATACACGCAATTACAAGGTACTGCCCTCTAGGACAATACGGGCGGCGCTTGCGCCCGGCCCAAAAGTAGTGGGAATATTTTCCTAGACCCACAACAACGGAAAGTTCCCAAGAACACCCAGTTCTTCAGTGCCTACGGCGCGGCGCGTGTATTGGAACGCGACCGGCATACTATTGAGCGCGCCGTGCGCGGCCTTGCGCCGGATGCTCATGAGAAGGGCAAGCCCCGCTGGCGGCTCGCTCGGATCGTCGAGGCGTTGTCGCGGCGGCGAAGTGGACGTGATGCAGTTGCATCAACTGAGGCTCTGGGCGATCAGTTTGGCCCAACTCGACGCGCTCGATGCACGCGTCCGGGATGCACCGACACTTAAGAGCGGCGGACACTGGCGTGTCAGTTATTCGTGGTGTTGCGCGATACTGATCGCACGATGCGCGACGACGCGCGGCGATCTGGTGAGGATGCCCGATTGACCGGGCTCCGGTACGACGAGCACACGCGGGTGTTTCTGGCGACTTTGCGCGAGCCGTGCGGTTGGACTTTTGAGGAGATGATGGGCGAATACAACCAAAGTAAGTGCGTAGATCGTGGATGATGGCCGGTGCCGTGCGCGTGCGCAGCTCTCCTCCTAGGTCGGTAACTTTACTTCAGCGGGCCGCTGGTCGTCGCAGCCCCTTATGCACCAGCGCGACGGCGGATCGCAGTCGCACACATGTTTTCTGGTGGACAACAAGCAGTTGTACAGCTTTAGAGGGATATTACCAGTTTATTCCCGCACACGAACGGATGCTAAAAGCAGACGAGACCGGAGTCTCTGTTCGTTGCGCTCTAGGAAAGGAAGGCCGGGATGAAGTTGAAAGGCGTTCGCGTCGAGAACTTCCGTGGTGTGCGCTCGGCTGTTTTGAGCGATCTGGGGGAGATGGTGGTATTAGCTGGGCAGAATGGATCGGGTAAATCATGTATTTTGGATGCGATCCGTCTCCTGAAGTCTGTTTATGGCGGTTACCAGCCGAACGAATTCCATCAATGGTTCGGTGAGTTCCAGATCAATTTCAACGATCCACGGGCGCTGGCCTCAATCTTCAATGATTCCACTAAGCGCCTACTTTTGCAGATCGACGTAGAGCTTCACGATGAGGAGCGCCGCTATCTGAAGGAGCAAGCGAAAGATCTGATCACGATGCAGGTTTGGAAAACGGTGATGCCAGAATTGCAGGGGTGGCGCAGTCTGGACGCAGCGCCGTTTACCGCCCAGTTCCGGAGTCACCATTCGCAGGTGGAAGAAACGGCCAAGGGCGATCAGGAATTGTTCAACGCTGAAATCGACCAGCCGACCATATCAGCGCTTCTCACCATTGAGCCCGGGCAGCCTCCAGAATTTTCGCCATCGAAAACTCTCGAATTGATGTTCACCAATTTCGATCCAGAGCACATAGGCGTCATTGACTATCACGGTGCCCACCGCACGTTCAACCGTGAGCAAATCAACGCGATTAACGTCAACCTAAACGCCGTCGAGGAGCAGCGAAAGCAAAGCGTCCTTTATAACTACAACGCAAAATACTCCAACGTAAAAAGCGAGATGGCTGCACTTTATGTGCGCGAAGCTTTGGCTGAAAAGGCCGGGACTAAATCAAGTGGGCAGAGCTCGCTCACTGATACTCTCAAAGAGCTTTTTGCAACGTTCTTTCCCGAAAAGGAATTTCTTGGACCGCAACCACGGTCGGACGGTAGCTTGTATTTCCCAGTTAAAGTTGGTGGCCGAGAAACGCATGATCTCGATGAGCTTAGTTCTGGCGAAAAAGAAATCTTGTACGGCTATCTGCGCCTGCGCAGTTCAGCACCCAAACACTCAGTGGTCCTGCTCGATGAGCCTGAGCTGCATCTGAACCCGAGATTGACGCGAAATCTTCCGGACTTCTATCACAGACACTTGGCCAAGGACCTGCAAAATCAGGTTTGGCTAATCACGCATTCAGACGCGATTTTGAGGGAGAGTGTTGGGCGACTAGGTGTGTCGGTATTCCACATGACTCCCAGTGCTCATACGCCAGCCGGACAGGATCAGGCGCATCGCGTTGAAGCCGATCAGGACCTTGAGCGCGCGGTCATCGACATGGTGGGTGATTTGGCCGCCTATAATCCGGGCGCGAAGGTAGTAATATTCGAAGGCGAGGACTCTGATTTTGACGTGAGGATGACTTCCGAGTTGTTTCCCGACCTGCTTGCGAGAGTGAATGCTGTTTCGGGAACCAACAAGACCCGGGTGCGAGGACTTCACGCCCTATTAGAAACGCTGATGGAAGCGGATCGGCTTCCGCCTATGCGTGTCTATTCGATTACAGATAAGGATTCGGACAAGGGGACCGTTGTCGGTGCCATGCAGTTCGCTTGGGATGTGTATCACATTGAAAACTATTTGCTTGTCCCAGAGTTCATCAAGAGTGCTCTGAATGATCTTCTAGGAGGGAAGGGCGTTCCATCGGAGCAGACAATCGAGGACGAACTTATCGACTGCGCGACGGAAACGCTGCTGTCCTTGGTGGTGCACGACACCTGTGATGCCGCTAACCGTGAAATCATCGCGGCAATCAACACTAGGATCGACCCAAAATCAGCAAATCCCGGACAAGCTCTTTCGATGGCTATTCAGACCTCTAGAAACAAAATCGAAGGGTTGATCCAGAACAGCCTCTCGCCAGCCGCCCTTGAGGGGCTGGCCCAGACACACAAACAGCGTTTCCAAGTCGATTTGCAAAATGGAGGCTGGAAGAAGTCCTTTAGGGGGCGTGATATTCTGAGGTTATTCGTTGGGCGTCGCGGCGGAGGTGTAAAATACGAGGCGTTTCGGAATGTGATCATCGCTCGAATGAGGGATAAAGGCTACCAGCCGCCCGGGATGAAAAAGATTCTTGACCAGATTCTTGCGCCCCAACCTCTTGTCAGGCCGTCTTAGCCGGAAGCCACTTCCCTTTGGCGTTCGGACGAGCCGGAATAGCCGTTAGTGTCCAAGGGGGGGATTTGGGGCAATTTGTCCGAATGGCCCTTGAAAGTATTCAGCCGCCGAAACCCTTCCAAGCTGAATACGAGGGTTCGATTCCCTTCACCCGCTCCAGAGCTTTCAATCGCTTATGTTTAGCGCGAGGGACGGCTCTTTTTTGATGATCTCATTCTGACAAAGGCTGCTTTACAGTTTCTGTTGCTCGCTTTTGACCGACTGTTTCTCGTATCTCGCATATTCCCACGTTCACGCCGTCACGGCCTTCTGGGCCGCCGTGAAGACGTCGCGTGCGGACGTCGTACCCGCTACGTGCTCCGTACCCTCGACTCCGAGGTCCATCCATCCTGCATTAACGGCATCAAACATTTCTTCGGCAGGTCCGGTGTAGCCCTTCGGGATGCCGAATTGCTCGAACGCTTCCGCCCACCCTTCACGCGGGACTGCAAAGGCTTTCACGTCGAGTTTCAGGACTTCACCCAATTGCTCGGCGACTTCATCCGGGCTGACCATCGAACCAAGCTCGACGACGCGCTGCCCTGACCACGCTGGCCCGGTCAAAAGGGTTGCTGCCGCCGCGCCGATGTCGTTCGTCGCGACCATGGTCGATTTCCGGTTTGTCGGATTGTAGTAGACCGGTAGCGTTCCGCCCTGGGCGACCTGCAAGCCGTAAAGGAAATTTTCGAAGAATCCACCTGCGCGCACAAATGCGATCGGCGATATCAGGTCGCGAAAACCTTGCTCCAGAAGCGACAAGGCCGTGACCATCCCAAGCCCGCTGGTCCTGTTCGCACCCATCGACGAAAGCGCTACCACTCGCGGCGGCGCTGCCTTGGTGAGCGCCTCGACATAGTTCGCAATCACGCCCTTGGCTTCTTTGTAATCGGGCGAGGGGGCCCAAACAGCCGGCAACATGACAAACGCGCCTTCGACGCCTTTGAGCGCCTGCTCGATGGCTGCCGAATCATTCCAATCACCGTCAACCAGCTCCACGCCCCGGTTCGCCCAGCTTGACGCCTTCTCGCGATTGCGGACCAGCGCGCGTACTTCCATGCCATGCGCCAACAGATGTTCTGCCGTTGCGCCGCCCACTTTTCCCGTGATTCCCATGACTAAGAACATGCGTTTTCTCCCGATCTTGAGGGACAGAGCACTGCCCCGGTTGGTTCAACGGATGAGCGGCAGAACGGCCCGGATACGGGGATCGCGCGCGTAGAGGCCGCCCCATGTCATCGCGCCCAGAAGCAGCGAAATGATTTCCGGCGGCGACCCCAACTCACCAATGCGGACATGGGCACAGATGGCACCTCCCAAAAAGCCGGTCACCAGGATCGCGCCGAGGGCGGCGGTGGCCGGGATGGCGTAAAGGATGGCGCAGGCGAGTATGATCGGAGCGACGACGTGGGTCAGGTCGATCGCGAACCCGGTTTCGTGCAACATGCTCGCGATCTGTGCCGGCGCGAACAGCTGAATAGTCCCGTCTGCAACCAGAGCGATAACGACAAACGCGCTCATTATCCGGCCGACCCACTGGGCGCGATGCAAGTTCATGGCATCAGGCGCCTGACGAAGGTTCATGGTTTCAGACATTTTGTGGTTCTCCGAGGGGGCCACCAATCTTCGAGGCCTACTGCCTACTGTGTCTCTAGGGTATGATAAACGCCGCGGAAATGAACTCACTGTTCTCTCTGCGGTGAACAATACCGAGGCACGAAAATGCAGAATCTCGAACCCATCCTCATTTTCATAACGGTAGCGGAAATGGGGAGCTTCACCCGCGCAGCCGATAGCCTCGGCATTCAGAAGGGAAGGGCGTCAACGGCGGTCCGGAAGCTGGAAGAAGATGTCGGTGTCAGGCTTTTGCACCGGACGACGCGTAGCGTGCAGTTGACGGAGGACGGACGCGCATTTCATGCCCGTGCCCGCGATCTCCTTGCTGAAGTCGATGACCTACATTCAATGTTCGCAAGCGATCGCGTGGCACTTCGCGGGCGTTTACGGGTCGATCTTCCGACCGAGGTGGCGCGTACGACGATCGTGCCGGCCTTGCCGGATTTCATGGCGACTCACCCCGCGTTGGAGCTGGAGGTGTCGAGTACGGATCGCCAAGTCGATCTGGTTCAAGAGGGGTTCGACTGCGTATTGCGACTTGGTCCTATCGGGGATGAGACGCTGATCGCCCGCCCGCTGGGCAAGTTGCGCATGGTCAACGCCGCCAGTCCTGCCTATCTGGCGCACTATGGCGTCCCTCGATCGCTAGAAGATCTCCGGCGTCAGGGTCATCGGACAATTCATTTTTCGACGATGTTGGGCGCAAGGCCCTATGGATGGGAATATCCGGACGGCGACAGCTACGCGACGCTCCAGTTGCCAGGTGCGCTGCACGTCAACAGCGCGCAGACCTACGAAGCCGCTGCCCTCGCCGGCCTTGGTCTGATTCAGGCGCCATTCTTGGGGATTGGCCGATACTTGGAGAGTGGCGCGCTTGTGGAGATTATACCCGATTTTCGTCGCCGGGCGCTCGACGTGTCTCTCGTCGTAGCACATCGGCGCAATCTGTCGCGCCGAGTCCGCGCATTCATGAAATGGATCGAAAATGTGCTCGCGCCCTACCTGGAATAGCGAATCGAGCGCTTCGTCCTGCCCTCGAAATCAATGTTTTGAGTTATGTCTGAATAGAGATCGTCGGCCGATCCCCGATCATGCGGCTATCCGGAGCTGCTGGGCCCGAGCATGCGGCCGTGTGGTTCGACCTCGACGTGTCGGTTCTCCCGACCGGGTGACGCGGCTGTTGACGTGATGCCATCATGGCGCCGCTCCCGCGTTCAATCCTTCAATGCGTAGGCGATGACGTAATCGCCGCGCTTGGTGCCGAACGAGCCGTGGCCGCCGGCCGCGGTGACGACATATTGCTTGCCGTCGACCTCGTAGCTCATCGGCGTCGACTGTGCGCCGGCCAGGCCGATCAAGGCGTAGACGAGACCGGTGATAAAGACTGCCCTGGATCGCTGCATGGCTGCTCCGGCGCGGAAAAGGAACTACGTCTGTGCAGCGCAAGCGCAACAGAGGACGCCCACTTTCGAGGAATGTGGTTCAATCAACCAAGGCTGGCAACCGTCAACTGCTGCATTCATGTAACATCTGCGCGCAAAGCCGCGGCGCACTTGGCTGCGGGAGCAAAGTTCTTCTAAATATGCACGTCATGTTTGGCGTCGCGTCCGCACCGACGCCAAATCTCGGGAGCCACGTCCGTCATGTATCTCGGCATCGATCTCGGCACCTCGGCGGTCAAGACCGTTCTCGTTGACGGCGCCCAGCGCGTGATTGCGAGCGAGAGCCGCGCTTTGACGATCACCTCGCCGCTATCAGGCTATTTCGAGCAGGATCCCGCTCAGTGGCTCGCGGCGACCTTTGCCACGCTGGACGCCTTGAAGGCATCGCATGGGAAAGAGCTGGCAGCGGTCGAAGGCATCGGGCTGTCCGGCCAGATGCACGGCGCCACGCTGCTTGATGCGAGCGAAAAGCCATTGCGGCCTTGCATTCTCTGGAACGACGGACGCTCTGCTGCGGAGTGCCGCATCCTGGAGCAGCGCTGGCCCGCCCTGCGTGCGGTCACCGGCAATAAGGCAATGCCCGGATTCACCGCGCCAAAACTGCTCTGGATCGCCGCGCACGAGCCCGAGATTTTTGCGGCGACGACACGCGTCCTGATGCCGAAGGCCTATCTGCGGCTGGTGCTATCGGGCGAGGCGATCGAGGACGTCTCGGACGCGTCGGGATCGCTATGGCTCGACGCGGCACGCCGGGACTGGTCCGATGCGGCGCTGGCTGCGACCGGCCTGTCGCGCGCGCACATGCCGCGCCTGGTCGAGGGCTGCGCGCCCGCAGCCACATTGCGCAGCGAACTGGCGCAGCGCTGGGGCATGGCGAGGTGCCCGATGATCGCGGGCGGTGCTGGCGACAATCCGGCGGGTGCCGTCGGCATCGGCGCGATCAGGCCCGGAACCGCGTTCATCTCTCTGGGAACCTCAGGCGCCTTGCTGACGCCGACCAGCCACGTTGCCGCCAATCCGGACCGCGTGGTTCACACGTTCTGCCATGCGATCCCTGGAATGTGGATTCAGGCCGGCGCGATCCTCTCGGCGGCCTCGTGTCTGGCTTGGGCCGCGCGGCTGTTCGGCGTCACTGAAACCGAGCTGCTGGCGCCGCTGGGGGCGCGCCCGCAGGCGCCGTCTCCCGTGAGCTTCCTGCCTTATCTCGCCGGCGAGCGGACACCGCATGACGACCCCGTCGTGCGTGGCATGCTCGATGGCTTGAGCCACGGCACCGACCGCGCGGCGATCGTGCAGGCCGTGCTCGAGGGCGTCGCCTTTGCGCTGGCGGATTGCCGGGACGTGCTTGGCGATGCCGGCATTGCCGTTACGGAAGCTGACGTCATCGGCGGCGGCTCGCGGTCGCGGTTCTGGCTGTCGGTGCTGGCCAATGTTCTCAATGTTCCGATCCATCGCTTTGCCGACGGTGAAACCGGAGCGGCGTTCGGTGCGGCGAGATTGGGGCGGCTTGCTGTCACGGGCGAGGCAGTCGCCGCCGTCTGCACGCCCCCGCAACGCGTCGAAACCTTCGAACCCGGTCGCGCGCTGGTCGAATCCTATGCCGAGCGGCTTTCCGCCTGGCACGAACTGTATCGGCGGCGCCACTAACATCGCTTTGGTTGCCCATTTCTGCCTGTTCGCTGTTGCCCTGTGCGACGGCCTTTTGTTTAATGGGTGAACCGCGCTTAAGAACGAGATGCGGACAGGAAACGCCTTGTGTGCCGGGAGGCACGATGAACGATCCGATCCTCGAGATGCGGGGAGTTTCAAAATCCTTCTTCGGCATCAAGGCGCTGCGCGCGGTCGACCTGACCGTCTATGCGGGCGAGATCCATGCCTTGATGGGCGAGAACGGTGCCGGCAAATCGACCCTGATGAAAATCCTGTCGGGTGCTTACCGGCCCGATCCCGGCGGCGAGATCCGCATCGAGAGCAAGCCGGCGCGCATCGAAGGGCCGCTTGGCGGCCGGGCCGCGGGCATTTCGATCATCTATCAGGAACTGTCTTTGGCCCCCAATCTGAGCGTTGCGGAGAATATTTATCTCGGCCGCGAGCTCTCGCGTTCGGGTTTGCTGGCGCGTGGCGCCATGCGCGAGGGCGTCGGCCCGATCCTGGAGCGGCTGGGGGCGGACTTTCTGCCGTCGACGCTGGTCGCGCATCTCTCCATGGGTCAGCGCCAGCTCGTCGAGATAGCGCGTGCGCTGCACGCGCGCTCGAAAATCCTGATCATGGACGAGCCGACCACCGCGCTGTCAGCCGGCGAAAGCGAGCGACTGTTCGCGCTGATCCGTCAGCTCCGTGCCGAGGGGCTTGCCATCATCTACATCTCGCACCGCATGGACGAGGTCTATGCGCTCGGTGACCGCGTCACCGTGCTGCGCGACGGCCGCCTGGTCGGCTCGCTCGACAAGCAGGACATCCGCGCCGACGCCATCGTTCGCATGATGGTTGGGCGCGACGTCTCTTCGTTCTACAAGAAAGATCATGATCCCGAGGCCGGGAAGGGGCATCCCGTGCTCAGCGCCATCGACATGGCCGACGGGCTGCGCGTCAAGGGCTGCTCGCTCACCGTGCATGCGGGCGAGGTGGTGGGGCTTGCCGGCCTGATCGGCGCCGGCCGCACCGAGCTTGCGCATCTCATCATCGGCGCGGCGCCGAGAATTTCAGGCCGTCTCGAGCTTGAAGGCCAGCCAATCGACATCCGTACGCCCGGCGAAGCGCTCGAGGCCGGCATCGCCTATCTGACGGAAGACAGGAAGGCGCTTGGCCTGTTTCTGGACATGTCGTGTCAGGACAACATCAATCTTGCCGTGCTCGGGCGCGATGCCAAGCTCGGTTGTTTCCTGGATCGCGACAAGGCGCGCGAGCGTGCCGACAGGGCCTTCACCGGGCTCAGCATCCGCGCCGCCAATGTCGGTGTCCCCGCAGGGGGCCTCTCCGGCGGCAACCAGCAGAAGGTGCTGTTGTCGCGGCTTCTCGCCATCGCGCCAAAGGTCCTGATCCTCGACGAGCCGACGCGCGGCGTCGACGTCGGCGCTAAGTCCGAGATTTATTCGATCATCGACAATCTTGCCAAGGCCGGTACCGCGATCCTCGTCATCTCGTCCGATCTCCCTGAAATCATCGGCATCTGCGACCGGGTCATCGTGATGCGGTCGGGACTTGTCGCGGGCGAGGTCAGGCGAACCGAGACGGCGCCATTAACTCAGGAAGACATCATGGCCCTCGCCACGTGGACGGAGCATCTGGATGCCTGACAACGGATCGACGCAGGCGAAGGCCGCCACGGCGAACGACCTTGCTGTCGCCCAGGCGACCAAGCGCCAGCGCATCAGGCTTCTGATCCGCGCGGCCGGCATGCTGCCGGTGCTGCTGCTGCTATGCGCCGGCTTTCATTATCTCTCCGACGGCCGTTTCTTCACCGGGCAGAATCTCGGCATCGTCCTGCAGCAGGCTGCCGTCAACACCGTGCTCGCCGCGGGCATGACCTTCGTCATCCTCACCGGCGGCATCGATCTCTCGGTCGGCTCGATCCTGGCGGCGTCGGCAATGGCCGGCCTGACGATGTCGAAACTGCCCGAGTTAGGTGCGCTGTGGCTGCCGGCCGCGGTTCTCACCGGTCTCGGCTTCGGCGTCGTCAACGGTGCGCTTATTGCGCTGTTGCGCCTGCCGCCCTTCATCGTCACGCTGGGCTCGCTCACCGCCGTGCGTGGCCTGGCGCGGCTGCTTGGCGCCGACACCACGGTGTTCAATCCATCCATTCCCTACGCCTTCATCGGCAACGGATCGCTGACGCTTGTGCCCGGCGTGGCGTCGATCCCGTGGCTCTCGGTGATCGCTCTGCTCGTCATCCTGGTCTCGTGGCTGGTGCTGCGCCGGACCGTGCTCGGCGTGCATATCTACGCGGTGGGCGGCAATGAGAGCGCGGCGCGGCTTGCCGGCATCAAGGTCTGGGCCGTCGTGATCTTCGTCTATGGCGTGTCGGGATTGCTGGCCGGGTTGGGCGGCGCCATGCAGGCGGCGCGGCTCTACGCGGCCAACGGTCTTCAGCTCGGCCAAAGCTACGAGCTCGACGCCATCACCGCGGTCATTCTCGGCGGCACGTCGTTCGTCGGTGGCATCGGCTCGATATGGGGGACGCTGGTCGGCGCGCTGATCATCGCCGTGCTCTCGAACGGCCTGATCCTCACGGGCGTCTCCGACATCTGGCAATATGTGATCAAGGGTCTGGTGATCATCGGCGCCGTGGCGCTGGATCGCTATCGGCTGCAAGGCTCTGCCAGAACCTGAAAAGGCTCTGCCAGAACCTGAAAAGGCTCCGCCCGAACCTGAAAAGGCTCCGCCAGAACCTGAAGGCTCCGCCAGAACGTAAGGGATCGGGGCGCGATACGAGATTCCGCTACGGCAACTGGTCTGCCGTGCCGGATTAAGGACAGACCAGGGAGGAAGCCAATGTTGAAGATGACCATGCTCGCCGGCGCCGCAATGGCGCTTGCCCTGACCACCGCGCCGTCCTCGGCCAAGGAGCTGAAGTCGATCGGCGTTTCGCTCGGTTCGATGGGTAATCCGTTCTTCGTCGCGCTGTCGAAGGGTGCCGAGTTCGAGGCCAAGAAGACCAATCCCAATGTGAAGATCACCACCGTCGGGTTCGAATACGACCTCGGCAAGCAGGTCACCCAGATCGACAATTTCATCGCCGCCGGCGTCGACCTGATCCTGTTGAACCCCGGCGATCCCAAGGCGATCGGGCCGGCGATCAAGAAGGCGCAGGCGGCGGGTATCGTTGTCGTCGCCGTCGACACCGCGGCCGAAGGCGCCGATGCCACGGTGACCACGAACAACGTCCAGGCCGGTGAGATTTCTTGCCAGTACATCGTCGATAAGCTCGGTGCCAAAGGCGATGTCATCATCGAGAATGGGCCGCAGGTCTCCGCCGTCATTGACCGCGTCACCGGTTGCAAGAACGTGTTCGGTAAGAATCCCGGCATCAAGGTGCTGTCCAGCGACCAGGACGGCAAGGGCTCGCGCGAGGGGGGCCTGACGGTCGCGCAAGGTTATCTGACGCGCTTCCCCAAGATCGACGCCATCTTCGCCATCAACGACCCGCAGGCGATCGGCACCGACCTTGCGGCGCGCCAGCAGAACCGCAGCGGCATCGTCATCACCGCGGTTGACGGCGCGCCGGATATCGAGGCCTCGCTGAAGGATCCCGCGTCGCCGCAGATCCAGGCGTCAGCGTCGCAGGATCCGTTCTTCATGGCGCGGCGCGCCGTGCAGATCGGCGTCGGCATTCTCAGTGGGCAGAAGCCGGCCTCGACCGTCGAGCTGCTGCCGTCGAAGCTCGTGACCCGAGACAATATCGCGGAGTATAAGGGCTGGACCTCGGACCGGTCGCAGTAACATCCCGCAATTTTGCTGATTGCGGCCCAATTCGAGAGGGGCGTCCCGGGAAACCGGCCCGGGCGCGCCTCTCGAGGTTGACCTTGGCGACCGATCTGTCAAAGAAGGGGGAGTTTTGACGGTGGGGCGGCCGAATGGTAGCGCCCGCGGGCGCTATTGGGAGCAGTTAGGGATATGGCTGAGCGGGTCGCTCTCATCACCGGTGTGACCGGCCAGGACGGCGCCTATCTTGCCGAACATCTGCTCTCGCTCGGTTATGTCGTGCACGGCATCAAGCGGCGCTCGTCCTCGTTCAATACCGCACGCGTCGACCATCTCTATCAGGATCCGCATGTCGGCAACGTGCCGTTCCTGATGCATTACGGCGACATGACGGATTCGACCAATCTGATCCGCCTGGTGCAGCAGATCCGGCCGACCGAGATCTACAATCTCGCTGCCCAAAGCCATGTCGCCGTCAGCTTCGAGAGCCCCGAATACACCGCCAACGCCGACGCCATCGGCGTGCTGCGCCTGCTGGAGGCGATCCGCATCCTCGGCATGGAGAAGCAGACGCGGTTCTACCAGGCCTCGACCTCCGAGCTCTACGGCCTGGTGCAGGAGATTCCGCAGAAGGAGACCACGCCGTTCTACCCGCGCTCGCCTTACGGCGTCGCCAAGCTCTATGGCTACTGGATCACGGTGAACTACCGTGAAGCCTACGGCATGTTTGCCTCGAACGGTATCCTGTTCAACCATGAGAGCCCGATCCGCGGCGAGACCTTCGTGACCCGCAAGATCACCCGCGGCGTCGCCCGCATCGAGGTCGGGCTCGAGGAGACGCTCTATCTCGGCAATCTCTCGGCCAAGCGCGACTGGGGTCATGCCAGGGACTATGTCGAAGGCATGCACAAGATCCTGCAAGCCGACAAGCCCGACGACTTCGTGCTCGCCACCGGCGAGGCGCACTCGGTGCGCGAGCTGGTCGAGCTGTCCTTCGCGCAGGTCGGCCGTCGCCTCGAGTGGCGCGGCGCAGGCGCCGACGAGACTGGCGTCGATGCCGGGAGCGGCAAGACGGTTGTGAAGATCGATCCGACCTATTTCCGTCCGACCGAGGTCGATCTGCTGATCGGTGATGCCAGCAAGGCGCGAAAAGTGCTCGGCTGGAAGCCGAATCGGACCTTTGCGCAGCTCGTCGAGGAGATGATGACGAGCGATCTGGCCGAGGCCAAACGGGACATCGCAAATGGCAAGCGCACCGTTTGAGCTGAAGGGCAAGAGCGTCTACGTCGCCGGCCATCGCGGTATGGTCGGTGCGGCGCTGGCGCGCCGGCTGGCGCGGGAGGACGTGAAGCTCGTCACGGTGGAGCGGCGCGATGTCGATCTCTGCAACCAGGCTGCCGTGTTCGACTGGTTCGCGCGGGTGCGGCCGCAGGTGGTGTTCCTCGCCGCGGCAAAAGTCGGCGGCATCTTCGCTAACAACACGCTGCGCGCCGAGTTCATCTACGACAACATTGCGATCGCCGCGAACGTGATCCATGCCGCGCATCTGAACCGCGCCGAGAAGCTGATGTTCCTCGGCTCGTCCTGCATCTATCCAAAGCTCGCACCGCAGCCCTTGCGCGAGGACACCGTGCTGACCGGCCCGCTGGAGCCGACCAACGAGCCTTACGCCATTGCCAAGATCGCCGGGATCAAGATGGCCGAGGCCTATCGCGGCCAGTATGGCAGCGACTTCATCAGCGTGATGCCGACCAATCTCTACGGTCCCGGCGACAATTATCACCCCGAGCTGAGCCACGTCGTTGCCGCGCTGATCCGCCGCTTTCACGAGGCGAAACTGTCGGGGGCGAAGAACGTGGTTGTCTGGGGCACCGGCACGCCGCGTCGCGAGTTCCTCTATGTCGACGATATGGCGGATGCTTGCGTGCATCTGATGAAGACCTATTCCGGGGCGGACCTGATCAACATCGGCACCGGCGAGGACATCGCCATCGCCGAATTCGCGCATGTCGTCGCCGAGATCGTCGGCTATCGCGGCGAAATCAGCTTCGACAGCTCCCGCCCTGATGGCACCCCGCGCAAGCTGCTCGACGTCAGCCGCCTCGACAAGCTCGGCTGGCGCGCGACGACGTCGCTTCACGATGGCTTGAAGAAAGCCTATGCGGCGTACCAAGCCGCCACGATCGTCCCCGCACAATAGTAGGAACCTTCGTTCCTCGCACGAGTTGGCCGGTCGGGTGGAAAACACACGAGGTCAACCGTGCAAGAAGCTGTGCGCGTGCGCTCGACCGCGCAAATCGCAGGCCATCCCATTCATCCGATGCTGGTGCCGATCCCCATCGCGTGCTTCATCGGCGCGCTGCTGACCGACATCGCCTATCTCATCTCGGCCGAGATCATGTGGGCGGATTTTTCCGCCTGGCTTCTGCTGGTCGGCGTCATCTTCGGCGTGCTGGCCGCGATCGCGGGCCTGACCGATTTCCTCGGCAATCGCCTGGTGCGCGCGCAGGCGCCGGCCTGGCCGCATCTGATCGGCAACGCCGTGGCGCTGATCCTCGCGATCACCAATGCGCTCATTCACACGCGTGACGCCTGGACCTCGGTCTGGCCACTCGGTCTCATTCTTTCGGTGCTTACCGTGCTGATCCTGCCGGTGACGGGTTGGCTCGGCTGGGCCATGGTGTACCGCCACGGTGTGGGAGTTGCGCGATGAAGTCTCCCCTTGCGCGGGCGCTGCTATGCGCTTCGCTTCTTGGTCTCCTCGCCGGCTGTGATGACGGCAGCGGCGATCCCAAGGCGCAGATCGGCGCCAATCCGAAGCTGCCCGACATCCGGCAATATTTGCTACCGCCGGTGCACATCGCCCGCATTGTCGGCTGGAAGAAGGACGAGACGCCGACGGTCGCGCAGGGTCTGCAGGCCAAGGCGTTCGCCACCGGCCTGCAGCATCCACGCTCGCTCTATGTTCTCCCCAACGGCGACGTGCTGGTGGTGGAATCCAAGGCGCCGAGGGCCGCCGCGATCAAGCGGCCCAAGGAGATCGTGATGGGCTTCATCGAGTCCTGGGCGACCTCGGGCGGCGATACCGGCGAGAGCAACCGCATCACGCTGTTGCGCGACACCAACGGCGACGGCGTCCCCGACACGCAGAGCGTCTTCCTCGACCATCTCAACTCGCCGTTCGGCGTCGCGCTGGTCGGCAACGATCTGTATGTCGCCAACACCGACGCGATCGTGAAATACCCCTACACCGAAGGCGATACCAGGATCACCGCGCCGGGTACGGTGCTGACGCCGCTGCCGGGCGGGCCGATCGACCATCACTGGACCAAGAGCCTCGTCGCAAGCCCCGATGGTTCAAAGCTCTATGCCGGCGTCGGCTCCAACAGCAACATCACCGAGAACGGGATGGAGGCCGAGCACAATCGCGCCGACATTCTCGAGGTCGATCGCGCCAGCGGTCGCTGGCGTATCTTTGCCAGCGGCTTGCGCAATCCGAACGGCCTCAGCTTCGAGCCGCAGACCGGTGCGCTGTGGACGGTGGTGAACGAGCGCGACGAGATCGGCCCGGATCTCGTGCCCGACTACATGACCTCGGTGAAGGACGGAGCCTTCTATGGCTGGCCCTACAGCTATTACGGCCAGCACGTCGATCCCCGGGTCAAGCCGCAGCGGCCGGACCTCGTCGCCAAGGCGATCGTGCCTGACTATGCGCTAAGCTCGCATGTCGCGCCGCTCGGGCTCGCGTTCTCGACCGGCAGCAGCCTGCCGAGTGATTATCGCAATGGCGCCTTCGTCGGCGAGCACGGCAGCTGGAACCGGCAGGTGCTCAACGGCTACAAGGTCGTGTACGTGCCGTTCGCGGACGGCAAGCCGAGCGGGCCCGCACAGGACGTCGTCACGGGATTCCTCAACAGCGACAACCAGGCACGCGGCCGTCCCGTCGGCGTCGCCATCGACAAGACCGGCGCGCTGCTGGTCGCCGATGACAGCGGCAACACGGTGTGGCGGGTGACGGCCGCGCATCCGCAGGTCACGCAGCGATAGGAGTTGGACGATGGGCCTTGCTCAATACGCGATCGTGCCAGTGCAGGACGAGTGGGGCGTGCTGCATGATGGCGACGTGAAGAGCAGATACGCCACCAAGGAAGCTGCGTTCGAGTCAGCGGTCGCCGCAGCATCCCTGGCGCTGCGCGAGGGGCACGAGGTTCACGTCAGCGTCCCCGGCCGCGAGGCGGGAGAGACCGCGCTGGGAAGCTAGCTTCTTCACGACCAGCCGCCCGCGCCGCGGTCAGGGTCCGCGCGAAATAACATCAGGTTAGGTTTATCGCATAACTGGGTAATTGTGTTAGCCCGGCGAAAGCCTATTGTCGTGCCAATCAAACACCTATCGGCAGTGACAAACGCTTGCGGAGATCCGCACAGCGCGCGGAGAGTGCTGCCCAATTTCTCCAAGAAGCCCGCCAAGGGACCCAGAAACCAATGTGGAGGAATTTTGATATGACCGCGATCCATCAGATGAGTCAGTCCAGGAAGGCCGCTGCCAGCGGCTGGATCGGGTCGGCTCTCGAATATTATGACTTCTTCATCTACGCGACCGCCGCGTCGCTGATCTTCCCGCAAATCTTCTTCCCGTCGGAAAATCCCACCGTCGCCATCGTCGCATCGCTTGCGACCTATGGCGTCGGCTATGTGGCCCGGCCGATCGGCGCCTTCGTGCTCGGACATTGGGGCGACACTCATGGCCGCAAGACCGTTCTCATCGTTTGCATGTTTCTGATGGGCATCTCGACCATGGCGGTCGGGATCCTGCCGACCTATCAGCAGGTCGGCATCCTCGCGCCGGTCCTGCTCGTCATCCTGCGTCTCATCCAGGGATTTGCCGTTGCCGGCGAAATCTCCGGCGCGAGCTCGATGATCCTGGAGCACGCGCCGTTCGGTCGGCGCGGCTTCTATGCAAGCTTCGCCCTTCAGGGCGTGCAGGCCGGACAGATTCTCGCAGCCGCGGTCTTCCTGCCGCTGGCGGCCTACATGCCGAACGAGGCCTTCAACAGCTGGGGCTGGCGGATTCCCTTCCTGCTCAGCTTCTTCGTCATCGTTGCCGGCTATATCATCCGTCGCGAAGTCGACGAGACCCCCGCCTTTGCCCGCGAGGGCGAGCGCGGAGAAACGCCGCGGGCGCCCATTGTCCAAGCCATCAAGCTGAGCTGGCGCGATATGCTCAGGGTCATCTGCATGGCGCTGATGAACGTCATTCCCGTCGTTGCGACCATTTTCGGTGCAGCCTACGCGGTACAGCCGGCCTACGGCATCGGCTTTGCCAAGGACGTCTATCTCTGGATCCCGGTGCTCGGAAACATGCTGGCCGTGTTCGTCATTCCCTTCGTCGGCAATCTCTCCGACAAGGTCGGCCGCAAGCCTCCGATCGTCCTCGGCGCGCTGCTCTCCGGTCTGCTCGCGTTTGGCTATCTCTATGCCATCAGCATCAAGAACGTGCCGCTCGCGATCCTGCTGTCGCTGTTGATGTGGGGCGTCGTCTATCAAGGCTACAACGCGATCTTCCCCAGCTTCTACCCGGAGCTGTTTCCGACCCGCACCCGTGTGTCGGCCATGGCGATCTCGCAGAACATCGGAACGACCATCACGGCGTTGCTTCCGGCCCTATTTGCGACCGTGGCGCCTCCCGGCTCTGCCAACATTCCCTTGACGGTCGGGGCGATCGCCTTCGGCATCACGGTCATCGCGGCGCTGGCGGCCATCACGGCCCGTGAGACCTATCGGGTCAGTATCGACGATCTCGGCAATCCCGAGGCCGTTCCGATGGCACGGGCTGACTATGAGCGACAGCGCGCGGAGGCGGCGAGCGGTGCGGCCGCAATTCCGACCTGATAGGAACGAGTGAACGCAATGCCGCTGCAATCAATCGTGCTTGCAGCGGCAGGGCTTCACGCCTTATGTGACTCCTTATTCGAACTTTGTGCGCGCGAGCGCGATCATCATGAGGTCAAGGGATGAACCCCGTCGTCGTTGCTGTCGCTATCACCGGCTCCGTTCCGCGCAAGAAGGACAATCCGGCGGTGCCCATCCTGCCTTCCGAACAGATCGAGTCGACGCAACAAGCCTTCGAAGCCGGCGCCACGCTTGCCCATATCCATGTGCGAAACGATGACGAGACGCCGTCCTCTGATCCCCAGCGCTTTGCCCTGGTGCAGGAAGGGATCAGGAAGCATTGTCCGGGGATGATCGTGCAGTTCTCGACCGGCGGGCGGGGCCGCGATCCCTCGGCGCGTGGATCATCGCTCTATCTGAAGCCGGACATGGCCTCGCTCTCCACGGGGTCGGTGAACTTTCCGACGATTGTCTACGAGAACAGCGCCGCCCTGGTCGAGACGCTTGCGACCGGCATGAAGGCAGCTGGCATCCGCCCGGAAATCGAGATCTTCGATCTGTCGCATCTGCATGGCGCCCGACGCCTGATCGAGGCAGGGTTGATCGACCCGCGTCCGCACGTGCAATTCGTCATGGGCGTCAAGAACGCGATGCCCGCCGACGAGCATGTCCTCGACATCCTGCTGGCAGAGCTCAGGCGGCTGATCCCGAAAGCCACATGGACCGCGGCCGGGATCGGGCGCCATCAAGCCGAGGTCATGGACTGGGCGCTGGCGCGCGGCGCCGACGCGGTTCGCACCGGGCTCGAGGACAATATCAGGATCGACAGGACGCGGCTGGCCGCCAGCAACGCGGAGCTCGTGACTATCGCCGCCGAGGCTGTCACGCGCCACGGCCGGCGCATCGCGACGGCAGCCGAGGCGCGATCCCTGCTCGGGATCGCGGGGTAGGGAGGACCGTTCTCCACCTGACATGCTTCCGGGTGCCTTCTGCCATTCGGCGGCCAGCGTTTCCGTGCGCTGAGTCTCCGGGTAAGACAGACTGACAGGCGTGATCGGCGCCTGCCGGGCAGGCGACGGGTGGAATGCGGTTCTTGAAATCTGACGGCAGGCTCATCGGGGTCCTACTGGTGCTTGCAATCACCCAGCTCATTGGATGGGGCACGATCGGCCTTCCGGCCGTGGTCGGCCGCGACCTCGGGGCCGACCTCGGCCTGAGCCTGCCGGCGGTGTTTGCGGGCAGCTCGGTCCTTTATGTCACCATGGGCCTGTGCGCGCCCTGGCTCGCCAAGGCCTTTGCGCGGCACGGTGCGCGCAAGGTCATGATGGTGGGCACTGTTGTCTCCGTGCCGGGCTACATCGTCCTCTTCTTCGCGCGTGAGCCGATGCTCTATTTCGCCGGCTGGGTCATTCTTGGCATGGGCGGCAGCGCCACGTTGTCGACCGGCGCGTATATCATGCTGAACGAGGTCGCCGGACGGGGCGCCAAGAATGCCATCGGCGGGCTGATGCTGGTGACGGGTCTCTCCAGCAGCATCTTCTGGCCGACCACGTCGTTCCTCAGCGCTTGGCTCGGCTGGCGCGGGACCTGTCTCGTCTATGCGGCGATGATGCTCGCCATCAACCTTCCGCTCTATGCGTTTCTCGCGCCGCGCTGGAAAATTGCGACTGACCATGGTGGCGAGGCCGTCAAGGCTGCGCCGCCGCCTGCGATTCCAAGAAGCACCTTCGGCCTCGTCGTCTGCGTGATCACGATGAATGCCTTCGTCAATTTCGGCATCGGTGCCATCCTGATCGAGCTGTTGCGGGCGGAAGGCCTTGCGCCGGCGCAGGCGCTCGCATTCGGCTCCATGCTGGGCGTGATCCAGGTCAGCGCCCGCGGTCTCGACTTCCTCGGCGGTGGCCGGTGGGACGGAATCACCACCGGGTTGGTCGCCGGCACCGCGCTTCCCGTTGCCATGGTGCTGCTGATGCTGAGCGAGGGTGCGACCTGGGCGGTCGCGAGCTTCATCCTGCTTTACGGTGCCGGCAGCGGCGCAATGGCGGTGGCGCGGGCGACGATCCCGCTCGTGTTCTATGACCAGGCCGAGTTCGCCAAGGCGATGTCGATGATCGCGCTGCCGCTCAATCTGGCCTCCGCGATCTCGCCGCCGCTTCTGGCTGGCCTGCTTACCCAGTTCGGCAGCCGCGGCGCGCTTGGGCTCACCTTGGCCTTGATCCTGATTCTACTGGGCCGGCGTCGTCCGCAGTTGGCTGCGGTAGCCGCGACCTGAGGTCGACCGGATAATATTCGCAACGCGGAATTGGGCGTCGCAGGCTACTTCCGCTGCGGGGCGGGGGATGGCCGTATGCCCAGCGCGCAGTGCTCGGGGCCGCAAAAATGGTGTATCCGCAGGGAGCACGGTCCGCGATCTCGCCGCCGCGCCAAAATCCAGTTCCCCGGAGGAAATCGACATGTCGGCCCTGCCGCTCTCAGGCATCAAGATCCTTGACCTCACGCGTGTGCTTGCAGGGCCCTTGTCGGCCCAGATGCTGGGCGATCTCGGCGCGGAGGTGATCAAGATCGAGCGGCCCGGCACCGGCGACGACGCGCGCGCCTTCGGCCCGCCTTATCTGACCGATCCCGAGGGCAAAGCGAACAACAACAATTCATTCTATCTCTGCGCCAACCGCAACAAGAAGTCGGTCACCGTCAACATCGCCAAGCCCGAGGGGCAGGCGATCATCCGCGAGCTCGCCAGGGACGCCGACGTCTTCATGGAGAACTACAAGGTCGGCGATCTCAAGCGCTACGGCCTCGACTACGAGACCATCAAGGCGATCAACCCCAGGATCATCTATTGCTCGGTGACCGGCTTCGGCCAGACCGGACCCTATGCGCCACGCGCCGGCTACGACGCGATCCTCCAGGCGATGGGCGGCCTGATGAGCGTCACCGGCCATATCGACGGCGAGCCGGGCGAGGGCCCGATGAAGGTCGGCCCGTCGATCGTCGACTACATGACCGGCATGAACACCTCGATCGGGCTTTTGTCGGCGCTCTACCATCGCGACGTCAATGGCGGGCAGGGGCAGCACATCGACGTCTGCCTGTTCGACACCGTCATCGCCTCGCTGTCGCACTGGCTGCAGATCTACCTCGTCAACGGCAAGACGCCGCCGCGCCGCGGCACCTGGGGCAATGGCGGCATGCCCGCCGGCGTGTTCCGCTGCACCGACGGCGAGCTGATGCTGGTGGTCGGCAATGACGGCCAGTTCCAGCGCACCTGCGCCGTGCTGGGCCAGCCCGAGCTCGCCAACGACAAGCGCTTCATCAAGAACAACGACCGCGTCGTGCACGGCAAGGAGATCATGGCGATCTTCGCCGGCCTGTTCCTGACCAAGCCCGTGGCCTATTGGCTGGACAAGCTCGAGGAGGCCGGCGTGCCGTCGGGGCCGATCAACAATTTCGAGCAGGTGTTTTCCGATCCGCACGTTCAGTCACGCGGCATGCGGGTGAAGGTCGATCATCCCTTCGATCCCGATCTGTCGCTGATCCGCAACGCACTGACGTTCTCGGAGACGCCGATCGAGACTTACCGCGCCCCGCCGCTGCTCGGGGAGCACACCCAGGAAGTGCTCGGTGGCAAGCTCGGCTATGACGCGGGGAAGATCGAGGAGCTGAAGCAGCAGGGGATCATCTGATTTCATGACCGGCAAAAGCAAGGCGCGACGTCCGCGCTGGAAGCGTGCGCGCGATGCTCGGGCTCGCGTAGAGCCGGGAATGGCGCCGATCAATTCGTGACGGAAGCATGACGATCTCGTGGCCTTACCCGAGGCTTGCGCGCAATCCCCAGACAAACCCGGTCCGTAGTACAACCGGCTTCCGCTTCGCCCGCGACTCAGATTCGATCTCTCCCACTGAGTTCGGGAGGGAAGCGCATGTCCTATACCATCGGGTTCCAAGCAAAGAACCAGAAGGCCATTCTGGCGACTGAGGCGGCCACGGCCAACCAGGCTGTCGCGATCATTGCGGCGCTGCGGCAAAGTGCCGAAGAGATCAAGTTCATCCGCTCGCCACAGGAAGGCGAGATGGGCATCGAGATGCTGCTGCTGCTCGCCAAGGAAGAGGCCGAGGAGATGCCGCAGCGAGCCTAGCCCGCGCATCGCAACCACACTTCGATCAAAAGCGAAGCATGCCGGCTGCAATATTGTGTAGCAAGGCCTCAGTCTCGCTCGAACCGAAGGTGGCCGCCATGAAACGCGAAGCGCTCCGCGTCGAACCGATCTCGTCCTTTCTCGACCGCGTGAAGGCTCCGACCTCGCCGGTGACGCGCGCCGGCAACATGATCTTCGTCGCCGGCCTGCCGCCATTCGACCCCGAGACGGGCGAGATTGGAGGGATGCCGATCGAGCGACAGAGCGAGATCATCATGGAGCAGATGAAGCTCTGCCTTCAGACGGCTGGCGCCTCGCTGGATAACGTCATGAAGTGCAATGTCTACTGCACCTCGACAAGACACTTCGCCGCGTTCAACGCGGTCTATGCGCGCTATTTCCCGGTCGATCCGCCGGCGCGGATCTTTGTCTGCACGCCGGAATGGTTCGGCCCCTTCGACGTCGAGATCGACTGCATCGCGATGATGTAAGGGCTACCGCGCGGCGATCCGTGATGGCACCTTGGCTTCGGCCTTGCCCGCCGTCAGCGCCATCGTCGCGACGTTGACGACGCGCGCGACCACGTCCTCGACGTCGTCGAGATCGCATTTGCCGTCCGACAGCTTTGTCAGGCGCTCGCTCTCGCGGATGGTGTGATGCGCCATCGCGAGCGCAAAATTCAGGCCCCAATAGATATCGACGTCGCTGCGGTCGGGCAGGGACCTTCGCATCGCGCCGGCGAATTTCCGCAAGTGGTCGATCTCACGGTTCTTGATGCGACGGATCGGTGGCACGGATTCGATCGAGGCGCGGATCATGAAGCGGGCCGCGGTGGAGCGTTGGTTCTCCGGGCCTAAGCAGCCGCGCAGGGTCGGCCCGACCAGCGCGCGCAAGATCACCTCGATCGGCGCGCGGCCGCCGCCTTGCTCTTCCGCCGCCTTCAACTCGCGCAGGCGCTCGCGGTTGGTCGCGATCGAGCGGGTGACAAATAATTCCGCGATCAGCTCGTCCTTCGAGCCGAAATGGTAGTTCACCGCGGCCAAATTGACATTGGCCTCCGCGACGATGTCGCGCAGCGTGACGTCGCCAAAACCGCGATCGGCATAGAGCCGTTCGGCGGCGGCGAGAATGGCAGACCTCGTATGATCGCTGGCCATGGATGCGCTCAGGGGAGGGAGTTGCAATTCAAACACTTGTATGAAACTATCGTTTGAAGGCCGGAGAAAGTCAATCCGCACGATGGAAATTGCGCCGCCGTTGAAAGCGGTGCGGGTTCCTCGACCCGCGAACCGCCGAATGGCGCTTGCGGGCCGCGCGCGGCGGGAGGACAGTCCGGCGCAAAACAGGCTTTCCAAAATAGGCTTTCAAAGAGAGACCGAGGAGCGTCCCATGGATTTCGATCTGTCGCCCAAGCAGAAGGAATGGCTCGACCGCGTGCAGTCCTTCATGACCAAGCACGTGCGGCCGGCGGTGCCGATCTATAACGAGCAGGACAAGAGCGGCGATCGCTGGAAGGTCATCCCGGTCCTGGAAGACCTCAAGAAGAAGGCGAAGGCCGAAGGCCTCTGGAACATGTTCATGCCGCCGAACGAGCATGAAGACGACGAATTCCGCGGCGCCGGATTGACCAACCTGGAATACGCGCTGCTGTCGGAGCAGATGGGTCACATCTCCTGGGCCTCGGAAGTGTTCAACTGCTCCGCGCCCGACACCGGCAACATGGAAGTGTTCATGCGCTACGGCTCCAGGGAGCAGAAGCGCAAATGGCTGCGTCCGCTGATGGACGGCGAGATCCGCTCCGCCTTCCTGATGACGGAGCCGGCGGTTGCCTCGTCGGACGCCACCAACATCGAGACCAGCATCGCGCGCGACGGCGATCATTACGTCATCAACGGCCGCAAATGGTGGTCGTCCGGCGTCGGCGATCCCCGCTGCAAGATCGCGATCCTGATGGGCAAGACCGATTTCAACGCCGCGAAACATCAGCAGCAGTCGCAGATCCTGGTTCCGCTCGACACCCCCGGCATCAAGGTCGAGAAGATGCTGCCGGTGTTCGGCTTCGACGACGCGCCGCACGGCCACGCCCAGGTGCTGCTCGAGAACGTGCGCGTGCCGAAGGAGAACATCCTGCTCGGCGAAGGCCGCGGCTTCGAGATCGCGCAGGGCCGCCTCGGTCCCGGTCGCATCCATCACTGCATGCGCACCATCGGCAAGGCCGAGGAGGCCTTGGAGAAGATGGTGAAGCGGCTGATGTCGCGCACCGCCTTCGGCAAGAAGATCGTCGAGCACAGTGTGTGGGAGCAGCGCATCGGCGAGGCCCGCACCAACATCGAGATGACGCGCCTACTGTGTCTCAAGGCCGCCGACATGATGGACAAGGTCGGCAACAAGACCGCGCAGGCCGAGATCGCCATGATCAAGGTCGCAGCGCCCAACATGGCGCTGAAGATCATCGACGAGGCGATTCAGGCCTTCGGCGGTGCCGGCGTCTCCGACGAAGCTGGCCTTGCCAAGGACTATGCGGGGATCCGCACGTTGCGGCTCGCCGACGGTCCGGACGAGGTGCACAATCGCGCCATTGCAAGGTTAGAGGTTCGGAAGTATGCCAACTCTCCCAAGCATTGACAGGGAGAGCTGATGGCGCTCCCTTCACTGTCATTTCGGTCTGGTCCTTCGGACCATCCCGGAATGACGGAAAACAAAAAGAGGGAGCGTCACCGTGGCTGACGGCGTCAGGAAAGACGAAGAGTTCTCGGGCACCAAGCCGGTCGAGGAGCGTCATCGCTTCGACGAGCTCGGGCTCGAGGCCTGGATGCGTGACAACGTCGAAGGCTTTGAGGGCCCGCTGGTCGTCCTGCAGTTCAAGGGCGGCCAATCCAATCCGACCTACCGGCTGAACACGCCGAAGCGCTCCTACGTGATGCGCAGAAAGCCCTTCGGCAAACTGCTGCCGTCGGCGCATGCGGTCGATCGCGAATATCGCGTCATCGCGGCCCTTGGAAAGCAGGGCTTTCCGGTCGCGCACGCCTATGCGCTGTGCCAGGACGACAGCATCATCGGCGCCGCCTTCTACATCATGTCGATGGAGGAGGGGCGGGTGTTCTGGGATCCGACGCTGCCGAGCCAGGATGGCGATGCGCGCCGAAAGATCTTCACCAGCAAGATCGAGACGCTGGCAAAGCTCCACATGTACGATCCCGTCGCGATTGGCCTCGGCGAGTTCGGCAAGCCTGGCAATTATTTCGCGCGCCAGATCGACCGCTGGACCAAGCAGTATCGGGCGTCCGAGACCCAGCACATTCCCGAGTTCGAGAAGGTCGCGGAATGGCTGCCCAAGACTGTGCCGGAGCAGGCGCGCGTCTCGATCGTCCACGGCGACTACCGTCTCGACAATATGATTTTCCACGCGACGGAACCGCGCGTGCAGGCCGTGCTGGATTGGGAGCTGTCGACGCTCGGCGATCCCATGGCCGACTTCACCTACCTGTTGATGCAGTGGATCATGCCGGGCTTGCACGGCGCAGACCTCAAGGCGCTCAACATCCCGAGCGTGGAGGAAGCCGCGCAGATCTATTGCAACGTCACCAAGATGACGGTGCCGGATCTCAACTGGTACTTTGCCTATAATCTGTTCCGTCTCGCCGGCATCACCCAAGGCATCGCCGGCCGCGTCCGCGACGGCACCGCCGCCAACGCCAAGGCGCTGGAATCCGCCAAGCGCACCGTGCCGCTGTCGCAGGCGTCATGGGACTACGCGCAGAAGGCAGGCGCGGTGTAGAAATAACGAGGGCGCGGTCGGTGGGCGCGCCTTTTTGCTTGGTGCGTCGCTGTCACCACACGTTCTGTCATTGCGAGCGAAGCGAAGCAATCCAGACTATCTCTGCGGCGGCAGTCTGGATTGCTTCGTCGCAAGAGCTCCTCGCAATGACGAGGATGCGTGCCGCGGGTGGGGTGCGTAGGGTGGGCAAAGGCGCGTAGCGCTGTGCCCACCATCTGTCAGCGATCGCAGTGAAAATGGTGGGCACGCTTCGCTTTGCCCACCCTACGAAGGCCGGCTGACTTCTCGGTTTGACGGCGCGCCGTTCGACCCTATCTCTCCCCGCAAGGAGACGGTCATGATCCAGCAATTGCGCATCTACGAAATCTTCGAAAAGAACAAGGCCGCATTCCACACCCGTTTCCGCGACCATGCCGCGCGTATCATGCGAAGCCGATAGGGCTTTCAGATCGTGGCGATGTGGAAAACCAAATTCGGCGATCGTACCGAGTTCGCCTATCTCCTGGAGTGGCCGGACGAGGCAGCGAAGATTTCGGCGTGGGCGGCCTTCATGGCGGATACCGAGTGGGCCGAGATCAAGCGCGTGACCCACGCCGAGCATGGCCTGATGGTCGGCCAGATCGAGGACCGGCTGCTCGTGCCGGTGGACTATTCGCCGTCGCTCAGCCTGTCATACTAATTCGCCCTCGGGACCGCGCGCATGATCGACCACGCCACCCTCGTCACCTACATCCTGATCGTTCTCGGCTTCGTCTTCATTCCCGGCCCGGCCACGCTGCTCACCATGGCGCGAGCTGCAAGCTCGGGAACGAGGGTCGGCATCGCCACCGGCGCTGGCATTGCTGCGGGTGACGTGATCCACACCAGCATGGCGATCGTCGGCCTTTCGGCCGTCATCGCCACGTCGGCGCTCCTGTTCAGCATCGTCAAATATGCGGGCGCGGGATTCCTGATCTATCTTGGCATCCGCGCGATGCTCGACAAAGCACCGATCAAGCTGGACGACGGCGCGCCCGCGATCAGCGCGGGGCGCGCCCTTCGGCAGGCCGTGCTGACCGAAGTGCTCAATCCCAAGACCGCACTGTTCTTCCTCGCCTTCCTGCCGCAGTTCGTCCGGCCCGAGAACGGTTCGACCGCGCTTCAGCTCGCGATCCTCGGCACCGTCTTCGTGCTGCTCGGCCTGGTCAGCACCGTCGTGTTCGCAGTCGGCGCCGGCCGTCTCGGCAATCTCCTGCGTCGCCACCCTGCGGTCGTGCGGTGGCAGGGCAAGGTGGTCGGGATCATCTACTGCGCCGTCGGCGTCCGGCTGGCCTTGCAGGAGCGCTGAGGCGCGGCGCTCCCGTAGCCCTACGCATCGGAGCTTGTAGCAAGGGTGGGCAAAAGCGCGTAGCGCTGTGCCCACCATCTGTCAGCGATCGCGGTGAAAAATGGTGGGCACGCGTCCCTTTGCCCACCTTACGGCAGCGCCGTTTAGGACTCCGCTTTCGCGCAATGAGCGATCAGCTTCTCCACGAACCCCGCGCATTTCTCCAGCTCGGCCATCGCTACAAACTCGTCCGGCGTATGCGCCTGCGCGATCGAGCCCGGGCCGATCACCACTGAGGGGATATCGGCCATGCCGGCGAACAGGCTGGCTTCGGTGCCGAAGGCGACCTTGGCGTGGTCGTTGCGTCCCGCAAGCTGCTTCGCCAGCGTGACGATCGCGGCGTCCGCCTTGGTGTCGAGGGCGGGATAGTCGAGGATCTCCTCGAAATCGATGCCGCATTCCGGATGCTGCTTCTTCATCGCGGGCTCGAGCTCGGCCTTGGCCCAGGCGACGATCGCATCCGTCACCTCCCTGGACTCAGTGATGCCGATGCCGCGGCATTCGAAGTCCACGGTGCAGGTGTCAGGCACGATGTTCAGCGCGGCGCCGCCATGCACGATGCTGGTCAGCAGCGTCGAGTGCGGGACATCGTAGAGACTGCTGAGCTCGACATCGCTTGCAAGCTTCACCGCGCGGCGGCGGATCTCGCTGATCATCTCGGCCGCGTATTCGATGGCATTGACGCCGTCGGGCGCAATCGAGGAGTGGCGGGCGAGGCCGTGGAACGTCGCGCGCACGCCATGCTTGCCCTTGTGGCCGATGATGACCTTCATCTCGGTCGGCTCGCCGATGAAGGCGCCGAGCGGTCGGACCTTCTTCTTCGCGACCTCGGCAAGCATCGGCCGCACGCCGACGCAGCCGATCTCCTCGTCATAGGAGATGGCAAGATGAATCGGCGTTGTCAGCTTCGCCTCCAGCATCTCCGGCACCATGGCGAGGCACACTGCGACAAATCCCTTCATGTCGGTGGTGCCGCGGCCGTAGAGCTTGCCGTCGCGCTCGATGAGCTTGAACGGATCGTGGCTCCAGTCCTGGCCGACGACGGGCACGACGTCGGTATGCCCTGATAGCACGAGACCGGGTCGATCTTCCGGGCCGATCGTGACCCAGAGCGAGGCCTTCTCGCCGGTCTCGTCGGTGATGCGTTCGCCCTTGACGCCGAGGAAGGCGAGATAGCTCTCGATGTGCGCGATCAAAGGCAAATTGGTGCGGTCGCTGATCGTGTCGAAGCCGACGAGGTCGGCAAGAAGTTTGCGGATACGGTCGGGTCTGGAGTCCGGCATTTTCACGTTCTTGTTAGAGAATTGCGGAGGCTGATGCCGCTTGCATGAACCATACCAATGTTGCGGCCGGTCGGGCAAACGAAGCCGCAGCTGTCATTCCGGGGCAATGCGCAGCATTGGGCCCGGAATCCATCGGGCGGCATCACGCGCGGTGAAATGGATTCCGGGTTCGCGACTTCGTCGCGCCCCGGAATGACGCGGTAGGGCTACGAGACCTTGCGTTGCCCGACGGGCAAAACACCCAAACCCTCGGTCAATCCGTATCGGCACAAATATTCCACTTTACCGAAATTCGGAAACGGCGTATGTGTGGTCCCACTCCGGCCCAAGGAAGAGGGGCGTATCGCGATCGTCACGAACGCGGGCCGGGCGGCGGTGGGCGAGGGTCACATCGGCGCGAAGGGTTTTGCAGGGCGGGCAACCGTGAGCGAAGGCCTCGCGCACACGACCGGTGCGATCTGCGTACGGCCAAATCGTGTGGTCCTGGCGCCCGGAGCCTGTGCGCCAAGCTTTGCGGTGATGCGTGCGGCCCGACCGGGTTCGCGCATCGGTCATCCGCGAGGCGACGGGGGCAATAGTGCATCGCTCCCCGGGGAGAGCACGACATAAGTCGTTCCAACCATCCGCGCAGGGAAGGCCGGGATGCCTCCGGCTGCCCTGTTATCCGCTGTGCAGTGTAGCGCAATCTACTCATGGCATGGCGGTCAATGGGAGCCAGCCGGCTCCCGGCCTTCCCTGCGCCCTCTTTCAAATGAGGGTGAGGCGACGGAGCAAAGCTCGGGCGAAACAAGCCGCGAGGATGCGAACTCATGTTGATATTTCAAAGACGGTCTCGTTGTTGATATTTCAAAGACGGTCTCGTGCCCCGGACGCTGCGCAGCACGAAGTGATGCGCTGCAGAGCCGGGGCCCATGCAACAGCGAACTCCGTATCTTCCTGGGTCCCGGCTCTGCGCAGCAGCGTAAGAACGCTGCAGCGCGTCCGGGACACGAGAGTGTGCCTGCTAAACCGGCTTGCCCGCATACGGCATCGACGCCGTGAGGCCGCCATCCACCGGAAACGCCTGGCCGTTCACATACGACGCCTCGTCGCTGGCCAGAAACAATCCCATCGCGGCGAGCTCGTGCGGCTGGCCGGGGCGCTTCAAGGGGTTGAGCTGGCCGATCTTGTCGGCAGTGCCACGCTCCCTAGCGCGGTCGAAGATCGGCTTGGTCATGCCCGTCTCGATCAGGCCCGGGCACACCGCGTTGATGCGCACGCCGGTGCCGGTGAGCGAATAGGCGGTGGTCTGCACCAGCGAGATCACGCCGGCCTTGCTTGCCGCATAGGGATGCCCGCTCGCGCCGGCCTTGAGCCCTGCGACCGATGCCGTCAGCACGATTGCGCCGGACTGCTGCTTCACCATATGCGGCATCGCATGCTTCACCGCGAGGAACGGTCCGATCAGGTTGATGCGCAGCACCTCCTGCCACTGTTCGACGGTCTGCTCGCCGAGCGGGACGAGCCCGCCGGAGACGCCGGCATTGGCCCAGATCACGTCGAGCCGGCCGTGCGTCTTCACTGCCTTTTCGATTACCGCGATGACGTCCTGCTCGGAGCCGGCATCGGCGATCATCGCTTCCGCGACGCCGCCGGCCTTCTTCACCTCGTCGACGGTCTCCTTCACCGCCTCGGTGCGGTCGACCGCGATCAGCTTGGCGCCTTCCCTGGTGAACAGCAGCGCAGCCGCGCGGCCGATGCCGCTGCCGGCGCCGGTAATGATGACGGATTTGCCTTGCAGACGGCCCATGCGTTTCTCTCCTGGTGTGCCGCGTGACGCTTGCCGCGCGACGGAATTTCAAACAGAATTTCAAACGGTAAAGTGTCTTGAGACACGTTCGCTACTGACGTACAGCGACATCACACGGGATGGAAGAGGCTCATGGCAACCGCAGACAAGCCGAATGTGGTCACGACACGCTGGTGGTGGGTTCGTCATGCGCCGGTGCGCAATGACGGCGGCAACATCTACGGACAGAGCGATCTCGCCTGCGACACCAGCGACACCTACGTGTTCAATGCTGTGGCCAAGGTGCTGCCACGCAAGGCGGCCTGGTATTCGAGCAATCTGATGCGCACGCATCAAACGGCCGAAGCGATCTGGGCGGCGGGCTACCCGCGTCCTGCGTCGATGAAATGGGAAGCCGATCTCGCCGAGCAGAATCTCGGCCGCTGGCAGGGCATGAACCGCGCCGAGTTCGTTGCCAGCCGTCCCGTCGGCTCGAGTTGGTTTGCCGACATCAACGAGCCCGCGCCCGGCGGCGAAAGCTTTATGGATCTCTACAACCGCACCCGCCGTACCGTCGAGCGGATCAACAATGAGGCGGCGGGGCAGGACGTGATCGCGGTCGCGCATGGCGGCACCATCAAGGCCGCACTGGGACTCGCGCTCAATGGCGAGGTTGAGAGGGCGTTGTCGTTCGATATCGACAATTGCTCGATCACGCGGCTCGATTATTTCACAAGCCCCGAGCGCTCGGTCTGGCGGCTGCCGATGGTGAACCAGCAACCGTGGATCGCCGACGATGCGCATGCCGAGATGCATCAGCCGGCGGGACCGGAAGTCAAGAAGCTCGCATGAGGCCAAATTTACCTGCGTTATTGTCCGTTCGCGCGGACACGGCGTAAGCTTCAAGCAAATCAAATCATACTCTGGGAGAGAAACATGACCTTGTTCGACATGAAGGGCAAAGTTGCCGTCATCACGGGATCGACCCGCGGCATCGGGCTTGCGATCGCCGAGCGTATGGCCGAGCACGGCGCCAAGGTCGTGATCTCCTCGCGCAAGGCCGATGTCTGCGATGAGGTTGCCCAGGGCATCAACGACAAGTTCGGCAAGGACACCGCGGTCGCGATCGCCGCGAACATCTCGTCGAAGGAGAATCTGCAAAACCTCGTCGACGAGAGCAACCGCGCCTTCGGCAGGATCGACGTGCTGGTCTGCAACGCCGCGTCGAACCCGTATTACGGTCCGCTTGCCGGCATCTCCGACGATCAGTTCCGCAAAATTCTCGACAACAACATCGTCGCCAACAACTGGCTGATCTCGATGGTGGTGCCGCAGATGATCGAGCGCAAGGACGGCTCGGTCATCATCGTCTCCTCGATCGGCGGCCTCAAGGGCTCGACCATTCTCGGGGCTTACGCGATCTCGAAGGCTGCGGACATGCAGCTCGCACGCAACCTGGCTTGCGAATACGGCAAGCACAACATCCGCGTGAACTGCATCGCGCCTGGCCTGATCAAGACCGATTTTGCCAAGGCGCTGTGGGACAATCCGGAGAACCTGAAAGCCTCGACCGCGCGCTCGCCGCTGCTCCGCATCGGCATCCCCGACGAGATCGCGGGCGCCGCCGTGTTCCTGGGATCGGCGGCCGGCGACTTCATGACCGGCCAGACCATGGTGATCGACGGCGGCGCGACGATTAGTTGATTCCCTCGCGGGAAGGGCACTCACTCCGGCTAAACTCAGGTGTCATCGTCCGCGAAGGCGGACGATCCAGTATCCCAGAGACCGGCGTTGGAGAGCTCGCCTTCACCACACCTGCCGCGGAGTACTGGATGCCCCGCTTTCGCGGAGCATGACAGCGAGATTGGTGATCCGGCGCAAGTTTAATCCACCGCCGCGTAAACCAGATCCCGCACCAGCGTCCGCGTAAAATCGCGCTGGCCGGGGCCCTGGCTCATGAACACCGTGAACAGGTCTTCTTTCGGATCGATCCAGAAGAACGTCCCGGCAATGCCGCTCCAGAAATACTGGCCGACGCTGCCGGGGAAGGGTGCGATGCCGGCTTGCGTGCGCACCGCAAAGCCGAGACCGAATCCGTGGCCGGGCGAGAGCAGCGTGCCGTTGGTCACGACGTGCGGCCCGAGGTGATCGGACGCCATCAGCTCCAGCGTCTTGCGCCCGATGATCCTGGCGCCGTCGAGCGTGCCACCATTGCGCAGCATCAGCGCGAAGCGGGCGTAGTCCATCGTGGTCGAGACCAGACCGCCGCCGCCGGATTCCATCACCGGCTGCTCGAGCATGTTGAACAGCGCGACTTTGTCGCCGGTCCAGGGATCGGCTTCGAACGGCTGGGCGAGCCGGCCGACATTGGCCTCAGAGGTGGAGAACCCGGTCTCGGTCATCTGCAGCGGCGCGAGGATGCGCTCGGTGAGGTACGTGCCGAGCGATTTGCCGCTGATGACCTCGATGATGCGGCCGAGGATGTCGGTGGAACGGCTGTAGTTGAACTCGTCGCCGGGGTGGCAGACCAGCGGGAAGCTCGCCACCAGCGCGGCGTGCTCGGCATTGGTGATCTTGCGGCTGCGGACGCGGGACTCCTGGTAGAGCTTGTGCACCGGGCCGTCGCCCTGGTGCTCATACGTCAAACCAGACGTGTGGCGGAGCAGGTCCTGCACCGTCATCGGCCGCTTCGGCGGAACCAGTTCCAGCCTGCCGCCGCTGACGACGCCGACCTTCTGGTCGGCAAACTCGGGGATGAATTTCGCGACGGGATCGCCGAGGAGAAGGTGGCCGTCCTCGACCAGCGCCATGATGCCGACCGACACAATCGGCTTGGTCATCGAGAAGATCCGGAAAATCGAATCAAGCGCCATCGGCGCGGAAGCCGCCGGGCTCTGCTTGCCGAGCGCCTCGAACCAGCCGACCTGGCCGCGGCGGGCCACCAGCACGGTCACGCCGGGGACGGTTCCCTTGTCGATCTCGCGCTTGAACGCATCCGACATCGCCTGGAGACGAGGGCGCGACAGGCCCAGCGTTTCCGGCTTGGCCTCGGGCAAAGGCGGGGTTTTCGGCGCGGTCGAGGGGCGAGGGGCGGCTGTCGCGGTCATGTTCACTCCCGGGGGCATGTTATTATCGGGAACGAACTCTGGCCCAGAAGGCGCGGCACAAACAAGCGAAGCCAGCGCGCTTCACCCTTGCAATCCGTCCTTGCAAACCAGCCGTCCCCTGTGCTTGAAAGCGGCCTGATCCGCGGCAACGCAGGGTCCGTAGGAGTGTAGCTCAATTGGTAGAGCACCGGTCTCCAAAACCGGGGGTCGCAGGTTCGAGCCCTGCCACTCCTGCCAGCTAATCCCGACAATCAGGATCGACAGGCAGGACGGCGGTGGGGCCAACGCCTCGGCCGTTGGATCATGGTGACCGGATAAGCCCTTGATCCGCATCGCGTCCGTCAGCCGGGCTCGCGCGCATTCCGCCCCCGCTCACACCTTGACCTTTGGCCTCATCCGCAGTAGATACCCGGCACTCGCAGCCGGCCCGTTAAACGCGGATTTCCGGCGCGGCTTTGAAATCCCCCGAACAATCGAGCCCGGTTTTCCGGCTCATCCTTCGAGACAGAGGGCTGGGCCACAGGCGGCTGTTCGGATCCCTGAAATCATTATTGGCGTCTCAAACGATGGCAGTCAGCCCGTTCAAGTTCTTGCAGGAAGTACGCTCGGAGACCGCCAAGGTCACCTGGCCGACCCGTCGTGAGACCACGATCACCACCATCATGGTGTTCGTGATGGTCGCCGTGGCCTCGATCTTCTTCTTCGCCGCCGACCAGATCATCCGCTACCTCATCACCTTCCTTTTGGGCATTCACTGATGGCAACAGCAGCCGCTGCAACCCAATCGACCGACAAGCGCTGGTACATCGTCCACGCCTATTCGAACTTCGAGAAGAAGGTCGCCGAATCGATCCGCGAGCAGGCCAAGCAGCGCGGGCTCGAGGAGCTGTTCGAGCTGGTACTGGTTCCGACCGAGAAGGTCACGGAAGTGCGCCGCGGCCGCAAGATCGACGCCGAGCGCAAGTTCTTCCCGGGCTACGTGCTGGTGAAGATGAAGCTGACCGACGAGGCGTTTCATCTGATCAAGAACACGCCGAAGGTCACGGGCTTCCTCGGCGCCGAGAACAAGCCGATGCCGATCTCGGAGGCCGAGGCCATGCGCATCCTGCACCAGGTGCAGGAGGGTGTGGAACGGCCGAAGGCGTCGGTGTCGTTCGAGATCGGCGAGAACGTGCGCGTGGCCGATGGCCCATTCGCCTCGTTCTCGGGTGTCGTCGAGGAAATCGACGAGGCGCGCTCGCGCGTGAAGGTCGCGGTGTCGATCTTCGGCCGCGCCACGCCGGTCGAGCTGGAATTCGGTCAGGTCGAGAAGGTCTGATCGGGTCGCGCGGGACGCCCTAAGGCGTCACGCAAAGAGAGGCCGTGGGAGGGAAAGGGCGGTCGCCAGCCGCATCCGACCCAGACCACGAACCTGAAACCGCCGGCGTTGCCGGCACAACAGGAGTGATACATGGCAAAGAAAGTGACCGGATACCTGAAGCTCCAGGTCCCGGCCGGTGCGGCGAATCCTTCGCCCCCGATCGGTCCCGCGCTCGGTCAGCGCGGTCTCAACATCATGGAGTTCTGCAAGGCGTTCAACGCCCAGACCCAGAAGGAAGAGAAGAACACCCCGATTCCCGTCGTGATCACGATCTACGCCGATCGTTCGTTCACCTTCGAGATGAAGACCCCCCCGATGTCCTTCTTCCTCAAGCAGGCCGCCAAGATTCAGTCCGGTTCGAAAGCTCCGGGCCGTGACAAGGCCGGCGCGGTGACCAAGGCGCAGGTGCGCGAGATCGCCGAGAAGAAGATGAAGGATCTCAATTGCGACTCGATCGAATCGGCCATGAAGATGGTCGAGGGCTCTGCCCGTTCGATGGGTCTGGAAGTGGCGGGGTAAGCGGCTATGGCAATCGGAAAGCGTTTGAACAAAGCCCGCGAAGGTGTTGACCGCGAAAAGCTTTACCCGCTCGCGGACGCCATCAAGATGGTCAAGGAACGCGCCAAGGCGAAGTTCGACGAGACCATCGAGGTCGCGATCAATCTCGGCGTCGATCCGCGTCACGCCGACCAGATGGTCCGCGGCGTCGTGACCCTGCCGAACGGCACCGGCCGTACGCTCCGCGTCGGCGTGTTCGCCCGTGGCGCCAAGGCTGACGAAGCCAAGGCCGCAGGTGCCGACGTCGTCGGCGCCGAAGACCTGGTCGAGAAGGTGCAGAACGGCTCGATCGATTTCGACCGCTGTATCGCCACCCCCGACATGATGCCGCTGGTCGGCCGTCTCGGTAAGGTGCTCGGCCCGCGCGGCCTGATGCCGAACCCGAAGATCGGCACCGTGACCATGGACGTCACCGGTGCGGTGAAGGGTGCCAAGGGCGGCTCGGTCGAGTTCCGCGTCGAGAAGGCCGGCATCCTGCAGGCCGGCGTCGGCAAGGCCTCGTTCTCCGAGGAAAAGCTGGTCGAGAACATCAAGGCTCTCGCCGATGCTGTCTCGAAGGCGAAGCCGGCTGGCTCCAAGGGCACCTACATCCAGCGCGTTGCGGTGTCCTCGACGATGGGCCCGGGCGTGAAGGTCGAGCCGGGTACCATTCTCGGCTAAGGTTTGGAAATTGCATGAGGCGAGGGGCGGAATCGGGCGACCGATTCCGCCCCTTTCCGTTTTCGACTTCGCTCACCGGAAACAACAACAATGGCTGACAAGGTCCTGATCTACTCGCGCTTTCCCAAGACGATGATGGTGCGCTTCGCCGAACGATTCGAGTTGCTCGACACCGGCGGCAAGCCTGCGCGGGAGGTGTTTTCGGCGGAAGAACTCGGCGGCATCCGTGCGATGCTGACGGCTGGCGGCTCGCCGCTCGATGCCGAGGCGATGGACCTGTTTCCAAAACTCGGCGCGATCGTCTGCTACGGCACCGGCTATGACGGCGTCGACCTGAAGGCTGCTGCCGCGCGCAATATCGCAGTCGGCCACAGCCCGGGCGCCAATGCTGCATCGGTCGCCGACATCGCGATGACCCTGATGCTGGCGACGACGCGGCGGATCCTGGTGGCCGATCAATATGTTCGCAGCGGTGATTGGGCTGGGTCAAAACAGTCGCCGATGATGCGCCCGCAGGCCGGCATGCCCGGCCGCCGCATCGGCGTCTACGGCATGGGCGAGATCGGCCGCAAGATCGCGGCGCGCTGCGCCACGTTCGAGAGCGAGGTCGGCTATTTCAGCCGCAGCAAATACGATCTGCCCTATCAATATTTCCCGACGCTCGAGGCGCTCTCCGACTGGTGCAGCGTGCTGATGATCGCTGTCCGGGCAGGGGCCGAGACCCAGCATGTGGTCGACGCCGACATCCTCAAGCGCCTCGGCGCGGACGGCTATGTCGTCAACATCTCCCGCGGCTCGGTCATCGACGAGAAGGCCCTGGTCGCGGCGCTCGCCGACAAGACCATCGCTGGCGCCGGCCTCGACGTCTTCGAGACGGAACCGCACGCCCCCGACGCCCTGACCGCGCTCCCAAACGTCGTGTTCGCCCCGCATATCGGCGGCCACACCCTCGAATCGCACGTCGCCATGCAGAACTGCGCGCTGGCCAACCTGAATGCGTTCTTCGCGGGCAAGCCGCTGCCTTATGGGGTCAAATCGGCCTGAATCGCCCCTTGTCCGGCCGCCTCAAGCCCCGTGGGCAACGGATTGGAACTGGTGTGAATTTTGCTCTTGGCAAGCGGGCAGAGAGCGGTTAAAGAACCGCTTCCGGACGCGCCGGCCTTGGCTGGCGCGTCTGTGCACGCATTCCGAAAACCCGACGCGCAGGAGATCATTCCTTTTCAGGACGTCCGCAAGGATTTGCCCGAAAAGGAAGGAAAATCCATCGGTTGGTGGGGGTGCGGGCAGAGGTCAGGCGGTTCGCCGGCTGGCCTTGTCCTGTCCAAGACTGCAGGCGCCTGCGGGAAATTTCGATTTCTCAACGGCTTAATCGCATGGCCTGCATAGACGGGTGAAGACCGGATTTCACTTCGCATCCCACCTTAGGGTGGTCGCGGAAGGAGTTTGGTTCGGACCTCGACACGCCGTGGGCTCTCACCAGCTCCCGGAGGGCAGGCTTTGAATTGTCGTCTCGCCCGGCGCGTGTCCGATGGGTTTTGACCCTGAGGTTCAGGTTTTGGGTGGGACGATGGGTGCAACCCGGCGGTCCCGCTTTTCGCGATGACCGCCAACCGGAAAGAGCTTGCTGTGGAACGAGCGGCAAAAAAGGAAGCGGTCGAACAGCTCAATGGGGTCTTCAAGGCCACGAGCGTCGCGGTCGTTGCCCAATATTCCGGCCTGACCGTTGCCCAGATGCAGAAGCTGCGGACGCAGATGAAGCAGGCTGGCGCCTCGGTGAAGGTCTCGAAGAACCGTCTCGCCAAAATTGCTCTTGAAGGCACTGATGTCGTTGCCATCGGCCCCATGCTGAAGGGACCGACCGTGATCGCCACTTCGGACGATCCGGTAGCGGCGCCAAAGGTCGCCATCGAATTCGCCAAGACGAACGAAAAGTTCGTCATCATCGGCGGCTCGATGGGAAAGACCGTCCTGAATGTCGACGGCGTGAAGGCACTTGCCTCGCTGCCGTCGCTTGACGAACTGCGTGCAAAGATCGTCGGCCTGCTTGTGGCCCCGGCGACCAAGATCGCACAGCTCGCCAACGCGCCCGCGGGCAAGCTCGCGCGCGTCATCCAGGCTCATGCCTCAAAGAGCGAAGCGGCCTGACGCCCTTCGCAAAACTCAAACCCGAACCAGACTTACATTCAAGGAAACTGAACAATGGCTGACTTGCAGAAGATCGTTGACGACCTCTCGAGCCTCACCGTGCTCGAAGCTGCCGAACTCGCGAAGCTCCTCGAAGAAAAGTGGGGCGTGTCCGCCGCTGCGGCAGTGGCCGTTGCCGGTCCCGCCGCTGCTGCCGCCGCTCCGGCGGAAGAGAAGACCGAGTTTACGGTCGTTCTGGCCGCCGCCGGCGAGAAGAAGATCGAGGTCATCAAGGAAGTCCGCGCCATCACCGGCCTGGGCCTGAAGGAAGCAAAGGACCTCGTCGAGGGCGCGCCGAAGCCTGTCAAGGAAGGCGTGAACAAGGACGAGGCCGAGAAGCTCAAGGTCCAGCTCGAGAAGGCTGGCGCGAAGGTCGAGCTCAAGTAAGCGACGCTTACTGGCGGGGTCCCGGGCCAAGGCTCGGGACCTTGGTCCGTCCCTCAAAAGGGTGGGCCTGATGCAAAAGGCGTGCGACGGATCGTCCCGACGCAGGCCGAACACGAAAATGTGTGGGGATTTGAGGGTATACCCCTCGAATCTCCACTATTGTCGCCCCATATCGGGTCGGCAGCACGAA
Source organism: Bradyrhizobium cytisi (assembly GCF_008123515.1). Taxonomy (GTDB): domain Bacteria; phylum Pseudomonadota; class Alphaproteobacteria; order Rhizobiales; family Xanthobacteraceae; genus Bradyrhizobium; species Bradyrhizobium cytisi. The sequence continues at coordinate 135,231 of NZ_VSSR01000013.1, forward strand.
AGCGCGGTGGGCAGGGTGCCGGATTTCCCTGTAAGCCGTTGGGAGAGCACGCTATTTCGGGCTTTTGCAGTCCGTGAAGACGATCGTTGAGACGGGCGGGCGTGCCTATGCGCCCCGCGCGTCGTTTTGCGTTTTGAAGGTCTGAAGAACAGATTCAGGACATGACGGCCTGAAACTGGATTTTCGGTCCCCAAAACGGGTTCGAAAAATTCAACCCGGGGAGCGGCGGCAGCCGAGTCCTGGACGGCGCGCCCAGAGCGGGCGACGAAATGAGAGGCCACGATGGCGCAGCAGACATTCACCGGTCGCAAACGCGTTCGCAAGTTCTTCGGACACATCAAGGAAGTCGCCGAGATGCCGAACCTCATCGAGGTTCAGAAGGCGTCCTATGACCAGTTCCTGATGGTCGATGAACCCGCGGGCGGTCGCCTTGACGAGGGCCTGCAGGCCGTATTCCGCTCGGTGTTCCCGATCTCGGACTTCTCGGGCACCTCGATGCTGGAGTTCGTCCGTTACGAGTTCGAGCAACCCAAATACGACGTCGACGAGTGCCGCCAGCGCGGCATGACCTTCGCGGCTCCCCTCAAGGTGACGCTGCGCCTCATCGTGTTCGATATCGACGAGGAAACCGGTGCGAAGTCGGTCAAGGACATCAAGGAGCAGGACGTCTACATGGGCGACATTCCGCTCATGACGATGAACGGCACCTTCATCGTGAACGGCACCGAGCGCGTCATCGTCTCGCAGATGCACCGTTCGCCGGGCGTGTTCTTCGACCACGACAAGGGCAAGACCCATTCCTCGGGCAAGCTGCTGTTCGCTGCCCGCGTGATCCCGTATCGCGGCTCCTGGCTCGACATCGAGTTCGACGCCAAGGACATCGTCTATGCGCGTATCGACCGTCGCCGCAAGATTCCGGTGACGTCGCTGATGTTCGCCCTCGGCCTCGACGGCGAGGCGATCCTGTCCACGTTCTACAAGAAGATCCTCTACAAGCGGACCAAGGAAGGCTGGCGCGTTCCGTTCGACGCCAACCGTTTCCGCGGTTACTCGACCATCAACGACCTGATCGACGCCGACACCGGCAAGGTCGTGCTCGAGGCCGGCAAGAAGCTCACCGTGCGCGGTGCGCGTCAGATGCAGGAGAAGGGACTGAAGGCGTTGCGCCTGTCGGATGAGGAGCTCGTCGGCAACTACCTCGCCGAGGACCTCGTCAACCCGAAGACGGGTGAGATCCACGCCGAAGCCGGCGAGGAAATCACCGACAAGTCGATGAAGGCCCTCAACGAGCACGGCTACAAGGAACTGCCGCTGCTCGACATCGACCACGTCAATGTCGGCGCCTACATCCGCAACACGCTCTCGGCCGACAAGAACATGACGCGTGAAGACGCGCTGTTCGACATCTACCGCGTGATGCGTCCGGGCGAGCCGCCGACGCTGGATTCGGCGCAGGCGATGTTCCAGTCGCTGTTCTTCGACTCAGAGCGTTACGACCTCTCCGCGGTCGGCCGCGTCAAGATGAACATGCGCCTCGATCTCGATGCGCCCGACACCCAGCGCACGCTGCGCAAGGAAGACATCCTTTCCGTCATCAAGACTCTGGTGGATCTGCGCGACGGCAAGGGCGAGATCGACGACATTGACCATCTCGGCAACCGCCGTGTGCGTTCGGTCGGCGAGCTCATGGAGAACCAGTATCGCATCGGCCTCCTGCGCATGGAGCGCGCGATCAAGGAGCGCATGTCCTCGGTCGACATCGACACGGTCATGCCGCAGGACCTGATCAACGCGAAGCCGGCGGCTGCCGCCGTGCGCGAGTTCTTCGGCTCCTCGCAGCTCTCGCAGTTCATGGACCAGACCAACCCGCTGTCGGAGATCACCCACAAGCGCCGCCTGTCGGCACTTGGACCGGGCGGTCTGACCCGCGAGCGCGCCGGCTTCGAGGTGCGCGACGTGCATCCGACGCATTACGGCCGCATCTGCCCGATCGAGACGCCGGAAGGTCCGAACATCGGTCTGATCAACTCGCTCGCCACCTTCGCGCGCGTGAACAAGTACGGCTTCGTCGAAACGCCTTATCGCAAGGTGAAGGACGGCCGCGTCACCGACGAGGTCGTGTACCTCTCCGCGATGGAAGAGGGCCGCTACACCGTCGCGCAGGCCAACGTGCCGCTCGACCCGAAGGGCCGCTTCACCGAAGACCTCGTGGTCTGCCGTCACGCCGGCGAAGTCTTGCCGGTGACGCCGGACAAGGTCGACTACATGGACGTGTCGCCGAAGCAGCTCGTTTCGGTCGCCGCAGCCCTGATCCCGTTCCTCGAGAACGACGACGCCAACCGCGCGCTGATGGGCTCGAACATGCAGCGCCAGGCGGTGCCGCTGGTTCGCGCCGAGGCGCCGTTCGTCGGCACCGGCATGGAAGGCGTGGTTGCGCGTGACTCGGGTGCTGCGATCGCGGCGCGCCGTTCGGGCGTGATCGACCAGATCGACGCGACCCGCGTCGTTATCCGCGCCACCGAAGATCTCGATCCGACCAAGTCGGGCGTCGATATCTACCGGCTGATGAAGTACCAGCGCTCCAACCAGTCGACCTGCATCAACCAGCGTCCGCTGGTGAAGGTGGGCGACATCGTCAAGAAGGGCGACATCATCGCTGACGGTCCGTCGACCGATCTCGGCGAGCTCGCGCTCGGCCGTAACGTGCTCGTCGCGTTCATGCCGTGGAACGGCTACAACTTCGAAGACTCGATCCTGCTCTCCGAGCGGATCGTGAAGGAAGACGTGTTTACCTCAATTCATATCGAAGAATTCGAGGTGATGGCCCGTGACACCAAGCTCGGGCCTGAGGAAATCACCCGCGACATTCCGAACGTTTCGGAAGAAGCGCTGAAGAACCTCGACGAAGCCGGTATCGTCTACATCGGTGCGGAAGTGCGCGCCGGCGACATCCTGGTCGGCAAGATCACCCCGAAGGGCGAGAGCCCGATGACGCCGGAAGAAAAGCTTCTGCGCGCCATCTTCGGTGAAAAGGCCTCCGACGTTCGCGACACCTCGCTGCGCGTTCCCCCGGGCGTGCAGGGCACGATCGTGGAAGTCCGCGTGTTCAACCGTCACGGCGTCGACAAGGACGAGCGTGCGCTGGCGATCGAGCGGGAAGAGATCGAGCGTCTGGCCAAGGACCGCGACGACGAGCAGGCGATCCTGGACCGCAACGTCTACAACCGTCTTGCCGAGCTCCTCGAGGGACGGCAGGGCATTGCGGGCCCGAAGGGCTTCAAGAAGGACACCAAGATCACCCGCGCGGTGCTCGAGGAGTACCCGAAGTCGCAGTGGTGGCTGTTCGCTTCGCCGAACGACAAGCTGATGGCCGAGATCGAGGCCATGCGGAAGCAGTACGACGAGTCGAAGAAGGGGCTTGAACAGCGCTTCCTCGACAAGGTCGAGAAGCTCCAGCGCGGTGACGAATTGCCGCCCGGCGTGATGAAGATGGTCAAGGTCTTCGTCGCGGTGAAGCGCAAGATCCAGCCCGGCGACAAGATGGCCGGCCGCCACGGCAACAAGGGCGTGGTGTCGAAGATCGTGCCGATCGAGGACATGCCGTTCCTCGAGGACGGTACGCATGCCGACATCGTGCTCAATCCGCTCGGCGTGCCTTCGCGCATGAACGTCGGACAGATCCTCGAGACGCATCTCGGCTGGGCCTGCGCCGGCCTCGGCAAGCGTATCGGCCAGACGGTCGATGCCTACCTGTCGAAGCAGGACATCAAGCCGCTGAAGGATACCTTGAAGAAGGTCTACGGCGAGGACGAGACGATCAAGACGCTCAACGACAACGAGCTGCTTGAACTCGGCCATAACCTCAGCCGCGGCGTGCCGATCGCGACGCCGGTGTTCGACGGTGCCAAGGAAGCCGACATCGAGGAGATGCTGAAGCTTGCCGGTCTCGACGCTTCGGGTCAGTCGACCGTCTATGACGGCCGCACCGGCGATGCCTTCGATCGCAAGGTGACGGTGGGCTACATCTACATGCTCAAGCTGCACCATCTCGTCGACGACAAGATCCATGCGCGTTCGATCGGTCCGTACTCGCTCGTTACCCAGCAGCCGCTGGGCGGCAAGGCGCAGTTCGGTGGCCAGCGCTTCGGCGAAATGGAGGTGTGGGCGCTCGAGGCTTACGGCGCGGCCTACACGCTCCAGGAAATGCTGACCGTGAAGTCGGACGACGTCGCCGGCCGTACCAAGGTGTACGAGGCGATCGTGCGTGGCGACGACACCTTCGAGGCCGGTATTCCGGAATCGTTCAACGTGCTGGTCAAGGAAATGCGCTCGCTCGGCCTCAACGTCGACCTGCACAATTCCAAGGTGGGACCGGCGTCGACGTCGGAAGCAGCCGAGTAATACGACCTTTCATGCCCGGCCTTCGCGGCCGGGCATTGGCGCCCCTCCCGATGCCTTGAGGGCAGGGCGCCCCGCTCGAGTGATTTTCGAATTTGCGGCCGGAGGCGACCGGCACGCGAGGAGAAGACGATGAACCAAGAAATTATGAATCTCTTTAACCCGACGACGCCGGCTCAGGTCTTCGACCAGATCCGCATCTCGATCGCGTCCCCGGAGAAGATTCTGTCCTGGTCCTACGGCGAGATCAAGAAGCCGGAGACCATCAACTACCGTACCTTCAAGCCAGAGCGCGACGGCCTGTTCTGCGCGCGCATCTTCGGGCCGATCAAGGATTACGAGTGCTTGTGCGGCAAGTACAAGCGCATGAAGTACAAGGGCATCATCTGCGAGAAGTGCTCGGTCGAGGTCACGCTGTCGCGCGTCCGGCGCGAGCGCATGGGCCATATCGAGCTCGCAGCTCCCGTCGCCCACATCTGGTTCCTGAAGTCGCTGCCGTCGCGCATCGGCCTGCTGCTCGACATGACGCTGAAGGATCTCGAGCGAATCCTCTACTTCGAATATTACGTCGTGCTTGAGCCGGGCCTCACCGCGCTGAAGGACCGTCAGCTGCTGTCGGAAGACGAGTATCTGAAGGCGCAGGACGAGTACGGCCAGGATTCCTTCACCGCCATGATCGGCGCGGAAGCGATCCGCGAGCTGCTCAAGGGCATGGACCTCGAGAAGCTCGAGCTGACCCTGCGCGCGGAGATGCACGAGACCGACTCCGACATCAAGCACAAGAAGCTCGCCAAGCGCCTGAAGATCGTCGAGGCCTTCCGCCACTCCGGCAACAAGCCGGAATGGATGATCCTGACTGTCGTTCCGGTGATCCCGCCGGACCTGCGTCCGCTGGTGCCGCTGGACGGCGGCCGCTTCGCGACCTCGGACCTCAACGACCTCTACCGCCGCGTCATCAACCGCAACAACCGCTTGAAGCGGCTGATGGAGCTGCGCGCGCCCGACATCATCATCCGCAACGAGAAGCGCATGCTTCAGGAAGCGGTCGATGCGCTGTTCGACAACGGCCGCCGCGGCCGCGTCATCACGGGTGCCAACAAGCGCCCGCTGAAGTCGCTCGCCGACATGCTGAAGGGCAAGCAGGGCCGTTTCCGCCAGAACCTGCTCGGCAAGCGCGTCGACTATTCGGGCCGTTCGGTGATCGTGGTCGGTCCCGAGCTGCGCTTGCATCAGTGCGGCCTGCCGAAGAAGATGGCGCTCGAGCTGTTCAAGCCGTTCATCTATTCGCGGCTTGACGCCAAGGGCCTGTCCACCACGGTGAAGCAGGCGAAGAAGCTGGTCGAGAAGGAGCGGCCCGAGGTCTGGGACATCCTGGACGAGGTGATCCGCGAGCATCCGGTGTTGCTCAACCGCGCGCCGACGCTGCATCGCCTGGGCATCCAGGCGTTCGAGCCGGTGCTGATCGAGGGCAAGGCGATCCAGCTTCATCCGCTGGTCTGCTCCGCATTCAACGCCGACTTCGACGGCGACCAGATGGCCGTGCACGTTCCGCTGTCGCTTGAAGCGCAGCTGGAAGCGCGCGTGCTGATGATGTCGACCAACAACATCCTGCATCCGGCGAACGGCCAGCCGATCATCGTGCCGTCGCAGGACATCGTGCTCGGTCTCTACTACGTCTCGATCATGCGCGAAGGCCTGCCCGGCGAGGGCAAGCTGTTCGGCGACATGGCCGAGCTCGAGCACGCCCTGCACGCGAAGGTCATCCACCTCCACACCAAGATCAAGTATCGGTGGGAAGGCATGGACGAGACCGGCAAGATCTCCAAGCGCTGGATCGAGACCACCGCCGGCCGCGTCATGCTGGGCAATCTGCTGCCGAGGAACCCGCGGATTTCGTACGAGATCATCAACAAGCTGATGACCAAGCGCGAGATCTCGGGCGTCATCGACCAGGTCTACCGTCACTGCGGCCAGAAGGAGACTGTGATCTTCTGCGACCGCATCATGGCGCTCGGCTTCTACAATGCGTTCAAGGCCGGCATCTCGTTCGGCAAGGACGACATGGTCGTGCCGCACTCCAAGTGGAAGATCGTCGACACCACCCGTACGCTGGCGAAGGATTTCGAGCAGCAGTACAACGACGGCCTGATCACGCACGGCGAGAAGTACAACAAGGTCGTCGACGCCTGGTCGAAGGCCACGGAAGAAATCGCCAAGGCGATGATGAAGGAGATCTCCTCCACCAAGAAGACGGCCAGCGGAGCCGATGCCGACATCAACTCGATCTACATGATGGCTCATTCCGGCGCCCGCGGCTCGCCGGCCCAGATGCGCCAGCTCGCCGGCATGCGCGGCCTGATGGCCAAGCCGTCGGGTGAGATCATCGAGACGCCGATCATCTCGAACTTCAAGGAAGGCCTCTCGGTTCTCGAGTACTTCAACTCGACCCACGGCGCCCGTAAGGGCCTCGCGGACACCGCGTTGAAGACCGCGAACTCGGGCTACCTGACCCGTCGTCTGGTCGACGTCGCGCAGGACTGCATCATCACGCAGTCCGATTGCGGCACCAAGCTCGGCATCAAGATGCGCGCCATCGTCGATGCCGGCACCGTGGTCGCTTCGCTCGGTTCGCGCATCCTCGGACGCACGGCCTGCGAAGACATCCGTGACAGCTCCGGCAAGGTGATCATCAAGCGCGATACGCTGATGGAAGAGAGCCATCTGGACGCCATCCAGCAGGGTGGTGTGCAGGAGGTGAAGATCCGCTCGGCGCTGACTTGCGAACTCGTCAACGGCATCTGCGGCAAGTGCTACGGCCGCGACCTCGCCCGCGGCACGCCGGTCAACCACGGTGAAGCGGTCGGCGTCATCGCGGCGCAGTCGATCGGCGAGCCGGGCACCCAGCTTACCATGCGCACCTTCCACATCGGTGGTGCGGCGCAGCTCAACGAGCAGTCGTTCGTCGAAGCCAATTTCGACGGCAAGATCGTGATCAGGAACAAGGCCATCGCCCGCAACAGCGAAGGTCACCTGGTCGCGATGGTGCGCAACATGGTGGTGGCGATCGTCGATGCCGATGGCACCGAGCGTGCGACGCACCGTATCCAGTACGGCGCGCGCCTGCACATCGACGAGGGCGACACGGTCAAGCGTGGCCAGCGTATCGTCGAGTGGGATCCCTACACCCGTCCGCTGCTCACTGAAGTCGAAGGAACCATCGGCTTCGAGGATCTGGTCGAAGGGCAGTCGATCACGGAAACGCTGGACGAGGCCACCGGTATCGCCAAGCGCGTGGTCATCGACTGGCGCTCGACCCGCGGCGGCGCGGACCTGCGTCCGGCCATCGTGGTCAAGGGCAAGGACGGCAAGGTGCTCAAGCTCGCCCGTGGCGGCGATGCCCGCTACATGCTGTCGGTCGACGGCATTCTGTCGGTCGACGTCGGTGCCAAGGTTCAGACGGGCGACATCCTCGCCCGTGTCTCGACCGAAAGCGCCAAGACGCGTGACATCACCGGCGGTCTGCCGCGGGTGGCGGAATTGTTCGAGGCACGGCGTCCGAAGGATGCGGCGATCATCGCCGAAATCGCGGGCACCATCCGGTTCGGGCGCGACTACAAGAACAAGCGTCGCATCTCGATCGAGCCGATGGACAAGACCGACGAGGCACGCGAATACCTGATCCCGAAGGGCAAGCACATCCACCTTCAGGACGGCGACGTCGTCGAAAAGGGCGACTTCATCGTGGAAGGCAACCCGGCACCGCATGACATCCTTGCGGTCAAGGGCATCGAGGAGCTCGCGGCCTATCTGGTCAACGAGATCCAGGAGGTCTACCGGCTCCAGGGCGTGCTCATCAACGACAAGCACATCGAGGTGATTGTCCGTCAGATGCTCCAGAAGGTGGAAGTCACCGACCAGGGCGACACGGACATGATCTCCGGCGAGCAGGTCGACAAGATCGAGTTCGACGCGCTGAACGAGAAGGCCAAGGAAGAGGGCAAGAAGATCGCCACGGGGACGCCGGTTCTGCTCGGCATCACCAAGGCGAGCCTTCAGACCCGTTCGTTCTTCTCGGCGGCCTCGTTCCAGGAGACCACCCGCGTCCTCACGGAAGCGGCGGTCAACGGCAAGGTCGATCCGCTCGAAGGCCTCAAGGAGAACGTCATCGTCGGCCGGCTGATCCCGGCGGGTACCGGCGCCTCCATGGCCAAGATCCGCGAAGTCGCCGTGAAGCGCGACAAGATGATCCTGGACGAGCGCGAGAAGCAGGCGGCCGTCGTGTCGCCTGCGCCAGAAGCGGAGCTTCCTGCGCTGCCGCCCGCGGAATGATGGTTCATCCGTAGGAATACCGAGGACAATGAAAGGGCCGGCGAAAGCCGGCCTTTTTGCTGCTTTGTTTGCCTGTTGCGGTGCAGGATCAACCTTTGTTCATCTTTCCTTCAGTCAGAAAAGCGCTTCTGCTAGGGGAGCTTAGACCGGTGGTCCCGTGACGGGGGCAGGGCCGGAGACCACGGAACTGATATGCTTGATCTCGCAATCGTAGGCGGCGGCCCCGGCGGGCTGATGAGCGCCTGGTACCTGAAGCGTAAGCTCGGCGACCTCTGCCGCATCACCATCTATGAAGCCTCCGACCGGCTCGGCGGCAAGATCGTCACGCGCAAATTCGATTCCGCGCCGGCGATGTACGAGGCCGGCGTCGCCGAGATCTACGACTACTCGATGACGGGTCCCGATCCGCTGCGCGAGCTGATCCAGCATTTCGGCCTGCAGACCATTCCGATGGATGCCGAGCAGGTGCAGTTCGGCGGCGAGCTGCTCAATGACGTCGCCGGCATGCGCCGCAAATACGGCGCCAAGACTGCGGCTGCGATCGAGTCGTTTCGCAAGCGCTGCGCCGACGCGATGTCGCCGATTGAATATTACGAGGGCGTCGGCGCGCACGACAACGAGAACCCCTGGGCCTACAAGACCGCCGAGCAGGTGCTCGACGAGGAGGTCGAGGACGAGATCGCAAAGCGCTTCTTCAAGGTGATGGCGCGCTCCGATCTCGCGACCGAAAGCCACAACACCAACGGCCTCAACGCACTCAAGAACTATCTGATGGATGTCGACGGCTATATCGGCCTCTATTCCATCCAGAACGGCAACGAGCAGCTGATCGAATGCCTGCAGTCGGAGGTCAACGCCGACATCCAGCTCAATCACCGCGTGCTTACCGTCGGCAAGGCGACGACCGGCCGCTATCAGCTCAAGATGATGAACGGGAAGGGACCGGAGACGCGCGACTTCGATCTTGTGGTGGTCTGCCTGCCGCATTCCTGGCTCTCCACCGTCGGCTGGGAAGGCGAGCAACTGCGCAAGTCGATGGTCAAGCACGTCTCCTATTTCGACCGTCCCGCGCATTACCTGCGCGTCTCGATCCTGTTCGATTCCCCGTTCTGGGGAGACAAGATTCCCGGCGCCTGGTTCATGTCGGAAGCCTTCGGCGGCTGCTGCGTCTACAATGAAGGCGCGCGCCACGACGTCGGCAAGCACGGCGTCCTGAACTGGCTCATTCCGGGTTCCGATGCGCTGGCGTTCGCCAATCTGTCGGATCAGGAGCTGATCGACGCCGCGCTGAAATCGCTGCCGGCTTCGCTCGGCGATGCGCGTGCTTATTTCATGGAAGGCAAGATCCACCGCTGGCTGTCGTCGGTGAACGCGATCCCGGGCGGTCTGCCCGTGCGCGACGTCATGACCAATCACCGGCCCGAGCCGAAGGATCATCCCGGCATCGTCGTGGTCGGCGATTATCTGTTCGACTCCACGCTGAACGGCCTGCTCGACTCATCGGACGCGGCGACCGACATCATCCTGACCGAGATGATGCGGCTGCGCCGCGAGCATGCCCAGGATAGCAAGCCAGTCTCGGACAAGATCGACCGCGATTATTTCGAGAACTATCGCGGCGTCGGCCCTTATAGCGAAGCGTGGCGGCAGTTCACCGATCCCGACTACCTTGCAGAGCTGATCAGCATCGTCTGGGGCACAGCGAAGGGCGCAAAACTCCTGGTCGCGGGCTCCGCCAGCGGCGAGCTGGTCGGCGCGCTGCGCGAGCGAGGCATCGACGCCTGGGGCATCGAGAACAACCGCGCCATTCATGCCAAGACGCCGAAGGCGCTGAAGAAGTACAACAAGCTGGGATCGATCCTGGACATGCCGTTCAAGGACGGCGCGTTCGACTACGTGTTCGAGACCAGTCTCTGCCACGTTGCCCCGAAGCAGGTGGTCCGCGCGATCCGCGAGTTGAACCGCGTGGTCAAGACCGGCCTCGTGTTCGGCTCGATCACCTCGGACATGGCCTCAGTCGTGATCGACCGCTACGACCTGCTGCGCGGGGTCAAGAAGCTCGGCACCTGGTGGGAATGGTCCGAACTGTTCTTCGGCAACGGCTTCGATCTGTCGATGCACCGCAAGGACTGCACTGACGCGCTCTGGTCGGCGACGCTTGCCGCCAACAAGGGGCCGGGGCAGTGGTATGCCGACGCCGACTCCTTGCGTTATTCCTTCTTCGACAAGGTCGAGGACGAAGACAACGACGACTAGCGTCACAGGGCGGATGGATTCGCCAATTGTTTTGCTGAATTCATCCTGATCGCATAGAATCGGTGGCAGTAGCGGCGCTCCGCTATTTCCCTGCTTCTCTGCGGTCATGCCGGCCGTCAGCATCGGTTGGTTTCATGGCGTCCAAGCCTCTCTCTCCCGACAAACAGAAGCTCGCCGCACAAGAGGCGGCGGAGCTCGAGGACAAGCTCGACGCCGGTCACGAGCCGGAGCTGGAAGACGACAACGAAGACGAGGACGACGACGAGCTTGGGCTCGACGACGAGGATGACGAGGACCTCGTCGTCTTTACCGCCCGCGAAGCCGCCGGTGCGCTCGCGACCATCCTGGGCTTCGTCAAGCCGTTCCTGTCCAATTACAAGCGCATCCTGGGCTATGTAGCGTTCGGCGTTCTGGTCGAGACGCTGTTCAACGTCATCATGCCGCTCAGTCTGAAGTTCCTGATCGACGACGCGCTCGGCGAGGAGGATTTCCAGGCGCTGTACAAGATCCTCGGCGTGCTCGCGGTCGCCGGCATCTTCACCTCGATCGTCGCGGTCTGGTACGAGCGCTGGGACGCGCGGCTGGCCGCCTGCATCATCTCCGACGTCCGCAAGCGCCTGTTCGAGCACGTCCAGGACCTGCCGGCGGCCTATTTCGGCCGCACCAAGCGCGGCGAGATCCTGTCGCGCTTCTCGGTCGACCAGGCTGCCTTCGAGGGCTCGGTCAAGACCTTCGCCAACAGCGCGGCGCTGCCGTTCCTGGAGTTGATCGCCGGCATCATCCTGATGTTCTTCTTGAACTGGCAGCTCGCCGTGGTCGCGCTGCTGGTGTTCCCGATCACGCTGATCGGGCCGCGCATGCTCACCCCGAAAGCGGTGCAAGCCAATTACGAGCAGAAGCTCAACGAAAGCGCGCTGCTCGGAATGGTGCAGGAGAACGTGGCGGCGCAAGCGGTGATCAAGGCTTTCAGCCTGCAACGCAGGATGTTCGGCTTCTTCAGCTTCCGCAACGACGAGACCCGCAACAGGATTGCGTCCGCCGCGTTCCTGTCGACCATGGTGGAGCGGACCGTCACGATCTCGGTGCTGCTGCTGCACCTCGTCGTGCTCGCGATCGGCGCGTATCTGGCGACCAAGGGCCAGATCACCATCGGCACCTTCGTCACCTTCGAGAGCGCGTTCTGGGAGGTCTCCTACAACATCGCCCATGTGATGCACTTCATCCCGGTGTCGATCTCCTCGGCCGCCGCGATCCGCCACATCCAGGAGCTGCTGGACGAGCCTACACGCGGCGCCGATCGTCCCGGCGCGCCCGATCTGCCGCGCATCACCCACGACATCACCTTCGACCACGTGACGTTCCAGTACGAGGGCGGCCAGACGCCGGTGCTGGACAATCTCAGCCTCAAGCTCAATGTCGGCAAGAGCATCGCCATCGTCGGTCCTTCCGGATCCGGCAAGAGCACGCTGCTCAATCTGATCCTGCGGCTTTACGTGCCGGACGAGGGGCGGGTCACCATCGACGGTGTCGACGTGCGCAAGGTGACGCTGAATTCGCTGCGCCGGAGCATGGCCGTGGTGTTCCAGGAGAACATGCTGTTCAACATGTCGATCCGGGAGAACATCCGGCTCGGCAAGGAAGGCGCGACCGACGAGGAGGTGGAGGACGCCGCCAAGAAGGCCGAGATCCACCGCTACATCATGAGCCTGCCGCAGCGCTACGAGACCCCGGTCGGCGAGCGCGGCGACACGCTGTCGGGCGGCCAGCGCCAGCGCATCGCGATCGCGCGCGCCATCATCCGCAATCCCTCGGTGCTGCTGCTCGACGAAGCCACCTCGGCGCTCGACCAGACCACGGAGGCCGCAATCAACCGCACATTGCTGAAGGTCGCCAAGGGCCGCACCATGATCTGGTCGACTCACCGCCTCTCCTCGGTGGTCGAGATGGACGAGATCATCGTGATTTCAGGAGGCAGGGCGATCGAGCGCGGTTCCCATGCCGAGCTGCTCGCCAGGAACGGCACCTACCGCAAGCTGTGGAATGACCAGACCCATCAGCCGCATAGCGCGGCGGCTCAGGCCGACGACGACAGCGACGATGACGACCTCGACGAGGATGATGAGGACGAGGACGACGAGGAGGAATGACCGAGGAAGTTCGGCTCCAGATGGAACGCCCCTCCCAGCCGCCGCAGTAGTCCCTGGCTCGACCACGCCATGAAGCGCGCCCAGCGCTGCGCGGTCCAGTACGGGCTCGTTGCAATCGACACCGAGCGGAAGTCGAAGGCTTTCGCCGCCGACCATTCATCACAGGCCTGCTTGACCGGGTCGGCGTAGAAGGCGGCGATCTTGTCCGCATCCATCCCGTCGGACGCCAGCCATTGCGGGATGTGGACGTTGCAGAGCCGCTCGACGTCGGTGAACACCTTGTCGCAACCGGTACCTGCGACCGGGCAGGAGGTCGCGAAGGCATCGCCCACCAGCACTACGCCGGGCTGATGGCTGGCATCGTTCACATAGAGATCGACCGGGCGGATCTTCAACTCGCCTTGAATGTCGAGGGCACCGGTGATGCGCTTGAGCCGCGGCAGGGCGGCGTCCAGCGTTGCGGCCGGCGCGCGGCGCAGCTCGCGCAGCCAGGGATCGTCGAAGCCACGGTACACGAACAGATTGGCACGCATCCGCGTGCCGATCGGAAACAGCGTGATGTAGGGGATACGGTCGTTCGGCCGCTCCGAGAAATAGGTCAGCGCCGGGAAGTCGAACGAATTCCGCCGGGCCGGCACCACGTCGAACCCGATCGAGATCGAATGGCAGGCGCTGATGATGTTTCGCGTGATGCCGAGCTGGTGGCGCAGGCCGACATTCAGGCCGTTGGCGAGCACGACCAGGCGCGCTGAGATCGTCTCGGCATTGGCGAGCGAGATTCTCTGCCGTTCCGGGCTGGTCTCGACCGACACCGCTTTGGTCCAGATTCGCTCGACGGTTTCGGGAATCTCGTCGCGGATCGCGTTGACCAGGGAATCGTAAAGGATGTTGAACTGCCGGCTCGGCGCCTTGTCGAGGAGATGCCCGAACCGTGCGATCCAGTTCTTGCCGGAGAAGGTTGCCTGGCGCAGCACTGAGTCGGCGATTCCCGTCCGCTGGAATCGCTCGACCTGACCGTGACCGCTGAGTTTTTCGACGCGAAAGTCGGCCGGATAGGTCTCATGCGGGTCGATCAGCACCGCCGAAATGCCGGCGCGCCCGAGCATCGCGGCGACGGTCGAGCCGGCAAGTCCCCCGCCGATGATGGTAATGTCGGTGTACCGCATGGCGTTTGTCTCTGCCGAAGAGGGCAGATTGACGCATCAAGAGGAAAAAAAGCCTTAGCGCGGGTCATAAAAGTATATTTCTCCCGGGTATAATTTGCCGTCGGGCTGGCGGAACCGGCACTTCGACCCCATATGGGGGGGACGCGTGGGGAAGAAGGCGAACAGGCTTTTTCTACAGGCGCGATAAGCGCTTTCTGACGGTCATTTCACCTTGACTTGATCGATTCTCACTTATAGAAAGCGCCTCACTTAACGACAGGCGGTGAGCATCGCCAGCGTCGGTACGGAGCACCTGCCTGATCCCGTTGGGGTCGCTTGGCAGGCACCAACCTCGACGAATGCCGCTCAAACGCTGTCGCTTATAGCTAGGCAATGCCAGGCGAATTTAGGTCTCTTGAGCACGTTCTCTTGAGATCGAACTCGGATGCATGACCTCGGTGCGCGGGCTGCGGCGTTTTCGCCGACTGGCCCGAAGACTGCGGTCCTCTGTGCGTCGAAACGCTTTCCGCTCAGTGATGGAGCGGTTGGCGCAATTTCGCTTTGTGCGGATTGTTCCGTGCGAGGCGGCCTCGTCGGGCGGGTAGCTCGAAAGAATTTGCGGTCCCGGCAACGGGCCGCGGCAAGACAGCGGGCCCGCAAGGGGCCGCGATAACAAAGGGTAAGGCCAGGATGCCGACGATCAACCAGCTGATCGCTCAACCGCGTGAAGTGCAGAAGTCGCGCAAGAAGGTGCCGGCGCTGCAGCAGTCGCCGCAGAAGCGTGGTGTTTGCACCCGCGTCTACACCACGACCCCGAAGAAGCCGAACTCGGCGCTTCGTAAGGTCGCCAAGGTGCGCCTGACGAACGGCTTCGAGGTGATCGGCTACATCCCGGGTGAGGGTCATAACCTCCAGGAGCACTCGGTGGTCATGATCCGCGGCGGTCGCGTCAAGGATTTGCCCGGCGTGCGCTACCACATCCTCCGCGGCGTTCTGGATACCCAGGGCGTCAAGAACCGTAAGCAGCGTCGTTCGAAGTACGGCGCCAAGCGTCCGAAGTAAGCGGGAACCAGCTCAATGTCTCGTCGCCACTCAGCGGAAAAGCGCGAAGTTCTTCCCGATCCGAAGTTCGGGAACATCATCGTCACGAAGTTCATGAACTCGGTGATGTACGCCGGCAAGAAGTCGGTCGCCGAAGGCATCGTCTACGGTGCGTTCGGTCTCATCGAATCCAAGACCAAGCAGAACCCGCTCGGCGTGTTCGAGCAGGCACTCGAGAACGTCATGCCGACGATCGAAGTGCGCTCCCGCCGCGTCGGTGGTGCGACCTATCAGGTTCCGGTCGAGGTTCGCTCGGTGCGCCGTCAGGCGCTGGGCATTCGCTGGCTGATCTCGGCTGCGCGCGAGCGCAACGAGAAGACGATGACCGAGCGGCTCTCGGCGGAGCTTCTGGACGCATCGAACAACCGCGGGAACGCCGTCAAGAAGCGCGAAGACGTGCACCGGATGGCGGAAGCCAACCGCGCCTTCTCGCACTATCGCTGGTAACGGCGACACACTCGGACTCGCAAGGAACGACCCATGCCCCGCCTACATGCCATCGAGGACTACCGTAACTTCGGTATCATGGCGCATATTGACGCCGGCAAGACCACGACGACCGAGCGCATCCTCTATTACACCGGCAAGAGCCACAAGATCGG
The DNA here is from genome assembly GCF_008123515.1 of Bradyrhizobium cytisi. Classification (GTDB taxonomy): domain Bacteria; phylum Pseudomonadota; class Alphaproteobacteria; order Rhizobiales; family Xanthobacteraceae; genus Bradyrhizobium; species Bradyrhizobium cytisi. The sequence continues at coordinate 151,209 of NZ_VSSR01000013.1, forward strand.
CGAAGTGCACGAAGGTGCCGCGACGATGGACTGGATGGAGCAGGAGCAGGAGCGTGGCATCACGATCACCTCGGCTGCGACCACCGCGTTCTGGGCCGGAAAGCGTCTGAACATCATCGACACCCCCGGCCACGTCGACTTCACCATTGAGGTCGAGCGTTCGCTGCGCGTGCTCGACGGCGCCGTTTGCGTGCTCGACTCGAACCATGGCGTTGAGCCCCAGACCGAGACCGTCTGGCGCCAGGGCGACAAGTACAAGGTTCCGCGCATCGTCTTCGCCAACAAGATGGACAAGACCGGCGCCGACTTCTTCAAGTGCCTGGCCGACATCGTTGACCGCCTCGGTGCCAAGCCGATCGCGATCCAGCTTCCGATCGGTGCCGAGAACAACTTCAAGGGTCTCGTCGACCTCGTGAAGATGAAGGGCATCGTCTGGAACGACGAGTCGCTCGGCGCGAAGTTCGACTATGTCGACATTCCGGAAGATCTCGTCGACCAGGCCAAGGAATACCGCGAGAAGATGGTGGAAGCCGCCGTCGAGCTCGACGACGATGCGCTCGCCGCTTTCCTCGACGGCAACGAGCCGGACGAAGCGACGCTGAAGCGGCTGATCCGCAAGGCGGTGCTGACCGGCGCGTTTTATCCCGTGCTGTGCGGCTCGGCCTTCAAGAACAAGGGCGTGCAGCCGCTGCTCGACGCCGTCGTCGACTATCTGCCGTCGCCGATCGACGTGCCTGCGATCAAGGGCACCGACGATCGCGGCAACGAGGTCGTGCGTAGGGCGGACGACAAGGAGCCGCTCGCGCTGCTCGCGTTCAAGATCATGGACGACCCGTTCGTCGGCACCATCACCTTCTGCCGCATCTATTCCGGCGTTCTCCAGAGCGGCACCGGCGTCGTGAACTCGACCCGCGAGAAGAAGGAGCGCATCGGGCGCATGCTGCTGATGCATGCGAACAACCGCGAGGACATCAAGGAAGCCTATGCCGGCGACATCGTCGCGCTGGCCGGCCTGAAGGAAGCGCGCACCGGTGACACGCTGTGCGATCCCGACAAGCAGGTGATCCTGGAAAAGATGGAATTCCCCGAGCCGGTCATCGAGATCGCGATCGAGCCGAAGTCCAAGGCCGACCAGGAAAAGCTAGGCGTGGCGCTGGCGAAGCTCGCTGCGGAGGATCCGTCCTTCCGCGTGTCGACCGATCAGGAGTCCGGCCAGACCATCCTCAAGGGCATGGGCGAACTTCACCTCGACATCAAGGTCGACATCCTCCGTCGCACCTACAAGGTCGACGCCAACATCGGCGCGCCGCAGGTGGCGTTCCGTGAGCGCGTGACCAAGAAGGCCGAGGTCAAGTACACCCACAAGAAGCAGACCGGCGGTACCGGTCAGTTCGCGGAAGTGTCGATCGTGGTCGAGCCGAACGAGCCCGGCAAGGGCTACGAGTTCGAGTCCAAGATCGTCGGCGGCGCGGTTCCGAAGGAATACATCCCCGGCGTCGAAAAGGGCCTCAACAGCGTGATGGGCTCCGGCGTGGTCGCGGGCTTCCCCGTGGTCGACGTCAAGGTTCAGCTCGTCGACGGCAAGTATCACGACGTCGACTCGTCGGCGCTCGCCTTCGAAATCGCATCGCGCGCGGCGTTCCGCGAAGCGCTGCAGAAGGGCAAGTCCGTCCTGCTCGAGCCGATCATGAAGGTCGAGGTGGTGACCCCGGAAGACTACACCGGCTCGGTCATCGGCGATCTGAATTCCCGGCGCGGTCAGATCCAGGGGCAGGACATGCGCGGCAACGCCAACGTCATCAACGCGATGGTGCCGCTCATGAACATGTTCGGTTACGTGAATAACCTGCGCTCGATGAGCCAGGGTCGCGCGACCTTCACCATGCAGTTCGACCACTACGCAGAAGCGCCGGCCAACGTGTCGGCAGAAGTCCAGAAGAAGTTTGCCTGATTGTCGTCGGTCCAGAGCTGACGATTGAACGGAGAGTCAAATGGCCAAAGCAAAGTTTGAACGTAACAAGCCGCACTGCAACATCGGCACCATCGGTCACGTCGACCATGGCAAGACGTCGCTGACCGCGGCGATCACCAAGGTTCTCGCCGAAGCCGGCGGCGCAACGTTCACCGCGTACGACCAGATCGACAAGGCGCCGGAAGAGAAGGCGCGCGGCATCACCATCTCGACCGCGCACGTCGAGTATGAGACCAAGAACCGCCACTACGCCCACGTCGACTGCCCCGGCCACGCCGACTACGTGAAGAACATGATCACCGGCGCCGCGCAGATGGACGGCGCGATCCTGGTCGTGTCGGCTGCTGACGGCCCGATGCCGCAGACCCGCGAGCACATCCTGCTCGCCCGCCAGGTCGGCGTGCCCGCACTCGTCGTGTTCCTGAACAAGTGCGACATGGTCGACGATCCGGAACTGCTCGAGCTCGTCGAGCTCGAAGTCCGCGAGCTGCTCTCGAAGTACGACTTCCCGGGCGACAAGATCCCGATCATCAAGGGTTCGGCGCTCGCCGCTCTCGAAGACTCCGACAAGAAGCTTGGCCACGAAGCCATCCTCGAGCTGATGAAGAGCGTCGACGAGTACATCCCGCAGCCGGAGCGTCCGATCGACCAGCCGTTCCTGATGCCGGTTGAAGACGTGTTCTCGATCTCGGGCCGCGGCACCGTCGTGACCGGCCGTGTCGAGCGCGGCATCGTCAAGGTCGGCGAGGAAATCGAGATCGTCGGTCTCCGTGCGACCCAGAAGACCACCGTCACCGGCGTCGAAATGTTCCGCAAGCTGCTCGACCAGGGCCAGGCCGGCGACAACATCGGTGCGCTGCTCCGCGGCACCAAGCGCGAAGACGTCGAGCGCGGCCAGGTGCTGTGCAAGCCGGGTTCGGTCAAGCCGCACACCAAGTTCAAGGCCGAGGCTTACATCCTCACCAAGGAAGAGGGCGGTCGCCACACCCCGTTCTTCACCAACTACCGTCCGCAGTTCTACTTCCGCACCACCGACGTGACCGGTGTCGTGCATCTGCCGGAAGGTACCGAGATGGTGATGCCGGGCGACAACATCGCGATGGAAGTGCACCTGATCGTGCCGATCGCGATGGAGGAGAAGCTCCGCTTCGCGATCCGCGAAGGTGGCCGCACCGTCGGCGCCGGCGTCGTCGCTTCGATCATCGAGTAAGCAAGCGAATAGGGAATGGCGAGTAGCGAGTGGGCCAGAACCACCTGCTATTCGCTACTCGCCACTCACCCAAGAAAGACACGGCAATGAACGGCCAAAATATTCGTATCCGTCTCAAGGCGTTCGACCATCGTATCCTCGATACGTCGACCCGCGAGATCGTGAACACGGCGAAGCGCACCGGTGCGCAGGTCCGCGGACCCATTCCGCTGCCCACCCGCATCGAGAAGTTCACCGTCAACCGTTCGCCCCACGTCGACAAGAAGAGCCGTGAACAGTTCGAGATGCGCACCCACAAGCGCCTGCTCGACATCGTCGATCCGACCCCGCAGACCGTCGATGCTTTGATGAAGCTCGACCTGGCCGCCGGTGTCGACGTCGAGATCAAGCTCTAAGATTTTTGGATCACGTTCGCCACTTGCGGACAGAAAGAACAGGAAGCACGCCGATGCGCTCCGGAGTGATCGCACAAAAGGTCGGGATGACGCGGGTCTTTACAGAGACCGGCGAACATATCCCCGTGACCGTGCTGAAGCTCGGCAATTGCCAAGTCGTAGCCCACCGCACTGAAGAGAAGAACGGCTACGTCGCCCTCCAGCTCGGGTCGGGTAGCCGCAAGACCGTGTATCTGCCCAAGGCAGAGCGCGGCCAGTTCGCGGTCGCCAAGGTCGAGCCGAAGCGTCAGGTCGAGGAGTTCCGCGTCTCTGCGGATGCCATGATCCCGGTTGGAGCCGAGATCCTCGCCGACCACTTCGTCGTCGGCCAGTTCGTCGATGTTACCGGCACCTCGGTCGGTAAGGGTTTTGCCGGCGGCATGAAGCGCTGGAACTTCGGCGGTCTGCGCGCCACCCACGGCGTGTCGGTTTCGCATCGCTCGATCGGTTCGACCGGCGGTCGTCAGGACCCCGGCAAGACCTGGAAGAACAAGAAGATGCCCGGCCACATGGGTGTCGACCGCATCACCACGCTCAACCTCCGGGTCGTTCAGCTCGACGTCGAGCGTGGCTTGATCCTCGTCGAAGGCGCCGTTCCCGGCTCCAAGGGCGGCTGGATCCGCGTGCGCGACGCCGTCAAGAAGCCGTTGCCGAAGGAAGCTCCGAAGCCTGGCAAGTTCAAGGTTGCGGGCGGCGAAGCGGAAGCCTCGGCCCAGCAAGAGGGTGCGTGAGATGGAATTGAAGGTCACCACCCTCGAGGGCAAGGAAGCGGGCTCCGTCCAGCTCTCCGACGCCATTTTCGGCCTCGAGCCGCGCCAGGACATCATTGCGCGTTGCGTGCAGTGGCAGCTCAACAAGCGCCAGGCCGGTACCCACAAGGCCAAGGGCCGCGCCGAGATCTGGCGCACCGGCAAGAAGATGTACAAGCAGAAGGGCACCGGCGGTGCTCGTCACGGCTCGGCCCGCGTGCCGCAGTTCCGCGGCGGCGGTCGTGCCTTCGGTCCGGTGGTGCGTTCGCATGCCACCGACCTGCCGAAGAAGGTCCGTGCGCTCGCCCTCAAGCATGCGCTCTCGGCCAAGGCCAAGGACGGCGATCTCCTCGTGATCGACAAGGCCGCGCTGGAAGCCGCCAAGACCAAGGCGCTGCTCGGTCACTTCTCGGGTCTGGGCCTCACCAACGCGCTGATCATCGACGGCGCCGAGCTCAACAACGGCTTTGCCGCTGCGGCCCGCAACATTCCGAACATGGACGTGCTGCCGATCCAGGGCATCAACGTCTATGACATCCTGCGCCGTCAGAAGCTTGTTCTGACCAAGGCCGCCATCGATGCGCTGGAGGCGCGCTTCAAATGACGAAGAACATCGAGGCTCGCCATTACGACGTGATCGTCGCCCCGGTCGTCACCGAAAAGGCGACGCTGGCGTCCGAGCACAACAAGGTCCTGTTCAAGGTGGCCGCCAAGGCGACCAAGCCGCAGATCAAGGAAGCGATCGAGAAGCTGTTTGACGTCAAGGTCAAGAGCGTCAACACGCTGGTCCGCAAGGGCAAGACCAAGGTCTTCCGCGGCAATCTCGGCTCGCAGTCGAACACCAAGCGCGCGATCGTGACCCTCGAAGAGGGTCATCGGATCGACGTGACCACCGGTCTGTAAGGTCGCACGACGATGGCACTGAAGAAATTCAATCCCACGACACCGGGCCAGCGCCAGCTGGTCATGGTCGATCGTTCAGCCCTCTACAAGGGCAAGCCGGTCAAGGCGCTCACCGAAGGCAAGCACTCCTCGGGCGGTCGCAACAACACCGGTCGCATCACCGTGCGCTTCCGTGGCGGCGGTCACAAGCAGACGCTGCGCATCGTCGACTTCAAGCGCGACAAGGTCGATGCGCCCGCGACTGTCGAGCGGCTGGAATACGATCCGAACCGCACCGCGTTCATCGCGCTGGTCAAGTACGAAGACGGCACCCAGGCCTATATCCTGGCGCCGCAGCGCCTGGCGGTCGGCGATTCCGTGGTGGCCGGCAACTATGTCGACGTGAAGCCGGGCAACGTCATGCCGCTCGGCAACATGCCGGTCGGGACGATCATCCACAACATCGAGGTCAAGATCGGCAAGGGCGGCCAGCTCGCCCGTTCCGCCGGCACCTACGCCCAGCTCGTCGGCCGCGACCAGGATTACGTCATCATCCGCCTGAACTCGGGCGAGCAGCGTCTCGTGCACGGCCGTTGCCGCGGCACGATCGGCGCGGTGTCGAACCCGGATCACATGAACACCTCGATCGGCAAGGCCGGCCGCAACCGTTGGCTGGGCCGCAAGCCGCATAACCGCGGCGTTTCGATGAACCCGATCGACCATCCGCACGGCGGTGGTGAAGGTCGGACCTCGGGCGGCCGCCACCCGGTCACCCCGTGGGGCAAGCCGACCAAGGGCAAGAAGACCCGCAGCAACAAGTCGACCAACAAATTCATTCTCCTAAGCCGCCACAAGCGGAAGAAGTAAGGAACGCCGGACATGGTTCGTTCAGTCTGGAAAGGCCCGTTCGTCGAGGGTTCTCTGCTCAAGAAGGCAGATGCCGCGCGCGCGTCCGGCCGTCACGACGTCATCAAGATCTGGAGCCGTCGCTCGACGATCCTGCCGCAGTTCGTCGGCCTGACCTTCGGCGTCTATAACGGCCAGAAGCACGTGCCGGTGGCCGTCAACGAGGAAATGGTCGGTCACAAGTTTGGTGAGTTTTCGCCGACCCGGACCTTCCATGGCCACTCGGGCGACAAGAAAGCCAAGAAGGCTTGAGGATTAAACGATGAGCAAACCTAAGCGCGAACGGAGCCTCGCCGAGAACGAGGCCAAGGCGGTCGCCCGGATGCTGCGGGTGAGCCCGCAGAAGCTCAACCTGGTCGCCCAGCTCATTCGCGGCCGGAAGGCTTCCGCTGCGCTCGCCGACCTGCAGTTTTCGCGCAAGCGGATCGCGGTTGACGTGAAGAAGTGCCTGGAATCGGCTATCGCCAATGCCGAGAACAACCACGACCTCGACGTCGACGATCTCGTCGTGGCGCAGGCCTTCGTCGGCAACGGCCTCGTGATGAAGCGCTTTGCAGCCCGCGGCCGTGGCCGCTCGGGCCGTGTCTACAAACCATTTTCGCAGCTGACGATCATTGTTCGTCAGGTCGAAGCCGAAGCAGCAGCGGCTTAAGGGTCGCAGGAGAAAACGATGGGTCAAAAGATCAATCCGATCGGTCTGCGTCTCGGCATCAACCGGACCTGGGATTCCCGCTGGTTCGCCGGCAAGCAGGAATACGGCAAGCTGCTGCACGAGGACGTCAAGATCCGCGAGATCCTGCACAAGGAGCTCAAGCAGGCGGCCGTCGCCCGCATTGTGATCGAGCGTCCGCACAAGAAGTGCCGCGTCACCATTCACTCGGCCCGTCCGGGCGTGGTGATCGGCAAGAAGGGCGCCGACATCGACAAGCTTCGCAAGAAGGTCGCGGACATCACCTCGTCCGACGTCGTCATCAACATCGTCGAAATCCGCAAGCCGGAGCTCGATGCGACGCTGGTGGCCGAGTCGATCGCGCAGCAGCTCGAGCGCCGCGTGGCGTTCCGCCGCGCCATGAAGCGCGCCGTTCAGTCGGCGATGCGTCTCGGCGCGGAGGGCATCCGCATCAACTGCTCGGGTCGTCTGGGCGGTGCGGAAATCGCGCGCATGGAGTGGTACCGCGAAGGTCGCGTGCCGCTGCACACGCTGCGTGCCGACATCGACTACGGCGTTGCGACCGCGTTCACGACCTTCGGCACCTGCGGCGTCAAGGTCTGGATCTTCAAGGGCGAGATCCTCGAGCACGATCCGATGGCCCAGGACAAGAGAATGGCCGAAGGCGAGACGGGCGGCGGTGGTGATCGTGGCGGCCGTCAGCGCCGTGACCACGCTGCGGCCTGACGCCAGCACAGAGAATTTGAGGGCTTGAAGCCATGATGCAACCTAAGAAAACGAAGTTCCGGAAGGCGCATAAGGGCCGCATTCACGGCGTTGCGACTTCGGGCGCGACGTTGGCGTTCGGCCAGTTCGGCCTGAAGGCGACCGAGCCTGAGCGCGTCACCGCGCGTCAGATTGAAGCCGCCCGCCGCGCGCTGACCCGCCACATGAAGCGTGCCGGTCGGGTCTGGATCCGCGTGTTCCCCGACGTTCCGGTGTCGAAGAAGCCCGCCGAAGTCCGCATGGGCTCCGGCAAGGGTGCGCCGGAACTGTGGGTCGCGCGTGTCAAGCCGGGCAGGGTGCTGTTCGAGATCGACGGCGTCAACACCCAGACGGCGCGTGAGGCGCTGACGCTGGCGGCCGCCAAGCTGCCGATCAAGACGCGCTTCGTCGAGCGCATTGCGGAGTAATGGCCATGGCCCAGATGAAGATCGAAGACATCCGCGCGATGAGCCCCGACCAGCAGGACGACGCCGTCCTGAACCTGAAGAAGGAGCGCTTCAACCTGCGCTTCCAGCGTGCCACCGGGCAGCTCGAGAACACCTCGCGCCTGCGCGAGGCCCGTCGTGACATCGCCCGGATCAAGACCGTCGCTGCGCAAGCGCGCGCGAAGAAGAAGTAAGGGGCTAACGGATATGCCGAAACGTACTTTGCAAGGCGTGGTCGTCAGCGACAAGACTGCCAAGACCGTCGTGGTGCGCGTCGATCGCCGCTTCACGCACCCGATCTACAAGAAGACGATCCGCCGTTCGAAGAACTACCACGCGCACGACGAGAACAACGAGTTCAAGCCGGGCGACATGGTTTGGATCGAGGAATCGAAGCCGATCTCGAAGTTGAAGTCCTGGATCGTGATCCGGGGCGAGCACAAGAAAAGCGCCTGATCTGTTGGCCTTGGCCGACTGACTTCAGGGAAATGTTGAGCGCCGGCTAGGCTGGCGCAAAGAGAAGAGGACGAGGTGCATCAATGATTCAGATGCAGACCAACCTCGACGTGGCCGATAATTCTGGCGCACGCCGTGTCATGTGTATCAAGGTGCTCGGGGGCTCGAAGCGCCGCTACGCCACGATCGGCGACATCATTGTCGTCTCGATCAAGGAAGCGATTCCGCGTGGCAAGGTGAAGAAGGGCGACGTGATGAAGGCCGTCGTGGTGCGTGTCCGCAAGGACATCCGCCGCGCCGACGGTTCGGTCATCCGCTTCGACCGCAACGCCGCCGTCCTGATCAACAACCAGTCCGAGCCGATCGGCACCCGTATCTTCGGGCCCGTGCCGCGCGAGCTGCGTGGCAAGAACCACATGAAGATCATCTCGCTCGCGCCGGAGGTGCTGTGATGGCTGCGAAGATCCGCAAGGGCGACAAGGTCGTCATGCTGACCGGCCGCGACAAGGGTCGCACCGGCGAAGTGTTCGAGGTGCGTCCCGACGCCGGTACCGCGCTGGTGCGCGGCATCAACATGGTCAAGCGTCACCAGAAGCAGACGCAGGCCCAGGAGGGCGGCATCATCTCGAAAGAGGCGCCGGTCCAACTGTCCAACATCGCGTATGTCGGCAAGGATGGAAAGCCGACCCGCGTCGGATTCAAGATTCTGGCGGACGGCAAGAAAGTCCGCATCGCCAAGCGCTCGGGAGCTGAGATCGATGGCTGAGGCCGCTTACACGCCGCGCCTGCGCGCGGAATACGATGCGAAGATCCGCACGGAGATGACCGAGAAGTTCGGTTATGAGAACGTGATGCAGGTTCCGCGTCTGGACAAGATCGTGCTGAACATGGGTGTTGGCGATTCCGTCAACGACCGCAAGAAGGCCGAGACCGCCGCTGCCGAGCTGACCCAGATCGCCGGCCAGAAGGCGATCGTGACCTACTCGCGTATCGCGATCGCGACCTTCAAGCTGCGTGAGAACCAGCCGATCGGCTGCAAGGTCACGCTGCGCAAGGCTCGCATGTACGAGTTCATCGATCGCCTGGTGACGGTCGCGCTGCCGCGCGTCCGCGACTTCCGCGGCCTGAACCCGAAGAGCTTTGACGGTCGCGGCAACTACTCGCTCGGCATCAAGGAGCACATCATTTTCCCCGAGATCGACTTCGACAAGGTCTCGGAAGCCCGCGGTATGGACATCACCGTCTGCACCACGGCCAAGACCGACGAAGAGGCGAGGGCCTTGTTGACCGCTTTCAATTTCCCGTTCCGGCAGTGAGACGCTGACCTAAAGCCTCTCAAACGCGGATACCCAGGAGCCAAGCATGGCAAAGAAGAGTTCAGTCGAGAAGAACAACCGGCGCAAGCGGATGGTGAAGAACGCCGCCCCGAAGCGCGAGCGGTTGAAGGCGATCATCGCCGACAAGACGCTGCCGATGGAAGAGCGGTTCGCCGCGACCCTGAAGCTGGCGGAAATGCCGCGCAATTCGTCGGCCACCCGCATCCGTCTGCGTTGCGAGCTGTCGGGCCGCCCGCGCTCGAACTACCGCAAGAACAAGCTGTCCCGTATCGCGCTGCGCGACCTTGGCTCCAAGGGCATGGTCCCGGGCCTCGTGAAGTCGAGCTGGTAAGGAGGGTCGTTTAGATGTCTACGCACGATCCAATCAGCGATCTGATCACCCGCATCCGCAACGCGCAGATGCGTGCCAAGAGCAAGGTCTCCACGCCCGGCTCGAAGATGCGCGAGAACGTCCTCGAAGTGCTCAAGAGCGAGGGCTACATCCGCGGTTACGCCACGCTCGAGCACTCCTCGGGCCGCAGCGAGATCGAGATCGAGCTGAAGTATTTCGACGGCGAGCCCGTCATCCGCGAGATCGAACGTGTCTCCAAGCCCGGGCGTCGTGTTTACGCCTCGGTGAAGAACCTGCCGCGGGTCAATAACGGACTCGGTATTTCGGTGTTGTCGACGCCGAAGGGGATTATGGCCGACCACAGTGCGCGTGAAGCGAACGTGGGCGGTGAAGTCCTCTTCACGGTGTTCTGAGAAGGATTTTTGATCCATGTCACGTGTTGGCAAAAGGCCTGTTGCGGTGCCGTCCGGTGTGACTGCGACCGTGGACGGGCAGACCGTCAAGATGAAGGGGCCGAAGGGCCAGCTTCAGTTCGTCGTCCATGACGACGTCGAGGTGAAGCTCGAGAGCGGCCAGATCAAGGTGAACCCGCGGGTCGAGACCAATCGCGCGCGCGCCTTGTATGGCACCGCTCGCGCCCAGGTCGCAAATCTGGTCGAAGGCGTCACCAAGGGCTTCGAGAAGAAGCTCGAAATCACCGGCGTCGGTTATCGCGCCGCAATGCAGGGCAAGAACCTGCAGCTCGCGCTCGGTTACAGCCACGACGTGGTCTATGCGATCCCTGAAGGGATCACGATCACCGTGCCGAAGCCGACCGAGATCACGGTGACGGGCAGCGACATCCAGCGCGTCGGCCAGGTCGCCGCCGAGATCCGCTCTTATCGTCCGCCGGAGCCCTACAAGGGCAAGGGCGTGAAGTATGTTGGCGAATTCATCTTCCGCAAGGAAGGCAAGAAGAAGTAACGGAGCCGGTCATGTCCAAAGCCAAGGTTACAAATGCCCGGCGCAAGCGGAGTGTGCGGCTGAAGCTGCGCCGCTCCGGTGCTGGCCGCCCGCGTCTGTCGGTGTTCCGCTCGTCCAAGCACATCTATGCCCAGGTCATCGACGACCTGAAGGGCGAGACGCTGGCCTCTGCCTCGTCGCTCGAGAAGTCGATGCGCGACGGCGGCAAGACCGGCGCCGACATCGATGCGGCGAAGGCGGTCGGCAAGTTGCTGGCCGAGCGCGCCGCCGAGAAGGGCGTCAAGGAAGTCGTGTTCGATCGCGGCAGCTATCTCTACCACGGGCGCGTCAAGGCATTGGCCGACGCTGCGCGTGAGAGTGGGCTGAGCTTCTAACAGAATTTGAGGATTGAGGCGTAAGCTTCTGAAGGATTGGAAAAATGGCAGAACGCGAACAACGTGGTGGACGCGATCAACGCGGCGGACGTGACCGTCAGCAGCGCGAGGAGCGCGACAGCGAGTTCGTCGACAAGCTCGTCCACATCAACCGCGTGGCCAAGGTCGTCAAGGGCGGCAAGCGCTTCGGTTTCGCCGCGCTGGTCGTGATCGGCGACCAGAAGGGCCGTGCCGGCTTCGGTCACGGCAAGGCGCGCGAAGTGCCTGAGGCGATCCGCAAGGCAACGGAATCCGCCAAGCGCAACCTGACCCGCGTGTCGCTGCGCGAGGGCCGTACGCTGCATCACGACATCGCCGGCCGTCATGGCGCGGGCCGTGTCTATCTGCGTGCTGCTCCGGCCGGTACCGGCATCATCGCCGGCGGTCCGATGCGTGCCGTGTTCGAGACGCTCGGCGTCCAGGACGTGGTGGCGAAGTCGATCGGATCGTCGAACCCGTACAACATGGTTCGCGCGACCTTCGATGCGCTGAAGCACCAGGACAGCCCGCGTTCGGTCGCGGCGCGCCGCAACATCAAGGTGTCCACCCTCCAGGGTCGTCGCGTCGGCGGCGATGCCGAGGCGGCTGCGGACTAACGAACGCTTTTCGGAGTAGACCACGATGGCCAAGGCCGCAAAGACGATCAAAGTTGAGCAGACCGGCAGCGCGATCCGCCGCCATCACTCGCAGCGTTCGACGCTGATCGGGCTTAAGCTCAACAAGATCGGCCGCACCAGCGAACTGCCGGATACCCCGGCGATCCGCGGCATGATCGAAAAGGTTCACCATCTCGTTCGCATCGTCGACGAGAAGTAAAATTGCGCGCATGATCCCGAAAAGTGGATACCGGTTTTCGGGCCAGATCATGCGCAAAACACAAGGAGCAGGGCGATGAAGCTCAGCGATATCGCCGACAATGCCGGCTCGCGCAAGAAGCGTATGCGCGTCGGCCGTGGCATCGGTTCGGGCAAGGGCAAGCAGTCCGGCCGCGGCGGCAAAGGCCAGACCGCGCGTTCGGGCGTGCGCATCAAAGGTTTCGAAGGCGGCCAGATGCCGATGCATCGCCGTCTGCCCAAGCGCGGCTTCAACAACATCTTCCGCGTCGAGTACGCCGAGATCAATCTCGACCGGCTCCAGGATGCGGTCGATGCCAAGAAGCTCGACACCGGTAGCGTCGTGAACGTCGAGGCCCTGGTGAAGGCTGGCGTGCTGCGCCGCGCCAAGGGCGGCCTGCGGCTGCTCGGCCGCGGCGAGCTCAAGGCCAAGCTGAACATCGAAGTGCATGGCGCCTCGAAGACCGCGGTCGAAGCGGTCGAGAAGGCCGGCGGTTCGGTGAAGATCCTGGCCCCTGCCAAGGAAGAGGGCGAGGCGGCGTAACAACTGCGTCATTGGCCCGCGCCTCGCGGGCCTTTGCGCATGCGGAACGATGGACTTATCGAAGCCGAAGCCCCAGATAATGTCCGGCGTCCGCTAAAATAGCCCGGCCGCGGGTATGACGGCGCAAAAGGCGGCGGGAGAAAGTCCAATATGGCCTCAGCAGCGGAACAACTGGCAGCCAACCTCAATTTCGGCGCGTTTGCCAAGGCCGATGAGCTGAAGAAGCGCATCTGGTTCACCCTGGGTGCGCTGCTCGTTTATCGGCTCGGGACCTACATCCCGCTGCCCGGCATCGATCCCAACATCTGGGAGCAGGTGTTCAAGTCGCAAGCCGGCGGCATCCTCGGCATGTTCAACATGTTCGCCGGCGGCGGCATCCACCGCATGGCGATCTTCGCGCTGAACATCATGCCGTACATCTCGGCCTCGATCATCATCCAGCTTCTGACCACCGTTTCGCCGCAGCTCGAGGCGCTGAAGAAGGAAGGTGAGTCCGGCCGCAAACTGCTGAACCAGTACACCCGCTATCTGACCGTGATCCTGGCCGCGTTCCAGTCCTATGGCATTGCGGTCGGCCTCGAGGGTGCCGGCAATGTCGTCAGCGATCCCGGCATGTTCTTCCGTCTGTCCACCGCGATCACGCTGACCGGTGGCACCATGTTCCTGATGTGGCTGGGGGAGCAGATCACCTCGCGCGGCATCGGTAACGGCATTTCGCTGATCATCCTCGCCGGCATCGTCGCCGAACTGCCCTCGGCGCTCGCCAACATGCTCGAGCTCGGCCGTCAGGGCGCGATGTCGACCGGCCTGATCCTGGTCGTGATCGTGATGGCGGTCGCCGTGATCGCCTTCATCGTGTTCATGGAGCGCGCCCAGCGCCGGCTTCTGATCCAGTATCCGAAGCGCCAGGTCGGCAACAAGATGTTCGAGGGGCAGTCCTCGCATCTGCCGCTCAAGCTCAACACCTCCGGCGTGATCCCGCCGATCTTCGCGTCCTCGCTGCTGTTGCTGCCGACCACGGTTGCGAACTTCAACGCGGGCAGTGGGCCGGAATGGTTCCAGTGGATCACGACCCAGCTCGGCCACGGCCGTCCGCTGTTCCTGATTCTCTATCTCGCGCTGATCGTGTTCTTCGCCTTCTTCTACACCGCTATCGTGTTCAACCCGACCGAGACCGCGGACAATCTGAAGAAGCATGGCGGCTTCATCCCGGGCATCCGTCCGGGCGAGCGCACCGCGGAATATATCGACTATGTGCTGTCGCGCGTCACGGTGCTCGGCGCGATCTATCTGGCGATCGTCTGCTTGATCCCGGAAATCCTGATCTCCTACGCCTCGGTGCCGTTCTACTTCGGCGGCACCTCGCTGCTGATCGTCGTCAGTGTCACCATGGACACGGTTGCGCAGGTGCAGGGCTATCTGCTGGCTCATCAGTATGAGGGCCTGATCCGCAAGTCGAAGCTCCGGGGTCGCCGCCGCTAAGCCGCGTCCTCTCGAGGCAGCACGCCTGTGCTGCCGATTCGCCGCGCGAGTCACGCGCGGCGCCCGCCGAGGTGATCAGCCAGTCATTCGGTCGCATCGGCAGAGCTGCTCTCACTGCAGCGCAATCACTGATTTCAAAGGCGTTCTTGGCGTCCGGGCATTTGCTCCCCTATGATATGGGTAGCGGTGCGGCGCCGATTATGGTTTGCACTGTTGTCAAACTTCAAACACAGGTGCGCGACGTATCGCTCACCAATCGGGGGGGCGTACGCCGATGAGAATTATCCTGCTGGGACCGCCGGGATCGGGCAAGGGGACCCAGGCGCAACTGCTGGTGCAGCGCTATGGCATCGTCCAGCTCTCGACCGGTGAGATGTTGCGTGCAGCCGTTGCAGCCGGAACGCCTGTCGGACTGAAGGCCAAGGAGATCATGGCCAGCGGCGGGCTCGTGCCCGACGATGTCGTGGTTGGAATCATCTCCGACCGCATCGATCAGCCGGACGCGAGGCACGGTTTCATCCTCGATGGTTTCCCGCGCACCGTGCCGCAGGCCGAGGCGCTGGACGAGCTTCTCAAGCACAAGCACATGAAGCTTGATGCGGTGATCGAGCTCCGCGTCAACGAGAGCGCGCTGCTGAGCCGCGTCGAGACCCGCGTCGCCCAGATGCGGGAGCGCGGGGAGGAGGTCCGGGTCGACGACACCCCGGAGGTGCTGACCAAACGGTTAGCGAGCTACCGCAGCCAGACGGAACCGCTGATTCACTACTATTCCGAGCGTCGGAAGCTCTCCACCATCGACGGCATGATGGCCATCGACGAGGTCACCCGCGCCATCCACCGCCAGCTCCTGGCGCTCGGCGCGGTCGAACCCAAATCCCATGGCAAGAGCTATGCGCGCAGCGCGGCCAAGGCGGCACCCGCCAAGACGGGGGCGAAGAAGGCCAAGGTAGCCAAGAAAGCAGCCCAAAAGCCGGCGAAAACCGGCAAAAAGGCTGCTAAATCGGCTAAATCCGCCGAGAAGGCCGTGAAGGGCGCCAAGAAGGCGGCCAAGAAGACAGCCAAGAAAACGGTCAAAAAGGCCGTCAAGAAAGGTTCGAAGAAGAGTCCAAAAAAGGTCACGAAAAAGCGAGCCAAACGCTAGCGGCAGTTGACGAAAGCCCCCTGAATCCCTTAATAAGCCCCGCATCCAAGTCGGATAGTTTCAAACGATGCCGGGCCCCAGGAAGACCAGGGGTGGGCGTCGTGTTCGCGTTTGTGAACACCTGCCCGAGAAACACAAGCACTTAAAGCCCGATTCCTGACGAGGGATCGGCAACAGGAGAAGGCCGTGGCCCGTATTGCCGGCGTGAACATTCCGACCAACAAGCGCGTGCTGATCGCGCTTCAGTACATCCATGGCATCGGCGAGAAGATCGCTGGCGAGATCGTGGAGAAGGTGAAGATCCCCGCGGATCGTCGTGTCAATCAGCTCAGCGACGCTGAAGTGCTCCAGATCCGCGAAGTGATCGACCGCGACTATCTCGTCGAGGGCGATCTGCGTCGTGAGGTCGGCATCAACATCAAGCGTCTGATGGACCTCGGCTGCTATCGCGGCCTGCGTCATCGTCGCGGTCTGCCGGTGCGCGGTCAGCGGACCCACACCAATGCGCGTACGCGCAAGGGTCCGGCCAAGGCCATCGCCGGCAAGAAGAAGTAAACTGGCGAATAGGGTTTGGCGAATGGCGAGTAGGGAGGGTCCCTATTCGCCATTCGCTACTCACCATTCGCCTCCACAGGTGTAGCCGCTGGCATTACGGCGGCGTTTGAGATCTCCAGGAAAGGTAGTCTATGGGCAAGGAAGCCACCCGCGTTCGTCGTCGTGAGCGCAAGAACATCGCCTCCGGCGTCGCGCACGTGAACTCGTCGTTCAACAACACGACCATCACCATCACCGACGCACAGGGCAACACGATTGCCTGGTCCTCCGCCGGCACCATGGGCTTCAAGGGCTCGCGCAAGTCGACCCCGTATGCCGCGCAGGTTGCCGCCGAAGACGTGTCGAAGAAGGCGCAGGAGCACGGCATGCGCACGCTGGAAGTCGAAGTCGCCGGTCCCGGTTCGGGCCGTGAGTCGGCGCTCCGCGCGCTGCAGGCTGCTGGCTTCACCGTCACCTCGATCCGCGACGTGACCACGATCCCGCACAACGGCTGCCGTCCGCGCAAGCGTCGGCGCGTCTGATACGAACTTGCGGGCGCATCGTCGCCCGCGATGCTTTTTTTAAGAAGCCGCGGGTTTGATCTGCGGCCTTTCTCCAACGCCAGTATTTGAATTTTCAAATCGACTGGCCTGTATGGGTGAAACAGTGACGATCCAGAAAAATTGGCAAGAACTGATTCGGCCGAACAAGCTCCAGATTCAGCCCGGCAGCGATTCCTCGCGTTTCGCGACCATCGTTGCCGAGCCGCTCGAGCGCGGTTTCGGCCAGACGCTCGGCAACGCGCTGCGCCGCATCCTGCTCTCCTCGCTCCAGGGCGCGGCGGTGCAGTCGGTGCACATCGACGGCGTGCTGCACGAGTTCTCCTCGATCGCCGGCGTCCGCGAGGACGTCACCGACATCGTGCTGAACATCAAGGATATCGCGATCAGGATGCAGGGCGAAGGCCCCAAGCGCATGGTCGTGAAGAAGCAGGGCCCGGGCGCTGTCACTGCCGGTGACATCCAGACCGTCGGCGACGTCGTCGTGCTCAATCCCGACTTGCAGATCTGCACGCTCGACGAGGGCGCCGAGATCCGCATGGAGTTCACGGTTGCCACCGGCAAGGGCTACGTGCCCGCCGAGCGCAACCGTCCCGAGGATGCTCCGATCGGCCTGATTCCGGTCGACAGCCTGTACTCGCCGGTCCGCAAGGTCTCCTACAAGGTCGAGAATACCCGTGAGGGCCAGATCCTCGACTACGACAAGCTGACCATGACGATCGAGACCAACGGCGCGCTGACGCCGGATGACTCGGTGGCTTACGCCGCCCGCATCCTGCAGGATCAGCTCAACGTGTTCGTCAATTTCGAAGAGCCGCGCAAGGAAGTCGCCCAGGAGATCATCCCGGATCTCGCCTTCAACCCGGCCTTCCTCAAGAAGGTGGACGAGCTCGAGCTGTCGGTGCGTTCGGCCAACTGCTTGAAGAACGACAACATCGTCTATATCGGCGACCTCGTGCAGAAGTCGGAAGCGGAAATGCTCCGCACCCCGAACTTCGGCCGCAAGTCGCTGAACGAGATCAAGGAAGTGCTGGCCCAGATGGGTCTGCACCTCGGCATGGAAGTGCCGGGCTGGCCGCCGGAGAACATCGACGAGCTCGCCAAGCGCTTCGAGGATCACTACTAGGCGAATAGGGAATGGCGAATTGCGAATGGAAACAATTCGCTACTCGCCACTCGCTACTCGCCACCACGGGCGAACGCAGGCAGCCCACCTGAGCAACATGTCCGACGAACCGTCGCGGCAGTTCATACGTTAAGGAATAGACATATGCGTCACGGCAAGGTTCATCGGAAGCTCAACCGCACCGCCGAGCATCGCCGCGCGATGTTCGCGAACATGTGCGCCGCGCTGATCAAGCACGAGCAGATCGTCACCACGCTGCCCAAGGCCAAGGAGCTTCGTCCGATCGTCGAGAAGCTCGTCACCCTCGGCAAGAAGGGCGGGCTGTCGCTGCGCCGCCAGGCCATCTCCGAGATGCGCGACAAGGACCAGGTCAGGAAGCTGTTCGACGTGCTGGCGCCCCGCTACAAGGATCGCCAGGGCGGCTATACCCGCATCATCAAGGCGGGCTTCCGCTATGGCGACAACGCGCCGATGGCCGTGATCGAGTTCGTCGACCGCGACGTCGATGCCAAGGGCCAGGACTCCGGTCCGGTGCAGGCGAAGGAAGCCGAGGCGGCGTAAGCCGGCCGGTACTGAGTTTCGAGACAGCGGCGCCTTCGGGCGCCGCTTTTTTATGACGTGAGCGGTAGGGTGGGCAAAGGTGCGCTCTTCGCGCGCCGTGCCCACCATTCCATCCGCACGCCGTGCTGACATGGTGGGCACGCTACGCATTGCCCACCCTACAAGCGCGTCCTTGCGGCGACAGAGCCTCACGCATCGGTGATCGCTGATTGCCATGACGCTGGCAACGCCCAATATCTCCGTCAACATCAACGGAGACGACGCATGAACATCGACCTTTCCGGAAAGACCGCCCTCGTGACCGGCTCGACCGCCGGCATCGGCCATGCCATCGCCAAGGGCCTCGCCGGCTCGGGCGCGAGCGTGGTGATCAACGGGCGCGGCCAGGACAAGGTCGATGCGGCCGTGCGCAAGCTGGAAGGGACGGGTGCCAGGGTGCGCGGCATCGCCGCCGACGTCTCGACTGCTTCGGGCTGCAAGGCGCTTGTGGCGGCACTGCCCGAGGTCGACATTCTCGTCAACAATGCCGGCATCTTCGAGCCAAAGGACTTTTTCGAGATTCCGGACGAGGACTGGAGCCGCTTCTTCGAGGTCAACGTCATGAGCGGCATTCGCCTGTCGCGCGCTTACCTGAAGGGAATGCTTAAGCGCAACTGGGGCCGAATCGTCTTCATCTCCTCGGAATCCGGGCTCAACATTCCCGTCGAGATGATTCACTACGGCACGACCAAGACCGCGCAGCTCTCGGTCGCGCGGGGTCTCGCGCAGCTCACCCGCGGCACCGGCGTTACCGTCAATTCCGTGCTGCCGGGTCCGACCATGTCGGAAGGCGTCGCGACCTTCGTGAAGGATCTCGCCAAGCAGAACGGTCAGTCGGTCGACGAAGCCGCGGCCAATTTCGTCAAGCAGCATCGCCCGAGCTCGCTGCTCCAGCGCTTCGCCAGCGTCGACGAGATCGCCAACATGGTGGTCTATGTCGCCTCGAAGGAGGCATCCGCAACCAATGGCGCGGCGCTGCGCGCGGAAGGCGGCATCGTCAACACCATCGCGTGAGGCCCGCCTGTGTCGGCCTATGTGATCTCCGAGGTGGAGGTACGCGATCAGGCTGCTATGGAGGCCTATCGCACGCTCGCGGCCCAAACCATCGCGCAATATGGCGGGTGCTATCTCGTCCGCGGCGGTCCGGCCGAAGTGCTGGAGGGCGGCCCGCCGTCCAAGACTATCATCATCGTGGAGTTTCCCTCGATGGCCCGCGCGCGCGAATGGTACGCCTCGCCGGAATATGCCGCGGCGCTGAAGCTGCGGCAGACGGCGCTGGAGCGGCGACTGTTGTTCGTCGAGGGCGTGATCCCGGCCTAGCTGGTCTGCCCACTTGCCGCTTCAATTCGGAGCGCGACCGGCTAAAACGGGGTTACATGCTCTGGCCCCTCTCGACCCGTCACAAACGCCTGTTCAGGCTGACATCCGCGCGATGGCAGCGGCGGGCGATCTTTCTGCTTGGCGGGATCGCCGTCGGCGCTGCGGCGGTGGCGCTGGCGCAGCTTGCCGATCTCGCCCAGCACGCCTTTGTGCTCCTTCTGGCCAAGTCGCGCTATGCCGTACTGGCGGTGACGCCGCTTGGCTTTATGCTATCGGCCTATCTGACCATCCGTCTATTCCCGAACGCGCAGGGCAGCGGCATTCCGCAGGCGATCGCCGCGCGGCATCTGACCGATCAGGCGGCGCGCGAGAGCCTGGTCTCGATCCGGATCGCGATCGGCAAGATGATCCTCACCCTGTTCGGGCTCCTGTGCGGCGGCTCCGTGGGGCGGGAAGGGCCGACCGTTCAGGTCGGCGCTTCCATCATGTTCGCGCTCGGCCGGGTCTCGCCACGCCGCCAGCCCGGGCTGATTCTGGCGGGTGCCGCCGCCGGCGTGGCCGCGGCCTTCAACACGCCGCTTGCGGGAATCGTCTTCGGCATCGAGGAGATGAGCCGCGCTTTTGAGACCCGTACATCCAGCCTCATCATTGCAGCCGTCATCGCGGCCGGCCTGACGTCGCTCGCTCTATCAGGTAATTACGCCTATTTCGGCAGCAGCGCGATGTCGCTGGCGCGTGGCGCCGACTGGCTGGCCGTTCCGCTTTGCGGCGTGGTCGGCGGCCTCGCGGGCGGCCTGTTCAGCCGCGTTGTCATTGCCATGGCGCGCGGTTTCAAGAACCCGCTCGGACGCGCGATCAAGGGCCACCCGCTCTGGTTTGCATTTGCTTGCGGCCTCGCTGTCGCGATTTGCGGCCTGATGTCGGGCGACACGATCTATGGCACGGGTTATGTGCAGGTGAGGGAGGCGCTGGATCACGGCACGCCGCTGCCGCGAGACTTCGGGGTTCTCAAGCTCCTGGCCACCACCTTTGCCGCGATCAGCGGTATACCGGGCGGCATCTTTTCGCCGTCGCTCGCCGTCGGCGCCGGGATCGGCAGCAATATCGCCGCGTTGTTCCACGACGCGCCGCTCGGTGCGATCATGCTGCTCGGCATGGTCTCGTATTTCGCCGGCGTCGTGCAGGCGCCGATCACCGCCTTCGTGATCGTGACCGAGATGACGGACAATCACGGCATGGTCGTGCCGTTGATGGCGGCCGCGCTGATCGCGCATTTCGTCTCGCGGATGATCTGCGAGGAGGGTATCTATCACGCGCTCGCCAAAGGCTTCGTCGAGCGGGGCGACGCGTCCGCGTGAGGGGGAAGCAAGATGAGCCGTTTCTGGAGCAGCTTGACGCATGATTTGAAGCCCTACGTGCCGGGCGAACAGCCTCGCATCGCGGACCTGGTCAAGCTGAACACCAATGAAAACCCGCTCGGTCCCTCTCCGCGTGCGCTGGAGGCGATCCGCGACGCGGCAGCCGATACCCTGCGTCTTTATCCGGACCCGCAGGCGACCGCGCTGCGGGCCGCCCTGGCCACCTATCATGGTGTGAGACCCGAGCAGGTGTTCGTCGGCAACGGCTCGGACGAGGTGCTGGCCCATGCCTTCGTCGCCCTGCTGAAGCATGATGCCCCGCTGCTGTTTCCCGAGATCACCTACAGTTTCTACCCGGTCTACTGCCGGCTGTTCGGCATCGCCTACGAGACCGTGCCGCTCGACCAGGCCATGCAGATCCGCATCGCCGATTACCGTCGGCCGGCCGGCGCGATCATCGTCCCAAATCCGAACGCGCCGACGGGGATCGCGCTGTCTCGCACCGAGATCAAGACACTGCTGGAGCAGCATTCGGATGTGCCTGTCGTCGTCGACGAGGCCTATGTCGATTTCGGCGCCGAGACCGCGATTCCGCTGGTTGCGTCCCATCGGAATCTCCTGGTCGTGCAGACCATGTCCAAGTCGCGCGCGCTGGCAGGGCTACGGGTCGGATATGCGATCGGCGATGCCGATCTGATCGATGGGCTGACACGCGTGAAGGACAGCTTCAATTCCTATCCGCTCGGCCGGCCCGCTCAGGCCGGCGCCATCGCCTCGCTGGAGGACGAAGCCTATTTCCAGCAGGGCCGCGTTCGCGTGATCGAGGGCAGGGAGCGGCTGACCCGCGGACTGAAGCGAGCTGGCTTCGAGGTGCTGCCGTCCCTGGCCAACTTCGTCTTCGCGCGCCATCCCGCCCATGAGGGTGCCGTGCTCGCGGCAGCGCTGCGGGAGCGGGCGGTGATCGTTCGCCACTTTACAGCTCCCCGCATCTCGGATTTTTTGCGGATCACCGTCGGCACGGATGAGCAGATCGACCGGCTGTTGTCGGCCTTGTCGCGGATAGTGGCCTGACCGTGAAATCGTAGGGTGGCAAAGCGAAGCGTGCCCACCATCTTGATTGTGTGTTGCGAGATGGTGGGCACGGCGCAAGCGCGCCTTTGCCCACCCTACGAGGCCTAAATCTACCACCCCTCCAGCACGATCTTGCCGCGCGACTTGCCGCTCTCGAGCAGCGCATGCGCGCGCTTGAGGTTGGCCGCGTTGATCGTGCCAAAGGTCTGGTCGAGCGTGGTGCGCAAGACGCCCTTGTCGATGAGGTCGGCGACGTCGTTGAGCAGATGATGCTGCGCGATCATGTCAGGCGTCTGGAATGAGGAGCGCGTGAACATCGATTCCCAGTGCACCGAGATCGCCTTGCCTTTGAATGCGCTCACGGTGAACTCCGCGGGATCGTCGATCAGGCCAAACTTGCCCTGCGGCGCCATGAATTCGGCGATCGATTTGTAGTGCTGCTCGGTGAAGGTGAGGCTCGCCACTAGAGCGACCGGCGGCAGCTTCAGCTTCTCGATCTGCTCCTTCATCGGCTTGCCGTGGTCGATCACCGCATGTGCGCCGAGATCGAGGCACCATTTTTGCGACTCCGGCCGTGTTGCTGTCGCAACCACGGTGAGGCCGGTGAGGCGGCGCGCGAACTGGACAAGGATCGAGCCGACACCGCCGGCGCCGCCGGTGATCAGCAGCGTGCGCGGATCGACGCTCTTGCCGGGCACGGCGCCGAGGCGGTCGAACAGCAATTCCCACGCGGTGATGGAGGTGAGGGGAAGGGCGGCGGCCTGCGCGAACGAGAGCGACTTCGGCTTGTTGCCGACAATGCGCTCGTCGACCAGATGGAATTCGGAGTTGGTGCCCTGGCGTTGAATCGAGCCCGCGTAAAACACCTCGTCGCCCGGCTTGAACAGCGTGACGTCGGGCCCGACCGCGTCGACCACGCCGGCCGTGTCGTAGCCCAAAATCTTGGTCTCGCCCTCGGGCGGGGCGGCGCGCTTGCGCACCTTGTAGTCGACCGGATTGGCCGAGATCGCCTTCACCGTGACGCGGATGTCGCGCCCCTTCGGTTCCGGTTTGGTGGCCTCGAAATCGATCAGCGCGTCCTGATCCTCGATCGGTAGCGATTTCTTGTAGCCGACGGCCTTCATGGCTTGTCTCCATCAGATGGCGTATTCGCCTGCCGCTCTAACTGTCGCCCTGGCTCCCATTTGGCAAGTACTGTAAATTCGGGGATATAGTCCCTGTATGGATACTATTGGGAAAGCACGCATGAAACGACGAGATTTTACCCGTCGTCCCGGCTGCTCGGTCGAGGCGACGCTGGATCTGATCGACGGCAAGTGGAAGGGCGTGATCCTCTATCACCTCCAGAACGGTACCCAGCGCTTTGGCGAACTGCGTCGCATGATGCCCGGCATCACCCAGCGCATGCTGACAAAACAGCTTCGCGCGCTGGAGGAGGACAAGCTTGTCATCCGCAAGGTCTATGCCGAAGTGCCGCCGCGGGTGGAATACACGCTGTCTGAACTCGGCGAAAGCTTGCGCCCAGTGATCGACACTCTGAAAGCGTGGGGTGAGGGCCATCAGGAGCGGCTGTCCTGCGCGCCGGCGGCTAAGGTCGAGCCCGTCGTCAAGAAGCCGAAGCGCGCTGCTTAACTTCCGGGAGCGGCCACGCCGCCCCCGGAATTGATCGCGTCAGAAGGCGAACTGCGTGCGCATTGCCACGGCGTCGAAGTTCGAGCCCGTATTCGCGAATGCAGTCGGCGGCAGCGTCTGTTTGGAGACGGTGCCATGCAGGTAATCGAGCATGAAGCGGATGTTACCGTTGACGTACCAGTTGAGCGCAAGCGTGTAGACGTTCTGGCGCCCACCCGCGACGCCGTTGGCGCTCGCAAGCTGATCATTGAGGTCGATCGTCGAGAAGCGTCCCGCGATTTCCCACGCGCCCCAGCCGCCGCCGTCGAGCGAGAACGGATGCGCCGGCTTGACGCCGTTATAAGCGGCGTTGGCAGCGTTGTAAGTGTGAGTCTCGCCCGTCAGCACGTAGCCGGCCTGCGCGTAACCGCCCTGGAATTTCAGGCTCGGCGCGCCGACCAGTGGCACGCCGGTATTGGCGGTGCGGTCGACATTGTACCAGAAATACTCGCCCTGGAGGATCAGCGGTCCGTAGGTCGCGGCCGCCTCTACGCTGTAGACCTGAGCGCCCGAGACATTGGCAATCGCACCGGTCGACACCAGCGTCGTCGGGTCGAGACGCAATTCCGGACGGTCGCTGAGCGTGACTGTCTGCGTGTTGGCAATGAGATTGCGCGGCGGCTGGATCAGCCATTGCGCGTCGGCGCCGATATGCACCGAGTAGTCCTTGCCGCTGATCGGGTTGCCGGCAATACGCGCCACCGCGCCATATTGCTCGCTCGTTCCCGCCGGTGCCGCGCTCGAGGCGGAATGAATCGCGCCGGTCGACGGTCCCGTGACATAGCCGCCGATCCAGAGCTGGTCGTTGAACCAGCGCGCGCCCGCCGCGGAGCGGAAGTCGCCTGCAGCGATGTTGGTCGCGACCACGCCGGGCGAGGCGCGCTCCATGAACATGATGTCGTTGGAGCTCGTGGCTTCGTCCAACGTGTACGGCAGGTCCATGATGCCGGCCTCGATGGCCATCCGGCCGCCGAACGGCTTCAGGCCGGTGTAGCTGAGATAGGCATTCTCCAGGCCGGAGACGCCGCCGCCCGGCAGCGAGCCGGGCGCTGCGCCGCCAAAACCGTCGGACGAGCCGCCGAAGTCGTAGACCAGCGCGAAATTCCAGTCGTTGAAGAATTTGCCGGCGAGGCCAATGCGTGCGCGACGGACATTCTCGCCGCTGTCGAGCTTCTGCGGGACGGTTGACGCCGTGTTGGGACGATAGTCGTAGCCGCCGACATCCCAGTGGACGCGGCCGGTGATGGCAACGCAGTTCGCCCCGTCGGATGTGCAGATGGTCGGCCGGTTGTTCGGCATCGTCACGATCACGCCGGCTGTCGGCGGCGCGCCCTTGACCGGAAACGCCGCATTGGCATTGGCCACGACGGCCTTCGCCTCGGAGCGTGCTTCGGCTTTCGCTTCAGCCTTCGCCTCCGCTCTGGCTTTCGCGGCGGCCGCCGTGTTCGCGGCAGTCTGGTTCTGGAGCTTGTCGAGCTTCTGCTCCAGCATCTTCAGCTGCTGCTTCAGGAGCGCGATCTCCTGATCGCTGTTGCTTGCCGATTGGGCCTGGGCCTGCGAGCCCGCCAGCGCACCGGCGAGACCAATCGCCGCGGCTGTTATTCTTGTCCTGCTCACGTCATGACTCCATCGTTTGACGATCTTCCCCAAGTCGTAACGGGAGAGCCTAAGAACGATCGATGACTGCCCCGCGACGCTACGCTCCGGTTGCGTGGTTCCCACTGGTGCAAATTCGTCGCAACCGAATCCACCGCGGCATAGAATGCTGGATGATGCGCGTCATGCCAATCTGTCGCGCCAGGCGGCTTGCGATTTTGCACGAAGGCTTGCAGGCCGGACACACCGGGACAGGGCCGAATATTGCCGCCCGGCGCCCTTCTATTGGGGGGCGAACGCGCCTATATTCTGGCGTCTTTTCCAAGAGGTAGGAATGTTTCGAGCGAACCGGACCGCCGTCGTCACGGCATTGTGCATAGCCTTTTCGGCCCACTTCTATCCGGCTGCGGCGCAGGACCGTCGTGTCCCGTCGTCGCCGGCCGAGTTGCGGCTGTCCTATGCGCCGATCGTGCAGCGGGTGCAGCCGGCGGTCGTCAACGTCTATGCTGCCAAGGTGGTGCAGAACCGCAATCCGCTGCTGGACGACCCGATCTTCCGCCGCTTCTTCGGCGTGCCGGGCCAGCAGCAGGAGCAGGTGCAGCGGTCGCTGGGTTCGGGCGTGATCGTCGATTCCTCCGGACTCGTCGTCACCAACGTCCACGTCATCGAGGGCGCCGACCAGGTGAGGGTGTCGCTGTCGGACAAGCGCGAGTTCGAGGCGGAGATCGTGCTGAAGGACTCCCGCAGCGATCTCGCGGTGCTGCGTCTGAAGGATAGCAAGGAAAAGTTTCCAGCGCTCGAATTCACCAACTCGGATGAGCTGATGGTCGGCGACGTCGTCATGGCGATCGGCAACCCCTTCGGCGTCGGCCAGACCGTGACCCACGGCATCATCTCGGCGCTCGCGCGCACGCAGGTCGGTATCACCGACTACCAGTTCTTCATCCAGACCGACGCCGCGATCAATCCTGGCAATTCCGGCGGCGCGCTGGTCGACATGAACGGCCGGCTTGCCGGCATCAACACCGCGATCTACTCGCGCTCCGGCGGCTCGCAAGGCATCGGCTTTGCGATCCCCGCCAATATGGTGCGCGTCGTCGTCGCCTCCGCCAAGAGCGGCGGCACGGCGGTGAAGCGGCCATGGCTCGGTGCGAAGCTGCAGGCGGTGACGCCGGAGATTGCCGAGAGCCTCGGCTTACGCTCGCCGACCGGCGCGCTGGTCGCAAGCGTCGTTCCCAACGGTCCTGCAGCCAAGGCGGGGTTGAAATCCTCCGACCTTATCACCGGGATCGACGGCCAGGCCGTGGACGATCCCAACGCGTTTGACTACCGCTTTGCCACCCGTCCGCTCGGCGGCACGGCGCAGATCGACGTGCAGCGCGGCGGCAAGCCGCTCAAGCTGGCGATCGCGCTCGAGACTGCGCCGGATATCGGCCGCAACGAACTCGTTCTCACCGCGCGCTCGCCGTTCCAGGGCGCCAAGGTCTCGACCATCACGCCGGCGCTTGCCGATGAGCTGCATCTCGATGCCGACACCGAAGGTGTCGTGATCACCGATCTCGGCGGCGACAGCGCGGCGGCGAGTGTCGGCTTCCAGAAGGGCGACATCATCCTGGCCGTCAACAACCAGAAGATCGGCAAGACCGGCGATATCGAGAAGGCGGCGGCCGTAAGCCAGCGGCTCTGGCGCATCACGCTGGTGCGCGGCGGTCAGCAGATCAACGTCACGCTGGGCGGATGAGTCCGAAGCGACCACAGGAGACGCCAACTCTCTTTGCCGCGGCGGGGCTCGATCACGACGCCCCGCATCCGCTGCCGGACCGGCTGCGGCCGCGCGCGCTGTCGGAGGTCGTCGGCCAGGATCACATCCTCGGCCCCGACGGCGCGCTGACGCGCATGCTGGAGACGCGCACGCTCGGTTCGCTGGTGTTTTGGGGGCCGCCCGGCACCGGCAAGACCACGGTGGCGCGGCTGTTGGCGGATGCGACCGATCTGCATTTCGAGCAGATCTCGGCTGTGTTCTCCGGCGTCGCGGACTTGAAGAAAGCATTCGACGCCGCGCGTGCCCGTCGCGAGATGGGCAAGGGTACGCTCTTGTTCGTCGACGAGGTGCATCGCTTCAACCGCGCACAGCAGGATTCGTTTCTGCCGGTGATGGAGGACGGCACCGTCGTCATGGTCGGCGCCACCACCGAAAACCCGTCCTTCGAGCTCAATGCGGCGCTTCTGTCCCGCGCGCGCGTCCTGGTGTTTCGCTCGCTCGACGCTGCCGCGATCGAAAAACTGTTCGCGCATGCCGAGGAGGTCGAGGGCCGCAAGTTGCCGCTCGATGAAGAGGCGCGCGCAGTGCTGGTGCGCATGGCCGATGGCGACGGCCGCGCGGCGCTCACGCTTGCCGAAGAGGTCTGGCGCTCGGCGCGGGCGGACGAGATGTTCAATGCCGCGCAGTTGCAGGACATCCTGCAACGCCGCGCGCCGATCTACGACAAGTCGGCCGACGGCCATTACAATCTGATCTCGGCGCTGCATAAATCGGTGCGCGGCTCCGATCCCGATGCCGCACTCTACTATCTCGCGCGGATGTTAGACGCCGGCGAGGATCCGCTGTTCCTGGCGCGTCGCGTGGTGCGCATGGCGGTCGAGGACATCGGCCTTGCCGATCCGCAGGCGCTCGTCATCGCCAATGCCGCCAAGGACGCCTTCGATTTCCTCGGCCATCCCGAGGGCGAGCTCGCGATCGCGCAGGCCGTGGTCTATCTCGCCACCGCGCCGAAATCGAACGCGGTCTATACCGCTTTCGGCACGGCGATGCAGGTCGCCAAACAGGCCGGCTCGCTGCTGCCGCCCAAGCACATCCTGAACTCGCCGACCAAGCTGATGAAGTCGGAGGGCTACGGCGCAGCTTACGAATACGACCACGACGCCCCCGACGCCTTCTCCGGCCAGGACTACTTCCCGGAAGCCTTGGGCCGCCAGACCTTCTACGACCCGCCCGAGCGCGGTTTCGAGCGGGAGATCCGCAAGCGGCTGGATTACTGGGCCAAGCTGCGCAAGGAGCGGGGCTCGCGCTAGAATCGGCCATTTCGCCGTGACGGGAGCCGGCTTTTAGGGTACGCAGGCAACCATGAGCCGCCGTATCAAGAGAACCAATCAAGAGCCCCGCTCGCGCGACGAGCGCAAGGAATCGCGTCCGTTCAAGGCGCGTAGCGCGAACAAGGCTGGGCCGCGTCCAGGCAGGAAGCTTGGCGCCAAGCCGCCGCGCTTTGCGGGCGAGCGCGCCGAGCGGCGGCCGCCCAAAGCGGAGCTGGAGCAGGCCGCGCCGGTAAAGCCGGTCGAGGTGCTGCTGCCGACCAAGGTTCAGACCGTCAAGGTGACGGCCGATGAGAACAACATGCGCGTCGATCGCTTTCTCGAAGCGCGCTTTCCCGGCCTGTCGTTCTCCCACATCCAGCGCGTTGTTCGCAAAGGCGAGCTGCGCGTCGACGGCAAGCGCGTCGACAGCAAGGACCGGCTTGAGGAGGGACAGAGCGTCCGCATTCCGCCGCTGAAGCTCGATACGCCGAAGGCGGTGGGCGAGCTGTCGGAGGCTGCGCAAAAGACCCTTGCCGCGCTGAAGGAGATGACGATCTACGAGGATGACGACGTCCTCGTGCTGAACAAGCCCGCTGGCCTCGCGGTGCAGGGCGGCTCGGGCATGACGCGGCACATCGACCAGATGCTGGAGGTGATGCGCGATTCCAAGGGCCAGAAGCCGCGGCTCGTCCACCGTATCGACAGGGAAACGTCGGGCTGTCTTTTGATCGCCAAGACGCGTTTTGCCGCCTCGCATCTGACCGGCGCGTTCCGCTCGCGCTCGGCACGGAAAACCTATTGGGCGCTGGTGCCGGGCCTGCCGAAGCCGAAGCAGGGCCGCATCTCGACTTTCCTTGCGAAGGAGGAGAGCGAGGACGACACCATCATGCGCATCGCCCAGCATGGCGACGAGGGCGCGAGCCACGCGGTGACGTACTACGCGGTGGTCGAGACCGCCGGCAACAAGCTGACCTGGGTGTCGCTGAAGCCGGTGACGGGGCGCACCCACCAGCTCCGCGCCCACATGGAGCATATCGGCCATCCCATCGTCGGCGATCCCAAATATTTCAACATCGAGAACTGGCAGCTGCCGGGCGGCCTGCAAAACCGGCTGCACCTGCTTGCGCGCCGGATCGTCATCCCGCACCCGCGCGGCGGCGTCATCGATGCCACCGCGCCGCTGCCGCCGCACATGCAGCAGTCGTGGAATCTGCTTGGGCTGGACGCGAGCCGGTTCGATCCGATCGAGAACGCGCCGGAGGAGTAGGGAGCGCTGCTAGCCACAGTCATCGCCCGCGAAGAAGGCGGGCGATCCAGTATTCCAGAGGCCGGCCTTAGCGAGCTCGCTCTCATCACATCCGCCGCGGAGTACTGGATGCCCCGCCTGCGCGGGGCATGACAGCGGTGATTATGGTTGCGACCGAAAGCCAGCCTCTCAATTCCGAAACTGCTCCAAAAACGTCCGCCACAATGCCCGCAAGTTCCCTCATGCCCGCTCGCTTTATCGGCCGCCGATCTTACCTTAAAAGCCGATCTTACTTCAAAAGCCTGCATTCAGCGGCGGAGACCGAAAACTCACATGCGCGAATTGTTCGAAGAAGCAGCCGGCCAACCCCCGCCGGATCCGCGGGAATCGGCGCGTGCGTCCGCGCGGACGCCGCGGCGCAAGCGCTTCTACAAGGATGTGGGCATCGCCGAGGTCGAGGGCGGGTTCGCTATCACGCTCGACGGCAAGCCGATCCGGACGCCGTCTGCCCGCCAGGTGGTGATCCCCGCGCGGGGGCTGGCCGATGCCGTGGCCGCGGAATGGGCCGCGCAGGGCGAGGCGATCGATCCCGTGACCATGCCGCTGACGCGGATCGCCAACAGCGTGGTCGAGGGCGTGGTCGATCGCGTCGAGCTTGTCATCGATGACCTCGCAAAATATTTCGAGACCGATCTGCTGTTCTATCGCGCCGGCCACCCCGAGGGGTTGGTCGCGCGCGAGGCCGCGCATTGGGACCCCGTGCTGTTCTGGGCCGCGGAGGCGCTGGGCGCGCATTTCATCCTGTCCGAGGGGATCGTGCACGTGAGGCAGCCGGACGAGGCGCTCCGGGCCGCCCGCGCCGCGCTGCCGGGGGATGCCTGGTCGGTCGCCGCCCTCCACATCGTGACGACCCTGACCGGCTCGGCTCTGCTGGCGCTGGCGCTGGCCCATGGCGTGCGTGACGCCGGCCAGGTCTGGGCCGCCGCCCATGTCGACGAGGACTGGAACACCGACCAGTGGGGCATGGACGAGGAGGCGGCCGCCCGTCGGGCCACGCGCTTGCGGGATTTCGAGGCCGCCTTCGCGGTGCTGGCGGCCGTGAACCCACCCGGGGCCAAAGGTCCTTAACGAGAGGTTTACGAGGGGACCTTAGGGTGGGAACAGCACGCCCTGGGCCCTGAGATGCCGACGCCGATAAGCTCGATCGTTCCCGTCAGTGCCGCCAGCCCCGTGGCTGATGCGGCGACGCCCGATCTTGTGCTGCAGGCCGGCAGCGTCGTCGATGCCAGGGTCGTCAGCGTGCTCGCCGACAATCTGGTGCGGATCGCGATCGCCAATCTGTCGATGGACGTGATGTCCGAGGTGTCGCTGACCCCAGGGCAAAATCTCCAGCTCGCGGTGTCGCAGAACGACGGCACGATTCGTCTCGCTGTGGTCAACGGAGCAGGCGAGGCGAGCGCCGATCAGGTCACGCTGACGCCGACTGCCGCCACGCTGGTCGACAGCCCATCGCTTGCGCCATCCGCGACGGCGGCCCGCAATCCCCTGACGCCGACCGAGCAGGTCGCCGTCACCGCAGCATCGGCCGAGGCCGTGACCAAGCAGGGCAGCCAGGCACCGCTGTTCGCCAATCTGGCCTCCGTCGTGGCCGGTAGCGATCTGCCTGATGGCCTGAAGCAGGCCGTGCTCGATGTGCTGGCGCAACAGACGCCGCTCAACACCGTGCTCGGTGGCGACGATATCGAATCCGCCTTCCAGAAGTCCGGCCTGTTTCTCGAGGCCTCGCTTGCCGCAGGCACGATGCCGCCGTCAGGCGCGGTGCCCGACCTGAAGGCCGCGCTGCTGGTGCTGCGCCAGACGCTGGCCGCAACATCAGGCACGCTCGAGACCAGCGCGCCACCGACACAGGCCGTTGCTGTTGCGACGAACGCCGTCACTACTCCGCAGGCCGAAAGCTCGCCGCCTCAAGCTGCAGGCGAAGCGGTGCAAGCGCCGCTGCCTGACGCAGAGATAGCCCAATCGCCGCAAATGCAGCGCAACGCCAATGTTGCGGCCGCCGTGCTTGCCGACATGATCGACGCACCGCAAGCGGCGTTGCCGCGGACGATCTCCGCAGGCCTTGCCGCGAGCCTGCTGCAAGAGGTCACGCAAAACCTGCCGCGCCTGACCGGCAATGTGCCGGGCGCCACCAAGGCCGTACCTGACGGCCACGCCTTCGAAGCGGCCGCGCGTACGACGACGCCACCGCCGTTTCGCGGTGCGTTGCCGGCGCCGCAAGCGGTCGCCTCGCCATCGCTCACGCCGAACACGCCGCTCGCCGCGAGCGTACATCGTCTGCTCGTCGACACCGATGCGGCGATCGCGCGGCAGACGCTGCTGCAGGTCGCCTCGCTGCCCGACCGCCTCGATGCCAGCGGCCATCGCATCGATCCGAGCATGCCGCAATGGAATTTCGAGATTCCGTTTGCGACGGCGCAGGGCACCGCGATGGCGCAGTTCGAGATCTCGCGCGACGGCGGCAACGAGCAGGCCGATCCCGCCAAGCGCGCCTGGCGCGCACGCTTCACGCTCAATGTCGAGCCGAGCGGACCCGTGCACGCGCTGATCACGCTCAACGGTGACAAGACCCTCGTGCGGATGTGGGCCGAGCGGCCGGCGACGGCACAGCAACTCCGCGCCGGGATCGGCGAGCTCAATCAGGCGCTGACCAAAGCCGAGCTCAAGCCCGGCGATATCGTCGTGCGCGACGGCACGCCGCCGCAAGCACCGCCGGCGCGTGCCGGGCATTTCCTGGATCGCGCCACATGAGCGAGGAGTCCAAGCTTGCAATCGCGCTGCACTACGAGAAGGGCAGCGGCGCGCCTGTTGTCGTCGCCAAGGGCAAGGGCACGATCGGCGCCAAGATCGTCGAGATCGCAAAAGCCCACGACATCCCGATCGAGGAGAACGAGATCCTGGCCGGCGCGCTCTCCAAGATCGAGCTCGGCGAGGAGATTCCGCCTGATCTTTATAAGGCCGTGGCTGAGGTTCTCGTATTCGTGCTGCGGCTGTCGGGGCGGGTGCGCTAGCGCATGAAGCTGGCGCGCATCTCTCCGCGCGTCATTGCGAGCGCAGCGAAGCAATCCAGAGTCCCTCCGCGGAAAGATTCTGGATTGCTTCGCTGCGCTCGCAATGACGGAGCATGTGGCCTCTATCCCAGCTTGAACAGAAGTGGGGTGCGCAAAGGCGCGTAGCGCTGTGCCCACCATGCCGCTGACGCAAGCGTGCCTTGCCGATATCGGCGCGATCTAGCTTAGCGGCGGCAGCGCTGGGCTAACGCCGTTCCAGCGCCAACGAAACGTTCGTGACGTTGGTGCCCTGCGGACGGATCGATACAGTTTGCCGTCCGCCGCGCGTTGTCAGGGACAGATTGGCGGAGAAGTTATCGCCCCGTGCGGCCGCGTCGACATGATCGCCGCTCGCACGGCCCGAGATCGTGCCGGATGCGTTGCGGGTGGCTTCGCGCCACGACCCGGAAACGGCGCCGGCCTGATACTCGACGTCACCGGCGAGATCGAAATTGTAGCTCTCGCTCGCGCATCTCAGATTGAGGCCAAGCTGGGCGCTGCCGTTGGCGACATTGTAGGTTGCGCGGCAGCGCAGCCGCTCCTGCCCGCCGTCCGTCGTGCTCAATACTCCACTGCCAGACCATGAGCCGGCCATGGCGGCGAAGGGGGATGCGGCGCTGGCCGTACCAAAGGGGAGGCACAACGTCACCACAACTAACCCTGCTCGTGCGATAGTTGACCCAGACATCGCAGGATCTCCTGTCTCGATTGATGATCGTTTCAACGCGCGGAACCCGAAGCGGTTTCTCGGAGTTCCACGGAAGTCCGGCTGGATGGCGAGACGATTTGACCGCGCGGTCGATGCCCGGCTTCCCCCTGCGTACGTCGGAAGACCGGCGTCCGGCTACCCCAGCTTGAACAGCGCCTGGAGGAAATCGACCACCGCCTTGCGGGACGCGGCGGCGGTTGTGGGGTTGCCGCCGACATGCGGGTTGAGCTCGACGCAAGTGTCCTTGTAGGTGAAGGGCGCGTTGGTATCGCCGTTCATCAGCACGCCGCCGTCACCTTCCTTGATATGGCAGTTGCGCACAGTCTGCGCGTTGGCCGACACCGTAACCGCGTTGACGCCGAGCAGGCCGCTGTCAAAGCCGTGCGCGCTGTCGGGGTATTCCGTGAGCACGACATCGCGCCCGGCGGCCTTGAGCCGCTCGACGAAGGCCTTGCAGCTCTTCACGGGATTATAATCGTCCGGTGTGCCGTGGAAGATGCGGATCGGGCGCGCCGCGACCTCGATGTCGGTCTGATAGGTCGTCGAGCAGTCCGGATAGAACGGAATGTAGGCTGCGAACTGCACGCCGGACTTGTTCCAGAGCTTGTTGAAGCGGTCGAGGCTCGCATACAGAGCCGCCTGTCCTCCGCGTGAAAAACCCATCAGCACGATGCGGTCAGGATCGACGCGGGGATGCTTCGCCAGGATCTCGAGCGAGTTGTAAATGTCGATGATCAGATTGAGCCGGCCGAGCAAGGCTTGGTTCGGCCCCGTCACCGTCAACCCGCGGCCGGTGAAACCATCGATCACGAAGGTCGAGATGCCCATGGCATTGAATTCGTGCACCCAGGCTTCGGTGGTGGCGCCGACGCCGCTCGAGCCGTGCATCAGCACCACGACCGGCATCTTGCCTGACCCTTGCGCGACGCGAAATTCGCCCGCAACCGTGACCGGCTTGCCGGCCGCGGCATCGCCGCTGAGGAATTGCTGGTCGGAGAGGGTGAGGGACGGGATCGGGAATATCTCGGTTCGGGCCGGAGCTTCCTTGGGAAGCGATTGAGCGCTGGCGAGCACGGTGGAAGCGCAGAGCGCAATGATCGCTGCAGCGACGCGGAATGCTGTCGGCATCGGATCCTCCCCTATGATCTTTGGGAAGTAGATCAACGGGAGTGCGCGCTGTCAATTTGCGCGCGGGCGCCTCACGTCTTGTCGGCCGTATTCTCCGCGGTCAGCGCCTGGTCGATGGCGAAGCCGCCGATCTCGCTCATCGCCTGTGAGATCACGTCGCCCTTCCGCGCAAAGCCGCTGGAGAGATAGTCGAACTGGGTGCGCGCCAGCCGCAGCACCTCGATCGGCACGGAAACGGCGGTCTCGTTGAAGCTGTCGACGGAGGCGCGCAGCGTGTCGAGCTCGGTCGAGAGCTTGCCAATATGGCTTTCCGCATTTTGCATCAGGCCGAGCAGCTTGCCGCGCTCGGCGTCGAACGTGGCCCGCTCGGCGGCTGCGGCCGAGGTCACCTCGGCAAGCTGCGCCCGCAGTGCGGCGATCTGGCTGACCATGGCGTCGGAGGCGAGCTCGGCGGCCTCGCGCAGCTCGGCATGGCGCGTGTTCTCTTCCTGTTGCTGGTGATAGAGCCGCTCAGCCGTCATCGCCCGCTGCGCCAGCGACTCGATCAGGCTTGCCGCGCGCAGCAGCATCTCGCCGTTCCGCCCCGACACCATGCTGGCCATCCGCCGCAGGAAACCGGTGGTCTCGGACGCGCTGTTCGGAAGCAGGGGAACGACCGTGGCGGACATGAGGTGATGCTTGCAGCCGGACGTGATGACCGCCGCCGTACCGACTGAGCTCACGCAACATTCGGCGCCTGATCGAAAGGGGAGCAAGCCTGAATCGGCAGGCCCGGTCAACCGGCCAGCGGCGACAAAATGGCGGCCATCCCGCCGCTAAAGCGCGCAAGCCTCAGGCGTCTTTCTGCCGGCCGATCCGCCCGAGATGAGTGAAGCCGAAGCCGGCCGAATATTTCAGGCCATAGCCCAGCGCCCGGTCGATGCCGATATGGGCGAGCCAGATCAAGGCGATGGACAAGGTGAGGGGCGAGGCGAAGCCGAAGCCCAGCGTCATCAGCGTCACCGGCGCCATGTAGCTGTGGGCGGCGTTGTAGACCAGCGCGCCAAATCTGGCGTCGGACAGATAGGCCAGGAAGCTCAGATCTGGCACGAAAAACAGCAGGGCAAAGACCAGCCAGGAGCCGCCCCAGACCGCGTAAAGCATCACCATCCCTACGAACAGGGTCAGCCCCTCCACGCGGAGCAGGATGTTGACGCCGCCTGTCGCAGCCCCGGTCTCGGCAGCTTGCTCGTCCATGGTCGCCTCCCAGGCAAAACTTTGTAATTCCTTGCGCTTTCACGCTGCGGCAAGGCAGCCCTGCGGCGCCGAAAGCCGCTTTCCGGCTTACAAAATGCCGTGTTAGAACCCCCGGCAATCGCATTTAGGCTAAGAACTGGCGGGAGCAAATGAAGAATATCCTGGACGCCCTTGAAGACCGTCGTGCCGGCGCAAAGCTCGGCGGCGGCGAGAAGCGCATCGAGGCGCAGCATGCCCGCGGCAAGCTGACCGCGCGCGAGCGCATCGAGCTCTTGCTCGACAAGGGATCGTTCGAGGAATTCGACATGTTCGTCGAGCACCGCTCCATCGAGTTCGGCATGGAGAAGAACAAGATCCCCGGCGACGGCGTCGTCACCGGCTGGGGCACCGTCAACGGCCGCAAGACTTTTGTGTTCGCGAAAGATTTCACCGTATTCGGCGGCTCGCTGTCCGAGACCCATGCGCTGAAGATCACGAAACTCCAGGACATGGCGATGAAGGCGCGGGCGCCCATCATCGGTCTCTATGACGCGGGTGGCGCGCGCATCCAGGAAGGCGTCGCCGCGCTTGCCGGCTATTCCTACGTGTTCCGCCGCAACGTGCTGGCCTCGGGCGTGATCCCGCAGATCTCCGTCATCATGGGCCCCTGCGCCGGCGGCGATGTCTATTCGCCTGCGATGACCGACTTCATCTTCATGGTGAAGAACACCAGCTACATGTTCGTCACCGGCCCCGACGTGGTGAAGACCGTGACCAACGAGGTCGTCACGGCGGAAGAGCTCGGCGGCGCCTCGGTGCACGCCACGCGCTCCTCGATCGCGGACGGCGCGTTCGAGAACGACGTCGAGACGCTGCTGCAGATGCGCCGCCTGATCGACTTCCTGCCATCCAACAACACCGACGGTGTGCCGGAATGGCCGAGCTTCGACGACATCGGCCGCCTCGACATGTCGCTCGATACGCTGATCCCCGACAATCCGAACAAGCCCTACGACATGAAGGAGTTGATCCTGAAGGTCGTGGACGAGGGCGACTTCTTCGAGATCGCGGACAGTTTTGCCAAGAACATCGTCACCGGCTTCGGCCGTATCGCAGGCCGCACCGTCGGCTTCGTCGCCAATCAGCCGATGGTGCTGGCCGGCGTGCTCGACAGCGATGCCTCGCGCAAGGCCGCGCGCTTCGTTCGCTTCTGCGACGCCTTCAACATCCCGATCGTCACCTTCGTCGACGTGCCGGGCTTTCTGCCGGGTACGAGCCAGGAATATGGCGGCCTGATCAAGCACGGCGCCAAGCTGCTGTTCGCCTACTCGCAGTGCACCGTGCCGCTGGTCACCATCATCACCCGCAAGGCCTATGGCGGCGCCTTCGACGTCATGGCCTCCAAAGAAATCGGCGCCGACATGAACTACGCCTGGCCGACCGCCCAGATCGCGGTGATGGGCGCCAAGGGCGCGGTCGAGATCATCTTCCGCTCAGACATCGGCGACCCCGACAAGATCGCCGCGCGCACCAAGGAATACGAAGACCGCTTCCTGTCACCCTTCATCGCCGCCGAGCGCGGCTACATCGACGACGTCATCATGCCGCACTCGACCCGGAAGCGGATCGCGCGGGCGTTGGCAATGCTCAGGGATAAGAAGGTGGAGACGCCGGCGAAGAAGCACGACAATTTGCCGTTGTGAGGGAAGCGTAGGGCGAGTTAGCGAAGTGTAACCCGCCAACTTATCTGAATGCGGTGGATTACGGCTGCGCCTAATCCGCCCTACCATCGGCATGCTCGATCCAATGACCGAAGACGATCCGACCGACGAAATCTCCGACATCGAAGCGCGGATCGAGGCACTCGCCGAGATCGCGGAGCGCTGCCGGAAATACATCCTGGCGTCCAGGATCGCCATCGCCAGCGGTGCGGCTCTGCTGTTGATCACGATCCTAGGGCTGTTTGGATTTGGTCAGACCGCCGCGCTCGGATCGATCGCATTGATCCTGGGCGGCATCGTCTCGCTCGGCTCGAACGTCAGCACGTTGCGGCAGACGGATGACGCTATCCACGCCGCGGAAGCGCTTCGTGCGCAATTGATCGCCAGGATCGACCTTCGCCTGGTCGAAGACGCGCCGCTCAAGCTGATGTGAGGCGCCGCTGTGGGCCAGGCTAACCGAGGCCCTCGACACCGACCAGGCGGGCCGAGCTGCAAATGTCTCGGATCGATTTCAGCCCCTGGTGAGTCGCCGTTGTAGAACGCTTCCTATGCCGCAAAGGACGGAAATTCAGCAGAACAATACTGCGCGGCTCCCAGTCGTCCTCACATATAGCGTATCCAAGAAATCCGCGATCTTTTCACCGCGGATAGCCAATCGCCGGTTCGTGATGAAATGGCTGCTGCCTATCTAGGCCTTGGGTTTTCGTCTGCCGCAGCGAAATGCGCCATCTGATCCGCATGGGCCTTCGCGAAAGCGGGGCGGCCCGTTGCTCGCGCCACGTACGCGCGGCAGGCGGGGCTGTCCGCGAGCCCGTCGAAGCGATCGACGAGGCGCAGCACGTCCGACATCAGGATGTCGGCGACGGAGAAGGACCCCGCCAGCCACTCGCGGCCCGCAAGCACCGGCTCGAGGTGCTTGAGCCGGTGGGCCCTCAGGAAGTCGTCGAAGAACTTCACGGCAGGCGAACCATCGTCGTTGCCGGTGAACTTGAAAAGCGACCAGGGCAGGCTTGCCATCTCCACGGAGTTGAGCGCTGCGAACAGCCATTCCGTCGCTTCGCTGCGACCGCGAGGATCGGTGGGCATCAGCTTGGCGCTGCGCTCGCCGAGATGCAGCAGGATCGCGCCGCTCTCGAAGATCGAGATGTCGCCATCGGTCAGCCACGGCACCTGGCCAAACGGCTGGTGCGCGAAGTGCTCGGCATCGCGCGGGCCGAACGGCACGCTCGCGACGCGATAGGGCAGATCGGCCTCTTCAAGGGCCCAGCGCACGCGGAGATCGCGCACGAAACCGCGCGGGGGTTCGGGAACCCAGTCGAAGGTGGTCAGGGTGAGGTCGGGCATGCCGTGTCTCCGTGGTGTCTTGGCATAGGACGGATGGAGCGGGCGCGTTCCGACAGCGTGAGACCGTTTTTCTCCGCAGGCAAAGACCGGTAGGGTGGGCAAAGGCGCAACTGCGCCGTGCCCACCATCTGTTGGCCGGTGTCAAAAGAGGTGGGCACGCTCCCGCTTTGCCCACCCTACGGGGGCACTGGGCTTTGCTTACTGCCCGAGCTTCGCCAGCTTCTCTTGCTTCGCGGCCTCCACCGCACGCTCCGCATCCTCCGGCAGCAATATCCGCTCCGCCACCTGCCTTGCCGCCTCACGCTTTACCGCCGCCACATACGCGCCGTCATCGGCATAGCGCTCCGCGATCGACAGCCTGGGATCGTGCACTTCCTTGCGCGCCGCTTCGGTCGGTGCGAACGGCACCACCGCGCCTTGCAATGGATAGAGTGCGGTTGGGCCGAATCCTGTCGCGCGCGGATTCCAGGCGGTGTAGGTCGCGCGCGGTACGGCGAGCGCGAGCTGGCGAATGCCCGCGATCGCCATGCCGTCATCGTCTGCCTTGGGCACGAACACGGGATAGCGGCCGATCTCCTTCGGCGGCAGCACGCTCTGGTCGGAGAAGGCGGCCAGCGTATGGATGCCGGCATAGGGCAGGCCGGGGATGTCCGTCGGCACCGCGCCTTGCGCGGCTACCAGCGTGCCGTGGGCGCGCATGGGGACGCGGCTTGCGGGCGGTTTTGTGCTGTCACTGATCCATGCGTTGAGGTCGGTGAGCAGCGCGCGCATCGGCATGCCCGCATGCATCGGGTTTTGCGGCAGCGACATCCCAGGCAGGCCTTTGCGCATGATATCGGCGGCTTCGGCGAAATGCGGTGTGCCTGATATCATGTAGGCGCGGACATTGTCGGGGAGGTCGAGGTGATTGCCGGCGAGATCGGTGACCAGCAGCGAGG
This sequence comes from Bradyrhizobium cytisi, assembly GCF_008123515.1. Taxonomy (GTDB): domain Bacteria; phylum Pseudomonadota; class Alphaproteobacteria; order Rhizobiales; family Xanthobacteraceae; genus Bradyrhizobium; species Bradyrhizobium cytisi. Next base: position 191,038 of record NZ_VSSR01000013.1, read on the forward strand.
CGTGCGAGGCCCACCATTCGTGCTCGCTGTCGGTCTGCATCACCTTCGGGCAGGTCGCCGAGAGCGAGCAGCGGCGCAAGAGGCCGTCGGTCTTGCCGGAATAAGGATCGCTCAGTGTTGCGTAGGTGAAGGGGAAGAGGTCGGCCTGCCACGCCGGGTCTTGCATGTGGCGCGGGTTGCGGCCGGGCAGGCCGAAGCGGACATTGGTCGCCATCCGCCGCGTGCCGGCGACATGCGGCATCAGTCCATCAAACACCATGCGCCCCTGGAGATCCTCGTTGAAGCCGAGATAAACGAAGTCGCGCAGGAAGCGGCCGGATTGCGAGACGCCAAAACCGATGGCGCGGCTGACCGACGGATGCAGGCCGTCGAGCAGCGGGTTGGCCTGCGTCTCGTCGTGGCGAAGGAAGCTGACGACGTCGCGCACGGCGGCATAGCCCATGCCGAGCGGTACCGGATCGCGCGCCGTGTAGGTGATCTCGTAGAGCGCGCCGGCGTCAAAGCCGTCGGGCCGGGTGATCTCCAGCGTCGAGGGATCAACAAGCTTGGCGGAGAGGCCGGCCGGCGTTTGCCACGGATCGGCCCAGGCGGCACGCACGGTGACGTTGAGATTGGCTGCATCCGCAGCGGGCCAGGTCAGCGTCGCGCGCACCGGGCTGGTCGTGTTGTCGAACACGACTTCTTCGCGCGCGGGGCCGGTGACGCCCTTGAGCGCCGGGGCGGCCATCGCAAGTTGTCCCGGCTTGGAGGGGATGTCGCCCTGCCAGCCGACCCAGACCATCGTGTAACCTTGCCGGTGCAGGAAGCCGATGCCGGCATCCTCGGCCTTGTCCGCATTATTGGCGCCGGGCTGGGCGGAATCGTCGAACAATTGCGGCGCGAGCTTTCTGCCGCGATTGGGCACGTCCAGCAGCAGCGTGCCGTTGCCGTGGGTCGGATCGGTCGGACGCAGGATCACGACGTCGGCGGTGGCCTCGACCTTGCCGTCGGCGTTGCGCGGAGCGAGTGCGAGATCGGTGATGACGGCATTGCGGTCGTCGGCCGGGTTCAGCGCGAAGGTCGCGCGCGCGGTGATGCGCTCATAGGTGCCGACGCTGCCAAAGCTGCGCCCCGAGAAGGCGGGCACGCGTTCCGTGATGTCGAAGCGGACGATCTCGGCGCGCGAAGCGAGGGGGAAGACGCTGGCGATCGCGATGATGCCCGTGATGATCCTGCGCATGGCCGGTCCTTCCCCGATGTCGCGCGCTCCTCATGTTCCGTCGCGCGGGCTTTTTGTTGCCGGCACTATAACCAGCTATGCTCTGGCCAAACAACAGGAGGAAATCCGATGCCCGCCGCCGACTTCGTCGTCCGCGCCATTGTCGCCGATGCCAGCAAGCGCGCCGTCTTCGCCACATTGAAGCGCTCGCGCGAGACGCCGGTGCTGGCGCAGGAATTTGCGAAGTAGGACGCGCTCCCGTCGCCTTTGCAATGAACCTGAACGCGCGATTCAGCAGCAGTTCATGTCGCGAGCCCGACACTTCCTTGGCATCACTTGATCGACCAAGCGGAGGACATGTCATGGAGCGCCGGAGTTTTTTGAAGCTAGCTTTGAGTGTCGCGGCCGGTGCCGCCACGTTCACGGCCGCCGCACAGGCGGCGCCATTGGCGCCCCAAATGCTCGGTGATCCCCGCATGCCGCAAGGCAATCCGGACGCTCATCCTGCCGTCACCAGCAGCGAGGAAGCAGCCCAACTCAAGCCGGAGCAGGTGCGCTGGGGCCACGGCCACTGGCATCACCGGCACTGGGGCTGGCGCCATCGTCATTGGGGCTGGCGCCGTCGCTGGCACCGCCGCCACTGGCGTCGCTGGTAACGCCGCGCCTGGACTGAAAAAGGGGATCGCGATTGCGATCCCTTTTTTGCTATGGGCGAATTGCTATGGGCCAAGCCTCTCAACAAAAAAGGCCGCGCAGCTTTCGCCGCGCGGCCATTTCGCAAGTGCGAGAGATCAGAATGGGCGGCAGCGACCGGCGTACCAGCGGAAGCCATAGGGGCACACGCGCGGACGCACGACGACGACCGGCGGAGCGACCACGACCGGGCCGGGAGCCACGACGACCGGGCCGCGCATCGGACGGCAGCCGCCATAGGGACCGCGGTACCAGCCTGGGCCGCAACCACCGGCGGCACTGGCCGCCTCGCTGAAGCCGACGACCGCGCTGGCGAGCATCACGGCGGCAAACAGATATTTCATTTGATCTTCCTTCTCGTCCTTCGGGGCAAGTTTATGGGGGTAGATTGTAGGGTTTGCGCGCTTGTGGCGCACAATGAATCAAAAGATACGATTCGACATGTTAATTTTTGCGACATGTCGGCACGGCGCGATCCAAACCTGCCAATCATGACCTGAATGCGGCATGAACATTCGCTGCGTACGGCATTGCGCGACATGACTGGCGCTAGCTAGCGGCCGAGAAAGCCCAGCACCAATTCCCGGTACTTCTCCGGCGCCTCCAGGAAGACGAGGTGGCCCGTGTCCGGAATGACTTCAGCCCGCGCGTTCGGCATCTTCGCCGCGAACGCTTTTGCCAGCTCGGCGTTCTGCCCCATCTTCGGCCGCAGCGCCTCCGGTGCGTTGGGCCGGCCCGGTGCGTTGTGGTCATCGGTGCCCATGATGAACAGCGTCGGCTCGGTAATCAGCGGAATCTCGTGCGCGACCGGCTCGCGATAGATCATCTGGCCCGAAGAGACGAAGGCGCGCAGCCAGCGCGGATAATCCGGGCTGCCCTTGATATTGAAGCGGGCGTCGATGAACGGCGTGATCGCATCGCCCGGCAGCTTGATCGCGTAATTGGTCTGGAGCTGTTTTCGATAGCCGTCGGCGGTAAGCTTGTCCTCGGTCTCGATCATCTTCTCGGTCGGCGTCGGCGGCACGTAGAGGCGGTAGTCTTCCAGCCCGATCGGCGCGGTCAGCACCAGATGGGCGACGCGATCAGGATAGGCGCGGGCGATGCGCACGCCCAGCATGCCGCCGAGCGAATGCGCGACGACATCTGCCTTGTTGATCTCCAAGTGATCGAGCAGCGCAATGGTGTTGCGCGCCAGCGTGTCGAAATGCAGCTCGCCCACAGGCTTGGATGATTTGCCGAAGCCGACCTGGTCCGGCACCACGACGCGATAACCGGCCTCGTTGAGCATCTTGATGACAGGCGCCCAATAGCTCGACGGAAAATTGCGCCCGTGCAGCAGCACCACAGTGCGGCCGTTCGGCTGCGCCGGCGCGACGTCCATATAGGCCATGCTGAGCTGCTCGCCGTCATTGACGACCGGCAGCACGTGCACGGGATAGGGATAGGCAAAGCCTTCGAGCGCGATGCCGTAGGGCTCGCGTTGGGGCGTGTCGGCCGCGCGGGCGGCGAATGGGAAAACGAGCAGGGTGGCGGCGAGGGCGGCCGGGAGGATGCGGATCATGGAGGTCTCTGACGGTCACGAAATGACCATCCGCATAAGCGCGTGCATGGCCGGGTCAAGCCCGGCCATCATGAGAGTGGAAGCTCACACGCAATTGTGTGCGTGGTCACTCCTTCTCGCCGCCGAACAGCGCCGCAAACTGCTTCTCGCCGGTGCGGGTGAAATTCACCACGCGACTGCCGGGCGTGGCGTCGCGCGCGGCCCATTTCAGCTCGGCGAAACGCTGCATGATCGCGGCACCTAGTGTGCCGGCGAGATGGTGACGCCGCTCGCTCCAGTCGAGGCAGGCCTTGCACACCGGGCGGCGCGGATGGCTGAGCATATCGGTCGAGATCTGCAAATTCTTGGCGAGGAAGCGCTCGCCCTCGGCGGTCAGCTCGATCTCCTGCTTCTTCTGCTTGACCAGGTTTCGCGTGCGCAGGCTATCTAGCATCTGCACGCCGAGATCGCCGGCCAAATGGTCGTAGCAGATCCGTGCGCGCCGCAGCGCCGGATCCTTCGGCCCGGTGCGCACGCGCATGTGCCCGGTGCGCGCGGCAAGGCCGGCAAGGCCTTCGAGCACGCCGGCGACGTCGTCGTCGGTGAGGCGGTAGTAACGGTGGCGGCCCTGCTTCTCCGGCTCGACCAGCCTGCCGGCCTCGAGCTTTGAAAGATGCGAGCTCGCGGTCTGCGGCGTGATGCCGGCCTCCTGCGCGAGCTCGCTTGCGGTGAGCGCGCGGCCGTTCATCAGCGCCGTGAGCATGTTGGCGCGGGCGGGATCGCCAACCAGCGCGGCGACCATGGCGATGTCGGGGCCTGATTTCATGCTTCGATGATAGCCGAAGCATTGCGGTCGGGCAAGGGCGTAGCTTTTCACCAACTCGTCATTGCGAGGCGCGCAGCGACGAAGCAATCCAGACTGTCCCTGCAGAGGGATTCCTGGATTGCTTCGCTGCGCTCGCAATGACGGAGGAAACATCAGGAGAGCCCCACATGTCCGTCACCGTCTTCATCCGCTACCAGCTCGATCCGTTCAAGCGCGCGCAGTTCGAGGAGTACTCGAAACGCTGGCTCACCATCATCCCGAAATGCGGCGGCGACCTGATCGGCTACTTCATGCCGCATGAGGGCACCAACAATATCGCGTTCGCGCTGATCAGCTTCGAGAGTCTCGCAGCTTATGAGGCCTATCGTGCGCGGCTGCGGCAGGATGCCAATGGCATGGCGAACTTCCATTTTGCCGAGGACAACAAATTCATCCTCGCGGAAGAGCGCACCTTCCTGCGCAAGGTGGTAGTGTAGGCCATCAACGATAAGGAGCCGCCCATGATCGCCGTGATCTTCGAAGTCTGGCCCAAGCCGGAACATCGCCAGGACTACTTCGACCTCGCGGCCGATCTGAAGCCGATCCTGCAAACCATCGACGGCTTCATCTCGGTCGAGCGCTTCGAAAGCCTGACCGAGCAAGGCAAGGTCCTGTCGCTGTCATTCTGGCGGGATGAGGCCGCCGTCCAGGCCTGGCGCAACACGATGGAGCACCGGCGCACGCAGGCCAAGGGCAGGGCGCAGATTTTTGCCGACTATCATCTGCGCATCGCAAGCGTCATCCGCGACTACGGCATGAATGATCGCGCGCAGGCACCCAAGGACAGCCGCGCCGTGCACGACGCGCACTAGCGCTCGTGGGCGCGTGTGCCTATCTCTGCGCGGCCAACAAGGGAGAGAAACATGCATGTGACAACTGCTGACAAGCGCGCGACGTTCAGGAAGATGCACGAGGGCGGCTGCTTCATCCTGCCAAATCCGGTCGATGTCGGCGGCGCCAAGGCGTTGCAGCATCTCGGTTTCAAGGCAATCGCGTCGTCGAGTGCAGGCTTTGCCTGGACCATCGGCAAGGCCGACAATCGCGTCAACGTCGAGGACGTCTGTCAACATCTGGCGGCATTGAGTTCCTCGGTCGACATTCCCGTGAATGCGGATTTCGAGGGCGGTTTTGCGGTCGAGCCGGACAAGGTCGCGGACAATGTCGCGCGCGGCGTGCGCACCGGTGTCGCGGGCCTGTCGATCGAGGATTCCACCGGCGACAAGGACAAGCCGATCTATGATCGCGCACTTGCGATCGAGCGTATCAAGGCTTCGCGCAAGGCAATCGGCGACAGCGGCACGCTGCTGGTCGGCCGTTGCGAAGCGTTCTTATGGGGCGTGACCGATCTCAAGCTCGTCATCGATCGACTCACGGCCTATGCCGATGCCGGTGCCGACTGTCTTTACGCGCCGGGCTTGAAGACGCGCGAGGACATCGCCGCAGTGGTGAAGGCTGTCGCACCAAAACCTTTCAACCTGCTGATCGGCGGCTCCGGCCTGTCGTTGCAGGAAGCCGAGGATCTCGGCGTCCGGCGCATCAGCGTCGGCGGCTCGCTCGCCCGCGCCGCCTGGGGCGGGTTCATGCGCGCCGCAAAGGAGATGGCGGAGAAGGGGACGTTTGCCGAGCTCGCAACCGGTTATCCCGGCGGCGAGCTGAACAAGATGTTCAGCTAGGTAGAAACAAACAGCGGCGGGATGTTGTGTCCCGCCGCTCTTGCGTCCGCTCGACGTCATGCCCGCGAAGGCGGGGCATCCAGTAAGCCGAGGCCTATCGATCAATCGCTGCCGTCTCGGAGTACCTGGATCGCCCGGTCAAGCCGGGCGATGACAGTGGTGCATTACTTGGCGCCGTCCGACGGTGCCTGAGTATCCGGGGCCGGCTTGCTTGGCGCCGCACCGGTGGTCACGCCCGGCGCAGTGTTGTTGCGCGGGGTCGCGTCACGCATGCCAGGAGGCGCAGCCGGGTTGGTTGGCGGCGCCTGCTGTGCGGTCTGGTTTGCCGGCGCGTTACTCGCCTGGTTACTGGTGCTGGTATTATTCAGCCCGTAGAACACGGCGCCCAGTATCAAGGCGACGGCCACGGCAAACAGGGCAACCTTGCCGCTGGAGGCGGGGCCCTCGCCAAGCTCGGGATCGGCCTGCAGGTCGGCGTCCCGGCGTGCCGCGCGAAGATACTCATCGTCGGCGAAGTTCGGGCGATACGGATCGTTGGGAAAACGGTCGTCAGCCATCGATTGGGTCTCCTCGATTATTGCGGCGAGACAACCCGGAGATGCGAGATTCTGTTCCGCGTCCCTTTATGCTTTCGTCGTATGTTGCCTCGCATCGGGAATCGGGAACCTGTTCATCCGGGAACCCCGACATAGGTTCCACTGCGGGACTGAGGGAACAAAGCGATGTGGAGCCTGCCGCCGAGCGATAGCGTGCTGCATTTCCTCTCCTTGGTCGCGGTCGCCGCGCAGGCCATGACGGCTGCACTCTCGGCTGGCCGCCGCAGCATGGATTGGTTAGGTGTCTGCTTCCTCGGCTGCATCACCGCGCTCGGTGGCGGCACGCTGCGCGATCTCTTTCTCGGGCATTATCCGCTGGCCTGGGTGCAAAACCCGATCTATCTCGCGCTGGCCGGCAGCGCCGCCTTCCTCACCATCCTGTTCGCCCGGCTCGTGCACCGGCTGAAGCTCGCCTTCATCGTGCTCGATGCCATCGGCCTCGTCGTCTTCACCATGACCGGCTGCGACATCGCCTGGCAGATCGATGCTTCGCTGCCGATCGTCATCGTCTCCGGCATGGTGACGGGCTGCGCCGGCGGGGTGTTGCGCGACGTGCTCTGCAATGACGTGCCGCTGCTGTTCCGCTCGGAGCTCTACGCCAGCGTCTCGGTGGTGACGGGGCTGTTCTATGCCACCGCTTTCGGCCTCAATCTCAACGCCGAGCTCTGGACCATTTTGACCTTCGTGCTCGGCATCAGCTTTCGCCTGCTCGCGGTGCGCTACAAATGGGATATGCCGAAATTCGCGTTCACGGGCGATGAGGAGTGAGGCTGACGTCGCCCCTCTCCATCCACGTCGTCATTGCGAGCGCAGCGAAGCAATCCAGACCGCCGCCGCGCAAAGATTCTGGATTGCTTCGCTGCGCTCGCAATGACGGAGGAGAGCTACGGCTGCTGTCCGCGTGCCTTGGCCACTTGTGCGGGCGTCACCAGCGGGCCGGCATTGCCCCAGGAATTGCGGATGTAGTTCGTCACCGCCGCGATCTCGTCGTCGGACAATTGCCTGGCGTAGCCTGGCATCTCGCCGGTGTTCGGCGCCCGCGGCGTTGTCACGGTGTGGGCGCCGTCGAGGATGATGCGCAGGGTGGAGGACGGGTTGATCGATTGCAGCAGCGCATTGCCCGGCAGCGGCGGGTAGATCCGCGGCGCGCCGGAGCCGTCGGCTTCATGGCAGGCGATGCAGAGTTTTGCGTAGACGGCCTGACCGGCTTTCATCTCGGCCTCATCCGGCGGCGTCACCTTCGGCTCGCGGCGTACCGGCGGCAGGTCCTTCAGATACGCTGCCATGGCGCGGACATCGGCATCGCTCATCTTCGAGGTCGAATTGACGATCACTTCCGCCATCGGCCCGTCGGCGTGGCTCCTCGCATTGCGGCCGCTCTGCAGATATTCGGTGATGTCGTCCGCACTCCACGATTGCAGGCCGGTGCGGGAGGCGCCATCGAGGCGCGGCGCGTACCAGCCGCCGAGCTCGCTGCCCGCCAGCGCCTGCACGGTCTTGTCGGCGCCAAAATAGTTCTTCGGCGTGTGGCAGGCGCCGCAATGGCCAAGCCCGGTGACGAGATAGCCGCCCCTGTTCCACATAGCGCTCTTGCTTTGGTCGGGTTCGAACAGGCCGGGTGTGAAGAACAGCAAATTCCAGGCCCGCATCAAGCCGCGATAGCCGAACGGCCAGCGCAGCTCCGGCGGCTTGTTGCGGCTGGCGACCGGCGCGAGGGTGCCGAGATAGGCCCGGATCGCCAGCGTATCGTCCTTGGTCATCCGGGTGAAGTAGGGGTAGGGGAAGGCCGGGTAGTAAAGCGAGCCGTCCGGCGCGAAGCCGTAGCGCACGGCGCGGGTGAAATCGGCATCCTGCCAGGCGCCGATCCCGGTGTCGCGGTCCGGCGTCAGGTTCGGCGCATAGATCGCGCCGAAAGGCGTGTCGATGCGCTTGCCGCCCGCAAACGGCTTGGTGGGATCGGCGGTGTGACAGCCGGCGCAGTTGCCGGCCTCGACCAATGTCTTGCCGTAGGCGATCAGCTCGGGCGATGGCTCAGCGGCAACGGCTGCACCCGCAACCGCACTGCACAAGACCAGGCCAACCAGAATCCTCCGCATCGTCGACCCTTCTTGCTGCGACTCATCAGCCCATTCGCATCATACGGGCGGCACGTCGTTTCGCGACGCCGGGCCATGGTGACACAAACTGAAAATCGCCATGCCTTTCCGGCCACGAAATTGCGTTTTTTTCCCGTCGTCGCCGAAGGCCCAGATTTGTGATGCGCCGCGTCAAATATCCGACATAGAGTGGCGGCGGTGGTCGGCGCGCCCTAGCTAAAAACGACGGGCAGGCAACGGCTTAATGAGCAAGGCCTGAGCAGGGCGGCAAAGAGGACAACATGGGCATCAACCAGGGTCCGATCAGTCTCGATCAAAAATACACCCAGGACACCGGCCATATCTTCACGACGGGCATCCAGGCGCTGGTCCGCCTGCCCATGGCCCAGATCCGTCGCGACCGTGCCGCTGGCCTGAACACCGCGGGCTTCATCTCCGGCTACCGCGGCTCGCCGCTCGGCGGCTACGACCAGCAGCTCTTCGCGGCGCGAAAGCATCTCGAGCAGTACAACATCAAGTTCCAGCCCGGCGTGAACGAAGATCTGGCGGCCACCGCCGTCTGGGGCTCGCAGCAGCTCAACCTCTCGCCCGGTGCCAAATACGACGGTGTCGTCGGCATCTGGTACGGCAAGGGCCCCGGCGTCGATCGCAGCGGCGACGTGTTTCGCCACGGCAACGCGGCCGGCTCCGCCAAGAACGGCGGCGTGCTGTGCCTCGCCGGCGACGACCACGGCGCAAAATCCTCCACCGTCCCGCATCAGTCCGACCACGCCTTCATCTCGGCGCTGATGCCGTATCTCTATCCCTCGAGCATCCACGAGATGATCGAGATGGGCCTGCTCGGCATCGCGATGTCACGCTATTCGGGCTGCTGGGTCGGCATGAAGGTGATCACCGAGACGGTGGAGACCACCGCCGAGATCGACCTCACCGACGAGATGAAGCCTTTCATCATCCCACCCGATTTCGAGCTGCCGCCCGGCGGGCTCAATCTGCGCTGGCCCGACGACCGTTTCGAGCAGGACCGGCGCCTGCAGGATTACAAGGGCTTTGCCGCGATCGCCTTTGCGCGCGCCAACAAGGTCAACCGCGTCACCATGGATTCGCCGAACGCCCGCTTCGGCATCATGGCCTCGGGCAAGAGCTACGAGGACGTCCGCCAGGCGCTGCGCGAGCTCGGGATTACCGAGCAGGTCGCCGCCAGGATCGGTCTTCGCCTCTACAAGATCGGCATGCCCTGGCCGCTGGAGCCGGAAGGGGTGCGGCAATTCGCGGTCGGGCTCGAGGAGATCTTCATCGTCGAGGAACGGCGCGAGATCGTCGAGAACCAGGTCAAGCAGGAGCTGTTCAACTGGCGCGATGACGTCCGTCCGCGCATCGTCGGCAAGATGGACGAGCACGACAAGCGCTTCCTGACCTTCTCGGCCGAGCTCAGCGTCGCCTCGCTTGCGACCTCGCTCACCGAACGTCTCCTTCGACTTAATCTCAATCCTGAAATCGCGGAGATGCTCCGCGCCAAGGCCGACTGGTTCAATGGCCGCCAGGCCACCCAGATGCAGGCGACAGCGCCTGTCTCCCGCACTCCCTACTTCTGCTCCGGCTGTCCCCACAACACATCGACGAAAGTCCCCGAAGGCAGCCGCGCGCTAGCCGGCATCGGCTGCCACTTCATGGCGCTGTGGATGGACCGCTCGACCGAGACCTTTACGCATATGGGCGGCGAGGGCGTGCCGTGGGTCGGCATCGCGCCCTTCACCAACGAGAACCACATTTTCGCCAACCTCGGCGACGGCACCTATTTCCACTCGGGCCTTCTCGCCATCCGGCAGGCGGTCGCCTCCAAGACCAACATCACCTACAAGATCCTCTACAACGATGCGGTGGCCATGACCGGCGGCCAGCGTCATGACGGCGATCTCTCGCCGCAGCAGATCACCTTCCAGCTCCATGCCGAGGGCATTCGCGAGATCTATCTGGTCTCGGAAGCGCCCGACACTTATCCGGCCGGCACCATCGCACCCGGCGTGAAGAAGTATCACCGCGACGAGCTCGACAACGTCATGAAGATGTGCCGGGACTCCAAGGGCACCTCGGCCATCGTCTTCGTGCAGACCTGCGCCGCCGAGAAGCGCCGCCGCCGCAAGCGCGGCCTGATGGAGGATCCGGCGCGCCGCGTCATGATCAACCCGGCCGTGTGCGAGGGCTGCGGCGACTGCTCGGTGCAGTCGAACTGCATCTCGGTCGAGCCGCTGGAGACCGAGTTCGGCCGCAAGCGCGCCATCAACCAGTCGTCCTGCAACAAGGACTATTCATGCCTCAAGGGGTTCTGCCCGTCCTTCGTCACCATCGATGGCGGCGCGCCGCGCCACCGCGCGCCGGCCGAGCTCGCTGACATCGGCACGCTGCCGGAGCCGGCCTCGCGCCCGACGCTCGACAAGCCCTACAACATCGCGGTCGGCGGCGTTGGCGGCACCGGCGTGCTCACCATCGGCGCACTGCTCGGCATGGCCGCGCATATCGAGGGCAAGGCCTCGATGATCCTCGACATGTCCGGCCTCGCACAGAAGGGCGGCGCGGTGCTCAGCCACGTCCGCCTCTCGGATCATCCGGCGGAAGTGACGTGCTCGCGCATCGTCACCGGCACCGCCGACGTCGTGCTCGCCGCCGACGAGGTGGTCGCGGTCGCCAAGGATACGATCTCGCTCTGCGACACCACCCGCACCCGCGGCATCATCAACAGCCACGTCATTCCCACCGCCGATTTCGTCCTCAACCGCGACTTCAACTTCCAGACCCGCAAGCTGAACGGACTTTTGGAAACGGCGCTACACAAGGACTCCGTCTTCTTCGACTTCACCAAGCCGGCCGAGCAGCTGCTGGGTGACAGCATCGCCACCAACATGATGATGATGGGCTTTGCCTATCAGAAGGGCCTGCTGCCGCTGTCGGCGGAGGCGATCGAGCAGGCGATCGAGGTCAACGGCGTCTCGATCAAGATGAACAAGGAAGCCTTCCGCCTCGGCCGCCTCGCGATCGCGGACCCCGCGCGCCTCGCCGAGATGCTGAAGGGGACGGACGAGGTTGCGGCACCCAAGACGTTGGATGCCATGACGCTGGACGAGGTCATCGCGCATCGCGCCAAGCATCTCGCCGCCTACCAGAACGGCCGCCTGGCCAAGCGCTATCGCAAGCTGGTCGATCAGGTCAGTGACGCCGCCAAGCAGGGCGGCTACGACGAGGCGCTACCGCGTGCTGTCGCGATCAACTACGCAAAGCTGCTCGCCTACAAGGACGAGTACGAGGTCGCGCGGCTCTTCACCGATGGCGCCTTCGAAAAACAGCTCCGCGACCAGTTCGAGGGCGACTTCAAGTTCAGCTTCAACCTGGCCCCGCCGATCCTCAGCCGCGGCGTCGACGTGCTCGGCCGCCCGAAGAAGCGTGCCTTCGGCCCGTGGATGCTGAAGGCATTCCGCGTGCTGGCAAAATTCAAGTTCCTGCGCGGCACGGCACTCGACATCTTCGGCCGCAGCGCCGACCGCAAGCTCGAGCGCGATTTGATCACAGGCTACGAGAAGGACGTCGCCACCGTGCTCGGCCTGCTGTCGCCGCTCACGATCGACACCGCGGTCGAGCTGTTGTCACTGCCGGACCGCATCCGCGGCTACGGTCCGGTGAAGGAGAAGGCGGTGGCGGACGCCAAGGCCCGCTACGCCCAGCTCGCCGCGGACCTGGCGAACCCGCCGCCGGCGCCGAGGCAGATCGCGGCGGAGTAGGGGCTTCGTAGGGTGGGCAAAGGCGCAAAGTGCCGTGCCCACCATCTCACCAACATTGCGGTCTGAAGAGGTGGGCACCTTCGCTTTGCCCACCCTACGATTTCCTGTTTGAAATCAACCACCGTTCTACTGTGCATGGGGTTGTTTTCGACCAATATGGTTGTTCCGATAAAAAGAAAATCGCTTGTGCCGTCGGGCAAAACACCTTTAGGGTTTTGGCCGATCGAAGCTCTCGTGCCCCGGACGCAGCGCAGCGCTTCTTTAGCGGTGCGCTGCAGAGCCGGGGCCCATGTTGCAACGATGTGCGCGGGCGGCATGGGTCCCGGCTCTGCGCAGCAAAGCTAAGGCGTTGCAGCGCGTCCGGGACATGAGACGTCAGCGAGAATTGCGCCAACCCGCTACCCTCTCGCCCGACGGAATATTTCCGCGCTTGCCAATCCGCCCAGTGCGGTTCAGAAAAACGAAGCAACAAGAAACGCGAGCGGAGACCTCTGTTTTGACCATCAAGGGCAAGGCCTACATTGCCGGGATCTACGAACACCCGACCCGGCATGCGCCGGACAAATCCACTGCCCAGCTTCACGCCGAGGTCGCGAAGGGCGCGATCGAGGATGCCGGGCTCAGTAAGGACGATGTCGACGGCTATTTCTGCGCGGGCGACGCGCCCGGCGGTGCCTGGCCGATGGTCGATTATCTCGGCCTCAACACCAAGAAGCTCCGCCACGTCGACTCGACCGAGACCGGCGGCTGTTCCTACATCATCCATCTCGGCCACGCGGCTGAGGCGATCGCGGCGGGCAAGTGCTCGATCGCGCTGATCACGTTGGCCGGCAAGCCGCGGACCGGCGTGATGCCGCCGCGCGCGGCCGGCGCGGAAGCCGATTTCGAGTCCGCTTACGGCGCGACCACGCACAATGCCTATGGCATGTGTGCCATGCGTCACATGCACGACTATGGCACCACCTCGGAGCAGCTCGCCTGGATCAAGGTCGCGGCCTCGCATCATGCGCAATACAATCCGCATGCGATGCTCAAGGACGTCGTCACCGTCGAGGACGTGCTGAACTCGCCGATGATCTCCGATCCCTTGCATCGCATGGATTGCTGCGTCGTCTCCGACGGCGGCGGCGCGCTGATCGTGACGACGCCGGAGATCGCCAAGAGCCTGAAGAAGCCGCTGGTCAAGCTGATCGGCCATGGCGAGGCGATGAAGGGTCCGCGCGGCGGCAAGGATCTCGATCTCACCTACTCCGCCGGCATCTGGTCCGGCCCGCGCGCGTTCGAGGAAGCCGGCATCACGCCGAAGGACATCAAATACGCTTCCATCTACGACAGCTTCACCATCACGGTGCTGATGCAGCTCGAGGACCTCGGCTTCTGCAAGAAGGGCGAGGGTGGCAAGTTCGTCGCCGACGGCAACCTGATCTCGGGCGTCGGCAAGCTGCCGTTCAACACCGACGGCGGCGGCCTCTGCAGCAACCATCCCGTCAACCGCGGCGGCATGACCAAGGTCATCGAGGCCGTCCGGCAGCTGCGCGGCGAGGCGCATCCGAAAGTGCAGGTCAAGAATTGCGATCTCGCCATCGCCCACGGCACCGGCGGCCTTTTGGGCGTTCGCCACGCCGCCTCGACGGCCATTCTGGAGCGCGTGTGATGGTAGATGCAAAAAAATACCCGGCCCCGGTCACGAACCCCGAGACCGCGGCGTTCTGGGACGCGGCCAGCCGCGGCAAGTTCATGATCAAGCGCTGCACGGCCTGCGGCGAAGCGCATTACTTCCCGCGCTCGATCTGCCCGTTCTGCTATTCCGACAAGACGGTGTGGGAAGAGGCCTCGGGCGAAGGCACGATTTACACCTGGAGCCTGATGCGGAAGTCGCCGACCGGTCCGTATGCGATCGGTTACGTCACGCTGAAGGAGGGCCCGTCGTTGCAAACCAATTTTGTCGACTGCGATCTTGAGAAGCTGAAGATCGGCCAGAAGGTGAAGGTGGTGTTCAAGCCGACCGACGGCGCCCCGCTACCGTTCTTCACGCCGGCCTGAAATTCTTCCCTTCCCCCCTTGTGGGGGAAGGTGGCGCGAAGCGCCGGATGAGGGGTATCGCTCCGCAGATTGTTCGATGTGGAGGCAACCCCTCACCCAAACGAGTTCGCCGCACGGCTCTCGCGGCCCTCTCTCACAAGGGGAGAGGGCACATTAACGAGCGCCGCTGTTCGCTGAGAAGAATACCGGGAGGAAACAACAAAATGTCCGCCAGATACGAAGAACTCAAAGGCCTAAAAAACCTCGGCCAGAAATATGGCTACAGCGATCGCGAGGTCATGCTCTACGCTTACGGCATCGGCCTCGGCGCTGATCCCATGGACGAGAACGAACTCGCCTTCGTCAACGAAGGCACGTTGACACCGCGGCCGCTGAAAGTAGTGCCGACCTTTGCCTCCGTCGCCGCATGGGGCTCGGGCCCGGGTGAGATGAATCTCAACCGCGTCATGGTGGTCGACGGCGAGCGCGACATCACCTTCCACCAGCCGCTGCCGGTCGCCGCCAACATCACCGCCGATTCCTCCGTGGTCGAGGTCTACGATAAGGGCAAGGACAAGGGTGTCGTGATCAGCCACCAGACCGTGCTGAAGAACGAGAAGGGCGAGAAGCTCGCCACGCTGGTTGCCTCGCGCTTCGCCCGCGGCGACGGTGGCTTCGGCGGTCCGAACCTGACCCAGCCAGATCCGCACAGGATTCCCTCGCGCGCGCCCGACAAGACCATCGACATCGTCACGCGCCCTGACCAGGCGCTGATCTATCGCCTCTGCGGCGACCGCAATCCGCTGCATTCTGATCCGGAGTTTGCGAAGAAGGCCGGCTTCCCGCGTCCGATCCTGCACGGCATGTGCACCTACGGCATCACCTGCCGCGGCGTGCTGCAGACCTATGCCGACTACGACGCCAGCGCGTTCCGCCAGCACGTCGCGCGGTTCTCCTCGCCGGTGTATCCCGGCGAGACCGTGACCATGGACCTCTGGAAGGACGGCAACACGATCTCGTTCGAAGCCAAGGTGAAGTCGCGCGGTGTCACCGTGATCAAAAACGGCAAGACGATCTTAGGTTAGGGGGACTCTCATGCCCCGGACGCAGCGTTCCTTCAGCGGTGCGCTGCTGAGCCGGGGCCCAGAGCCGCCCAAGGAAGAACTGGGTCCCGGCGCTGCGAAACAGCGTTTCACGCTGCATCGCGTCCGGGACACAAAACAACAAAAGCAGGGAGAAGCCACCATGGGACTACTCGACGGCAAGGTTGCGCTGATCACCGGCGCGGGCGGGGGGCTCGGTGAAGCCTATGCAAAGCTGTTCGCGCGGGAAGGGGCCTCGATCGTCGTCAACGACCTCGGCGGGCCCCGCGACGGCTCCGGCGCCGACAAGTCGATGGCGCAGCTCGTGGTGGACGCGATCAAGGCGGAGGGCGGCAAGGCGGTCGCGAATGGTGCCGACATCTCGACCATGGAAGGCGGCCAGTCGGTGTTCGACGACGCCATCAAGCACTTCGGCCGCGCCGACATCCTCGTCAACAATGCCGGCATCTTGCGCGACCAGACGTTTGCCAAGGCTAGCGAGTCCGACTGGGACAAGGTCATCAAGGTGCATCTGAAGGGCACCTTCTGTTGCACCATGCCGGTATTTCGCTGGATGCGGGAAAATGGTGGTGGTGTCATCGTCAACACCTCCTCGACCTCGGGATTGATCGGTAATTTCGGCCAGAGCAATTACGGCGCGGCCAAGGGCGGCATCTGGGGCCTGTCCAATGTGCTGGCGATCGAGGGCCGCAAATACAACATCCGGATCTGGACGCTGGCCCCAGGCGCGCTGACCCGCATGACCGCAGACCTGCCCCGCTATAAGGAGAACCCCTCGGCGGCGCTGGGGCCGGACGGCATCGCGCCGGCCGTGCTATACATGGTCAGCGACTTGTCGGGCGACCAGACCGGCAAGGTGCTGGGCGTGTCCGGGCCCCGCGGCGTGCGCGAAATGCGGATGATGGAGATGGAAGGCTGGAAACCGCCGCACTCGGGCTGGAACGCCCAGGACATCGCCGATCATGCCAAGGAGATCTTCTTCTCCGAGGAGCAGATCAAGATGGGTGCGCGGCGGTTTTAGCCACACTGTCATTCCGGGCCTGTCCCTTCGGGCCATCCCGGAATGACGAATAGAGAGAGACAAGGTAAGACGATGAAACTGACCGCCGACGCCAAGGGCACCTTCGCAATCGCGCCGACGCCGTTCCACGATGACGGAAGGATCGACGAGCGCTCGATCGACCGCCTGACCGATTTCTACGAGGAGGTCGGCTGCGACGGCGTCACGGTGTTGGGCATTTTGGGTGAGGCGCCGAAGCTCGATGCTGCCGAGGCCGAGCAGGTGGCGGTGCGCTTCGTCAAGCGCGCCAAGACAATGCAGGTGATCGTCGGCGTCTCCGCGCCGGGCTTTGCCACCATGCGCTCGCTGGCGAAGGCCTCGATGGACGCAGGCGCCGCCGGCGTCATGATCGCGCCGCCGCCCTCGCTCCGCACCGACGACCAGATCATCGGCTATTACAAGCAGGCGGCCGAGGCGATCGGTCCCGACGTGCCCTGGGTGCTCCAGGACTATCCGCTGACCTTGCAGGTGGTGTTCACGCCGGCCGTGATCCGCAAGATCGTCACCGACAATGCGAACTGTGTGATGCTCAAGCACGAGGACTGGCCGGGTCTCGAAAAGATCTCGACCCTGCGCAATTTCCAGAAGGACGGCTCGCTCCGTCCGCTCTCGATCCTCTGCGGCAATGGCGGTCTCTTTTTGGATTTCGAGATGGAGCGCGGCGCCGACGGCGCCATGACCGGCTACGCCTTTCCCGAGCTTCTGATCGACGTCGTGGACCTCTCCAAGGCCGGCAAGCGCGATGCGGCGCATGATCTGTTCGACGCGCATCTGCCGCTTATCCGCTACGAGCAGCAGCCGGGTGCCGGCCTTGCCGTGCGCAAGCACGTGCTGCAGAAGCGCGGCATCATCGCCTCCAGCGCCCAGCGCAAGCCCGGCGCGACCATCACGCCGGCGGCGAAGGCGGAGGTCGACTACCTGCTGTCGCGCGTCGCCCGCGTCGACAAGCGCGCCAATCTCGGCCCGCAATCGAGTGCCGCAGGTTAGTTGAATGCCCGAGACATCAGCATCGCGTCCCGCGTCGACGATCCTCCTGCTGCGCGACGCAGCAAAGGAAGTTGAGGTCTTCATGATGGTCCGCCATCATCAGATCGAGTTCAACTCGGGCGCGCTGGTGTTTCCCGGCGGCAGCGTCGATGCCGGCGATCAGGAGATCGTCAAGCGGTCCGACCTCTACTCGGGCGGCGAGGGCCTGAGCGAATCCGATCGCGGCTTCCGTATCGCCGCGATCCGCGAAACCTTCGAGGAAAGCGGTATCCTGCTGGCGCGGTCGAAGGGCTCGAACACGCCCGTTGATGCCAGGCGCGCCGGCGAGATCGCCGATGCGCATCGCGTCGCGCTCAACGAGCACAAGATCAGTTTCATGAGCATCCTGGCCGACAATGGCCTCCAACTCGCGCTCGACACGCTGGTGCCGTACGCACACTGGATCACGCCGGAGGGCATGCCGAAGCGTTTCGACACCTGGTTTTTTCTTGCGGCAGCACCGCCCGACCAGCTCGGCGCGCATGACGGACGGGAGTCGACCGACTCGATCTGGGTCTCGCCGCGCGAGGCTGTCGAGGGCGGCGAGAGCGGCCGCTTCAAGCTGCCGTTCCCGACCACGCGCAACCTGATCCGGCTTGCCAAGCAAGGCAGCGTGAGCGCCGCGCTAGATCATGCCAAGGGTATGTCGATCGTCACGGTGATGCCGGTCATGACCAAGACCGAGAGCGGCCGCCAGCTCCGCATCCCCCGCGAGGCCGGCTATGACGGCGAAGTGTTCGAGGTCGGCGCGGTCGGCTGACACAGTTCGACGTACGACGAACTATTGCGCCTGTGGCCGCTGTATGTTCCATCCACTGAAAGCTGGACGGAGCGCGCCATGGATAACCGGCAGGACACAAATGTCGCCTTCGAGCTGGCGCTGCTGATCGTGCTCGCCACGCTCTGGGGCGGCTCCTACACCTTCATCAAGCTTGGCGTCGCCACCATCCCGCCGGTCACGCTGATCGCCGCGCGCACCACGATCGCAGGCCTGCTGCTGCTCGTCGTCATGTGGGCGAGGGGCATCAGGATTCCCAGGGACGTCGCGACCTGGCAGCGCTTCGCGTTCCAGGCCGTGCTCAACAGCGTCATCCCCTGGACGCTGATCGCTTGGGGCGAGCGCCATGTCGATGCTGCGCTGGCTACCATCCTCAACTCGGCCGGCCCGATCTTCACTTTCCTGCTCACCGCGGTCGTCACCCGCCATGAGGCCACGACCCCGCGAAAACTGTTCGGCGTGGTGGCCGGCATGGCCGGCATCCTGCTGATCGTCGGCGTCGATGCGCTCCACGACATCGGCAGCGGCCTCGTCGCGGAAGCCGCGATCGTTGCCGCCACCATCTGCTACGCTTGCGCTGCGATCTTCGGCCGGAGCTTCAAGGGCCTCGATCCCTTGGCGCCCGCGGCCGGCTCGCTGCTGGCGGGCGCGGCCGTGCTGATCCCGGCCTCGCTCGTGCTCGAAGCGCCCTGGACACTATCGCCCTCGCTGAGCTCGGTCCTGGCGCTGCTCGCGCTGGCGGTGTTTTCGACCGCAGCGGCGTTCGCCATTTACTTCCGCCTGATCCAGACCCTCGGCTCGGTCGGAACCACCGCCCAGGCCTATCTCCGTGTCCCGATCGGGGTCGCCATCAGCGTCGCCTTCCTGGAGGAAACCCTGAGCCAGACCGCCTGGATTGGCTTGGCCTGCGTCGTCCTCGGCGTTGCCGCCATGACGGTCCCGGCCCGGCGCCCGGCTGTTGCTAAACCATCATGAAAAACAACTGCTTCCCAATGTCGGAGGCATGTTCCCCCGGAGCCGCGATACAGCGTATATTAGGGGTGTATGGAGTCCGGTTCCGCCCCAATGCCCGTCGAAACGCCACCGAATCTGCCGCCGAATCGATCGTTTTCGCTGTCGATCGGTCAGATGACGTTCGGCAGCTTCATTCTGGTGCTGGCGGTAATCATCGTCACCTCGACCGCCAGCGTGATCGCGATCCGGCATATCGACGCCACCTTCGCCGAGCTGCAGCGGCTGCAAAGCGTCGGCGATCTGGCGGAAGACATCGACCGCCGCATGAACGACCTGCGGCTCGCCGCGCGTGACTTCGTCACCGATCCCGGTGCCGGCATCCAGTTCAAGCAGGTGGGCGAGGCCGCCTCGACCCTGAGCGACATCCTCAAGAAGACCCGTATCGATCTTGCCCCTGAACAGCAGGACATGATCGACGGCGTCTCCGAGCGGCTAGCGACTTACCGCAGCGGGCTGGAGCGGATCTCGACCCTGATCGATCGCCGAGCGCAGTTGCTCGCCGGGCTGCCGCCGCTGCGCGACCAGTTCGATGCGGCAGTCTCCGAAAGTGGAGACCGCGATCTCGCCGCCCGCCTGTCGGAGGCGCAGAGCCGGATCGCGCTCGGGCTGCTCGCACGCAACCCGTCCGCTGCCGAACAGGCTGCGCAGGGCATGTTGGCGATGGACATCGCAGATAGCAGGCTGAAGGCGGCCGTGAACAATTACGCCGATGCCCTCGTCGCGGTCGCTGTCCGCGAACGGCAGATCGCCGATATCGACCGCGAGGTGCTGGGAACCGAGGGCCGGCTGATCGGCCGCGTCACCGAATTGCTCCGTGACGTCAGCGACCGCCGCGGCCACGTGCTGTCGCGCGATTTCGCCCGGACGCTTGCGGAGGCGCGCTGGCAGAGCATCGTGCTCGGCAGCATGGGTGTGTTGATCGGCATCCTCGCCGCGGGCTTCGTGGTGCGCCGGACGGTGCGTCCGCTGGCCCAGATCGCGCGCTCCATTCGCGCCCTTGCGGCGGGCGAGAAGAATACGTCGATCCCGTCGGCCGATCTCAACAACGAGATCGGCGACATCGCACGCGCGGCAGAGGTGTTCCGTCGCGCGTTGGAAGAAGCCGACACCGCACGAGAGGCAGCCGTGCGAGCGCTCACCGAGCAGCGGCTGGCCGAGGAAAGCTATCGCAAACTGTTTGAGGGTTCGGTCGACGGCATCTACGTGACGACGCCGTCCGGCGACCTCCTCAACGCCAATCCGGCCCTGGCGCGGATGATGGGCTATGACAGCCCGCAGCACCTGATCGACAGCATCAACGACATCGCCCACACCATCTACGTCGATCCCGAGGCGCGCGTCGAGTATCAGCGGCTGATGCACCGCGACGGCATGGTGCGCGAGTTCGAATATCAGGTGCGCCAGCGCAGCGGCAATGTTCTCTGGCTTTCCGACAGCGCAACCGGGGTGCGGGATGAGCAGGGCAGGATCGTCCGCTACGAGGGCACACTGCGCGACATCACCGACCAGAAGCGGGCGGAAGACGCCATCGCCGAAGGCCGGCGCCTGCTCCAGCAGGTCATCGACACCGTGCCGGCCGTCATCAACGTCAAGGACCGCGACCTGCGTTACGTGCTGATGAACCGCTACATGGCCGGCATCTTCGGCATCGAGCCCGGTGACGCGCTCGGTCGCACCACCGCGGACCTGATGTCGCGCTATGGCGCGGCCAAGACCGACGAGAACGACAAGCGCGTGCTCAATTTCCGCAAAGGTCTCGGCTTCTACGAGGAGGAGTACAAGGATTCCTCCGGCAACATGCGGCAATGGCTGGTCAACAAGCTGCCGCTGCTTGATGCCGAGGGCGAGATCGAGCGGATCGTCACCGTGGCGCTCGACATCGGTGAGCGCAAGCGTGGCGAGCAGGAGATGCGGAAGGCGAAGGACGCCGCCGAGACCGCGCTGCGCAATCTGCGCGAGACCCAGGCCTCGCTGATCGAGGCGGAGAAGCTCGCGGCCCTCGGCCGCCTGGTCGCCGGCGTCGCGCATGAGGTCAACAATCCCGTCGGCATCAGCCTCACGGTTGCCTCTGCGCTGGAACGCAAGACCGCGATCTTCAGCGCCGAGGTCGAGCGCGGCGAGCTTCGCCGCTCGACACTGAACGACTATCTCAACACCAGCCGCGACGCGTCCTCGCAGCTCGTCTCCAATCTCAACCGCGCAGCCGAGCTGATCCAGTCGTTCAAGCAGGTCGCGGCCGACCGCAACTATTCGGACCAGCGCAGCTTCGATCTCGCCGACCTCACCGAGCAGGTGGTGATGAGCCTGCGCCCGGGCCTGCGCAAGCAGAACCTGACGCTCAACGTCGAGTGCCAGCCCAACCTCACCATGAACAGCTATCCCGGCCCGTACGGCCAGGTGCTGACGAATCTGTTCCTGAATTCGGTGGCGCACGCCTTTCCGGACGGACGTCCGGGGATCATCGACATCCGGGTGCGCGAGTCCGGCAAGGACAATGTCGAGATCATCGTCGCTGACAATGGCTGCGGCATGTCGCTCGACGTGCGTCGCCGCGCCTTCGATCCGTTCTTCACGACGCGGCGCGACCAGGGTGGCACCGGTCTCGGATTGCACATCGTCTACAGCATCGTGACGAACCGACTCGGCGGGCGGCTCGACCTCGATTCCGAGACGGGCGAGGGGACGCGCATCCAGATAATCCTGCCGCGCACAGCACCGCTCGAGCAGGCTGCGGAATAGTCGGCCGGCTAATCGATATCGGCGAGCTTGTGCAGGGTGGCGCCAAAGATCTGGCTGGCCTTTCCGACGAGAGCGGTGCCCGTCATATCACCCCGTGTATCGGTGAAGGTGCCGCTGACGCCAACGCCGACTGCCGTTGGGCCGCCGAACAGAGGATTGTCGTCGCCGCGCGGGGAGGTGTGCCGTTGCACCAGCACCTCGCCCTTGAAGGTGTTGTCCTTCACCTTGTAGCTGCCGGTGTAATAGAGATAGGCATCGCCGCCAAGGATCTGGCCGTCGCGGAAAAGAATCACGCCGCTGCCCTTGCCGACTCGACCGTCGAGCAGGGTCACGTGAATCGAATAGAGGCCGTTCTTCATAACGTCCCGTTGGCCGGCCGCCATCGCCCAATGGCGTAACCAGTGAAGCTTTTATGCCAAAGCGCAACCCCTCGCGCAACGCGGCAGTTTTGCCGGCGGTGGTGTCCCGTGCCGGCACGCGAGCCGTAATTGTCCCAGCTTGTGTGTGACGCGGTTATGACGGTCTCATCCTACAGCGAGGCCAGTCGTTGCGAATCAGAGTTGGCCCGCGAAATGCATAACCATCGTTGCACTGGCCGCGGGGTGCTGGAGCAAGACGAACGTGAGCAACTGGATCGATTCCGGCGGCGATGAGCCGCATCTGTACAGTGCGCGTCCCACGAATTGCGAAACACAACGACGGCGGATCGGCCGTCCCACACGGTGGCGAAGCGCGGCAAGTCTTGCTTGCGCGCTGGCGCTGATCGCGCTGGTTGCCCCGATTGGGCACGCACGCGATCGCGGCCAGTTTGTCAACACCAGTACAGAGCTGAAAGCCTGGTTCGACGGCTTGCGCAGCGGCAAGGGGCCATGCTGCTCCGATGCCGACGGCTCCGCGATCTCGGATTCCGATTGGGAGAGCAAGGACGGGCACTACCGTGTCCGCATCCCGCGCCTCGGCTACGTGATCGAGGGCCGGGAGCAAGAGCTCGTCTGGGTCGACGTGCCCGAGGAGGCCGTGATCTCTGAGCCCAATCGGGTCGGACGCACCATGGTCTGGCCGATCTACGGCTACATGGGCGTCACGATCCGCTGCTTTATGCCAGGTAGCATGACTTAGCCGGGCGATAGCGCACCCGGCTTATCCTCGATCTCAGATGCGGCGCTGCGTCAGGTATACTTCTTGTCGCGCTCGAGCAGCTCGATGGAGATGCCTTCGGGGCCGCGGATGAAGCAGATGCGGACGCCGGGCCGGATCGTGGTCGGCTCGCGGGTGAACGCCACGCCCTTGGCCTTGATCTCGGCGGCGACGGCGTCGATGTCCTTCACCGTGAGGCCGAAATGGTCGAGGCCCTGATGGGGGTGCGGGGGCGGCGGGTTGACGGCGCTCTCGCCCTCCAGCGGCGCGATGAAGATCCTTGCGCCGCCCAGGTTCACGTCGATGCGTCCCGGCGCGCGCACGATTTCGCCGCCGAGGATATCGCGCAGCCAGGCCGCGGTCGTTTCCGGATCGGGGCTGCGCAGATGGATGTGATCCCAGGTGACGACGACTGGCATTTCAATTCCTCCCGATAGGGCCTTCGCGGTGTTGCAGCGCATGTTAGCGATCCCGATCGATGATCGCTACCGTGGCTCCTATCCGAGATTCGCGCGGTTGCGGGAACCTTAGTTCGTCTCACGGATTGAGGAAGGAGGCGAGTGACGCACCCATGAACGCAGGGTTTGGCCGGATCGGACGGGGAAGCTTCGCTGGCAATGGCGAAGACCCGCCGCGGCGCCAGCCCCCGACTAGTGTCTGGCTCAAGCGAGGCCTGTTGTGGCTGCTGGCCATGCTCGTGGTTGGCGGTGCCCTCTGGCTGCTGATGCCGTCTTCCGAAGGCGAGCCTACGAAATTGGCGCTGGCAAGCATCGATCCAGCTCCCCCGACAACCGCCTCAGATACCTCCACTGCGGAGGCGGCCGGGCTCGACCGGATGACGATCTCATCGCAGACCTGGCGGCGCGGCGGACTCGGCTCGAAGGCACTTGTTACGTTTACCGTGCGAAATGACAATGAGTATGCCGTAAGAGATGTCGAGATCGTCTGCGCCTTCACGCGGCGCGACGGCAGCCATCTGACCGACCGCAGCCGTGTGCTGGCCGATATTGTCGGCATGAAGAGTCGCAAGACCTTTGCGCGCGTCCCCGTCGGATTCGTCAACGTGAACGCCGATCAGGCGAAGTGCTCGCTGGTGACGGCGCGGCGCGCCTAAAGGGCCCCCACATTCCGCTAGCGGAAAAGTTACCGTCCTTGCCCCTTGGTGGAAAAACTTGGCGTTGCCATTTGAACCGAACGGCTGGGCCTAGGAACCAATTAAAGGATCGCCTGTTAAGGCGGTTAGTCCACGCGGGGATGCGGGGGGCGGAGCGCGGCCAATGCCCATCTTTCGCTATTTCATGTTCGTCGGTGGAGCTCTGCTCGCCCTGTTGTTCGTGGCTGATTTCGTTTGGCCGACGTCGCCGGTTGCGCAGGTCGTTGCGGGTGTAAGCTACGATCAGCCGCTGATCCGGATCCGGTCCGATCGCCATCCGCCCGAACGCGTCGTGCTCGACACCAGCCAGCCGACCGTTGCCGCGCCGGTGACGAAGACGGCTGCCGTCGCGGCACCTCAGCCGACCGCGCAGGCGGACGTATTGGCTGACATGTCGGCAAAGACGCGGGTGCGCGAGACCTTTGCTCAGTTTACGCCGAAGGGCGACGTGGCGGCGGCCAGCAAGGTCGACGCCAAGCCGCAGGGTCAGGTGGCTCAGACGACCCAGGCTCCGCAAGTTCAGGTCCCAGCCCAGCGCAAGCGCAAGGTGGCCCGGGCGCGTCCGGCGCCTCAGCGTGGTCAGCCGATGATGCTGGTCGCACAGCAGCCGCATTTCGGTCTTTTCAACACGACCTGGTAACAGCGCGCCTCTGTCCTGCCTCGATAAAGGCGGGGAGGGCTTTTTATTGTTCGACCTCTCTGCTAATTCGTACCGATCCGAGCGTCGCAGATCAGCTGGCCTCCCGGCCTATGTCCGCGACGCTTCGGTTTGTGGCCCAATACACGGGGTCATCAGGGCGCTCGTAGCTCAGCTGGATAGAGCATCGGATTTCGATTCCGAGGGCCGGAGGTTCGAATCCTTCCGAGCGCGCCATTCAAGCGGTGTCCAGACCGTGCCAGAGCCTTCAGGTCTGACCGATTCTGCAAGTCCTCGCCCTGGGGTTGGCGGCGCATTGCTCGGACCGGCCAACGCGGCTCGAAGGAACGGGTTCCGAAGCGGCCTCACGGGCGAGCCAGGGCAGGCACCGCGCCGTGTGGTTGTGATCAGTTGGCCGGAAGACCGGTTTGCCGGGCCCGCGCGAGAGTGTCCGAGGGCGCTTCGTGGAAGGTCGTCCGGTACGCTGCGGCAAACTCGCCGAGGTGATGAAAGCCCTGGGCGCGCGCGCACGAGGCGACCGACGCACCACCGCTCCTGAGAAGCTGCGTGCGGGTAGCCCACAGCCGCTTCAGGCGGATGTATTGATGCAGGCTCATGCCGCGCACTTTGGCCACAGCACCGCCGAGGGTCCGGATCGAGACGCCGAACTCACCAGCAAGCTCGGCGGTATAGATCGGGGAGGTCGGATAGGCAGCGACGTAATCGTCGATCCGCTGCACGAGCCTGGCAGATCGCGCGCCCGCATTCGGGGCGCTACGCTCCGACAGCGGATTCGTTCGAAACAGGTCATCGAAGGCGAGCAGCAGCCCCTCCTGGAGATGGGCGGCGGCTTCCGTGGTCTCGAACATCCGCGGCGCGACCGATGCGGTCCTGAGGATGTCTTGCACAAGCTGCCGCGCGTAGAGATGAGCGGCGGGGTCTGCGATGCGAACCCGCAATGCGTCGGCTCGATCGAACCATCCGCGATCCCTGAGCGTGGGCGAGAACATGATCAGCGCATGATGATTGATCTGGGGCTCGACGAAGTGGCAGTCATGGTAGCCACGCAGGGCAATGAAGAAGCGCGAGTCGATGTCCATTCCGCTCGAGCTGGCGCGCAGATCATCGCTCATCGGCAGGATCACCATGCCGCCCGGCGCGCGGTAGGCGGTGTCAAGGATACGCGCAAACGATCTCGCGACGATAATCCTGCATGCCGGCAAGTTCACGATTGCCCGCGCGGCTGCGAAATTGGCGACGTCGAGCGGAATGCTGCGGGCGTCTTCCAGCGACTCAGCCGGTCGAAACGCGTCGACGTCGGTA
This sequence comes from Bradyrhizobium cytisi, assembly GCF_008123515.1. Taxonomy (GTDB): domain Bacteria; phylum Pseudomonadota; class Alphaproteobacteria; order Rhizobiales; family Xanthobacteraceae; genus Bradyrhizobium; species Bradyrhizobium cytisi. The sequence goes on from NZ_VSSR01000013.1 coordinate 217,464, forward strand.
AACCGGGTCAGCTGGAGCGCCGAGGACGGGGCGAGAGCGTCGAAGAACATGCGTCTGGCCGGATGCTGCAATGTGACAATAAAATGAACGTTGGTACATGGCCATCAATGGCGAAACACGACGATTCAGTAAACAGGATTCAGTGCCGTAATATTGCGGACATCATGCCACGAGGAGCTCTCAGACCGATGTCACCGTCAACGGTCTCGGCTCATCGGCTGACCGGTGGTGAGGTCTTTTCGCAAAAGCGAAGGGGCCCCGAGGGCCCCTTCAATCTTACCAGCGGCGATAGCGGGGGCCATAATAACGCGGTCCGTAATAGCGGGGACCGTAATAGCGCGGCGGCCCATAATATCCGGGGCCGTAGCCGTAGACGTTCGGCTGCCACCAGCAGCGTCCCCAGGCGTTGCAGACCATGCGGACCTGCTCGACGTCGGAGACCTGCGGCGTCGCAGGTGCAGGCGCAACGGACATGGCCGACGCCGACGATGATGCCGCGATGGCACCGAACAGGGACGCGGCGACGAGGCCGATCTTCAGCTTCATGATGTCTTTCTCCACTTACGCAATACAGAATATCGAAGTTGTTCTGATCAAATTGTGGCAGAACCGAAATGTAATACTGATGAAAGGCGAGCGGCGCGCTCCGGACGATCGATGCCACGCGCTCCGGGAGCGAGGTCGGCAAGGACCCGTCAAGCTGCTGGTCTATGAAATCGAGAAGCAGGTGCTGCTGTCGAGGGGCCCTCGGTTAGACAGCCCGCCGCAAGACGCCGCCGCGGCGCCCCTCAGTAGCAGGGGTGCCGCCGGCCATCCTGGCCGACATAGGCGGCCGCGCTCTGATAGCAGTGGTTGGTCGACGGGCCATCGTAAAAGGCGAAGGTGCGGGGGGTGATACCCGGGCCGTAATTGTGCAGATAGCTGATCTGGTAGGGCAGTGGGTTGGCGTAATAGCGATGGTACCGATGGTGTCCCCGTGCCTCCGCAAGGCCAGGGGCTAGGATTGCGGCCGACAGGGCAGCAACCGCGGCTACAAGCTTCAACTTGCTCATCTCGATTCTCCGGAACCCGCGCGACTAAGTCTGCCATCTATAGCCATATCGGGCCGCCGGGGCACCCGTCCCAGGCCCGGAAATCGGGGCAAATCCAGCAGATTCCCCGGTGGGTGTGACAGAATTGCCGGAACTGGGCTCGAAGCCTGCCCATTTTTGGCCTTTTGGGGATGCTTAACGAATTCCCCACACAAGTATGGCCAAAGAGAATTCGGTTTAAGATTCCTTCCGCCGGCGTCCTGGGGTTTTCCTTGGGGGCTCTTCGAGGCCGGTTCATTCCTGCAAGGTTTCGTCGTCACGCCGCCATGCGCATCACGCTCCTCAGCCTGCTGTTGCTCTTCGTCGCTGCTGCCACGCCAGCGCGCGCCGAGCTGCATATCACGCGTGACCATGGCGGTTACGTCGAGGAGTACAAGGTCAGGTACAAGCGCGTTCGCGACAAGGGCGAGCGGGTCATCATCGACGGCATCTGCAACTCGGCCTGCACGCTGGTGCTCGGCATCGTGCCGATGAACAAGATCTGCGTGACGCCGCGCGCAAGCCTCGGCTTCCACCAGGCGTATTACGACAAGGCCTTCACCTTCGGCATGAAGATCACCAGTGCGGAAGGGACGTCCGACCTGATGTCGTACTATCCTGATACGGTGAAGGACTGGATCCGCCGCAACGGCGGACTCACCACCGACATGAAGAAAATCAAGAACGGGGTCGAGCTCTGGAAGATCATCGATCCCTGTCCGGAAGAATGGTGATCGGCTGATCTGAGCCGTCGTCTTCCTCGCAGCGCAGCATCCGAAATTCGCATTGCCGCACCGCCCCCGCTCGGGCAATGAGGACGGCAATGAATCATAATCAAGATCATTTGGCCGCAAGGGCGGCACCGGTGCTGTTCGTGCTGCTCTGGAGCACCGGTTTCATCGGCACCAAATACGTCATCAACAACGCCGATCCATTGACCTACCTCGCCATCCGCATGGCGGTGGTGGTCGGCTTGATGACGATCATTGCAGGCGTTGCCCGTCCGAAATGGCCCGATCGCATCGGCATCGCGCACAGCGCGGTCGCCGGCATTCTCGTCCACGGCTTCTATCTCGGCGGCACCGCGATTGCGATCGCCCATTCGATTCCGGCGGGACTCTCCGCGCTCATTCCGGGCCTGCAGCCGATCCTGACCTCGACCATCGCCAACCGCTGGCTCGGCGAGAAGGTGACGCCGGTGCAATGGGGCGGACTGCTGCTCGGTCTTGGCGGCGTGGCGCTGATCCTGCACAACCGCCCAATGACCGGCGAGGCCGGGCTCGGCTGGCTCGCTTCGGTGGTCTCGCTGATCAGCATCACGCTCGGCACGCTCTATCAGCGCCGCTATTGCAACCACATCGACTGGCGCGCCGGCAACCTCGTCCAGTATGTGGCCGTCACGATCTTCTTCACGGTCGGCGCCTTCCTGTTCGAAGATCGTGTCGTGCACTGGACGCAGGAGTTCGTGCTCGCGCTCGGCTGGCTTGCGGTCGCCCTCTCGATCGGATCGATAGGCCTTTTGTACTGGCTGATCCGCCACGCCGCTGCGACGTCGGTTGCGAGCCTGTTCTACCTCGTGCCGGCCGTCACGGCGCTGATGGCCTATCTGCTGTTCGGCGAGAAGCTCGATGCGCTGGCGATCGCCGGCATGGCGATGTGCGCGGCCGCGGTATTCGTGGTCAACCGGCGCTTCGGCTCGTAGGCGCCGCTGCCGAAATACATCCCTGACGTGCAGGCCGCGTTCGTGCTAGGCTTGCCGCATTTCAGTTTCCCTTTCACGCGGTGATTTCCATGAAGAAGGCGAAGCGCGCACTGCTCGGCAGATCCCTGAAGCCGGTTCGGATTGCCTGCATCAACTACGCCTGGGAGTCGATCAACGACCGTGAGATGAGCCAGCTCACCGCGGCGCTCCAGAAGTGTTACGACAAGCATTTCCTGCCGGTGTGGGGCTATCCGGTCGACCTCTATGTCACGCGCAAGCCGAAGGCCACCGACTGGCAACTGGTCTATTTCGAAGATGCCTTGCACAAGAACATGCTCGGGCGCCATGAGCTGACCCATCGCGGCCAGCCGATCTCGAAGATCTTCGTCAAGGCACTGGGCGAGGAGCCGATCAGCGTGGCGGCGTCGCACGAGCTGTTCGAGATGGTGCTCGACCCCATGGCCAATCTCTGGGCTGACAAGAATCCGAATACCCAATACGCCTATGAGGTCTGCGACGCCGTGGAGGAGGATTCCTTCGACGTCGGCGGCTTGCCGATGTCGAACTTCGTCTATCCGTCCTGGTTCGAGCCATTCAAGCATCCCCGCGGCACCAAGTTCGACCACAAGGGAACGCTGAAGGCGCCGTTCTCGATGACCGAGGGTGGCTATGTCATCAAGAAGGTCAACGGGAGGAAGGTGATCAAGGCGTTCGGCTCACCCGCAAAGCGGCGGCGCTTCAACGCCGAAGACCGGCGCGGCCATCGCAGCGAATTTCGCGATCCGAAGGGAAAGCACCACCCGGGCCGGCGCGCGTCGAAGCGGAGAGGGTAGGGCCGGGCCGGTAGAGGAGACATCTCCGGGCGCACCCGCACCCGGAGACTTGCGCTCGCACTGCGATCAGCGCTTGGCCTTCTTTTTCTTCTTGGCAGCCTTCTTCGCCGTTTTCTTCGCGGCTTTCTTGGCGGTTTTCTTGGCTGCTTTCTTGGCCGTCTTCTTCACGGACTTCTTGGCTGCCTTTTTCGACGACTTCTTGGCGGCCTTTTTGGCCTTCTTCTTGGAAGCCTTCTTCGGCGCGACTTTCTTCGCAACCTTCTTGGCGGCCTTCTTCACCTTCTTCGCGGCGGTGACTGCGGCGTCCTTGGTCACGTCCACGGCGCTGGTGATCGTCTGCATCGCCTGCTCGGTGATTGGCTTATCGTCGTCCATATCGTGTCCCCCACGGTTTGCATGGAGCGATGACGATAGCGGGTTTCATAATAGTGTCAAAGCAACGCTCAACCTTTGCGGAAGCGGCGAGCGCGCGCTCGCGTCCCTTGGCATGATCGAGGATCGGTTGCTGGGGCGCGGTGGTGACCGCGGTCTCGTCGACCGCGGGTCCGTTGGTGGCGGATCGTGTGACCGGATAACGGTCCTTATTTCGGCTGCGGCACGATCCGGATGTAGGGCTTCGGTTCCTTCCAGCCCTGCGGGTAGATGGTCTTGGCCTCGTCGTTGGAGACCGAGCCCGCAATGATGACGTCCTCGCCCTGCGACCAGTCGGCCGGCGTCGCGACGCGATGCTTCGCTGTGAGCTGGAGCGAGTCGATCACGCGCAGGATTTCCTGAAAATTCCGGCCCGTGGTCATCGGATAGACCAGCACCAGCTTGATCTTCTTGTCCGGCCCGATGATGAAGACGTTGCGGACGGTCTGGTTGTCGGCCGGCGTGCGGGTGAGGGGATCGCCCGAGGTCGAGGCCGGCAGCATCTCGTAGAGCTTCGAGACGTTGAAATCGGTGTCGCCGATCATCGGGTAGTTCGGGGCGGCACCCTGGGTCTCCTTGATGTCCTCCGACCACTTCGAATGGCGATCGACCGGATCGACCGAGAGGCCCATCAACTTGACGCCACGCTTGTCGAACTCCGGCTTCAACTTGGCGAGAGCGCCGAGCTCCGTCGTACAAACCGGCGTGAAGTCCTTCGGGTGCGAGAACAGCAGGGCCCAGCTGTTGCCGATCCAGTCGTGGAACTTGATCTTCCCTTCGGTGGTCTCGGCTTCGAAGTCGGGTGCGGTGGTGCCGATCGGAAGTGTCATGGTTCTACCTCATCGCATTGAATTTGCTTGGGAATTACTGTCTGGCCGTCAGCATCATTATAGGGCCTCGGCGAGGCCAAGTGAACGCCAAGTGAACCGCTTCAAGTAAAATGTGAATTCCTTCTCTGAAGAGCCGATCTCCTAGCATCTTTCTGTTACAGGGGCACCTGCGGCGAAGCATCTCGACCGGGGATGACGGGGCTGGATTGCCCCGATAAAGCCTTTTATGACCCGCATCACGCTCGCCCGACGCTCTCCGGAACCGAAACGGTCCTCATAGCGACTAATCGGCAACCATTGAGAAAAGTCGCGATCCCCATATCGAATCGTTAACCACCCCTTTACGCCCGCATGAAAATGCTGGTCGATCAGAAGAAATCTGGAAGTGAACTATGTCCGCCGCACTGCCCAAGTCCGTTGAGAAGTCCGTTGAGTCGCCGTCCCTCGAACCGTCCTGCCGCGATACCGCGGCCCATGCGCTCTCCATCGTGCGCGACGGCGTGATCACGGGCGAAGGCCCAACCACGAAGGGCCGGGTGCACTTTTCCCGCTCGCTCGATGCCGATGACACCGCCTGGTGCGTCCGTATCCTGACCGCAACCGCCGTCAACGACCAGCCGGTCAGCCGCGCCGAAGCCGAGGCGCTGTTTGAGATCAACGAGGCCGCGACCGAGCGCACCGATGGTGGCCGGTTCGACGATCTGCTTGCCAAGGCCGTGGCCCATTACGCCGCGAGCGCCTCCGGCCTGAAGGTGCCGCCGCGCAACGTCGCGCTGGTGCAGGACATCGAGAGCTGGGCACCGGCCTATGCCTCGAAGGTCAACAGCGAGATGCTGGAGTGGATCGCCGGCCAGATGCGCGGCAAGCGTCACAACAACCGTCGCCTGATGGCGATGGTGGCGACCTTCCTGGGCGCCACCGCCTTGCCTCTGGCGGGCCAATTGCCGAACGTGTTCGACATTGGCATGTAAGAACTAAGGACCGAGATATTCTCGCGCCCCTTGCGAGGCGCGAGCGCAGGCGGCGGGGCTATTTCCCCGCCGTTTTTTGCTTGCCGGCGTCCGGCTCGAGGCCGAGCGTGCGGCCGGGGAAGCCGGCGGCGTCGAAATAGCGTTGGCTGCCGACGCGCTGGACGTTGAGCACGGTCTCGAGACCGTTCTCGGACTTCTTCTTCGACTTCTCCACGGCCTTGAATGCCTTCGGCACGATGCCGTTGGGCAGCGCCTCCGACATCACCCGGCCGACCAAGCCGCCGTTCTCCGAGCCGCGCAGGCCGAGGAGCTGAGCCGCAGTCATGCCGACGTCGGCATTGCTGACCGGCAGCTCGTCGACGAAGCCGGCTTTGAAGTCCGGACCGATCGCAGCCATGAAGTTGTAGGTGTCGCCACGGCTGAAGCTGCCGTGCATGCCCTGGCCCTGGCGCAGCACGGTGTCGGCCACCTGCACCGAGCAGTTGGTCGGCGCCTCGCCGCACTCGCTGGCATAGGAGCGGAAGTTGACCACGATCGCCGGCGTCGGCGTTGCCGCCTTGCCGCGCAGATTGATGCTCGACAGCGGCAGGGTGCCGGGGAAGCGACCGAGCTGGTCGTCGACGAACAGGCCGGAGACGTAGTCCTGCTCCATCAGCGCCTTGATGGTCTTCGCTGCCAGCTTCTTGTCCTTATTCGGCAGGTAGATCAGGTCCGAACCGCCATTGGTGGCGATGACGAGGTCGGGCTTGGTCGGATCCTTGCCGAGCACGCCGTTGCCGGCCTTCGGATGGGCGTTGCCGGTGACGGCGGCGTTCTTGTCGTTGGGGTCGAACAGCGGCAGGTCCAGCGCTTTCGCAAGGTCGATCGCCAGGAATCCCATCGGCAAAAAGTCCTTCGGCGTGTCGTCGTAGCTGAGCTTGGCCGATGGGCTGGTCTTGCTCTCCTTGGAGATGGTCGAGAAGCCGTGGTCGGCCTGGATCATGATGTTGGTGTTGGCGGAAAGGCCAAGCTCGTCGAGTGCCTTGCGGATCTGGGCGAGGTTGTTGTCGGCGTTCTTGATACCAGCCATCGAGGTCGGCCCGTTGATGCCTGGCAGGATCTGGTTCAGGCTGTCGCCGGTGTTGTGCTGGCTGCCATCGGGATCGCGCGACCAGAAAACGAGGACGAACGGCTTGTTGCGTGCCTTGAACATCGGCAGCAGCACCTTGGTGGCGACGTCGGCGAAATAAGCCTGCTGCGCGACGTTGGCGACGGTGGTGCCGGGCGTCTTGGCATCGCCCGCCTTGGCATTGTCGCCGCGCGACGGCGCGGCGAGGGCAAGGCCGGCCTTGGTCAACGCCGCCTTCACCTCGTCCGACAGCGGTACGCCAATCTTGGTGCCGGTGGCGTCGTCGAACACGACCGAATGCAGGCCCGGCTTGTCGGGATGATCGGTGTGGTCCCACTGGTAGGTCGGACCGTGCTTGCCCAGCGCGGCAGTGCTGAAGCCCTTGTCGCGGGCCATCTTCAACACGGTCTCTTCGTTGAGATAGTCGCCCTTGAAATGCTCGTCGATGTCGCCGAGCACCGCGTCGTTCTCGATGAAGGGGACCACGGTGTCGCCGGCGGGCACCGAGGTGTAGTTGGTCCAGATCGTGTTGGAGAACACGCCGGTGTCGCCGAGATAATGGCCGGTCGACATCGCCGAGCCGTTGGCCATGGTGAAAGTCGGGAACAGCGAATGCGAGTTCTTGAAATTGACGCCCTTGTCGCGGACCTCGGCCATGGCCGGCGCGGTCTCGGGGGTGATCTTCAGTGCGCGCAGCCCGTCGGGAATGAACAGGATCAGGTTGCGGGGCGTGTTGTTCTGGGCGGAGGCAAATCCGGTGGAAAGCACTGTCAGTCCGGCTGACAGCAACACCAGTGAACGGCGCATCAAAATCTCCTAGCGGTGAGGCGGCTTGGCCGCCGAACCGCGGCCCCCGGCAATCGTTTAGTTTTGCTGTGTGACGGTTTTGTTACAAGAGCGAAAGTACATGCAGAAGTGACGGGAAGGTGGCGTCCACGGATTCGTCGTTGCTCGGTACGGACGCCCTCGTATCCCGGACGCGCTGCAATGCGTCGCATTGCTGCGCAGAGCCGCGACCCAGAAAGCGACACAGTGCGCTGATGCACGGGCCCCGGCTCTGCAGCGCACCGGCGAAGGAGCGCTGCGCTGCGTCCGGGGCACGAGACCGTCTTTGAAATATCAACATGGGTTCGCATCCTCGCGGCTTGTTTCGCCCGAGCTTTGCTCCGTCGCCTCACCCTCATTTGAAAGAGGGCGCAGGGAAGGCCGGGAGCCGGCTGGCTCCCATTGACCGCTATGCCATGAGTAGATTGCGCTACACTGCACAGCGGGTAACAGGGCAGCCGGAGGCATCCCGGCCTTCCCTGCGCGGATGGTTGGAACGGCTTATGTCGTGCTCTCCCCGGGGAGCGATGCACTATTGCCCCCGTCGCCTTGCGGATGATTGATACGCGTGTCCGGTTGGACACAACGCATCACCGCAAGCCTTGACGCACAGGCTCCGGGCGCCAGGACCACACGATTTGGCCGTACGCAGATCGCACCGGTCGTGTGCGCGAGGCCTTCGCTCACGGTTGCCCGCCCTGCAAAACCCTTCGCGCCGATGTGACCCTCGCCCACCGCCGCCCGGCCCGCGTTCGTGACGATCGCGATGCGCCCCTCTTCCTTGGGCCGGAGTGGGACCATACATACGCCGTTTCCGAATTTCGGTAAAGTAGAATATTTTTGACCGTGCGGATTGACCGAGGGCTTGGGTGTTCTGCCCGTCGGGCAACGCAAGTGTTGGGCCTCCGGGCTACGGTCGCCGACTTCCGGGCGTTCGGTCGCACCCGGTTCCCTGTTAATCCCGTGCCTTAACCAACAATTAATTATACGTTTGCGGGTGGGCAACAGCCCGGCCTAGCGTGCGGTGGGGAGCCGTTATCCGCGAAGCCAAACGAGTTGGTGCGTATCATGATGTCCAGATCAAATGGGGCCTTGCTCGCCTCGCTCAGCGCAGCCGCGCTGCTCCTTCCCCCCAGCGACAGTTTTGCGCGACCGGGCGGTGCCGCCCCGCATGGCATGGTGAGCGCTGCCGCACCGCCGGTTGCGGCACGTCCGCCGATCGCGCCGGGGATGCGGTTCCGCGGCCGCAACAATGCTCGCAACAATCCCTGGGTTTATTGGCCGGGCGGCGGCGGGTTCTTCTACGACGGTGCGGCGTACAGCGAACCTTTCGCCGATGCCGGCCAGCCTGTCACCAACGACGTTCGCTATACCTACACCTACGACGTTCCCTGGGACTGGGCGCATCGCTTCCCGCCGAACGTCGTGCCGTCCGATCGGCCCTATGTGCCGAGCTGCCCGACGGAATCCGTGACGGTGCCCGGCCGCGGCGGCGGCGAGCACACCGTCAACATCATGCGCTGCTACTGAGCGGCGCAACTCATTTCAGAATGCACTACAAGATTCCGACCGCGGCCGCCCGGTCGCGGTCGGATTGTTTCTGCCTGACGTTTGCGAGCTCGCGGCTGCAGGCCGCAAAAGAGGTCGTCCCCGGGCGCAGCCCGAACTGACCGCAGACGTCCCGATCCTCATCGGCAATGGCGCGCACGAGCTCCGCTTCGGCGGCCTCGCGCAGCGTGGGAGCCGAGACGAGCGTGTGCATCGCGAAGGCCGCCACAACGGCGAGCAGCAACGCAGCCCCGATTCCAAGGCGCGGCAGGTCGTCGGCCGCATGCTGAGAGGGGCGAGCCTTGCTTCTGGTTTCGGTCATGAAATCCTCGCGAATGAAATATAGATAATCAGAAAAATAATGATCGAGCCGTCCGGCAAATCGGCGGATTGAACACGAATACACGCCGCGCCGCAGCGCAGACGTGAAACAGATTACAAATTCAGGCCGGCATGGGCCAAATTCAGAGGCGATACTAGCCGAGTTCAAAACTGGTTACGCCGAACACGCGGTCGAGCCGCAGCGACGGGACTGGTCCAGTGTACATTCGCGCCGTTTCGAATGTCGGCTTCAGGCCAAGGGATTCCGCAAGCGCAATAGCTTCGCGGTTCACCGCGGGGATGTCGAGCACAATCTCGCTGCTTCCGGGACTGGCCAGCAAAGCCTGCACGATGGCATCTGCCGCGGCGCGGTCATCGGCTACCAGCGGACCGATCTTGCGGCCGGTTCGGCAGGTGCGGATCACGCCCCACGCGGCGAGCTTATTGTCACGCATCAACGCGCGCCCGACGTGCCCAGGCGTGCTGATCCAGGCGCGCAGAAAGGCCGCGCGCGGGGCGGGGAAGACGGTTGCATCGTCGGCTTCCACAAGTGCGAATGGGATCGCGTCGAGCGCAACGAGATCGGCGTGCGGCGGCGGAGTCACGACAGCGCCACTGTAGCGGATATTGGCGTAAGCAAGCTGGAAGCCGGATTTTCTGTAATTGTCCTGCTGTGCGACGACGCCGTCGAGCCCGATCACGCGTGAGCCCGCATGCGCGATCGCAGCATTCCAGATGCGCAGGCCGTGGCCTCTGCCGCGAAATCCTGCCCGCACGATGTAGAAGCCGAGGAAGGCGAAACGGTCGTCGTAATTGACGCAGGAGACAGTCGCGACGGGTTCGCCGTCGATCTCGCCGACGAAGAAGCCTTTCGCGTCGGGGATTGCGAAGCAGGCAGCGTCGCGCAAGCCCGGATTCCAGCCCTCGGCCGCGGCCCACTCGATCGCGATGGAGATCTCCTCACGGCCCAAATGGCGGATCTGCAAATCGCTCATGTCGCGTGGCCTCGTGGCGATGGACTTGTTAGCAAGTCTGGTTTGCGGGCAAGTCTGGCTGTAGAAGGCCTGATGACAGGCTGAGCCTTCGGTTCGCCTCAACGCTAACACAGGGATGATCGATCATGGCAGCAGAGAAGGTCGCACTCGTCACCGCGGGCGGCAGCGGCATGGGGGCAGGGGCGGCGCGGCGGCTCGCAGCCGATGGCTTTCGTGTGGCGATCCTGTCGTCCTCCGGCAAGGGTGAGGCGCTCGCGGCCGAGCTCGGCGGGTTCGGTGTGACCGGCTCGAACAAGTCCAATGACGATCTGAAGCGCCTCGTCGACGGCGCGCTGGCAAAGTGGGGACGCATCGACGTGCTCGTCAACAGCGCCGGCCACGGCCCGCGCGCGGCTATCACGGAGATTACCGACGAGCAGTGGCACCTTGGTCTCGACACGTATTTGCTCAACGTGATCCGTCCGACCCGGCTGGTCATGCCGGTGATGCAGGCGCAGAAGGGCGGCGCCATCATCAACATCTCGACCGCCTGGGCGTTCGAGCCGAGCGCGATGTTCCCGACCTCGGCGGTGTTCCGCGCGGGCCTTGCCGCCTTCGCCAAGATCTTCACCGACACCCATGCGGCCGACAACATCCGCATGAACAATGTGCTGCCGGGCTGGATCGACAGCCTGCCACAGCTAGATGCGCGCCGCGACAGCGTGCCGCTGAAGCGCTACGGCAAGGTCGAGGAGATCGCGGCGACGGTCTCGTTCCTCGCATCCGACGGCGCCGCCTATATCACCGGCCAGAACATCCGCGTCGACGGCGGGCTGACGCGCTCGGTCTGAGGCGCGCGCCCGGCTGGAGCAGATTCGGATATTCGCTCGCGCGCGCCTGTCCTGACGCGACGCGGGCCTGCATTTTGCGTCGCTGCAATGAGAAAATGCGTGGCGCTTCGGCCACACCCGTCGCACTTCGCGCGTGGCGGGACCGCACCCTTCGTCACAGTCCTTGCGAACTTCGCCGCAGCCCAAGACGCCGAGCGGTATGCCGCCTATGCCTAGGTTGGGCCGGATCCACTTGGCTGGCGCATTAGAGAACGCGGCTCCGATCGCGTGGGGCAAGGAGATTGCAATGAAGAAGTTTTTGCTGGCGGTCGCGTCGGTTGTTTTAGGCACCGTGTCTGCAATGGCGGCCGACCTCGCGCCGCAGTACACCAAGGCGCCGGCGATGGCGCCCAGCTACAACTGGACCGGGTTCTATGTCGGCGCCAATGTCGGCGGACAATGGGGCAGCGCCGACCCGACCACATCGACCGTGTTTTCTCCGACCGGCTACTTCGCCGCCAGCAGTGTTCCGGCCATCGCCGCGGTCGGCGCCCAGAAAGTCAACAGCTCCAGCGTGACCGGCGGTTTGACCGCCGGCTATAATTGGCAGGTCAACCAGGCCGTATTCGGCCTCGAAGGCGACATCAACTATTTCGGCTTCAAGGGGGGTGCGACCGGCTCGGCGGTCTATCCCTGCTGCGCGCCGTTCAGCTTCGCCGTCAGCTCCCAGGTCTCGGCCGACTGGCTTGCCACTATCCGTGGCCGTATCGGCTTCGTCGCGACGCCGAATTGGCTCATCTATGCGACGGGCGGCGCGGCGATCGCCGAGGTCAGGAGCAATTTCAAATTCACCGACACGTTCACGGTAACGGAATCGGCCGCGATCCGCGACACGCGCGTAGGATGGACTGCTGGCGTCGGCAGCGAACATGCCATTGGCGGTGGCTGGTCGCTCAAGGCGGAATATCTCTATGTTGATCTCGGGCGCAGCACGGCGACAAGCACTAATCTGACTGCGGGCGCGCTGCAGAACGTCTTCACCCACTCGGTCGATCTCAAGTCGAACATCGTGCGCGTCGGCGTGAACTACAAGTTCGGCGGACCGGTCGTCGCCAGATACTGAGCATTCCGTTCCTGTTCTCGCGTGGAAAGCCCTGGCTCGGCCGGGGCTTTCTGCTCCGAAGCTCAGCCGCCGTGCGAGCTCACCAGATGCGCCAGCGCGGGCAGGATCTTGTAGCGGGCGATCTCGTGCGGATATTCGCCGCGATTGGCGAGCAGCACAATGCCGATCCGGTGGGCCGGTACGAGGCCGATATAACCTGACGCGTTGTTGAGGCCGCCCGGCTTGTCGACGACGGTGACGCCGGGAAGGTGCACGGTCTCCCAGGCCATGGATTGGCCGAACGTGGCTTGGGCGAACCTTTGGTCTACGCGGAAACGTTCGCGCTGTGTCATGCTCAGCGCTTCGCGCAGGTTCGGATCGATCGAACGGCCATCGACGGCCGCCGCAACGAAGGCTGCAAGATCCCGCGCGGACGAGAACATCTGGCCGGTGCCGGGGAAGTCGAAATAGCTCTGCTGGTTGCCGATCGGGCCGATCGCTCCGCCCTGGTCGGAATAGCCCTGCACGACGCGCCGCATCGAGGCCGCGTCCATGATCGCGCGGTTGTGCGCTCCGCATTCGGGGATGGACGTGGCTTGCATGCCGAGCGGCGTGAGCACGCGGCTCTCGATCAGTCCAGCGATCGGTGTGTGATAGCAGCGCTCGAGCACGAGCTGGAGCAGGACGTAGCCGGCATGACTGTAGATGCGCTGCTTGCCGGGCGCGACGCCGGCGGGCGGTGTCCAGGCGTTGAGCATCGCGATGAATTGCGTCTGCGAGTAGGAATCATTCGGCCAGGGCGGGTGATCGGTCGGCAGCAGCAGTCCCGAGGTGTGCGTGGCGAGCTCGCCGACGGTGACGCGGCGGACATAGTCGCCGTCGAGCTCCGGCAGATATTTCGGCAGGGGATCGTCGAGCCGCAGCTCACCGCGGAGCGCGCCGAGGGCCACCAGCGTCGCCTCAAACGGTTTGCGCAAGGAGGCGAGGCTGAACAGCGTGTCCGGCTTGACCGGCCGCTTGGTGGCGCCGTCTGCGAGGCCGTAATTGAAGAATTCGATATGTTGGCCGGCGTATAGAGCGGCTGCGAGGCCGCCGGGGTGGTCCGGCGTTGCGGTCGGCGCGAGTTCCTCCGCAACGATGTCGCGCATCTGCGCGATCATGTCGGAGTCCGCCGATGCGCGACGCGGCCGGAGCGCGATCGCAACAGGAACGAGCGCGGCGCGTGCGAGGGTTCGCCGGGTGAATTGCGGTGGGATGACAACAGGCGGCACGTGATCCGGATAATATGTGTGTGCGCCCCCGGGGAATCTTCTAGCGGGGAGCGCCCGCTGTCCCAAGTCACAATTGCGCGCTCCGGGTTCCACATCGCGGTCGGGCGAAATACTTAGCTTACGAGCTAACAATCATTGACGTCGGATCGCGGCAAGCTTATAGTTAGCTACATGGCTAACCAAATATCCCAGCTCGACCAGGTTTTTGCTGCGCTCGCCGACCCCACGCGGCGGGCCATCGTGATGCGGCTGTGCGCCGGCGAGGCCTCGGTCGGCGAACTCGCGGAGCCCTTCGAGATGGCGCTGCCGAGTTTCATGAAGCACATCCACGTGCTGGAGCTGAGCGGGCTCGTGCAGTCGGAGAAATCCGGTCGCGTGCGCACCTGCCGCCTCAGTCCGGACGCGCTCCTCAGTGCGGAAGACTGGTTCCAGCACCAGCGCGCGATCTGGGAGGCGCGGCTCGACCGGTTCGAGGCTTACGTGATGAAGCTCAAGAAGGAGAGGGCGGCCGCCAGGCGGCCGCCCAAGACGACCGACAAGACCACCAACAAGACAAGCAAACGGAAAGGTGCCTGACGATGACGAGTTCTGCCAATGCTGCCCTGTCGCAATGGTCGATCGACCGCGAGATCGTGATGTCGCGCGTGATCGACGCGCCGCGCGACCTGGTGTTCGAGGCCTGGTCCGACCCGAAGCATCTGCCGCAATGGTTCGGGCCGAAGGGATTCAAGATCGAGACCTTCGAGATCGACGTGCGTGTCGGCGGCGTCTGGCGCTTCAACATGATCGGTCCCGACGGCACCGTCTATCCGAACCGCATGCGCTTCCGCCGCATCGAGCGGCCGTCCTTCATGGAGATGGACCACGGCGACGACCAGGGCGATGACCCCGGCATGTTCCGCTTCACCATCACCTTTGCCGAGCAGAGCAATGGCAAGACCGTGCTGATGATGCGACAGCTGGCAGCGAGCACCGAGCAGCGCGACGGCATGATCGGCTTCGGCGCCGTCGAATACGGCTACCAGACGCTGGACAAGCTCGCGGCCTATGTCGGCGGGCTGAAGAAGTAAGTTCCCCGCTTTATTCCGGGGGCCTCAAAGAGTGCCCTCGGGATGAACTCGGAAACGAGTGGTGACCGTCGTGAATATGACAGCGCGCAGGCCAATTATGACAGCGCCGTCACGCAGATTTTTGTCGCGCCTTGCTGCTGATTTATGACAGAATTACTACCGTTGGATGTCATATTGACTACGGCGGAGCGATTCATGTTGCAGTGGCAGGCACGGTCAAATCCCCTCGCGTGGTGGTGGGGGTCCCTGACGCTGGTCAGCGCTGCCAACATTCTCGTCTGGTTCATGCTGTACCGCGAGTTCTATCCGACTGTTGCCGGCAGTGTCGGCGGCGGTTCGGATATCGGCCTGATGTTCCTGCTCTGCGCGGGCTATGTGTTCGGCTGCGCCTTCCGCTCGGTGCTGCCGCGCGCCGACGTGCAGCGCATCTGCCTGTTCGACACCTGGCTGTCGAGCGTGTTCGTCGGCCGCACGGTCGCGACCGTGGCCGAGGTCTGCTTCGCCGCGCAATGGGCGATCATCCTGCATCAGCTCGGTCACATGACCGGCGCAGAGACTGCGGTGAATATCGCGCTGGTGATCGTGCCGATCATCATCATCGCGGAATGTTTTTCCTGGTACGCGGTGGTGACCACCAACTTCCTCTTCAACGCAATCGAGAACTCGCTGTGGGCAGTGACCTTCTTCCTTGCCGGCATCGCGCTGTGCCGGCTGATGCCGGAATTCCAGGGCCCGGTGCGCTGGGCGCTGATTGCCGGCATCGTCGGCATCGCCTGCTTCCTTGCCTTCCTCGTCACCGTCGACGTTCCCATGTATCTCAGCCGCTGGCGGGCCGGGCATGCCGAAGGCGGCAGGTTCCTTGGATTCCTCGAGGGCCTGCATGACGTCTCGACCAGATGGGTGGTGACCCACGACATCGCGCATTGGAAGGGCGAGCTGACCTGGATGTTCCTGTATTTCAGCGCCGCGGTGTGGTCGAGCCTTGCGCTCTGCGCGCTCTATGCCATGGAAGGCTATCTCGCGCGCTATCTCGCCTGAGCGTTCACGCCTCGCCGAGATCGAGCTGCGTCAAAATTCCCTGGCGCAGCGCCAGCCGGACCAGCTCGATGTCGGAGCCGACGCCGAGCTTGTCCTTGATCAGCGAATGCAAATTCGCCACCGTCTTCGGGCTGACGTGGAGCGTCTCGGCGATCTCCTCCGTGGTGTTTTCGGCGAGCAGCAGCCGCAGCACCTCGAACTCGCGCGGGGTAAGCACGTCGGCGGCCGAGCTCTCGCCGCTGATCCGGCTCAGCGCAAGCTCGTGGTCGATATCCGGGCTGATCGCGATCTTGCCGGCGAGCACGTCCATCACCGCGCGCACCAGCGTCTCCGGCGGGCTGGTCTTGGTGACGTAGCCCCTCGCGCCGGCGCGGATCGCCTGCACGGCGAAGCCGGCATTCTCGTGCATGGTGAAGACGAGGATCTTGGCCGCCTTGTCCCATTGCCGGATGCGCCTGACCGCCTCGACGCCGCCGATGCCGGGCATGCTGAGATCCATGATGACGAGGTCCGGCGTTTCGGATTTGAACAGGCGATAGGCCTCCGCGCCGTCGCCGGCCTCGGCGATGACGCGCAGGCCCGGCTGCTTCTCGAGCACGGAGCGATAGCCTTCGCGGACCACGGAATGGTCGTCGACCAGCAGAATGGTCGCGGTCATGCCGCGTGCTCCAGCGCTGGCGGATTGGCGGCTGCGAGCGGAATGACGACGCGCAGCGCCGAGCCACCGGCGGGGCCGGCCTCAAAACTCAGGCGGCCGCGCAGCGCCGCAACGCGCTCGCGCATGCCGAGCAGGCCCATGCCGGATTTCGCGGCGCGATCGGTCGAGCGTCCGTCATCGTCGATGGCGAGTGCGATCTCGCCGGCATGCATCGTCAATTCCATGCTGACCTTGGTGGCGCCGGCATGCTTGGCGGCATTGGTGAGCGCCTCCTGCACGATGCGGTAGAGGTTGGCGCTGATCGTGGCCGGCAGGGTCTCGAACGAGCCGTCGAAACGGATCGAAAAACGGGTCTCGCCGCGGCTGCGTCCATTCCAGCCGGCAACGAGACCTTCGAGGCTGGCGACGAGACCGAGCTCCTCGACGTCAGGCGGGCGCAGCCGGAACAGCGTGCCGCGCAGCGTCTCCATCATGCCGGTTGCGGTCCGCGCAATGCCGTCGCACTCGCCAAGCAAGGAGGGACACTCCTGCGCGGCAGTCTGGCGGGCGGAGGCGGCGAGCGCGCGGATGGCGGCGAGCGACTGGCCGAATTCGTCGTGCAGCTCGCGGGCGAGATGGCGGCGCTCCTCGTCCTGGAGCGCGATCAGTTTCCGCGTCAGCTCGGCGCGCTCGGCCAGCGCAGTGTCGAGGCTTTCGGCGAGATGATTGAAGACGTCGCGAACCGCGGACAGCTCGGCAAGATCGAACGGCGGCAACCGGGCGGTGAGGTCGTTGGCGGCGATCCGCTCGAGGCCGGCGCGGATCATGCGCGTCGGGCGCAGCGCGCGGGCAAGCGCCGCGTAGACCAGGACGCACAACAGCGGCAGCGCGATCGCAAGCGCCAGCATCAGGCGGCCGGCCTCGTGCCAGGCCTCGGCCGTCTGCACGGCCGGATCGACCGAGACCACGGCCTCGCCGAGCTTGGTTCCGCGCAGGATTACGGGCCGCGCGGCCTCACGGCCGGGGTCGAACAGGCTGTGGTAGAACGCCGTGAAGATCTGCGGCGGCGGGTCCTCCGGGATCGGCGCGCCGCTACAGAAGCGCTGCAGCATCTCGCCGCCGACGCCACGGAAGGCCAGGCATAGGCCGGGCGTCATCACATAGGCTGAAACAGGATCGAGGTTAGGAAAGTCCGAGCGGGGGCTCGCCGCCCACAGGACCTTGCCCTGTTGCAGCTCTAGGGTCTTTGCCACGATAGCGGCAATGCCGTCGATGCGCGCATGGGCTGCGCGGTCGGCCGTGATCAGGAAATAGGCGGAGATTGCGGCGAAGCAGGCGGCCGATATGGCGGCCACGCGCAAGGTCAGGCGGACCTTGAGATCGAATCTCGGGCGGTTCCACATCGGCGGGCACCTGGCGCGAACGGAATTGTCGCCTCCACATTAAACGGCAGAACGCGAGCCGCGCAAAGCGGCACCCTTACTGCGGTGCAACGTCGTGAAATTTTCCCGGCGCTGGCCGGGATGGCCACGGCTGCATTGCGCGAAGCGTCCGCCTAGCCTGCAGTCTTTCCGTCACGTGAGGGCTGTCATGCGCCGAACCCTGTCGTTGCTGTCTTTCGTTGTTCTTCTCGGCGCCGGGCTGGATGGCCGGGCCGTAGCCGCTGAGACCACCGTCGCGCTCGACGATTTCAGCTATGCCGATACCTCGGCCGAACCGGCCGACCAGAGCGCCGCCCACGAGCGGCGGCTGCAGGCATTCATGGTCGCGCTCCGGCGGGATATCGCCGCCGACCCGCGCTACCGGCTTGCGCCGTCGATGCAGCAGGGGGCGGCGTTCAAGGTCATCGGCGGCATCCAGAAGACCAGCACGCTGGTGCAATGGGCCAAGGTCGCGGTGATCGACGTCGGCGCCAAAAAGGTCGTGATGGACAAGCTCTACACCTTCCGCGGCGACAATGATGAATCGTGGGAGCGTGCCGAGATCTTCGTCTCCCGCGAGGTCATGGCCGCGCTGGCGCAGCCCTGAGGCCGGCCGGCGCTAGAACGTCAGCTGCACCTTCATCGATTGCGCGCGGTCGCTGGCGAGCTCGAAGGCGGCGACCGCGTTCTCGAATGGCATGGTCGCCGTGATCAGCGGCTTCACGTCGATCAGGCCTTCGCCCATCAGCCGTACCGCCAGCTCGAATTCCGGATCGAAACGGAAGGTGCCGCGGAGCTGCAATTCCTTGGCGACGATGGAGTTGATCGGCAGCGTCATCTCACCGCCGAGGCCGAGTTGCACCAGCGTCGCGCCGGGACGGAGCACCTCGAGCGCGGTGCGCAGCGCGGCCTGATTGCCAGAGGCTTCAAACAGCGTGTCGAACACGCCCTTGCCGGCGCGCCAGCGATCGAGCGCCGTGGCACTGGTCGCGACGTTGATCGCATGCGTGGCGCCGAGCTTTTTTGCGACCGCGAGCGGCGCGTCGGCGACATCGGTCACGACGATCTCGGACGCGCCGCCGAAGCGCGAGACAAGAATCATCAGCGCGCCGATCGGGCCGCAGCCGGTGATCAGCACGCGCTTGCCGAGGAGGGCGCCGGCCTGCTTGCCGGCGTGGAGACACACCGCGAGCGGCTCGGCGACCGCGGCTTCCGCGAGCGACAGCTTGTCGGCGATCGGCACGGCCTGCGCCGCATCGACCGTGATGAACTCGCGAAAACCGCCCTGCACGTGAGGAAAGCGCATCGCGCTGCCGAGGAAGCGCATGTCGAGGCACTGGTTGCGCATGCCTTCCTGGCAATGCAGGCACTTGCCGCACGGCTTGCTCGGATTGACCGCAACGCGCGTCCCGGTCTTTACGCCGGTGACGCCGTCACCGATGGCCGCGACCACGCCCGCGATCTCGTGACCCAGCGCCATCGGCTGCTGGATCCGGACGACGCCGAAGCCGCCATGATGGTAGTAATGCAGATCGGAGCCGCAGATGCCGCCATTGGCGATCTTGACGCGGACCTCGCCCGGGCCGGGTGCGGGATCGGGATAGCTGTCGATCCGCAAATCCTTCGGGGCGTGAATGACGACGGCGCGCATGGTCTCGTTCCCTCAGGTTTCGCGATTACATCGCGGCGATCATGCCGCCATCGACATAGATGATCTGGCCGTTGACGTAAGTGGAGGCATCCGACGCCAGGAAGATGGCCGCGCCGACCAGCTCGTCAGGCTTGCCCCAGCGCTTTGAGGGGACGCGGCCCATCAGCCAGTTGTTGAAATCGGTGTTGTTGACCAGCGCCTCGTTCATGTCCGTGAGCATGTAGCCGGGGCCGATCGCATTGGCCTGGATGCCGTGCTGGGCCCATTCCACCGCCATCGAGCGGGTCAGGTTCTTGATGCCGCCCTTGGCCGCGGTGTAAGGCGCAATGGTGGGACGCGCCAGCTCGCTGCCGAGCGAGCCGATGTTGATGATCTTGCCGTGCTTGCGCGGGATCATGCGCTTGGCGGCTTCGCGGCCGATCACGAAGGCGCTGGTGAGGTTGGTCTCGATCACCTTGCGCCACTCGTCGGTGGTGAATTCCACCAGCGGCTTGCGGTGCTGGATGCCGGCATTGTTGACGACGATGTCGACCTCGAGCCCTTCGCGGTCGAAGCGGTCGAAGGCCCCGACGATCGCGGGCTCGTCGGTGACGTTGAACGCGACGCCCTCGGCCTGATGTCCGGCGGCGCGAAATTCGACGACGGCCTGCTCGACGCGCTTCGGGTCGACGCCATTGACGATGATCCTGGCACCAGCCCTGGCCATGCCCTCGGCAATGGCGCGGCCGAGCCCGCGGGAGGAGCCGGTCACAAGCGCGGTGCGGCCGGAAAGGTCGAAGAGTGCGATGCTCATCCTAAAAAAATCCTCAAGCGTTGGAGCGACGCACGGTCAGATCGGCGCGATCGAACACGGCGGGCAGAAGGTCGACGCCGAGACCGGGACCTTCCATCGGATAGACATGGCCGTCCTTGATCGTGGGCATCGTGGTGACGAGCTCATTGTACCAGCCCCTGTAGAAGGCGCGCACGGATTCCTGGATCAGCGTGTTGGGCTGGCTGAACGACATGTGGATGGCGGCGATGAACCCGATCGGGCCGATGCAATCATGCGGCGCGAAGGGCCGGTGATAGGTCTCGGCCATCGCCGCGATCTTGCGGCCCTCGGTGAGGCCGCCGGTCCAGCACAGATCGGCCATCACCACATGCATGGCGTCGCGGTCGAGCATGTCCTTGTAGGGGAAACGCGAGCCCAGTGTCTCGCTGGCGCAGACCCAGACGTCGGTCGAGCGCGCATATTCGGCGAGCGCCTGCGGCGAGTTCATCCGGATCGGGTCTTCGTACCAGGTCGGCTTGTAGGGCTCGAGCGCGCGGGCGATCTGCTTTGCGGTCGGCAAATTCCACAACGAATGGAGCTCGACCATGATCTCCATCTTGTCGCCCACCGCCTTGCGGATCTTCTCGAATGGCTCGATCGCCCGCTTCATCTGCGCCGCCGTGATGTAGAGGCCCTTGTTCTCCTGTGCCGCCGGATCGAACGGCCAGATCTTCATCGCGGAGATGCCGCTCTCCAGCAGGCTTTCGGCGAGCGCATCGGCATGGTGCATGAAGCCGTCGAGGTCCTCGTAGGGACCTTTGGAGGCGCCGAGATTCCAGTTGGCGACCGGGCTGATATTGGTTGAGCGGACATATTGCGTGCCGGCGCAGGTGTTGTAGATGCGCTGCTTGTCGCGGCAGAGGCCGCCGAGCATCTGGTGCACCGGCTGATTGCAGACCTTGCCGAACAGATCCCACAGCGCGATGTCGATCGCCGACGCTGCGCGATATTCGACGCCGGTCGAGGACTGCGCCATCGGCAGGTTCAGCATGTCGCGATGGATGGCTTCGATGTGGAGGGGATTACGGCCGAGCAGGCGGCCGGCAAAGGTGTCGTGGATCTGCGCTTCGACTGCGCCAGCGCCATAAAAGGTTTCGCCGAGACCGATCATGCCGGTATCGGTGTGAACGCGCACCCAGATGACGTTGGAAAATTCCTCGGTGCGCAGCGTCTCGATCGAGGTGATCTTCACGGCAATGTCCTCCCGTCACAGGCGCCTCGCACCGGTCGTGTTTTCATTTTGCGCTGCAGCACGTAGCGCATCCGCGAAAGTCTTACGCTTGCTTGTAATATATCACAACATGTTTTAAGGGTGCCACAAATAAGGCGCCACCCGGCAACGAGAGCGCGGGCTGACGGGAGAGGACGACATGGCACGGCGCAAGCGCTCGCTCGAGGTGGTGAGAAACGACGACGGCGAGGGCAAGCCCTCGCGGCGCAACCGGCTCAATTTCTTCGAGCTGGCCTATCAGAAGATCGAGGAGCTGCTCGTTCATTGCGAGCTCAAGCCCGGCCAGTTCATGACGATGCTGGAATTGCAGCAGATCACCGGCTTCGGGCGCACGCCGGTGCATCACGCCGTCAACCGTCTCTCCGCCGATACGCTCATCATCATCCGCCCGCGCCATGGCCTGCACATCGCGCCGATCGATCTCGCGCGCGAGCGCATGCTGCTGGCCTTGCGCCGGGACATGGAGCGCTTCGTCGTGCGTCTTGCGGCCGATCGCGCCAGCCTCTCGCACCGCAATCAGGCGCTGCACATCGAGCGTTTGCTGCGCGAGCGCCGCGCCACCCTGACCCTCGACGAGTTCAACAGTATCGATCGCCGCATCGATGCGCTGGTGCTGGAAGCCGCGGGCGAGCCGTTCCTGGTGCATACGCTGCGGCCACTGCACACGCTGTATCGCCGCATCGGCTACATCCACCATCGCTTCATGCCGGGACAGACCGACCTGTCCGGCACGATCGATCGCCATCTTGCCATTCTCGCAGCCGTTGCCGGCCGCCGCGTCGAGGACGCGGTGAAGGCGAGCGATGCCCTGATCGACTACATGGACCTGATGTTCACCGGCATGGAGGCGGGGATCGATCCGCGCCTGCTCGATTGCAGCATCGAGCCGCTGCTTGGCGCTTAAGCTACTTGGCGCTTAAGAAGTACTTGGCGCGTAAAGAGTTTTGAAGAGAGGACCAAAGATGTCAACGATGGCCGTGCCACAACCGACCGCGAGCGAAGCCGCGGTCCGCTACCTCATCACCAATTACAGCCCCAAGGGCAACAAGGTCGGCTGGCTGATGATGGCCTCGATCCTGGTCGAGGCCTGGGATCTCTATTCGATCGCCTTCGTCCTGATCTTCATCAAGGAGCAGTACAATCCCGATCCGCTGATGCTGGGCCTTGCCGCAGCGGGCACGCAGGGCGGCGCACTCATCGGCGCGCTCCTTGGTGGCTGGCTCTCCGACAAGATCGGCCGCCGCGTGATGTTCCTGGTGACGATGGTGATGTTCATCGTGCTGGCACTGGCGCAGGCCTTCGTGCCCAGCGTCGGCTGGCTCGTCGTGATCCGTTTCCTGCTCGGCATTCCGCTCGGCTCGGATATCTCGACCGGCTACACCTACATCATGGAATCCATGGCCAAGGGTGAGCGCGAGGTGATGGGCAATCGCTGGCAGTTCATGTTCGCCGTCGGCGAAGTGCTGACCATCGGCGTCATCGTGATCTTCCTGTTGTTCGACATCCACCACGAGACACTGTGGCGCGTGACGCTCGGCCTCGGTGCGGTGCCCGCTCTGATCATCCTGATCATGCGCCACGACGTGCCGGAGACGGCTGTGTGGCTGGTGCAGAAGGGACGTTATCGTGAGGCCAAGCAGGTCGCGCGCGAGATGTTCAACGACGATCTCGCCATGCTGCCCGATCAGGACGTGGTGATGCCGAAGGTTTCGACCCGAGACTTCATCGCCGACCTGAGGAAGGACCCGATCCGCTGGCGCGCCACGATCTACGGCTGGATCGCCTGCTTTGCGCAAGGCAGCGAGTTCTCGACCTTCGCGTTCTACCTGCCCGTGCTGTTCGTGATGGTCGGCGTATCGAGCGTGCTCGGCATCAATCTGGTGACGATGGCGCTGTTCTGCTTCGCCGCGCTGTCCGGCTGGGTCGGTCCGCTGCTAACGCCGAAGATTGGCCATCGCGGCATCTCGATCGCCGGTTTCGGCATCGTGCTGGTCTCGCTGCTGGTTGCGGCCTTTGCGCTCTACACCGACAACAAGATCCTGCTGCCGTTCGCGGCGGCCGCGATGTTGTGGGGCCATTATTGGGACGCGTCGAACTGCATGACCA
The DNA here is from genome assembly GCF_008123515.1 of Bradyrhizobium cytisi. GTDB lineage: Bacteria > Pseudomonadota > Alphaproteobacteria > Rhizobiales > Xanthobacteraceae > Bradyrhizobium > Bradyrhizobium cytisi. The sequence goes on from NZ_VSSR01000013.1 coordinate 241,228, forward strand.
TTCCGACGATGGTCGCCAAGCCCAAGTATCGCGGCACCGCCAGCGGCTTCGCCTACATGTTCGTGAAGCTGCCGTCGTTCCTGGCGATCTTCCTGTTCCCTTCGCTGTTCGCCGCGATCGGGCAAGCCGGCGCCACGCTGTTCGTCGCAATCTTCCCGCTGATCGGATTGCTCGCCGCAATCTTTATCCTGCCGGAAGTTTACGGTTACGAGAACGACTGATCTCGCGAGCTACCTGATCGCGGCGGCCAAGGCCGCGATCAGGGCCGGCGGCGTTACCAGCATGCCGAGCTTGAGGAAGCGCCAGGCGCCGACCTCGATCTTCTCCCGCCGCAGCGCGACCAGCCAGAGGATGGTCGCGAGCGATCCCGTCACCGACAGATTGGGCCCGAGATCGACGCCGATCAGGATGGCACTGACGACGGGCGCCGGCAGGTGATCGCTGGCCGCGACCGAGCCCGCGACGAGGCCGACCGGCAGATTGTTGGCGATGTTGGTGGCGATTGCCGTCGCAACGCCGACGCTCCAGGCGGCCTTCGGCACCGATTGCGCCACCGCTTCGTGGAGCAGTGCGCTGAGCTGCCCGATCACACCGGTCTTCACCAGCGCTTCCACCATCACAAAGAGCCCGCCGACCAGTGGCAGCACGCTCCAGGAAACCCCCTTCAGCACGGGGAGAGGCGACTGGCGGTTGATGAGCAGCACGGCGGCCGCCGTCGTACTCCCGCAGAGGAAAGTCGGCAGACCCAATTGCAGATCGAGTGCAGAGGCCCAGATCAACACGATGCCGATGGCGCCGATGCCGTAGGCGGTCAATCGGCCGCCGCGGCCGAGCTTCGGGTGAGGGACCCGCATTTCGATCGTTTCTTCCTTGAGCTCGCGATGCAGCACGAGGCGCAGTGCGACATAGGTGAGACCGATCGAAGCAAGCGAGGGCAGGGCGAACTGGCGCAGCCACGCCCCGAGATGCGGCATGTGCTTGCCGAAGACCACGAGGTTGGCCGGATTGGAGATTGGCAGCACGAAGCTCGCGGCATTGGCGATGAAGGCGCAGACGAACAGATAAGGCAGGGGCTTGGCGCCGGCCGCGCGCGTCGCGGCGTAGACGGCCGGCGTCAGCACGATCGCGGTGGCGTCGTTCGAGAGCAGCACCGTGACGAATGTGCCGACGAGATAGATCAGCAGGAACAGCCGCTGCGGCGAGCCGCGCGCATGTTCAACCGCGAACGCGGCCAGATAATCGAACAGGCCTTCAAGCCGGGCGAGCTCTGCGATCAGCATCATGCCGATCAGGAAGAGGTAGACGTCGACGCCCTTCTCGATGCCGGTGAGCGCATCCTGCCACGGCAGGAAGCCGAGCAGGACCAGGGCGCCGGCGCCGAGCACGGCCCAGATCGCTTCGGGCAGTCGAAAAGGGCGGATGATGACGCCCGCGGTCGCGACGACGATGATGCTCCAGGCCCAGATGGCGTCAGACGGCACGTTCGGCAATTGCAGTCTCCCGGTTGCGCCCGACTATCGTATCCGCAGGCTCAAAGCTTCACCGCCAGCAGCACCGCGCCTGCGCCGATCATGGCGATGCCGACCCAGCCTTGCGCGGTCGGACGCTCGCCGAGAAAGGCAAAGGCGAACAGGGCAACCAGTACGACGCTGAGCTTGTCGATCGGCGCCACCAGTGTTGCGGGCCCGAGTTTCAACGCGCGGAAGTAACACAGCCAGGACGCGCCGGTCGCAAGCCCAGACATCACCAGGAATAGCCATGTTTTCGACGAGACCGCCGAGGGCACGGCGAATTGGCCGGTGAAGAACAGCAGCACCGAGAAGGCCAGGAGCACCACGATGGTGCGGATGAAGGTGGCGAGGTCCGGATTGATGTTCTCGACGCCAACCTTGGCGAAGATCGCAGTCAGTGCGGCGAAGCAGGCAGAGAGCAGCGCCCAGGTCTGCCAGGCGGAGAAGAGGGTGGATTTCATATCATCAGGATCCGTTGGTGCATGACGGCGCCCTAGCGCCGCCATTGCGAGCGAAGCGAAACAATCCAGAATCTTTCCGCGGAGGGACTCTGGATTGCTTCGCTGCGCTCGCAATGACGGAATGTGGGGCAACTTTCCACGGCCAAAACTCTCACCGCGCCACCGACAGCTTCTCCGTGATCGCCTTGCGCAAGATGCGCGACAGCGACTCCACCGAATATGGCTTCTGGATCAATTCAAATCCGCGATGGGCGTTTTCGGCGAGCACGTTGCTGTAGCCGCTGGTCAGCACGACGGGCAGGCCCGGATAGCGCTCGCGGATGATGCCGGCGAGCTCGACGCCGTTCATGCCGGGCATGATGACGTCGGAGAACACCAGATCGACCGCGAACTCGTTCTCACCGAGGATGACGAGTGCGGCATTGGCGTTGGCGACGCGGCGGGTGACGTAGCCGAGGTCTTCCAAAAGTTCGGTCGAGAACTGGCCGACATCGTCATTGTCCTCTACCACGAGCACGCGGTAGCCGCGCCCGGTGGTCGCGCTCTCGCTGGTGAGCGATGCGGATTCCTTCCCGGCGGCCGGGCTCTCCGCCTGTGGCAGGTAGATCGTGAAGGTCGCGCCCTTACCAGGCGTGCTCGTCACCGCGACGTCGCCCTCGGACTGCTTTGCGAAGCCGAACGCCTGGCTGAGGCCAAGGCCGGTGCCTTTGCCGACCTCCTTGGTGGTGAAGAACGGCTCGAAGATGGCGTCGATGTTTCCGGGCGCGATGCCGCTGCCGGTATCGGCCACCGAGATTGCGACGTAATCGCCGCCGCGCGCCGATTGCGTGCGCAGGCTCGGAATGCCCTGGACTTTGCGGACGGCGATGGTGAGGAGGCCTTCGCCGTCCATGGCGTCGCGGGCGTTGATGGCGAGGTTGATCAGCGCAGTCTCGAACTGGGCGATGTCGGCGACGGTAAAACAGTCGGCATCGTCGATCTCGACAGCGATCTCGATGCGGCCGCCGACCAGCGGCCGGACCAGCTGCGCCACGCCCTCGACCTGGCTGCCGACATTGAAGATCTGCGGTTTCAGCGGTTGCCGCCGCGCGAACGCCAGGAGCTGCGCGGTCAGTTTTGAAGCGCGCTCGACGGTCTCGGAGATCGCATCGACATAGCGGCGGCGGCGCTCCTCCGGCAGCTCGCGCCGGCGCAGGAAGTCGGTCGCAGAGCGGATGATGGTGAGGAGGTTGTTGAAGTCGTGCGCGACGCCGCCGGTGAGCTGGCCGATCGCCTCCATTTTCTGCGACTGCCGCAGCGCCTCCTCGCCGCGGCGGCGCTCGGTAATGTCGACGGCCTCTGGCACCGCGCCGGTGATGTTGCCGTGGCGGTCGAGCACCGGGCGCATGCCGAACTCGAAATCGCGCTCGCCGATGGGAAGGCGCAACCGCATCTCCATCCGCACCGCTTCGCCTTTCAGCACGGTATCGAAGGCCTCGCGCACGGCGGTGCTCATGCCCTCGGTTGTGCTGAACCAGGGCGTATCCCAGAACGGCTTTCCGATCACGTCCGACGCGTTCGCCGTGATGCCGTCGAGCGCGGTCTTGTTGGCGTAGAGCAATTCACCCCTAAGGTTGACCAGCCCCTGGTACTGGTTGCTGGTGCCCAAAATCGCGCGCAGCCGCGCCTCGTTGGATTCGAGCTCGGCGGTGCGCTCGACGATGCGCTCTTCCAAGGTCTCGTTGAGTTGCCGCAGCTCGATCTCGGCCCGCTTGGCGACGGTGATGTCGTGGGCAACGCCGATGAAGCCGATATGCTTGCCGGTTGGATCCCAGCGCGGCTGCGATTCCGAGCGCAGCCAGCGCCATTCGCCGGAGGCATCCTTGTAGCGCGCCTCCAGCACGAACGGCTTGAGCGAAGCTTCGCCCTGAACCGATTGCTGCAAGACATGCGGCAGGTCGTCTGGATGCAGCACCTTGCGCCAGTCGAATGCGATCGCCTGGTCGTAGGGCAGGCCGACGAAATCGACATAGGCCTGGTTGACGAAGGAGCGCGTGCGGTCGAGCTTTGTGACCCAGATCGGCACCGGCGCGCTGTCGGCGATCAGCCGAAAGCGCTCCTCGCTCTCGCGCAAGGTCTCGCGCACCAGCATCTGGTCGGTGGCGTCGATATGGGCACCGACGAGGCGGATCGCGCGGCCGTCGCCGTCACGCTCGATCTTGGCGACGACGCGGATCCAGCGGGTTTCGCCATCGCTCGGGCGGATGATGCGGTATTCGGCGGTGTAGTCCTCACTGGTCCCGGACAGCGCCTCGAAGAAATGATTGACGGTCGCGTCGCGGTCATCGGGATGGATGCGGCTGACCCAGTCTTCATGGGTCTCGTCGACGGCCTCGGGCGGCAGCCCGTGGATCATCAGATATTCCGGCGAGCGGCGGTTCTTGAAGCCTTCGCGGAAGTCGACCTCGAGCCCGCCGACCTTGCCGATGCGCTGGATGCGCGCGAGCTCGGCCTCGCGCTCCTGGAGCGCGCGATAGGCTTCATCGCGCTCGCGCGCAATGTCTTCGAGGTGCTGGCGCAGCCTTTCGGCGGCAATGGTCTCGGGCAAAGGATCGTTCAAGGCGTCGGCCGTTGTGATGCGGGAGCGCACGTGCCGAGCCGATATTCACACAGACAAAGCGTGATAGCCATTGCTCAAAAGGGAATAGACAAGGAAACGCCCTCGCCGAACGGCATGTGGCGGGTATGAGCGAACGCGGGGTCTGGCTATTTGTTCCAAACATTGGAACGATGGGCCGTCGATAGGCCTGTCCGCGAGGCGCTTCAACTCCCCTATCCGAAGAGGCTAAATCTTGAAGCTCTTTGTCTGCCAGGCCTGCGGCAACGTTCTCTATTTCGAGAACCGCGCCTGCGAACGTTGCGGCCACAAGGTCGCCTTTCTGCCGGAGAAGGAGACGATGTCGGCGATCGAGCCTGACGAGGAGGCTGGAGGCGGGACCTGGACCACGCTCGCCGACAGGGGCAAGGGGCGGATGCTGTGCCGCAATGCCGAGTATGATGCCTGCAACTGGCTGACGGATGTTAGCGATACCACCGGCTATTGCCGCGCCTGTCGCCATAACGGCATCGTGCCTGATCTCTCCGACCCCGCGCAGCTGGCGGGCTGGCGAGAGCTGGAGGTGGCGAAGCACCGGTTGTTCTATTCGCTGATCCGCTGGAAGCTGCCGCTTCAGACCCGGCAGGACAATCCCGAGCACGGGCTGATCTTCAATTTCCTCGCCGACGATCCCAACAGCGGCCAGAGAATCCTGACCGGCCATGACAACGGCCTGATCACGATCGCGCTGACTGAGACCGATGGCATCGAGCGCGAGCGGCGCAGGCTGGAGATGGGCGAGCCGTACCGGACGCTGCTCGGGCATTTCCGCCACGAGGTCGGGCACTATTTCTGGGATGTACTGGTGCGCGATGGCGGGAAACTGGAGGAATGCCGCTCCGTGTTCGGCGACGATTCCGCCGATTACGGTGAAGCCCTGCAGCGTCACTATGTCGAACGCGCGCCGCCGGACTGGCAGCAGGGCTACGTGTCGGCCTATGCGACGATGCACCCTTGGGAAGATTTCGCGGAGACCTGGGCGCATTACCTCCACATCGTCGACACCCTGGAGATGGCTAGAGAGTTCGGCATGGAGGTGCGCCCCAAGGTCGATCGCGACGGGGAGTTGTCGACGCGGATCCGGTTCAACCCTTACGAGGCGAAAGGCGTCGAGGCGATCGTCGACGCATGGCTGCCCTTCACCTTCGCCATGAACAGCGTGAACCGCGCCATGGGCCTGCGCGACCTCTATCCCTTCATCCTGTCATCGGCCGTGGTCGCCAAGCTGGGCTTCATCCACAGCCTGGTCCGGGACGTGGCCAAGGCCGGGAAGCCGTAGGTCATCCGAGGGCTTGGCGAGGCCCGTTCGGTCTTGCGCCGGTACGCCAGCGGGGCCGGATTTAGACCGTTGCCTCCGGCCAGTTTTGATGTACCACGGGAGCCACACGGCCCGTCCTATAGGCCCCAAACGGTCAGGGAAGGGTCCCGCCCCAGGTCGAGACTCAAGAAAAGCATGTTCAAACGCATTCTGATCGCCAACCGCGGCGAAATCGCCTGCCGGGTCATCAAGACCGCGCGCAAGATGGGAATTCAGACGGTCGCGGTCTATTCCGAGGCCGACCGCGACGCTCTCCATGTCGAGATGGCCGATGAGGCCGTGCTGATCGGCCCGCCGGCCGCGGCCGAGAGCTATCTGGTGATTGAGAAGATCGTGGAGGCCTGCCGCAAGACCGGCGCCGAGGCCGTTCATCCCGGTTACGGCTTCCTGTCCGAGCGCGAGGCATTTCCGCGCGCGCTGGAAGCCGCCGGCATCGTCTTCATCGGCCCGAACCCGGGCGCGATCGCCGCGATGGGCGACAAGATCGAATCCAAGAAGGCGGCCGCGAAAGCCAAGGTTTCGACCGTGCCGGGCCATCTCGGCGTCATTGAGGACGGCAAGCACGCGGTCACGATCGCCGACGAGATCGGCTATCCCGTGATGATCAAGGCCTCCGCAGGCGGTGGCGGCAAGGGCATGCGCATCGCGCATTCGAAGGCCGAAGTCGCGGAAGGTTTCAATCTCGCCAAGGCCGAGGCCAAGGCTTCGTTCGGCGACGACCGCGTCTTCGTCGAAAAGTTCATCGTCGATCCCCGCCACATCGAGATCCAGGTGCTGGGCGACAAGCACGGCAACGTCATCCATCTTGGCGAGCGCGAATGCTCGATCCAGCGCCGCAACCAGAAGGTGATCGAGGAGGCGCCGTCGCCGCTGCTCGACGAAGCCACCCGCCGCAAGATGGGCGAGCAGGCGGTCGCGCTGGCCAAGGCCGTGAACTACGATTCCGCCGGCACTGTCGAGTTCGTCGCAGGGCAGGACAAGAGCTTCTACTTCCTCGAGATGAACACGCGTCTCCAGGTCGAGCATCCCGTCACCGAGCTCGTCACCGGCGTCGACCTCGTCGAGCAGATGATCCGTGTTGCCGCCGGCGAGAAGCTCGCGCTCGCGCAGAAGGACGTCACGCTCACCGGCTGGGCCGTGGAAACGCGCCTCTACGCCGAAGACCCGTTCCGCAACTTCCTGCCCTCGATCGGGCGGCTGGTGAAGTATCGCCCGCCGGCGGAAGTGAGCAAGGACGGCATCACCGTGCGCAACGACACCGGCGTGCAAGAGGGCGGCGAGATCTCGATCCATTACGATCCGATGATCGCAAAGCTCGTCACGCACGCGCCGTCACGCGCGGCCGCGATCGAGGCGCAGGCGACCGCGCTGGATTCGTTCTATGTCGAGGGTATCCGCCACAACATCCCGTTCCTGTCGGCGCTGATGCATCATCCGCGCTGGCGTGAGGGCAATCTGTCGACCGGCTTCATCGCCGAGGAATTCCCGAAGGGCTTTGCGGTGCGCGTGCCCGAAGGTGAGGTCGCGCGACGGATCGCCGCGGTCGGCGCCGCCATCGATCACGTGCTCGGCGAGCGCAAGCGGCAGATCTCCGGCCAGCTGGGCGGCCGCATCGTGCAACGCGAGCGCCGCCGCGCGGTCTGGCTCGACCGCCAGGAGATTTTGCTCGAGGTTGCCCGCGAGGGCGAGGCGATCGCGGTGCGGTTCGTCGACGCCGAGGGCAAGGCCGGCAATGCGCATCTGCTGCAGTCCGCATGGAAGCCGGGCGATCCGGTCTGGCAGGGCACCATCGACGGCCACGTGGTCGCAGTGCAGGCGCGCCCGATCGCCAACGGCATCCGCCTCGCGCATCAGGGCGTCGAGGTGCCGGTCTATGTCTGGACCGAAACGGAAGCCGCCTCGGCGAAGCTGATGCCGGTGACGACGGCCTCCGACACCGGCAAGAAGCTGCTCTGTCCGATGCCCGGGCTCATCGTCTCGATCGCTGTGACCGAAGGCCAGGAGATCAAGGCCGGCGAGACGCTGGCCGTGGTCGAGGCCATGAAGATGCAGAACGTGCTTCGGGCCGAGCAGGACGGCACCGTGAAGAAGATCCACGCCAGCGCCGGCGCGACGCTCGCGGTGGACGCGCTGATCCTGGAGTTTGCGTAAAGGTGTGAGTTGGGACGGGTGATCGTCCCATAAGCACCCGTCATTGCGAGCGCAGCGAAGCAATCCAGACTGGTGCCTGCGGAAAGATTCTGGATTGCTTCGCTTCGCTCGCAATGACGGAGTATGATGCGGCCTCCGTAACTTGACCGAGACAGCACCATGGCCTTTCGTTCCCGCCGCGAAAAACTGCGATCGATCCTGTCGGGCGGGACCTGCATCCATCCCGGCTCAGTCTATGACGCGATCTCGATCCGCATTGCCGAGGATCTCGGCTTCCCGCTCGGCATGTTCGGCGGTTCGGTGGCCTCGCTCGCCGTGCTCGGCGATCCCGATGTTACGCTGATCACGCTCACCGAGTTGGCCGAGCAGATGCGGCGGATGTCGCGCGCCTCCGCGCTGCCGGTGCTGGTCGATGCCGATCACGGCTATGGCAATGCGCTCAACGTGCGCCGCACGGTGCAGGAGCTGGAGGCGGCGGGAGCGGCCGGTCTCACCATCGAGGACACGCTGCTACCGCCCGCCTTTGGCGAGACGAAGGCGCAGCTGGTCTCGCTGGAGGAGGGCGTCGGCAAGATGAAGGCCGCGCTCGACGGTCGCAGCGATCCCACGCTGGTCATCATGGGCCGCACCGGTGCGGCCTCGATCAGCTCGATCGACGACGCGATCCGCCGCGCCAAGGCTTATGAAGCCACCGGCGTCGATGCACTGTTCTTCACTGGCATCAAGTCGCGCGCTGAGCTCGAGGCCGTTGTATCCGCAACGCGTCTGCCGATCGTGCTCGGTGGCGCGCCGGACGAATTGAACGCAATCGACTATCTCGCCAGCCGGCGCGTCCGCATCGCGCTTCAGGGCCACGCGCCGATCGCGGCAGCGACCCAAGCCGTCTACGAAGTCCAGAAGGCATTGCGCGAGGGCACGGCGCCGAAAGCGCTGAAGGGATTGCCATCAGCGGAGCTGACCCATCGCGTCATGCGCGAAGCCGAAGTGAAAGCGCGCAGCGCCGACCTTCTCGGACTGAAAAAATGAGCCGGGCGATCCTCCAGGTCATGATCCGCGGCCACGTGCAAGGCGTCGGCTATCGGGCCTGGGTCGAGTCCCAGGCGGTGACCTGCGGGCTCGAAGGCTGGGTCCGCAACCGCCGCGACGGCAGCGTGGAAGCACTGTTCGCGGGTACGCCCATGCATGTCGCCGACATGGTCGCGCTGTGTCGTCACGGCCCGCCGTCCTCGCGCGTGGATAGCGTCACCAGCGAGACGGCGAGCGTGGATGGGCTGGATTTGCGCAGGGCAGGAGAAACGTTCTCGGTGCTGCCGACGGTTTAGTCGGCCATCACTTCGGAAGCTTCGAGATCGCGTCGCTGAGCTCGTGGATCTCGTACGGCTTGCGGAGGATCGGAAAGTCGCCGCGCACGCCAGCGGCGGCGTCGCTGTAGCCGCTGGCGAGCAGGATCGGCAGGTCGGGGCGGATCTGGCGCAGGCGATGGGCCAAGCCGACCCCGTCCATCTTGCCGGGCATGACGACGTCGGAGAAGACGAGGTCGACGCCGTTATTCTCGACCTCACGCAGCGCGGATTCGGCATCCGCAACCCGGCGCACGCGATAGCCAAGCTGCTCCAGCAGGCCGATGCTGACGATGGCGACATCGGGATTGTCTTCGACCAGCAGCACCGTGCCGCTGCCGCGCACCGGCGCTACCTCAAAGGCCTCGTTCGGCGTGGCCGCGATTTCGCGCGGCAGCAGGATGGTGAAGGTGGTGCCCTTGCCAAGCTCGCTTGCGACCTTGACCGTGCCGCCGGCCTGATGCGCAAATCCGTGCACCTGCGACAGGCCGAGGCCGGTGCCTTTTCCGACCGGTTTCGTCGTGAAGAACGGCTCAAAAATCTTGTCGACGACGTCGGAGGGGATGCCGAGCCCGGTATCGGCGACGGTGATGGCAACGAATTCGCCGCTGTGGAGCGGACCGTCCAGGACGATGTTGTGCGCGCCGATCGTCACAGTGCCGCCGTCGGGCATGGCATCGCGGGCGTTGATGACGAGATTGAGCAGTCCCGTCTCCAACTCGGAGACGTCGGCGTGGATCGGCCAGACCTCGCGCTCGATGTCGAAGGCGAGGCGAACCGCGCTGCCGACGCCGGCGTGAAGCACTTCGCGGATCGCCTCGATGCGGTCGCCGAAATGGATCGCCTGCGGATTGACGCTCTGCCGCCGCGCGAAGGTCAGGAGCTGTCCCGTCAGCGCGGCGCCGCGCTTGGTCGCGGTGTCGATCGCCGAGATCGCACGCTGGAACTTGGAATCGTCGAGGTCGGCCTTCTTCAGGACGTGAAGGCTGCCGCTGATGATCATCAGCAGATTGTTGAAGTCGTGCGCGATGCCGCCGGTAAGCTGGCCGAGCGCATCGAACTTTTGCGACTCCGCGAGCTGCGCCTGCATCGCCTCGAGCTTGATCTGGGCATTGCGCCGCTCGGTGATGTCGCGGGTGATCTTTGCAAAGCCGACGAGGGCGCCGTCCTCGTGGATTGGATCGATGATGACGCTGGCCCAGAAGAAAGTGCCGTCCTTGCGGACGCGCCAGCCTTCCTCCTCGTAGCGGCCTTGGTCCCGCGCGATGCCGAGGGCCCGCGCGGGCTTGCCGTTGGCGCGGTCGGCCTCGGTATAGAAGCGCGAGAAATGCTGGCCGAGGATCTCCTCGGGCGAATAGCCCTTGATCCGCTCGCCGCCGATGTTCCAGCTGGTGATGACGCCGGTTGGATCCAGCATGTAGAGCGCATAGTCCGCGACTCCGTCCACCAACAGCCGAAAACTCCGCTCGCTTTCGAACAAGCCTCTCTGTTGACTGGACTCTTTTACCATTCCTGGACCCCGCCTCGACCGGGAGAAACGCTCAAGAGGGCGGTTGGTTCCCGCTTTCTGGGGCGTTTTTAGGCAAAAACTGCGGTCGGTATGCAGGACGGGCACCATGTGATCGCGATGATCCGCAGTCCGGCAAAGATGTCAGGTGGTGGCCACACTTCGAAATGTCGCCGCCATCGCACGCAGCGCCGCAAGCTTTCCGGGGTCGCTGACCTTCGAATGGAGCATCACCTTCGAGCTGCCGAGCTTCGGCAGCTTGTGCGCCGGTCCGATGTCGATCAGGCCGGGAGGCGCGATCCGCCGTGCCAGCGGCGCGATTGCAAGCCCGGCAAGCGCCGCTGCGACCACCGCGGTGACGCCGCCGCCGAGAAAACGCTCGCGCCAGGCGAGGCCGGCCTTGTCGAGCGCGCGCACGGCGATCGCGCGGACGCCGCAGGGCGGGGCGAGCGTCGCAAGCGGCAGCGGCTCGCCTTTCGGCAGGATGAGGCGCCGTGATGCGAACCAGCCGAACTCGTCCTCGGTCAGCTTCTCGCCGCCGCGGCGGCTGCCCTCCTGGCGGACGATCACAGCATCGAGCTCGCCCGCGTCATAGGCATCCTGCATCTCGCGCGAGAAGCCGATGGTGACGGCGAGGGTGAGGTTTGACGACATCGCATGCAGCCGTTCGAGCAACGGCACCAGCTCGGGGCCTGCGGCGTGATCGGAGATGCCGAGCGAGAGCGATTGCGCGGCCGGTGCCTCGCCGGATAGCGCGCGGTCATGCGCCGCGATCAGCGCGCGGGCGCGCTCGAGGAAGCTGGCACCGTCGGCGGTGAGGCGGACCGCGCGCGGCGAGCGCTCGACCAGACGTTTGTCGAGCAGTGCCTCCAGCCGTTGCAGCTTGAGACTTACCGCTGCCTGCGTCGTGCCGAGTGCTTCAGCAGCACGCGTAAAACTCTGGAGGTCGGCGACCAGCAGGAAGGCCTGGACGGTGGCGATGTCGAGTGGGGCTGTCATTTTGAATACTTATCACTGGTATCAATATAGATAAGATACCAAAATGATAGGGGAAGGTCTAGCTTCTCGCCAACACCGCGCAAGCAGCGCGATATCTTGAGGAGAACGACAATGCCCCTGATCACCGTGTCCTACACCTCGTCCCGCCAGTCGCCGTCGCTGAAGGCCGACATAGCCGACGCCGTCTCTGAGCTCACCGCTGAGATCCTGCACAAGGATCCCAAGGTCACCGCCATCATCGTGAAGTCGGTCGATGCGGGTGACTGGTTCGCCGGCGGCAGGTCGCTCGCCGAGCAGAAGCTTGCCAGCTACTGGATCGACATCCACGTCAGCGAGGGCACCAACACCAAGGACGAGAAGGCGGCTTATCTCGCCGCGATGTTCAAGCGCATGGCCGGGATTTTGGGCCCGCTGCATCCCGAAACCTATCTGCATGTCGACGAGGTCAAGGGCGACGCCTACGGCTTTGGCGGCCTGACCCAGGAGCGGCGCTACATTGCCGGCAAGCTCGAAGTGTCGTTGGCTGCGGCGTGAGGCCGCAAGCCGCGGGTGAGTCATCTCACCCGCGGCTTTTGTCGTCAGCTCGCTGCGCGGAACTGAACCTCGGAATTGTTCATGAAACACATCTTGTCGAACAGTGTCAGGTCCAGCGGATTTGGGAGCCTGACATCGCTGAGATCGGGGCAGGGCTTGACGGAGGGGTCATAGGACCGGTCTACCTGCGAGATGAAGACGACGATCAGTCCCTTGTCGCGCGCGAAGGATTTTAGCGCGCGCACCTGAACCGTCAGATCGGGGTTTTCCCGCCTTTGGTCGAGCAGTTGCAGATAGTCGATCACAACGACCGTGCCGCGGGGGACCGCGGCCATTTGCTTGACGATGTAGTCGGCGCTGATGGCGTCGGAGCAATCGACCTCGAAGAGTTTGTCGAACTCCACCGGCTCGACACCAATCGCACGCAAGCGGTCCAGCACGTCCTTCTCAGTGTATTCGAGTGAGAAGAATGCCGCACGACTGCCGGACTTCATGGCCTCGACGGCGAGTTCGAGGCTCATCAATGTCTTGCCCTGACCGGGGCGTGCCCCGACCAGCACGAGGTCGCCGGGCTTAAATTGCGGGAACAGCCTGTTGGCCGGCGTCGCGGCGGCGGCTTTCGCTGCGAGCATGCTCCAGGCGGAAAACCCTTCCGTCGCGGCGATGCGGTCGAGCGCGGCGTGCAGCGGGATGCCTTCCTCGCGGGACAGGCGCTTCGCTTGTCGCTTCAGATGATAGATCGGTGCAGACAACTTCATGGTTAAAACCTCCCATTGCGAGCAGAAGCGCAATCCCTCCTTATGCCCGGCGCTCGAACAGTCGGTCCGACGGTTTAGTCGCCCGACATGAATTCTGCTTTCCCGGCGGAGGGGGGAGGCGCGGGCGGCACCTGATACAAGCGTAACCGATTCCGTGGCCGCGGAGAACGCGCGCGTGGCGCGCCGCCAACAGGAAAACGTCAGGCGGCTGCTTCCGGCAGCAGCGCGCGTGTCGGCCCGAACAGCTCTTCAAAAGCCTGCCGAAGCGCGACGTCGACATCGGCCAGGGTCACCAACTGGCCGAGATCGACCAGCGAGGTCACGCCATAACGAGGATCGGCGACGCCGCAGGGGACGATGCCGGCGAAATGCGAAAGCTCCGGCTCGACATTGATGGCGATGCCGTGGAACGAGACCCAGCGCTTCAACCGCACGCCGATCGCGGCGATCTTGTCCTCGTGCTCCGGCCCCTTGTCGGACCGCTTCACCCAGACGCCGACCCGATCTTCGCGCCGCTCGCCGCGGACGTTGAAGGCCGCGAGCGTCTTCAGGATCAGCTCCTCAAGGCTTGCGACATAGGCCCGAACGTCCGGCCGTCGGCGCTTGAGGTCGAGCATGACGTAGGCCACCCGCTGGCCCGGGCCGTGATAGGTGAGCTGGCCGCCGCGGCCGGTGGCAAAGGTCGGGAATCGGGGATCGAGCAGATCGGAGTCCTTGCCCGAGGTCCCGGAGGTGTAGAGCGGGGGGTGCTCGAGCAGCCAGACCAGCTCCGGCGCCTCGCCCGCCGCAATGGCGGCGACGCGGGCCTCCATGGCGGCCACGGCCTCCGGATAGGGCACGGGCGCGTCCGAGATTCGCCATTCGACGGGCTCACCGCCGGCGACGGAAAACGACGTCAAATCGAGCTCTTGGCGAGGGTTTTGAGGCGAATTAACCATTGGCTAACCATAACGTGGTGATGATCACAGGCGCAAATGCCAAGTCCTTTGGCGTAAGTCTCCAGTTGCGGTGGTGCTGACAGTGCCTACTCTCGACAAAGTCACCGTGGATCTCATGGTCGTCCTCGGGACGACCACCATGCCGATCCATCAAGTATTACGTCTTTCCCGCGGCGCCATCATCGAGCTGGACGCAACCGAGGCCGACGAGGTCAAGGTTCTCGCCAACAATCTGCCGGTGGCCTCCGGGGTGGTGCTGGTCGACCGCAACCGGATCGCGGTCGAGGTCAAGCAGATGCTGCCGCGGACGCAAGGGACGAGATAAGGCCGATCAGGGGGCAGGGCAGGAACTTTCCTGCCAAGCTTGTGGAATTCGGGGCCTTTGCAGGCTTGTACCCCACTGATGGATTTGTTAGATCGGCGCCGTTGATCCGGCGGGCCTCAAGCCCTAAGCCGGCATCCCCAAAGCGCTCGTGGCGGAATTGGTAGACGCGCTGCCTTGAGGTGGCAGTGAGTAAAATCGTGGGGGTTCGAGTCCCTCCGAGCGCACCATCCCTAGCTGTAAGACATTGTAGATATTAACATTTTCAGAACTTAGACCATCGGTCTGCTCGCCTATCCGATATTGACAGGTGGCGCGCCTTCTATTCTATCCTGAGTTGAGCAACATGTCGCTGTTAGGGTATTTCAGATGGCGAAGCTCTGGCTGACCTATGCCTGGAAGGACAACCAGGACCAAGACGTCGATCACGTTGTGCAGGAACTGAGACGAGTTGGATTAGACGTCGCTTTTGATCGGGCGCACATCGTACCCGGCCAGAGGCTTTGGTCTCAAATTGACAAAGGTATTTCCGATCCGAAGACCGACGGATGGGCCATTCTAGCCACGGAGAACAGTTTGAGCAGCGAGCCCTGTCTCGAGGAGCTTGCTTACGCGCTGGATCGTGCTCTCAGAACGCGCGGTGCTGACTTCCCGCTCATCGGTATTTTCCCGGCTCCGATCGACCGGGCCATGATTCCGTCCGCGATCGCGACTCGTCTTTATGTGCATCTTCGTCAGTCGAATTGGGCTCGCCTAGTCGCTGACGGCGTCGAAAAGAAACGCCCAACGGCTGCGGTACAAAATGTAGCTCCGTTCGTTGCTCGAATGCACAGTTTCAATGGTCAGGAAGTGCTAGAAATTCGTCCTCGCAGTGGTCGGTGGTGGTGGTATCCTGCAGTTGTTGGAGTGCCTAAGTCGGGCACCTTGAAGGTGAAGTCAGTTATGCCCGGTCCGAGCGGACACCCCACTCTGTCTGGAATGGTTAGTACCGGTTCAGGTGAATCGGTGGACGGCCAGTGGTCGTATATGGCCGCTTTCCATGCGGTCGATGCTCTAACCGCTCTTTATGTAACCTTCGATCGCCCCCTTGAAGGGCAGATCAGCTTTGGCGGCGGTGAAGAAGGCGGAATGTATTTCGTGGATTCTGTTTCGATTCCACGCTGAACTCCAGCTGATTGCCTCCTCGATAGTCACTCCTCCGGGACGCGTACGACTACGCCGTAACGGAGTTCACGCTGTCATTCGGCCTGCAATATTGACCCCCCGTATTGCCGCATGAGCGAAT
>NZ_VSSR01000129.1 GCF_008123515.1 Bradyrhizobium cytisi
TGCGGCGCGACAATCAAGATGGGAATCCCGCGACAATCAGGATGAGAATGCGCCGCTGCCGGGGTGACGAAGGGAGGGCGTAGCCCGACCGGAGTTACCCCGGCAGCGGCGTTGGCGCCCGGAGGGGCCTCATTTGGCGGTAACGGCGGCAGGTCAAGGATCGGTTTTCTCCTTCGAGAGGACCAATTCCTTGGCCGGCCGGCATGTCACCGATCAACAAATGAGGCTTTTCATGAGCTTGCGTCGTACCCATTCGCCAGCCGTCGCCGCTGCCAAGGCCGGTTTCAGCACTTCCGCCGCCTACCGGTTCGAAAAGGATCCCGGACTTCCATCTCAAAAGAAGGTGCCCCGCGAACGTCGCCGGGCTGATCCATTCGCCGATGTCTGGGAAAATGACGTTCTCCCTATGCTGAGGGCCGCCCCTGGCTTGCGGCCGATCTCCGTCTTCGAGGAACTATGCCGCCGGCATCCGAAGCTGGGTACCGGGACACGGCGGACGCTTGAGCGGCGCATTCGGGCATGGCGGGCAGTGAACGGCCCGGATCGGGAGGTGATCTTCCGCCAGGAGCATCCGCCGGGCCGCATGGGCTTGTCGGACTTCACCGAGGTCGCCGATCTCGGCGTCACCGTCGCTGGCCAGTTGCTGGACTGCCGGCTCTACCACTTCCGCCTGCCGTTCTCCGGCTTCGAACACGCCCATGTCGTGCTCGGCGGCGAAAGTTTTGTAGCCCTTGCGGAAGGGCTGCAAAACGCCCTGTGGTCGCTGGGCGGGGTTCCCGAGCAGCACCGAAGCGACAGCCTCTCGGCGGCGTTCCGCAATCTCGGCACTGATGCCAAAGAGGATTTGACGACACGCTACGAGGCGTTCTGCGGCCACTACGGCATGACGCCGACCCGCAACAATCCCGGCGTGTCGCATGAGAACGGTTCGATCGAAAGCGCACACGGCCATCTCAAGAGAGCACTCGCAGATGCCCTGCTGCTGCGTGCCTCGCGCGACTTCGACGATCTTGCGGCATGGCGGGCCTTCGTCGACGAGATCGTTGGCCGCGGCAACGCACGCAATACCAAGCGCATCGACCAGGAGCGGATGGCGCTGAAGAAATTGCCGGCCCGCAAGACCGCCGATTATGAGGAGGTCAACGTCGACGTCACGACGTCCAGCGCCTTCACATTGCGCAAGGTATTTTACTCGGTCCCATCCCGCCTGATCGGTCACCGGCTGCGGGTGCGGCTTTATGACGACCGGCTCGAATGCTTCCAGGGCGCCACGCACATCATCACCTTGCGGCGCGGGCGAACGCTGCCGAACGGCAAGCACGGCCATGTCGTCGACTATCGCCATGTCATTCATTCCTTGCGCCGCAAGCCGATGGCGCTGCTCAATCTGGTCTATCGTGACCAGCTCTTCCCCCGCCGCGTCTACGCCCTCGCGTTCGATGCCTTGCTCGCTGGACTCAGCGAGAGGCCAGCCTGCCGGGCCATGGTCGGACTTCTGGTGCTCGCACACGAACGTGCCTGCGAGGCGGAACTCGGCGTCATGCTGCAATCAGCCCTCGACGACGGCGTCCTGCCGGACCTCAAGTCGTTGATCGAGCGCTTCCGCCCGAAGGACATGGAACTACCGGTCGTCATCGTCACGCTGCCATCGCTCGCCATCTACGACCAGATCGCCGCGACCGTGGGAGAGGCAGCATGAATGCGCCCGACAAGATCGACGCCGCCCGTCTCGAACTGCTGCTCAGCGAGCTGCGCCTGCCCGGCATCAAGCTGATCTGGACCGCCCTGGCGGAGACCGCCGATAAGGAAGGCTGGCCTGCAGCCCGCTTCCTGGCTGCGCTGGCCGAACAGGAGATGGTGGAGCGAAGCCGGCGCCGCTTCGAACGTCATCTGGAGGAAGCGCGACTGCCTCCGGGAAAGACCCTCGACGCCTTCGACTTCGATGCCGTGCCGATGATCTCGAAGGCGCAGGTGCAGGCGCTCGCCGCTGGTGACGCCTGGCTCGAAAAGGGCGCCAATCTCTTGTGTTTTGGCCCGCCAGGCGGCGGTAAATCGCATCTGGCGGCGGCGCTCGGCATGGCCCTGATCGAAAAGGGCTGGCGCGTATTGTTCACCAGAACCACAGATCTCGTGCAAAAGCTCCAGATCGCGCGCCGTGATCTCGCGCTCGAAGCGGCGATCGCCAAACTCGACAAATATCACCTCCTGATTCTCGACGATCTTGCCTATGTGACCAAGGATCAAGCGGAGACCAGCGTTCTGTTCGAACTGATCAGCGCCCGCTACGAACGACGATCGATGCTCATCACCGCCAATCAGCCATTTGGTGAATGGGGAAAAATCTTCCCGGATCAAGCCATGACCCTCGCGGCAATCGACCGCCTCGTCCATCACGCCACGATCCTCGAAATGAATGTCGACAGCTATCGCCGGAAAGAAGCTGTCGACAAAGCGCGCGGAGTCGGACGACCGCCAACGCGCGCGACAATCAAAGGCTCAGCTTGATTGTCGCTCCACGACAATCAAATCACGCGTCACGAAAATACCGCTTGCGTTATCGTCGCGCCGCGACAATCATCCTCCCACCGCGACCGCCGAAATGGCCATCCTGATTGTCGCTGGCTTCTCATCCAGATTGTCGCGCTACAGTCTGTCTCTTATACACATCT
>NZ_VSSR01000130.1 GCF_008123515.1 Bradyrhizobium cytisi
AGATGTGTATAAGAGACAGGTGTGCAACAGCCCGCTTGGCGCCGAGAACCTTCACAGCGTGCCTGAAGTTTTGTGACAGACCCGCAGCAACGGCAACGAGCTACCCTACTCGACCGGATGCCCGATCACCGCGGTCAATTCGCGCACCAGGCGATCCGAGACCTGGCCGGTCACCGGCAACTTGCGCGAACGCTCGAATTTCACGATCGCGGCCTGGGTGTCGGTGCCGCCGGTGCCGGTCGGCTGTAACTGGCCGTAGCCATATTTGGTGAGCGCGCGCTGGACCGCGGCGATGCGGCGCTCGTTGCGATTGCCAAGTGGAATCGGCGCCGATGGCCGCAAGATGGTCGACCGCGCCCGATCACCGAGGGTGGAACGTTCGCGCAAGGCGACGGTACGCCACGTTCGTCGAAGGCTTTCGCTTTAGGGTTACCGTCCGCTCCCTGAGGAGGCACCATGTCCTGGATCATTGCAGCGCCACGGCCGATGAAGACGGGTACTACCGCTTCGCCGTGGCGCTACGAGCGTCCATCCGGATTTGCGAATAAGCACGCGGAATTGTCCGTGACTCGTCGTAGACACTACGACGAAAGTCACAACTCAGGCGGCAGCTCGTTTGGTCGGACGTTTTCTTGGACGGCTGTAGCAGCCATCCCCTCTATGACTTCCGGGCTGGCCGGCGACTGAACGGATCAAGGACGGTGACCCCGGTAGGCTCGAAATCCGACACATTGCGCGTCACTACGGTGAGCCCATGTTCGAGCGCCGTGGCCGCGATCATGAGATCGGCACTTTCATTTCCGAGAGCGGCGCTCAGGGCACCCCAACGCCGTGCTGTTCGTAGGTCGAATGGCACGACGCGCTCGCCGTAGAGGGTCAGTACCCTGTCCAGCCAGTCCGCAAGCGCGCCGGCAAAGCCCGGATCAGTCGCGCGCTGTCGCACGATGCCGCGCTCTATTTCGCCAATGCTGATGACGCTGAGGAAAAGGTCGGTCGTTCGCTGCCGTTCGAACCACTTAACGACCATCGGATCGCGCTCCCGCCTGCGCAGTTCGGAAAGCGTGACGGTATCGATCAGGAACATCAGAGCTCGATATCGCGCATCCGCACATTACGGCGCGGAAATTCACCGTCATCCTGCGGCATGGCGAGTAGCGCATCGGCAAAGGATGGAGCCCGCGCACGTTCGAGATGCCGCAGGCGCTCGT
Organism: Bradyrhizobium cytisi; assembly: GCF_008123515.1. GTDB lineage: Bacteria > Pseudomonadota > Alphaproteobacteria > Rhizobiales > Xanthobacteraceae > Bradyrhizobium > Bradyrhizobium cytisi. The sequence continues at coordinate 1,209 of NZ_VSSR01000130.1, forward strand.
ACTCCACCACGTCCACCACAACTACGGTGGGCTTGCCGTGCTTGGTGACCGTTTGCGGCGTGCGTTGCGCGGCTTCGACAACCTCGCTGAAGCGGTTCTTTGCATCCTGCACCGACCAACTGCGCTGGGCCATGCCTCGATTCTCGCTAGCTAGATTATCTAGCTATAATATGATTGTGACCGCCCTTCGTCAAGTCGTTCAGCGGCCAAATAAGCCGACTCCGATTCGCTTGCTCGCCCTGCCGCTAGAGCTCCGATTCCGAAGTTCGCATGATATCGCAGCAACCTCTGATGCGAACTTCGAAATCAAAGGAGCTCTAGCAACTTATTGATTCTAGTGCGGCTTTGAATTTGAAGTTCCTATAACGAACTTGCCGCAACACTGATAGGAACTTCAAATTCGCCGCACTAGCGAGCAATATCGCAGAGCCTTGTGCTTCTGGATGGTCCTAGCGTGCTCTGGCGTGAAATGGCGCGCCCGAAGAGATTCGAACACCTGTTCCAGATTCGTCGTAAAAGCATATTAGGCGGCGATTTTCTCTTCGATCTCAGTCGCAGTTTCGACCCTTTGGCTGAGAGAGCGCGACAGAGCGACTTCTCAGGATGTTTTGTCGACAGCAGTCGTCTGCCCGTCGCTCTCAATGGATTTGGTCACGGCAGCCGTCGCTGGACCTGCTCCATCGCTCAGCCCTCTGCATTCTTCAAAAAGGTAAATCCGTCCCGGGGTTAGACCGGGACGGTGAGTAAGTTATAACAAAAGTGGTTGCGGGGATAGGATTTGAACCTATGACCTTCAGGTTATGAGCCTGACGAATCTGAGATCGCTGATGCTTTTCTCTTTTGTTCACACCCCCGATCCGAGTCACCGTGCCTTCAACGCTAAGATCCACGCGTTCTTGCTGCAGAAAGCGAACGCGGCCTTTGCCGCGCGCGATGCCGAACGGCTCATGGATACTCGAGTGATAGTGCACGTAGATGCCGTCGCGCCAAGGGTCTGCCCAGCCGCTTCGAACTCTAGTCACGGCCGTCAGGTCGTGGCGCGCGACTGTGCTCGTAAAGCAGACTAGGCAAGCTATGGTGCAAGGTCACTCTACAGCCGAGGACGGCCAATCGGTCGCTGTGGCAACGCCCCCAACTGACGGTGGCTTTGGTCTAAGGTGAAAAGACGACCTGCCGCAGCTCAAGGCCGCCTTACTCAACATAAGCCCATTTAAGAAGTGGAAGCGCGCTGCAACGAATCAAGCCGCGATCCTTGGTTTGCAGGTGCACTCACCTTTCAAATAGTTTGTATCCGCCGATGCGCTTAGGCGAGCCAGCAGTCTTTCTGCGGCCTCGTAGCGAAGTGAACCTTTGCAATTACGGAGAACGAACCGACGCGCGAAGCTTCTTGATTGCATCGATCGGATCAAACCCAATTGCCTCTGCAAGATCCAAAAATTCAATGACATCAATCCGCCGCTGGCCACTTTCGACGGTAGCCACAAAAGATTGATAGCGCCGCAATCGTTTTGCGAGCTGGGCCTGCGTCAAACCAGATTTCTTCCACTGCTCAATAAGCAGAGCGACCAGGGCTTTTTGCCGAGGAGATCGGAGCGTTCGTGGCATTTTCTGCCCCAGAGACAAGGGGGCAGACAAATAATCGGATTTACAGATTATCTAAAAATCAGATATTCTATGATTTGGCAGTCGTCCTTGGCGCCGTCCCCAAAAGGATCGTCTCAGGAGAGGTATCTAGGCGGGATGACACGCGGTTTTTGCATCAAGAATTGATGGTCTTCAACGTATGGCCGCTGTCTGCCGTTAAAACTTCGTTCGTTTCGAAGTGGCATCTAATGGCTCGAACATTCTATCGGGGAGAGAAAGTCATTGAGCGACCAAGCCGACCTTGAAAAGAAAGCCATCGAGGCACTCCTGCATTATCGCAAAGCCCTCGCCACGGTTGAGAGCCTGGAACAAGCGGAAGCTTCAGCGCGGCGAGCGATGACGGGGATGCTGCCCGATCTTGAACGCGCAATCCTCGAAGACTGTGCATTATCAGTCAAAGACAATCTGTTTCAAACTGGCTTGGCGGCGGTCTCGCGATCGAACGAAGCGTGGGACGCCTTGAGCAAGGCCACGACGAGATTGGAGGTGGCCCGCCAGGCTCTGGTCGCCCTGGAGCAGCAACCGGGATACATTCCAGGCGTATCGAAGGTTGCGGCATAATCCAGAGCCATCCGGCATAGCCCAAATAGTGGCTAACGGATTTCAGGCCCAGATCCACGGCTGGCTACTTGCTGCGTTCATCGCGTCGTGTATCATCGCGCCGGTCGACATTGACGCTCTGCTCCGCGCTGCGACGCCGGCTATCGGCAAGCTCCGAAAGCTCCCTCTTCAACACATGCCGCCGGGTTTCGACCGCGGGCATGTCCTTGACGAATTGACGGATTTGTCCCGCGAGCGCGTCATCGCGCGCCGCCCCAGAGCGCTGCAGCTCAGCCGCGTAGTCGAGATATCGCTGCCGGATTGCGTCCTGGCGTGACCTAATTCGATTTTCCCATGCGCGTTCTGTCGTCTTGCCGCCCCTCACCTCGCGGAGAACCTCCTCCCGCGCCAGCCGATCGACCTCGGGGGTAATCTTTCGCTCGCGCAAGGCCATCACCGCCCCGCGATCGGCTTTTCGAATTCGTCCTCGGGTTCGTCGCGGTGTTGCCTCCGCCGCGATCCCGCGAAGCCGAAGCTCTCCGGCAAACCGTTCGCGCCAGACCTGAAGGTCTGCCTTACGTGGGTTGAGACGCCGGCCGTCTTGGCCCAAAGACCGAACGGTCAGATGGACGTGGGGGTGTTTGTCGTCGAGGTGCTGGACGAAGACGTAGTCGTGATTGTACCCGAAGGTTTCGATCGCAAACGCCCGCGCCGAATCCTTGACCACAACCGCGTCAGTTCCCGCCGGCATAGACAGGATGATGTTGATTGAAAGCGATCCATCGCGGCGCCGCTTGTTGTCGAGATCAGCATCATCCTCCCAGCGTTGCTGCAGATCCTTCAATCCGGACCGGCCCGTCATCACCGCGCCCTGCTCTGTTTCGGCGTCAAGTTCGCCGTTTCGGGTAATGTAGGCGAGGTGCGATTTGAGATGCGCCACACCCTTGGTGCGGCCAGTGATCTTGACCATCACCTCGGGCGCTCGGCTCACGATGCGTTCGAGCTTGGCACGCATCGCTGGCGTGAGACGCCGGGGATTGGCTGGATCGGGAGTGTCCCATTCCGCGCGCCGTGGACGCCGATTTGGCGTCTCCCACACATATGAGATCGCGGGCAGTTCGGCGAGCAGGTCACCCTGCATCGTCGAGCGACGCCGAGTCATCGTCGTGTCTCCCAATAATCGGCGTTGCCATCGAGTGCGCCACGCAATTGCGCGAGCGCCGTTTCAATCGCGGCCCTCGCGTCGTGGATCACGGACAGATCAGGTTCGACTGCCCTGCCCTGCAACACGCTGGTGTTCGCCGCGCGCGCAATCTGATTGATATTGCCGCCGATCCTATTGGGTTCCCGAACAATGGCGCGGAGGACGGCATGCTCGTCCGGGGAATGCTGCACCGGCGATCCCAATCGCGAGCGCACCAGAGCCACAATCCAGCCGGTTCGCGTCATACCGCGTTGATGTGAGATTGCCGCGAGCTGCCGCATCTCGCTCTCGCGAAATCGCACCGTCACCTTCTGCGGCCTGCCCACCGGCAACGACGCAATCCGCGCCGGCGATGCATTCAGAACCTCAGCGATGAGGCGGCGCAACAAGGCGGACTTACCGCCTTCGGAAGCTGCAACCGCCGACAAGCGCGCGGCGACCTCGTCGGGAATCCGAAGCGAGATCAGCGCCATCCGTTCCAATCCCAATCGCGATGTAATACATCGCTGGCGCGAAGCCTATCCTGCACTAGAAAGTGCGAATCTCTCCACCCCCTCCATGTTGGTTCAAACCAACGGGACCGGCATTCAAACCTCGAGAGTTGCTGCAGGTGAGATCCAACCCAACCGGCGACCGATGCGGAGAATTCCTCTTGGAATGACGCAGCCGTCGCCCCTAATCCTTGTTCTCCACCAACCCCGCGCGTGCAGATCGGCAATATTGGCACCGAATATGTGGACCGCGCCTTTCCAGCAGCCTGCGGCCTCTCTACAGCGCTGTGGGGGGCGCGTTCGGCCTCCGGCTGCTGCGCTAACGCGCCATCCTTCGGATGGGAAATCCACTCCGCCGGCGCACCATCTGCAGCAGCGTTTCTGAGGGGGCTGTCTAGGACCAGCTTCATGCGAACAGGATCTCTTCGATTGTGATGGCCGATGCTGGCACCTCTTCCGCCTCTTCTGCGCCATCGATCAGCAGTACGGCATGACGAGAGCCTTGAGAGGCGAGTCGATCGACCAGAAGACAGCCAGTGCGATCTTGGTGACGCACTCTGATCGTCAGTGAGAGGCTCATTCGCGCGTTCCGATTGACCGAAGAGTTAGGGGACTTTTCCGCAAGCGCCGTCACGCGGTCGCTCTTCCTGGGTCGCAATTCCACTTGCGGTGCGATCGGGCTTCGAGCTGCTTGGGCTCCAGGGGAACCTTTGCCATTAGCAGGGCAGCCGCGGACTTCGCTGCGAATTTTACGAGCCAGCTGACGGGCGTGTGCATCGGTGAAGCTCTCCTGTGCTGCGCATAACGTCTCGATGGCATTGGGCTGCTCACGCCAAGCCTGGTAGAGTTCATACACAGCACGGATTGATGAGCCGGCAAGCTTCGACTGGAGGAACTCCGGCATGTTCTGGACCGACGCGTAGCGAGACACCCAGTCCCTCGGCTTGCCGAGCTTGCGCGAAATGTCGGCTTGATTGTCACCTTGCTCCAAACGGCCCGCGATGAACGCCGCAATCTCGGGCGCATTGAGGTCATCGCGCTGGATATTCTCGATCATCTGAACATAGCGATCCGCAAACTCAACGGCATGAATGAAGGCCGGGATGTCATGGAGCCCGGCGCGCTTGGCAGCACGATACCGCCTCGCACCCATGACGATCACGTACCGGCCGTCCTCGGTCGCTTGCCGCAGCACGATCGGTTGCAGCACGCCATGCTGACGGACTGATTCCGCGAGCTCCTCGAGCTTCTGTTCGTCGAAACTGCGACGCGGCTGGTCCGGATCTTCGTCGATACGGTCGATGGCGATGCAAGTCGGCTGTCCGATTGTGGCGGCACCATCTTCCGCCGCGTCGATGAGCTGCTTAAAGCTGAGATCAAGCGCCATGTGCCGGCTCGTCCATCTGTGCGACGATCTTGGCGAGAACATCGCGGATTTCCCGACCAGCCTCCTGCGCTGAGCGGCGCTTCAGCTTCCAGACCGGCAGGCGCTCCGCAACGGCCTCAGCGTAGCCGTCCCGTGCAACGATCTGGCCCGGGAACACATATTTGCCCGCCTCGCGCAGGAGTTGCTCAAGATGGGTCCTTTGACGGGGCGATTTCGTGTTGAAGTTCGAAGGCAGCAACCCGAGGAACTTCGTATCCTGGCGGCCATAGCGCCTCTGCACACCGATCACGGTCTGCATCAGTCCTTTGACGCCCTTGATCGAATAGTCCTCTAGATAGATGGGGGCGAGCACATGCGAGGCCGCAACCAAGCAGCCGACACTGCGCAGTCCAAGTGATGGCGGCGTATCGATGACGCAGGCATCGAACTGATCCGACGCGATAGCGAGGTTCTCTTGCAGAGTCGTTATGGCGGCCGCACTGCTGCGATCGAGATCGGTCAGCGAGCTATCGGCCGGCGCGAGCGTTAGGCCTTCGTCTTCCCGAGGTACGACCCGCATCCCCGGCTTGAACAGATCCGCGGCTAACGTTGAACCGGCGTAGTGCCTCAACGTATCCGACGCATTGCTCTGCGCATCAACGTCGATCACGAGAACGCGGAGATCCGCTTCCGCCATGAACCAGGCCAAATGCACCGCAAGCGTCGTCTTGCCGACCCCGCCCTTTTGATTGTTGATGACAATAGTCTTCATCTTAAGGTCCGAATGGGTCTGACGGCGCAGGAGTCATGTCCTTGTCCATCATGTCCTGGGGGATGTTGGTTTGAACCAACAGACGATTGCGAATCCGGTCACCGGAACGATCCCGGAATTCGTCCGGCGAATCCCCTGCCAGAAGAGTCAGGTCAGTCCATAGCCCATCGAGGGGAGGAAATTCTGGGACGCGAGACCGGGATTTTGCTCGTTGCTGGTCGCTCCGCGACAGCTCGCGAGAGGATCGTCACGCGAAGGCGCGGAGACCGCTTGCAGGATCCGGGAGCGTCGCCGCGGCGACGCGAGTAGAGCCGTCCCCGAAGGGGCACGCCCAAGCAGGCAGGCTGGAATAGCCGCAGGAATTTTTAAATCAGGAGCTAATCTCTTGCAGCTGTTGCGTTCAGGGCTGGTGCAATTGCAAGTTAGGCATTGCGGCCCGTGCGCCCCGATGGCGAAGTCTCCATCGAAGAGAGATTCAATCCGGCAATAGGACGGTGCGCGGTATTTTCGGCACAATGGACCTATCGATAAAATGAATCGATCCGCCCGGTTGATTCATAAAACTCATTGGACGCCGCTTTCCTCGGAAGCGAGAATCTGTCCGTGCCAAAACCCGAACCAGAACCGCTTCATCTGCGCCGCATCGATGCCGCGTACAATATGCGGCGGTTTTATGCGCTGTCCACGCAGCCCACCTTGTTCGGAGAAATGTCGCTGATCCGCAATTGGGGCCGAATCGGCACGAGTGGCAAGACCATGGTGCAGACCTTCGATGATCGTGCGGAGGCGATCGAAGCATTCGTAGGCTTGGAGCGTGCCAAGCGGAGGCGCGGTTACGCTGTCATGGACGAAAAAACGGCCTTAGTCTGACATTCTTTCGAGGATTACGGCTCTGCCTGTGATGGCGGCTCTATCTGTTTCGCGGCCTTGATGCCAGACCAAGCAAAATCGAAACAGGACGGAGCTCACACCCTACTAAGGGACGTTATCCTTGACGATCAGTAGGAGGCCCTATGGTTCTGCGAACGACGGAAGCCCAATTGCTTTGAGTCATAACCCAAGCGCGATCTCGGCCCATTTCAACATGTGGTCGCTATTGAGGAACGCCAGCACCGCCGGCTCCAGTGACGCGGGTGCACCCGGTCCAACCAAAGCCGTCGCGGCCACCATGTCGCAGCGCTGATTGAAGGCGAGTGAGAGCGCGGCGTTGCGATTTCCCTCGATGCGATAGGCCCGGCTGCGGCCGCGCATCGGACCGACGATGATCTGTCGGCCGGCACCGATCGGTGTTGCCTTGCCAATCAGCGCCAGGTCGCCCATCTGCTCGAGTTCGCTATCGTCGGCGACGCCGGTGGCGCAATTGCAAAAGCCGAGCTTGGCGCGAACGTAGAGCTGGACCTCGCCGCCGCAATCGTCGGCCTTGCAGCGGAACGCCTTTCCTTTCCCCCAGGGATCTGGGCCGAAAGGCCAGTCGGTTTCCGTCCATACCGGGCGGACCTCGCCGGATGCCGCTGTTGCGCTTGCCGGTTCACCAGATCGCAAGATCCAGACCGCAGCGGCTGCGCAGAGCAGTGTGGTGGCTGTGCTGATCGCAACGAATTTGCTTGTCAGGCGCATGGAAGCTACCGCGGCACTTTTGCTAATTCTGAGCCATGAACCTTCGTGCGGCCGCGAGGTCCTCCCGCGAGGAGTCGCCATTGCGCGCCATGTCGACGACTTTCGCATAGTATTGGCGTGCCTTCACGGCGTCACCCGCCTTCTCGGCGGCGTAAGCGGCGCCGATCGAAGCGCCAAAGCGGTTCGGCTCCTTGCGCATGGTGCTTTCAAATGCGGCCAATGCCTCCGTCGCCATGCCGCGTTTGAGCAGCATGGTCCCATAAAGCTCGCGTGCGGGGGCAAGCGGGCCCGGCGTCACGATGGATTTTTCGGTCTTGTCTTCGGCATCTGCGGCAAGGCGCATCGCTTCCAGCGCATCCGAGTGTTTCCCCAGGGCGTTGAGCTGCCACGCTGTCGCGACCTGCCGCTGAATGTCCACGATTTCGGTCCAATAGGTGTCCTTGTCCTGCTGCAGCTTGTCCCGCAACTCCGCCAGCTTGGCGATGTCCGGAGTTGCTGCGTCTGCATTGCCGGAGCGCGCGGCGCCAAGGGCGCGGGCGAAATAGGTGATCGCATCGACATAGGCAAATCGGCTCGGCTCGACCTTCAGCGCGGCAGCGCCCTGCCAATCGCCGCGCTCAACCATATAGCGCGCCTGGCTAGCCGCTATCGCGTAGGGACCGGCGCGGACGGCCGGCGCATACCCCGTGGTCGCAACCATGTCCGCGATGACGTCGCGGGCTCGGCTGTCCTGCGCAAGCTGGAGCAGGGCGTAGACCATATAGTCCTCGGCATGCAGCTGCTCGCTGGAGTCCTTGCCCTCCTTGGCAGCCTTGGCGGAGCGGCTATTGGCGTCGATGGATTCGTTCCAGTAGCCGACGCGCGTGAAGATGTGCGACGGCATATGTAAAGCGTGCGGCGCCGCCGGCGCGATCTCGGAATAGCGCTTGGCAGCGTCGAGACCTCGTTCTGCAATCGCCGGATAGTCGTAGAGGTGGATCAGGTAATGGGCGACGCCGGGGTGCCGCGGCTGCCGCTTGAAGATCGGCTCCAAGATGGCAGCGCCCTTGAGCTGGTTGGCATAGGTCTTGTCGTTTGGCGACGCCGTGACATTCAGCGTGATGGCGTAGGCGATCTGCGCCTCGTCATCATCGGGATAGCGCGCGGCGACCGCTTCGGTTGCCTTAAGATAGGCCTGCGCGCGTTGGCCAAACGTCGCCTTTTCGTCGCCCGAATAGAAGGCAAGCAGCGCGTCGATATAGTCACGTTCGCGTTCGCTCTTGGCGCCGAGCGCCTTGGCTTTCTGCAGAGCGCCGAGGCCCTCGGCGAGATTTTCCTTCGGCGCTGGAAAATGCGGATTGTAGAGCAGACTCAGGGCAATGCCCCAATAGGCGATCGCGCATTCCGGATCGGCCTGCAACGTCTCCTCGAAAATCTCTTTCGCGGGCCGGTACCAGAACGAGTGCTGATAGCGCATCCCGCGATCAAAGCGGCGCTGCGCCACCTCGTTGCAGGAGGTCTGGAAGTGAACCTTGCCAAACTGCTCGTCGGTCCCATCCTCCGCGCGTGCGGCAGGCGTGGTGGAGATCGAGCCCAGGATAGCGAGGGCGAGAAGAGAGACGGTTCTCAAGGCGAGCGCGCGCATCGGCCCCTCCGTTTCTGTTCAGAAAGAATCTACTCAGATGGCGCCGATGAAGGCGGGGGCGCCGAAATTCGTAGTGCTGAAATTGGCGGTGGCAATTGCGTTGTTGGAAGGATTCGCCCATTCGCAATGCGAGTCAATACGAGCGGGTGGATTTTGCGTTAGAGAAGCACGCCTGTCAGGCTCCATCCGCCCGTGCGCGAAATCGTAAGGCGGATAGCGAAGTGTAGTCCGCCATTACAGGGGCCGATCTGCCGCCGGGGAGCTCATGAAGTATCGATCCTTATCGCGTAACGACGGTGCCGTAAGATGCAAGACGAGGGGGCTTATGTCCCCTCCTCGGCTGCGAGCGCTTCGTTGCGTTGGCGGATGAGTTCGGCCAGTTCGACTTCGAGCGCCTTGCGCTCCGCCGGCGTGAACACACATTCGCGCAGCTCGGCGCGCAATGCTTCAATGGTGTCGACGGTCATGATCGCATCTCCGGTAAAAGGGAAGCGGGCCCCGCCTCGCGGCGGAGCCACTGGCTGGAGCTTCAGTCCCGGTTCGGCCGGGACCAGATCAGTTGGAGGCCTTCCGCACCTTCGACTTCGATCAGGGTGGCGTAGATCGGAGCCGGGAAGCTCGGATCGTCCAGCTTGACGGAGAGGTAGTCGCGCTCGGTGTCCTTGGCAGTCTTCTGCCAGGCGGCACCCAACTCGACGTTGCCAGAGTAGACGCGGAAGTGCGGTCCCTTGTCGGAAGGGGTGTCGACGCGGATCAGCTTGGCCTTGACGTTGAGGTTGAGTGTCTTGATGGTGCCGGAGAAGCCATTGCCCGTGGAGGTGAAGGTGCCGATGGTAGCCATTATCTCATTCCCTTGGTTTTCTCGGGCCGCGCCTATCGCGACCTCGATGGCGGTCGTGAGACCGGAGGCGATCGACCTGCACCCAAAGGGCCGAAATGAAATGGAGGGCGGCCGGCAGCGGCTTTCTTGGACCGCGAGGAATGGTGCGCAGCGCCAGGGGAAGAAAGTCGAGGACGGACGTTGCAGGGACAAGATCGAGAGCCCGCGAAGCGGGATCGGCCTTCGGTCAGACCAGCCGTTATCGAGGACGCTGATGGGTGCGCCCGTCGCGAAACCACATGGAATGAAGACAGGCAGCCCTAATCCGTTCAGCCATTCGGCAACGGGCGTGGCAGCAAAATGCGGCTCACCTTAAGTATGCCACCTGGACGGCGCGTCATCACCCGCAATGGAGATCGTCCTGTCAGCAACGTCGGCGCACCTTTCGAACTCGCCATCGCAAGATCGATAACGAGGCTGGCAACGTACTCGCCAGGTGGATCAACCCTGCCCTCCGCATCCATGCGACCGACCGCCCCCGAGACGTAAACAGATGCTAGCGTCGCTGGGCATGCCGGCCTCCGAGTCCGCGACGATTCCGCCGGCACGCGCGATGGAACGAAGCTGGGCGTTCGGGTTGCCACGCCACATCGTCGGAGAGGGTTGTGAGCACAATCGGCCTCTGCAGCAATCCGGCTGCCGGGCTCGATTTCAACTCGAACGTTATTTGGCCGGCGGTCGCAGCGGGCTTTCCGCCCACTTCCGGGCGACGGGATCGCGCAGCGGATCGTCCTCGCAGACCACGCAGACGTAGCGCGGCCGGCCGGGGGCGACGTCGTCGGGCACGGCCGTCATCGGCTTACCGCACTTCGGGCACAGCTTCCGGCTGAGGTAGAGCGGAGTCATGATTTTTGCCTGCCGGGACCAGCTTAGTTCCCCGTGCGCCGCGAGCACAAGTCAATCGCCGAAAATTGTCCGCATGCACAAGGCCGCTTGACGCGGAGCGCGTCTCACGTTGAAATCCGATCTTCAGTGATGTTGCGGGGTGGCGTCGTGGAAGAATTTTATAGAGGCTTCGCACAGCGGGCGCGCGATCTGGCGGAGTACGGGGACCCGTTCACCAAGCGGCGGCTACTCGACCTAGCCCAGCGATACGATCTTGAGAGCAAACCGGGAGCCCCGGGTGGTCGGACTCTCCCGCCGCCGCGCGCGACGCCACCGGCGGTGCTGTTTTCCGGCTCCGGCGAAGCTTAAGAGTAGTCGGAGCGCGGCCCGGTCGTCGGTTTTCTATGTTTTCATCGACCGGTCCGGGTATCGGCCGCGCGCGGTCGCGGTGCTCGCGTTAGTAAAAGCTGGCCTACAGCACTGAACTGCGCTGACTGCGGCGCGAGGAGTCATCGCCTGCGCCGCGCGATCTCGTCAGCGACCATGTCCTCCGCCCGCACCAGCCTCTCATGCAGGGTCTCGAACAGATTGAGGATGTCATCATTGGTTTCATTCTTGCCCTGCTCGATGGCTTCGGCAACGAGCTCATCAAGGGGCGTCTCCTTCAATTGGCCTTTCTCCAGAAGCTCTTCAAAAAGACTGTCGCTGCTCGGCTGCGGTTGGATGCGACCGTCGGAGTTGCACCAGGCGGTGAATGTCTGTTGTCCCAGAACGGCTTGCTCGACCATCTCGGCATCCAACGGAATCAGCGTTCCCCAGGCCTCGCCCGCCTCGTCCGCGAACCCCGCCACGTACATCCGTTGCTCCGCGGCGCCTTCATCGCGAGGCTGGAAAAATGGCGTGAGGACGATTGGAGCGTGTTTTGCCATGACGATCTCTCCGAAACGGCTTTGCGTCGACACAGCACAGCAGCCGGGCCAGCACGCACATCTTCGATCACACGAAAAAGGCAAGCTCTGGGAACGGCGCCTCATCGCCTCACGCCCGCTGCTTGTCTCGCCGGCGAGAATTGATCTGCGCCATCAGGATCGGGCCAAGCGAAAATTCGCCGACCTCGGCTTTTCGCGTCAGGCCGCGCAGATAACCGCCGGCGGAATTGATCGCCGTCCCGCGCTGCAGGATACACGCGACGACGATGGCTGCGGGTACCTCGCCCATAACCTTTTGAGCCTCATCCCAGGCGCTCGGGCTGATCCCCAGCATCGATCGTACAACGGCCGCGGTGGCGAGGAAATCGCGCCAGTTCGAAATCCCACCCTTGGCATAATCGACGATGTCGGAGCATGCACTCAGGACCATTCCCAATGGATAAGAACTCTCGGCGACTCGCGTTAGTTGAGGCTGCGGCTCAGCTCCCGCCGCCCTGCCTTCTCGAAAGACAGGTTCAAGATCAATAGGGGCTTCTGGATTTGAATTCTGTATGTGGCGCTCAGAATGGGACTCATTGGCGCTCGGATTCTTGGATTTGATGTGTGCTTCCAGAAGATTGAGCACGTCGTCGGCGAGCTGAGACAACTCGTCGGCGATCGGCTCGAGCTCCTGCCGCGTCGCCGTACGTGGAATCTGATCGACGATCGTGCGGAAGGCAACGTGCACGACCTGCCAATCGGCAGGCCCCAGCCCTCCCCTTCGCGTCGGGACGGCTTCCTCGATGCCAGTTGCAATCATCTTCGCGATGTCGCGCCGGCACAGCGTGATCCGCTCGCGCACGAGCTTGAGTGCGCGGGCTTCGGCTTCGATATCGGCCGCCAGGCTCTCGAACTCTTCCGAGCGCACGACGAGCGGTGACAGATCGAAGCCGAACGCGAGCTCGATTTCACCGGCATTGTCCTTCCGCGCATAGCGCTTGCCATTTGGACTGTCGCGCCGAACGATCAGCCCCGCATCGACCAGCACAGCGAGATGGCGCCGCAGCGTCGATGCCGGCATGCCGTGCGCTCGCCGGGTGAGTTGATGGTTCGACGGAAAAACAATCAGATCATCCTCCCCTGTCAGTGCGGTCTCGGGATGGAAGGTTAGGAGCGCGTTCAATACCGATAGCGCGCGCTCCGACACCCCAAGGCGCGGCCGTGCCGTGCAGATGGCGTGGAATATCTTCCATTTGTGCACGATCTTTTCGGGCGGTCGTGCCGTTGCGACCATTTGACTTGCCACATGGGCAAGCGTCAGCGATCGCCGCCCAAAAGGCGTCGTTGGAGGATGTGACTGCATGTCTTTGCCTTAGTTTGGGCAAAGAAAATCTGCTCGCCGAAACGACGCCAAAACGCTTGACACCGATTCGCGGAAGTGTGATTCTTTGGGTGCGAATACAAAGAAGGGGCTTCCGGAACGGCGACGTGACGGGGGCCTTTTTCTTTTGCCTTTGGTTCTCCGACTCGGTTGCGTTGGTCTTGATCCAGTCGGCTCATTCCGACCGGGCAAGCTGTGTTTATGCCGGCGGATCGCCAGCTTTGAATTCGTCGTAAAGGGTCTGCAGCTTCTCTCTGACGAAGTCGCCGAACTTTGGTGCGACGCGATCGTCGAATGTCAGAGTGAGCCTCTTGCCGACGCGAGAGACTTTGGCAGCATGCGTTCCGTCCTTGGCGGCCCAATTCTCGGCCCGCGCGCGCAACGTCTTTTTACGCAGGCCCACGGCAAGGGCCTCGAAGCGCTTGTCGGTGTCCAACGCGTTGAAAGTTGGGGCCTTGACGATTTCGAGGGCGCGAGCACGATTGGCCTCTTGATCCAGCAGATCGGTGAGTTCCTGCCAACGCACACGGCCGAAGCTTGGCGCCGGCCCGATGGCGTCGATAACCGCGACAGGCACCCGCGTAGCGATCGCGATGAGCCGCGAGAGGGCGGCTTTGTCGACGTTCAGCGATGCCATAATAATCTCGCGCGAAAATTTTCGATCCTCAAGGCGGGCCGCGAAGCGCGCGCGCTCGATAAAGGTGAGATCGGTGCGACCGCTATTTTCCTGGCCCTGGGCGATGACCAGTTGCTCGTCGGTGAGGGAGCGAACCACCGCCCTCACCTTTATTCCGAGCTCACGCGCTGCCCTCAGGCGGCGGTGCCCGAATGCTACCTCATAGCGCTCGGTGCCGCCGGGCTTTGGACGTACAAGGATTGGTACGTTCTGGCCGTGCTGTCGGATGAGCTCGCGGAATGCAGCGTTTTGCTCCTCCGTCGCCTCCATGCGGTCGGGCACAAAGGAATTGTCGACGAGCGCCGGATCGAGGTCGACGATGACCTGCCCTTCGATGAGCTTCTGCTCGATTTCCTCCGCGCGCTTTACCTTCTCCGAGATCCCGCCAAGTGAGTGCGATATCGCACCGAGCGCGCCAGATTGCTTGATAGCGCGTTCAAGCCCGAGAAGAGGGCGCGCGCGTTGCGGGGCGATCTCATGCGCTTCTGCCGGTTCCGTCACGGGAGCATCAAAATTGATCTTGCGCGCCATCGTCAGCTCCTGGCCCACACCTGTTTGATCAGGCCTTCGATCTCTCCGTTCACCAGGTCAAGCGCTTCGGTGGCCCGATCATAGGTGCCGCGGGTGAATTGCTGTCGCTCGACCTCGTACAGAGTCTGCTTGGTGAGCCCCGCATCAGCGATCGCGGTGCTCTTGACCATGGGATGAGTCAGCACGCGCGAGCCGAAGATCGAGCGCATGAGACCAACCATCGTCGTTTGCGGCCCATCGCTGGGCTCGTAGCGAGTGACGAGATAGCGCATCCAATCGTATTGAGTGGCGCCGCCAGCTTTGGCGACGACATCGAGAAGGCTTCCGGTCATGTTGAGGAATTGGGACATCGACATCACGTCGAGCATCTGAGGATGCACGGTGATCAGGACTGACGTCGCTGCGCAGAGGGCGGAGAGAGTGAGGAAGCCGAGCTGCGGGGGGCAATCGATCACCACGACGTCATAGGCATCGCTGACCTGGGCCAGCGCTTCGCCAATTCTGGCGAAAAACATTGAGTCGTCGCTCTGACGCGTCATCAACGCTTTGGGCGTCTCGTGCTCGAACTCCATGAGTTCAAGCTGCCCCGGAACCACGTGTAGGTTCGGAATGTATGTGCCGCGCACGATCTCCGGCATTTCGCGGCGGTCGGCATCATAGCGGATGGCGCCGTAGATCGTCTCGTTCTCGCCGACATCAAGTTCGGGCTGGTGTCCAAACAGCGTTGAGAGGCTCGCTTGCGGATCGAGATCGATTGCGAGGACGCGGTAGCCGCGGAACGCTAAATACTGCGCGAGGTGCGCGGCCGTCGTGGTTTTGCCGCTGCCGCCTTTGAAGTTCATCACCGAAATGACTTGCAGAGCCTCGCCGTCACGCCTGTGTGGAACGTATCGGCGGACCCCTTTGCCGGCGCTATCCAGTTCGCTTCGCAGCGCGTCAATGTCTTCAATTGAATAGCTCCGACGGCTGTTCGGCGGTGCAGGGGGGCCCTTCCCTTCAGAGACCAGTTGCCGAAGATAGCCCTCAGCAATGCCGATAAAGCGCGCGGCTTCCGCCGATGAGAATCGGCGGATGGTCTTCTCCGCCGCTGGCGGGAAGTCTCGAAGCTGCTGAGCGCGCAACCGTGTCGAAAGCTCCGCCGCGTCGGCATTGATCAACGATCGGAGATCACGCACATTCTCGTCTAGGGACTTGGTTAACGTCGGCATTTTAAACTCTGCATCTGCGAAATTTTGAGCAGTTGGCCTCAAAATGCGCTGATGATCAGTAATGCCCGATTCTTCCAAAGCGGCAAGGATTATTGAGTTAACGAGAAGTTAACGGCTGTGTCTCGTCGAGAGGAATTACTCGCGAGGTCACGTCTAAAATGGCCGTAAGAGCAAGCAGTTGTACGCTGACAACCTAACATGTCGCCCGACTCGCTTCGGCCTTCCGGGTATGGGTGCCCAGCAACACGCGGTTCGCCCGAGCTAGACCGGAGAGTTGTACGCTGACAACTCAGTGACAGACTCCTGCTAGATTCCAAGGCGCACGGCTCGCCCAAGTCTGCGCTCAGCATCATTGTAATAGCTGGACGCCTGCTGCACGGATCGATGCTGGGATTGCTGCATAGCCTCCGGCAAGGAAACTCCGCGTTGCGCTGCCTCCGTCAGATAGCCGGATCTCAAGCCGTGCGCGGAAAACTCCCGCGTGTCGAACCCCGCCAGGGCACAGTGCCTCTTGACGATCAGGTTGATCGACTGCGGCGTCAGCGCCCTCTCCTCGATCGCCTCCCAGCGGTCGATGGCGCGGAAGATCGGTCCCTTGCTGATGTCGGCCCGTTCGAGCCATTCGCGCAGCGCCTCGACCGGCGGCCCGACCAGGAGCACCCTGCCCGTCTCGTCGGCGACGCCCGTCTTCGTCCGACCGAGCTGAATGGCCACGCACGGCAAAGTCGACGATTTCGGATCCCGGGGATCAAGCCGGACCGGAGGCTCGTCGCTAAGCTGTTCGACCCGCAACCGAGCCACCTCGCTGCGGCGGCGCCCGCCGGAAGCGAAGGCGAGCAGCAGGATGGCGAGATCGCGGATGTCGGCCAGCCGGTCTGACCGGCAGGTGGCGAGGAGACGATCGAGCACATCGCGGGTGACCGCCCGCTTGCTCTTCCGATGCCGCGGCCGGGCGCTGGCGCGAACAGCGAGCCGCAGCGCGGCGCGCAGGCTGGGCGATGCGAAGGGACCCTCCTGCCCTTTCCAGCGATGCAAGGTGCCCCAGCTCGCCAGCCGGCGCTTGACGGTTGCTGGCGCATGCGGCCCGTCGCTACGCAGCATCTCGCTTTCGCGTAGCGCGGCCGCCGCGTCGGCAGGCATGCCGTGCTGCGGATCAGTCTCGCGCCTGGCCGGGTCCCAGAGGTGGTGCGCCACGAATTTCAACGCGAGGCTTTCCGAGGCCGGCCACGGCAAACCCGCGCCGGTCGCGGCCTGGGACCAGGCTTCGAGGTAGGCAAGGTCCGACGCCAGCGCCCGCAGCGAATTCTCGCCCATGCCCTCGCGCGCGAGATGCTTCAGGGTTGCGACGTCGTCGTCAGTCAGGAGCTCGGCGAGACGATCGCGCCGCTCCATCGGCAGGATCGCGGAGAGCGCGTCGAGCTGGAGCGCGCGCCGGGTTTCAGGATCGGAGGCCAGCGCGCGGGAGGTGATATCGTCCATCGGCGTTGCTCGGTCAGAAGCCGTAAGTTCGATCCGCCCACCGCAGCAGCACGCGGGCGTCGGGGTCGGGCAGACGAACGCGCTGCGTTTTCAGGCCTTCCGCAATCGCCAGGCCGACATCGGGCTCGACCCAATGGCCGTGAGTCATCAGGAAAAACCAGCCGAAGGGCAGGCCGACCTCGCGGTCGACAGCCTCGATCCGGTCCATCAGCAGATGAACCGACGTCTCCGGGGTCATCAACAGACGCTCTTGCGGCGGACGCAGCGGCCGGGGAATGAAGCCGACCTCACGCTCGTCCTTATAGATATAATCCCGGGCATCGAGCGCCCAGTGCGCATAGACCCGCTGCGGCTTGGCGCTCGAGTCCTCCCAGTCCCGAACGAACCTCAGTTCGCGAGGCACGACGTCGAAATAGTCCGGCACCAATTCAAGAAACGGAGTGTCGCGCGTGCCATGCGGCTCGACCTCGCGCAACACACGCCGCTCCAATTCAGGCCGCTTGGCCTCCCGCTTGTCGCGCTCGACGCGTCCGCAGCGGTCCAGGAGGCTGCGGACATGAATGAAGGCGCCGCCGGCGCGGTCGAGCAGGCGGTAGACCGGGCCGGCGAGGCGGTCCGTCTCGGGCAGGGGATCTCGGCGAGGCCAGCCCGGATCGAGCAGCTCCTCTTCGCCCCAGGGCCGATAATCCGGGTTGACGATCGGACCCGCCCGCCCCTCGACCTCGCGGCCAAGGGCGATCTGGACGTAATCGGCAACTCCGGGACCGGTCGGCGCGAAGACGAAGGCGCTGGTGCCGCGCCACTCGGTGATCTCCAGGTCGGTCTCTTTCAGGCGCGTCCAGAGCGCTCGAATTTCGCCGCTGTCCTTAGCGAGCTCGGCCGACATCCACCGCCGCAGCTCGCCGACGCGCGTGCCGTCCGGTCGGATGACCGTCCGGGTATCACGCCAATAGGCGTCGTCGACGTGGGCGAGGCCGAACTCGAAGCCCGGGAAGGCCGCAGCGAGGGCAGGAATGAGGTCGGCGTCGGCCGAGGCGGGATCGAGGGCCGCCAGGACGGCCTCGATCGAGGCGGCATCCGGAAGTCGAAGAGGGGTGACGTTCATCGTAAGTTAACCATAAATCGAAGCCTTCGCTGGGGTTTTATGGGCCTTTCCAGACAACTTGGCGAGAATTCCGAGGCCTTCACACGATGTATCCTGAATGTTATATAAGGATACACAATGCGAGCTAGAGGAGTGCCTGATGGCCTTCCACATCAAGAACCCGGAGACCGACGCGCTGGCCCGCAAGGTGGCGGCGCTGAAAAAAATCGGCCTCACCGAAGCGGTGCACGCGGCACTCGCCCATGAGCTCGAGCGCGAGCAGGGCAAGCCGTCTTTGGTCGACTTGGGCGTCCAATTCTGCCGAGATCTCCGCGCCAGGGGCAATCCGGCGCAGGGCCAGCCGGCCGACAAGGCGTTCCGCGACAGCCTGTATGAGGACACCTGATGTTCATCGACGCCTCGGCGCTGACTGCGCTGCTGACCGACGAGGACGAGGCGCGCGAGCTTTTGGCGCGCCTGCAGCAGACCGGAACGCGTCTGACCTCGCCACTGGCAGTATGGGAGGCGGCGATCGCGGTGGCGCGCGTGCTGAAACTTTCTATCAGCGCCGCCGCGCAGGCGGTCGACGACTATCTCGCGCTGATGGAGATCGCCGTGGTGGCGGTGCCGCCGGAGACGGCACGGATCGCACTCGACGCCTTCGACCGGTTCGGCAAGGGCCGCCATCCGGCGCGGCTCAATTTCGGGGACTGTTTTGCCTATGCCTGCGCTCGGCATCTGGGCCAGCCCTTGATGTTCAAGGGCGGCGATTTTCCGCAGACCGATATCGAGGCCGCCTGAGGCGGCCTCCAGGCCGCCCCTGCGACCGGAAGGGCAGGGGACTTGCTGTTCCGGAAGGGGAAGGCGCCTGAGCATAGCTGGCTCGCGGGTCGATCTGGTGCCCAGATGACGCGCTGTCCGGGCTTCTGGGCCGCCAGAATCGCTGATTTGCGTTCTGACGTCCAACGCTATCGATAAGGGGTAATTATCGATAGTGAGAAGGGTGGGGAAATGAGCATCGCTATGACGGAAGCTATATTCTTGATAGCTTCCGTTTCGTCGATTCCCATTAAGGTTATCAAGATCTTGCCGCCCAGCTACAAAATCCCCGATCCGCTGCCCTGGGCCCAGCTCGTCGGGCCGCTCGCCGCCGCCGAGGATGCCGTGGCCCGCTTCGACGAGCGAGTGGCTAAAAGCCCAATCCGCGACGGGGCAATCAGCCGGACACACTTCACCGATGCCTGCGCCAGTTTGTGGCTGGACGGCGAACTTGTCCACCTCGATGACCTCGTGCTCCACGATGCCGGCATGGACGTCCGCGCTCCCACCCATGAGCTGACTCGCGCCCATGCCGTGCTGCGCGCCCGTCGGCGCATCGCTGAGGCGAAGCCCGAATGGGCGCTGTCGGCTCCGGGGCTCTCCAGCCTCCGCGGACGGGGCGAACGAGAGCAGGAGACGAGCAACCGGAAGGAAGGTGAGGGAGGTTTTGAGATCGACGAGGCCCCCGAGCGGGCGGAGGTGGGTCTCGAATGGCCCCCCGGTGTCCTTGAGACCGATCCCCATCTGGCCGCCGCTTTCGACGCGGTCGACGCAGCGAACGCCAGGGCGGAGCGCAGGCTTGCCGACGAGACTCGGTTTCGGCCGGAGCGGGATTCTCTCATCTACGATTCCGACTGGGATGAGGAGGAACGCCTCGATCACTGGCGCGATGTGGTCGACCAGACTCGCGGCTTGCCGCCGACCCTGGCGGGGGCGATTGCCATCGACGCCTGGGATGAGATCGAACCGCTCGAGCACACGCCTTGGCTCGGCCGCCTGCTCGCCGCGGCATTGTTGAGGGACCGCGGCAAAACGCGATCGCATCTGCCGTGCCTGCATGCTGGGCTGAAAAGCATTCCGCGTGAGCGCCGGCGGCCACGCGACGCCGCAGCGCGTTTGGTCGTGCAACTCGAGGCCATGACGGCCGCCGCCGAGTCTGGCCGCAAGGATCACGACCGCTGGCTGATGACCAGAAACCTGCTCGCCCGAAAACTCGCCGGCCGTCGCGCCACTTCAAAACTGCCGGCTCTCCTCGACTACGTGCTGACAAGGCCGATCGTCTCGGCGGGCATGATCGCGGCGGAACTTGGGATCACTCCCCGTGCTGCCCAAAACCTGGTCGCCGAGCTCGGCCTGCGCGAGGCGACCGGGCGCGGACGCTACCGGGCGTGGGGCGTCCTGTAGAGGCGAAAGTCCGCTGCGAGCGCTCGGCAGAAAGGCCGTCTCGTCCAGATGAAAAAGCCACCAACAAAAATGCCGCGCGGTTGAAATCCAGCGCAGCGGCCGTTTCCAGCGCCCGAGGGTGTGACGGAAACTCCGGTCACGCTCGAGCCGCTGACCAAGGCCTTTATTCGTCCGGCACGCACGCGAGACCAAGGCTTGAAGATTTAGTTTGATCGTACTTGTCGTAGCCAACCTACGATATAAGCAATAAATCGAAACTTGCCCGTCCAGCTGGTGGCACGATACTGTACGGAGCGGCGTCAATCGTCGTTGGTAAGTTCGTCGGGCCACATCTGCGCGCCATGGAGCACGCGCAAGATGTGAACGGTATCGCCGTCGACCAGGTACGCCGCGACATAAGATGTACGCGGAATGACCAACTCGCGCGTCCCAGCGACACGCCCCGGCCGACCGCTATCCGGAAAGTCGAGCAGGCGCCGCGCGGCATTCGCAATCTGTTCGTCGACATGGACCGCGGCACGAGGATTCTCGACCTCGATGTAGCTGAAAATGCCGTCGCGATCGAACAACGCGAAGCGCGACCAGACGAGTTTCACCGTTCCTGCTCCGGCGCTTTTCGAAGCGCAGCGGCACGGCGTTGTGCGAAATGCGCTTCGACCTCGGAATCATCGATATCAGGCCGCGTGTCGGCCAACGCCTGGCGCACCTTCTCACGAAACCAGGTATCGTAAGCTTGGCTGTTGCTCACGAGCTCCAACGGAAGCATCCCTTCATTGGCCGTGCGCGTAAGCAGGATCCGCACGACGTCGGAAACCGTGAGACCCATATTTTCCAGAACCGCAGTGGCCTTTTCCTTCACGTCCGCATCGATGCGGGTTTGGACCAAGGCATTCGAAGCCATAGCGACCTCCTTATTCGGCAGCTAGATGTAATACATTTGAATGACATGCACCAGAGACTATCACGGCTCCGTGAGCCGAGGCTGTGACAGCGGGCAAATGGCCCCGCCTTTCGGCGAGGCCGTTGCCGTGGGCCCTCAATCCCGATTCGGGCGGGACCAGATGAGCTGTAGGCCTTCCTGGCCCTCCACCTCGATCAGGGTGGCATAGATCGGAGCCGGGAAGCTCGGATCGTCCAGCTTGACCGAGAGGTAATCGCGCTCGGTGTCCCTGGCGGTCTTCTGCCACGCCGCTCCCAGCTCGACATTGCCGGCGAAGATGCGGAAGTGCGGTCCCTTGTCGGAGGGATTCTCGACCCGAACCAGCTTGGCTTTGGCATTAAGAGCGAGGGTGCGAACCGTGCCGGAGAAGCCGTTGCCGGTCGAGGTGAAGGTGCCGATGGTCGCCATTGTCGCGTCCTTTCAGTTTTCCGGGCCGCCCATCGCGGCCTCGATGGCTGGCGACAGACCGGAGGCGATCGACCCGCACCCCGAAGGGGCCGGCACGCAGTAGAGGGCAGCCAGGGCACAACTTTCTTGGCTTGCGCGAGGAATGGGCGCGCAGCGGCCAGGGGAAGAAAGTCGTAACCGGCTGTTGCGGGGTTAAGAGCGAGGCGGCGCTCAAGCGACGACGCCCTTCGGTCAGACATGCCAATCGAGGACGGCGTGGGTGCGCCAGAAGAAACGGCCGAGGAACACGACAATGGCGACCATCGAAAACCTTGACCGACGAAACAACCCGATCACCGCTCACCGCACACATCTTTCAATTCCTCAGGCTTGCGGTCGAAGCCGAAACGGGTAGGCGCGCTGCTCTGCCGTCAAGCGGGCCTCGCCGAAAGTGAATCGGGAGGCCGCGAGCGAGATTTGCTCGGCACAGCCACGACCTGTGCAAAGTCGGAACGTCGTCCTCCTCGAACGACTGCGCGCAAGGCCACAATCAGGTGGCGCAACACGAGGAATGAACGGACACTGGCCCTCGAGCGGCCGAGAAAGGCCGCATCTCTGCGCTGAACCACCGGATAGCTAAGGGCCAGCCAGCGCCGGCGCCAATCACGTTATGCGCTCATCATGTATCATGCTGCCTCTTCGACCTCAGCGGCCTTCGGCTGCTGGTCGTGCAGATAGGCGACGGCGCGTTGCGCATGCGCGGCAGCCGAGAAGATAAAGCGCTTCTCACTCGATAAAACTTCCAACCACGATGCGAGGTAGCTTGCATGATCAGGTCGCGGTTCGAGTTCGGGAGAGATCCCTAGATCCGCGCAGAGGAAACAGCTCCCGAGTTCGGCAATCAACTCTTCGCGCGCCCGTTCGCTCCGATCCTTGCTGTAACGGCTGAGATCGCGATTGACGCGGTGAACGGGAGCGGTCCAATGCACGGTCTCATGAGCTCTGACGGCGACATAGGAGGCGGTGTCGCGAAAACTTTCGATCGTCGGCATCTGAATGTGATCGGACGAGGGCGCGTAAAACGCCATCGAGCCGCCATGCCGAACAATCGCGCCGGTATTGGCAAAGAAAGCGTCGGCGCTCGCGTTGCGCTCGATCGTTGATGCGACATCGGCCGGCCGACTGTAATAATGATCGGGCAAGTCATCGATCTGATCGACGCAAAACACGGTATAGGCCTTCAGGAAGGGGACATCGCGTTCGACTTCGTCGCCGTGAGCGTCGGTCTCTGTCTTGGTGAAGCGGCTCGCATAAACCACAGTGCTGCCGGTCTCGCCCTTACGGACATGCGCGCCGAGTTCACTCGCCTGCCTGAACGTCATCCAGATCGGAGAACAGAAGCCGCGCGCGACGGCTTCTGACCAAAGCAGCACGACGTTGATGCCCGTATAGGGCTGGCCGTTGTGTCGCAGCGGTCGCGTGATGTGGCCCGCCATATTCGCGGTGGCCCAAGGTTGAACCCAGGGGCACACGCCGCGTTCGAGCTCAGCGACAATGCGGTCCGTGATGCGGGCGTACAGGTCGCCTCGCACCTTTTCTCCGTTCCTGTTCATTATAATGACCTCCGTTCGGGAGACCGCGCCCATCGCGGCTCCTCACGGGGTCCGCCACTGCCGAGCCCAAGGTCCGCGCACCCGCGGCCGAAGCAACGCGAAGGACGGCGAAGCCGTTGCGCGGGCATAGGGTCCGGCACAGGACCACGGACCGGGAGGAGCCGACGATGGCCCGTAGGGCGGGAAGGCGCCCTTTGTTGCGGCGGCGATACGAAGATGGGCCGGTCTGGCAGACCGGCCCGCGAGGTGGCTGCAGTGGAAGAGGCGCGGGGCCGAGACCCCACGCTAACGGTTAGTCGAACGCCGACATTTGCGCCTTGGCCGCCTTCCGCCCGACGGTGTCGGTCGTGTGGTCGACGGGACGCTCGAAAGGTTTCCAGGTCTCGCCGACGACTTTTTCGTAGGCAGCGACGGCGCCCTCGGCGGCCATGCGAAGCGCGTGAGACTGCACGCCCATGTCGGCGGCGAATTCACGCTTGCGCTGTGCCTGGCTATCGAAGCCGACCGGACCATCGAGGTCCTCGTCGCGGCCGTCGTTGGCGAGCTTGGCGGTCGCATCTCGCGCTTCGGTCACTGCGCGGGTGTAGAACTGGCCGGCGCCGTGCGCAGAGCCGACATAAGCGCCGACGATCCGTTGAAGGTGAATCTGCATTGCGCGTTCACTCAGGCCGTCCTTGAGT
Organism: Bradyrhizobium cytisi; assembly: GCF_008123515.1. Classification (GTDB taxonomy): domain Bacteria; phylum Pseudomonadota; class Alphaproteobacteria; order Rhizobiales; family Xanthobacteraceae; genus Bradyrhizobium; species Bradyrhizobium cytisi. Next base: position 25,282 of record NZ_VSSR01000130.1, read on the forward strand.
GCGTCGGCGGTTTCGATGATGAGCCGCTGATGCAGATCGCGGATGCCGTCGCTGTCCAGGATCGCAAGGCCGAAGCTTTCGGAGATGCGCTGTGCCTGTGCCGCGTCGGGGCAGGCGAGCCGGACCATTTCGAGAGTGGTGCCCTTGCGAAGCGGGATGACACGGGCGCTGGCGCGAGAGGAACGAGCAGGTTTGGTCATGGTGAATTCCTTATCTGGTTTCGCCGTCGGTTCGATCCGGCCCCTGCCGGACCTCCCTTCGGGTGCGGTCGCCCAGCGCCGCCGGGATGAGGGCCGCTTCAAGGTCCGGGGACCGCCAGGCGAGCGAGGTCCGATTGCGAACAAGCAGGGTCCCAGCCTGCTGGGCCCTGCGCCGGACGCGGTCGGGCCTTGCCGAGATCGGCGGTCTCCGGTCGCTTGCGACTCGGCCTTGAAGCGGACCGCCGGCGGCGCAGACCGCAGCAAACCCGAGGGGAGAGCCGACAGGGTGCGGGCCGGGTTGGCGAATGCGGAAAGGTTCGACCCGGCAGACCGCCGGCTTCGCGGCGTGATCGAGACGTTCGTCTGCGCGAGGTCGGCTTCGGCTCCGCTAGGCCACAGCGCCATGCCGCCTCCCTGGACGACAGTCGGCCAGACTGCGACATTCGTCCTTGCGATGTGCGCGCTCCGGGTCGTCACGAGCTTGTCGAGACTCCGGCGCGCACCGAGCCCGCAGCGTCTCGATCGCGGTATCCTGCCGGGCGAGCTTGCGCGAGAGGGCATCGATCTCCGGCTGGCGCGCTGCCGTGATCGCCGCAAGGTTCGAACGGTAGCGTTCGAGGAACGCACTCGGGTCGGGCGGCTTGCCGTGGCGGTATCCGGACCGCTTGCGACCGAGCTGTGGGATCAGCGCCGTCATGCGACGGATGATCTGCCGGTCGATCATGTCGAGCTGGCGCTGCGTCTGGCGGCGCGCCTCCTCCATGCGCGAAAGCTGGGCGAGGCGTTGGGGGGAAGCCGTCATGGCGATGTCCTCCCCTGCCAAGCGATGAAGCTCGACGGCCCGGAATAGACCGGGTGGCGGGTCTCATCGATGAGGAAGCCGAAGCGACCCATTCGGTACTCGTCGGACGGGACCAGGAAGCGCCGCTCCTCGGTGCCTGCGCCACGTCGGCCGCCCGGCGTGGCGACGACTTCGACAAAGCCGGGATGCTGATCCGACGTGATCGCCGACACGACGATCCAGTCGTCGGCGTGCTCGGTCTCGAAGGCGCGCCGATCCTTCTCCCGGGATTCGCCGGGCTGGAGCAGGGTCCCGAAAATCGCCTCCCACGCATCGGGCCAGCTATCCCTAATCGTGCGTTCCGCGCAGCGCCGCTCGTAGCTGGTGAACAGATTCGGGAAAGTGATCGCCACGATCGCCCAGCCCTCGTCCTCCTCGTACCAGCCACCTCGCGCGCGCAGCATCGAATGGACGCTGCGGTTGCGTTCGGCGGAAAGATGAAAGCCGCCATGGCCCGCCGTCGAATGGCAGACGACGCCTTCCGCATAGACGGTCGCGCCCTGAGATGGGCCCCAAGGCGTGCGCGCCGTCGAGGCGATGTCGCGACGGCCGAGCGCACGCGCTTCGCACTGGTGCTCGGCATTCTCCACGATCTTCGCGCGGAAGGCGGCCTCGTCGGCGAGATCGCCGAAATGGCCGTAGAAGTCGGAGAGCTTCCATTCGGCGATCGGCCGGCCGATGCGCCAGCCGGTTGCGAGATAGTGGCGGCCCTCGCGTGCCGGCAGCATGGCGAAGGCGGTGTCGGCAACGCGCGCGGCGAGGAAGCCATCGCCGCTGCGCCCGAACGCAACCTCGGGGAATCCGGAGGTTGAGTCATCGGTGGTGGTGGTGGGGAGGGCGGGCGCGGTCATGCGGCTGTCCTCCCTTCCGCGACGTCGGCCGCGACCGCATCGGCCGTCACGTCGTCCAGAACGGCATTTGGATAGCCGTGGCTCTGCAGCCAGGTTTCGGCATCGGCGCGGCTGCCGGCGAGATAGACCAACTCGGCATCCTCGCCGGGCCGGTCGAGCACGCGGACCGCACCGAGCTTCGGGCGTTCGGTCACGACGAACGCCAGGTCGCTATCGACCGGGAAGGTCCGGTGAACGCGAAGCACCACAACACCACCGCCGCCATAGTCGCCGGCGTGCAGCGTGATGCTCGCACTGATGAAGGTGTTGCCGACGCGGCGTTCGGGCTGTTTGCGGATCAAGCGACCGCCGCTATTGCGGTATTCCCAAGCCGCGAGCTTCTTGCGGTGCCGCTCCGGCGGCCGCGGCGTGCCGTCGAAAAACCGGACGAGCGAGCCGAGCGGGGCGAGGTCGTAAATCAACTGTGCGGACATGACGTCCTCCTGTTCATGGGGGCGAAGCGGAGCCGCCGCCGGATCAACCGGCGGCGGCGTGTTGTTCGGATTGTCGATGCCGGGCGGACTATTCCGCCGCCTCGCGGAACGCCTCGTCGTCGAAGGCCTCGCCATCATCGGTATCGCCGGCCGCCGGGTTCTCGACCCGGTCGTCGGCCTCGTCGTCTTCGGCGACGGCTTTCTTCGCCAGCCACGACAACAAGTCGACCTTGTCGGGAGCGAACAATGCGGCCGGATGCACGAAGCGTCCTTCCCTGAAGTGCTCGACCAGGGCGATGCGGGTGTCCTTCACCTTCTGGCGCGGGAGAACCGGCGTGTCCTTGCACGAGCCTTCGAGCGCGGCGCGCGACAGGCACGACAGGAAATCGTCGGTGCCCATGTTGGGCAGGAAGTTATCTGCGCCGACCACGTCACCGGCGACGCGGGCGACGATGCCGCTGTCGGTGCGGTTCTCCCGGCACGACAGGACTTCCGTGAGGGTTGAGCGCGCCGCGACGCGGAGCGTGTCGATGTCGAGGACGAGCTTGCCATCCTGATCGAATAGCGCCGCGGCATGGCGGGCGAAGCGCCGGTTGCCGTAGTAGGTCCCGCCGCTGCCGGACTCGACCGAGACGTTCTGGCCGGCGAAGGCGAGGATCAACAGCGCCATCAGCGTGTCATCCTCGATCGGCGCGCGGGCCAGCGCCTCGTGCAGCGCGTCCGTTCGGAAGTCGCCGATCATCTCGAGGCCCTTGCGCGTCACGTCGGGACGCGGCTTCGAAACTGTTGCGAACTCATCCGCAGCGTCGCTGTCGGCCGCCGCACCCTTGCCAGTCGCCTTCTTGGCCGCGGGCATGCGGTAATGCACGCTCTGCACCCGGCCGTCACGGTCCAGATACATCGCGGTGCAATCGCTCTTCGAGGCCTTGCCGTAGACGCGCTCTGCCTTCGGCGGCAGCTTGACCTCACCCCAGTTCGTCGTCTCAGCTATGACGCCGCGCTTCGGCAGGTTGTTCGTCATCCATTCCTGCTGGGCGCCGAGGAAGGCCTCGACATCCGTGGTATAGCGGCTGTCCTCATCTGCTGGCGCGAACAGATCCTCTGCCCACTGGATGCCGTAAGCCTGGGCGAGGTCGTCGCCGAAGCTGGCATCACGTGCGTACATGCGGGCCTTGGTCAGAGCCTGCGCCACGCTAAACCACGACACCTGCGGATCGGCCTTCGAGGGCTTGTGCTTCTTCCAGACCTCCTTCTGTTCATCCAGCGAGGCGGAGGCGATGGTGCGGAGCTGCCGCTCGTCGGGCATGTCGCCCTTCGCCATGTGTTCGAGCATGGCGGGCAGCACATTCGCGAGCAGGCGGAGCTTTCTGATCTGCCGCACCGGCAGCGCCAAGGCGACGCCGATGGCCTCCTCGGTCCAGCCGAGCGCGACGAGACGTTCGATCGCGCGCCACTGGTCGACGGGATTGAGCGCTTCGCGGGCGATGTTCTCGATCATCGAGCGCATGGCGCCGTTGTCGTTGGCCGCCTCGTCGACGAGGACGTCGATCTCCTCGAGGCCGGCGGCGATCGCCTGCTTCACGCGGCGATGACCGGCGTTGATGACATAGCCGTTGCCACCGCCAGTCTCGGGCGTGATGACGGGCGGCTGGACGATGCCGACGGCCTTGATCGTCGCCAGCAGGAGGGCGTCAGCCTGCGGCGTCGACTTCGTCTGGCGCATGCGGTCCGGACTCTCCTTCAGCGCACGCGGATCGACCTTGATGAGTTGCATGGGATTTCTCCTGTTCGGGGTTGGTGGACCGCGCCTCGCGGGTCCTTCCTCGTCTTCTTTCCGAAGACATCCTCCGGCCCGCGGAGCGGTCGGGCCGGCACAACAGCGGCCGAGCATCCCTGTCCGGCCGGACAAGCAGGGCTCTTAAGCCCTGCGAAGGACGACGGGCCGGGATCGCGCAGGCGGCGGTTGAGCGTCAGCGTTGCCGGCTTGGCCGATCTGCGAGCGGCTTTCCTTCTTCATCACGCTGCAATGGCGTTCTCGCCGCTCCCCTCCACATCCGTCGCAAGGGCCTTCTCCACCTCCGCCAACTGCCGACGCTTCTCGGTGAGCTCAGCGGCGAAGGCGAAGTCGCCGTCCTCGCGCGCCTGATACGAGGCGAGCCTGCGGCGTGTATCCGCGAGACGTTGGCGATAGCGCTCCCGCTCGCCCTCGAAATCGCCCAACCCATGCTCCAGTCGCGAGATCGCGCCGAGCGGCGTGACCGTGACCGACAGCTCGATCTCGTCTTCAGCGCCGGTGCGGATCAGCGCGGTGCTGTAGCGATAGCCGTCGCGGCCGAAGCGCTCGCCGGAATATTCGAGATCGAAGCCGCCGATCGTGGCGATCACAATCTCGCCCTCCTGCTGAAGCTGCACGAGGGTCAGGATTTCCTTCATCAGCGCGCGGCCGGCCTCCTTGCGCTCGACATAGCGCTTGCCGGCCACGCTCGCGGCGAAGGCGTCAGCGGCCGTCGCAACGCGGCGTTCAATATCCTTGCCGACATCTGCGATCCGCCGCGTGCAGAACTCGATGTCGCGCTCCGCGTCGCGGATCTGCCGGCGGACGGCGTGATGATCATCGATATGCGCCGCGCGGAGACGTTCCAGCCGCGCGATGTCGGCTTCCAGTCCCGCCTTCTGCATCAGCCGTTCGTCGCCGCTGGCGATCGCCTTGGCCATCGCGAACTGGTTGGCCTGACCTTCGCCGAGGTCCTCGAGCCGACGAATCGACGTGTCGCCCGAGAGCGCCGCGGCGATGAAACGGGCCTTGCGCTCGTTGTTCTGCCACATGCTTGCGTCGAGCGACCCCTCGGTGGCATAGGCAAAGATGTCGATGACATCATGCTGATTGCCCTGGCGCTCGATCCGGCCCTCGCGCTGCGCGATCTGCGACGGCAGCCACGGCACGTCGAGATGGTGGAGCGCCTTGAGCCGAAGCTGCGCGTTGACGCCAGTCCCCATCGTGTCGGACGAGCCGATCAGGAAGCGGACCTTGCCGGCGCGCACGTCGCCGAACAGGCGCTGCTTGGCCTCGGACTTCCTGAAGTCCTGCATGAAGGCAATCTCGGACGCCGGCACGCCCATGCGGACAAGCTCGTCTCTGATCCAGCGATAGGCCGAGAAGCCGCGTGTCTTCTCCACGCTGATGGTGCCTAGATCGGAGAAGATCATCTGCGCGGCGCCCGGCAGCTCGTAGAGCTTGCCGTCGGCGCGGACGTAGCTGTTTGCCGATGTTTCCTTCCAGATGCGGAAGGCGTTGGCGACGAGCAGGTTCAGCTTGTTATCCGGCTCGTTGTCGCTACCTGGATCGACCAGACGCAAATCGATTGCGGCATGGCGGCCATCGGTAATGACGGAGAGCAGGATGTCGTCGCCCGGCTCCGGCGGCCGGTCGCGCATCTCGATTGCCTTGATCCGCGCGTCTAGCAGGGACTGGTAGCGCCTGAAAGCCGGGGTTGGCTTTGCGGTCAGGATCTGCCGCTTGCCCGTCGAGATGGCCGGGACCTTCACGTGCTGCCGCAGGTCCTCCGGCGTCACCACGTCGGCGAAGGACCGGAACCTGGCGATCAGCTCGGGGACATTGACGAAGGTCGCAAAGCGTGTGACCGGCTTGTATTTGCCGGACGGCTGAAGCTCGAGCTCGGTCGAGACGTCGCCGAAGGTCGAGGCCCAGGCATCGAACTCGTGCAACCCGCGATCCAAAAGCGCCGCGTAGCCGAGATAACGCTGCACCGAGAACATCTCGCCGAGCGTGTTGGTGATCGGCGTGCCGGAGGCGAGCACCAGCGCTCGGCCGGGGTTCTTTGTCGCGATGAAGCGGGACTTTACATAGAGGTCCCAGGCGCGCTGCGAGCCGTTGGGATCGACGCCCTTCAGCGTCGACATGTTGGTGGCGAAGGACAGCTTGCGGAACTCCTGCGCCTCGTCGACGATGATCTGGTCGACGCCGATCTCGGAGATGGTGAGGAGATCGTCCTTGCGGGTGGCGAGCGCTTCGAGCCGTTCCTTCAATCCCTCCTTCAGCCGCTCGAGCCTTTTGCGCGAGACCCGGTCGTCGCTCTCGACCTTGCTGAGCAGTTGCTCGTAGAGCTCGAGCTCATCCTGGATCATCTGCTGCTCGAACGCGGACGGCACGCCGATGAAGCGGAAGGCGGAATGGGTAATGATGATCGCATCCCAAGTCGCGGTCGCGGCGCGCGACAGGAAGCGATGCCGCTTGTCCTTGGTAAAGTTGGTCTCGTCGGCGACGAGGATGCGCGCGCCCGGATAGAGCGCCAGGAACTCACGCGCGGCCTGCGCCAGGCAGTGGCCGGGAACGACCAGCATGGCCTTGGCAACCAGGCCTAGGCGGCGCTGCTCCATGATGGCAGCCGCCATCGTCATCGTCTTGCCGGCGCCCACGGCATGGGCGAGATAGGTCGCGCCCGAGGCGATGATGCGCCAGATGCCACGCTTCTGATGCTCGTAGAGAACGAATGCGCCCGAGGCGCCCGGCAGCGTCAGGTGCGAGCCGTCGAAGGCGCGCGGCACGATGTTGTTGAAGCGGTCGTTGTAGACCCGCGCCAGGCGATCGGTTCGATCAGGATCGGACCAGATCCAGTTCTGGAAGGCGGTCTTGATCTTGTGCAGCTTCTCCTTCGCCGCATCGGTATCGATGACGTTGAGGACACGGCGCTCGCTGTCGCCATCCTTGATGGTGTCGAAGATTTGGGGCACCGAGGAATTGAGCGCATCGGAGAGAAGCTGGCCGGCGTGCCGCCGCTCGGTGCCCCATTCGGATGTGCCGGCGGCCATCCAGCCGAGCTGGCGGGCTTCCACGGTCCACGACGCCAGTTCCGGCATGTGGTGGATCTTGATCTCCGCACCCATGATCTCGTGGACGAAAGGGACGATATCGGCGGCGGGGATCCACGGCGCGCCGAGCCGCGCGGTGATGTCTGATGGCCGGAGGTCGAGGGGTTGCACCTCCCGCAGGGCCGCCACATTGCGCTCATATTCGGGGTCGAGCGCGGCCGCGGCCTCCGCCGCCGCGAGCTTCGATCGGACCGCGCCTGAAAGATAGGCGTCGGCGGTCTGCCACGACCCATCGGCCGGATCGCGGAAGATGGCGCTGCCGAGCTCGGCGATCACGTCGTCCGCATCGCGATGCAAGAGCTCGGCGATGTGGTCGGGATCGACATGGCCGCGCTCGTTGAGCACGACGGCCAGGGCGTCAGCGGCGCTGGTGATGATCGGCGGCGCCGGCGGCGCGATCACCCGCTCGGTGAAGATCGGGCCCGGCCTCCCCGTGTCGGACTCAAGCTCGTAGTCCTCGATCGACGCGACCAGCCAGCAATCGGGATCATCAAGGAAAGGCTGGAGATTTGGCCGGCGATGGGTCTCGCGGACCTCGCCGGTTTCCGGGTCTTCCGTCGTCGAGACGACGGTCGTGTTGATCGGGCCGAAGGCGCGGACGAAGTTCGACCAGGCGATGCGTAAGCGGACCTGCGCGTCCTTCCACGGTTGGTCGAGCTCCTGGCATTTCAGCACCTCGCCCACCGCATCGCGGATCGGGATCAGCTTCTGGATGATCCGGGCATGCTTTTCCGGAATGCCGTCGGCGCTGCGGCCCTTGCGCACCGCAACAGAGACCGGCTCCCCGTCGAGGATCTGCATCAGGCCATGCCGGTGATCGAGGAGATAGCTGCCCTCGCGCGCCGTGAGGCTCGCGGAGCTATCCGACTTCGCCGGCACGGCCTCATCCTCGCCGTCAGGGTCGATCGCCTCCGGTTCGCCGTCATAGAAGGCGCCCGGAAGGAGGGTGATCGCCTCGGCCAGTACGGGCGCGAGGTCCTCGCCGGCCTTGGTAAGACAGGTGTAGGTCTCTCCGAACGGACCGGAGGTCAGCGCGTGTGCGCCGAGCACAAGCTGGGGATGCCGCGCAAACCAGCGGTTGACGCGAATCGCGCCCTCATCCTCCGTCGCCGGACGCACCTCCTCGAGGTCGAGCCAGGACATGTCGCCCTCCAGCTCGCCGTGCTTGCGCCGGCGGAAGAACAGGATGTCGACCACGACGTCGGTGCCGGCATCGGCGCGGAAGCTGCCTTCCGGCAAGCGGATCGCACCGAGGAGATCGGCATGCTCAGCGATCAGCTCGCGCGCGGAGCCATCCGCCTTATCCATCGTGCCGTGCGAGGTGACGAAGGCGGCGAGGCCGCCCGGCTTCAACAGCTTGATCGCCTTAACGATAAAGTAATCGTGGAGACGCAGACCGAGCGAGCGCAGCGCGCGGTCCGAGCGGACGGTGCGATCGGAGAATGGCGGATTACCGATCGCAAGGTCGAACCGCGCCGGCAGATCGGTGCGCCCGAAATCGCCGGTGACGATCCGCGCCCGCGGCTGCAGCAGCCGGACGATGCGCGCCGTGACGGGATCGAGCTCGATGCCAGTGACGTGCGAGACATGGCGTAGCGGTTCGGGCATCAGTGCCGCAAACAGGCCGGTGCCGATCCCGGGCTCGAGCACACGTCCGCCGCGCCAGCCGAGCCGCAGCAATGCCGCCCAGATCGCCCGCACGATGAACTCCGGCGTGAAATGGGCGTACTGTGTGCAGCGCGCGAGCGAGGCGTAGTCGGCATCACCGACCGCATCCTGCAGGTCGGCGCCGATCGCGTCCCAGCCCTTCGCGAACTCGGTTTCGCCCGGCCGGCGGAAGATGCCATTGGCAAGCTCCGACGCGCCGAAGCCGGTAAAGCGGATCAGTCGCCGCTGCTCGTCAATCGTCGCGGGCCGCTGCTCGGCCTCGACCTGTAAGGCGAGCCGGACCGCCGCAACATTGTCGCGGGCGCGCTGCTTCCAGTTCCTTGCGAGGCCGCGCGTATCAGCAAGGTAGAAATTGTCGCCGCGCTTGCGCGAACCGGCCGGGGAGGGCTGCGTCGACGAGACCGCCGGCCCTGCGGGGACCGACGGCGACGGCGGCGGATCGTGATCATGATCGTCGTCGCCGCCGGGATCGGGGCCGAACGCGGTAACGCCGAGGCCGAGGCCCGATGAAAGGGCGGTGTTGCCGAAGAGGTCGAGGGTGAAAGGATCGTCATGCGCCATTTGGAAATGTCCTTCTGCTGGGCGCGCGCAGCCGTCCGCCGGCGCGGGCTGCGACGGAGGGCATGGGCGCTTGCGGGATCGACGGAGAGCCGGCGCCGGGGCCGGATGCGGAAATGCGAAGCCCGGCGTGTGGCCGGGCTGCTCGCAGGGCGGGAAGGGAAGGGTGAGGCTAGGCCGCGACCGTCTCCGGCAGATGGCGGAGCTGCACCGGCAGCTTGGCCGCGATCTCCGCCTCCGTGAGGTCGTCGAGAAGCTTCAGGACGGTGCCGCGCTGGCCCGCGGAGACGAGCACGGTGCGGCGGCCGCGCATGGGAGCGGGCCAGCGCTCGCCGGCATAGCCGCGATAGTCGTCATGCGTGCTCGACCAGATGTGCTCAAGCCGCTCGTCGCGCGTCATGGCGCGGACCGGCCGCGATTCGCGCTCAATGATCTCTGCTTTCATCCGCTCGGGCGAACCCCGGCCCGACAAATCGCAATAGCCGTGGAACCAGCGCCGCTTTCCATCGATGGCGAGCGTGAAGAAGATGCTGGTGACGCTGCCCGTCATGAATTCGCGCATCGCGAACATGTCGGCGCGCATCCATAGCGGCGGCAGGATCTCGAGCATGTAGTCGTGCTCCCGCTCGTTGATCTCAAACCACTCACCGGCGAAGAGATGCTGGCCTTCACCTTCGGCCATAGCGGGGTCACCACGATGGCGGTTGAACAAGCGGTGCATCTCGTGGCGCGTCGCAACGCCTTCGAAGACTTTGCGGATGCTGGGGGAGGTGTGCATGGGCGGCTCCTCTTGGCCTGGCCGGGCTGACAGCGCGAGCGATCCGCCTGATCCCTTCGTCACTTCAGTCCTTCATCACACCTCCTCGCCGGCCGCATCGAAGGTCCGGCGGGTCAAGGGCCGCGGAACGCGGGCGAAGCTTCACCCTTGACGCGCCGGCCGGGCATGCGGCAGCGCTTCATTCCCATTTCATTTTCCCTCCCTCATTGTTCGATCCCCTCTTCCTTTGCTCAACACCAAGCCGTCAGAAGACCCCACTCATTTGAAGGCCTTGGCGCGGCGCCCCCACGCAGCCGGCGCGTCGCCCTGGCGAGCCGCATCAGTTAGACGTCAGGCGCTCAAATCTTCATTCCAGTCGCCGGCGCACGGCCGCAAACGGGCATAACGTGCACTTGCATCTGCGGCGATGGCACGAATTCGGTCGGCGTAGACCTCGCCTTGCCGATTGTTGTCGGTTGCTGCCACGAGCCAAACATTGGCGCGCTTGGCCAAGCCGCGGATGGCGTCATCGGTCGCGGGCGACCAACCGCCGCCGGTGCTGACATAAAGGGTGTCAGGCCGCAGGACCTCGATTGCGGCGAGGCTCATCGCATCGATGGCCGCCTCCGTGATGCAGATCCGCTCAGACTCCTCCGACCCGAAGCGAAAAAGCTCCTTGCCGCCGTCCGTGGCGAAGCCCCGCCATCCCGGTCCACGCTCCTCCCAACCTGTGAGCACTCCAGCAGAATCGCTATGCGCCGCCCACATGCTGCCTTGGGGGCCCTCTCGCAACCGGTCGCTAGCGACCGCCTGCTTCACGATGTTTGCCGGCAGCCCGCGCTCGCCGGTGAGATAGCGCCAGGCTGGCGAGCCGGGGCGCAGCCCCACGCGATATCCCCATCGCTCCACGATGGACGCAAGGGCCTTGGGCCTTGCCGGGCGCTGCCACCCAGGTGCAGCGGGGACGAAGCCAACCACATCCGCAACACGATCACACGCTTGGACGAAACCGTGGGCACCGAGGTGTTCGGCGAGCAAAAACACGTCCCCTTTCGCCGGCGACAGGGGATCGAACCAGCCGCGGCCCTGGTGGATGACGATGATGATGTTGGTGTCGCGGCGATACTTGATCGCACGGCGGGTACTTTCCTTGAGATCGACCTTCCAGCCGTCTTTCTCCAGCAGGGCTGCGCAGCCAACGTTTTCGCGCAGCTCTTCGATTTCTCTCTTGTCCATTGTTTGCACCGGCGTCGCGCACGCGGCATCCGGCCCCTTCTTCTGTTGGTCTCACCTTGCGGCACATCCCCGAACGGCCGCGAAGCCTGCCGAATGCAAGGGCGCGCGTACAAGCTGTCGAATTCGACAGATAGCTGGGCGCGGCGTAGCTTCCCTTGCAGCCGGCATGGCGCCAGCGGCAGCGGACACCCGGCTCAATGAGCCGGGGACCAAGGATCGTATTCATGGACGATGGCGTCCTGGTCGCCGTCGTATTCGCTGGAGACCATCACACCGAATTCGCTCTCAGCCTGGAAAAGGATGACCGGCACCATCAGCGTGCGGGCCAGATCGAAAGCGTGGTTCTGAGCGAGGGTGAGATCGTGCGACATCGAAAGGCTCCCGTCTTGCGGCGGGGACCATCCCCGCTCGACAGGCGCCGATGTGTTCGGGGGCGGCCGCGGTCACCTCGAGAGGCAAAGCCGAAGAGGTCGCACGCTTGCGTAGCGAACCCCTTGCGGGTTGATCGTGGAAGGCCGCGCCAGAACCAAGGAAAGCCCATTTCGAGAGCGGGGTGTTCCTTCACCGGAAGCTTGGTGTGCCAAAGCGCACATCTTTCTCGCACGGATACCTTTGCCGTTCTGCTCAAATATCGAGAATCACCGTCGTTGTTCTGTACGGAATGAAAACGCGTTTGACCCATGCGGCGACCGCTTCGCGAGGATGTCATTTCCATTCGATGCCTTGAGCTCATAGACATTGACGCGTTGACTGGATTAAAGCCCGTTCCGTGAAGCTGCCTCCGTCCGAAACAGCATCTGCGGCTACTCAGGAGCTTGGGCCGTTTGCGTCAGGGATGGCAGCCCGCAAGGGGGAAGACCCGCCTCCGGGGCTTCAGCTTAGCCAACAGCCCGGCCCGCGTGGGCGACGCACTAAGTCCCAGCTAGACGTGTACTCACAAATTGGTGCACTTCGTTTGAGCTCCGTTCTGCCCTGATAGCGGCGCGTTGGCGCAGCTCACCTTAGGTCCGCCTTGGGCCCAAGTGCCGAAGCAAATTGCGGCTGGTCGAGTGGCCTGCCTTCTTTCAAACGACTGTTCAACTAGGCGCGCTGTGCGGCTCGGTCTGATCTTTCCCCGAGAAAGTGAACGGGTTAAGCGGCTTTTAGCTCCATTTCGATCGCGATTATCCGATGGCAGAATGGAGTCCGTTCGGTTGTAGAAGCCTTCGATGATGGCGAAGATATCGCGCTGAGCCTCGGCGCGGGTGTTCTAGTCGCTATGATGGACGAGCTCGGTCTTCAAGGTATGGAAGAAGCTCTCCATCGGGCGTTGTCGTAGCAATCGACCTTGCGTGTCGGCGTCGGCAAGAGCATCGCGATGGGCACGTGAGGCATACTTGCCGAGATCGAGCTTGGCCTGCTGCTCGCCCTGGAGGCCCTGCTGCGCGAGCGGAACGTCACGCGCGCGGCGTTGCGTCCGAACCTCGGCCGGCCGGCGCTATCGGCTCGGTTGAACCGGCTGCGGCCGGTCTTTGCTGACCCATTGTTCGTGCCCTTACGCCATTCAGCGGTGTGCAGCATCAACGCGTCGCACCAATAGGCGTCGATCGCGCGCGAGCCTACCGCCGAGATCGCCTCTTCCTGCTCACGGGCGAGGTTTCATTGCCGGAACATTCCCAGCAACATTTGGAAACAAAATTTTCACCAATAATAACGATAGCACCGGTCATGAGGTACAACCGGACGGTGAGTTTGCTAAACCACTGGGAGAACCGCCCGAAATTGCACGTGCCTTGGAATGGGAATGGGAATTGGAATGCTCGATGCGCCGCCTTTTGCGAGAGCAAATCGTGCTGTCAAAGGAGGAGATGCGCTGGTCCGTCACACGGAACGACGGATTGCGAACAGGCTGCAATTGGTCAACTGGAGTCTTGTGGCTGGATGTGCGCTGGTGCTCTGCATCGGGCTTGGCGTAACAACCTTCACGCTGGAAGGTCTGATGAAGACGGAGGTCCTCACAGCGCCGGCACTGGCGGTTGCCGGGTTGTGGCTCATGCGGCGGGGCTGGGGCGAGCGGCCGGCGTTCACCATGCTCGCATTTGCGCAGATGGGTTGTTTCGTGATCTTCTCGGGGCCGCTGTCGTATATCGGCTTGGGCGCCGGGATGCCGCTGCAGGACGCGAGATTTGCCGAGCTTGACCGACTGCTCGGCCTGGATTGGGCTGCATATTTCCATTTTGCGATGGCCCGTCCGGAATTGCTGCTCTACGCCAAGTTCTTTTACGCAATGATCCTCGTGCCGGCCTTCGTCGTCCCGGTCGTACTGGGGCTGACGGGGCAATATATCCGTCTGCAGCAGTTCGTGATGGCGTCAACATTGGCGTTGGGCGTGGTGATAGTTGTCTCCTCCCTGCTTCCGGCGATCGGGACCTATTTCGAGCTCGGACTGCCCTCCAACACCGAGCTATTCAACGCGAGCGGATATGGAGCACAGGAGCGCGACATACCGATGCTGCGCGATGGCACGTTGCGAGCTCTCAACCTCGCGAAGCTCCATGGCATCCTCACTTTCCCGAGCTTTCACGCTGCTTCGGCACTTCTCAGCATCTGGAGCTTATGGAGTATTTGGTGGCTGCGTCCTGCCCTGCTGATGCTGAATGCTGGAATGCTGGTCGCGACCCCGCTGGTCGGGGGGCATTACTTCGTGGATGTGATCGCGGGCATATCGGTGGCTACGCTGACGATCCAGGCGTCGAAAGGCCTGACGGCGGTCTTCGTTGCAAGTCCGCTAGCGGTCTCGACGCAGCCGAAATGGGCGCGCCGGGTCCGCTGGTCGCTTTTGCCTCGCCCCCATGTTCGTTCGGACGTGCCGCCGGAACACGTCCCGGCATACGATACGCCTATGAGCGTCGTGCAGCAGCGCGGAGTAGTAGGCTTCGGTCGGCGTTGAACTCGCGGATCCGGTGAAGGCTCCACGCAGCCGCATGTGGATCTCGTCCAGCTTGGGGATAAAGCAGGGCGCGGCTGCCGATAGCTCGAGCCGTTCGGCGGTCCTCCAAGTGAGAGATCGTCGTTGCAGCAAGAATACGGGTGTGGCGTTTTGTCGCGGGTCCCATCTCTCAGTTGGAAACCACCTCGCCGAGGCAAACAAGCGTGACTTGCGCGAACTTGGTTCCGACTCGAAATCACCTTGCCCATTTCGAATAGGACAGATCGTCCGCAGAGCATGCACCGCGCGCCGCCTAGTGTTCATACTCAAATGAAAACTGCTTCGACATTCGAATGGCTCGGAATTGTTGCAACGATTCTAATGCGTTTTTGGGACCTGAGAAAAATCTTGCTCGCAGTTCCGCATCAGTGAGTGCGGATTCCGGGGATTGCGG
>NZ_VSSR01000131.1 GCF_008123515.1 Bradyrhizobium cytisi
ATTTAGGTACAGACCCTAGTACCCGGAATCAGAGCTGAGTGATACGTCAGCCTGTGAAGCGGCGTTGGCGGACCTTTTTCTTGGTCCAGACGAAGGGCTCACCCGGCCACGATCCGCAATTCGATCCAATCCGACTAGGCTGGCGGCGCCTGTTCCATCCGCTCGGGCCGCCTTTTGGGGCCTCGTCGAGCGCCAAGCCATCGCCCAGGCTACGAGACGAAAGCCGTCAAGTTTTTGATTTGTCGTGCTTCGTTAGGTGTTTGTACTGCGTTTTTGTTTACGGTGTTTTCATCCAATTCGTTGCGGTTTTCGTTGCGTGCTCAAATGATATAAGTTTCAGGGCCACTCGCCGGCACTTCGGTTTACGTTTTTGACCAAATTGTCAGGAGACGAGTATGCCCACCCGCACTCAAAGCGCCAGTACCTCGCACGCTGAGTTCATGCGAGCCGCGAATAACGAGCTAACCAAATTCGAGCGCCGCGAGCGCGAGTTTCGGAAGCAAGACCGCGACGAACGGGCCAAAAGATTGCAATTGCCGGTGGAAAATTTACGACGCCGAAGATTGGCACGTAAGGAAACCATCAAGCGCACTTCATCGAACTTGAGACCGCGCGCTCCCGACGATGAGATGAGCATGCCTCAAGGTGCCCGATCCGAGAGGCTCTTGGTTCATACATGTTCTCATGATCATCAAGCTGCGATTCCGTGTCTATGCGCGTTCAGGATTTCAGCCGTTCCCGGCAAGATGTCGAGATCGCACCGGATTCGAGCTTGACGGGTCTTCTGCCTCCCGAAGTAACGCCTCACAAGTCCGATCTCCTAGTCGCCGACGTTCCGTCGATCGGTCGCAGGGCAACAGCAATGATTGTGACACTTCCAAATCATCGTGGTTCATCAGGTGCTCGCCGCATCAGTCCTCTGAAGCTGGCAATCCGTTCAATGACCCGGCGCATGCCGGTCGTCGACGCGTCGACCTCACCGAAGAAGCGAACCTCTCTCTCCCGGCCCGTCTCCACAATCGCGATGGCGCAGCTTCGCAACGTCCATTCCAACAAATGTTTCTCTATGATCTGCCAGGGCTCGTCCTCCCTTGATGAGGATAGGCTCCCGACCATCCGATCGACCCTCGGACGCGCAGTGTCGGGCGCGCCATCTCACCGGCGGCTTTGCTACGCTTTCCCGTGGAGGCCGCCGCGATGACGATATGAATAGTTGTCTCCATGCACGTTGGTTGAGTTCCTGTACGAGCCCACCACGCGACGCCAAATCTTCCGTTCAGTTCGCCGGCGGGATGTTCGGCACCGGAGTCGGCACGTCACTCAATTTTGGCTACGTGGTCGCTTCCGTATTGCGCGAGACCGTACGCTGCAGTTCTGGCCGAGAAACGATCGCTCACCAACAGGGGTTTTGCCGAGCCCGTACTTGTGAAAGTGCGGTGAGCCCTACACAGCGCAGTGGCGCCTAGAAACAAGGGGAAGCGATCGCAAACCATTCGCTTGGCGCCGACATAATTCTACTCCCTCACCTCAAAGGCATAAGCGTGTAGGAGAGCCTTCAATTACCGGCAATTTATTGCCACGGTCGCCGTCCATCCAGTTAATCGGCTGGACGAACTGCTGCCCTCGAATTGGACGTCACCGACAACCAACCTCGGCCCGAGCTGCGTGACCACCCTCTGCAGGTTTTGGCCATTGCGCTGCCTGCTTTGAGCTTCAGTCTTTGATTGTTAGGACTTGTCCGCGACGTCTGTCCTCACTCCTATTGTGGGCATGCAAAATGCTGTGCTCGGGTCAACTACCAACGCTGGTAATTGATCGAGATGACGGAAACTGCGATTTGATCGATGAGCATCGAGCTGATCAAGTCGAGCTAGTTGAAACGTCATTTGCAGGTATTCGGCATGCAACATCAACCAAAATCTGTTCTCGGCAGCAGCTCCGAACGTTGGCTGACCTTCCACAGTGGTCCGGGAGAGCCACTCCGGGCGCGCTGCAACAGCGGCGATGTGTCAGGTCTGCGGTCGCCTCATCACTGAGGAAAATTGAGCCACATTTTGCCACGCCAGACGAGGTCTTCGAGCTGTTGTGGTACGACGAACTTGCCCGTGCGGAAGCGCTATCTTCATCCTCTTGACCTAGGCAATAGCTTCCCGTCCACCCTGCAACAGACTCATTCTCGAAAGACCACTGCCATGAAGCCGGCTGCCTTACTGTCACACTCCGCGGCACTCCTCACCAAAGCACACGTTTTCCCTCCTGAAATTGGACGTACCGTCGAATGGCGCGAACCTCTTACGCGGCCGATTTGTACATTGCTGCACTATATCAACCCCGATCCCTTGCTCAACTCAATGCCTATCCAGTTACTGGCAAACAGCGACTAGCTCAATTTCGTTCAAGAAGAAACGCCAATGGCGAATGATGATCTGACCTTCTTGAGATGTGAGATCCGTCTTTCAAGAAACCGAAGACCCCGCACCGCAGCAACAACCAAAGCGACATACTAAATCGACGGAGGCGCTCATGTTGGCACAACGGACAGCCTTGTTCAAATCGTCGGGCACCGCGGCGGCGAGTGCTGCCGCCAAAGCAGTTGCCGCGAGTGGCAAGGAAATCATCGATCTGACCGCCGGAGAGATCTGGAGCCACACGGCTCCATCAGTGCGCGAGGGCGCGATCGCCGCAATTAACTGCAACATCAACCGCTATACCGACACGCTCGGTCTGATGGAGTTGCGCCATGCGCTTGCTCGCAAGATTTCCGCCGAAACCGCCCAGCCCTGGTCAGCAGATGAAATCGCGGTGACGACAGGCGCTAAACAGGCGCTCTTAACGCAGCTATGGTCATTGTGAATCCCGGCGACGAAGTGCTGATCCCCGCCCCCTACTGGACCACCTTCCCAGCTCAGATCATCGTTGCCGGCGGCACGCCCGTCTTTATCGAGACAAGGAACAGTAACTTTGTGCCGAGGCTTGCGGACCTTACGGCGGCCGTTACGCGAAAGACTAAGGCGATCCTGATCAACACGCCAAACAACCCGACTGGGGCCGTCTATGACCGTGACGCTCTTGCCAACATGGCTCAGCTAGCCATCGACCATGAGCTCTGGATCATCTTCGATGAATGCTACGGGGCTTTCGCCCACGCCCCACATGTCCATCATCCGATCGTCACGCTGGCGCCTCGCGCACGCGATCGTACGTTGATCGTCAATTCGTTCTCGAAGTCATTGGCCCTCACCGGCTGGCGGATTGGCTATCTCGCCGGTCCCAAGGCGGTCATCAGCGCAGTTAAGGCGCTACAAAGCCATACAACCTCCAATCCCAATGTCATTGCCCAGCATGCGCTGCTCCATCATCTGGAGTCCGGTGATCCTGCTTTTCAACTGCAATTGCAGCGTCAAGTTAGCGACGCGCGGGCACTCGGGCTGTCGATTCTTTCAGCGCTGAGTTCGGTGCCCCAGCCAGCCGCCCAAGGTGGATTCTACTTCTATCTCGATCTCGGCGGCTTGCAGCGGTCCGCCAAGGCCAATGGTCGCGACCTAAATGCCGATAATGTCGTTGGCACGCTGCTGATGGATGCTGGTGTCGCAACGGTGTCTGGCACAGCTTTTGGCGACCCCGCCGGGATCCGTCTCTCCTACGGCATCGATCTCCACTTACTCGACCAAGGCTTGCGGCGTCTTACCGCAACTCTAGACACTTGGAATTAAGTTATCGGCTCCGCAAGGGGCCTTGAGAAGAGGGTTACATAGTACCTGATAGGCCAAACCACGCCATCATCCTCGCATCGGGGTACGGCCCGCGCCTGCGTACCTATGACCGAAACACTGTTAAAGCCCCTAACAGATGTACATGACACACCGATCTTGCACAACTCGCGCGACAATCTCGCCTGGTTTGGCGGCGTCTAAACAACTGTCGGCAACGGCTATCGAAGGAAAATATAATCGCGTCCCGCGGCGACACGTTCAACTAAACAACTCGAAGCCGGGCTCAACCGCCTTGTGGAGATTCTCAAGGCTTGGGAATGACGACAGGATATCGCGCAACGATTGCAACGATGAAAACACCCAAAATGACCACCAATGCTCCCAAGAAGGCCGTCATTCTCGCCGCCGGCTCCGGCTCTCGCCTGCGACCGCTGACGGATTTGTGCCCGAAGCCCCTGATCAAGGTCAACGGCACACCGATCCTTCACAATGCCCTGCGAAACCTGGAGGCAGTTGGCGTCGAAGACGTGACAATCGTCGTCGGCTACCGCAAGGACGCCATTCAGTATGCCTGTGGAAATCGCTTTGGCAGACTTAAGATCAACTATGTCGAGTCAACCGTTTTCGACCGCACCGGCAGTGCCTATTCCCTCTGGCTGGCGCGTAAGGCGCTTCTGTCCGGAGACTGCTACCTCTTGGAAGGCGACGTCTTCTTTGAGGAGGACGTGCTACGTTATCTCAATGTTTCCGATGCTCTCGATTTAGCCGCGGTTGCACCATTCGAGTCGAGCATGGAAGGGTCCGCCGTAACGCTCTCAGAGCATGGACTTATTTCTGAATTCCGGATGAAGCAGACGGCAGCGAAGCTCGACGCGGACGGCCCGGCACTTTTCAAAACAATGAATATACTGCGGCTTAATTCCACTACGCTGAGACAGACGATTGTCCCCTCGCTGGATGACATCATCGGTTCCGGTGGCACACAGACGTACACCGAGGAGCTGCTCGCCGGTCTCATCGAGAGAGGCAGACTACAGCTTGCCGCAGTGCGCTGCGACGATCTTCGTTGGTATGAGATCGACAGCGCGGACGACTTGCGCATCGCTGAAAGCATCTTCGCAACAGCATCGCCGCGCTCGTCAGACGGGTCGTTCGAGCACCCGATCGTTGGTTGAGGGCAGTTCCAATGTTGCGCCAGCTTATCGATCCGGCCAACGCTGTGACTGCAGCAGGTCTAATGCTCTCGGTCATCGGAATCAACTTTGCGATCGCCGGCCGTCTGGAGGCCGGAGTAGCCATTGTGCTTTGGGCGTTGCTTGCCGATCACCTCGACGGCGTTGTAGCCCAGCGAACGCAAGGCCGCGCTGCGGAGACAGGACAGGTTGGCAAAAATCTAGACTCGCTCGCTGATCTGGTGAGTGCCGGTGTCTTTCCGGCTATAACGTCGATAATTGTCGGCCATGGTTCAACGGTTACCGTCGCCGCAGGAACTGTTCTCGTCGTAGCCAGCGCCTTGCGACTAAGCTACTTCAACGTATTCGGATCTCCGGGCGGCCGGTTCATCGGCGTGCCGACCACCTACGCGGTACCGGCAACCGCAATCGTATTCTTGCTCCGTTCGGTCATCCCCGAGGCGATCTTCCCCAATCTGCTCGCGTTTGTCCTCGTTGTACTTGCTGTCCTGCACATTGTCCCGCTCCGAGTGCCGAAGACGGCTGGCTTCATGTACCTCGTCGTCACCGCGTTCTGCGTTGGGGCATCTATCGTATTGGCAACGAGAATATGAACGAACAGCCGCGGCATAACCGTTTGGAGGAGCTGATGCCTGAGTCCAGCCCGAAGTTTGCGATCGACCTGACTACGGCCCTACCGCCCGCACCGCACATTATACACCGGGCTCTTGAAGAAGCGTTTCGGCAAATGTGTCGCGCGGATACGACCACGATGGATATCCGTCACAACCGCCCGGGCGGAGCAAGGGAAGATGTTGAATGCGGATCGCGCTGGCTGCGTGGCCGGTTTGAGCAAGAGCTCGACCCTGAACGGATTGTTGTGACGAATGGCACGCAGAGCGCGTTGAACCTACTATTTGGAACAATGGAGCCCGGAGCGACCTTGTTCACTGAATCAATCACCTATGCCGTGTTGAAACAACTTGCCACGCGCGCTGGGTTGAAGCCCATCGGTGTACCGGTTGATCAAGAGGGAATAATTCCCGAAGCTCTTGAGGAGGGCTGTCTCGGAAGAACGGGCCAGCGAGTTCTATTCTGTAATCCTACTGTCCACAATCCAACGACTGCGGTGATGGGCGGTGCCCGCAGGGTCCACCTCGCGGAGACGTGTAGGAGACTTGGGATTTCGATTATTGAGGACGACGTACTCGGCTTTCTACATCCCGATGCCCCGCCACCGATAGCCGCCTTTGCGCCGGACATTACCTGGTATTGCATGAGCGTCTCCAAGTGCTTTGCGATGGGTTTACGATTTGCCTATCTACTTGCGCCGAGTGCTGACCGCGCACGGGAATTAGTGGCACCGGTACAGAGGTTGTCCTGGTGGTTTCCGAACGCTCTATCCTCTCTCACTATAAACCATTGGATACGCACCGGCCTTGCGCAACAAATTATCGATGCCGTAAGGGCGGATATTCGCGAACGCCATGCGATCGCATCCGAGATCTTAACAGCTACCGAGTACGTTACGAAGCCTGGATCGCTCCACGTTTGGATGCCTTTGCCGGATCGTGTTGAGCGGCATGCCCTTGTGAACGCCGCAAAACTATGCGGCATCCTCATACGCCCCGCAGACGTTTTCGCTGTCAGCGACTCCCGCGTTCCAAACGCAGTCCGGGTGTCGCTTACGGCGCCGCCGACGACCAATGACCTCACCGTTGGACTCTCAATCCTGGATAAACTTCTGGGATGGGAGATTCAGAAGGCCAAGGAAAGCCCGTTCAATGACCCCACACTTGGACTCTCACTCCTGGATAAACTTCTGGACGGGAGATCCAGACGGCCAAGGGAAACCCGATCGAAGCCGTTGCGCTGAAGGCACAAGGCTAAGGAGGAGGATATGTACAAAGTGTCAATAACACGTGTTCCTCTTTCGGCCGTTGTCCCGCTGCGAACATCAGAACTCCGGCCGAAAAGACATCCGAAGGATACAATTACAGGCGGCGATCTTCTATCGGACAGCATCCACGTCGCCGCGATATCGCAAGATCAATTGCTCGGAGTTGCGTCGGCGGTTAGAGAGCCAGCGCCTCCCCCACTAGGCGGCGCCGCCGCTTGGCGGGTTCGCGGTGTCGCAGTTATCGGCCATTTGCGTGGAACTGGAGTTGGACGTCAGCTCGTTGAAACCGCATGCAATCTGATCGCGGATAGAGAAACCTCAGTCTGGCTTTACGCACAAGAACACGTCAGTGGCTTCTACAAGAAACTCGGGTTTGCACCGGTTGCGAGCTGCGTCCCGCATCACATCGCCGGCCTTGTGGGCCTATATGAACTGAAGCTTAGCAAGCGGGACCCCGCGTCAAACAGCGCCGACAACAGAAGGGCTTGACGATGGACACTGCGATCCAATGGGGTGCGTTCACGACGAGTGCTCACGATTACAGTCAACGCCCGCCGCATTCCCCAGAACTTCTGAGAACGCTATCTGCAGGTCTCCACATCAAGAAAAATCAACGGAATGTGGTTGATCTGTGCGCAGGTACAGGGAATTTGACAGCGACGCTGGTGTCGCTCAACCATGAAGGATGGGCCATCGAGCCCGAGGCGATAATGCGCACCGAGGCTCGGCGTCTTGGTCGCGGAGGCGACCTGTTCGAATGGCGCTGCGGTACGGCTGAAGAAACCGGGCTGATCGACGAGAGCGCGAGTTGGATCCTAATCGGAAACGCATTTCAGTTCCTCGACGCGCAGCGAACGCTCAGGGAATGTAATCGCATCCTTAGACCAGGCGGCTTCCTCACGGTGCTCTGGAACCCGAGAGACTTACTGGTTGATGCCTTTCAACGTTCTATTGACGAACTCGTCCGTGCATCTTCCTCTGCCATCTCTCAGACGTTTACAAATGCTGAGACGGCTGTCCAGCCTATCGAGACTTCCTCACACTTCGTGCCGTTGATTTATTGCGATCGCGTAGAT
Source organism: Bradyrhizobium cytisi (assembly GCF_008123515.1). GTDB lineage: Bacteria > Pseudomonadota > Alphaproteobacteria > Rhizobiales > Xanthobacteraceae > Bradyrhizobium > Bradyrhizobium cytisi. The sequence continues at coordinate 7,862 of NZ_VSSR01000131.1, forward strand.
TGGCACGAGATGTCGCCGGAGACCTTCATGGCGACTTGGCGATCGGCACATTACGTTCCAAGCCAAATTGGGCCGATGGCATGGTTCGCTCTTCTAGAGGACATTCGCGCTCGGGTCAGCAGCGTCCGATCATTTAGGACAGCCTGGCGAACAAGGGCCTGGACTTACAAAGTGACCAAAAGCTAAGGAGCCAGCGCGACGGAGCCGGGGCTTTAGCATTTTTCGTTGGCGAGCATGAGGAGGACTATAATGGCGAAGCGAACACGTCACATCAAATTAGGTTTGTTCCTCATAGTCGACGGTTCCCACGAGGCCGCGTGGCGGCATCCCGACGCGACCTCGGCGCGGGGGATGGCGTTCAAGCGGTATGTCGATGTTGTGACCACTGCGGATCGCAACTTCTTCGACTTTGTCTTTCTTGCCGACACTCTTGGTATCACCTCGGACAACCTCCCAATGATCAGCCGCAATGCGCGCTCGGAGTGTTACGATCCCATCGTCCTTCTGTCTGCTCTAGCGCCATTCACACAGGCAGTCGGTTTGGTAGCGACGGCCTCCACGTCCTATAATGATCCCTATCAAGTCGCACGCAGATTCGCTTCGCTCGATCATCTGAGCGATGGTCGGGCGGGGTGGAATGTCGTTACCTCGGCGAATAGGTTCGAGGCGCTCAATTTATCCAGTGACGATCTTCCGCCCCACGAGGCGAGATATCGTCGTGCCCGGGAGTTCGTCTCTGTTGTGAAGGGCCTATGGGATAGCTGGGATGACCATGCATTCGTCCGCGACAAGGAATCGGGACTCTATTTCGAGCCGAGTAAGATGCATGTGCTTGACCATCGGGGAGAATTCTTCTCGGTTCGAGGCCCATTGAACATTCCCAGATCGCCACAAGGTCATCCGGTAATCGTTCAAGCAGGATCGTCGGAAGATGGTCAAGATCTTGCTGCGGCGACGGCCGACGTCGTGTTCACTGCCCAAGACAATCTCGCAGATGCAAGAGATTTCTATGCGAAGTTGAAGGCACGACTCCAGCGCTATGATCGCGGCGAAGAAGATCTCATTATCATGCCCGGCATATTTCCAGTAGTCGGGCGAACCCAGGGCGAAGCCGAGGATCGCTTTGAAAGCCTGCAGTCTCTCTTGCATCCGGACGTTGGCATTCCTTTCATTAGCCGCCTCGGTGGTCTCGACCTGTCAGGGCTTGCTCTCGACGACATGCTTCCGTCAGTTATTGACGCAACCAACTCAAGCAAGAGCAGGCAGAAATTGTTTGTCGCGACCGCGAGGCGCGATTCTCTGACAATTCGGCAGATGTTCATGCGCTTCGCAGGAGCTCGAGGTCATTTGCAGGTCGTGGGTACAGCCGCAACAATTGCCGATTGCATCGAAGAGTGGGTCAGTACCCGCGCTGCGGATGGTTTCAACGTCATGCCGCCTTTGCTGCCGAGTTCGATGAACGACTTTAAGGACTTGGTCATCCCGGAATTGCAACGCCGCGGCCTGCTTTCTTCTGCCATCCGCACAGGCACTCTGCGTGAGAAGCTGGGCCTCCGACATCCTCCCGATATGTCGCACGTCTATGCAAGTGATCGGCCTGACGAACTGCCGCTGCATAGTCGGATCGAACCGTAGACAATAAAAGATGTCGGACATGACTGCGCGAGCGTCGGTTTCTTCGGTTGAGACTGCATTTGACCGGCCGACTATCATAGAAACAGACCTGCTCACACCAACGGCACTGATCGACGCGCTGACGTCGCCAGCAGAAATGCTGCGCGCCTTAGGTCTGCTCCAACCGCTTGGCATCGCAGTGGTCAGAGAGGGCAAGCAGGCTCGCTTTCGTCTCTTAGCGGGCTCCAGTGTCTCATCAATCTGCAAAAGGAGGTTCCAATGTCAAAAGTTCCGATTTGTCCTGCGACCAAGTGGGGCGACTTTAGCATCAATGCAACCGAGTATGGTCAAAACCCCCCATATTCAGCAGTTGTACTCGGCGCACTCACCAGATCGGTCGCCAGCGTTTTTGGTGATGTCCTGATCGCCGAACTAGTGGCTCTGCACAGTG
>NZ_VSSR01000132.1 GCF_008123515.1 Bradyrhizobium cytisi
CGAGTTCGGGCTCGATCACAACGAGAGCAGATCCTGGCATGGCTGGCACCGTCACGTATCCCTGGTGATGCTCGCCTTCGCCATGATGGCCGCGATCCGACATCGCGCTAACCCGCCACCGCCCAAAAAAACGAAACGGCGCCCCCCGGCAGAAGCCAAAGCATAACCACGGCGCCACTGATCTGCTGGTCAATCCAGGAAATCCGCCGCATCGCTATCAGACTTGCTCGAAAGCGGATTCGACCCGCACACATCATCGCATGGTCTTGCTGGCGCAGAGCTCACCAGGCTGCCGCTCACGCGCCCACTTCAAATCAAAAACGATCGCGGTAGGGACGCTCATTGCTGAGCGCCCCCCGCACAGATCCGGACGAGCCCAATTAAGACATCCGGCTCCTACCTTGGGTGTGTGACGGCGAAGCGCTGTTGCGGCCACGATGGACCCGTTCGTGCAGTTCCCTGAGCCGGGGCTCAAGGTCGGCCTCGTAGTCCTGCCACGTCATGCCATGCACGCCGGGGGCGGCTTTGCGCCGAAGCGCATAGAACGCCGTCCGGAGTGTATCGACAGTGATATGGTGGAGAAGTGCGGTGAACCGTTCCTTCTTCTTCTGCCTTGCGGCTTTCCGTACGCGGTCCAGCGCTTGGGTCACGCGAGCCCGGTACTGTGCCCGGTGCGTGCTTTGCTGGCCCTCGTTCCCCTTGGTCCCCGGCCTTGGCTCCGCCACCGGTCGCCCGGCTTTGTTCTCCTGCTTCGCAGCTACTATGCCGGAGTCAGACTTCTCTTGATCGTGCATCAGCGGCTACGGCTCCTCGCCTTCCCGCCGCGGACCAGGTTGCTCAGTGAGCATCTGGCCGACCGAGAGAGCTCCCGGTTCCCATACAAGAAGCTTCTGCACATGCCAGGGTCTGCGACCACGCCGAAACGACTGGGCGCTCGCGCTATCGCAGCCCTTCGTGTTGCCTTCCGCTCAGTTGACAGCGTCGGCTCTCGGGAGAACATTCTTTCGCGGCTCAATGGCTGGCCTATGCACTCCCCTGCCGACGCTTCGCCGACACCCTCACGGGTGCCTACGCACGGCTCGGGGCCGACGTGGATCGCTACTCCTTCATCGTACTGGACTTCCACCACCTACTCCTTGCCGGTCTCCCGGCGCACCAACTGTAATGCTAGGGTCTGTGCCTAATTAACTGCTTCTGATTCTTTCGTACCGAGTTGATTCGGCGTGGAGGATTTCGATGCGCAAAGGACTGTTCTGGCTCAACGACAAGCAGTGGGCTCAGATAGAGCCGCATCTGCCGACGAACCAGACGAACCAGACGGGCCCGGCGCGCGATGACAATCGACGCATCATCAGCGGTATCATTCACATGCTCCAGCGCGGCGCACGTTGGCGCGATTGCCCGCCCGACTATGGCCCTTACACGACGATCTACAATCGGTTCAATCGCTGGGCTAAGCGCGGACATTGGCAGGCGATCTTTGAAGCGCTCGCCCGCTGCGGCAAGGACGGCGTGACTTTGTCGATCGACTCCACCTCGATCAAAGCGCATCGATCGGCGAGCGGCGGAAAAGGGGGAGCATGAACAGGCGATCGGCCGCTCGCGCGGCGGGCGGACCACGAAAATCCACGCGCTGAGCGACCCTGATTGCAAACCTTGCGCATTTCATCTCACTCCGGGACAAGCCGCAGATATTGCCGCAGGGCCGGCCCTTTTGAGCTCGCGCCGCCCATGTCTTCCCTCATTGGAGACAAAGGCCACGATGGCGACGGCTTTCGCGCCGAAATTGCCACAAAGTCAAGCAGACTTTATATGGTGTACTTTAGTTTCAGGTAACTAGAATGAGGCCCTCGCTAGTGGTCGACCTATTCTGCGTCGCCGGGGAGACGGCACATGTCCGCTCACGAAGGCTATCCAGCGCGACCAGGTCTCATGCACGGTCAATCTGAACAGCAAGCGCTGAAGAATGGCCGCGGGTGAGGCGCGGCAAAGACACTGCTGATGGCGACATGCTCGAAGCTTTTTGCGGCCGCTTCACGCTGGACGTTGGACTGCCCCACAGCGGATGTCCATCCGCCACAGAGATTGAGACACGCTTGAGTTTCCCTTCTGTCCCCGTATGAGAGCGCCCAATGCTCTCGCGTTGCCATGTGGCAATATGAGACGACGTGGTTATCTGAGGCTCAGAGAGCGATACCTAGCGCTCGAAGGGGGCGCGCGATTTGGTGAAGGGTTTCGGATACACGACGTGTAGAGCTTAACCTGCCGTCCCAATATATTCGCGAACGCGGGCCAGCAAGGGATGACGCCACCTCGAGGGAAGGGCGCATGCTTGAGGCAGCTTGTGCTGATCCTCTTCGCTTTAATCTGCACCTTGTGTCCAGGAGCAATCTCGATAAATGTGGGACGGAACAGGTTCTCGGTGGTCATGGAAATCTGCAATATGTCCGGTGACCTAGTGTAAAGCAACGTAAGCCGATTAGAGCAGATTGCGCAGGAACTCTAGCGGAGTAATTGCTATGCAACCTGATGGCGTCCTTCCCACCGGCACTATGTCAATTCCTGACAAGCTGGACGTTGGTTGCATCGATTGTGACATTCACCCGGCGGTGCCGAGTCTCAGTTCCCTTCTCCCGTACATGGATGAGCATTGGCGAAGGCAAGTCGCCGAACGGGGACTGGAGCTTCAGGATTTTAGTAGCTCAAGCTTCCCTCCGAACATCCCAGCTCTCTGCCGCTCTGACTGGCGTCGCTCAGGAGGGCTGCCAGGTTCACAGCCTGAGGAATTGATTAGAAACGGAGTTGTGCCTTTCGGAACGCGGGCGGCGATACTTAATCCGCTATACGGCGTCCAGGCCATTGCAGATGAAGGAATGGCAGTGGCATTTGCGAGAGCCCTCAACGCATGGATTGCGGAGGAGTGGTTGCCCTACGATAGGCGACTTTATGGGTCCATTGTGGTTACTCCGCAGGATCCGGGCGGGGCCGTCGAGGAAATCGAAAGATGGGCTCCAAATGAGCGTTTCGTTCAAGTGCTGATGATCGCCTCGACTGAGTTGGCGCTTGGACAAAAATTCTACTGGCCCATTTATGAAGCGGCGACGAAGCACGGCCTGCCGATCGCGCTACACGCGGGAAGCAATTACAAACAAGCTCCTTCGTCTCTCGGATGGCAATCGTTTTTTCTCGCGGAATACGTTGATCATACCAGTATATTCCAGTCTCAGATATTAAGTATTATTACTCACGGGATTTGTTCCAAATTTCCTCAACTAAAGTTTGTGTGTTCTGAATCTGGCTTTCTCTGGTTGCCATCTTTCATGTGGCGTGCGTTGAAATCCTGGCGGGGTATGCGGTTCGAGACGCCGTGGGTTGATAGATCACCGGCTGACATTATTCGCGACTGTTTTCGATTCACGCTGCAGCCGATCGATGCTCCCCTCGAGTCCGCCACCTTTGGACGAGCCTTAGAGCAGCTCCGATCTGAAGAGATGATCCTCTTTTCCACCGATTACCCGCATCATCATTTCGACGGCAGTAGCGCGCTGCCGGGCGGTATCTCCAATGAGCTGGTCAACAAAATCTGCGTTGAGAATCCCTTGAAGACCTATCCTCGTTTGCGGAGACTTCAACAATGAACAAGCGGATCGAGCGGCCCACTCTCCAAGGCGCTGCGAAGATCAAGCAGCGGAGAGTCGACTGTGACATCCATCCGGCGGTGCGCTCATACAGTGATTTGTATCCTTACCTAAGTCAGCGGTGGAAGCTGCATCTTGAAGACTACGGAGTTCGGTTTCGGGTGCCGTTCGTCGGCGCGTCGAGGTTCCCGCAGGCAAACCCCGCCATTTCTCGGCGCGATGCCTGGCCCCCGGAAGGTGGACCGCCGGGATCGTCGCTGTCCTTCATGCAAAAGCAATATCTCGACCCGTGCGGCATCGACTACGGCATTCTGTTCGTGTTGTCTCCGGACGGAATGATGGAACGAAATCTGGAGTTCGGAACGGCGCTGTGTAGCGCCGTCAATCAATGGCAATATAATGAGTGGACGCAAAAGGATCGGCGATTGAAGGGGAGTCTGCTCGTCAACGGCGAAGATGTAGAAGGCGCGATTGCGGAGATTGAGATGTGGGCCGGTAAGACGGACTTCGTTCAGATCTCTATGACGTGCCGTGGGGTCGAGCCACTGGGCCGTAAACGCTATTGGCCAATCTATGAAGCGGCAGTTCGACATGGTCTGCCGTTGGGATTACATCTAAGTGGCGACAGCGGTTCCCCTGGCGGAGCCGGTTGGCCATCGTTCTATCAGGAGAGCCACCATCGGTTTAGCTTTGTTCATCGTGAGCTTCTTACGAGCTTTGTCTTCGAGGGAGCTTTCGAGCGCTTTCCGAAGCTGAAGGTGGTGCTCGTTGAGGGGGGATTTGCGTGGATCAGTGCTTGGTGCTGGCGCGCAGATCGTCAGTGGCTTCGCATGCGTGATGAAGTACCGCATCTGAAGCGACCTCCATCCGAATACGTAAAGCAAGCCGTATATATCACAACGCAGCCCATGGATGAGCCTGAGAGACCGAATGATCTCCGTGATGTGATGTCCTGGTTTGGTTGGGATCGTTTTCTGTTTGCATCTGATTATCCCCACTGGGACTGGGACGATCCCAAACAGGCGTTCAAATGCTCCCTCTCGGACTGGGAGCGCCGGATGATCTACAGCGCAAACGCCGAGGAACTGTACCGGTTCGAGTTCGGCAATGGCTAAGCATATCATCGGATCCGTGGGCGATATCCCGAATGGGGGACGACTCGCACTAGTTGTTAAGGGCCGTCCAATCGTAGTCTTCAATCGAGACGGGCAATACTTCGCCTTGCTTGACCGATGCCCACACTCCGGGGCCAAATTGAGTCTGGGCCTACTTACAGGCATTCTTCAGTCCAACGCGCCGGGGTGCTTTCGATATTCACGGGAGGGAGAAATCATCAAATGCCCCTGGCACGGTTGGGAGTTCGACATTCGCTCCGGACAGTCGTACTGCAGCCCACAATCTGTTAAGACGAGGTCGTATGATGTGAAGGTACAATCCGGCGCCGAGCTCGAGAACGGGCCGTATGTCGCAGACACTTTCAGCGTCTCGGTGGAAAGTGAGTACATCGTTTTAGAAATGTGAAACCAGTGCCATGCCAATTGAGAGAGGCAGAGGCAGAGCCTTAGCAAATCCTCTCATGCGGCGAAGCCGGATTAACAGCTATTTCCTCGTTTCCGCTATGTAGGTTCCGACCCAGCTCGCTGACGGAATTCCATGGCCAGAAAAGCTTCAGCGCCAGAAAGTTGCAAATTGCGCTCGGAATAAAAAGCGGCCCAGGAAGGATGCTTATGTTTGTGTGACAATGCGGCTTTTGCCGATCGAGGCCACATAGTCGGCCTCCTCCGACTAGCCAACACAGGTATCCATTGTCCGGCCGAGAAACTGAGCATGTTCTTGGGAAATGCTGACCGGTAAGGTTCATTGATCGCCGGAGAGGCAGCGTAGCTGGATAAGGCATAGGCATACGCCTATGCCTGGGTATGCCGACCAAAATGCTCGTCCAAGGCGGGTTAAGTGATCACCTTGGCGAGCGCCGACATCGGTGGCCGACTGCTGAGAAGATCCGACTGTTCGAGGAGACAATGCAAGCGGGTACGTCGATATTGGCCGTCGCCAAGCGAGCCGGTGTTGGCGCCGCCACGGCTAGATCGTCCGGGTGCTGTTTGCCATTGATGCCTGCGATCGGAAGGTGATCGCCGAAACGGTCACCACGGTATGAGTGAAATGATGCGCGACGTGATGTTCGTCTGGGTCGAGCGGCAATTTGAACCCAACAAAGTACGGTGTTCTATCGAGTGGTCTTCGACAATGGCTCGGCGTGCATCGCTCGATATGGCGGCGGCCCTTGGCCTCAGATTGTGCTTCACCCCAGTCGGTCGCCACAGTCGAACGGCATCGCAGAAGCCTCCCTCAACACCTTTCAAACGCGATTATGCGAGGAGTCCCCCAGACTCCGCGACAATGAACTGCTCGGCGTCGGATATCGGCAGTAGGAAGGTGCTGGAGCGCATCGGAACCAAAGAGTAGAAAGGAGAAGTGGCCGAAGCCGCTGCCCAATGGCGATCCGCAAAGTAACCATGCGCTGTAGGCCGCAAGCGCGCTGATCTATCGGGTTAGCGGTTAGATCTCGTCGGACTCTTCGGTCTTCGGCTTCATCATCGCGGCGAGCGCTTGGCGGCGTTTTTCGATGATGCTGGGGGTGTCCTTATGGATTGCGATCAGCTCTTTGAGGTTCTCGATCCCGTCATCGGTGAACGCCATCACTCCGTCTTCACCGACGCCGACGACCCATAGCTGGCCATCCTCGGTGTCCATTTCTTCGGCGACCTCGAACAGCCATTCCTCGTCTTCACCGAGCATCTCAGCGACATGGCTGAGAGTGAACACGTGGCTGACTTTGTTGGTGTGCCCCATCAAGCCGCCTGCGCCGCAAGGCCTTGCTGTTGCGCAGTCTTCCAGTTCCAGGGCAGCAGCTCATCGAGCGTGTGGGCGAGGTGGGTGGCGATGCGAGCGAGTACATCGGCGAGCCAAGTCTGAGGGTCGACGTCCTTCATCTTGGCAGAGACGATGAGGCTACACATGGCGGCGGCTCGGCGCCCTCCGCGGTCGGACCATTGCGGCCCAGTATGAGGTGCTGCGTATGGCAGCTCTCGGCGAAGCGCTGCCGCCTACGGCCCGCAGTGGCCTCATGCTTTTTTTGCGCCGGGGCATGTGGGGGTGGGCGCAGACGCTGGCCGCCGCAGGCCCCGTTCAACAGTCAGTTGCATCGCGTACTCCACCAGTGCCGCGTAACGAGCGCACAGCTGTCGTTTACGTGCTCGCGACAATGGCGATGAGCACACCCGAGCGGAGAACGCCATGAAGGAGTCCCTCAAAGTGCAGCCTCACCACCTCGAACGGGGTGCCTACCTCTACATTCGCCAGTCCTCGATGCGACAAGTCGTTGAGAACGTCGAGAGTACCAAGCGGCAATATGCGCTTCGCGGACGCGCAACGGCTCTCGGCTGGCGCGACGAGCAAATCATCGTCGTTGACAATGATCAGGGCGAGTCCGGCGCATCGGCCGCCTGGCGCGAGGGCTTTCAGCGGCTAGTCAGCGACGTCGGCATGGGACGCGCCGGCATCGTCATGGGCCTGGAGGTCTCCCGGCTGGCGCGGAACAATGCCGACTGGCAGCGTTTGCTGGAGATCTGCGCGCTCGCTGACACTCTGATCCTCGACGAGGATGGCGTGTACGATCCGACAAGCTTCAACGACCGGCTCCTGCTCGGCCTCAAGGGAACAATGAGCGAGGCTGAGTTGCACGTGATCAAAGCACGGCTACGCGGCGGAATCCTCAACAAGGTCAGGCGCGGCGAGTATCGCTGCACCCTTCCAACCGGCCTGATCTATGACCAATCCGGCAACGTGACGCTCGATCCCGACACGCAGGTCAGTGAGACGATCGCCCATTTCTTCGACACGTTCTCTCGCGTGGGCTCTGCATGCCAAACCGTCAAAGCCTTTCGCAAGGAAGGCCTTCTGTTTCCCTCGCGTCTGCGCAACAGCCAGAGAACGGTCTTTCGGCCATTGACCGCATCGACGGCAATACGCGTCTTGAACAACCCACGCTACGCCGGCTGCTACGTCTATGGACGGCGGCGCTATCGACGAGCCATCGACGGCAAGAAGACCGTGCAGCGGAAGCGTGACCACGATGATTGGCTGGCCTGCATCCCAAATGCTCATCCCGGCTACATCAGCTGGGAACGATTCCAGGAGAATCTCAAAATTCTCGAGACCAATGGTCGGGGATACGAGGTGGCGCGCGCATCGCCTCCGCGAGAAGGTACGGCGCTGCTGCAAGGACGGGCGGTATGCGGGCTATGCGGTAAGCACTTCCGTATCCGCTACACTGCCCGGCGTGGACGGCTGGATGCCTGGTACGTCTGTGATCGCGCTCACGGCTATCGCGGCGAACCAAACTGTCAGTCAATCGCCGGGCCTCCGATCGACAACGCCATCGGCATGCTGATTGCCGAACAGATGACGCCGGCCGCCGTCGAGTTGACGCTCGAGATCCGCAGGGAGATCGAAGTCCGGTATGAGGAAGCAGACCGGTTGCGCTGTCGCGCGATCGAACGGGCCCAAATCGAAGCCGATCTTGCCCAGCGCCGCTTCATGTTGGTCGACCCAAACAATCGTCTCGTCGCCGACACGCTCGAAGGTGAATGGAACGAGAAGCTCCGCGTGTTGGCCAAAGCCCGCGAAGATCGAGAGCGCGCACGAGAGCAGGATCAGCTCATTCTCGATGAAGCCGTTCGCAAGCGGCTGATCGCGATGACAGTCGACTTCAACAAGCTTTGGGCAGATCCGGATACGCCGGACCGCGAACGCAAACGGCTGCTCGCCCACCTCATCGAGGATGCCACCCTCATCAAGATGCCGGCGGAAGGCACCACCAAGATTCACGTCCGCTTCAAGGGCGGCAAAATCCAAACGCTTTCCACTATGAGCCCGAAATCATCGGCGCAGCAGGTGAAGACGCCGCCCGGTATAGTCGAATTGGTCGATAAGCTCCTCGACAAACACATCTATTCGGAGATCGCCGAACTCCTCAACGAGCAAGGATATCGCCCGGGAGGATCAGCGCGGCGCGGCCGCCACGATGCCCGCTTCACAGCCTTGCTGGTCGCCTATCTTGTCCATCGGTACGGCCTGCGCTCGCGCTATGACCGACTACGAGATCGCGGAATGCTGACAAAACGAGAAGCGGCTGCGCGCCTTAACATCCACGAAACGACTCTCGCCAGGTGGGCCGAACATGGACTCGTCGCCCGGCATGCCTACAATGCGCACTATTGCCTCTACGAGATTCCCGCATCGAACCTGCCGCGCAAGCAATGCAGTCGATGGAATCGTCTTGTCGATCGAGCCGCCGCCTTCAAGACGGCAACAGTGCCAAAACCCTCAACTGAAGCTGAAGGAGCTGTAGTATGAATGCACGTAGTTGGCGAACAGGCACAAACCC
>NZ_VSSR01000133.1 GCF_008123515.1 Bradyrhizobium cytisi
CATTCTGGATGAGGCAATGCGCATCGATAATCACGTCGGAAGTGCAACCCAAAAACCGTAGCGCCGGATCGTTAATGAACGTCTAAATACAACGCTCGGCAGGGCTCCGGTATCGAAGATCAAGAGTCTCGACGAGACGACCAATGCTTGCGCAAACCGCAGGGTCGCTATTGTTTGGCGCGCTCATCGGCAGGTGCCGCCGGCGCTGCGGGTTCGGCGGCAGGTGTGCTGCACGACCGAACAATTTGTGATTTCGGGCCGTTAGTGCAAGTCCATGAATGCTGCATATGAGGGCTTTCGAGAATTGTCGAATCTCAGGAGTCCATAGTAGCAATCGGGATCAGTCTTGCCCTTCGGGCACCAATCTCTGAAATTGTACCAGAAAATTGGTCCGAGATTTGGCCGTTGCGACGCGAGTTCGAAAGCTGATCTAAGAAGTTGGACCTGAGCCGTCTCGGAAATAACCGTATTTGCTTCTCCGTCCGTCGGAGCGCCGTATTCGGTCACCCAGATGGCCTTGTCCTGATCGTGGTACCCGGCCATGATCCCTCGCAAGCCATCCGGGCCTTCCATTTGCTGCCAAGAATTTCCGTCCGTCCGATCCGGAGGACTCGGAGACGTGTATGGATGATTGCCGACCGCATCGAAGAAATGTCGCGCCCCGTTCCTGTATAACGCATCCAGGAATTCTGCGGCGCGCATGGTTGTGCCGGTGTTATTTGGCTGCGCCAGGCCGCCTGATACGACGGTGGCGCCGCCGTCGACGTTCTTGATGGCTTCGTAGGCAGCCTTAAGCAGCGCAACATACTGCGGGGGTGACGGAGCCGGCGCCCAGCTGCCGCCAAGATTCGGCTCATTCCATATCTCCCAATGGCGAACACCGGCAGATGCGTACCTTGTCGCCAAGTATGCAGCGAACCGGCCGAACGCACTGGGATCGGCCGGAGGATATGCCGGCGGCTTGTGTCCGCCGTTCGCCCATGCGGGACAGAAATAGATCAGGCCCAGAACGGAAATATTGAACTCGCGGGCCAGAGCGATAATCCGGTCATGCTGCTGGATGTTGTACGTATCCTGGCTATCCGGCTGGATGCGATTCCAGTCGAACTCCACTCTCAGCCATTTGACGCCAACATCCCTGAACTCTGCAAACCGGGATCGGAGCTCCAAAGGTGGCATAAAGAGAAGATCGCCGGCGTTGATACCCTTCTGCAGAGGACCGCACCGGCAGACCGATGGGAAGCCAAGCACCACGAGCAAAACGACGAACCTCGCCACCCGCTTCGCCAATCCCAGGACTTGCCTGCCGTTCCTGTCATTCATCGTCGCTTCCATCGAGCATCCCGTTGTTCTATGTGTATCATATATTCGATCGAATTTCGCCGAACTCGATGAGCGACCGACACTGGTCTGGACGAATGCGCGTAGTTCATATTATGGCCGACGGAAATCCCGGAGGAGGTCCAGTCGTCGTAGAAACATTGTGCGCCGGGATGGCAGCAAGGGGCGTTGAAACCGCCGTCATAACGCAGACCGGAAGTTACTTTTTCGACCGCGCCAACGCAAAGGGGTGGACGACGTTTGGCCTCGATTTCAGCCGCCGGAAAAACGTCATCAGGATATCGCGGGAGATATCGAAGTTCCTCGAGCAGGAAGCGCCGGATGTCATTCACGCCCATGGCGCAAGGTCGGCACTACCCGTATCTCTTCTGCCTCGGAGCAAGCGTCCAGCCCTCGCCTACACGATTCATGGCTTCCACTTTGACCGAAAGGGTACCGGCAGCCGACAGTTCTTCAAGCTGATGGAGAAGCTGTGTATCAGCCGCGCGGACCGGATTATCCTTGTCGGAAAGGCGGACGAGGCTTTCGCTCATAAGGAAGGACTGGTGGACGATCCCCAGCGGTGGAGCCAGGTCTATAACGGCGTTGAACTGCCGCCGGGATGCACAATCTCCCCGCAACCCGAATTCGACATCGTCTTTGTGGGACGCCTGCATCCCCAGAAGAATCCGCTCGCGCTGCCGGCGATTCTAGCGGCAATGAAGAGGCCACACGCGACGATGCTAATCGTCGGCGGTGGTGAGCTGGAGGCATCTGTGCGCGAAAGTTGTAAGAGCCTTGGGGTCGAATCCCAGATTACCATGGCCGGTACGAGGTCTCGAACCGATGCGCTCGAGTTGATGTCTAGGGCGCGTATCTTCGTACTACCCTCGCTCTGGGAGGGCGTTCCGGTTTCGGTGGTCGAGGCGATGAAAATGGGGGTGCCGGTCGTCGCATCAAGAATCGCTGGCAACCAGGAACTTATACACCACGGCGAGACGGGCCTGCTTGCCGACCCGCTGGTCCCTGCAGAATTTGCAGAACATATCTCGTCGCTCCTTGACTCCCCTCAACTGGCGCAATCGCTCGCTGCGAGGGCAGCGTCGTTTGCGTCAACAGCATTCACGATCGAAAGCCAGGTCACGGCGCACCTGCGCATCTACGAGAATGCCATTTCGGAAAGTCGCCTCCGTCGCCCGCGCTGAAACTGGCAATCTGCATTCAGCGATTGCGCAACTGTTCAACGAGATTGGGCGCGAGATCTGGATTTTTCCAAAGATCCGCTAGCGCCGTCGTGATGTTCAGCCTTGGGGACCAGCCGAAATCGGCTTGAATCCTGGCGATGCTCGCTTGCAGAAATGGCCGGTCAATCACCCGGGCGCGCGTTGCATCATGCTCGACTTCAATTGGAAGCGCCGTGAGCGACCGAAGTTCATCAAGGATCATCGACACCGAATATTGCTTGCCGGTGCCCAAATTGACCAGTTTCGTTTCGCCTGCGGGAATGTTGCCATACAGCGCAACCTGTCCGAACCCCTCCGCCGCGTCGTCGACGTGGATGTAGTCGCGTTGGGGCCAGACATTCCCGAGCCTGATCCTGGTCTTCCCCGCCTTCAGCTGGTAGACGATTTCGGGCAAAATATGCGGGCTGGTTTCCCCCGGCCCAACCACGTTGAAAAGCCTGACAATGGCTCCTTGGAGCCCTCTCTGCTTGGCGAAGTATCGCACATAGTGCTCAGCGTGCAATTTCGTCATGCCGTAGACGTCGGCTGGATCAACTGCCGAGCTGGCCTCATCGTGAGGCGCATTGTCCGGTTGATAGACCGCGCCGCTGCTGGCGAAAACAAAGCGCGCGCCGGCCGGACATGCGCGCAAGAGGTTCATCGTTCCGAGGACATTGACCTCCTCGGCATGCACGGGGTCGCGTTCACACTCAGGGATGAAGTGAATTGCAGCGAGATTGATGAGAACTTCGGGACGAAATCGTTCCATGACATCCGAGACCGAGCGCCAATCCCGAATATCGACCTTCTCCAGGACAATATTGGCACTCTCACTCTCGCTGAAGCGATTCCCGAACTTCAGCGCATCTACGACGCAAACGTCGTGCCGATTCCGCAACTGTCGAACTAGCTGGCGTCCGACGAAGCCGGCACCGCCCGCAACCACAATTCTCCGCTTCATACGGCGCTGGCTTCCCTGAGACGGCCGGAAAGGGACAGAGGTCGATCGTCGAGGGCCGGAGCAACCAATTGCTCAAACGTGTCCGCTATCAAAGTCCAGTCGAGCGCCTTTGCCCCCGAACGGCCTGTCCCCGAGTAGTGGTCCCAGCCTGCGATCACGTCACGCACGCCTTGAGCAAAATGGTCCGGAGCCGAAAGCGTCACTACCCCGCAATCATAAGAGCGCACGACGTCCTTTGTGCCGTTCATCTCATACTCGCATGTAACGACTGGAAGGCCGCTGGCCATCGCCTCGGCGACAACTCTCGGAAAGCCTTCCCGCAGACTCGCGATGACAAGAGCTTCGGATTTCGATAAGAGTTCGATCTTGTCGCGGTCCGAGATCAGGCCAGGCAGGACGATGTCGGACGCGTATCGGGAAATTCTGGCCCGCTCCCTGATTACGTCAAAAGCGGGCCCATCGCCCGCCAAGGTAAGCGAACCGGCGTAGCCCTGATCCTTCAGCAACTCAAAGGCGTCGATCAGAAATGGAACGTTCTTGTGGGGCGCCATCCTGCCGAGATAGCAGATTCCCGAGCGCTTACTCCGAGGAAGCGAGCGATAAAGCTCGATGTCAATTCCGCTGGGGAGCGTATGCACCGGACCAACGCTGAATTGCTGGATCGCTTGGCCGACGGCGTCACTCACCGCCACGTTTCTGGCTACGAACCGCGGCAAGAGGGCTTGAATGGTTCGGTGGAACAGCCCGGTACGAATTTCGCACCAATGCATCACGGCCTTGGCGCGCTGCGATTTTGGGATCGTGATCGCATGCAAAAGCGGCCACTGATTCAATAAGAGCACATCGTAGTTCGATTCCCTGGCAACTCGACGAACGTGCAGCGCATATTTGATGATCGTCGGCCAAGCCCGCTTCATCATTCTGAAGCGCGGGGACTTGTAAAATATATCCATCGGATGCCGAAAAATCGTTATCCCTTCCATGTTCTCGACGGCCGCCAAATCGGACGTATGGCCGATGCAATGGACATCGATCGTGTGCCCATTCTTGGCGAGTTGTCGGGAAAGTCCTTCAAAGAATAATTCCTGTCCACCCACGCTGGGAGCGAACAATTCAATAAATACTCCAATGCGCAAGCGGCACCGCCTTTCAATACTCGATAACCGACAACGAAAAAACTAGTTCCAAACGCGCAACAACCCATTTAGGGTCAAGGATAGGACATAATCGGCCAACTTATGATTGTTTTTCTATCATAGAATGGTGAGCCAGTGAACGCTAAAAAACTGGGCTATTTCACAATCTGCTACAGGGAGCGACTAGACCGCGCAGGGATGAACGAATTAGCGTGATTCTTTGGCGCAATTCCAAAAGGGAGTGCGAAGTTCTTAATCGGTCAACGAGGCCCCTCCCTGGACACGCCGTCCCCCAATCGGCCCTCTCTGGTGCGCTGAGATATAGGCAAACACGAACGTCACGACTGAGGTTGGATCGAAGAAGCGGATCTCTGCCACGTTGAGAATCAGAAAGAAAATTAAAAACCACTCCGAGAAATTTTCGGGGCGATCGATGTAAGGCCGCTTGTCCCCAGATGATGTTTGCGCGCCGAGAAGGGGCTTCAACACTGCAACGAGGGTAGCCGAGAGCCCCACCATCCCGAGATCGAGAAGACACTGCAAGTAGCCGTTATGGGCGCTCAATTCAAACTGTAGGGTTTTGTCCCAGAATAGTGATCCGGGGGAATTTGGCCCCAGCCAGAATATGCCATAGCCATATCCCAGCAGCGGCTTCTCCGTCGCCATCTCAAGCGCAAACTGCCAGATGTTGGTTCGTCCGGATAGGGTCACGTCCCTACCGATGATAGACGTAAAGGCATCGGGCGCCGCGACCAGAAACAGAACGCCGCCAACGCAGATCACGACGGTGAGCACGACCAATTCCCGCGGCCGTAATCCCAATCGGGATCTCGCGTAGACCCAAGCGGTCACGAATCCAATGGCGATCAGCGGCGTTGCGGAGCTCGCCAGAAGCAAAGATAGAATGCACACCCCGGCACCGCCGAGCTGCACAAGCCGGCGACGACCCGTTTGCCTCACGGCGAACGAAAGAAATGCGAGATAGCCAATGCCGGCAAATTGGCCCAGGATATTCTTGTGATTGAAGAGCCCGCGAAGTTGACCGTTGGTGTCTAGAGCCTTGTCCGGGGCGATGAGCAGCCACATGAACGAACCCGCCAGGGCAACGATCACTGCGATCTGCACCAGCTTGGCAAAACGGTACGAACTCAACCGACTGGCGACATACGTTCCCACCGAGAAACTCCCGAGCAACCCAAGCGCCTTTCTGAGGGTCGCCATGGGATCTGACGACCAGGCGGCGGACAGGAAGCAGATTGCGATCACAACTGCGGCCGGCCATCCCAACCGTCGCAGATTCTCCTTTGGCCTCGCGCGTGCCAGCAGATAGACTGAACCGAGAAAGAACGGGGCGAGTAGCGCCTGCCGGATGATATCCCCAGCCGTGTCAATGTTCACAACATCGAGATAGCCGGGCTCATACTCAGCCTGAAGACCGGTCACGCCGGGCACGATATCCGCAGCAATCAGGAGATAGCAAACCAAAGTTGAAGCAAACAGCACCTCGCTCAGCCGAGCGTTCGCCATGAGTGAGTGCGGTCTCGTCGTCTCGAACTCAACCATCGACGGCAAGCTCGCCGTGCGCCGTGCCAGGCCGGGTTCGCTCCCTCAACAAAGCATGCGCAAACTCGTTGGGGTCACTGGTCACGATCGCATCGGCGAGTAGCTTGTTCGGCAGTCCACGCACACCGACGGGAGTGCTGACGATCCTCTTTCCGAACGATAACGCCTCCAGCACCTTGATGCTGACGCCGGTGCCGGCGCGAAGCGGCACCGCGGCAACACGAATGGCGCTGTAGAATTTCGATACGTTGTCCAGACGGTTCCATACAGTGATATTGGCGACCCCCTCGATGAGCGGCCCTACCTTGCTCGAGATGCCCCCGGCAACCAGCATGCGAAACTCCGGCGCCGCCTTCCGGATGATCGGCAGTATCACGTCCCGCAAGTACAAGACTGCGTCGAGATTCATCACGTCATTCGAGCCAATGAAGCCGGCATCGAACGCTTGAGCCGCTGTCTCGTGGGCTTGTTGAACGGGCGCGACGTAGGAGAATGGCTTATGAGAGAGCTTCGCCGTCGATTGGTTTATGGCCGAGTAGTTGGCGAATTCATCAGCAGACTCCACGCGCACCAAATGGCAAGCGTCGAATATTTTCGCTTCAGCCTGCCGCGAACGCGCAACGTCGATTCGCTCGAGATAATGCCTTATCCAGGGATTTGCATGATCGCGCAGGATCTCCGGCAAATTCAGCGCATCAAACAATCTCTGATACGTCTCACGGTAGGCAATCGCTCGGTTGACAAAATCATCGTGAGCACTCATCACCACGAGCGGCTTTCGGCTATTGGACAATTGAGGTAGGACCCGACCGAGCAATTGAACCGATTGCGGCTTGGCGAGATAAATCACGTCGACCTGCCACTCGTTCAACCTCTTGGCGATCCTTCGCGAGTTTCCGACGGTGTTGGTAAGCAGAAAAGGGTGGGACGACAGAACATTGCCCGTCAGCGCCCGCTGCACCTCTCTCCAGACCTGACCGATCGCACCGAGCGGATGCCCCCCGCGATTCCAGCCAGCCAACAAGAGAAAATCCGAAAAGAGCTCTCGGTAGGCCGCGTTCACTTCGCTCGAGGCTGCCAGCCGTGAGTCCCGGAAGAACGACACGCAATAGATCTTCCAGCCTCGTTTTTTATAGGTCTCGACTATGGTGTAATACAGCCAACCGGACGCATTCTTGGACGGCAAGGGAAGGAAGAGTTCGTCAGTCACGAAGAGTATCGAGCGCCTCGTCATGGATCAACCTCTGATCGCAATACGCTGGGCATTCGCCCTATAGATTTGATAACGGATTGCGTGCCAGCGATAAGCGGTGGCACGAAAAGGACAGGTGGGATGATCCACAACGCATTCATCAAGCGGGCGATAGGCGCGCTAACGCTGTTGTATTCCGGGACATTCCTTGCAGCCTTATTCAACTTTATTGCGCAACTGACATTGGCTCGATCTATGGATCTGGAGGCGCTCGGTACGATTGCCGCCCTGTCGTCTATCATAAACCTTTTAGCATTGATCGGCATGGGGGGAATGAACTGGTTTCTACTGCAAGTGGTTGGGAGGGAGAGGGAAGAAGCTATTCGCTGGTACTTTCCTGCCGCGCAACTCGTGGCACTTCTCACCGGCCTTGGTATCGTCGGCCTCGTGGCGTACGCGCTGACGGTCGCAAAATTTCCCGCTTCCGAACGATTGCTGTTGCTGGCGGCCTCCGTTCCGATCCTGTTGGGACAATTGGCTGTAGAACTGTCGTCGCTTCGCTATCAGATCGAGCGGAGCGCCGGTCAGGTCGCCTTTTGGCAGATCGTCACCCAGCTTGGGCGCGCAGTGATCGCCCTCTGCCTCAAAGCATTCACCATTTCAAGCCTGCGGGCAGTGCTCGTGGGATTTGGAATGATGGGAGCGATCGCCGTCATTTGGAGTCTGGTTGCGGTTCCGTCGCGATCATGGGGTCGACTTCTGAAGAGCTATCGGCACCCCCATCCCTCGGTGCTGGAGACAGCCCGCTCGGCTGGCCCCTTTCTGTTGTTCGGCGCTATCTATCTCATATTCTTCCAGGGGCCGATTGTGATTCTGGAGTACATTCGGGGTGGGACCGAGACTGCTCAATACAACATCGCATTTCTCATTGTCTCTGCGGCGATGATGTTTCCCTCCGTCTTCTACTCTAAGTTCATCGCTGAAAGGATCTTTCACTGGGGCCACCATGACCGCGAAAAATTCGCGGCCGCATTCTATGTGTCAGCCGCGCTGATGGCCTCGGTTGGCATCCTCGCAATGGCCATCCTCGTGGCCACCGCTAGCAGGCTGATCCCCTGGATGTTTGGATCGAGATACGTTCCGTCTGTCGACCTTCTGCTGGTGATGAGCATTGGAATTCCGACAAGGTTCCTGCAAAGCGCTTACAGTTCGTTGCTCGTGACCGGACCGCAGACGATACCGCGAGTCATATACCTTGGTCTCGGAGCCTTCACGGCGATCGCCGCGTCCTGCATTTTCGTGCCAGCCCTTGGCGCGTTGGGCGCCGCCTATGCGACCGTCCTGGCCGAGTTCGTGCTCTTACTCCTGTCCTGGCGCGGGTTATCGATCCATGTCCCCGAGATTAGATCCATGGGCTGGCTCAGTCCGCAAACCATTAGGCAATCCATCGCGGTTCTGGGCGACAAGCCCGCACACTGAATTAATCTAACCAGACAAACCGAAACTTCTCGAACCGTTTGTCGTCGGAGATGTTCTCCGCCTAGCTCGGAAAGAACATATAGAAACGGACCGTACGCAGGAAGCTTGCAGCGACGTATGTCGGCGGATTTCGATAGGCTGAGATCAGCTGCAACGCGCAAGCCGCTCCAACCCCAGCCAGAGCGGACAAAAAAGAACCAATTGCCAGAAACAGCCAGACACTGCGCCCTGCGGTTTCAAAAGGGACGGACGCAGACTGCGCGATCTTGATGGCCGAAAGATTGTTCTCCGTCATTGCGGCGGCGATCCGCTTTTCACCTGCGCGAGATGTGATTTCCGCGAGCTCTTGCTCTGCCGAGCTGAGCTGCCTCTTGAGGCGATTGGTTTCAGCCTCAAGGTTGGCCAGCGTCACAAGATCCTTTGCCACGTTGTCCAGCTCGGTCGTGTGAGCCGACTCTGCGGCGCGCAGCCCTGCGATCGTCATCTTCAGCGTCAAAAACTGCTGCGTGGATTCTTGATAAAGCTTCACTAGCAGCAACGGAGGATCGTCCCCAAAAAGATTTCTATTGTAGGGTAAGGGGACAGCCGCTTCTGGCGCCGGCTTTGACGGATCGCGAGCCTGGGAAGCGCGAGCGGCGTTTGGCCGCAATTGGCTGATCTGCTCCTCGACAACCCTCAGTTCCTCCTGCCTCTGCGCCAGTTCCGTTCGCACCGTTGCCACCGACTTGGCGAGGTCACTCTGGCGGGTAAGCAACAGTTTTTTCTGCTCATCGATCGCGTAAGTGCGATTTGTGGTCATAAAGGCCCCCAAGACCCCGGCCGCTGTGGCTACTTTGCGCTGTAGTTGGTCCACCTCTCCACGGAGGAAATCAGCCGCCCCAGCCTGGGTGTAGAGAGCTCTGTACTTGCCTAAATAGCTGTCTGTGAGTGCATTCACAAAAGATGCGGCGAGGCGTGGATCCTCATGCCGAAAAGAAACCCGAATCATGCTTGTCCGCGGTTCGAGCTGCACCTTCAGTGCACGAGCCGCCGACTTGTATGCGCGGTCCTCGTTATTCATCTTTTTCTGAGCCACGCCCAGATAGGCTAGGAGCTGCGAGAACTCACTGTCCGGTCTCTTCGGGTACAACTTGCCGTCGCCGACAGTCTGGATGGCCGACCTGATGACAAATTCGCTGTTTAGCAACTCAATCTGCGAGTTTACGAAGACCGAATCAAAGCCCTGATTGGCTTCGCTTTGCTTACCGTTGTCGATGAGGAGGGACGCCGTCGCCTCGTATTTGGTATCGAGCAAGGCATGCAGCAACAGTGCAGAGAGAATGCCTAGAACGAAGACTGTCGCGGAGATTAACCAATATCGACGAAGCGCACGAAGGACGAATAGCTCCAGGCTATCGGATTGCTCGATGTCCTTTTCGGTCGCCCGGTGGTCCTCAACTTGTGGTCGAAGAATTACCCGATAATCCTGTCGTGGTTCGAGACTGGTCATTGCAACCCCTATCCGCCGGTCCCAAGGATAAGGCTATGGACCGGTCGGAACAACGTCGATTGATGCTCAAATTACAGCGTTTCTGGAGGGAGTTTTGGTCATCACGACTTTGTCTGTTAATTTACTGGTTTTGTTTATCAAATTCAAATCGAATAATGTCCCCGCACAGCTCAAAACCACCCCATTCTGGGCGACTTTACTCATCAATGCCCAGGCCCCGGGCGGCGGTGATACACATTCAGCTTGTAAGAGGGCCGCTTTTGCGGGAATGGCTACCAAAGCCGTTACCTGCGATCAATTCAAAGAGACATACACATCTTCGTCAGGCAAATCATCTCGCGCTGCTTGGGACTGACCGTTATGCCTAACCTGTCAGATTTCGAAGGTACGCGACGTAATGCCGGATCGTCACATCGCACTTGCAGTTGTCCTTGACACCGCCGGCCGTTATCTGTTCCAGCGCCGCGACGACATCCCCGACATCGTTTATCCCGGAAGGCTTTCCTTGTTCGGAGGCCACTGCGAGCCGGGCGAGACATATCTGGCGTGCATCGCTCGCGAATTGCACGAAGAAATCACGTATCTGGTTGCACCCGAAAGGTTCGGGTTTCTGACAACCCTCGACGGATGCGGCGAGGTTGTTAAAGGCGACATCGTCCGGGGCCACGTATTTCTGGTGACAGGGATTCCCGCAGACGAAATCGTCGTGACAGAAGGTTCGCTCGCAATCATCGATCCCGATGAGCTGATGCAATCCCTCCCCCATCTCGAGGGGGACTTGACGCCTGCATCCCGGTTCGGACTGAGGGGTTTCTTGAACGGTCTGAAGTGAAGATGCGTTTAAGCGGGTTAAGCGCCTTGCCAAGGCTCGCCATCGAACCCTCGACGAACGCGAACTGCTTCGCTTCATCAAAGAGTACCCCACCGGCAAGCGAAGACGATTCTAATCAATTGTTAACCATATCGCGCGAAACTCATGGACGCGGATCTCGTGATGCGCACCGCGCAGGTTTCGGTACGCGATCATGGCCATTCGCACATTGCTTCTCCTGCTCTGGTCCGTCGCACTCGGGAGCTGCGCTTCGCAGCCCACTTGGACATCGGCTCAAGGTTCGGCCAGGCCGGCCGCCGGCTCCTCCCCCTCGCCGCGCCAATACGCGTGGGACGGTCTGGGGCAAAATCCTAACCGGCCCCGATCGCACCGAGTTTCGAGACAGTCGAGCAAACCGGAGCAAGACTCCAACCTGCAACAAGAAGCGGTCCTTGCTGAGTTGCGCCCCTATTCAGCTGCGTGGTGGGTGGTCCACGACGAAATCGAGGCTGCCCAGGAGGCAAAGATCGCCAGAAAACTGGTCATCTGCCACGGATGCAGTAGTTCCGAAAGCCAGGTCGGCATGACAGCGTCGATAGGCGGGCGCTAGCGCCACAGCGTCTGCAGATCAAATTCGATCCCCGGATGACCACCGCAAGACCAAAACGCGGGAAAAATTCGCTCGGCGACGAGGCGCGGAGACCGATCGCGTGACAGCCCCTCTAGGCATGTAACAGATATCCATCCGCTGAGAATGCATGAAGCGCAACGAAATGTGCATGCTCGGCGGCAAGATGCGCGCTGGCATCAAAATCGAGTCCGGACTGATGTAGCGCGTCAGTAGAAGCGTGGTATTCATGCAAGTTGTTGGATCCGATTTCGGGGTGGCTGGCGGGCGTCCCAGATTTGCCGAACACGAACCCGTCGCCGGCGATTCCAATCCGGACAATCGCTGAAGCGGCAATCGTTTGCGGCGTCGAGAGATGAGCAAAGTTGAACCCGTCGATTGGC
>NZ_VSSR01000134.1 GCF_008123515.1 Bradyrhizobium cytisi
CCGGCACCACCACCAATCAGGACGGTGGCGCACCCGGCACCAGTGCCGGCTCCGAGGGCTACGGCACTGGCGCCGAGACCGGCGTTACGGTGACTGTCAATAGTGGCGCCTCGGTCACCGGCAGCTTATCCAGCATCATTCTCGGCGATGCGACGGCGAGTTGATGGCTATTCTCGATCTCGCCGCAGGCCGTCGGAGGCCCGCTAGACCTGAAGTTATAACAAACGCGCTTGCAGGTCCCCGCAACCAACTTTTCCTCAGTTGGATCAATGAATTAGCCCGCCTCTGGCGGGCTTTTTCATTCCTTACGAGCCGCTACCAAACCGTTCCAAAAGAAACCGTTGTTTACCAGTAGGTTAGCGCTATTCCGCGCAAGATTCCCAACGGCTCCCAAAAACTCCACGGCACAAAACTGGCACAAAATGGCACAAAAATTTGTGCATCAATTCTGAATTGTTCATGCCGCTGATCGGCGCGCGGATGCGACCCGATCTCGTTCCGGTGTAAGCTGCTACATCGTGAGAACTGGGCGCAATCAAACCTGCCCGTGCGGCAGCGGACTGAAATTCAAAAAATGCTGCGGAAGCTACGCCGCTGGCGATCAAGCGCCTGCGTCGGACCACAACACGGCAGACATCCGACGTGCTTTCGAACAGCATAGAGCTGCTGAAAAAATTCGCGAACAGCAGCAGGGGTTCGGCCGTCCAATCGTTGCCTTTAAGGCCAACGACCAACAGCTCGTTGCGGTTGGAATGACATTGTATCACTCGCCAACCTGGAAAACGTTTCCCGATTTTCTCGCCGATCATATTAAGCAGGTTCTGGACCCCGCATGGGGCAATGCCGAGTTGGCGAAGCCCTTTGCCGAGCGTCATCCTCTTATCCAGTGGTACGACGCTTGCTGTCGCTATCAGCAGAGCATGATCAAAACGGCGGGTGAGCCCACCGCCATGAACGTCACCGGCGTCGTCGCCTGCTATCTCGGGCTTGCCTACAGTCTCTATCTCATCAAGCACAACGTCGAACTGCAGGAACGTCTTGTTCGGCGGCTCAAGATCGTCGAGCAGTTTCAGGGCGCCTACTACGAGTTGGTGGTGGCCAACATCCTGATCCGTGCGGGTTTTGAGCTCACTCTGGAAGACGAGACCGACGGAAAGACCAAGCACTGCGAATACGCCGCCGTATCGAAGCGCACGGGAAAGAAATATTGGGTCGAGGCAAAAATGCGCTCGGTCGCGGGCTTGCTGGGCAAAACGCAGCGCGATGGAACGACGGATATGAATCCGCTGAATCGCCTAATCCCCCAACTTAACGACGCGCTCGCGAAACCGGTGGCGGATGAGCGGCTCATCTTCATCGATCTCAATACCGAGCAGATCATCGATGCCGCCGGCAAACCGCCTTGGATTGAGAATGCCGCCAGGCGACTTGAGCAATATGAAAAGCGAGAACTGGCGCCAGGCCTGACGGCCCATCTGTTTGTGACGAACTTCGCCTTTCATCGCTTTCTGAATGATCAGATGCCTCTCGCGGCTTTCCCTTTCGGCCTTGGGTTGCCCGATCTAAATCGGCCCGGCACGCGCCGCGTATCCGAGGCGTATCGCCTGAAGCAAAAATATATCGACATGCACCATATCGGTGAAGCGATCTTGTCCTACGGTCGCTTCCCAACCACATTCGACGGCAGTCTGCCATCCGAGGCGCTTCACGGCCGGTCACGTGCCATCATCGGCGAGACGTACAGCTTCGGTGATCCAGCTAAGGGTGGCCGCATCGGGAGGGTTACAAGCGCCTGCGTCAGTGAAGATGCTAGTGAAGCATGGTATGCCATCGTCGATCCGAACGGCAACTCTTCGCTTATCAAAGAACCGATGTCTGCGGACGAACTGGCTGACTATCGCGCCCATAAGGACTCGTATTTCGGACGAGTCAGGCCTGTGGGCGGAAAAACCGAAGATCCATTTGAGCTGTTCGAATCCTTCGTGGAGAGCCATAACTGGATCACACATGAGCAATTGCTCAACAACCTCGCCGGCTCGCCCGACATCGAGACGCTTCGAGCCTTAAGCCGTGACGACTTGCTCTACGAATATTGCGAGCGGATGGTGGCCAGTGCGATGGCCCAGTCGAAGCAGGCTTCGTAGTGGCCTTCACCGCGCACTCGACGTCAGATCTCGATCGTCACTTCCAAGCGCTCTGGCACCGCGCATGCAACGCGTCGTCGCTTGGTGCGTTGACCCCTGAGCTGATTCAGTTGTGGGCCACGGAACGCGGCCTCGACGTGACAAGCGTGGAGGAGCGCGAGGTTGGGATTTTCGCAAGGACTCCCGCCGTCGTGCTTGCCGTCGGCGACATCAAGGCGTGTTTCCCGAAGATCCAGCCAACAGGCGATCCGAGCTGGGAAGCGCGGCGGCTAGCGGCCGAAGCAAAGGCCACGTTGTGGGAGAAAATGGAGTGGTTCTCTCCCTTCTGGATTCCAAGGGACAAGACGGAAAAAATTCTCGCCGACGCAAGACTTCGTACGAGAGAGCAGGCCATCCAGCTCTTCAACTATCATACGTCGACCTTGTACACCTTGGCCTATGAAGGCCCGCTTGTCGACCAAGATGGTGGGTGAGACCCTTGAACAGCACTGTGAGACCGAGTTCAACCGGGTGCGCTCGATGGCGTTTCCGCGCGCCTATTTCGAGAAGGACAACGACGCGCGGACCGGCAGCAAGGGCGATTACATCTTCCGCGACTCGGACGAGGCTGGCACCGAGCTCATCTCGATCATGTTCGAGATGAAGAACGAGAGCGACAAAACCGCGACGAAGAGCAAGAACGAGGACTTCCTCAGGGAACTTGATCGGGATCGCATCGAGAAGGGCTGCGAGTACGCGATCCTGGTCTCATTGCTTGAACCGGACAACGAGCTCTACAATACCGGCATCGTCGACGTCTTTCACCGTTATCCGAAGATGTACGTCATCCGGCCGCAGTTCTTCCTGCCGATGATTACGCTGCTGCGCAATGCCTCTCTCAATTCCCTGAAGTACCGGACCGAGCTGGCGCTCGCTAAAGCCCAGAATATCGACATCACCCAGTTCGAAAGCCAGCTGGAGACGTTCAAGAACGGATTCTTGAAGAACACTGATCTCGCTTCCAGGCACTTCCATACCGCGATCACCGAGATCGATAAATCCATCGATCACCTGCAGAAGACGAAGGATGCGTTGATCGGCGCTGACCGCAACCTGCGCCTTGCGAATGACAAGGCGCAGGACGTGACGATCAAGAAGCTGACCCGGGGTAACCCCACGATGGCAGCGAAATTTGCGGAGCTTAAGAGCCCGCCCGCAGAAGCGGCTGAATAAGGCTGCGAAGCGACTTCCTCATGCGATTAGCAACGCGGGGGCGCTGAGGCAATCGTCTTGCCGACCAACCGTAAGGTCGCATAATCGTGGTTGCGATTTTGCGATTATATGTCGCTGGCGAGATGCCTCATGCCGTACCGACACCGATAGTTCAGCAATTCTCACTTCGCGGGGCCGTCGCCGCCAGCAATGCGTCGGATTGCCTCAATCACTTCGCGGATATTGGGTCTCGTTCTGAATCTTCGTCCAGTTCACACGCCCACGCAGCGCGGTCTTCTGGACAACGATCCGATCGACCGGGCAATGAGGTGGCGCAGGGATGTGGCCGAGGCACCAGTAATATTGCAGGGCAGGGTTCAACAGCTTCTGCGCCACGCCATATCTGTAGCTGCCGTCACGTAAAATGTCAGGGACCGCACGCGATCCAAACTCCATCAGGCTGGCGATATTCGTGTAGTGCTGTGGCTCGCTACAGGCGGTCTCGTTCGGCGGCACAGTCCTCTTCACGCTTGGCGTCACCAGCCTGTCCATCGAGCGCCAGACTCAGTTGCTAGAGCTGGTGCGCACGTTCGACCGCTTCACCCTGGGCAACGATCCCCACGGAGAGCACGACTTCGGCAGCATCGAGCTCGATGCAACGCGTTTCTTCTTCAAGACGATTACTACGATCGCGCCAGCGAATTCGCATCGCCCGAGCCGGCTGATCCGACCGTCACCAGACGCGTGATGACGATCATGCGAGCCGACGAGTACTAGGCGGCGCCGACATGACCAAGATGCTCGACGTCAACGAGATCTGTGATGCGATCGTGGGCTCTACGCTCGATGTCTCCAGGCAGCATACTCTGAGTCGACAGAGGTTCACGGATACATCTAAGATGTCGAGGGAGTAAGTTCGCCGGAAGCCGGGTAGGGGTGTGGGGCAGTGAACTTCCAGGTGACGGTTCTCAAGGTGCTGGTCAGCTATCGAGATGGGTTCGCCGTGATGGCGGACCTTAAGCGCGATATGGCGATCCTGGCGACCAGCGGACGGGACTGGGCCGAACGCACGAAGCGATTGGCAGCCCGCGTACCCGACTTGGATATATTCTCCCAAGGTCTCATCGTGCGGATGAACGGTGGCTGGCGTGTCACCGACAAGGGGCGCTCGGTTCTCGAGATCATGGAGGCGCGGTCCGCACCCGCCCAAGCAACGGGGCTAACTCCAGTCCGCGCCGTCGAGGAGCCGACGCCGGCCACGACTTTGTCACCGATGTCTTCGATAGCGCCAGTTCGGCGCAAGCGCGACCGAAAGCGGCGCCAACGGGACACTGTACGGCGAAGACAGGCGAGCGCGTCCTAAGGAAGGTCGGTGGGGGCTGGACCGCCGCAAATGACGCGTAAGATGTTGATTTACATAAGCTTTTCTGATTCGCATAACCTTCATTTTGGAATTTATTCCTAGCGGGGAAAGCTAGAGCTTTGCGAACCCG
This sequence comes from Bradyrhizobium cytisi, assembly GCF_008123515.1. Classification (GTDB taxonomy): domain Bacteria; phylum Pseudomonadota; class Alphaproteobacteria; order Rhizobiales; family Xanthobacteraceae; genus Bradyrhizobium; species Bradyrhizobium cytisi. Next base: position 4,829 of record NZ_VSSR01000134.1, read on the forward strand.
GTATTTCCGCGCCCAGCTCATGAGCAGCGGCAGCGCCAAAAGCTCCTCATGGATCAACTTGCGACACGAGGGGAGGGAGCCGGGAAAGCCAGACAAGGAACTTTAGGGCGTTTCGTTTATTTCACTTGTTGCGTTTATTTCGAATATGGCGTACGTACAAAGCCGTACAGGGAGAAGATGCGATGACGATGCCAGCTTACGCTGAAGAGCTGGGAGGTACTCGACTGCCTTCCGCGAGCGAGAAGGCAGCAGCCAACCAGCTTCGTCAGATACTCGCGTCGCGCGCGACGGGAGATGCTAAACTGCGCGTGCTCGACGACACGCAAAAGGCTGCTGAGATAACCTTGTCGCCGGCGCTGTCGAGCCTCTTGATGGAATTGCTTCGGCATATCGGTCGCGGCGACGCGGTGACGCTCGTGCCTGTGCATGAGATGTTGACTACGCAGCAAGCTGCCGACATCCTGAATGTCTCACGTCCGTTTCTGGTCTCGCTCCTCGAGAAGAACGAAATTCAGCACGTGACAGTGGGGCGTCATCGCAGGATTCGGGCAGAGGACCTATTCGCCTATAAGCGCACGCGTGATGAGAAGCGAGGTAACGCGCTTGGGAATCTCGCTGAGCTGGACGCGGAGCATCTGTAAGCTTGTTTGCAAACCGTTTCACCGCATTTATCGACGCGTGCTCGCTTGCCAGCGCGCTCAAAAGGAACTTGCTGCTCTCCTTGGCGGAGGCGGAATTTTTCCGCCTCCGCTGGTCGAGCCGCGTCCTAGATGAGACCGAAGCAGCTATTGAAGAAATTTTGAGCGGCAAGGGCTTTGAGGATGCGACGGCGCGCGCCGAGCGGGCGCGCGCCAGCATGGAAGCTGCCTTTGAAGACGCTATGGTTACGGATTTTGACAACTTCTTGCCGGTTGCGGCGGGTCTGCCCGATCCAGGCGATCACCACGTGGTTGCTGCGGCGGCCAAGACGCAAGCCGCAATGATCGTAACGGAAAACCTTAAAGACTTTCCGGCGGCAGTTCTTTCCGACCTGAATATGGAGGCGAAATCCGCGGACGCTTTCATTGCGGATACTATTGCACTCGACGAAGCTCGCGCCGTTGCGGCCATTCGGCGTATGCGCGAACGTTTCAAAAAACCGGAAATGACGCCAGCCGAGCTACTGCTAGTGATGGAGGCTGCGGGACTGATCGAGACGGTTGACCTGCTAAGGCCACACATCGAATCGCTCTAGCTGAACAACGAGCCTCGCAACCGGACGTTCGGTATTAACTGAACGGGGCTTTCGGCAGCTGAGATCGGCGCAAGTTTGTATTTCGGATATTCCATAATCTATGCTATGCGACGCCGCGCGAGGCCCTCTTCAATGACTTCGGATCACCAAGGCCGGGGCCGGCTTGCGGGAGATCGTGGCACCCGCCGCTAACTGGTGTCGCTGGACGTGAAGTGGGGCGAGCGGGGTGGTGATGTCCGCCTGACTGATCTCCGGTGTGGCCCCAGCCATCCGGTGCCGCCCCCTTCGCTCCAGGTGAGCCGGCGGGCCTGTCGCGTGCAGGGCGGCGCCCGAAGTGCTTGCGATCGGCAAGGCGGACCTGAATTGGTACCCGCTCACATCTCTCTGTGCCCGACACCACAATTGGTGCCGGATTCGAGCTCACCACTTTCACTGAGGCGAATCTGTCGTCCGTGAAGAATGCCCAAGTCGTTGATTTGGATTCTTAAACTGACGATCTGTGGAAATCGAATTTGCCGGATATCGGCTGTTCGAAGGGGGATTCCTTGCGAATTTGATTCGTGATTCTCTGTCGTATCACTGCTTCGGCGGAGGGCGGGATGCGGCCACGGGAACGGCGGGAAACGGGCGAGCAGGATCTGTTTCGCTCCCGGCTTGATCAGATCATCGATATGAATCATCCGCTGGCGAAGCTGGCGCGGACGGTGGATTGGCGGTTTCTGGAAGGCCGCTTCGGCGAGGTTTACACGGATGATCCGGGTCATCCGCCGCTGCCGACACGACTGATGGCGGGGCTGGCGGTCCTTAAGCACAGCTATGACCTGTCCGATGAGGTACTGTGCGAGCGCTGGGTCGAGAACCCCTATTACCAGCACTTCTGCGGCGAGGAGTTCTTCCAGCACCGGCTGGTGTTCGATCGTTCGTCGCTGACACGCTGGCGCAACCGCATGGGCGAGGAGCGGTTGCAGGCGCTGCTCCAGGAAAGCCTGTCGGTCGCCACCAGGACCAAGGCGATCAAGCCGTCCGAACTGTCACAGGTGATCGTCGACACCACCGTGCAGCCCAAGAACGTGATGTTCCCCACCGATGCCAGGCTGCTGAACCGGGCGCGCGAGAAACTGGTGCGGCTGGCGAAGCAACACGGAGTGATTCTGCGCCAGTCCTATACACGGGTCGGCAAGTTCGCCCTGATCCAGCACCAGCGCTATGCCCACGCCAAGCAGTTCAATCGCGCCAAGCGGATGCTGAAGAAGCTGCGCACCTTGCTCGGCCGCGTCATTCGCGACATCACCCGCAAGATCGAGAGCGACAGCAAGCTCGAAGCAGCGTTCGCACAGCTGCTGATGCTGGCGCGGCGCGTGCACGAGCAGCAGCAGCGCCAGCGCGGCCCGAAGGTCTATTCCCTGCACGCGCCGGAAGTCGAATGCATCGGCAAGGGCAAGGCCCATCGGCCTTACGAGTTCGGCGTCAAGGTCTCCGTCGCCACCACCCTCAGCCACGCCAAGGGCGGCCAATTCGTCACCCACGTAAAGTCGATGTCGGGCAATCCCTACGACGGACACACCTTGGCAACCGTGATCCCGGAGATGGAGGCGCTGGTCGGCAACACCCTCGATCGCATCTTCGCCGACAAGGGGTATCGCGGCCACAATGCACCACCCGACCACAAGTTCAGGGTCTTCATCTCTGGCCAGAAACGCGGCGTCACACCCAAGATCAAACGCCAGTTACGCCGCCGGGCAGCCGTCGAACCCGTGATCGGCCATCTCAAGGCCGAGCATCGCATGGGCAGAAACTATCTCTGGTACCGTCAGGGCGACGCTGCCAACGCCATCCTCGCGGCTGTCGGCTACAACTTCCGCCGCCTGATCCGCTGGCTCAGGCTTTTGTGCTGCCAGATTCTCGTAGCCCTCATGGCAACCCTTCAGCCCGCTCCGGCCTGAAAGCAGCGTTCTTCACGGACGACGAATCTATTGCGAGCGAAAAGCGCTGGTGATCTCTGCGGACACTCACAATGCCCCTGCGCGAAGGCAGGAGGGCGTGACCGTCATTGCCTCGACGCTATCAATGAGGTGCAGGGGATCAATCCCGGTTGACTGCCGGCATCCTGAGGGTACGACGCGCCTGCGTTGAGTACATCGGGAGACCGGGACACGCCGACCCCTTTTGGGTCGAGGAAGCACGAGATGCAGAGTCGGCTGTGCGACCCGGCACAGATCTTCTGTCACAGATTGCATTCGACTCCTAACGCCTGTAACAGCTCGGGCGTTAAGCGCAAAGTGAGAATCTGTTCCTGGCGCGTGGCTTCCAGCGAGCGCTTCGCACTACCAGAGTCCTATGTCCGACCGATGCGCTTCTCTACCTCGCTTGCCAGCTTACCGTAGTCTTCGGCCAGCCTCAGCCACTGCTCCCGCTGGTCCCGATCCGCGGCCGCTTGTGCCTTCTCGCGGCACTCGGCCTCTTGCCTGCGAATGTGATTGAGGTTGCTCATGCAGGTCACATAGCGCGCCAGACAGGACAATGGACCCTGGGAAATTTCCCAATAGAAGCGCCTTTGCTTCAGCGCTGGTGACCAAGCCCGATCCTGAGTTGGTGCGCTTTGGCCCGCAGCGCCGGCACAGATCGCTTCATCTCCTTGGAGACTTTTGTGACGGGCGTCTTGGCCTTCGAATGCGCCTTTAGAGTCTTCAGGTCGTCCTTGGTGTAGATCTTCCGGACGGGGGTTTTCTTGGTTTTGGGCACCTTGTCGTCTCCAGGTTGGTTATGGCCGGCGAGCGCTTCGCGCTGACAGTGTTCCGCGGCTCTCCTCAGAGGATGCCGGGGCGCCGGCACGCGGTCTGAACGATGCAAAGGAGGATGGCGTTCCGCAAACCTTATGCAAATCATCCGTGCAAGCGGTGGCGTTGACATCGCGAAAAAACCCAATTGCAGCGAGCGCCCCGCGCTGATAGTGCACAGCCCCGCCGCGTTGGAGTGCCGCCGTGAAGACCACTGTTGTCGTTGCCGCCGCCGTCCTCGTCACGATCTCGCCGGCGAGATCGCAGACCGAGGAGAAGACCGCAACGACGATCGGCGAGTGTACGAGGGGCATGTCCGCTCTCGCTTCTTGTGCCTATCGCAGGGCATCCGGCTGCCGACCTACGAGGAGATACATCCGGGTTCGTCCGCCAGCATCGAAGGAGCCAGGAAGGATTACTCCGCGTTGTACCAGCTGGGCGCCCAGAAGGGCATCGCGATAGCCAACGACACCTTCGGCTCTGATGATGATACGGTGCCGTTCTTCTGCAAGATGCTGGAGGAGCAGACCAAGAAGTTCGGGCAGAAGAGGCCATGATCTTCTCGCCCACCGCCGTCCTGATCTCGGCGCCATTTCCCTCACTCACGTCGCCTGTACCGCCCCTCTCGCTCCTCTGCCGCCTCGGTTAGTTGCCTGAAAACCATCTGCAAGCCGCAGCCAGCTAAACGCGGGTTCGGGTCAATGTTCCGTAGTTCTACCGAGAACGGAGAACAGAACCTGGGAAATCTCCTGGCGACAGATCACGAACGGCCCGCGAGCGCTCAGCGTCATAATATTCGACCAGGCGCACTACCGATTTACAGGTCGGGCATTCATAGGACATTATATCGTACTCACTGGTTATAGGCACCCGCTCACTCGCCTCACGCTCGACACCGCAGCTGATGCAGAGCGGATTCGACGTCATCACCTTCACCGAAGCAACTCCATTTTGTTCAATCAGTGATTGTTGCCCTCCAGGATGTATCGAAGCTTAATTACCGGTGCCGTAATAATACCCACCCGGCGCGGCCAGCCGTGCTAGAAGTTCCCCGGCTGGAAAGAGGCTCGGGATTGGCAATCTACCGACTGCTTGAGAAGCACCCGATGGGCGCCGAGGAGGTCAAATGCCTGGTGGCCGCATACGAGCAAACTTTACGTGCGCTTGGGATTCAAGATCGGGGCGATCCCCTCGCCGAGTTGGTGGCTCGAAAGGTTTTTGAAATCGGACAAGAAGGGCTCAAACAGCCCGGCCAGATCTGCAAATTGGCAGTCAAAGAGCTTCGGATCCTCTGAGTCCTGGCGATTTCAAGCGTGGAGCATGATCAAAACGGCCCCAGCGGGGGCTGCAGGCTGGGGCCGCCATTCCGCACCAGACGGTAATCGGCGGTAATGCGTCCAGTGGACTGAACCAAGTTCGTCGGGAACTTATGGTTCCAACGGCGCTGAATATGGACAAGCGAGATACCGTATTCCCCCCGCGGGTCCCCGATTCCGTTCGCTTTTTCAAGGATCTGTTAGTCAAAGCGGCGGATGTGCCTAAAACCGGCCTCAGGTTGTTAGGCGTTTAGAAGCAGAAGTTGATGATCATCGCCATGCAACCGAGCAGGTGCGATGGCCACTTCCGCGCTACACTAATCAATCCACCGCAAGCCACACGTCGTGGTTGGAGCATTCCTGGCTTTGATGCTGGCGTGCGTGCTCGGCCTGGTAGCCTGGAAGGCGTCGGTCGCGCGGGACGCAACGCTGAGCCGGGCGCAGGAAGACCTGAAAAATCTGACCCGCTCGCTCGCCGAGCAGGCAGCTCACGCCTTCAAGGCGCCGGACGTCGCCATGGCAGGGATGGCGGACCTGCTCAAATTTCAAAACCCGTTACCCGAACGCTTCAACGCCTATCTGGTCGCCACCACAAGAGCCATGCCGCAAATCCAGCAGATCGGCGTCCTCAACCCGGAAGGCAACTGGCGGTACGGCTCCTTCGCCGCTTTGCCTGCCCACAACAACTCGGACCGACCCTATTTCATCTACCATCGCGACAATCCCAGCCCGAAGATGCTGATCAGCGGTCCACTGAACCTGAGAACCAATGGGCGACCATCCATCATTCTGTCGAGACGGATCAGCACGTCCAGCGGTGACTTTGGTGGCGTCCTGATCGCAGCGATCGATTGCGATTACTTCGGCGACTTCTACCGATCATTCCAGATCGGCTCGCACGGCGGCGTCAGCCTTTTGTCGACGGACGGAACGTTGTTTGCGCGTTGGCCGGCGGTGCAAACAGGTCGAAAAATTGCCGACGTCCCGCTCTTCCAGGAGCGCTTGAGCGAGAGCCGCGCCGGATCTTATAAGATCAAATCACCATTCGACGGTCTGTCCAAGTACATCGCCTATGAGCAAAGCACAGAATATCCCGTTCTTGTGACGGTGGCGCGAGCAGAGAACGATGTGCTCGCAAGTTGGCGAACCGACCTGGTCTCAGACGCGCTGGTGGCCGGGCTGATGATTGCAATTATTATGGCGATGGCCGCGCTGTTGAGCAGCCAATTCCGCTTCAGAACCCGACTCGAGCAGTCGCTGCGAGAACGGGAAGCAAGATTTCGACTGCTCGCCGACAACATAGCCGACATCGTTATCGTCATGGATCGAAAAGGCTACCTGCGCTATGTGTCACCATCTGTGGTAGCGGTACTCGGAAAAAAACGAGGACGAGTTCCTGCGGCGCCTGTGCCTCGACGTGATTCATGAAGATGACCGCGAAAGGGTGTTCGTCGCGAGTCGCGAACTGCGCGGCCCAACCACGTCCAGCTCGGTACGATTTCGCGTCAAGCGTGGCGATGGTGGTACGGCTTGGCTCGAGGCCAACTTCAAGTTGGCCGAAATCTCAGCCGGTACCGAACAGGAGATCGTCGGAGTTCTTCGAGACGTCACCAGCCAGAAGGCTGTCGAGGATGAGTTGTCGTCAGCCAATTTGAAGCTGGCGCAGCTTGCGACCACCGATGGTCTGACGAGGCTTGCGAACCGGCGTAGCTTCGACGCCTTCCTCCGTGACGCCTATGCCAAGCATACTGTTCTCTCGGTGCTCCTGATCGACATTGATCACTTCAAGGGCTTCAATGATGCCCTCGGCCACCAAGCCGGTGATGGCTGCCTTCAGCGTATTGCCGAGGTGATCGGAAGCGCCACCGCAAACACCGGCGGACTGTCGGCGCGGTATGGCGGCGAGGAGTTCGCTGTGGTCCTGCCCGGCGTTGACGAGGAGAGGGCAACGAGGGTAGCGCACGCAATTCGGCTGTTGGTCCGGCGGCTGGAAATCTTCCATCCGCGGTCGCCACGAAAGTACGTCGCGATCAGCGTGGGCGTCGCCGCAAAGGGCGATGCGACCACCGATGAGATGGCGCTCACCCGTGACGCCGACATAGCTCTGTACCACGCAAAAGAGCAGGGGCGGGACTGCACGGTTGCAAGCTCCTTGCTGGTGTCCTCGCGTCTGGAAATGCCATCACTCGTTCCCTCTCTTGCTGATCTGGAAAGCGCGCTATGATGCCGCCAGACAAGCGAGCGGCGCGCCGAGTTTCGTTCGACAGGGCAATTCCGGCAAATATGATGGCGATCGACGGAACGTGGCAGCGTGCTTGCACCGTAAAAGACGTGTCTGACAGCGGAGCCAAGCTGATTGTGGACGGACCGGTGCGGGGGCTCAAGGAGTGCTTCCTGATGCTCTCATCCACCGGCCTTGCGTATCGCCGATGTGAACTGGCTTGGGTGAACGGTGGCGAGATCGGCGTGACCTTCATAAGGCACGGTCACAAGAAGGCGACGAAAGCGAACATTGCTGTGAGCCATCCTCAGCAGCCGGGCTGAGTTGACGCCGAGCCGTTCCCTATGTCGGATCGGGAACAAGGCAGGTTGCGGCGGAGTGTGGATTGCCAGCGCAACCTAAATAGCGCCGGTGATCCCTGCGGACACTCTCAAATGCCTCGGCCCGAGGGCAGCAGGCGTGACCGTCATTGCCTCGATGCTATCGATGGAATGCGCGGGATCAATCCCGGTCGACTACTGCCACACACCTGGACGGCTCATTCGTCCCAAACGAGGCGGTCGCACTGAGTGCATCGAAAGAGAGCGACCGACCTCCCATTCCGGGTGTCGAGCAATGTCGTAACCTCCCGCGTCATCCCGCCACAAGAGGAACAGCTGCGATCGAAGGGCCGTTTCCCCTGCTTCGGATGTCCGCTGACGAATTGCATTTGCCTGTCCTAACGCACGATGCGACTGAAAAGGGCTCGGCCGTTAAGCGCAAAAGTGAACATTTGTTCCCGCTTCGACGACAACCTTAACGATAGGGTTGCCGATCGGGGTGCGGCGGCGGGGGAACGGCTACTTGTTCCCCTCCGGCATGTCCCGGTTAGCTTCGCGCATGAAGGGGACAGTGGAAATCCTGGGCCATAACGTCGAGGAGCTGCGCCGGCTTCTCGATCTACGAGAACAGGCTAAGCAGCCGACGGAGCCGCGCTACGACCGCCCGGGCCGAATTATGGCTTGGCTGAAATGGCGGCATCGCGCCGAGCTGCGCCGGCAGCAGGTCAGAACTGATCCATCGACCGGGAGAACGCCGGGTGCGCCCGGTTCTTGACTTTGAACCAGTCGCAGACCTTCGGCCGGTAGCCGCGCTCGCGGTGCTTGGAGACGATGCCCTCGAGTCCGAACTCGCAGGCCTTTCGGAACAGGTCCGGGCCGATCTCGCCAGCCTCGAATGCTGCGACGAAGGTGCCCTCCGGCCGGCGCTCCAGGATCTTTGCGAGCTTCTTCTTGCGATCCTCAAGTTTGAGCCTCCGCAGGTCATCGCCGTCGCGGATCAGGCGCCCGCGGAGCTATCGTGTTTGATGTCGTGGATCCAGTCGGGGGGCATGGGGCCTGACCTTCCGGGCCGTGTGTCTGCAAAATTCAAATGGTCGGCGGCGAACCGGCGCGCCAACTCCAGCGCTAAGTCCTCAGAGGCTTCCCGCGACCAGTCGTCGACCGGAGTGAAGGCGACCTACCCGCAGCACCCGGCCGTACTGGCCGGTGAGCAGGTCGGCGAAAAGCCCGTTGCGGCCGCCGGCAAAATGGGCACTCATCAACGCTAAAGTTGCTATCGCTCGAAGGTGTAGTGGCAGGGGCGGCCGCGCTACCCCGTAGATCCACGGAATCCAAAGCTCGCCTTAACCACGGCGGCACCGGGGCTGCGGATTCCGGGGATTGCGG
>NZ_VSSR01000135.1 GCF_008123515.1 Bradyrhizobium cytisi
CGCCCAAAAAAACGAAACGGCGCCCCCCGGCAGAAGCCAAAGCATAACCACGGCGCCACTGATCTGCTGGTCAATCCAGGAAATCCGCCGCATCGCTATCAGACTTGCTCGAAAGCGGATTCGACCCGCACACATCATCGCATGGTCTTGCTGGCGCAGAGCTCACCAGGCTGCCGCTCAACGCGCCCACTTCAAATCAAAAAAACAACTGTAATGCTAATCCATGCTCTTCCAATCTATCACATTCATGGGCTATTCGTAGCATGCAATGTGACGTTCGCCGCCCGTGCGCGTATTCTGCTCATGCGGAAGTTCGACGCCGAACTTGTCATCGCTGCGATGGCGCGCTCGACCGTGCTGGTGGGCGTTCCGACGTTCTACGTCCGCCTTTGCAGAGCACGAAGAAGTAAGCGAGCGACCGCCAGTATGACACTGTTTCTTTCCGGCTCTGCGCCACTGTTGGCAGAAACGCATCAGGCTTGGAAAGAGGGGACTGATCACGAGACTCCTCGTACTTAGTATGACAGAGACCGGAATGATCGCTTCCAATCCATACGCGGATCCGCGCATAGCGGGGTCGGTCGGTCGTCCAGTATCCGGTGTTCAGGTTCGGATAGCAGATGCCGAAAACCGAGCGGAATTGCCGGCCAACCACGTCGGCATGATCGAGGTCGAGGCACCGAAGGTCTTCGCTGGCCATTGGAACATGCCGGACAGAACAGCTGCAGATTTCCGCCTGACGGCTTTTTCATCACCGGAGACCTCGGCACGATCGATGATCGCGGGTACATCCACATTGTTGGACGCGGGAGGGATTTGATCATCAGCGGAGGATTCAACGTGTATCCCAAAGACGTCGAGAGCGAGATCGACTTGATACCTAGGGTTTCAGAGAGCGCTGTGATCGGTGTTCCGCACGCTGATTTCGGCGAGGGGGTCACCGCTGCGGTCGTTCGTCGCCCCAGGATCTCCGGTTGACGAGCGAGTTATACTCGAAGCACTGATCGATAAGCTTGCCAAGTTCAAACAACCGAAGCGGATAGTATTCCTGGACGATTTGCCGCATAACCCCATGGGTAAGGTACAGAAGAATGTCTTGCGCGAACGCTTTGCTGACCTTTACTCAAGATAGACCTAAACTGCAGTTAGCTCAACCGGTTGAGCGTTTGGCCGCTTGCTCGCGCGGGCATCAGCGTGAGCGCATGCTTAAAGATCTCAAGTGGCACGAGGTGAAGAGAGAACCGGCTATAATTCTGGTTTTTGGGTGGTGAGAGCGCAAGCTGATGCCAACATCCTGTTGCACTTCGCCATTTAGGATGCCGTATTGGCTGGCCCTTGTTCCCGTTTGTTGTCTTGGCCCACCTAGTTAAGGCACAGTGGGATGCCTCCAAGGTACTTTGCAGGTCCTCTTCGATGGGTTCGTATCTCAGCTCAGCGCACGTTCTAGACCAATCACAAAGAGCGCAGCCATTTATCGTCCGCCTCCCGGCGCGGCCCTAGAACGTTCAACGGATTGTTTAGAGCAGAGAGCCCCTTGCCAACGATAATAGCGGATCAATCCGAACCGGCCGCCGCACATCGCGCAACGCCTTACAACAACCCTTTCGGCGCCGGAGCTATCGCCAAATTTTGGTGACGGCCGGGCCGGTCAGGCGGCGGCGGTTTTGGGCTGACGGTCGGTCGGCTTGGCGATGACCTCAATCCCGTTGTTGAACGTCACACCGACAATGAGTTTTGGCAACTGGTTATGGCCATCGAGACGACGCCAGTTTTTCTGGGCGTCCTCGACCAGTTTGAAGACCATCGCGAGCGCGGTCTTGTTGGATAGGCAGCCCTTCGATCGGGTCGTGCGGTGGCGCACGGTAGCGAAGGTGCTTTCGATGGGGTTGGTCGTGCGCAGGTGTTTCCAATGCTCGGCCGGGAAGTCGTAGAAAGCTAGCAGCGTGTCTCGATCCTTGCGCAGGCAGTCGGCGGCCTTCTCGTATTTCAGCGTGTAGCTCTCGATGAAGGCGTCGAACGCCAGCTCGGCTGTGGACTTGGTTTCGGCCATCCAGATCTCCTGCAACGCGCGTTTGGCTCTCGGGTGCTGGCTCTTCGGTAGCTTGGCAAGTACGTTGGCGGTCTTGTGCACCCAGCAGCGCTGCTCGCGCGTATTCGGCCAGACCTCGCCGGCAGCTTTCCAGAAGCCGAGCGCGCAATCGGCGATGACGAGCCGCGGAGCCACGTCGAGCCCGCGCCGCTTCAGATCAAGCAGCAGATCGCGCCAGTCGTGCGCGCTCTCGCGGGCACCATCGGTGAAGCCGACCAGTTCCTTGCGGCCTTCCGGCGTCGCACCGATCAGCACCAGGATACACTGCTTTTCGTCCTGGAGGCGGGCTTCGAGATGGATGCCGTCGGCCCAGATGTAGACGTAGCGCTTCGCGGACAGATCGCGCTTCTGCCACGCGGTGTGTTCATCGAGCCAACCGTCCTTCAGGCGACCAATGGCGGAGGCCGACAACCCGGCAGCATCCTTGCCGAGCAGCGCAGCCAGCGCTTCCGAGAAGTCGCCGGTCGAAATCCCCTTCAGATAAAGGACCGGCAGCAGCGTCTCGATCGACTTCGAGCGGTGCATGTAGGGCGGCAGGATCGACGGCGAGAACCGGATGCGGCTAGGATCGGCAGCGGCGGCCTCGCGATCGCGTACACGCGGCTGGCGGACGGCGACCGGACCGATACCGGTCATGACGTCGCGCTCCGGCAGGTGGCCGTGGCGGACGACGCGCTGGTGGCCGTCCGCGGTCTTCAAATCGGCATGCTGGCCGAGAAAGCCTGCAACCTCGGCTTCGACCGCCTTGGCGAGAAGGGCACGTGCCCCGTCGCGCAAGACTTCTGTGAGTTGATCGTCGAAGATTCCTGGCTGAATCAGTCTGGTGACGTTATCGTTGGACACGGCATATCGCTCCTTCGGTGGAGAAGTGGAGGCGTCAAGCACCCCCACGATATGCCGCCTTCCCGATTCCCGCCGTCACCAACTTTGGGCGATAGCTCTCGGCGCCGGCACCTCGATACGTATTGAGCATTCGTCGGCTCCTCCGGCATTGGGTAGTAGTCCCGTTTGCTACAGTCGCGCGCTCGTGATCTGGGGGTCCACTCTGCTAAACTCGATACAACCTCTGGCAGAAGGGTTGACGGTGGTGTTCGTCTCGTTGGCAGCGTCGCGACGTATCGGGAGGGCACCGCAACCCTATTGGCCACAGTAACTCGGTCCTATTCTTAGTTAATGCAATGAGCGGTACGCTGCCTGTGAAATGCTGCGCCTCAGCACCACCGTTCGACGAATTTCAATCAGACTAGCTGACTGTGTTGACCTGTGCATGCACACGCTTGACGAACCAGCGCGGTCTCGCCATCAAAGAGTACCCGTTTCCGGTCTGAGAATTACGCTATCTATCAGACGCGTCGAGCCGACGTAGGCCGCCGCGCAAAGAGCGGCGGGACGACTCAAGGGGGTCGCGGCGCTCCTGAGCGTGTCGGCATCGACGAGATCAAGGTACTGCACCCGATCGACTTGGTTCAAATACTGGGCAGCGATTGCTACAAGCCTTTCACACGCGCGCTCGCCTGCATGAAACGCGGCTTCCGCCGCAAAGAGACCGCGACTGATTGCGAGAGCCCGCCGTCGCTCTTCATTGCTAAGATACCGATTGCGGCTGCTCATCGCGAGCCCATCGGGCTCCCGAACGGTCGGCGCAGTGACGATTTCGACAGGAAGAATTGAGATCAATTGCAAGGCGATGCACGACCGCGCATTGCTGAAAGTCCTTTTGTCCGAAAACCGCGATATCGGGCCGGACCAGGTTGAACAACTTGCAGACGACGGTTGCGACTCCACGAAAATGTCCAGGCCTGAAAGCTCCACACAGCGGTTTTGCGATCTCGCCTGGGTCAACGAAGGTGTCAAATCGAGCGGGATAGATCTCCTGTACGTTGGGCGCAAACAGCAGTCTAACGCCGGCATCGCGGCAAATCCTTTCATCACGTTGGAAGTCTCGTGGATACGTGCTGAGATCCTCGTTTGGTCCAAATTGAGTGGGTTGACGAAGATGCTTAGGACCGTGACGTCGCTCTTGGTGCGGCTTGCCTCGATCAATCCCAGGGGACCATCATGAAGGTAACCCATTGTCGGCACCAATCCTACGCGCTTGTTGGGCTTGCGAATCTCTGCAAGCGCGCGACGGAGTTCACCAGCTGTCGTTATCGTTTGCATATCAGTTTTGCGTCACGTTTAATTGCGGGGCGTCCATTTTGTTATCGAGTCGCGAAGGCTTTCAGGAAGCCGATAAGACTCCTGTGATGTCGGAAACGCGCCGTTGCGTATATCAGTAGCCCAACGTAATAGCGCCTCTTGCAACAACTGAAACCCTTCTACATAGGTGCGCACGAATTGTGGCCTGTGCCCGTTGGTCAAGCCGAGGACATCATGAAGAACTAGGACCTGGCCGGAACAATCTGCCCCCGCACCGATTCCAATCGTCGGTATCTTGAATATTTCGGTCACTCGCGTCGCGAGCGCCGCCGGAATGCCCTCCAAGACGAGAGCAAAGCAGCCGGCCTCCTGTAGACAGTATGCATCGTCGAGCAGGCGTAAGGCGCCATCTGCATTCCGACCTTGTACCTTGAAACCGCCCATAACATTGACGCTCTGCGGGGTGAGGCCAAGATGGCCCATCACAGGAATTTCGCAGCCGACCAGAGCGCGGACCGTTTCGATGCGCTTTGCACCCCCTTCGAGTTTTACGGCGTCAGCCCCGCGCTGCAAGAATCCGCCGGCATTGCGGATCGTCTCCTCGAGACTGAGATGAAAGCTAAGAAAGGGCATGTCAGCTACGAGCAATGCGCGAGGCTTTGTGCGTACAACGCTTCCAGGTGATGATTCATCATCATCACGCTAACCGGCAGAGTGTTATCGAATCCTAGGCAGGCGCTGCCGACGCTATCACCAACAAGGATAATGTCCACGATGGGATCGGCAATCCGTGCCGTAACCGCGTCATAAGCGGTGGTCATTACAAGCCGCCGTTCGTCCTCCTTCCACCGCTGCAGCACTGGAATCGTGACACGCTCAACTGACGGCTGCGAAATGTGGCTCATTCTGGATCTCGATCTGTCTACCACACTCTAATCTTCGGCCCCCGTTTGCGTTCTAAGAAACGAGAGGAAATTGTCAACATGGCGTCATGGTTTGAAATCATCAGCCCGGAATGAGCTTTTGAACGCGGCCTGCAGAGTGTTCGACGTTGGCTAAGAATCCCGCCGCGTCCATCAGCTCACGATCTAGCGATATTGAGCCGTCATACTGCAGATCAGCTTGGGTCACCGAGGCACGATGGATTTTGCCTTTCATCAAGGTCACATGCATTCATCACCCACGGCACTCGGTGACCTAAGCGCGCGACGTTCGGTTCGATGTGTGAGCGCACTACGACCACTGGTCCCAGCCTTTTGGGCAGCACTGGTCGCGATACTGCCCCGGCCCGTGGCTTCGCTGGGGTCCACGTCGAAGTTATCCCTATCATTGCCTTGCACCCGAAAAGCTTGCTCCGTAACAGCCGACCATAACGACGCGCTTCCGCCCGCGCGCGATTCCAAGCAAGTTCGACTCGCTGGTGCAGCTGCTGCTCCTGCGACTCTCAGGACAGAAAGCGGACAGGACAGTGCTCTTCCGATCGGCAACCTCTTGCGCTTAAGGCTGAGAGCCTACCTCCTCCTCAAGAAGAAAAATCGTCTGCTTCCAGCCAAGTTCGCGCTTTTCTGGCAAGCTTTTTTGCTTTGATGCAGAATTTCGTCCCGACAACTGACGGCGCGTGACGCCGATGCAAACGATAATCGGCTGAGATCGGGCCGGCTCAGTACGACCGCGGACCTGCGCTGAGGCATAGGCCGGTTTGATGCCTAAACGGTTGTGCGCTATCGAGAATTGGACGTCACCCATGCCGACAACGGGGCTTTGCGCGCTCCACATACAGCTCTCTAGAAAGAAGTCGATACCAAGTGCTTTATGGTGTCGCAGGCAGTTACGGAGTATCGATTCAAGCACCGGAGAGTACGTGCAGCCTGCCTCAAACTACCGGCCCCGAGCGCGCCTTAGCCAGCTCAACCACCTTGGCTGATCGTCAGAAGACGGCGAGGCGAACTGACAATCGATGCCGCGGTAGAGATCGCAGCCGGTTATAACGCTCTAACGGTTGCTAGCGCCTCAATCTCAAGGTAGCTATCCGCCTAAGTCCCAAGTTCTCGAAGGTCATCTATGATTCGTCACATAGTCTTCCTCACTGCGAAGAAGAAGGCCAACATCGACCAGATAGTCGAAGGCCTATCGGTTCTTACCGCGATTCCCCATGCACGCCGGATCGAGATTGCTCGCAATTGTAACACAGACCAGCTTGGCAACGACGTTGACGTCGTGGTCTATGGTGAGTTCGACAATGAAACAGCACTCGCGGCTTACAAAGCGCATGAGCTATACCAGGAATCAATCAAGCGGGTGCGACCGCTTCGTTAATTGCGGTTCGCGGTTGATTACAACGTATCGTCAGATAGGCGGCTTGGCGAAATTGCAACGCCACTCGGCATATCGAGCCCACCGTGATCGAACTGACGATCAGTCTTAAGATTTTGTAGGCCACAGGCGAGCAGCGCCACCTTTGGCGTTTACAATCGGGTCGGGTGCCAAAATGTCAGGTACTGGTGGTTGACATTCCATGAACGTCCGCGAATTGAAGTGGATTGAGCCGGTGAGAGCCATGCAGTGTCTTGCGCCCAACCCCACCTTACTTTTCTGGATAGCGCCTCTGGATATGAGCTACTCGGACGCTATTCATATTTAGCCTGTGATCCATTCAGCACCTATATGGTCGCGGCCGGACAGGCGAGTTGCGATGGAGCCCCTCTCGAGGGCGACCCATGGGAGGCGCTTCGTTCCATTCTCGGCAGATATCAGCAGGAGCATCGTCCCGGTCTTCCGCCGTTCCAGGGAGGCATCGCTGGTTACTTTGGTTCCGATCTGAATCGAACGCTGGAGCGGTTGTCGGTACCAGCAATTCCTGGTCAGAATTTGCCTCAGTCCATTTTGCATCTGTACGATGTGGTACTCAGCTTCGACCACCACGATCAGAGATGCTGGATTGTTTCCACTGGATGGCCGGTGCAGGATCCCGCCGGTCGCGTTCAGCGAGGTCGGCGGCGAGCCAATCAGTTTGGTGCGCTGCTCGCCGTCCCAAAACCGCAGGACGTTGTGCTCCCGAGCACAGCGGACACGTGGCGTTCGAACTTCAGCCGGGAGAGCTACATTGCGGCGGTTCGCCGTGTCATTGACCTCATTCTGGCTGGCGATATCTTTCAGGCCAATATTGCGCAGCGCTTCACCGCCGAGCTGCCCAGCACATTTGATCCACTTTCCTTCTACTGTCGTCTGCGGTTGTTGAACCCTGCGCCTTTTGCAGCTCTTTTGCGCTACGGCAAGCTGACGATTGTGTCAAGTTCGCCGGAACGCTTCCTAAAGTTGGAAGGACGTTACGTTGAAACGCGACCCATCAAAGGCACGATTGCGCGGGCGACTGATTCTGAGGAAGATCAGCGCCGTATTGAGATCCTAAATGCTTCCGAAAAGGACCGTGCCGAGAACACGATGATTGTTGATCTGCTGCGCAACGACCTCTCACGTGTTTGTACCGCTCAGTCGGTGGATGTTGTGGCGCTCTGCCAGCTCGACAGCTACGCTTCGGTGCACCATCTCGTGTCGATCGTTGCAGGGACACTTGCAGAAGGCGAAGACGCCATCTCGCTCCTTCGAGCTTGCTTTCCCGGCGGCTCAATTACCGGCGCGCCGAAGGTGCGGTCGATGGAGATTATTACGGAGATCGAGCGTGTGGCACGAGAGGTCTATTGTGGGTCGATCGGTTTTATTGGATTCAACGGGCACATGGATACGAACATCGCGATCCGAACTGTAACGACCAACGCCGATCAAGCCGTATTTCATGCGGGTAGCGGGATAACGGCGATGTCGGATCCGGCGAACGAATATGACGAGACACTCGCGAAGGCGCAGCGAATCTTCCACACATTTCAAACTAAAACACCCGGTTCATTTTGATTCTCATTATCGACAATTACGACTCCTTCGTCTTCAATATTGCCCGACATTTTCACCAACTTGGCGAGGCAACCGAGGTGGTCCGGAACGACGAGGCAGCCGTCAGCGACCTTGCGCGTCTCAAGCCGCGCGCTGTCGTCATCTCCCCGGGCCCCTGCACTCCATCGGAGGCCGGAATATCGGTACCCATAATTCGCGAATTTTCAGGTCGGGTGCCCATTTTGGGCATTTGCCTCGGACACCAATGCATCGGGAGCCTTTTCGGCGGTCGGGTGGTGCGTGCTCGCCACCCTATGCACGGTCGCTCCTCGTCCGTAAGTCATGACTGCCGAGGACTCTTTCAGGATCTTCCGTCCCCACTTCGCGTGGGTCGTTATCATTCTCTGGTCATCGCGCTAGATCGGTCACGCGCGCCTTGCATGAGGGTTACCGCTCGTTCGGAGGAAGGCGAGATCATGGCTATCGCACATCGCTACCACGCAACCTTCGGCGTGCAGTTCCATCCAGAATCGATCCTCACGCAAGAAGGAAACACACTGCTGACGAACTTCTTACGAAGCGCAGATCGAGTTGGTCGGCAGTAATCGAGGGCCGTCTCCCGTACGTCGCAGCTTAGCACGCGCAGACCGATGTACCCGACCGAGGTCAACTCGTCGACGAGGATTGGAAAGGATCCCGGTGATTTGCTAGCGCGATGATCCAATCACTGAATTGCCGGCTCAGTGACGCGTAAGCGGCTACAATGGGAGCAGCGACCGGACCCTGAGACTAGCGGCTTCACCGGAGGGAGTCTTACTGCAACCCTAGGGTATCGTTAGGATCATTGGGATCGCATTTTCAAGTCCGGAAGGGCAAAGTCCGACACCTCCTTGCTCAGCACCGCAAACTTCTGAGAGGCGACTAAGCTCCGCTATCAGGTTCCCATCAGTTATATCACCACCGTCCGGCTAGAGTACAAAGAGCTCGCGCGGCGCACGGGTCAGCGCCTCGACGCCCGTGTCAGTTACGCGGATGGTTTCGCTCACCGTGACGCCAAACTCCTCATCCACCCAGTTGCCCAACATCAGATGGAAGGTCATGTTGGTCTTCAGAACAGTCATGTCCTCCCTCCCAAAACTTGCGGTCGGTTCAATCCATGCCGTGAATTGATTTTCGATGCCAATGGAATAACCGCAGCGCGATTCCTTCGGAAAGCCGTGCCTCTCAATCGCGCTGTACATGGCGTGCGCAACTTCGCTGCAAGTGCGTCCAGGTCGGATGAGATCGAGTCCCGTTTCGATAGCAGCGACCTGCGCATCATGTAAGCGGCGTACGCGGTCGGCAGGCGCACCGATTGAGAATGTACGCATGAGGGCTGCAAGATAGTTATGTCGATTTCCGCTGACTTCCGAGTTGATCTGCATGCCATCGCAGAAGATACTCTCGCTCCACAAGATATGCGGCGTACCCGTGCGTGGGGTTGAGGAAATCAGCGGTGGCCGTAGTCCGGTCGCGGCGGGCCCGCCCTTAACGCCATTAACCTGCGCCGCCATAATCTCGACTGCTGCATCGGCTTCTCGCACGCCAGGACGGATAACCTCTCTAGCCCGCATAACGGCCGCGTCAGCGAGCGCCGCAGCCTCGCGCATAACCGCGATCTCCAAGTCTGATTTGACGCCGCGGATCCAGTCCACCGCTCGCGTGCAATCGACGATTCGGGCTTGCGACAATCTCGTTTTGAACTTCTCTACGGCCGGGGCCATTAGGTTACCCTGTTCAAGCCCAATGCCGCGCTGCGCCACACCGATGTTATTGAGGAAGTCAATCACGGCATCGTAGCCATCGGTGTTAGCCTTACCGACTAGATTTTCCGAGTAACCGATAATCTTTTCTCTGGC
>NZ_VSSR01000136.1 GCF_008123515.1 Bradyrhizobium cytisi
ATCACTGTGACGAAGTACTAGATCATCCCAATACGCATGCCGAGACAGTCGCCAGGCCTGCCGAGGAATAACGGGGAATTCATCGCGGAAATGGCGCAGCTTGACCGATCCGGAATACGGTGCGATCGGTATGCGTCAATCGCAATGCTCCGACGCCGGAATCGATTATGAAACCTCTGTCATCTGGTGCGAGGATCTGACTCGCGCGATTATCGACGACCGCACAGCTGGCTTCTGCAAGATGATCGCGGACCGCAGGACACACAACTTTCTGGGCGCGCATATCGTCGGCGAACGTGCCGTAGAAACTGTGCAGCTGATGGCCGCGATCATGGCCGCGGGGACTGACGGTGGAGCAGGTAGCTGACCTAGAACTCGCGTTCCTGACCTATTCGGCGATCATTCTTATGGCAGCGCGGGACCTAAAATACAAACTCGATCCGGAGTATGCGGCACTCTACCAATCGGGCATCGTCGGAAGCCCCGCCAGCAAGGCGCTGTCCTGACCTGTTGCGGCCATCCGATGCCGTTGCCCCGGCGCGCTAGATTCCGCGGGGCTTCACCACCCAAATAGCGCCCGCATCGCCGTAATCGAAGTCGTCGGAGACGATAAAGATAATGTTCGGCTTGCTGCCGCCTGACGGTGTCACGGCCGGGGTCCGCGCACCACGCGACCTGTGCTGGATCGTCCGCTGCAATAGCATCTCAGGCTGTGCTGGCGTCAAGCTGCGATCACTGTTGTTCATTTGCCGAAATCGCATAGCCGGCAGGATCGACTGAATTTATTATGGACTGCATTGAGACCGTGATGCGTGACTTCTCATGGTCATCATCCGCAAGTTGCGCAGCGACGAGATTTAGCGGCTGCACTCTTAGCGACTGAGGAGCGCGCGCGGAATGTTGACATTTCGAACCTCACTCACCTTCGCTGTGATGGCTTTTATCGTCGCTCTTGCTGTTTTGCTGATCGCCATTCAGGTCCGGGCGCTTCGTTGGGCAACGAAGGAAGCTGCGTCCGCCTATATGGACGCAACCAGCTCGAAGGCCTTGGGACGTCTTCAGACAGAGATCACCGCGATAGCCTCGTTGGCGCATGTGCTGGCGACCAGTTCCAGCGTGACCGATTCAAATGAAAGAACCGAGACCGGCCCCGCGATCCCACTGTTCAAGGCCGCACTGCAGGAACTGCCCCAAATGGACAGTATCTATGCCGGTTTCGAAAATGGCGCCTGGTTGCAGGTGCGGCGCATTGGCGACCTCAACGATGAGCAACGCGAGAGGCTTCGTGCGACGCCTGGGGCCACCGTTGCGATCAATTTGATCCGCCCTGCGCAGAGTGGCGAACTTCCAGTGCGACGAATCTTTGAAGATCGGCAAGGCAACGAAGTCGGACAGCTTGATCTATGGAAATACGAATACGACGCGCGCAAGCGGCCCTGGTATCGCGAGACGATGAAAGCCGACCGCCCGCTGGTCTCGTCGCCGTACCTTGCGTTTAGCATCTGTGCACCCGTGATCACGATAAGCGCACCCTTGCGAGGGAAAGTGCCTGGCGTCCTTGCCGCCGATCTCAAGCTCGACACCTTCAGCGATTTCGTCCAGGCGCAACGGCCCGGGGAGCACGGCATCGTCCTGATTTTCGACTCAATGGGTTCGCTCATAGCCCATCCCGATTTTGCGCAGTTCGTTGTCGATGCGATGACACATCCATCCCAACAACAATTGCCAAACGTCAAGGGGATCAACACCGGGGTCGTGGCGACAGCCTTACGAGCGTCGCTTGGTCGCGACCGCTATGAGGGTAGCATCCGCGACGACCGGGGCCGGGACTATCTGTTCAGGATGGCAAAATTCACTCTGGGCGAGCAGTACACCGCCAACATTTTGCTGCTGGCGGCCCAGGATGACTTTGCTCAAAATGTTCGGAGCCTGCAGTTTACCGGACTAATGCTCGCAACTATCGCTGGCGCTGCCTTCATTCCCGTCGTTTGGATATTTGGCAGCGGAATGTCGCGAGCCTTGAAAAACATAACGGCTCAGGCGGTCAAGCTTCAGACGCTGGCTGCGCCTGACCCCTCGCCAGTCGCATCGCGCATTAAGGAAATTCAGGAACTTGGCGGCGCCATGGAACTCGCGCAGCGCGCGATATGGTCATTCGCGCACTTTATCCCCAAGGAAATCGTCCGGGGAATCATCGATAATTCCATATCCACCGAGCTTGGCGGAGTCCGAGAGGAGATTACCGTCGTTTTCACCGACGTCCGGGATTTCACGTCGATCGCCGAGTCCGCGGATCCTGATGTTCTCATGCACCAGATGTCGCGCTATTTCTCCGTGCTTACAGAGGCGTTCCTCGCCGAAGGCGGAACGGTCGACAAGTTCATTGGTGACGCAGTGATGGTGTTCTGGAACGCACCCAATCCGCAGCCTAACCACGTTGAGCGGGCCTGCCGGGCGGCCCTTGTGGGCAGAGCGGCGTGTGACAGGCTCAACTCCCAGTTTGAAACTGAAGGTTTAAAGCCATTCTTCACGCGGTTTGGCATTCACGTCGGAGATGCCGTCGTCGGCAATCTCGGGTCGACGGAGCGTATGAACTACACAGCCCTTGGCAATACGGTAAATCTGGCAGCGCGCCTCGAAGGCCTGAACAAGCAGTTTGGGACCAATATCCTTGTGAGCGAAGGCGTCTATTTGCGGGCTCAACATTGTTTCCAGTTCAGAGCTTTGGAGTCGGTCCTGGCCAAGGGCATGACCAAGGAAACACGCGTTTTCGAGCTCGTCGGGGCATTGACATGAAGTCAGCTTCGGTCCTGCGAGTTGTCGTTCTTGGATTGCTCGTCTTGCGGTTCGTGCTCGTCGGTCCGACGGTTCGCGCAGACGAAGCCACTATCAAAATCGGCATTTTGCATTCTCTGTCCGGCACCATGGCAATCAGCGAGTCAGTACTTAAAGACACGGTTCTGATGCTGATAGCCGACCAGAACAGGAAAGATGGGCTGCTCGGGCGGAAATTGGAACCGGTCGTCGTTGATCCGGCGTCCGATTGGGATGCCTTTGCCGAAAAAGCCCGGGAATTGCTCACGAAGGAAAAGGTCGCAGTCGTGTTCGGCTGCTGGACTTCCGCCTCCCGCAAATCCGTTCTGCCAATCTTCGAGCAGTTGAACGGCCTGCTCTTCTACCCCGTGCAATACGAGGGCGAAGAGAGCTCTCGCAACATCTTCTACACGGGAGCCACGCCCAATCAGCAGGCAATTCCGGCGGTTCGATATCTGATGAGCAAGGAAGGAGGCGAAGTTCGCAGGTGGGTTCTGCTTGGCACTGACTACGTTTATCCGCGCACAACAAACCGGATCTTGAGCGCGTATTTGACCGCCGAGGGCGTATCGCCAGAGGATATCACGACGATTTATACGCCGTTCGGCTACTCCGAATGGCGAGGAATCGTCGAGCGGATCAGAGCCATCGGCTCGCAGGGAAAAAAGACCGCGGTCATATCAACCATCAACGGAGATGCAAACACGTACTTCTATAGGGAACTCGCAGCCCAACACGTAGATGCCAAGGTAATTCCAGTCATGGCGTTCTCGATTGGTGACCGCGAATTGCTCGGTGGTGATATCTTCCCCGTCGGGCACCTGGCGGCCTGGAATTACTACCAGTCGATCAAGTCACCAGAAAACGAAGCGTTCATCAAGATGTGGGCGGACTTCAACGAGCAACGAGAGAAAACTACAAATGACCCGATGGAAGCCACGTTCATTGGCTTCAGGATGTGGGCGCAAGCCGTTGTCCAAGCGCGCACCACTGACGTCGATGCGGTCCGCCAGGCCATGTACGGTCAAAGAATCAAGGCGCCGAGCGGCTTCGAAGTTGTGATGAACACCAATCATCATCTTTCCAAGCCAGTGATGATTGGCAAAATAAACTCTTCCGGGACCTTTGACGTTATTTGGCAGTCAATCAATCCGGCCCGCGCTGATGCCTGGAGCAAGTACCTCCCCGAAAGCGCCAAGCGCACGGCTGATTGGACCTTTCCGTGGGTCTGCGGGGGGTGCGTCGAGCCGACCTTCAAGGAATGGTGACGTCTCGGCGTTTTCGGGCTACCGGACATCAAGCGACAACGATCACGACCTTCTATCAGATTCAGAGGTGGAATTTATGGATGTCTACCGACGACTCGACACCCAGTTTGACGAAGTGTTTCGCGAGCCAGTCGCCCGCACATTTTCGCACCTGGTCGCGAAGAGTAACGAGAAAGTCCCAATCGGCGTTGTACTTGCTTGTGGGACTAAGTGCATCCATGAATTCGTCGTCGGCGATGCTGTGGATCAGCACATGTTTCAGCCCTTCGACGAGGCGTTTTTGCGTGGCAAGATTGGTGACGAAACTGACCGCCCGCATCTCCCGCATCAGCGACGAATTGAAGCTGATCTCGTTGATGCGGTTCAAAATATCGAGAGCGGTGCGCGGCACCTCATTACGAAACAGCGGATTGATATGAACGACGACAATGTCGGAGCTCTTGCAGTCGTAGATCAGCGGGAAGAGCGCCGGGTTTCCCATATAGCCGCCGTCCCAATAAGCTTCGCCGTCGATCTCGACCGCGTGAAACATCGTGGGAAGACATGCCGAAGCCATCACGGCAGAGATTGAAATTTCCTTTGCTGCGGAGACCTTCACCTTGCCGGTACGAACGTTCGTCGCAGAGAGGAAGAGCTTGACCGGAGAGTCCGGGCGCCTCAGCACGTCAAAATCGATCGATTGCTCGACCACTTCACGCAGTGGATTATAGTCGGTGGGGTTGAATTCATATGGCGATAGCACGCGCGTAACGAAGCCCATCAGGGAGAACACCGGCGACCATGCCAGCTTGTGGTCCCCGAGCATTCTGTCGATGGTGCTTGGTTGCAACGGGCCCAGCCTGGCCGCGTCGCTGACGCGCTTCCAGTAGTCAGTGAGCGCCTTACGTGCCCCATCGCGACCGCCGATCGCAAGCCCATAAGCAAACACCCCGCATTCATCGCCCCGGCGCTCGTCGCGCTGAGCCCCTCGAAGGCGATGCCTTTCTCGTCCAGGAGTCGGTCGAGTACACCCCAGGTAAACGCACCATGCGCTCCGCCCCCTTGGAGAGCCAGATTGATGGTCCTGGAAAATATCGGTTCGTGACCGGCGCTCCTAGGTGCCTCAGGCGTTTCCGCCGACTTCCGCTCTGAAGTAGCTTCCATTGCCGAACCGCAACCTTTGTTGGAGTAAGCAAAGAATGCCGGTCCCTTGTGAGCTCCGGTCCACTGAGCCGCGGGATCGGACGGCGAAACGAACTTCGGAACGACGTCGCTGGCGCGCCCTACGCTGTATCGTCGAGGGTCGCCAGATACTCCTTCACCGCGCGCGGGTCGCGGTCCTTGCGCCAATCCTGACCTGCGATCGAGCGTCGCTTGTTGGCATCAGCCTGGATCAGGCTCGCATCGACTGCAAAGCCATCGCCGCCAACTAGACCGGCCGCAATGCACGCCTCCACGACCCGCTCGAAGATGTGGCGAAATACATCTCCCTCGCGGAAGCGCTCGTTGGGGGCGCGCGAGAACGCCGAATGATCCGGAATAGCGTCCTCGATACCGAGCTTGCAGAATCAACGATAGGCAAGGTTCACCTGCACTTCACGGCAAGTCGCTATTCGGCCGGCTGGGAATCGATCCTCGCACAGAGCCTTTGAACCGGCTAGGCGACATGACCCAGGCTGGAGCCGATCCGGTTCGGTATCTGCCAACGCCGGTGGTCAAGGAACGTCTTTCTCCGGTTCAACATGCCAAGTCTCGAGGTGGATGTTGGTCTACTTCGTGACCAAGTGTCGGGTCGGCGCTGCATCGACGGGTGCCGCCGGCGAAATCGAGAACGTCAACCACGTATTCCAGCCAGAGGGCCGATTCGCCGCATCGAATTCACCATATGCCTTGAGGTTCAGGTATCCCTGCATACCGACGACAGGAAAGATATATCCCAACTGCGGGCCACTCCGAGAACCCGTGATCGGAAGCCGCCGAGTATAGGACTTCCGCCGGTATCATCCGAGACTTGCTGGTAGGCGTACCCGACGACCCCCACAAAGACCTGTTTCGAGAGAAATTGTGCCGCACTCCAATCGAAATGGAAATCGACACCGCTTTGAACCTGGGTATCGGGATTCTTGAAATTGTATGTAAATCCGGCAACGCCTGACAGCGTTTGCCCCGCGGCCGGATTCAGATATGTATAGCCTCCGCCTGCGTCGATCGCGCCATGGCCAATGCCGAGATTGGACAAGCGCTTCGGATCATAGCCGCCGACGGGAATGTCACCCGTCACATAGGTCATGTAGTTGTTCACGCCCGAATTCCACTTCATCGTGATCATCGGATAGAGATCACCGACGGACGTAAGCGAATCCCCGATGCTTCCCATGCGGGTCGCTGCAAACCCTCCGACGTTCGCCGTCAGCGCTCAGTCGATGGTCGTGGCCGTCCGGCCAAATATCCCGGTTACTCCCATAGCGAGCTGGCCACCGAGAACCGGCGTCGCGAAGGTGTAGGTCGGATTCAGCAGCAGCAGGTCCGCTTGGGCATTCAAGTTCGCGTTCAAGCTGACACTGACGTTCGGCGCGAACCTGCCGATCTGTATTTCTCTCGCCGCTGCAACGGCGCCCGAGGCTGCGACACTGGTGTGGTAATAAACGGCAGCCATCGACCAGCCAGGCGCCACCGGGGTCGCCGGGAGACTGCTAATCTGCCCAGGCAGCCAGAACGAGATTCCGCTCTCGTCGGCGCGTGAAGCGGCGGGGCAAAGGACGAGCAACGCGCCAATTGCGCCGATGCGGAGCAGCGGGAGCTCAGCGCACCTTGAATGCCGATCATCTTGCTGCATCTGCGTACTCTCCGCCCGAGGTTCCTGCCTTTGTTGCATGCTACCCAAAGTTTGGGTGGAAGCTATGCGAAAACGGCAAAAGCCATGGCTCTCCTTTCTGTGGTGCACTGGGGCAACACCTTCTGCGTGCGGAATCCGAGGCAAAGCGGCCACCGATTCCGACGGAAGGCGGCCACCGATTCCGATCGAAAGCGGCCACCCAATCCGAACGAAGGCGGCCACCCTGTTGATAGGGTGAGACGGGGGGCGTTGTCGGCAATCTGAACGGGGCAAGGTCCCTCCTTTTGCGGTTCACGCAATGGGAGGTCCGATGCCCGCCGAGAGATTGCCGATGCGGAAGATTCGAGAAGTTCTACGCCTGAAGTATTCCTGTGGGACGAGCGATCGGGTGATCTCCCGATCGGTCGGGATCGGTCGCACGGCGATTGCGGAGTATGTCCGCCGCGCCGCGGTGATCGGCATCACTTGGCCGATACCGGAGGAGCTCGACGACACCGCGCTGGAGCGCAAGCTGTTTGCGCCGGCCGGCTACAACCCGCCGCGATCGAAGCCGCTTCCGGATTGGGGGCATGTCCATGCCGAGTTGCGCCGCCGCAGCGTAACGCTGGCGCTGCTGTGGGAGGAATACCGCGGCCATCATCCCGACGGCTACGGCTACAGCCGGTTCTGCGACCTCTACGTCGAATGGCGCCACGGGATCACGGCGACCATGCGGCAGGCCCACGCGGCCGGCGAGAAGCTGTTCGTGGACTTCGCCGGCGATACCGTGCCGGTGTTCGACGGGCTCACCGGGGAGGTTCGCGCCGCCAAGATCTTCGTCGCGGTCATGGGAGCGTCGAATTACACATTCGTCCAAGCTCGGTTCAGCGAGGCGTTGCCCGACTGGATCGGCGCCCATGTGGATGCGCTTACCTTCCTGGGCGGGGTGCCGAAGGCGCTCGTCTGCGACAATCTGAAGGCCGGGGTCACGACGGCGAGCCGCTACGAGCCGGGGGTCAACCGGACCTACCAGGATCTCGCGGCCCATTACGGCACCACCATCATGCCGGCGCGGCCGCGCAAGCCGCGCGACAAGGCCAAGGTCGAGGCGGCGGTTCTCATCGTTCAACGATGGATTTTGGCGCGGCTGCGCAATCGGCGTTTCTTCTCGCTCGCCGAGTTGAACGTCGCGATCCGCATCTTGGTCGACGACCTCAATGCCCGCCTGATGCGCAAGCTCGGTGCCAGCCGCCGTGAGTTCTTCGACACCATCGATCGTCCGGCCCTGATGCCGCTGCCAGCCGAGCCCTATCAGTACGCCGAATGGCGCCGCGCGCGCGTGGCGCCGGATTACCACGTCGAAGTTCAGGGACACTTCTACTCGGTGCCATCCCGCCTGATCCGCCAGGTCGTCGAGGTGCGGGCCACCGAGGCTACCATCGAGGTGTTCCATCGCGGCACCCGCATCGCCAGCCACGCACGCTCGGGCTTGAAGCGCCGGCACACGACGATCCCAGAGCACATGCCGAGCGCGCATCGCCGATACGCCTTCTGGACGCCGGCGCGTCTGCTGGCCGCCGCCGAGAAGATCGGTCCGTCCACGGTCGCGCTGTGCGAGGCGATCATGCGGACAAAGCCCCATCCTGAGCAGGGCTTCCGATCCTGTCTCGGTATCCTGCGGATGGAGAGGACCTATGGGGCGCAGCGTCTCGAGGCCGCATGCCGCCGTGGTATCAGCATCGGCGCAGCGAGCTATAGGTCGATCGCCTCGATCCTCAAGACCGGCCTCGACAAGGCTTTCCTTCCCGACACCACCCCCGACGCCGATCCCATCCAGCACGGCAACATCCGGGGCCGCGGCTACTACCACTGACCAGCAAGAAGGAGACCTTATGCTCAGCAACCACACCCACGAACGTCTTGCCGCTCTCGGGCTCGCCGGCATGGCCAAGGCCTTCGATGATCAGCAACGCCAACCCGACGTCACCGCGCTGACCTTCGAGCAGCGGCTCGGCCTGATGATTGATCGCGAAGCAACCGAGCGGGAGAACAAAAGGCTCACCGTGCGCCTGAAGTTCGCCTCGCTACGGCAGACCGCAATCATCGAAGATGTCGATCTGCGCGCTCCGCGCGGCATCGACCGCGCCTTCTTTGCCAAGCTCGTCGATGGCGATTGGATCAGCCGCAAGCAAAATTTGCTCATTACCGGGCCAACCGAGCCCGCT
>NZ_VSSR01000137.1 GCF_008123515.1 Bradyrhizobium cytisi
GATCTTGCTCAGTTCGTTCATCGTTGTGATCTCCGGCAGTGGCGATTGCTCGGGCGATTAGTCGGGCGAGTCGCAGCACGAGATGTGCGCGCTGCTCTTTATCGAGGGCCTCCCATACGGGTACGGCACCGTGCTGAGGTGGTGGGTCGAGAAAGCTTAGCTGCTGCATGGCTGTCCTCCGATTCCGGTGGCAGGACAGTATGCGCGGCATCCAATTGCCGCAGCAAAGCGTCGACGATCGTCCGGGCGTGCAGCAGCTCGGCGTGGGAAGCCAGGAATGCCGCTCGAGCGCATTGCGGGCTTGCACGCGGTAAATGTTGTGCGATAGGCAGATCTGTCCACGCGGCCGGTACAAGGGCACGGGTACCATCGGGCAGTACAAGCGTCAGATGAAGTTCGCCGCGTCGATGACACCAGCCAAGCACATTAAGCGCAGATCCCTCAAAGGGATGGCGCGACCGAACGATGGTTACCTGATCGGGATAGTCGTCGAGATGATGAGCGCGGTGGTGGGTAGTCTGTCGAGTAGTCTTTCG
>NZ_VSSR01000138.1 GCF_008123515.1 Bradyrhizobium cytisi
ATCGGAGGACAGCCATGCAGCAGCTAAGCTTTCTCGACCCACCACCTCAGCACGGTGCCGTACCCGTATGGGAGGCCCTCGATAAAGAGCAGCGCGCACATCTCGTGCTGCGACTCGCCCGACTAATCGCCCGAGCAATCGCCACTGCCGGAGATCACAACGATGAACGAACTGAGCAAGATCACCGCTGAGCACCTACGCCGATGCGCAATCGTCTACGTGCGTCAGTCCAGTACGACGCAGGTCGAGCATAATCGCGAGTCCACTGCCCGTCAGTACGAGTTAGCCGAACGCGCCGCGCGGCTTGGTTGGCGACGCCATCAGGTGAAGGTCATCGATGAGGACCTCGGTATTTCCGGTTCCGGCCTTTCCGAGCGCACCGGCTTCGCGCGTATGACCGCGGAGGTCGGCCTCGGCCAGGTGGGCATCGTGCTCGGCTTGGAAGTCTCGCGACTAGCGCGCAATAATGCTGATTGGTACCGTCTGCTCGATCTATGTGGCCTGACCCACACGCTCATCGGTGATGGAGATGGGATTTATCATCCGGGCTTGTTCAATGACCGCCTGGTGCTCGGGCTCAAAGGTACGATGTCAGAGGCAGAGCTGCATGTGCTGCGTGCGCGGCTGCTCGGTGGCATCCGCAACAAGGCCGCACGCGGAGAACTGCACCGCGGGCTGCCGGTGGGTCTGGTACGGGGCGACGCCGACGGGGAGGTGCTGTTGCATCCTGACGAGTCGGTGCAAGCCGCGATCCATGCTGTCTTCGCCCGCTTTGCCGAATTCGGCTCGGCACGACGCGTGTGGCTGTGGTTCCGCTCGCAGGGCCTGCGCTTTCCGCTGCACTCCAACAGCCTTGTCGATCTCCGCTGGGTCGCCCCCACTTACACAAAGATCCACCAAGTCCTCACCAACCCGTTCTATGCCGGCGTTTATGTGTATGGCCGCACCCAGCAGACATGCTATCTCGATGCGGGCGGTCGAATCCGAAAGCGCATCAGACAACGCGACCGCGAGCAGTGGCCGGTGTTCATTCGTGACCATCACGCCGGATACATCGATTGGAATACCTTCGAGGCGAACCAGAAGCGCCTGGCGCAGAACATCC
Source organism: Bradyrhizobium cytisi (assembly GCF_008123515.1). GTDB lineage: Bacteria > Pseudomonadota > Alphaproteobacteria > Rhizobiales > Xanthobacteraceae > Bradyrhizobium > Bradyrhizobium cytisi. The sequence continues at coordinate 1,106 of NZ_VSSR01000138.1, forward strand.
GTCCTCGACCGCACCAGAGCGGGGGGGCCGTGAGAGAAGGCGCAGCACTCCTGCAAGGCCTCGCCGTATGCGGACACTGCGGTCGGCGCCTGGCCGTACACTACAGCGGCCGGTTCTCGGCGCCCGGATATCACTGCGCCGGCAAGAACATCGTCAACGGCCGGGGCGAGTACTGCCTCAACATCGGCGGTGTGCAGATCGATGCGGCTGTCGCCGAAGCGTTCCTTGCGGCTCTCGCGCCCGCAGGCCTGGAAGCCTCGCTCCAGGCGATCGAGCAATTCGACGCCGATCACGAGACGACTCTCGCGCAGTTCCGTCGCGACGTCGAGCGTGCGCGCTACAACGCGCAGCGCGCCGAGCGACGCTATCGCGCCGTGGACCCGGAGAATAGACTCGTCGCGCGTGGACTCGAAGCAGAATGGGAAAGCGCTCTGCTGGAACTGAAGACTGCCGAATCCGAACTCTCGGACCGCGAACATGCCCGACCGCGCTCGCTTACGCACGAAGAACGCGACGCGATCCTTGCGCTCGGTAAAGACCTCAAGCGTATCTGGTTCGCTCCCACGACGAGCGATCGCGATCGCAAGGAGTTGCTCCGCACGCTGCTCGACGATGTCACCTTGAGAGTCGAGCGCGATAAATACAACGCTCACCTGACGCTGCGTTGGCGCGGCGGTCTCTTCAGTGACGTTAATGTCCCATTGCCGCACTCGCATCCATCGCCGATCCGCACCGCCGACGATACGATCGATCTGCTGCGGCGACTGGCTGCACATTATCCCGACACCAAGATCGCCGGCATCCTCAATCGCCAAGGCCGTACAACGGCCACAGGACTGTCGTTTACGGCAAATCGTGTGTCGAGCCTGCGGACACACTGGGAGATCCCGTGCTTCCAGTCGAAACAGCAAGTGCAGGACGGCGAGTGCATGACGATCGAGAAAGCAGCACGCGCTCTCGGGATCGCACCCTCTACTTTGCATCGCTGCCTCAACGATGGCTTCATTGCCGGAGAGCAAATCACACCTGGCGCGCCGTGGCGCATCCGTATCAACGACGAGTTGCGGTCGCGCTTTGTGGAGAGCGCGCCCGAAGGTTACGTGAAGATGTTCAAGGCCATGAATCTACTCGGCGTCTCGCGGCAAACCATCTTGCAACGTGTAAAGCGCGGCGAGCTTAAGGCCGTTCACGTCTATCGCGGACGGGCAAAAGGCATACGAATTCAAGTACCTGCAGTTGCTCCGGACCTCTTCGACCCTCTCAAAAAAAACTGAAGGTGTAGTATGACGCAACATCCAA
>NZ_VSSR01000014.1 GCF_008123515.1 Bradyrhizobium cytisi
CTATGAAGCTTGGGATTGTTGCGGAAGTCACCAATTATGCATCGCGTGATGCCTGCAGGCGATCACGCGTCAGCAGAGAAATCTGTTCTCGGGTGCGAAGTCTTCATGACCGATTTTACTATTTAGGCGCGCCGCCGCGAAGCAAGTCACGGTAGCCGTGGTCTGCCATCCATTTTGCGCGGGTCAGATGACTATCAAACGCATTGCGGGCGCGCGCCGGTTCACGATCCGCATCGATATGCAACACGATCCGGGTCACCTCTTTCCAATCTGCGCCATCGGCTTCGGCATCAAGAAGTCGCCAATACGTCACGAGATGCTGTTCATCATAGCCCGTCAGCACCGGATCATCCGGAGCTGCATCGGCGACATCAGGATCGAGTGGCGGGGTGTGCATGGCTGCTACCAACACCTCCGTTGCTCGAAATATGTCCCTGCCCTTGGGATCTCCACACAACTACCATAGTGTCATCTGCTCCAGCAAAATTCCTCATAGTGACCAGTCCAGTTATTGAACTCGCGGCACGCGCCTGCCGCCTGACCGATCGCTTTCTTCCGCGTATTATAACACGTAGCGCCGAAATACGCGATTGCTTCCTATCCTGCGGATGGATATTCGCAAGGTCTTTGGAGCAAATGCGCGTCGATTTCGTTTGGGCCTAGGCCTAAGTCAGGAGGCCGTTGCAGAACGTATGGGCGTGGATCGCGCCTTCATCAGTAGCATGGAGCGAGGGCTGCAAAACGTCACCCTTCTTACAATGTGGCAAGTTTCTCAGGCGCTTGAAGTTCGACCTGCAGAATTGCTTGACGAGAAACTGTCGAAGATTCGTTCTTGATTCTTGTTCCCACGCAGCGTGGCAGGGAGCGGTTTGGCAAATAGAGTTCAAAAAGAGAAGAGCCCCGCCCGAGCAGTTCGGGCGGGGCTTGGCGGTAGTGAGCCTCACTCTCCGTTCTTGCGAGGCCGCGACCAGAGCAAGGTGTAGCCTTCGCCGCCTTCCTCATCGAACAGGTTCGCGTAGATCGGCGCGTTGAACGAGGGGTCGTCGAGCTTGAGCGAGAGGTAGTCGCGTCCCTCTTCGGAGCGCTTCGACCAGGCTGCCCCGATCTCCGCCCGGCCCACATAGATGCGGTGGCTGGGAGCGTTGTCGTTGGAGCGGTTGGTCTCGGCGACGATGCGGACGCCCTTGGCTTGCAAGCTCAGGGTGATGATCTCGCCCTGGAAATCGTTGCCGACTTTTTTGAAGGAACCGATGTTAGCCATGTCACTTCTCCTGTTGTGTTTCGAGCCCGCGACCACCGCGGCCTCGATGGCGATGGACAGGCCGAGGACGATCGGCGACGCACCCGCTCGCGGGCCGGAGCGCAGCGGAGGACGCCGTTGGAGCGACTTTCTTGCCTCGCGAGGAATGGGCGAAGCCCAGGGGAAGAAAGTCGCTCCAACGGCGTTGCGGCTCAGACGATCGAGGCGCAGCCGGTCTTCGGCCAGATCAAGCCATCAAAGAGGCCACGTGCGTCCGCGTGCTGAACCGCAATCTCGGAAGAAGACTTGGCGAATCTCGGTTGTGCTGAACAAGAGGTCGGTACGGTTCGGCGCAGAAAGAGAAACAATTTGCCGCAAAGGGCGGTATCGTCCCGGCAGGAATGATCGAGCGCGGCGCGCCGCTCCACCGCAGCTATGTGGGCCAGACAGGCACTGGTAGGGCTTGCTTAAAGCGCTCCGATGAGGGACGCGGCTACCTCTCACTCAAGCTCGACGACCCCTCGTTGAACGTGACGCCCTGCGCGGTCTTGCTCGACGGATGATGGCGACGAAGCCTCACCGCTCGTGCGTGGCGGCTGTGAGAACTGGTCGAGGCATATTCTCCACCAGCCCGCCCGACTCCAACGGGCGGAGCTCCGCGAAAACGGTCAAGCGCGTCCATGCCGTGCCGCCGATGCAAACCGCACCCAGGCAAGCGAAGGCCTCGCGCCAAGCCAGCGAAGGCACCCCGATCTGTGACAGGGCAAACACCACATGATAGCCAGCGACGGCCGCAGGGACGGCGAATGCGGTTGCGATCGTTACGCGCAAGGTCAAGGACCTACTAACGGCGACGACGACCTGACCAGCGGCAAGCGTCAGCGTGCCAGAAGCAATTCCGATAAGCAGTGCGCCGAAGACGCCCGTGCCATCACGAAATGCCAACATCCCGAAACTGAGTGCGACGAAAAACGGCAAAACATGGACCGCTAGCGCAAAGATCAGCCTGCAGAACAAGCCTATGCCAACGGCGTTGAGGACAAGCCCAAGGACAAGCATGGCGGTGGCTCCATGTGAAACATGTACCGGTCGCGCCTACCACCACCACCACGGCGCGGATTCGCACGTAAAATCGAAACGAGGCGGAGTTGCGGCGTGCAGCTCCATCTTGTCTTGAGGCGAGCTAGACGGCGCTCACGCGCCGCCGAACCTCCAAACCGGGATGCCGAGCCGCTTCGCCTTGTCGGCGAGGTTGTCCTGTATCCCTGTGCCTGGGAAGTGCATGACGCCGATCGGCAGGAGTTCGAGCATGGCGTCGTTGCGCTTGAACGGCGCCGCCTTAGCGTGTTTCGTCCAATCGGGCCTGAATGCGATCTGTGGCACCTTGCGATTGGTCGCCCATTTCGAGGCGATCAGTTCAGCGCCTTTCGGGGAGCCGCCATGAAGGAGGACCATGTCGGGGTGCTTGGCATAAACCTTGTCGAGGCGATCCCAGATGAGGAGGTGGTCATTGAAGTCGAGCCCACCGGTGAGTGCGATTTTCGGTCCTGGTGGCAACATGACCTCAGTCTCGGAACGACGCTTGGCGGCGATGAAGTCGCGGGAGTCGATCATTGCCGCGGTGAGCGTTCGGTGATTGACTAATGATCCCGACCGAGGACGCCAAGCTGAACCGGCGTGGACCTCAAATCGTTCGATGGCCTGATCCCGGAATAGCTCCAGGCAATTGCGACGCTCGATCAGCGAGATGCCTTCGGCCGTCAGGCGCTCGAGTTCGACCGATCGCACTTCCGAGCCGTTCTGCTCGCGCTGGCTCTTATGCTGCGTTTGCTCGTTGTCGTCGAGCTGCCGTTCGATGCGGTCGACGGCACGATGGAACAGATTGACGGTCGACCAGAGCAGATCGTCAAGGTCCGGTTCAAGCCGCGTCTCGCGCAGGGTCGCAACCAGGGCGTCAAAGATATCGACCACGGCGCCGGTGATCATCTCGCCTTCGGGGAGCGGTCTTGGATCGGGCTGGTCGTCGAAGGGACGATAACCGAAGAGCTGTAATTCGGTGAGGACGTGGTCGGTCGGAGATGTAGCGTGCGGCGGTTCGATGTCGTCATGGTCGGTCATGGGAAGAGGTCCTTTGCCGGATCGGCTGCGACCATCGCGGCCTTCGTGGCGATCCTCTGACGGCAGGCGGAACGGGCCAGAACCCGACAGGGCCGAAGCGATAGCGGAGGATGGCGAAGGCCGGCTATTTTGCTTCGCGATGCAAAGCGCGCTGGCCACATGGACAATGTGTCTTTCCATCGCCGGCGCGCGGCGGAAAATAGCCGGACGCAGCCATTGCCGGCCCGGGCCGCTTGCCGTCCGATCGCCCTCTAGAAGGCCGAGGTCGCGTCCTCTTCCGGTATTGGCCTCGCTTATGACCGGCCTATCAACGTCGATCGAAGACAGGGGGCTATTCCACGGCCACCGTCGACGAATGCAGGAAGCGAACGATATCCTCTGGCACAAGCTGAAACCGCAGGGCTGCTCGGAGGGCATCGAGACCGAAGACATGCAGATCTTCGTTGAAGTCGCCCAACCGAGGTGACAGCGCGATCGCTTCAATGCCGGCGTCTGCTGCGCGCTGGCTGAGAGTCGCCTGCACCGCATGGCCGGCGGCATCGGCGTCGCGGGCGATATAGAGCCGGCGAAGGCTCGACGGCAGGAACATGGCCGAAAGGTGATTGGCCGAAAGCGCAGCCGCCATTGGCATCGTCGGCAGCACGTAGCGCAACGAAAGCATCGTCTCGATACCCTCGCCAGCAGCGAGCACGTCATCCACGGCGCCGAAGCGAACGGCATTGCCAAGAAGGTCACCCATGGCCCGTCGCGGTGTATCGATCGGGGCTTTGCCGAGCCGAATGCGATCAAAGCCGTCCGGGTCGAGCCAGGTGCGGTGTGCGCCGGTGATCCTGCCTTCGAGATCCGTGACGCAGGCGATCATCGCCGGCCAGGTCTCGGTCGCCAGGTGTTCATCGGGCCGATAGTAGCAGCGCGGATGGAAACGCAGACTGCCATCATAGTGCACACGGCCTATCCCGCGACGCTGCAAATATGCCTCGACCACGGTCCCCTCGATCGGTTGCGATATAGCAAAGAGCCGTCTCGCCACCTCTTGCGATCCAGCCGGTGCTAACGGACGAACGGGTTTCTGGACGAGTTCCGGTTCAGTACGAGGCAGCCTCAGAAAGCGCCTCGCCTCCTCGGCGACTTCGCGGAATTCGCGCAAGCCGCAGGTTTCGCGGATGATGTCGAGGAGATCGCCATGTTCGCCAGTTGCGGCATCGGTCCACTTGCCGGCGGGTCCTTTCCGTGATTCCTGGAGCCGCACGAACAACGAGCGGCCCGGGGTGTTGTGGACGTCGCCGACTAGCCAGTACCGCCCCTCCCGCTTCCCATTGGAGAGATAGTGTCGGCAAACCGCCTCGGCCTCGCGCGCGAGGCGGCGTGCCAGTTCGGACGCATAGCGGGGCATCAGGCTGCCTCCCGCTCACTGGCACGCTCGACTGGATAGCGGTAGAGCACCTTCGACAGGATCTCGACACCGCTCGCGTCCGTGGGCACAAACATGCGCAGCTTCCAGGAGATGATCTCTCCAAAAAGGCCATAGGCCCGCAAGCGATCGCGCATCGTGTCGTTGAAGCCGGACAATTCGATGCGCTGTGCGCCCATCACGCGGACGCGACGAAGCTGGAGCCCCTCCGCAAGCTCGAGGACGGTCCGTCCCTCCACGAGCGCGGCAAAGGCAGCGTCCGGCGTCAACACCGGCGCGTCCGCTGTAAGGACGTTCGCGACCCAGGTCGCCGAGACCTTGCGGCCGATAATCCGCTCGCCCGCGTCGGTCTGCATCCGCCACGACATTGGCCGGCAAGTGTGGCGGATAGGACGGCTTCGGCGGCGCAACCGAGGCCATCGCGGCGGACTGCACGAGCTTGGTCGGATGCGCATGCGCGCCCGGAATACGGATCGCCTGCAGCGCGTATTCCTCATAAAGCGCGTCGGTCAGTCGAGCGCCTTCCGGCGGTATCCCCTCGACCATCTCGTAGGTGAGTTCGACGCCCTCTGGCGCGCTGTCTCCCGAAGTGGACGATGAGCTGGGTGCAAAGGCGCCGGCCCGCCGCGACGTCGCGGGGCGTCTGATGACGTCGACCACGACAGGGGTGGCAATGGGCAGCCTCGGCGGCACGTACTGGGTCACCCAGTCAAGCAAGGTGGCGACATCGCCGGCCATGCCTAGCGAGGGCTCAAAGACCTTCGGATCAGCAGCAGGCTGCTTGTCAATCACGAGCAGCCTTGTGTCGGTCTGCGTTCCGTGTTTCGCATAGACCGCGCCGTCGATGGCGGCAGAAAACACCACTCGCCCGCGCTGCTGGAGGCGAATGAAGGCATCTCGCCATACCGGATTATCCGGCGCAAGGCTCGCGCCGGTGATGGCGACCAGACGCCCGCCGTCGCAAAGACGCGCCAAGGATGAGGCGATGTGCCGGAAAGCCGCGTCCGCCATCCGTCGATCGACGTTCGCCAATGCCGAGAACGGCGGGTTCATCAGGACGACGCTCGGTACGACACCCGCATCGAGGTGATCATCGATCTGGGCGGCGTCGAACCGCGTGACCTCGACGTTGGCGAACAGTTGGTCGAGCAAGGCCGCCCGGGTCCCGGCCAGTTCGTTCAATATCAAGGCGCCGCCCGCGAGCTCGGCAAAGATGGCGAGCAGGCCGGTCCCCGCGGAGGGCTCCAAGACCCGGTCGCACGGCGTGACCCCGGCCGCGGTGCATGCGGCGAGCCCCAGCGGGATCGGCGTGGAGAATTGTTGAAGGGCCTGGCTGTCCTCGGAGCGCCGTGTGTGGGTCGGCAGACAGCGCGCGATTCTCGCGAGCATGGGCAGCATCGCGGCCGTCGAGCCAGCCTTGGTCCGGATGGCCGGGCCGAACTTGCGAAGGAACAGAACGGTCGCCGCCTCGCAGACATCATAGGCGGTCTTCCAGTTCCAGACGCCAGTGGCGTCCGAAGCGCCGTAGGCAGCTTCCATGGCGCTGCGCAGGACAGCGGCATCGATGCGACGGCCCCGCTCGAGATCAATCACGAGCTGTCGCGCAGCCCTGACGGCGGCGGAGGTGAGACTTGCAGTGGCATGCATCGAGAGCGGCGCGGCGGCAGCGCCGCTGGCGAGAGATTCGGTCATGACAGGGTTCTTTCGGAGAGCAGGAAGGGGTCGAACCATCAGGCGCTCTCCTTAAGACCCGACGGCTCAAACCCTTCCCGGCCCGGCTCTCCCTCTCAGCCCTCGCCCATAAGAATGGGGACCGGCGCGGCGCACCGGTCCCCAAGCAATTGTGGACGGCGGGAGCCATCCCGTTCTAGACGTCATTCAGCCGCGTCGAGCTGTTGCGGATCATCGTCGCCCGCGTTGTCCCGATCCTCGTCATCGGCGAGGAATTCGGGCAGCGGGCCCGCTTCACTCTCCTCCATTGACGACGAGGTGGCGCCGACGAGACGCAGCGGCTCTGGCAACCAGCCCGCACCGTCGAGAAGACGCTCAGCCTCCTTGGCCATGTCGGCCTTCTTCAGATGGTCGATCAATTGCGCGGACGATTCGCCCTTGGCTTCCCGCACCGCCTCCAGAATGCGCGGCTTGGTGACCCGGCCGAGATAGTTGTCGACGGAGGGTCTCCAGCCAGCCTGAACCATATCCAGGATGACAGCGCGGGCCAGGACATCGGCTTGGTCGAGCCGGGTGCGGACGCCGTGGGCGGAGACGCGACCCTGATTGTAACGGTTGGCCGGCTCATGGACGGCGTTGACCGCAAATGACGCACAGTGAGCGAACAGTGATGCCTGTGCGGCGCCGTCCAGGGCCGTGAGCGCATCCCAGAGATCGTTCTCTCCCTTCGGCAACCGTGCCTTCCAGGACTCATGCCGCGCCTCGACGGCCTTCGCGGACGCGCTTTCCCTCAAGCCAGGGGCTTGAGCCGGAAAGGTCGGCGTCCGAAGTCCGATCTCAAGGCAGCTTCCGGACGATGCGAACCGGTAAAAGGCCGTCAGCACGAAGTTATGCAGCACCGCCTGGAAAGCGATCGCAGGATTTTCTGCCAGCGCATCCCGCAACGCCAGCGTGCGATGCGCTGTCAGCTCAGTGATCAGCCGATCCGGCAGAGGTTTCGTCGCGTCCTCATCATCTTCTTCGGGATCAGTAGCGGCGCCGGCCACTGCGATGACTGTGCGCTGGACGGAAGTATCAGCCGCCTTCCGGTCGATGGACTTTGCATCACTGTCCTGCCCGACATCAGGATCGTCTGCCGACAACTCGTCCTCCGGCCGGACGTAACCCCGATCCACCGAGAGGCGCCCTTCGGAATCCATGCTGACGAAGACGCCAGCGCGGGCAATCTCGGCCGGATCGTAAATCATCGGCCGGTGTTCGAACGCGGCCAGTACCGCCTCGATTTCGCCGAGACGCTCATCGACCTCATCGGGCAACTCGTCGGCATTCTGATAATCGGATTCAAGCTTGGCTTGCTCGGCGTTGAGTGCGTCGATGGTGGTCTGCTCCTCTGGGGAGAGATCGACAGGTTTGCCCTCCAGCTCACGCAGGCCCTCCGTGTGGCCGTAGGGGAATTCGACGGCGAGCGAAATCCACTTCCAGCCTTCGGCTGCAATCGTCTCGGCTTCGGCTTTGAGCTTTCCTGTCACGAGACGATCGAGCAAAGACACGTCCTGGAGCCAGCCGCCATCATCGTGCTCGAACAGATCCCGCAAAACGCCGCCACCAGCCTGCTCGTAAGCATCCAGCCCAATAAACTGAACGCGGCGATCGGACGCGCGCACAGTATTTTCCGTGAGCATTCGCCGGATCTGATACGGTTCATCATAGCCGGATCGGCTGACGTTCTCCCAGACCTGCTCCTGCCTGGCGTGGTCGGCGGTAACAGAGAAGGCCATGAGTTGCTCGAGAGTCATGCCGTCTTCGGCATAGACGTCGTGGAGCTTTGGCGACACGGACGCCAGCCGGAGCCGTTGCTTCACGACGGCCGGTGTCACGAAGTGCCGGGCAGCGATATCCTCCTCGGACATGCCGGCGCCACTCAAGGTCTGGAATGCCCGGAACTGATCGAGCGGATGAAGCCCTATCCGCTCGTCATTCTCTGCAAGCGAGTCGTCTTCAGCTATGCCGCCCTCGCGCACCACACAAGGAACTGCCTGCGTCTTTGCCATCCGCTTCTGCTTTACGAGAAGCTCCAGCGCACGATAGCGCCGGCCGCCTGCCGGCACCTCGAACATGCCGGTCTGATTGCCTTCGGCATCCACAACCGCCCGCACGTTGAGACTCTGCAGGAGAGTACGCTGCACGATGCTTTCGGCAAGTTGCTCGATGGAAATGCCCGCCTTCACACGCCGGACGTTGGACTGGCTCAGCACCAGCTTGTTGAACGGAATGTCACGTGAGGGCGACAGGGTGATCTTTTCGACAGCCTTCGTCATATCGATTCTCCACGACGGGCGGCCGGGAGCCTCTCTCTCGGCCTCCAACCCGTCGCGGAAACGCCCCTGCCCTCTCACTCTCGCGCCCGCGGCCACCGAGCAGATCGTCACGCCGCCTGCTGGTCCTCCGTCGTCATGTCAACTAGGGGTTCTGGGAGGAAGCCAAGGAGATAATCGGCGACCTTGCTAGCCTGGGAAGCGGCCCGGATAATTGCACGATTGTCCTCGCGCAGCACTTCCAGCCACGAGCCGATATAGTCGGCGTGCCGCACCGTGGGCACGATACCGAGGGACGCGCAACCGAACGCAGACGAGATCTCCGCAACCAACTCCTCAAAGGCATACTTCTTGGTACCGTAGCCGCCTGAAAGGTCACGGTTGAGACGTGACGAATGGCCGCTGGCATGCGCCAGCTCGTGGAGGGCCGTTCGATGCCAATTGATCGGTTCGAAATAGGCTTGCGGTGGCGGCACCTGCACATAATCTTCCGTGGGCACATAGAAGGCGCGGTTGCCGCCGATGCGGAAGTCGATGCCGGTCGCCTTGATCAGATATTCGACCTGCGGCTCGATCAGGCCTGGCAGCGGAGGCGGCGCCGTTGTTGCGATCTCTGCAGGCAAGCCGTCGCATTGATCGCAGTTGAAGACCGTAAAGCGCTTGAGGAACGGAATGGCCTGCGCCTCCTCACCGCTCTCGCTCGCGCGGCGTTTTTCGTCGACCGGCACAAAGCGGTCGGCATAGACGACGGTCGTGCCGCGCTCGCCCTTGCGGACGTGACCACCGAGCGACAGCGCTTGGCGGAATGTAAGCCAGCTCTGACCGGTGAATGCGCGCTCAGTGGCGGCCCCCCAGAGGATTAGAATGTTGATGCCGCTATATGGACGGCCGGTCGCGGCGCTTTTCGGCATGGCCAAAGGCGCCTTCGCCGCCGCGGTGCCCCAAGGCTGCACCCACGGCACTCGGCCAGCCTCCAGCTCGGCGATGATCTTGTTGGTGATGTCGTCATAGAGGTTTGCCCGGTCCTCACCGGTGCGCGCCCGAGAATATTGTCTGGACATCGCGGATCTCCGCGACGGGCGCCGCGAGCCTCTCTCGCAGCCTGTAACCCGTCACGGCAAAACCCGGCCGACACTCTGACTCTCGCCTCTACCTGAGAGAATGCGAAATCTGCGACGCAGCCCGCCTTCCATCGGGTGTTCATGGGAATTGCGTTGAGCTACCTAGGGCCGCAGGCCCGACCAGGCGTGCGCCAGGGGCGCATCGCCTCGATGGAAAATGGCACCCGGAGAGCGTGAGCATAGCGACCCGAAGGGGCACGCGGGTCCGAGTGCAGCGACGAGACCGGTTCAATAGCGGCACCCGGGAACGGGGCAGTGATAGCGATCGCCGCAGGCGAGCCCCTTTTCCGAGTGCCCCCGGCGAGGAGCTCCGCATCCCTTTGCGCGAGCTGGGGTAATCCGATCCCGGCCACTCGCTAATCTTGTGCTGGGGTTGATTCGGCCCAGCAAAGGAGACAAGCGATGGCCCTGTATGTCGGACTGGATGTTTCACTAAGAATGACGTCGATCTGCGTCGTCGAAGCGGATGGCTCGTCGGTATGGGAAGGCAAAGCCGAAAGCGAGCCGGTCGCGTTGGTAACGGTGCTCTCGCCTTGGCGAGACAAAATTGCTCTCGTCGGCATCGAAGCTTGTCCGCTTTCCGAATGGCTTTACGGCGCATTGGTTGATAGTGGGTTTCAGATCGTCTGCATTGAGACCCGGCATGCACAGCGCTTCTTGTCCTCTCGTCCTAACAAAACCGACCGCAGCGATGCCCGCGGCATCGCTGAGATGATGCGCCTCGGACACAATCGATCGGTTCATGTGAAAAGCAAAGCGTCACAGTTGCTTCGAACGATCCTGATCGCGCGCAAGAAATTCGTCGATCACATGCTGGCGATCGAAGACACAATCCGGGGATTGATGAAGGTGCATGGATTAAGGTTTGGTGCAGTGCACCGAAGTCGGTTTGCGGCGAAGGTCGAAACTCTGCTGGCGGATGCGCCTGACTTGCGTATGGCCATCGAGCCACTGCTCGAAGTGCGCAACATGATGCGCAAGCACAAGGCCCTTATGGATCGGCAGCTTTCGCAAATGGCTCGCAAGGATGATGTTTGCAGGCGGTTGATGACCGTATCCGGCGTTGGTCCGCTCGTGAGCCTATCGTTCAAGGCGACGATTAACGATCCAAACTGGTTCAAGGATTCCAAGGCCGTGGCGGCGCATCTGGGATTGACCCCTCGCGCTTATCAGTCGGGTGAGATTGATCGCTCAGGCAATATCAGCAAGTGCGGCGACAAGCTGATGCAGCATGCGCTCTATGAAGCCCCGAACTCGCACATGCGGATTTCTAAGAAGTGGTCGAAACTTCGGGCCTGGGGTGTCAAGCTCGGCAAACGTATCGGGTCCAGGAAAGCGTGCGTGGCGGTTGCCCGCAAACTGGCGATTATCATGCATCGGATGTGGGTCGAGGAAACGGACTTCCGTTTTGGAAAGCCGCCTGTGACCCAACCCACATAAGGATCGTCCCGGCGTAACAATCTGTTCTGCCGAGGACGTGGGGAGGGTCAGTCCGTTTCGATCCCTGTGCGGTGCTCAAGCACGCGCTGTGAGCTTGGGCGACCTAACTCGCCGGACCCCATCATGGAGCATGCCATAGGCTGACTCCGGACAGAAGCGCGGGCCAGGCAGTGGTGGATTGCGGATAGCCGCATGATGCGGCAACGATCGTTACCCGAATGGGCGGAGACACCGGCGAGCGGTGGCTCCGGTCGCGGATCGATGCCCGAGACTAGAGCGTGACCGACCGAAGGGCTGGCCGCCCAAACATCCTTTCTCAGTTTGCCCCAATAGCAAACATCTGGAGGATTTAAGCGGAGGTCCGAGAAGGGCCCACTTCCGGACTCATGCACCGCAAACAAGGACTTACTCGATCGGCAGGGCTTGCTGGCTATCGAACGGTCCCAGTCAGTAGTTGCAGCCTTTGGGATTAAGCGGTTCAACGCAACCGGGGAAGCGGCTTTTCACCCTAAGCTCCCCTGCCATCCTGTTTGCCGATCACGCAGCGCCAGCCCGCCGGGCATTCTGCCGGATGCAGGTTCATCCACTCGGCGAGCTGCGTCGCACCCATCAGACAAGACTGCATCGAAACGTCGGCGAAGTCCGAGGTGGTCACGGTCTGCTCGTGGTAATTTGCCGGAGAGGAGAGACCGCAGAGCACAGCGATGATCTTGATCACGACTGGAGAGCCCCATCGCTGCGATGGGCATTTGCCCGGATGATCTTGATGGCTTTGGCCACCGTGCGCGGATGCAGGCCTAGCGCGTGAATCACTTCCTTCTTCTTGCAGCCGAGATTGCACTCGAGGTAGCCGCGCACACGCTCGACGTTGAATGCCTCCAGCTCCTTGGAGCCGGGGCGCAGGTTCAGCGCTTCAATGGTACAGAATTCGGGGAACATGTTTGAAGCTGCCCACCCGGTCATGCACGCAATTCGCGTTCAGCGCTAGCAGCCGATCGGGCGAATGCTTTGGCCGCATCAACATGCCAAGCTTTCTCAGCACGCCGCTCGTAGTCGTCGGCAAGGGCCTTAAGCTGACCCGCAATCGCTGAGTCGGTCATGGTTTGGGCTGCACGGAGCAAAGTCCGTGCTGTCTCTAAATATGCCTTGCCTCGTTGTGAGATCTGGACCATCACAAAGCCCTCGCGCGGTTCTCTGGCAGCTGGTTGAAGGTGATCTGGAGCCAGCCCACCCAATTGCGGTCACTTTCCCTGCGAGCTCTGAAGCGATCGACGCACTTCTTGGAACAAAGAGGCGTTCGCCACGAGTAGTGCCGGACGAGACCGAACTTGCCATCACAAACTGCGCATCGCGCGGCACCGCCAGATCTAAGACTTTCGGAGCAGTTGGGCATTGTACTCTCCTCTTGGCTTTATCGCAGCTGTTCGTCGATCATCCTTTTTTCACTGTCGCACTTGATGAGCCTGTGCGCGTTTCCAACGCATGCAGCCTAAGACGATCACGATCAGCAGCTCAATTGAACGTAGGTAATCGTCCGGCATCTAGATGGGTGACGGAACAATACGAAGGTTTAGGGCGCTCCCCCTTAAAGCCGACCACTTCCGCAATGGGTCTTGGTCGTGTAAAAACGGTGCCTAAGGGTATCTGGCCCGGAAGGCAGGAGACACGCAGTTCTTAGGCCGCGATCGCAGCGATCAGCGGCTTGATCCCGACGATGTTCATGACCCTTGTTAGATTGTAGGCTAGAACCGAAAGAGCAATCTCGGCGGCTACTTTCGGAAGCGTTTTGGTCAGGAAGTGTGTCGCGCCCATGCGGGCCTTCATCGTGCCGAACGGATGCTCGACGGTCTCGCGACGTTGACGCATAGCCATCGGGGTCGCATCAAGGCGCTGCTGCACAGCATCGAGCAGATGCTCATGCTCCCATCGAGGAATCCGCCGCTCCGGCCCTGTCGTGCACTGGGATCTGAGCGAACAATTTTGACAGGCTGTGGTCCAGTAGCGCCTTATCCGCTTGCCATCTTCCTCGCCAGTAAAGCGATATGGCAGTTGCTCCCCAGCCGGACAGTGATAGGCGTCTTTCTCCGGTAAATAGACAAAGTCCTGCTTGCCGAAGCGCCCTTCTGACTTGGCGCTAGAAGTCATCGGCTTGGGCAGCGTCACCGTGATGTTGGCCTCGTGGCAAGCGAGGATCTCGGAGCTGCTGAAGTAGCCCCGATCGGCAACGGCCTCGAGAGTCTCGGTCTGCAGCACAGCCTTCGCCTGGTTAGCCATGTTGGCAAGTTGCGCCCGATCTGAACCACTGTTCGTTACCTCGTGCGCGACAATCAGATGATGCTCGGTATCAACGGCGACCTGCACGTTGTAGCCGACGACGCCAGACCCGCGGCCGCTCGTTGCCATCGATCGGCTGTCCGGATCGGTCAAGGATATCTGCTGGTCAGGCGAAGCACGAATCTGCTTCTCGTAGACGGCAAGCCTGCCCATCTCCTCCTTCAGATTTGTAAGCTTCTCATTCAGCCTCGTCACCTTCGCAGCCAGCGCCTCCGTCGGCTCCTGCCGGTCGGCCGTATCAAGCTGGCTCAAATACCGCGCCACACTCTCCTCCAACTGGGCACGCCGCCGCTCTACCTTTGCCCGCGTGAAGTTCTTATCCCGGACGGCCTTGAACTTACTGCCATCGATGGCGACACTCGCCGTGGCGAGAAGGCCTATCTCACGGCAAAGCTCGACGAACCGCGCGCAGACCTTGCGCAGCGCCAAGCCGTTGTCCTTGCGGAAGTCCGCGATCGTCTTGTGATCTGGAGCAAGCCGACCCAACAGCCACATCACCTTGACATTGCGTCCGGCCTCTCTTTCTAGCCGTCGGCTCGATTGCACCCGGTTCAGATAGCCATAGATGTAAAGCTTAAGAAGTACCGAGGGATGGTACGATGGCCGACCAGTCGCCGCAGGCTCAATTCCATCGAAACTCATCTCGGCCAAATCAAGCGTATCGACGAACACATCGATCACCCGAACCGGATTGCTCTCGTCAATGAAATCATCGAGGCATTCGGGCAACAGCGTCCATTGCCCACGATCCGCCTCTTCAACGAAGCGCGTCATCGATTCCTCCCGCAGAATCACGAGAGAATCATAACAGGGGCATGGCGTTTTTACACATGGGGTAATTCCGGGCTCGGAGCCATACTCAGGCTCTGGGAATCAGCTCTCCAGGAATCGACGAGGCCTACCTCAGGGCCTTGCAATGACGGAGAGAGGCAATGGAGCACTATGTCGGATTGGACGTGTCGCTGAAACTGACGTCGATCTGCATCGTCGATCGGACAGGAACGGTCGAGCGCGAAGGGGTGGCTGCGTCTGCCCCGGAGGCGATCGCAACGTTCATCAAACTGCACGCGCCACACGTCGTTCGAATTGGACTCGAGACCGGAGCAACGTCGACATGGTTGTGGACCGAGCTGAATAAGATCGGGTTACCCGTTATCTGCATAGACGCCAGGCATGCGAAGGCGGTTCTGAAGATGCAGATTAACAAGAGCGACCGAAATGACGCTGCTGGCATAGCGCGTATCATGCAATGTGGTTGGTACAAGGAGGTTTGCGTCAAAGACCTCGATAGTCATGCGACCAAAGCCCTTCTTGTCAGTCGAGCTCTGCTCGTCAAGGTCAAGCGGGATGTCGAAAATCAAATCCGAGGGCTCCTCAAGAATCTTGGGCTCGTCATCGGACGAGCAAAAGATGAATATGTTTGCTGTGCCCGCCGCGCAGTTGGCCAAGGATTCAGAGCTTTTTGCCGCGGTAGATCCATTGCTGAAGGCACGCGAGGCCGTCGAGCAACAGATTGTGGACCTTGACCGCAAGGTGCTGCGGCTGGCTCGCAATAATGCTCAAGTGCGACGGTTCATGACGGCTCCTGGCATCGGCCCGGTCACGGCCCTTTGCTTCCTTGCGACGATCGATGACCCCGCTCGCTTCAAGAAATCACGAAGCGTCGGAGCCTACGCAGGGCTAACCACCCGCCGATACGCATCCGGCGAGATGGACTGGACGGGCCGAATCTCGAAATGCGGCGACAAGATGCTGCGAAGTTACCTCCACGAGGCGGCCAATGTGCTGCTCACACGCGTAGCAAAATGGTCAGCACTCAAGGCGTGGGGCATTCTGCGGCTTGCGAAACGAAGCGGGCTACGCAAAGCCAAGGTTGCGGTTGCCCGAAAACTTGCTGTCATTCTGCATCGGATGTGGATCGATGGTACCGAATTTAGATGGTCATCAAAGGATGCTGCTGATCAGCCTGCATAAAGGATAACGAGTTCCCGCCGAATAGCGGGAGTGAACGTCCCCGCCGGGACGCTGGCGTTGGTGAGATCGCCCCTGGCTTTGCGGTGCTCGAAAGGGCAAAGCGCGCTTCACACATTGATCCGCCAACGTCGTCTTACGCCATCATGCGGAGGGCACGCCCCTACCGCGGAGAGAACCATGGACCCGGCAAGGATGTTCAAGGAGAGCTTGACCTCACGCCCGGAATTAGAGAACAGCCAGGGTCAAAGTGAGACCTCCGCGCTAGATCTTGGGGTGGCCGCTTCTACCCTAGTGTTGCAAAACTCCCGTTGAGACGACTCGCGATCCGTGATTCCTTTGGATAGGTCATCTGCGGGAGCGGCGCATGATGGGTCGTCGGGAAGGCGAGCAAGGACAGTTTTTCTATTCCTTTCATCTCGACAAGGTGGTCCCACCTGATCATCTGGTGCGGCAGATCGACGGTTTGCTCGATCTAGACTGGGTGCACAAGGAGCTAGCTCCTTATTACTCGCACACGGGCCGGCCTTCGATTGACCCGGTACTGATGATCCGGATGCTGCTTATCGGTTATATTTTTGCGATCCGCTCCGAGCGGCGGATTTGCGCTGAGATTCAGGTAAACCTTGCGTATCGCTGGTTCTGCAAGCTCGGCGTTGAGGACCGTATCCCCGATCATTCTGTGTTCTGCCGTGCGCGGAACGAACGTTTCCGAGAGAGCGACGCCCTGCGCCGGATATTTGAGGGCGTGGTGGCGATGTGCATTGGGGCCGGCCTGGTTGGAGGCGAAGCGTTCTCGATCGATGCGAGCCTGATCAAGGCGGATGTAAACAAGACGAAGCGGATCCCCGGCGACCAGCCGTTTTCGTGGCCGAAGGCGGAGGAAGCATCCCATGCGGTTCGCGAGTATCTCGTAGCTCTCGATGCCGCTCGCGGTCAGGAGGATCATGGTGGCGACGACGGTTCGGGCGAAGGCGGCCGGCGGCGCAAGCCTCCCAAGGAAGTCTCGCTTACCGATCCGCAAGCGACATGGGTTGCGAGGCCGGGCCTCGACCCATTCTTGGCCTACGATGCGAACTACCTGATCGACAACAAAGCCGGCGTCATCATCGATGCTGCGGGCAGCCGGGCGAACCGAGCCGTGGAGATTGCCGTCACCCAGACCATGGTGGAGCGTGTCGAGCGACGCTTTGACCTACGGCCCCGGACGCTCGCGGGCGACACGGCCTATGGCGCGGTCAGGTTGTTAAAATGGCTGGTGGATCGCAACATCGCACCGCACGTACCGGTGTGGGACAAGTCGGCACGACCCGATGGCACTTTTAGCCGTGCTGACTTCGTCTTTGATCAGGGGCGCAACATCTATGTTTGCCCAGGTGGCGCGGAACTGACCAGCACAGGCAATATCGATCAAGGGCATATCGTTTACTACAGGGCCAGCAAGAACGATTGCTCCCGCTGCTCACTAAAGCCGAAGTGCACGACCGCAACCGTGCGCAAAATTACCCGCGACCTTAACGAAGACGTGCGTGATCGTGTCCGCGCCTTGGCCAATACAGAAGCCTTCGAACAGTCGCGCCGCGAGCGTAAGAAGGTTGAGATGCGATTTGCGCACATGAAGCGCATTCTCAGGCTCGACCGGTTCCGGCTGCGGGGCTTGAGCGGCGTCAGGGACGAAGTCCTGCTCACGGCAACCGCACAAAACCTCAGACGGCTCGCCAAGCTTCTCTGTCGCGTCCCACCATCCCGGGCGACGATTTGCCCGGCATAGCATCACCTCGGGCGCAACTTCCTACACCGCAACCCCAACAAAGGAAGACCCAAACAACAAACCGCTAAAAACTCCACAGCGAAGCCCGGCAATGAGATCAGTCGAGTTTTACAACAGTATCACCCTGAAACCGGACGTTCCGGTCCCTGGAGAAAAGGGGCTTGACCTTGCAACTCGGATTACAGAAGGGATCGACGCCGCACGGCCGAGACACAAAGCGGCTCGGTTTATATGTGGACGGCCCCCGACTTGCAAGGATTGGCTCGGGCAGCATGCTCGGATCGCTTGCGCTCATATGTCCGGCCTATTTTCGGGTCTTGCGACCACTGGCCAAGATGGGCTTCGCGGACGGTGAGCTCCAAACACGAGAGCGGCATTTGCTGCCGGTAAACCGAGCGGAGTGTCTCACATGACCGGCTCGCGCCGAACGTACCACCTCTTCCTTTCCTGCAAGTTCTGGCCCCAGCGTCAGATCTGCCCGTCTGACGCCAAGCTCAATTTGTCGTTCAAGTCTATGTCGGCGTTGGCATCGGTACGGCGCTCGCAGGCCGGTACCGTTCGCCGCTGACCATCAGTTTCCAAGCAATCCGCGCCAGCTTGTTTGCTAACGCTATCGCCACCAGCTTCGGCGGCTTGCGCGCGATCATGTCTTTCAGCCAGGACCAAGGGCGACTCCCGCGTCGTCGCATATCCGCGATCACTGCCGTCGCGCCAGCTACCAAAACGGTTCGCAACATGCCGTCGCCGGCGCGGGTGATGACCCCGAGCCGATTCTTGCCAGCCGTCGAGTGATTCTTTGGCGTCAGGCCGAGCCACGCAGCAAAGTTTCTTGCCGACTTGAATCCGCGCGCATCTACGACCTTAATTGACAGCAGCGTCGCGCCGATCGGACCAATTCCTGGAATGGTCGCAAGTCTTCGGCTCATCTCGCTGCTCCGATGGAGTTGCATAAGCTTCTTGTCGAGCGTAACGATCTGATCATCGACGCGCGCCATTTCTGCAGCCAACGCCTCTATCAACTCCATCGCCAAGTCCGGGACTGTCGCATCAGCCCTAATATCGATCAGCAATTGCGGAAGCCTTGAAAGCCCCTTGGGCGCGGTAAAACCGAACTCTGCGGCGTAGCCGCGGATCGAATTGGCGAGCTGGGTGCGCCTGCCAATGAACTGGTTGCGTACACGAGTCAGCATCTGTGCGCCCTGCTGCTCGGGACTTTTGATTGGCACGAAGTTCTTCTGCAATTTCGGTCGACTCGGGGCTTCGCAAATCGCCTCGGCGTCCGCCGCATCGGATTTCCCACGTTGCACGTACGGTTTGACATATTGCGGCGGGATCATCGCCACCTCATGCCCCAGCGAACGCAGCTCCCTCGCCCAATAGTGCGACGCTCCGCAAGCCTCCATCGCGACAAGCGTAGGCGGCAAACGGCCGAAGAACGCTAGAACCTGGCCGCGTCTCAACTTGCGTCGCAAGACCGGCTGCTCCATCCCGTCAACGCCATGCAACTGAAATACGCTCTTTGACGTGTCCAAACCGATACGAACAATCGTTTCCACGGGCGGCTCCTTCGTTTGAGGTCATCGACGACCCATCCTGCCACGCAGACCGGCGGAAGGGGGCCGTCCACCCCAACACGAGAGCCCGGTGCGGCGGCAGCCGCACGCGCGCAGGCCGAGCAACTCCGCCATGACTTGAATCAGCGGACCTAGATTTCCTCGCGCGCATGCGTCTGCGCGTCATAGATCCTGATCCGAAGCATGGGAAAACGCCTCTTTAGTTCTTCGCCACCTGCCCTGGCGCCGTCTCTGGTTGCAAATTCGGCTTTGAGCCGGCCGTCCACTTCAAGCGCGTAACCAGAGGCCGGCAATTCACGGATAGCTGCAACCATTTCATTCCCATTGTGCGGTGAGGTGATTGGGAATGATGGGTAGCGTGAGTCGCCCCAACCGCGCCAGAGCTACCCGGCCCACGTGCGGTGATCGGCCATCGCACGTTGTGGATTGGCGCCTTGCTGGGATCGCATCAAGGATGGGCATTTGCATCATCCGAACAGGCGGACGGCTTTCCACTTGCGCGGATGCATGCACGATAAAGCCACGGCTCCACGTAGCTGCCCTTCCAGAGTCCTTGGCCGGTGCGTTCAGCCTCGCGCTGAGTTTCGTGATACCTGCCCTTCGAGTATTGGGGCCAATCCAACGCAAGACCGTTGCGTACAAGCCATTCACCGAGATCCCTGCCTGCGACCGAGCAGGTCGCGACCGTGCGGCCATACGGGTCGAGGCTGACTGGAACACAATTGACGGGACGGCGGGCAATGAAGGCGTCAAGGTCGTTGGCGGCCTGCGCACCACAACGATATTGTAAGCTGTCTTCGCCGCGGCACAGCTGGCTGCTTTCCGGTGCATCGATGCCCCAAAGCCGGATGCGCACGCCATGCATTTCCAGCGTGTCGCCGTCGATCACGCTGGCCTGTCCGACAAACTGATCGGCCAGCGCCGCGCTCGACAGAATGGCGAGAATCAATGCGACACAGGTTCGCCCCATTCCGATGACCTTGTAGCTACCGCAAATCTCGCGGACTGGATTCCGGCCAGCTCTCAAGTGGCTTCAGTGCCGGCGGATTCTTTGGCCGCTCGGGATAATGAAACTCTCTGTCGCGCAGCCAGCGCCCCTCGAAGCGAGCCCAGAGCAGAATCGCATCCATCTGCCAAGTGAATTCAAAGACCTTCCAGACGCCGTCATCCTTAATATCTTGGCCGGTCGCGTTGAATGCCAGGCCGCTCGGCCGGCAAAGCGCGTAAATTTCGTCCCAGCGCGCCCCCTTGGGATGAGGCAAAGGCGCTGCAGCGCGCTTACCAGACCTGGCGCTGAAAGTCGCCATGCGCGACGCGGACAAGGAAGACAAGATTGCTGCGTGGCTGGTTTTGCACAGGGGCAGCGGAACACGTGGACAAGCACCCGCCCCGTTGCTTTGGAATCCCTGGTCTGTGTTAGCAGCCGGAACGAATCGAGGGCCGCAAGATTCGTCCGTCGGGGAGGAGCGATCTTGATGCTGATGACCAAGGAGCGGCGGACGGCGATCCACACGGTACGGGGGTGGGCGATAGCCGTGCTGCAGGAGGCAGGCGCGATCCGCGAGTGTGAGTACCACGGCTGGATGCAGGACGGCGCAGATCCGCACGCCCGTGAGCGGGCGTTCGAAATCGCCCGCCAGCATCCGCCACTGGGCCTTTCGCCCGAGGCGGCCGCCGGCGCGATGACGGAGGTCTTGGACTCCTTCGGCGATACCTGCCCCGAATGCCCGCCCGAGGCCTAGGCAACGTGCCGGACAATCGACGCCAGCAAAGATAACTAGCGCCCGAGACGCTTCTCGACGCGCTTCCGGCTGTTGCCGACCTTCTTGACAGCTTTCTTGACCGCCGACGCCGACCGCCGTGTCTTTTTGGACTCGTACCGCACTTCATATTTTTGCCCGCCGGCCACACGGGCCCGGTCCTGCTTGCGCCCGCGCGCTGTCTTCTTCGCTGCCGCCATCGGCTCCTCCTGTCTGACTTGATGACAAACCAACGCAGCAAGGGATTCGCGGGTTCCGGAACGATTCGAACTGTCTCAGTTTGAATCAGCTGTTGCGTGGAGTGCTTCAGTGGCGTTTCAGCGTAAAAGACCCCCGGCTATTGGCGTCAAGGCGCCGTTGCTCGGCTTCATCGAACCGGCCTTGGCAACCTTGATCGAGAAGGTGCCGTCCGGCACGCGGTGGATTCACGAAATCAAGTTCGACGGCTACCGTGTTCAGGTCCACCTGGCCAACGAGGCGGCGAAGATCTTCACCCGGCGCCGCCACGACTGGACGCATCGCTTCAAGAAGGTCGCCCACGACCCTGGCGCATCAAGGCGAGCTCGGCCGTCATCGACGGCGAGATTGTCGTTCCCGCCGCCGACGGCACGACCGATTTCTCGGTGCTGCAGAACGAGCTGAAGGGCAAGTCGACCAAGATCGTGCTGGTGGCATTCGATCTGCTCTATCTGAACGGCCGCGATCTCCGGAAGCTGCCGCTCATTCAGCGCAAAGCCGAACTCAAGAAGATCCTGACCGGCACCGACGTCCAGTTCAGCGAAAGCTTCGAGATCGAGGGACGCGAGATGTTCGCGCACGCCTGCAAACTCGGCCTGGAAGGTATCGTCTCCAAGGTGCGAGACGGCCCCTATCCGAAGGGCCGTACAAGCGACTGGGTGAAGAAAACCTGCATCCAGCGCGAGACGCTGACCATCGCCGGGTTCGCGCTCGACAAGGGAAAATGGGACGGCATCTATGTCGGCCGCCTCAAGGGCGACGATCTGATCTATGCGGGCAAGGTCGATCATGGCTTCGACAAGACGTCCGCCGCTGACCTCCAGAAGAGACTGAAGCCGCTGATCCGGAAGGCGCAGCCGTACACCAAGCGGATCGCACATAAGGGCATCTGGGTCGAACCAAAGCTGCTCGCCGAGATCGAGTACCGCGCGAAGTCGGCCGAGGGAAAGGTGCGGCACCCGTTCTTCCGGGGCCTGCGGGAGGACCTGTGATGGATGCATTCGATCGCTTCTGGCAGTGGGCCAACAAGCCCTTGGAAAGCCAACTAATGATTCCAGCCGAGCTACATCGGGCCGTCATGGAGCTCGCTCCCGAGGACCGACGGGACCGCGCCGCCGTGAACCAGGCCGCAGCACGCGTCCAAGGTCCCGAACGATGAGCGCTCGAAGGGGACCGCGGGCCTTCGCTCATGAGTGCCGCCAAAGAAACTAAGCCCGCGCGCGCCGCAGCGCGGCTTCCAATCGCTCCTTCTCCTTATCCCAGCGGGCTTGTTCGGTCTGCGATCTCTTCTCAAGAGCCTCGATCTCGGCCTGGATGGCGGCGGTCCGCTTCGCGTGCTCCTGCTCGGCCTTGTCCAACGCAGCCTGCGCCTTGTCGACCGCCTGCTGACGACGTTCTCGCTCCTTCTGCCTGGCAGCCTCTTCCTTCGCCCGTTCAAGCTCGCGGCGCCTCTGCTCCCGTTCGTAGGCGAGAGCGGCCTTCCGCTCCGCGGCCTGGTCGACGGGCCGAGAGGAAGGCTTCTTCGTCTTCGGGCCTTTCGACTTGCGGGAAACTTTCGTTGGTCCGCCGCCGCCAAGATCGGTGGGCAGCTCGGCATGCTCGCTGAAAGGTCGGTCGGTTCCAACCGGACGCCTGAGAACGATGCCGGGCTTTGCCATGGTCGCCGCGATAACGTCCGGATCGTGGCTCTCCTTCGCTGCGCCCTGATGGAAGAGATTGCTGTCGGCGCCCCATGCTTCCAGAGTCGCCTTCATGGATGGCGCGGCGATCGCCAGATCGAAGAAGCCCAGCGAAGTCTGATAGGTTTTCAGTTTCCTGGCCATCTGTCTGATCCGCCCTCCCCGATCAATCGTCAACGTCGCGCACGTCACGGCGCCTGCGGAACATGACGCGGCCTCGTAGCGTTCCCTAATCCTTGAAGGACGTCCATGCATTTCGCAACGCGCTCTTAAGGATTGACCTCGAATGAGCCGGACGTCGACCCTGCCCAAGCGCCTGCAGCCGATGCTCGCGACGCTCACCGACGCGCCATTTGACGACCCCGGCTGGGTTTTCGAGGATAAGTACGACGGCTTCCGGATGATCGCGGAAATCCGGCGGGGTAAGGTTGCACGCTACAGCCGCAACGGCAAGATCATCAGCCGCAGCTATATCGAGGTCGCAAAAGCGCTGGAGGGGGTGAAGGGCGACGCTGTGATCGACGGCGAACTCGTCGCGATCGGAAAGGACGGCGTCTCACATTTCCAGCTGCTCCAAAACGCGCTGCGCCATGAAGCGAAGCTTAAGTATTGCGTCTTCGATCTCATGTTTGAGAATGCAGTGGACTTGCGCAAGCAGCCTCTCCTCGAGCGCAAGAAGCGGCTGAAGGCAATTCTGCCGCGCGACAAGCTGATCGCCTTTAGCGCTCACCGTAAAGGGAACGGCACGAAATTCTTCGCCGAGGCCGGCGGAAGGGTCTCGAAGGCATCATGGCGAAGCGCGCCGACAGCGCGTATGCGTCCGGTAGCCGGACCCCGGATTGGCTGAAGATCAAGACGGCAAAGCGACAGGAAGTGGTGATCGCAGGCTTCACGGCGCCCAGGCGCACCAGTCCGTTGTTCGGCGCCCTGGTCCTCGCCGTGCGCGAAGATGACGCTTGGCGCTACATCGGTCATGTCGGCACTGGCTTCAGCCACAAGGTCCTGGAAGACATCCATGCCAAGCTCATGAAGCTGACGGCCTCAAAATCACCCTTCCCTGCCAAAGTGAAGGATGAGGCCGCGACGACCTGGGTCAGGCCCTCGTTGGTGGCCGAGGTCAAATTCGCGGAATGGACGAGCAAGGGCGAACTGCGCCAACCCGTCTACCTCGGGCTCAGGTCCGACAAGCGGGCGAAGGATGTCGTGCGCGAGCGGGAACGTCCGCGCAAATAGCGCTTCCTTTTGGGGCCTAACCGGCAAACGGAACGGATTGATGCATTCGCCTCCTCCGCTGTGAATTCCGTCCGTAGTGGTGCGCTCAGTCGCCTCCAAGGTCGTGGATTTCCGGTCGCATGCCCTCACGCGTGACTTCGAGCGTCGCAAGCGTGATCGGCAGCTTGAAGCGCCGCCGTCCCGCGCTGCCAGGATTCAGGAAGAGAACGCCACCGACCGTGTCGATCTTGGGCACGTGGGAATGCCCGGAAAGATGACGTCGATGCCGGCGCCAAGATCGGCCTGCCGTGTGTTCAGGTCATGCAGAACGTAGATCGACTTTCCCGCCAAGCGCACGAGTTTCGTGTCGGGGTATTTGCGAGCCCACTCGCCGCTGTCCACGATTCCATGGATGGCCGTGGCGGGCGCGATCCGGCGAAGCGCGTCCACGATCTCGGGCCGCCCGATGTCGCCAGCATGGACGATCTGATCGACGCCTTTCAGGCGTCGTTCCGCCTCGGGCCTCAACAGACCGTGCGTGTCCGAAATGATTCCAATCCTGAACGTCATTTCCCGGCGCTCTCAACCGCGATCTCCAAAAGACGATCGAGAAACTCTACCTGCCCGGACAGCATCTTAGTCCGCGCGAACTCGATATCGAACCAGTCCGCGCGGTCGACTTCGGGAAAGCTCTGCCGTCGACCGCTTCG
Source organism: Bradyrhizobium cytisi (assembly GCF_008123515.1). Lineage (GTDB taxonomy): Bacteria > Pseudomonadota > Alphaproteobacteria > Rhizobiales > Xanthobacteraceae > Bradyrhizobium > Bradyrhizobium cytisi. The sequence continues at coordinate 24,565 of NZ_VSSR01000014.1, forward strand.
TGGCGGCCATTCGATATCGAAGGTATTGCTGGTCAGCACCGCTGGGTCAAAATGGCCTTCTCCGGCGAATGCGATAACGCGCTTCCCTCCTCGCTGTCGGATCTCCCCCAGCGTCCGGAGTAAACCAATCGAAGCGCTCGGGCCGAGTTCTTCGGCAAACTCGCGCCGCCGCGAGCGCCCTTGCGGTATGCGAGAACACTCGTCGACGAGGAGGGCAGGCTTCGAGGGGGCAACGCCGATCACGCGTCGTTTCCCTGGTCGCCGGAACTTCATGCAGAGACGCTGGCGGGGATCGACGTCACCTGCCCCGTCGTTGCCGTCAGCTACGATCGCACGCAATTGCCGATCGAGGACCAGATCCTCGCCGCTCATGAAGCGATCCAAGGCTGGGAAGCGCCTTCCTGCTCAAGCCGCGCAACGGGGATAAACTCACAATAGCGTCGATTGCGGACCATGCCAGGTCGCTCAAGCTCTTTGATATCGTCGGCGTGACCGAGAAAGAAGCCGGCGATACCTTCGTCGAGAGGCTGACCTTCGTTGCCCGCCTGCGCGCGTTGCTTGACGCGAACGACGTTTACAAACCGATCCACGTTTTCGGCGGGCTCGACCCGTTCATGGCACCGCTCTATTTTCTGGCCGGAGCCGACGTCGTGGACGGCCTGACTTGGTTGCGGATGGCATTCTCCGACACGGGCTCGCGCTACCTTCCGGCCCACGCCGCAATGACCGGCCCCATGGCGAGGTTGGAAGAGGCCGAATGGCGGATCCGGCGTATGAATTTCAGACGTGTGGTAGACATGCAGACCTCGATCTGTCGATTCCTGCGTAACGGCAACTACGACGAGTTGTCCGCCAAGAAGGAGGCGTCAGTGGTGATACGAGATCTGCACCTCCGGCTGCTGGAATCGCTGAAGGACTGATCAGCGCGGGCGAACGGCCATCGCCGGACCTCCCTCGATCGTTATCGGCGATATATCTCATTCGGCCGAACACCCGATGGGGCGCAGCGCCAGTGGCGGCCGCATCGCTTCGCACAGTGATTTTCACCAAATGCTTCTGATCTAGCGCATAGGCACAATGCGAGGCATGCTCCCATTCCGCGGTGCGTCCGGGAGGGCCATGAACGCAGCTAAGCGCGGTCATATCCCATCCGACAGTTCGTGAGGCCGGATAAGAGTAGTCGAGCCTACCCTTTGCTATTTTCGATGAGGGGCATCTCCAACGCAGGTATCTCTTGCATAACGCGCCCCGCTATCCCTTGAAGATCACCATACATCCCAACTGTGGAATCAATGACACCCTGAATTTGTGCTTCGCGCTTTGCCCACAGACGCATAGTGGCCTTCCGTTCGCGGTTGAGGTCGTCTTGCATTTCGGAGAACAGCTCGACAATGGCTTCGACTCGATGCCGGAATCGCGGACCAGTCAGATACGCGTAAACGAGCTCTGTTTTGGTTTGCTGCCCTTCTTGGGACAGACGCGTAGCCGCTAACTCGATCAGGGATTGCCGCAGGACCGCAGCTACCGGGAGAACGAATCGCGGATGAGCAACCCAGACGCCATCGATCAGTTCAAAACTCTCGACGCCTTTCGGCAGCGTCTCCGACACCAAGAGCGCCAATTCTGCCTTCGCCGCTCGCTGATCCCCCCGCAGCTTTGGTAGCCACGCATCGCTCCAATTTTTGGTTCGTTTAGTCTCCCACAAGATCGCGCCGCACTGCTGCCCAGCAGGCCCCGTCACGCGCTGAAGCAAATCTCCGCCGAATTCACCCTTGGCGACGGGCTCGAGCAGGTCGAGTGGAAATCGGCCACCCAGGAGCGTCTCAAGCTGCAATTCCAGGACCTCGCCTTGCAGCTGTTGCGATCCCTGTTCGGCCCGACGCCTTAGCTCCTCGATTTGGCGCTGCATCGACAGGATTTGCTCTTCCTTCTCGGATACTTTCAGCCGCAGAGTGTCTTCCACGTCCTTGCGGGCCTGCTCCCGGACTGCACCGAGGGCTTCTTGAACGCGCTTTTCGACGGAAAGCTCCAACTCACGCCTGGCGTCATCGAGTTCGCGCTGCTTGCGAAGAAGTTCGACCTGGGCTGCCTGCGCTTCGGCCAGTTTGGTATCGCGTTGGATCAGGACGTCTTTAAGATCGGCGATTTCCCTTGCGTGGGATTCCAAGTCCGTGGCTAGCGCGAGCTTCGCCTTGCGTGCCTCGTCGTGAGCAATGGACTGGCGCTCGGCCTTCAGCCTTTCCGCGACCAGCACATCAACACTTTCCTGCGCCTCCTTCACGGCTACCTGCTGAACGCGAAGTTCCGCCTCGCGTTTGTCCAACACGGCATCCCTGTCGGCAGCCCTCTTCTCATATTCGCGCTTTGTTGCCGCGATCAAGGGCGCGGCGAGCGATTCGGTGAGTTTGATCTCACTATGACAGCTTGGACAGGTGATGTTAGCGTCGATGGTCATGCGCGCTCGAAAGAATATCCATTCTTGATGTTAGCGTTAAAGTAGGCCCCATGCGAGTTCGCGGCCATCAGCCGCTCATACTCGAACGACGGGACATTTAAATAGCGATATACTGCGCCACCCTTGAACTCAACCTCCAGCGTCGAACTGTCTTCATCATATCCAACCGAGACCAGGTTAGACGAGTTTACCACTATCCGTTCCATATCTAATTTCCCTCCTTACCGCGCTTCCATTTGGGATTTTGGGCGCGCCACGGACCGCTGAGACTTACGTAATCCTCTTGCGCTTTCGGCTTGGCCCAAGCTTGCGAGACTCTCGGGTCTTCGCTGCTTGGCCGCGCTCCCTCGGGCGGCAATGTGATGCGGCAGCGGATCGGCAGCTTTGCGGCTTCTCCGGTGATGATCGCTTCACCGGTTCTCAAGACCGGTAAGCTATCCATAAGCCCGCTTAGGCTGTCGGGCAGCGCAGATTGAACCTTACCACGGTCACCTGTATTGGAGAGCCGAAGGGCAATGAACGTCCCACATTGCGAAAGGATAGTATCGTCGATCTCGGACGGACGCTGGCTGACGATCATGGCGCCGACGCCGAACTTTCGTCCCTCCTTTACGATACGCTGAACCATCGCCTTTGCGGGACCATCGGCATCCTTACCGAGATAGCGATGGGCCTCCTCCATGACCACGAGTAACGGTCGCTGACGGCCGCCTTCCGCGGCCTCGCGCCCCCAAAACAGGGCCTCGTAAAGAATATTGAGAATGCCACCGACCAAATGGTGAAGGACGCCGCTAGGTATCCCCGAGAGGTCGAGAATGCTGATGGGCTTGTCCGTTCCAAGCCAGGACTCCAGCAGCTCCGGTAGGTCCTTCTTCGCCTGATCGTTGAGAGTAGGTTCCCAGTCGCCCGGATGGAGCATGAAATCGTACTGCCGATCGAGTAACCGGGATCTCATTTGGTCGAGTTGGCGCCGAATTGAAAGCACCGCGGTCTTGTTCGCAAAAGGCTTGGCCCCGCCCGGACCCGGCAATGGATAGACCGGCGCCACGAGCTTCTCCGCATTCCCCGGCTTTTCGATTGCCGAGGTAAGTTGGGTGTTTTCATTCCAGGTCTTGATCTCGGGATCGATCAGATCAGACCACAGTTGCTTCAAACTGAATGGGAGCGGGGTGTCGAAGGTAAGCGAATTGACGTCGATACCGTCATACATTCCGCCTTTCGCCAGTTGCAGCTTCTTGGAGAGAATCTTGTCCGTAATCGCGGCAAATGCCGGGTCAGACAATTTTCCCATCATGAACCCCAGCATCTCCGTCGTGTCCGTAGCCCAGTACGGGATGAACAGCGGTTTTTCGTCGTCGGCTGGCGAAACGCGAAACACCTGAGCAATCTTCTTCAGGGATGTCGCGTATTCTCCGTGAATGTCGAGAAGTAGAATGCGAGTACTGGGAAAATTGCTGCTGCCATCCGTTGAACGAACGATGGCGCGCAAAAGGCTCGCAACGGTTGTTGACTTTCCCGAGCCAGTCGACCCGAGCACCGCGCTGTGCCTTGTCACAAGCCGATCCAAGTCCACGTGTACCGGTATGCTCTCAGCCCCAGCAAGCCTTCCGATGACAACCTGCCCTTCTTCTGCCGTACCGTAAATCTTTGCGAGATCATCCTCGGTGACCAGATGTACTTCGTCGTTTATCGCCGGATACTGGCTGATCCCGCGCTCAAAAGCCGTTTCGACGATCTCTCCGACCAACTGGACGGTTATCCAGCGTTCCCCCCGCGAGCTCAAATTCTGCGCGGCCTCTGGCGTCGCCGTTGCGCCGACCTCGGCGATAATTCCGTAAAGATCGTGATAGCCCTGCGGTATCCGCACAAAGCTTCCGACTTGGCCAACGCGATAGCTACGTCCTCCGATAATGGCGATACCCGATGCCACGCCTTCAAATTGACGAACGCTTATCGTCGCCCCTGATACGGCTCCGACATGTCCCAGCAGTGTCGGCGCAATCATGGTGTAATCCCGACGCCTGCGGACGGACCGGCGCCAGTTGCGGGCGCGATCGCTGGAGTGGGAGTGAGAGCTTGCATCGAGCGTGATGCAGCGAAGAAGCGGCCGAAAGCCTCTATTGCTCCCAGCGTGAACTGCGCCGGCCCGCCTGAGCTTGGAGCCGCCCAGTAGGTTGCTCTGATCGGCCCCCAATCTTTGCTTGGAAGCTCGGTCGGCACTCGCCAGGGTCCCTCTATCCCGTTGACCACAGCTTTGTCGGGCGCGTAGGCGCTGAGGTTGGGACGGCGCCGCGCCAAATCGCAGACGGCGACCTCGTCAGAGAGGGATTTATATTGAAAAGCGAAGACGCTGGCCGAAGGATTCGCGGCTAGGCCCTCGTCGATACGAGCCGCGACATGCGCGTCCGCGTAGGAAAATCCGATAGAAATGAGCAGGGTGTCCGGCGTGGCCAGGAAGGCCCGCAGCCGATCGAACAGCGCGGCATAAGGAGCTTTTTGGGTCTGATCGTACTTCAGGTGCTCCGGGAAGACCAAATGCGTCGCTGTATCACTGCCCGTTCGAATCACTTCATCCTTGCCGCTCGCCTTCCATCCTAGCGAGCCATGCAACTTCCACAGTCTTGTCCAGCGTGGCGGCAGGTCATTTCCGGCGACAGAGACCGGATCGAAAAACGGCTCGCGGCCACCGGTAAATCCATCAAAGTATGGAGCACGGACTGCTTCAAAGGCTTCCTCGAAGAGAAGATCGTAGTTCGTCGTAAAAATCTCGACAGGATGATCGCGGGATATTCCTGTAGTCCAGTTGACAAGATCGCTGTAGGCACTCCCGCTTACGGGGAGTCGAACGTTCACAATCTTTCCAATCTCAAGACAAATGTCTTCGCTGAAGGCCCTGAAGCCATCGCCGTCGAGGCCATGAATCCTCGACTTCCCGATCACCTTGCTGAGGGAGCGGATACGCGAAAGTATCGTCTCGATATCGTGCTTGTCCAACTCCGCTTTGAGGGAGGCAATCTGACTGCCGTATTTGGGTGCCAACGTCGCAAGGACCTGTTTTGTAAGTCCCTCGACAGCAGGGATGAGCGGGTAAGTACCGTCGTCTTTCGCCGTCCCGGCTCCAGCTCCAGCGCCGACCAAAAGGCCTATACGCTTTCTTCCCTGAGCAACGATGGTCCGTAACGCGGCCATGTATTGGTCTGGGTTATGTATGCTAATGCTCAAAATAATCCCCGCACGACAATTTATGACCCCAACATTGAAACGAAAATACCGTTCTAACAATCAAAGATTGACGATAAGATTCTAGGCTACCTCAATAAGCATCCCCCGCGGGCACTTCAAGGGGAAGCTCGCGACTTTCCCCACTCCGCGCTGGACCGAGACCGAGCCGCGGTACATCGTCGGCGAGACAACAGCCAGCCGCGGTCAGCATCATCCACTGGTACGCGGCTCCATCGTGCTGAACACGGCTGCGACAACGAAAATTGACCGGAACGATTAGATGCAATTGCCGTTGCGGAGCCAATTGAAAGGACTTGTTGAAATCTACATCCAGATCGATCCCACATATCACGGACATGCCGCGAGATCTCTTGCGACAAAATAGCGTCGGCTTGTCGAAATTCGATCATGCGCTCTCCTGAAACGAGGCGCGGTACAACTCCTCGATCTTCGCCACTTCCTCTGCGGTCAATTGCGCGAACTCGTTCTCCCTTGCCCGCTTGGAAAGCGCGCCGTTGTTCTGCCGCAGGAACCCGAACAGGTTGTTGAGCGTCCGCTCGGGCATATCGATCATGCTCTCGACGCCAGCACGGAACGTGTCGAAGTTACGAAGAAAGTTAGTTTCGTTGGGCAGGTCCTGCTCAATCGTCTGGCGCACGCATTCGTACAAAAACTCAGCATGCGGCGTCGCATCGAAGAAACGGTAAAAGTCGGCCGTATCGTTGAGAACCTTTACATTGCCCTTCTGGGTAGCTTCCCATTGGACGCAGGGAAGCAACCTGCTGGAATAGCTCTCCAACACAGTCTTGTACTCCGTAATCCTATCGAGGATCGCCGACGACACCGGGAAATGCAGTCCAGCAGGATTAAACCCTCGGCGCGCGAGAACGTGATGCATCAGGTAGCGGTGGATACGCCCGTTGCCGTCTTCGAACGGATGGATATAGACGAACCCAAATGCCAGTACTGCTGCAGCGACGATAGGATCGAGATCGTTCTCGGCGTTATGGTCGAACGCAATCAAGCCCGCCATCAGCGACGCAATATCTTCATGCCGAGCGTCAATATGATCGGGAATGGGGCGCTGCGTATCCCGGTCGTGCTCACCGACGAAGCCGCCTTCCTGGCGGAAGCCCATCTTCACAAAGCGCTCGTCGCCGATGACGATGCTCTGTAAGCGCAAAAATTCCTGCTCATCGAGCGGCGCGCGACCTGCCTCCCCGATAGCGCGGCCCCACCGCTGAATACGATCCTGCGGCGGCCTTTCTCCCTCGATCACGTAGCTGGACTTCGAATCCTTCAGCAAAAGAAATGCAGCCGTCCGCGCGAGCAGGTCCTTCGGAACTGCGCTGACGACCGCGCGCGCGCGCTCCTTCCAGTCCTGCGCGATAAACTCGCTGAGCGCAGCAGACCTGAACACGAGCGGGCAGAAGTCCGGCGTACCGGGAAGGTTGTTGCGGACACGATGACGGGCCGAATTCTCGCCGGGCCTTGCGAACTGGAGTTCGGTATCGACCGCATCCACATATGAGACCTTGTTTGCGGCCGGCAGCTTCAGCTCACGGCCAAGCAGCCACTCGTACAGAAACCAGATACGACGGGTGTAGAGGCCGGTAGGCTTCTGCCGTACAAGCTCCGCGATCTCGCCTTCCTTAACCGCGAGGAAAAGCCGCTTCAGAACGGCAAGGTCCACCCCCTCGTTCTTGAGAGCAAAAGTCAGGTGTCCTTCAAGAGAGGCCTCCGGCGCGTGGCGCGGCGTATAGATACGCCAGTCGCCCTGCTCGATAATGCGGTGCTTGGTGCCAATCGCCGAAAGGGTGCGGGGGACAGGAACGGGCAACTTATAAGCGTCGATCAGGGCAGCGTAACCCACCGGAACGGCAGCTTCCGGCAGCCTCCGGTCATGAAAAACCCTAACCGATCCTGAAAATTGCACGCTCACTCAAAATCCTATGAAAAACACTCTCTGGCTTGGTCCCTGAAATTCCTTCTCCAAAGATGCCCATTATCGAATTTCAGTTCTACATTATGAAAAACCTTCTCTCAATTAGCAACACCTGAAAATATTGCAAGGTCGACATTTCCGTCACCAGCCGTAAGTCAATCTTGGAACCGCTTGTGATGGGCGGCGGCGCAGCCCTGCCGGAGCCCAGTCACGGGTCCCAAAGTCCAAACGGCATCCTATGTACCCGGCACGAAACAGGAACACCCCTTGACGTGGCTTTCCGTATCGACTATCTGTCGTTACTTAATAGGTAACTATATTGCCAGGCATATGATTACTAAATAGGTACCATATGGAAATGCGAGCCAAAGGTAAGCTCAGGGCGGCGCTCGAAAGTGAAGCGGCATGTCAGAAGCAACACGGCCGCGACATGATGAAGAAAATCATGCTGCGCCTGAGTGAGCTGCGGGCCGCCGTGTCGCTGGCGGACTTCTGGCCACCGATGTCTGGGCCTGAACGTTGCCATGAATTGAAAGGAGAACTTGCGGGCACCTTTTCGATCGATCTGAAACAGCCCTATCGACTGCTATTCGTGCCAATCGAAGAGAATGCCCCGAAGGACCGCTCTGATGAGCAAAAGCGGTGGGCATCGATAACGAAGATCGAAATCGTAGCAATTGGGGATACCCATGGATAGCGATCAGCAAGCTACTCTGCTCCAGCCGACGGCTGTCCCGCATCCTGGCGAGGTCGTGGCGGACTATCTTGAATTTCACGGGTGGGCGCAGCGCGATCTGGCGCGGCGTACAGGCCTCACGCCAAAGACCATCAGCGAGATTTGTAATGGAAAGGCGCCGGTTACGGCGCCGACGGCGCTTGCCTTGGAGAAGGTACTGCAGCGCCCCGCACATTTTTGGCTGAACCTTCAGCGTCAATTCGACGAAGCTGAGGCGAGACACTTCGAGCTCGCGCAGTCCGCTCAATGGTCGGACTGGGCTCGCAAATTCCCTCTGAAGGATATGCGGAAGCTCCGCTTTTTGAAGCCGGGGCAGTCTGAAGTAGATGCCTTGCTTCACTTCCTCGGCGTCTCATCTCCTGAAAGCTGGAATGCTGTGTGGAGCGCTTCTCGTGTGGCGTACCGACAAACCCGAAAATTCGCGACCAGCGTCGAAGCAGTTTCCGCGTGGGTGCGCGAAACGGAGCTTGTGGCGGCAGAACTTCAGACGGCGGATTTCAATGAGCACTTACTCCGGGCGTCGATCGAAGAATTGAGGCGCCTGACCAGAACACGGGCCAATGAGATCATGGAACCAATCCAGAAGATTTGCGCGGCGGCAGGGGTTGCTGTGGTGTGGGTTCCAGAACTGCCTCACTGTGCGATTAGCGGCTGTGCGCGATGGCTGTCCGACAGGAAAGCCCTCATCGCTCTGACGCTTCGGTACAAAACTGACGATCAGATGTGGTTTACGTTTTTTCACGAAGTAGGTCACGTGCTCCTTCATAGAAGGAAGCGATCGTTCGTCCTGGATAACGCAGCCGATAATCTTTCGGATCAGGTCGTAGATCCTGAAATGCAACAGTATGAGAGCGAGGCCAATCAGTTTGCCGACGATACACTGATTCCACCTGCCGCTCTGGGCGAGTTCGTCCGGAAGAAAAGCTTTACGAACGAAGACATTCACGACTTTGCGGAAGCGATCGGAATCGGTCCGGGTATCGTTGTCGGTCGATTGCAGCATGAGCGCCTATTGGCGCGTCATCAAGGAAACGCCCTCAAGCAAAAGCTCGATTGGCAGCTTGCTGAGGATGGCGACCAGACTTGGAGGCAATGATGATTGGAAAAATCTTTATAACCAGCAGCGGCTATGATCCGCAGCTTGGGAAACATGTAAAAGACCCTTACCTCGGACCAAAGGCGAGCCTCGGAGCTTGTCGCCCTGATATCAGGCGCCAAGTCAAAGAAGGGAACCATTTGTTCGTGATATCCGGCAAACTTCCCAACGTGCGCCAATTCGTGATGGGCGGCTTCGAAGTTGCGCAGAAAATCGACGCCATACAAGCGTACGAGCGGTTTCCTGATCAACGCCTTCGAATGCGTGACGACGGTCAACTGACTGGAAACGTTGTCGTCGATGCGAGCGGCGCACAGCACGAACTCGACACTCATGATCCGGCGACGTTTGGAAAGCGGACCCCCAATTATATCGTGGGCACCGATTGCATTTCCTTGGTTGATCCAGCGGAGATCGCGCTCGGTCGCGAGCAAACGCTCGATATGCTTCGGGAAATCTTCAAGAAGAGCGGCGGATCACCGTTTGAGATCGTCGGCCATTACGGCTCAAAGCTGACTGAAGACCAAGTCATTAAGCTGCGTGAATGGTTGCTTTCACTGAAGAAAGTGACCGAAGCGGTCTAGGATTTTCAAACGAAGGTGCGGCCATGAGACAGCTTGATATGTTTAGCCAGCCAAAAAAAGCGGCGTTAAAGCAGGCGGGTGGTTGCGATATTACGCCTGTCGGAAAACGGCGTGATGGTGGCACGCGATACTGGTGCCTTACACACAAAGCCGATGCCACCGCCAAGTACGGTCGGCCCGCGATGGCATGCCGTGCGGCGCATCTTCCACCGATTTTGCCTCACGAGATTCTCGATCTTGATCTCGACCAATATCCCGGCGGAGTGGGCCTATGGGGCGCTGTTCCACCCGTGTATGACACGACCCGCCTTCCCTTGGATTTTGGAATCCATGTTCACGCGCGGAGGGATTCCGACGGGGACAAACACATAGACACTACATATCGGGCGGTCAGGCTGATTGGCCATCAGCTTCCGACGGAAGGCTTGCTGATTTCTGAAATCGATGCCGTGTACTACATGGTCAGCAGCGTATTCGGATTCGATATGCGTGACGTCCGGTGCACTATTGTGGATATCCGCATCTTGACAAAGACTGGTTCAGCATCCACCCGCACCGCCGACATCTCTGCGCAGGTTGCGGCAAGAATTTTGGCGATTCGGTTGTTGGGATCGGAAATCCTATTCGCGCAACACAAGAAACCTTAGGGCTGCTCCCGCGAAAGCCTGTTCAAGCTGCAAGAGTCCTCAAGCTCCAGCAGAGCGATTATCCCGGTGGCATACAAGTCTGGGGTTCGAACGCCGCGATCATTTGGTCCTCTGAGAAGGCGGAGGAAGAAGGTATTCACGTGCATGCATACAAGGAAGACGGTGAAATAGCCAACCCTGACGACACATTCTCCGCCGTGGAAATAGATGGCGTGAGATTGGACGGCGCCATGGTCCGTACACTGATGGCGCAAAACTCGTTGCCGCATCTCGAAGCGCGTGTCGTTCCCCTGAAATGCAGCCGTTGTGACGGAATGGAATTCAGCCGGGGCGAGCAAGCCTTTACTCCGGTCGTCGGTCGCATTTGCTCGAAATGCCGGGGCGAACTCAGTGGGCCAACTCGACTGCGACGCACAATCGGAAATCCGTTGATAGCTACGCTGGAGCAATTGTCGGCAAGTGCACCGCGCCCACCGCAGAAGCATTCCACGGGCCTGCTGCCAGAAACGCTATGAGCCCGTACCTCACTCGATTGCCGGTCAAAGGCCGGGCGAGACCGGTATCAAGGGCGGCCGGGGCGGAGGAGGATCACCCGGCCTGCACTGCGAGAACGCTCGCCGTGCCGAAGGCATGGCGACAGAGAACTCTTTTTCCTGTTGGGTCGGGGGCGAAGCGCCGATGGCGACGGTCGATCAATCTTCCATTCGCGGGTTGGATAACGCATGAGCGCTTTTCGTCGCGGCCTACCTCTGACTTAGGACGGGCATCGGATTGAACCGGCCCACTGGACTCTCGAGGATTGCCTGACCTTGCGCTCCGCCCCCGGCCGAACAGGTCGGCGGATTTACATCATAGGCACCGGCGACGTCACAGTCTGACCAATGGCCCAAACAAAGCCGCTGAGCTCGTGGGCGATCGCGGTGACGACCACCGTGGGCTTTTTGCCTGCGGCGGTGAGCGGCCCGATAGCGGCCACGGAGACGAACCTGCGCCTTCCATGCGATGTCCCGTACCGGCTCTGGCTGGCGTTCCACAACGTCGGTCTTACCCCACGAAACGCGCGGCTGATAGTGATAGCTCCAGGCGACCTCTACAAGCATGCGGCGACGCGCCAGGCACCGCCAGGAGTGGCGCCATCGAATCGTCCCCAACTCGAACGACCGTCTCAGCGAGCCAGGACGTCCGACGATCCGGTCGTGCTCGACGATCTGCCGGAGCTCGTTCCCATCACCACGGCGGAGCTGGACACGATCCAGTTCTACCTGGGCGACCTGATCGATCGACTCATCGCGGACGCCGCCGCCTCCACCGAAACCAAGTCTGTTTCGGTCCCCAAGGCCCGGAAGCAAGCCGGGATCCCGCCCCCTAGATCGTGACTGGTAACGCCATGCGCCCTCCTGACCAACACTCCGAATTGACGACGGCGCCGGGGACAATGCAGCCGGCGACGCCGATCGAGCTGCGCAGCACAATACCATTGTCGGCCCCTTGACGGACAAAGAGCTCCGGACCAGTGGCATGAAGAGCGTCGTGGCCTTTGTTCGGACCGAGAGATCGAAGGCAGCCGTATAGAAAGGCACCGCAAGAAGCAGCTAACTAAATGCCTCTACAAACTCATCGAAGATGGAGTCACCGAAATCGATGATGTCCTCAAGGACCGCTTGAACGTTCTCAAGGCTGATCGGGATCGCTCATAGGCCGCTCTCGAACGTGCCGCCAAGTCACACTCATCGAACGCGATCCAGATCGCCCCCGCGTTGCTGGAGCAGTTCGGCCGCACGATGCGAGAGAACCTAGCCTCGGGCTCTATCCCTTCCGGAAATCCTACCTGCAGTCTCTCATTAGCGTAGTCACCGTGGTAGCTATTCGGTAGCTATTGATCGCTAACTCCGAAGCCATTGGATTGTAAGATGTTGATTTCGCTGGTACAGTTGGGTGGGCTTGAACCACCGACCTCCTGTTCCACGGTCAGGAGCGTCGCCACCCGTTGATTATCGAGCTGCAGAGCTGGCTGCGCGAGGAGCGTGCCAAGCTCTCCAGGAACAACGACACGACCAGCGCGAATAATGCAAGCGGGGGACAGGGCAGAGCCAGGCTCGGGGCTACGCCGCCCCGAGCTACTTGAAAATTTAATTGGGGTCGCCGGCTTCGCGGCCGATGGCGCGGTGGTCTACTCAGCTGCTGCCGGTGGAGAGCGGCCGACGATGACACTGAGCAAGCCCTGGCCCCACAGGCGCTTGGCGGCCGCTTTGGCGTCGTCCAGCGTCACCGCATCGACGATGGCGTTGCGCTTCTCGATATAGTCGATCGGCAGCTTGTCCTGCTGATATTGCAGCAATGCCTGCGCGAGCTTGGAGGAGGTGTCGAGCGCCAGCATCTGCGAGCCCTTGAGATAGGACTTGGCCTCGTCGAGCTCCTTCTGCGTCGGGCCCTCCTCGGCGATGCGGCGCACTTCCTTCTCGATGACATCGATCGTGTCGCCGGCACGGTCGGCGCGCGTACCGGTGTTGCCGATGAAGACCGCCGAATGCTCCATCCAGAGCAGCGATTCGAACACCGAATAGGCGAGGCCACGCTTCTCGCGGACCTCATGATAGAGCCGCGAGGACAAGCCGCCGCCGCCGAGGATGTGGTTGACGACATAGGCCGCCATGAAGTTCGGATCGCTGCGCTTCACGCCGGGGCCGCCGAAGGTGATGACGGTCTGCGGCACGTCGAGCGGCACGAAGGCGCGCTGCGGCGGCTTTGCGGCCTCGATGTCGGGGACCGCTGTGAGAGTGGCTTTGGCAGGCAAGCTGCCAAACGTGTGGTCGAGCAGCTTGCCAAGCGTGGCCGAATCGACGTCGCCGACAACGGAGATCTTCAGCGTATCCTTGGCAAGCACGCGGCCGACATAATCCTTCATGTCGGCAACCGTGATGGTCGGTACGCTGTCCAGCGTGCCGGTGGTCTGTCGCCCGTAAGGGTGATCGCCGAACGCTATCTCCAAAAATTTCCGGCTCGCGAGCGAGGTCGGGTTGGTGGTCTCGCGGCGCAGGCCCGAGATGACCTGCGAGCGAATGCGCTCGACATCGGCCGTTTCGAAATGCGGCGAGGTCAATGCCGACCGCAGCAGGTCGAAGGCCTCGTCCTTGTTGTCGCGGAGCATGCGCAGGCTGCCGCGTAAGGTGTCGCGGGTGGCGCTGAAGGAGAGCTCGATGGCACGGCGGTCGAGCCGCTCATGGAATGTCTTGGAATCGAGATCGCCGGAGCCCTCGTCGAGGAGGTCGCCGACCAGATTGGCGACGCCCGGCTTGTCCTTCGGATCCTGGGCCGAGCCGCCGGCAAAGGAATATTCCATGGCGATCAGCGGCACGGTCGCGTCCTGCACGAACCAGGCCTCGATGCCGCCCGGCGAGATCAGGTGCTGAACCTTTGCGGCCGCCTGCGACGGCGACACCGCGGCCAGCACGAGTGCCGCACCGGTGGCGAAGGACAGCGCGACGTTGCGTGCGCGAAGGAAGGAATGATTCACGAACGCTTCTCCTTGCGCTTGGCGGGTGTGGTGTCCTTGATCAGATAGCCCGTCACCGAGCGCTTCTTCTCGAGCCATTTTTGCGCAGCGGCGCGAACCTGCTCGGCGGTGACCGCGCGAATGCGGTCGGGCCAGCTCCTGATGTCCTCGATCGACAGGCCCGTGGTCAGCGCGCCGCCATACAAGCGGGCCAGCACCGCCTGGTTGTCCTGGGCGTAGATCGCTTCCGCAATGAGCTGGGTCTTGACCCGCTCCAGATCCTCGGCGCAGATCGGGTCCTGCACGATGTCGGCGATGACGCCGTCGATCACCTGCTCGACATCCGCGAAGCTGACGCCGGGTCTCGGCGAGGCCGCGACCGCGAACTGGGTCGGATCGAGCGAGATGCTCGAATAGCCGGCGCTGGCGGAGACCGCGAGCGGCTTGTCCACGACGAGTGCGCGGTAGAGATAGGAGTTGTTGCCGCTGCCCATCAACTGCGCGAGCACGTCGAGCGCTGCGCTCTCGCCTGCCGCGGCCGTCGTTGCCGAGGGCACGAGGTAATAGCGTTGCAGGCTGGGCTGCTCGACGCGCGGATCTGACAGCGTGACGGTGCGTGGTGCAGCCGGCTCCGGTTCCTGCGGGCGGATGCGCTGTGCGGGGATCGCCGGCTGGGCGGGGATCGGGCCAAAATTGCGCTCGACCAACGGGCGCACGTCGGCGGCCTCGACGTCGCCGGCGATCACCAGGATCGCGTTGTTCGGCGCGTAGAAGCGGCGGTAGAAGGCGAGCGCGTCTTCGCGATTGAGCTTTTCGATCTCCTGGTGCCAGCCGATCGCGAGACGGCCATAGGGATGGTTGAGATAGAGCGCGGCCATGATCTGCTCGTTGAGCCGCGCATCGGGGCTGTTGGCGACGCGCATGTTGTACTCTTCGAGCACGACGTCGCGTTCGGGCAGCACGTTCTCGTCCTTGAGGATCAGGCCGGTCATGCGGTCGGCCTCGAACTCCATCATGGTCGGCAACTGCTCGCGCGGCACGCGCTGGTAGTAGTTGGTGTAGTCGAGCGAGGTCGAGGCGTTCTCGTTCCCGCCGACGCGCCGCACGGTCTGGGAGAACTCGCCGATCGGGTGCTTCTCCGTGCCCTTGAACATCAAATGTTCGAGGAAATGGGCGAGCCCCGACTTGCCCGGTGTCTCGTCGGCCGAGCCGAGCTTATACCAGATCATCTCAGTCACCACCGGCGTGCGGTGATCGGGGATCACCACGACCTGGAGGCCGTTCTGAAGCATGAAGCTCGCTGGTCGTTCCCAGGTGGGTGTGATCTGGGCAAGAACGCTCCCGTTCACAGGAACGCCCCGGGAGCTAGGATCCAGGCTATTTTCCGTTTTGCTCTCGACCGCCAGCGCGGTACGCGTCATCAAGGCTAGGGCAAAAGTGGCCGTGCCTAGCACCTTGATTGTCAGGGATCTGGAATTCTTCATGTCATGGCCTTTGGTCAGTAGAGATCCACGTTCTGCAGCGGACATCGCGACAAAGCAGGTGAGCCGCACGCCGTTGGCAAGCAGCTGAGCAAATGTCGGGCCAATCGCCTGACGCTTCTGCGCACGGGCCGCTGCGCGGCCAACTGCACGCAAGCAAAGCGGAACGCGTATCTTCTCTCCGAAAGCCAACCCGCACTTGTTTGGTATCTGCCAACATGTTGCGAACACGACATTGCACACGAACGCGCACGACAACTCGCCGCCTCGCCGTTGCCCCACTTTTCTGAGCACCCCTACACGACTTGGTTTCCGAAGGGCTTGAACGGCTCGTCGCAGCGAGCCGCACCAACGCTATTAGGAAAGGACTTCCATGCCTCTTTACCTGCATGGCATTCTCGCGCGTGAGGACACGAGCCCGAACAGGTCGAGGAACTGACGACCTAGCTGAGGGGATCATCAAGCAGCTCGGCGGCGACACCCAAGAGAATTGGAGCGTGCGCACCAGCTCAATAATCAGAGCTTTCGATGAATTCTCTTCGGGTCCAAGCCGCGCCGGTCGGGCGTGCTTTAAACGGGGGTGCAGCCATGTCCACAGGCGATCCGCATCAGTGGTCGCCAGGATCATAGCTATCGCTCTTGATCACATGCGTTAGAAGGAGTGCTGTTGTGGGCCGGAGCGCAAAGTGTTGATCTGGGCGTCGTCCTGGAAGTGCAAAAGAAGGGGCATGCTAGACGGCCCTAGAACCCCTCGGGAGAGCATTGACGCGGCGACCGTCGCTCCTCCTCCATTGACATTTCGAGTCGCGGTTGGAGTCGCCAGTTGTACTTTTGAGGGATCGCATTCGATCCGAACCATTCACGTCTGGGCAGACGATATGCAAGCAGTGCCCGCGACCCAGCGGCGGCATAGCCCTCCGGGTGGGCGACCGCGCCTTTGAATCATAGATGATGGCGATCGTGCGGTTAAGTACGGTCCAGTCGTCGTCTTCAAGATAGCTAATCTAAGTAGGAGATTGGTGTGGTCCCGGATGGGTCCGCTTCACTACCACAGGTCCTAATCTATTAGAAAACGGGCGTCTTCTGAAGCTTTTGTCGGACGGCGAACGAATGCCTCACCGGGAAGGCGATTTGAGAGGTCCTCCGCAAGCACGGGGATGCTTCAGAAGGGAACGCTGGTCCCCGGGAAGAGCAGGGGCAATCGGAACTTCGGGGACGGATGCCCACGCACGTCGATCATGATGACATGGCGCTTCGGACGGCGGCAAGGCCGCCACGTTTCATAAGAAAGCTGCCATTCAACTCGGTTTCGAGAGAGCTTGAATCGTACGTAGCGTCATATTGTACGCTTTCGATCGCGTAGAGTTGCGCCTCGGTTACGCAATTACGACGACATTTATCGCGGACGTGTCGACTTATGGACAGATTGTGTTGCAAAACTCGAAAGTTGCAAGGCTCAAGATTTTTCGCGAAAACACTAAGCAGCGAGCGATCGCTGATTCGTATGACCTCAATCGCGTTACCGAAGTCGCCTGTGAATTTTGCGTGAGGCCGTGAGGTCCCTCGCATCTTGTACGCGAAAGTCGCGCCCACGGCCCGCAGAATTTTGGTCATCGGCGAAAAACGACTTTTGCAACAATATCGACACAGTACCGCCATTGGCATGAGTGATGCTTGTTGGAATAAATGGGAAGTTAGACCAACCCCATCGATGCATGTCCACTCGGCAGCTGCCCGATCCTGCTGGACTGGGGCGCTAAGGGGAAGAGCCGTGGCGCTTTCTTCATCTGTCGCGGCCGCGCTTGCGATAGTGCCGTGTCGCGCTGATGGATGAATCGAGGATGATGCAAGAGCGGACCGGCATGAGGGATGAAAATCGACGGTCCCCTCAAGAGCTCTTTCAAACGCGGAGCGCGGAAGTGGATAATATAAAATCGATGACTCTACAGGAGCTGCGCTCTGCAATGACTGGCGGCAGGGTCCTGGAGATCACTACGACAACGGGCTGTGTCGGAAGTTCTTATTGCCCGCAGGACAAGTTCGCCGAACGGCAAAGAGCGATATCCGACGTGAAGCACCTTTCTCTGCAAGATTTCAAGCGATGCCTGGCGCGCGTACCAGCAGCTGTCGACATCAGCTTTTCCGGGTATTCGGAGCCCTGGCTCAATCCGGCTTGCACCGAGATGGTCGAGCATGCCTACGCGTGTGGCCATAGAATCCGGATTTTCACAAGCCTGGTAGGAATGAACGGGCGGGATCTAAGGCGCTTGCGTGCGCTGCAGTTCCGCGTTTTCCTGGTGCAGGTTTTTGATGACGGCACGTACATGGACAGTGGTCTCGTCAGGCGCAACTATGTCGATTTGCTGCGCCAACTTGTCGATGCCGACATTTCATCACTGCTCTTCATAGTCATGGGCGAGGTGCATCCCGAACTTGTCGACATAATTCCTGACGAAGCGCTGGTTCGCTCGCGTCCGCCGCGCAGCAGGGCTGGCAGCGGCGAGCTTAAGATGGTTGAAGCACGACAGCCAATCGTTGGAACACTGACATGTCCTGACGAAAGGCAATATCGGAATGTTCTTCTCCCAAACGGCGACGTTACTTTCTGCTGCATGGATTTTGAGCGACGACACGTTTTGGGCAACCTCCTCCGCGACAGGTACAAGGATCTCTTTGAAGGGGCGTCTTTTTGCAAGATTGCCGATCGCATGAACGGAGCAGACGGTTTTCTGCTTTGTCGATCGTGTGAATTCGCCGAACCGATAACGTCGGAATGCTAATCTTTGAGAAAAGCCGACCCCTGCCTGATCGAAGCGAATCACGAGCCCTGGCAAGGACGGCCTTGCAGCTCATCATCACATCAGCCGCGGGGATGAGCCTGCCATGAACGGAGGGTCGCCATGGCCTGGAGCATTTTGTTGGTCGCCGGCCTGCTGGAGGTCGCCTGGGCAATCGGCCTCAAATACACCGAGGGCTTCACCAAGCTCGTTCCGTCCGTGCTCACGCTCGCGGCCATGGCCGGCAGCGTGATCCTGCTCGGCCTTGCTCTGAAGACGCTGTCTATCGGAACTGCCTATGCGGTCTGGACCGGCATCGGTGCGGTCGGCACCGTAGCGCTCGGCATCATTCTGTTCGCGGAGCGGCCGCCGCGTGTCGCCTTGCCAGCATCGGACTGATCGTCGCCGGCATTGTCGGGCTGAAGCTCGTGTCCTGACGAAAACATCAAAAATATCCACCCCAACGAGGTGAGCGCCGCAACGATCCCCGAGGCCGGCACCGTGATTGTCCAGGCACAGACGATCGAGCTGGCCACGTTCCAGCGCACCGCCGAGGAGCTCAGCTTCATTCGGCGTGCGTTGCGCGCTCCGCGCCTCGAATTACCGGGTGTGACTTCATTGTGTCCTTGTAAAGAAGCTAGAGCAACTACTCTCTTTCAGAGGAGCATTCACAGAAATCATCGACCGGCGGTGCCGGCGCCTGGCATGCGATTCGTGTTCGACCTCAGACCCGCGGCTTGTGTGAACAATGGCCGTTCTTGTCAGGTAGACGATACCGGTGATCGAGGTCGCCGGGAGCTTGCATCGCGCCCATCGGTATAGAGTCTGCACACCCCATTTTGAGCGTGGGAGCGACGCTGCGACTTCAACGGCTCACGCTTTGTTGTGGAAGCCGACGCGGTTCGGTGATATGCGATCTGACGTGCTTGTTCGGGCCGCCGCAGCAGTTGCGCTCGTCGCGTGCGCTGTTGCTCATTCGGCGGATCTCGAGCCAGTGGTCAGCGAGCCATGCTGTTTCCAACCGCACGAAAATAGCTGCATTGTCTTCTGTGAGATTGTTGTGATCGGCGCCTGCAAGGCAGGTCCATACGTCTTTGTCACCGACCGCACGTGTGGTGTTAGGCTTCTTACCCGCCCGGCCAAACGCTGGCCTATGTCAGAGCAGCCGTGGCTTGAAAAGGCAATCGCAGCCGATATCGCCAACAGCAGCGAAGTTCCTGTTGAGAACCTCTATGAATCCCTTGCTACAGCGCGACACCGCCAATTCGTCTTCATCGCAAGATAGGTAGCTAATCGGCGTCGTTTTCCGCCCAATTTGCAGCCTTTTTCACCGACGCCGCAGGCCCGGCCCAGTATCACTCCCAAGAGGCGCTCTCCGATTTTGACAAGCTGGCAGTGGCGAGGCGGGCTCTCGATTTCGTGAGACCGTTTTCTTGAGGTATCGGCGCAGGAATAACTCCTCTGCGGACGGAAGCCATTGATCGAACGGGCAGGCCACTTCGCCGCAAAGCACTTCCGATAGGTTCAGGTAAAACTGGCAAGCTGCGGTTGTCCATCACGCAAGGGCCCGCCCGGTAGATGGAAGTATCGGGACCCCGATTGAATGTGCCCGGGTGAAATCTTGAGTCCCGCGCATCTCGTTGCATCGCGAAAACGCCGCATCCTGTCAAAGTCAGGCCCTCCCCTGAAGCTTCAACCAAACTTGAATAGCACACCGTAACCGCCCCGTGGGTAGCTCCACTTGATATCACCGCTTTCTTCGCAAATCACCCGGCAGGTGCCGCACTCGAGACACCCGTCGACTGTAACCTCAACATGACCTTTATCGTTGAGCTCGTAGCACCGTGCTGGGCAAGCCTTCAGCATCGACAAGAGCCGCGACGATGGCGTGGTGTGCGGCCGCACCTTGATATGGGCGCGGCCGGAATCAACAAGATAACGGTTGTAGAATAGTTTGTCCTCGACACGTTGGGATGGCTCGCTCGGCATTGATTCTGGCTCCGTCAATCGTCGTTATCTTTGCTTCGTGATCAGCGCCAGGCCCGGGCAATGCGGAGCGCATCGCTGAACAGTCCACTCCACGATCGCGCCTTGATGAATGAATTCAGCATCAGCTTCTCTTTTTCGAGCTTTGGTGTGCCGTCGACGCGCACGTAATCCTGCATCGCCTTGGAGAAGAGCTGCGGATATGTGAGAAAGAAGTTCTGCGAGTGGGTATGCAACACTGCCGGCATATCCTTGTACTTCTTCAGGTCCTTGATTACGAAGGAGTCATTCAGCATTTTTTTGTAAAGCGAAAGATTTTTCGCCGTCATCGGATCATTTCGCGATTTGATAAGACAGATCGCTTCCGCCGCGATACGGCCCGACGTCATCGCCAGATTGGACCCCTCGCGATGGATGGCGTTGTTGAGCTGGGCGGCGTCTCCGACGACGACCCAGCCCTCACCACAAAGCTGCGGGATGGCCTTGTACCCACCTTCGGGGATCAAGTGCGCGGAATATTCCTTTACTTCCGAACCCTCGATGAGCGGCGCGACGGAGGGGTGACGCTTGAAGCCCTCGAGCAGGCCGTATGGCGTCTCGCCGGTACGCTGGAAGTCGGCAACAAGACAGCCAATACCGAGCGAGATGCATTCCTTGTTGGAATAGATGAAGCCCATGCCGGTCATTCCGCGGGAGATGGTTCCGACGGCTTCGATGACGACCCCCTCGTCGCCTTTGAGGTTGAAGCGCGCATCGATTGTCTCGCGCGACAGGAAATGCATCTCCTTGACCGCGAGTGCGACCTTGTCCGATTTCGGCAGCTCTCTTATCCCCGCACCCGTCCCGAGCACTCCGTTCACGCCCTCGGCAAGCACGACGACATCTGCATGGATTTCACCCCCATCGCGGTCTGTGCGCACCCCGACGACCCTCCCATGGGAATCCTGGAGGAGTTCGGTCACCGTGGTCTCGCACAGCACCGTAGCGCCGGCCTCGCGGACCTTCTGCGAGAACCATTTATCGAACTGAGCGCGGATGATGGTGTAGCGGTTCGGCTTCTCCTCATTGAAATCATCGGAGCGATAGTGAAGCCCCGTGTGCGACCGCTCGTCCATGATCCAGAAGCGCTGCTCGACCAGATGCCGCTCAAGCGGAGCATCTTCGCGGAAATCGGGGATCAGCTTCTCCAGCATATCGGCATAGAGGATGGCCCCTTGCACGTTCTTCGACCCCGAATACTCGCCGCGCTCCAGCTGCAGCACTTTCAGGCCACGCTCGGCCATGGTAAGCGCCGCCGCATTCCCGCCCATGCCAGCACCGACGACGATCGCGTCGAATTTTTCCTCGATCATAACAAGCTCCCCTAGCCGGCGATGCGGTCGTGCGAGTGCGGCGACAGCCGCGCGCGGAATGCAGAGGTCAATGCCGGCAACAGTCGAATGGCGTCGGTGACGATGCCGATATGGGCGAAGTCGAAGATCGGGGCGTTCTTGTCGGTATTGATGGCAACGATGAGGTCGCCACCCTCCACTCCGACGCGATGCTGGATCGCCCCGGAAATACCGGCCGCGATATAAAGCTTTGGCCTAATGGTTTTCCCAGTCTGGCCGATTTGTCGGTCCGAGGTGACCCAGCCCTTCTGGACCAGCGGCCGCGAACAGCCATATTCGGCGCCAAGCACGTCTGCGAGCTGGTGCACCAGTTGGAAGTTCTCAGGCGATCCCAGACCGAGCCCTCCAGCGACGACCACGTCGGCATAGGCAAGGTTGGACTTTGTAGAATCGCGGTCCGGCAGGAACGAGAGGACTTTTGTGACGATATCTTCTTCTACAAGCCCGAGCGGATGCGAGATGACGCGCCAGACGGCGCCCGTCACGCGCTCAGGCATCGGCATCACGCGCGGGCGGACGGTTGCCATCTGTGGACGAGAGTTGAGTGTGTAGATCGTGCACAATAGTGAGCCGCCAAACGTGGGCCGGGTCGCTGCAAGCGAGCCGTCGGCATCGACATCGAGCTCGGTGCAGTCGGCAGTTAGGCCGGTGAGCAGTGTGGTGGCCACTGAGCCGGCGAGATCGCGGCCGAGTGTAGTTGCCCCTAGGAGTAGGATTTCCGGCTTGTACGTATTGACCAGCTCTGACAGGGCCTTGGTATAGGACTCGTTGCGATAATCGGCCAAGAGAGGATCCGCGACGATATAGGCGAGGTCGGCGCCGTAGCAGAAGGATTCGGCGACCGCCTGCTGCGTTGTCTCCCCGACCGGGCCGATGACAACCGCGGCGAGGTCGACGTTGAGCTTGTCGGCGAGCCGGCGGCCGGCACCCATCAGCTCCCAGGAGACGGGGTGCACAACACCGCGTTCCTGCTCGATGAAGACCCAGACGTGCTTATACGCCTTAAATCGTTCGGGTAGCTCCCTCTTGGTCGCCGCGCGACCACCACCCGCGGCCGGAGCTGCGCTTTTGGGTGCGGTGCTCATCATCTGTACTCCCATCCGTTGTTCAGTAGCGGCTCGCCAGCGGAGCGCGCTCCGCCCCCAGCTTTGAATTCGCGCTTGAGGATTGCTTCAGTTAAAAGTTCGGCCGGGTGCCCGCCGCCATTCAGTCAGCACCGCCTGGCAGCAGCGCGGGGCCAAGACAGACATTCCTCGATGTGTCGGCGAGCCCGGAAGCACGCGTTTCGGGTTCTCCGCGCCGGTCACGCGAGCCGATCGATTGGTCCCCCTCATCTTCCAGATGCAACCGAGTTGGAACGGATCGAGGATGTGGCAGAGGCTCGGCTGATATCATTATCCGCCGCGTGCTTGCCGGTGAAAACGCGCTCCCCCGCTCCGAATGCCCTCGAGATCTTGCCGATTGCAGCGACAAGCCCGCAACTCTTGGCGAGGGCACGAGCGCCGGCGGTCAAACCGCCGGTCAACGGCGCCGCGCGACCGGCGCTGGAGAGCAAGGACTGTCCCCGCGAAACCTCGGCCATGGATCGGCCAACGGGGGTGATTTCGTCGACGAACCTTTGGCGCGGATCAAGCGCAGCTTTCAGCTCAGCCGGGTCGGAATATGCGACCATCGCTTTGGCATCGCGACGCATCATGGTGCCGACAGGCAGCGCGCGCGAACCTGCGCGGCGTCAAAAACACAATCGATGCGGACCAAGATGTGCATGCGCTTCTCCAGATTAGCTGAGCATATGTAGCAATTGTCGTACCAATTGCGCAGGCGATGAAAATTGAGCGCCAATACAGAATCTTACTGAAGGAAATCGGTCGGCAGCCTCGCACGACGATCGGAACATTCGATAACCGTGCCGAGGCGTGTCCGGAATGCGACACAAGATAGTCATCCGAATCTGGCGCGCTTTCCTCGCCAAATGTGCGCTTCCCGCTGCCGGCGTACCATTGCAGGAGATAGGTGCGCCATGGGCACCAGCTTGAAAGGATGGACATACCAGAGCTCAGTCGCGATTGGACGTTAAGGAGAGCCGAGTGAGTGTTGAAGCTGCGGATCCGCGAGGCCGTAACTGCAACTTCCGTTTGAATTCGAAGCCATGGGTGGCTGTCAGGTTCTCCGAACCTTCACGGTCCAGAGCACGAGATATAAACTCAATTCACTCCAAGGAACCGAGCTGGACCAATGCTGAATGCTTGTTCGGTTGTGGTGCGGCCGCATCCTTCAGGACCTTAAACACGCGCTGTTCGATCGGGGAGGACGTGACGAAGTCGGCATAGGCGCGCTCAAGCGTAGCCTTGCAACGCAAGGCGATGTCAGGATCGGATGCACCGGTCAACTCCTCGCCTGCGAGATATTGACCCATGCGACGCAGGATATGAAGCCGCGCCACGTTGATGATTTTCGCGTCGTACTCGACGCCGAGCAGTGCAAAAAACTCCTCTGCCGCCGAGGCCTTGTTCAATTGCGAAAGGATGCCGTCCGTCGTCATTCTCAACCTCCATCTAGATCCGCGCCCGGAAACCATCCAGGCCGAATGTTTCAACCTGATCGCGCGACGCGCATGGCTGACCAACCGATCACCCGCCGTTGACGAGCGAGCCCTCGTGAATCTCGCGCCAGATCGCCACCACCGTTTCCTGGGCAACCGCGCCTTTGTGCTCGATAGCATGCTTGCGGACGCGCGCGAGGATGGTCTCCGTTTGCTCGGCGGTGACCGAGAGCTGCAACTCGGACAACAGCGCAGTGATCGCGGCAAGCCCTGAATGCTTGCCGATCACAATGTGGTGGGAGCGGCCCAGCAATCCCGGGTCCAGCGCTTGGTAGACGCCGGTCTTTTAACAGCCCATCGACGTGGATGCCGGATTCATGGGTGAAGACATGCTCGCCGACAATCGCCTTGTTGAGCGGAATGGTGCGGCACGCTGCGGCCGCAACGGCGGCCGCGACTTTCTCCAGTTCGGATAGCAGCACGCCAGTATCGCGGCCGTAGAGCTGACTGAGTACGACGGCAACTTCCTCCAGCGGCGCATTGCCGGCTCGCTCGCCCAGGCCATTGACCGTCACAGAGGCGTGGGTTGCACCAGCCTTGATCGCCGCCAGCGTATTAGCCGTCGCCAGTCCAAGATCGTCATGGCCGTGGAATTCGAGCTCGAGATCGGTGCTGGCGCGCAGTGCCGCCATCAGCCCGAAGGACGCGTCGGGATCGAGCACGCTCAGCGTATCCGCGACACGAAACCGCCGCGCGCCGGCCTCCTTGGCCGTTGCTATCAGGTCGATCAGGAAGTTGACATCGGCACGCGAAGAGACTGCGCCACTCACTGCGACATCCAGTCGCTTGTCACGAGCATAGCCCACGATGCGCTTCACCCGCTCCAGCGCGGCCAAACGGCCGCCACCGAGTTTCGCCGCAATCTGCACGTCGGACGACGGAATCGATAGGTTGACCATCGAAACGCCGGCCTCGATCGCCGCATCGACGTCCGCCGGTTTCATCCGGCACCAGCCGATGATCGTGGCCGCAAGGCCCGCTTCGGCGACCGCTCGGATCGCGGTAATCTCTTCCTGACCCATCGCCGGCGTGCCGGCCTCGATCTCCGTGATTCCGGCCCCCGCCAGCGCACGCGCGATCGAGACCTTCTCCGTTGCCGTGAAGGCCACGCCGGGCGCCTGTTCGCGGTCGCGCAACGTAGTGTCATTAAGGACTATGGACCTCGACCGATCTTTGTCGAGCCCGGTGATTGCGGCAGCGAACGCCATCAGCGGCTCCGTGTGTTAATTCCGGAAGCTCTTCAGCAACTGCCGTGCCAACCCGTTCGAATTCCCAAGAACCTCTGAATGACCTCGAATTTTAGATGACTCGGGTGTGTCGCAAATCCGACAGGGTGGAAACGGCGGAGCGCCAGGTTAGGTGGGCTTGCGACCGAGTTGAAGGCAGGCGCCGAGCTTGGAAGCTTGCTAGCCGGGCAACGGTTCGGCCCTCACCTCAAGCTGCAGCACTTCGGGGAAGGCGGGTGCATTCTGGGATGCGTGTTGAAGAAGTTTGAGCTGTCGGGTTCGGTCCAACCACAGGTCGGCGTTCGTAAACAAGTTCAGTAGGCGCGATCGAGAGGCGGATGTTAGCCTCGATCGTGCGTCAACATAGAACATCTCGGCGGTAAATGTGACGGTCGCCGTCGCCAAATATCACTCCGCGATCATCAGATGCCGCCGCCTCGGCCTTAGGCCGGGTGCGCGCAATCGTTTGCCCCGGCCTCTTTTCAAACCCGCAGTCTTCTCATGTGACAGCCGGCCGAAAGCTCGTCCGATATACCGGGAATCGCGCCGAGGAGGGGAATCCGTTATGAGCTCAGTCTTGCGAACTTGGGGCGGCTTGGACGGAGTCATCGAGACGACGCAGATGATCCCGCCGGCGTGCGGCCATCCGGCTCTGCCCGCTCTCCTCGCCGAAGCAAAGATCAAAATCATTGCATTCCGTACAGACCGGCGTGGTACACATCACCAGACCGTCATCTTCGCATAGCATGCGATAGAAGAAGCGCTTCCAGCGCATCTTCTTGGTGTTGCGAGCCGCTAACGGCCCGAAATGGCGCGTCAGGAGGCGGTACAATTCGTCCCGCTTCCGCAGACCGAGATCTTCCCACAAGTGATTGGGCTCCATGGCACGCCGCGCGATCATCGTCGCCAACCAGCCGCCGACCTCGCCATGGGTGGAACGTTGCGCAAGCAGGAGGTCGCGCACCATAATTGTCTCGTCAGGAACCGGTAACGCGGACTGTTCGCGCCAGGTACACCTTCTGAGCGGGGTGGACGGGAAGTATTGCACAAGGAGCGCATTGAGCTCCTGGTTGGTCAAGCCAGCCCGTTCGGGAAGTTGGCCGCCATCCATAGCGGATGCGGCGAGAACGCAAGCGAGCACATGACGATCGAAATCGTCATTGTCGCGGATGTCGACTTCTGTTGGATGGCGCCCAGTCAGAAGGCCGTAGAGCTCACTTACATCGCGCTGCTCGGCGACGTGAGCTGCCGATACGGGAGGTGACACCGTATCGGCCAATTTTCTTTGTGTACCAATCATGAAGGTCCCCCCAGCTTCTGAGTGGACGATGTCGGCCTTCCCGGGTCGAGAAGGCCGACAACATGAACTATGCCGAAACAGCGGCGAGCTCGGCGGCGGTCTTGCCGACCAGGCTCTCGTCGACGGGCTTGATGATGCCGTGCTCCATGAGCATATCCTCGAGCTCGTCCATGCTGATTGGCGTCGGGATAGCGCCTTGTCCAGCATTATTGTGGATCTTGGTCGCGAGATTGCGATAGTGATCCGCCTGCTTGGAATCTGGCGCGTATTCCAGCACCGTCATGCGGCGCAGCTCCGCGTGCTGCACGACATTGTCGCGGGGCACGAAGTAGATCAGCCGGCTGCCGAGCTTCTTGGCAAGAGCATCTGCAAGCTCCAGCTCCTTGTCGGTCTGCCGCTCGTTGCAGATCAGGCCGCCGAGGCGCACGCCGCCGGAATTCGCATACTTCAGAATACCCTTGGAGATGTTGTTAGCGGCATACATCGCCATCATCTCGCCGGACATCACGATGTAGATTTCCTGTGCCTTGTTCTCGCGGATAGGCATCGCGAAGCCGCCGCAGACGACGTCGCCGAGCACGTCGTAAGAGACGTAGTCGATGTCCTCATAGGCGCCATTCTCCTCCAGAAAGTTGATGGAAGTGATCACGCCTCTTCCGGCGCACCCGACCCCCGGCTCCGGACCGCCGGACTCGACGCATCGGATGTCCTTGTAGCCGAGCTTGATGACGTCCTCGATTTCGAGGTCCTCGACGCTGCCGGCATTCGCCGCCAGGCTCAGAATGGTGTCCTGCGCTTTGGCGTGCAGGATGAGGCGAGTCGAGTCCGCTTTGGGATCACAACCGACGATCAGAATCTTTTGGCCCAGCTCAGCAAGGGCCGCCAGCGTATTTTGCGACGTTGTCGATTTACCGATGCCACCCTTGCCATAAAACGCGATTTGTCTCAGCGAAGACATGTTGCTCTCCATCAACCGATTGCCAATTTTTCGCGCCGAACGCGCGAGGCTGTTTCTCTCTCAGAAACGTGGGCACACGGGTTTCGGGAAGGAGGCCATCGCTCGCCATCGGCGTCGGCGTGCCCTCAGCCCTCACTCGTTGTTGCTGCATCCATTTAGCAACTGGCGTGCCATGTCGTTCGCACGCGCGTTAAGCGTCTGAGCATGCTGGACTAATAGCGCGGCGTCCGAGACTGGATGCCGTGGCGGACCCAACAGCGGCAAGGGCTTTTGACAGAAACCGGACAAAGCCCCGACGCGTGAATTCCACTACAAGCGCCGGGCGAAAGGGCGCGGAACGGGGAATGCCGGGCCTTAAGCCCGAGACGATTGAGAAGACCACACGGTGCTGGTCGGGTTCGAGGACACTGCCATCATCAAAGGTGAATGTTCCACGAGCGGCATGGCGGGTACTTGCCGTCGGATCGGGTGGCATATCGCTTGCTTTGCTAGTCGCGGAACGCTGTTTCCGTGTGACGCGACGTTGTGAGGACAATATGCCTGGAATTGGAAGTAAGTTGCCGCCGTTCGAGATCACAGGCGTGAAGCCCGGCTTTCACCTGCAAGAGGAGAACGGGCAGAGCGCCTTCGAGACGCTGACTGAGAGCAGTTTTCCCGGCAAATGGAAAGTCATCTTCTTCTACCCGAAGGATTTCACATTTGTCTGCCCAACCGAAATCGCTGAGTTTGCCCGCCTGTCCAAGGATTTCGCCGATCGTGATGCAGTCGTACTTGGTGGCTCGACCGATAACGAGTTCTGCAAGCTCGCCTGGCGGCGCGAGCACAAGGACCTGCACCGTCTATCGATCTGGCAGTTTGCCGACACCAAGGGCGCACTGGTCGATGGCCTTGGAGTGCGCTCGCGTGATGGCATCGCGCATCGCTATACCTTCATCGTCGATCCGGAGAATACGATCCAGCATGTCTATGCGACGAGCCTCAATGTCGGCCGCAGCCCGACGGACACGTTACGCGTTCTGGATGCGATACAGACTGATGAGCTCTGCCCTTGCAACCGCAAAATCGGCGGCGACACACTTAAAATTGCCTGAGGCAACATGTCGATCGTGCATTTGAAGGAGCAGCTCCCGCGTTCGAAGGAGGTCAGATTCAATCGTTTGTCGACGATACCAGATGGACCTTAACGCAAATACGGCCTGCTGCTAGCGAGTGCGGGCGCGACCCGCAATTCAGTTCTCATAGCGGCCATGGAGTCTGCCGCGGCCGCCGCGCTGTTCGCGCGCGGCAGTCGCGGCGGCGAAACCGATGGTCTCGATGATGACGATGAACAATGTTCACCACCGCTTTTCTCACCTCACATCAAATCCCGAATACAAGAGGATGCCGGCGCGGCTCCGCATGAACACACAAATGCTTGTACGCTTCTGCGCCTGCTAGAGGCGCATCTCCTGCCGGAGTTCCTTTATATTGTTGCCTTAGGCCGGACCGCGATTATTCCCTTTTTTCTGCCGCTTACCGGCCTGCAAATTCATCGGGGGATCTGCGTCGGCCGGAGGCCGCTAACGATATGCTGTAGGCCGACGATGCCGGCGCCCCTCGGACTCGGAAAAACGGTCCCAAGCTCCCTCTTGGGGGCACTCTCGGTTTCAGTCGCGGCGTCTTGAGAGGGGTGGACGGCAGCGAGAGACAGCTCAGTGCCGAATGACGTCTGCCGGCCGGGCTGATGATCCGCCGGCACGCTCGCGGACCGCATTTCCGGGTGGTAGATCTATATTCAAAAATGCGCCTTTAAGTCGCTGATTGAAACCATGACAATCGATGAGATCTAGGCCAAGTGGGCCGGTCTATCGGCAGACCGGTCAGCTCGTTCATCGCGCGAGCTGACCGTCGGACGCAGGGACCTGAAACGATCAGCTGGCCCGGCGGTCGTAAGCCGCCTGGCCGGCTCGATCACGCCGGTTAAATTCCGAAAATTGAATCATATCTCAGCGCAGGTGACCCAAGCCAATCCCCAAGGTACGTGCTTTCTGTCGTAGAGACCCCTCGGATCTCTTCATCAGCTTTGAAACCCTAGCTACAGGGGTGCGGGCCTTTGAGTGCGCTTTGAGCAGCTTGACGTCATCCTTACTATACTCTTTGCGCTTGGTGGTTTTTGCCACGTGATGTTCTCCGGTTTTGCTTTGCACATTTGCCTGTAGCGCCTTGTTTTTGGCGGACGCAACTGCTTCCCATTACCATATCAATGGTCATCGACAACTATTCAAGCGGATTTTTCTCTTCGAGATAGAACTGGAACTACACGCGAATTTGTCCTCCCCCGGATTTTATCTGCGTGACAAGCCCGATTCTCGACATGCACGTCACCCAGCTTCAACATGGAAGCAAGCCATAGAGAGGGGACGCTCGATGTGTCTTCGAAAGACAACTACAAAGGCGCTTCTTGCTTGAATGCTCCGACCTCAGCTCACCAAGACATTTCGTAGAATGATATTTCCAGGCGCCAGTATTGATGGAGTAGTGCTGGATCGGCCGGGACACTCGCATTGCCTCACTTGCGCGCGCATCATCCACCGGCCTCCACGGCGAGTGTACGGCGTTACCGCGCGAAGAACAAACGTCTTGTCCTATTTTTCGAAGGCTAGCGGCTTTAAGTGAAAGTACTCACAAAGGCAAATCTTGCGTTGCAGATCCTCGTCAGCTGATCGAGCACGGCTTGCCCGTCCTAATTTGAAATGCCGCAGTATTTTTGATCTAATTAGCCATGTTGAGATACCCAGGCAATTCCGCTGCGAGAACGATCGCCTGCCCCCGTCTCATGGACCCGACGAACGAGCGTCGTGATATTCCCCGGGCTGGTCACTACCGCATGGCAAACAACCCGCAGGCCTAGCCGTCCTGGCTGACCTTGGCACCGGCAGGCGATTGCTTGATCATGATTTGCCAGAGCGCTTAGCCAGCACAATGCCGGTGGCGCGCTGCGGATCGGTCGTAATCTGTGCACAGTGACCGCCACTGTCGAGCAGATGCAGGTCGAACTGTCCAACGCGGCGGAACGGACTCTGCGTCATGTCAGAGGCCTCGCAACAAATCCAGGCGAGATGTGGAAATTTCTGCCGGAGCGTGGGGCAGGGCTCAGACGCTGTATCAATAGCGGCGAGCGTCTGCTCGATGTTCGTCAATTCGCCTGCTGCGAGCACCATCTCCATAGTCCTTATTGCCAGAACAAACGTTCAGGGTCGGCGTTCAGAACCGCTGTCGCCAAGCCAAGCCGTTGATGGGTCGAATGCCACTCCCAGACACCCTTGCCGTGATCTTTGCGGAACAGCTGCCATGCCGCCCCAGTCCTATCGTGGTGCAACAGCGCGACGTCGACGATGCCTCCCTCCGCATCGATATTGCTTGAGCAGCACGGGCTCTCGACAAGATAGCCACCAGCAACCGCTGTCACCTTTGGCGAGACATATCGGTAGCGCTCGCGCCTTGTCAGCGCGCGCACGATCCGCCACCGGTCGAGCTCGTTGGGATGCGCAGGCAATCCGGAATGATGTCGTCTGATGATTGCGGCGTTCATTGCGCGATGTCCTGGACTGCGGAGATTTCTGCCTCGAGGCAGCCAACAACCAACTGCTTGCCGAAGTCGACCATATAGATGGGTAGGTTCGCTTCCGTATGGCGACCGACCTGGACGATCTCACCAATGTGTCCGACGCTGACCAGACACTCTTCCGCCGTCGCGTCGGGAAAGGAACCGTCGTTGAGCAGATCGATTGCCGCCTTGACACGTTGGCCTGAGCGGTATTTTGGCAACCTTGGTTCGATCATCAGGGTGCCCCTCCTGACAAGCAAGGCTCCTCGCCTCCGTGGCTTCGCGTGACTAGATCGAGCTCCTTGCATTTCATGCCGACGCGATAGCCGGAATCGAGGAATTCGACCCCATAGATATAAAATTGTTGCAGGAACGTACCGATCGAGACGACATAGCCAAGCTCGCCTTTCTTGACCAGAACCTCACCGATCTCCTTGCCCACATAGGTGCCGTCGTTGCGGATGGTGCGGTTGGCCCGCACCTTGTCGCCATAATCAAAGAAGGGCGCATCCGTCAACTCGACGATGTCACTATCACGGGCGATGTTGCTCATGCTGCCCTCCCCGTTCCATGCTTCAACTGTACCGCGCCTCGCGAGCGCCCGGCGTTACGGACCGCCCTATCATGATCCTCGATCAACTCCGTCGATTCCCTCACCGCGGCCCGGCTTGCGACCACGTATTGGATGAGCCAACGGGGATGACGGTGCGTCAACATCAACGACTGCACCCCAAAACGCATGCTTGAGATGGCGATCCGCGAGCCTATGATTGATGTTGAGGAAGCCGCCGATGCTGCACGCGAGTCCGTCGTTGACGCAACGAGCTTGAGCCGGCAGCAAGCAGTGCGGTTCAGCGCGAGACGCGCAGCCGGCACAATCGACCTGATTGCCCCGGCAACTGAGGCATCGTGGATGACATCACTCATGGTCCCGCCCATCGCTCGAGCGTGCCTAACAACACCTTGGCGCCAATCTTGTGCGCGGGACTGCGCCCCAGCAGTCTCTCGATAGCCGCCGTCCTCCCTCGAGTTGCCCAAGACGCATCTCCAAGTGGGCAACAAGCCTTGAGCGAGAACAGGAAGACCCACGCGAGGTGCTCTCATAGCAGCCGAATTCGGGTTTTGCGGCGCCGACGGCGCCAGTCGGCAGGAAAATCATCTCCGCATCACGTGATCGTGTGCGAACGCCTTGGCTTGGCGCAGGTGGATCTTCGGCACCTTTATCGAGGTGATAGGATAGCCCTGCCGCCCTGGGATGATGCTCGGCCGCCCTCGGCAGCGCGCCACCGACGAAGGCGTTGGTGAGGACGCCGTCGTTTCTCTCGGATGACCGACTGAAGAAGACCTCGGGCATGAATGTCGCCGGATCAATGATGGCCGCAGGTGACTGGATTGATATCGGGAAGACGGGTCCGCCCTTCGTGGGTCCATCGGCGAAATCGATCCTCGACGCTCAAGACCGCGGCCTTCGGGCCAACAGGAATAGCTTAACGCGTTGCCGCTGACGTTTGCGTCGCCAGAATATGGCTTAGCAATTGGCGAAAACGTCGGCGACCAGGGCGAGCCGTCCACCCGGTCTGAGAGGGCGACAGCCGCGGTCGGCGCCTCGTCAAGGCGAAGCATCATCCGCCCGAATTTCTGAACCGTTCGTGTCGTGGTGACCTCCATGTTGTCCTCAAGGGGGCGCCCGATGGCGTGGCAGCGCTGTGTCGAGCACGCATGTGTTGTCAACAGGGCAAACCGCCACGCATTGCGGTTCGTCAAAGTAGCCGGCGCACTCGGTGCATTTCTCCGAATCGATCAGGAAAGCGCCAGCTACCTCGGAAATAGCAAGATTTGGGCATTGCGTTTCGCACGCTGAACAGCCCGTGCATTGCGAGGCGATGATCTTGAACGGCATTGTCTGAACTTCCTCAGGCGGCGGAAATCAGCGCATTGTGGCGGGCCGGATCGACCCGCTCAACGTGCTTGATCTTCCCCTCATTGACTTTATCGAGATAGAGTTTGAACCAGGCGATCGCCGAGCCATCGATGAACTCGCAGGCGTACTGATCGACCGGCTCGATGCCGGCCTTGATCAATTCGGCCTTCGGGCAGCCGCCGATCTTTGACACGAATACGGCGTGGCAATCCTTGATGGCGCCGATGGCGATTTCGAGCTTGCTGTCCTCACCATGGCTGCCCTGGCAATAGGGATGGATAGGACGATGACCAACAAATTTTGCGCCTGAAGTCGAGAGCTCGTAGATCTGGAACTCCTTGGCATGACCGAAGTGCTGGTTGATCAATCCCGAGCCCTTGGTTGCAACCGCCACCAGCACCTTGATTTCGCTGGAAGCGCTGGCGAGCCCCGCAAGCTCCTCCTGTTTGGCCGCAAGCTTTGTAGTGCGCGCCTTCTCGACTTTGGCCTGATACTCTTTTCGGGCCTGCTCGTCGTATTTGATGTCCATCGCCATGATCTTTTCCATGGTGAACTCCGAGCCGCGGTCCTCTCCGAGCAGTCCGACGGCGTCGGCCCGGCACTGGCGACAATGACGCATCATGTTCATCTTGCTTTCGCAGCTATCCTGCAACGCTGTCACTTCCTGTGCGGTCGGGCCGCGTTGCCCCCTGAGACCGAACACGGTGCCGTGCTCGGGCGACGATATCAGCGGCATCACGTTATGCAGGAAGGCCCCGCGCGACTTCACGGCCTTGTTAACCTCAACCAGATGCTGATCGTTAATCCCGGGAATCATCACCGAGTTGACTTTGCACAGGATGCCGCGTGCGGTGAGCATCTCCACGCCCTGGAGCTGCCGATTGCTGAGGATGCTTGCAGCTTCAATGCCGGTGTAGCGCTTGTGGCGGTAAAAGATCCAGGGATAGATCTTTGCACCAATTTCGGGATCGATCATGTTGATCGTGATCGTCACGTGATCGACCTTGAGTCTTGCGATCGTGTCGACATGATCGGCTAGCGCAAGACCGTTCGTCGAGAGGCACAGCTTGATATCTGGCACGAGCTTGTTCACAAGCTCGAACGTCTTGAATGTCTTGTCCGGATTCGCTAGCGGATCGCCAGGGCCGGCAACGCCGACCACGCTCATCTGAGGGATCGCGGAAGCGACCGCCAGCACCTTCTTGGCGGCCTGCTCCGGCGTCAACTTCTCGCTGACAATGCCGGGGCGCGATTCGTTGGCGCAATCGTATTTACGATTGCAGTAATTGCACTGGATATTGCAGGCGGGTGCGACCGCGACATGCATGCGGGCATAATGGTGGTGCGCCTCCTCGCTGTAGCAGGGATGGTTCTTCACCTTTTCCCAGACCTCATTTGGCAGATTGCCGATGCCGGCCTGAGATCCGCAGCTCGCCCTCCCGCTGCCGCCGATCGTACCGCAGCCCTTGTGCTCAGTGACCGCTTGCATGGTCTCGCTGATCTCGCCGCCGCCGCAGGATACCTGGTGTTGCGCTGAAGTACTCATTTTTCCAATTCTATTCGCAAGCCGAACCCTTCCGGCAAGCATCCCCAGAGTCGTTTCTGAAAAGCCAAGAGCAACTGGCGTGCCATCCCTGCCACAAATGACTTTTGCGGTTCGCTTCAAGCAGTTAGGTAACGCCCGCTCGAATGTCAGTTTATCCACTCATGTTGGAAAGCTGACAGAGATTGCGATCAAGAACGCTGGCAGCGTTGTTTTGACGACGGGTAGGCTCCTTCACCTATGCCCATGACAAAAAGCAGGGCGGGTGGCGTCGTTGAAAGTTGATCTTGTCGTCAAAATGTGACGCCTGTGCAAAGCACAATCCGCAAAAGACTTTCCGGACGCTTCGAAGGACAACTGGATGCAGCGAGCCTTTGTAGGTGCAGAAGCAGCCCCGTTACCGACCTATGCCGTGGAAGATCACGCAGGCCCCTACGTGACATTCGGGAAGGCATTGTCAGGCAGGTGAAGAGAAACGCCTGGTGGCCAGGGTTCCGACGGCCACGAATTCGACCGTGCGTCCAAACCTTGGTTGGCATCTCGAATAGGTCGCGCGGGTGTGGATGCCGATCAGATTCAGAAGCTGCAGCCGCCTCGGTCGACATCGCACGAGCTGCCGTCCAAGAACTACGCTACATCGCCGACGTCTCGGCATCCAGCCAGCCGATCCTGCTCTTCAGGAAACGGAGGCCCAGAATAAGCCGGCGTGCTCCCTGTTGTCCTTGCCATAGCCGTGCCATCGCCTGCAGCTTCGCTGCCATTTTGCGCGCATGTCCGGGATGGACGCGATCGTCACGCCGCCTGGTGGCCATCAGGATCGGTGGATAGGACTGCCCGGGTCTTGCGCCATGATAGGCAGATTAGGTCTTCAGCCACTTCCACTCCTCAGCGTTGTCGGGATGGCCATATTCGGCGAGCCAGCTCGCCCCCGCGAGTAGTTTGGTGTAGCGGCGCATATCGATCAGCGGGATGGTGCAGAACAATGCGCCGAAGCGCTCGGGATATCGCGTTAGCATGTTTGGTGACGAGGATGCCGCCGTTCGATCCGCTCTCGGCCGCGATCCGCTTGGCCTGTGTCACGCCGCGCTTTACGAGATCGGCGGCGACGCTGCGAAATCATCATGCGACAATCTCTTGCCGGCGAGCCGGCCGGCGTCGTACCAGCGCGTGCCGAACTCGCCGCCGCCGCGCAAATTTGCCTGAACCGCGGTGCCGCTGCCGTCGAGCCAAAGCTTACCGAGCGCGGAATTGTAGTACGATTTCACGGAGATCCCAAACCCGCCATATCCGCTCATATGGACCGGCGCGTTGCCGGTCTGTCTGACGGGGCTGGTCTGTAGATAGGGAATTCGCTCACCGTCGATCGAGATTGCCTCATGCCGCGCGACCACGCAGTGCTCCGCGCAAACGTCTTCGGCGCCTGCTTCAGCACGGCGGGACTGGCAACGCCCCGCTCCATCAGGATGAGGGACGGCGGGGTGAGCGGATCCTCGACGTGGGCCAGCAAGTCGCCATTGCTCTCGGACGGATCGCGATCGAGAGACCAGATGTCGACGACGCCAAGATCAGGAAGCCCGCCCAATTGCTCGCGGTTCCAGCCATTATCGGATGGCGAGCAGATCTCGAAGATCTGGCCGGAGTTCGTCGAGAATACAAAGCACGAGCTTGCCCGCACTCCAAAAGAAGCTCTGCAGCGCACGGCGCGGGCCCGGCTCGAAGAGAATCTCGAACTGGCGGCTGCCCGCCAGAAACACCGGCAGCGAGATGACGATTGCCGTATCCGACATAGGTCTTCCCTGCCACAGACCAGGATTCGCGCGGCTTCAGGGCAAGCCAGTTGCGATGCGACCGCATTCAGATTGCTTGGCAGATCGAGCCTCGTCTTGGCGCCGGTTTCATCGCCGAGCCAGACCACGCAATTGGAGACGTCGGTCGCATCGAGGAACCAGATCCTGGGCGGCACGACAGTTTCGTCAACACTGCAACCGACTGACACATGAGCGGCCTTGGTCTCAAAGATCACTGCCGCTTGGTCAACATGCGTGCCCACTCCGCCACAGCCTCACCGTGCGCGCATAGCCGGTGGTCGCGGCCATGCCGTCGCCATGAGAGCTTAACAACACCAGCGTATCAGAATCGAGCCATACGCCGCTACCTTTGGCTTCGGGCACGATAAAGCCATTGTGGATGAAGAGGTTCGTGTCAGTGTCGAATTCACGCAAAGTCACGGCATCGCTTCCGCCGCGCGATAGACTCAAGATCCACCGCGAATGATTTCCTGGCGGTGCGGCCGTGGCGCTCAGAAGCCAGTCCTCGCCTTCGCTGACGGCGAGTTGATCGAGGTCGAGCAGGATGTCCCATGATGGGTTCGGCCTGTCGATACTCTTCCAGGGTGGTTCGCCGCCAGAGGCCGCGTGGATTGTTGGCGTCCTTCCATAGGTTGTAGAGATACCCGCCGCGCCGGGTCACATAGGGGATATTGTCGGGCCGGTCGTAAATCGCGGTCAGCGCATCTCTGTCTCGTTCGGCTGCCGGTCCGTCAAACACCTCCAGCGTTCTGCTATTCTGCCGCTTCACGAAGTCCGGCGCCCGCGCGCCTTCGATCTGTTCCAACCATAGATAGGGATCATCATCAGGCGCGGAAGGCGTTGGCCTTCCAGTTCGCGAGTCGTCGAGGCTCTTTGTTTGACCATGCTTCATTTACAACGTTGGTATTGACGCGCAGCTTCGAGCTGGTTCAAGGATTTTCATGGCGGACGTCGCATCACGATTTTTAAGCTTACGACCTGGCCCGGCGCGAGATCCAACCCTCTCGAAACTGAATGTTGCGGAGTTACAGCCCGTTGGCCTGACGCTGTGAAGACGCGCGGAATACAACGAGCCGGCTGGCGATGTGGGCGCAAAGGGGGCGTCGAAGGCCTCCCCCATCAACGCCATCGCTGGCCCGACGCCTCAGTGCTGCGCCCAGGCCCAGATTGCCTTTGGCACCGCGCCGCGATCTTGGTTGCGAAGAACGCTACGAGGGTTTCCGGAGTGATCGGCACGCTCGGCTGGAACCTTCGGTCACGCCAGGCTCAAGCCAGGGCATGGTGTCGCGTTCCTCGCAGGTGCCGGACCGCCCCGCCAAGAATAGCTTCCGCATCCGCCGGTTGGCGAGGTTCTGTGGAACCGCAGCATTCATCATTCGGGTGCTTCGCCGCCGCGCTTCTTGGCGTTGATAGTGATTGGTAGGGTGGTGTCATTCGCCATCGCGGGTAGGTCGAGCACCCAGCCGTTCGCGATTCTGATCCAACCGCCCCACAGCGTCTCGTGCTCCCATTCGACAATCGGCTCCTCAAGATCCTTCTTTGGCACGTAAATCGAAAGGCCCGTCTCGGGCGAACGGCGAATCATGACCTTCATAGGAGCTCCGCACGTTGTGAGCTCTCGCCCGCGCGCTCCTGACACGCACGCCACAAGGCTCTGTGTTTGGCAGTAATGTCCGGCAGGACTTGCAGGACACGGTCGATCTCATCCGGCGCCGTCTCGCGCGACAGCGAGAAGCGAACCGCGCCGCGCAAAAAGGCGGGTGGTACTCTCATCGCGCGCAGGACATGGGATGGCTCCATCGAGCCGGACGCGCAGGCTGAACCGAGTGAGACGGCAATTCCGTTGCGGTTCAGGTGGTGGATGATGGCCTCCGCTTCGATATGCTCGAAGGCAATGTTAGATGTATTTGGCAAGCGGTTCTTGACGTGACCAAGCACCATGCAACAGCCGAGAGCGAGAATGCCTTGCTCCAGCCGGTCGCGCAGGGTGCCAATCTGCATCTGCTGTTCTATGAGGTGTGCCGCAGCGAGTTCCGCCGCCTTGCCGAGCCCAACAATACCCGGAACGTTTTGGG
Organism: Bradyrhizobium cytisi; assembly: GCF_008123515.1. Taxonomy (GTDB): domain Bacteria; phylum Pseudomonadota; class Alphaproteobacteria; order Rhizobiales; family Xanthobacteraceae; genus Bradyrhizobium; species Bradyrhizobium cytisi. The sequence continues at coordinate 63,397 of NZ_VSSR01000014.1, forward strand.
TGCCAGCGCGGCGACGCCGCTCTTGTATGCCGCCGAAGATCAGCGGCCGGAACTTGATGTCCTTGCGCACATACAGCGCGCCGATCCCCTTCGGACCATGGAGCTTGTGGCCGGAGAGCGACAGCATGTCGATGTCCGTAGCCTTCAGGTCAATCGGAATCCGCCCGACCGCCTGGACTGCGTCGGTGTGAAAGAGCGCGCCGACTGAGCGCGCCATCTTGGCGAGGGACTTCACCGGAAAGATTGTACCCGTCTCATTATTGGCCCACATGACCGAGGCGACTGACGTGCGCCTCGACAATGCGTTGCGATAAGTCTCGATGTCCAATCGGCCGCTTGCATCAACCGGAATGACATGGGTCTTGATTCCTCGTCGGCCCAACTCCTCGGCAAGGGACAGAACGGCCGGATGCTCAACGGCCGTTGTGACGATCTCGTCGCGCCCCTCCTGCACGGCGAGCGCAGACAGGATCGCTGTGTTGTCGGATTCAGTCCCGCCTGAGGTGAAGACGATCTCATGATCGAATGCCGCGCCAATTAGGGCCTGTAGGTTCCGGCGCGCCTGTTTCAATGCGGGCGCAACCTCGCTGCCGAATGCATGCGCGGACGACGCATTGCCGAATTGTGTAGAGAAGAACGGCAGCATCGCCGCAACGACCAAAGGATGTGCACGGGTCGTCGCGTTATTATCCAGGTAGATCGGCCGCACGGACTGTCCGCTCTGCACTTAATGTCCCACTTTGGCAGCTCCGGCGAGCGGGATCAGGCGGACGAACTCGCCGAGCCGCTCGATCAGACGCGCCGGAATGGCCGCGAGCGTCGTGCCCGCAAGCTTACACAACATGCAGGCGCCGGTGAGCCTGACTATGAGCTCACAATCTCCACGATCACGCCTGAGGCTCGCCCGATTCTCATCGAGCACGGCACGGACAATTTGCTCGCGATCGGAAGGCTCAGAAATCGGAGGCTGCTTCGTTAGTTCAGTCTTGATGCCCATGTTTCGAAGCTCTTCTATTGCGGATGGTCCGAAGACAGGCTCACCTGCACGATTTGTCGCAGGAGCAGCTCGACTTGGCATTTGGATTGTCGAATCGGAACCCCGATCCTTCGGGCGAAACCACGAAGTCGATCGTGGTGCCGTTGAGATGCGCCTGGCTCGCGCTATCGACGAAGACTTTGATGCCGCCCTGCTCGATCACGGCATCATCGGAGTTCGGCCCATGGGCGAGATCCATCTTGTATGTGAACCCTTCGCAGCCGCCGCCTTCGACCATGATCCGCAAACCGCTCGCCGGCTGCGCTGTCGAGGAGATTGCGGCCTTCAATGTGTTGATGGCGTTATCCGTTAGGTTGATCATTTCTGACTCGCTCTCAGGTCTTGTCGCAAGGCACGATTCGCAAATCCCATGCCAGTCGAGATGCAGCTGAAATGAAGGGTTTGCAGGCGGCAACTGTTCGATTCGCGACCTGTGTGTCGGGTTTTCGACACGAGGCTTGCCGGCCGCGGCGTCATCCGGCCGAGACCTCGTGACGGTGCCAGCACGTATCCATGCACATAGCGCCAAGCCGCCGCTTACGCCGCAGAGATAGCGTGACGGCAAACAACTTGCATAAGCGTAGCGGACACGTCGCATTGCGCGACGCGTGCACACCACGCATTGATGAGGAGCCTTTCCATGACGTCGATTGACAACACTGCTCTTGGCCCGTTGGACAAGGAGGGGCGGCTATTGAATGCGGTGCTTAAGAGTGAAACAACGAAGTCGGGGCGATTTGGATTCCGGGGCGACATCGCGCTGAAGTTCCAAGCCCAGCTCGCCGACGAAAAACGACCGCCGGACTATTCCATCGAACAAGTTCTTGCGATCGCGCAGGAAGGCGAACCGACCATCCCGGTCCTTGCCGGATATCTGCATTCCTTCGCGTATCTACCCGAGGCCGCAAAGGTGCTGGTTGGCAGGCTGAGCCCAAAAGGCAGCTATTTCATCTTCTGCAACAACATTGATCTGCTCGCGAAGTACCGCATCAAGATAGGCGACATCACCTTCCGCATTCTGCCTTGCGACGAATCAACTGTGTGGAAGGAGATGATGGACCTCGCCAGCGTCGACAAGAATGACATCAAGAAGCTCGGTACGGCCGGTAGGCTCGACTACTTGCTCGACGCGGCCAAGGACATCGGTGGATCATACAGCGAGATCTCATACGAGGACGGCTTGGCCAAAATGGAGCCGGTGAAGAACAGAGGCGAAAACCGCCCCGTCTGAGGCATCGCCTCAGACCCCCCTCGCCAGCTCGACGAGTCTGCCGCAGAGAGAGTCACTGCACCCAGAGTGAGTCGCTGTACCGCTTCGCCTGGGACTGGCTCTGACAAACCCTCGTGATGGACTTGTCGGCCTACGTTTGGGAGATCACACGGCCGCTCTGCTAGTCGTGTGTTGGCCATACTGTCGTCAATTGCACCGAGGGGCGGCTGGCCGCGAGGGTCCGGCTGATTGCGTCCATCGGGATCCGAACATTCCAATGATGATCGGCTCATGATCGCGGTCATATTTCAGAGGGCTGATCGACGGTGTATGGAATCGGCTTTGGCGTTGTGCTCCAGGCCTTTGCCGGCCTGAGCGGCGCTGAGATGTCGCGCGAGGAGCGATCACTATGCTGATGTTCAAGGAAAGACCGCCGGCGATCGGCACGCTCAGCGGCTGGGCGATCTCCGTGCTGCGGAAAGCCGGCGCCATCCGCGAGTGCGAGGAGCACGGCTGGACGCAGGACCGCGCCGATCCGCTGCGCGCCAGCGCGCCTGCGCGCCTGCGAAATCGCCCGGCAAGATCCGCCGCAGGGAGTGTCGGAGGACGAAGCTGTCGCTGAACTGGTGGAGGTGCTGAGCTCGGTCGGAGATACCTGCCCGAGTGCCCGCCGCTGTAATCAGCAGCACGCCGAGTTCGAGAGGCGGGTGGATTTCTCCTTCAGCCTCGGCTTCGGCCATCCGCGGCGTCCTTAAGGATTGCTCACGAAGGTTGCTGTTTCGATGCGGGGCAGATCCAGCGAGGCAAACGGGATCAAGGCTAGCAAGCACCAGAAGAAATAGAAGGATGCGACCGCTTCATAGGGCGCTATCGAGCCGACCTTGTCGGATGACAGCTTGGCCGCAGCGCGCTTCATCCTGTAAGCAGTGAAGTCGATGATTGTTGCCGAGGTCTCCGTCATCTGATTCGTCCACTCACTCTTGAAAGCGTCACAGCCTGAATCCATGATTGCAGCAGAACTATTCTGCAGGCGTCCATCTTGCGAGAGCACGGCGGCGGCTGCAGCGAGTCGGGTGCCACGCATCAAGCTGTTCGCAAGAAGCGAAGCCATTTGTGGTCGGCCTCGCGCCGCGCGTGGAAGCGGTTGACGCATTTCCTAGAACAAAGCGCCGTTTGCCAGCAGTAGTAGCGGATAAGCCCGACTCTTCCCCACCGCATACCGCGCAGAACCTCGCTGACCGTGGTTGGATAGTCATTGCGCATTCTCGCCTTCCTGTCGGCGTTACCTGGAATCTCCCCCATGCATCTCCCATTTCCGCGACACGGCGCTCGCACTTCAACAGCGGGGTCGCCAATTGCGATGCTTGTGGCATGTACGGACCACCGGCGCAGGGTGTGACTCTGGTGTGCGCCTCCCTGGCAAAGCGGCGCGCGCTATTCCAAGCACCTTCGTCGGGATTGCCTACTTTAAGCGACAATTGATCTTGATTGGTGCAATCAGCAGGGCAGTGACGATCAAATCATGCGTCTTTTTGCCGATCTTCGATGGACTTCAACTGACCAGGCGACGGCGAGCGTATAGCAGCCCTCACCTGCTGTCGTGCAACCCTCACTGTCATTGCGCTCCAGAGACGCGGCGGCCCCGATCCCGTAGTTTCCTCAGAACGACGCGTGGGGAGGTCAAAACGATCTCGCGTGATCACCAGACAGGAACGTCTCAGCCGGCCCTACCTCGTGAGGATCTGCTTCGGGTTGCGGTGGCGGACGCGTGTGGGAGCGCTATTAGCGCTATACCTGCACCTCGGGCGCGTGCGGTGTTCGGTATGTCAGTGGTTCTCAGGCTCCCGGAGCTCGATCGCGATTTTCGGCTCGGCGTCCGCGTTGGCGGCCAGTTCGCGCAGCGCGCGCCGGTACTCGACCGGCATCACCTTGCGGAATTTGGGCAGCCAGTCCTTCCAATTGGCAAGGATGTCGGCGGCGCGCTTGGAGCCGGTCGCCTTGGCGTGGCGCGTGATCAGGACGTGCAGCCGCTCGACGTCGGAGTCGAGCAGGTTCTTGAACACGTCGACCCCTCCATGCGCCTCGGGGTCACCGGTATGATGATAGGTACCGGCGTTGATCAGCTCTTCGGACAGCACCGGCTCGAGATCGACCATCAGGAGGTTGCACAATCTGTCGAAATCTCCGGTCTCGTCCAGCACATAGGCGATGCCGCCGGACATGCCGGCCGCGAAGTTGCGCCCGGTCTTGCCGAGCACGACCACGATGCCGCCGGTCATGTATTCGCAGCAATGATCGCCCGCACCCTCGACCACGGCGACCGCGCCGGAATTGCGCACGGCAAAGCGTTCGCCGGCGATGCCGCGGAAGTAGCACTCGCCTTGAATGGCGCCGTACATCACGGTGTTGCCGACGATGATGCTCTCTTCCGGCACGATGCCGCTGTTGGCAGGCGGCTTGACGACGATCTTGCCGCCCGAGAGGCCCTTGCCGACATAGTCATTGGCTTCGCCTTCGAGCTCGAAGGTGACCCCTTGCGCCAGCCACGCGCCGAAGGCCTGGCCGGCGGTGCCCTTGAGGCTGACATGGATGGTGTCATGCGGCAGGCCGGCATGGCCGTAGATCTTGGCGACCGTGCCCGACAACATCGCGCCCGCGGAGCGGTTGGTGCTGTTGATCGTGGCTTCGATCTTCACCGGCGCGCCGCGGTCGAGCGCAGGCGTGGCCTTCTCGATCAGCGTGCGGTCGAGCACGGCTTCCAGATGATGGTTCTGGCGCTCGGAGTGATAGATCTTCTGGCCCTTCTCTTCCTTCTGCTTGACGAACAGTTTTGAGAAGTCGAGGCCCTTGGCCTTCCAGTGCGCGACCAGCCTGGTCTGGTCGAGCAGCTGCACCTGACCGATCATCTCGTTGAAGCTGCGGAAGCCGAGCGAGGCCATGATCTCGCGGACTTCTTCCGCAATGAAGAAGAAGTAGTTGATCACGTGCTCGGGCTGGCCGGTGAAGCGCTTGCGCAGCACCGGATCCTGCGTCGCGACGCCGACCGGGCAGGTGTTGAGGTGGCACTTGCGCATCATGATGCAGCCGGCCGCGATCAGCGGCGCCGTGGCGAAGCCGAACTCGTCGGCACCTAACAGCGCGCCGATCACGACGTCACGTCCGGTGCGGAAGCCGCCGTCGACCTGGACCACGATGCGGCTGCGCAGCCGCTCGCGCACCAGCGTCTGGTGGGTTTCGGCCAGCCCAATCTCCCAAGGCGAGCCGGCATGCTTGATCGAGGTCAGCGGCGAAGCGCCGGTGCCGCCCTCGAAGCCCGCAATCGTAACGTGGTCGGCGCGCGCCTTGGCAACGCCGGCCGCGACTGTGCCGACACCAATCTCGGAGACGAGCTTGACCGAGACCGCGCCTTCCGGGTTGACGTTCTTGAGGTCGTAGATGAGCTGCGCCAGATCCTCGATCGAGTAGATGTCGTGGTGCGGCGGCGGCGAGATCAGGCCGACGCCCGGCGTCGAGTGACGAACCTTGGCGATGGTCGCGTCGACCTTGTGACCGGGCAGCTGGCCGCCTTCGCCGGGCTTGGCGCCCTGCGCCATCTTGATCTGCATCATGTCGGAGTTGACGAGATACTCCGTGGTGACGCCGAAACGGCCCGAAGCGACCTGCTTGATTGCCGAGCGCATGCTGTCGCCGTTCGGCAGCGGCTTGAAGCGATCGGATTCCTCGCCGCCTTCGCCGGTGTTCGACTTGCCGCCGATCCGGTTCATGGCGATCGCGAGCGTGGTATGCGCCTCGCGCGAGATCGAACCGAACGACATGGCCCCCGTGGCGAAACGCCTGACGATGTCCTTGGCCGGCTCGACCTGGTCGAGGGCTACAGGCTTGCGCTTGTCTTCCTCCGCGCTCTTGACCCGGAACAGGCCGCGCAGCGTCAGAAGCCGCTCCGACTGCTCGTTGAGGATTTTTGCGAAGGCGCGATAGCGCTCCAGCGAGTTGCCGCGCGCGGCGTGCTGAAGCAGCCCGACCGACTCCGCGGTCCAGGCATGGTCCTCACCGCGGCTGCGGTAGGCATATTCGCCGCCGACATCGAGCGCGGTCTTGTAGACCAGCGCCTCGCCGAACGCGTCGGCATGACGGCGCACCGCCTCTTCGGCGATCTCGGCGAGACCGACGCCCTCGACGCGGGTGTGCGTACCGGCGAAGAATTTTCCGACGAATTCCGCCTTCAGGCCGATGGCGTCAAAGATCTGCGCGCCGCAATAGGACTGGTAGGTCGAGATGCCCATCTTGGACATCACCTTCAGCAGGCCCTTGCCGATCGACTTGATGTAGCGCTTGACGATTTCGTAGTCGTCGAGCGAGCCGGGCAGGCGGTCCTTCATCGCGATGATGGTTTCGAACGCGAGATACGGATTGATCGCTTCCGCGCCGTAGCCCGCAAGACAGGCGAAGTGATGCACTTCGCGCGGCTCGCCGGATTCGACGACGAGACCGACCGAGGTACGCAGGCCCGTGCGGATCAGATGATGGTGCACGGACGCACAAGCCAGCAGCGACGGGATCGGCACGCGGTCGCTGCCGACCATACGGTCGGACAGGATGATGATATTGACGCCCTCACGCACTGCGCTCTCGGCGCGCGCACAGAGCTCGTCGAGCACCTGGTCCATGCCGGCCGCACCGAGGCCGGCGTGGAAGGTGGTGTCCAGCGTGCGCGACTTGAAGTGCGATTCCGCCACATCAGAGATCGAGCGGATCTTTTCCAGATCCGCGTCGGTCAGGATCGGCTGGCGCGCTTCGAGGCGCTTGGTGGTGGCAAGCCCCTGAAGGTCGAACAGGTTCGGTCGCGGTCCGATGATCGAGACCAGGCTCATCACCAGCTCCTCGCGGATCGGATCGATCGGCGGGTTGGTGACCTGCGCAAAGTTCTGCTTGAAGTAGGTGAACAGCGGCTTGGCCTTGGCCGACAGCGCCGAGATCGGCGTGTCGTTGCCCATCGAGCCGGCCGCTTCCTCGCCGATGGAAGCCATCGGCGTCATCAGGATGGCGATGTCTTCTTGGCTGTAGCCGAACGCCTGCTGGCGATCGAGCAGCGACAGGTTGGAGCGCACGCCGGTGGTCGGCACCTTCGGCAGCTCTTCCAGCACGATCTGGGTCCGCTCCAGCCATTCCTTGTAGGGGTGGCTCCTGGCGAGATCGGCCTTGATCTCGTCGTCGGGGATCAGGCGGCCCTGCTCGAGGTCGACCAGCAGCATCTTGCCGGGCTGGAGCCGCCACTTGGTGATGATCTGGTCCTCGGGGATCGTCAGCACGCCCATTTCGGATGCCATCACGATGCGGTCGTCCTTGGTCACGAGATAGCGCGCCGGCCGCAATCCGTTGCGATCGAGCGTGGCGCCGATCTGGCGGCCGTCGGTGAACGCGATCGCAGCGGGGCCGTCCCACGGCTCCATCATCGCGGCATGATATTCGTAGAAGGCGCGGCGCGTCTCATCCATCAGCGGATTGCCGGCCCACGCCTCCGGAATCATCATCATCACGGCGTGGGGCAGCGAGTAGCCGCCCTGCACCAAGAATTCGAGCGCGTTGTCGAAGCAGGCGGTGTCCGACTGGCCTTCATAGGAGATCGGCCAGAGCCGGCTGATGTCCTTGCCATAGAGGTCCGAGCTGACGGACGCCTGGCGCGCCGCCATCCAGTTGGTGTTGCCGCGCAGCGTGTTGATCTCGCCGTTATGCGCGATCATCCGGTAGGGATGCGCCAGCGACCAGGCCGGCAAGGTGTTGGTTGAGAAGCGCTGATGCACCAGCGCCAGCGCGCTCTCGAAGTCCGCCTCGTGCAAATCGGGATAGTACTTGCCGAGCTGGTCGGCGAGGAACATGCCCTTGTAGATCACGGTGCGGCACGACATCGAGCAGGGGTAATAGCCGGCACCTCCGCGGTCGCGGCGCTGGTAGATCGCTTGCGAGATCGACTTGCGCAGGATGTAGAGCCGGCGCTCGAAATCGTCCTCGGTCTTGGCGGTGCCGTTGCGGCCGATGAACACCTGCATGCAGGCGGGCTCAGTCGGCTTCACGGTGACGCCGAGCGAGGAGTTGTCGGTCGGCACGTCGCGCCAGCCGAGCAGCGTCAGGCCCTCTTCCTCGATCTGGTCAGCGATGATGCTCTTGATGACGTTGCGCCAGGCGGTGTCGCGCGGCAGGAACAGCGCGCCGATGGCGTATTCGCCCGGAGCTGGCAGCGCGAAACCGAGCTCCCTGGCCTTGCGGCTGAAGAAGGCATGCGGGATCTGCACCAGAATGCCGGCGCCGTCACCGGCGCGGGGGTCGGCGCCGACAGCGCCGCGATGCTCGAGGTTGCAGAGGATGCTGAGCGCATCCGAGACGATCTCGTGGGACTTCTTGCCCTTGATGTTGGCGATGAAGCCGACGCCGCAGGAATCTTTTTCAAGGCTCGGATCGTAGAGGCCCACGGCCGGCGGACGCGAATTGTGTTCCTGAATCGGATCGGTCGTTTTCGAGGCGACCGTCGCCGACAGCTGTTCTGCCACGATGTTTGCGCGCTCGAATTGCGACCCGCTCATGTCCTCGTCCTCTCCATGCGGCAAGGTGTCTCACCGCGATCTTCGGCGCACCTTGGGCGTTCCGCGGCACCCGCTTTTGGGCCACCGCTCGTCCGCCGCGAGCCGCATTTTCTTAAATTCAGGCCAAGAATTCAGACCAAGGCGTTCTTCGTCCCCGAGAACAGCTTTGCCTCCACATCCTTGTACTTGGCCAAGGCGCTAAACAACACTCGCAGGTAATGCGCCTTCTGTTCAGCCCCCATTGGCCCCGGGCCGTCCAGCGACTTCACCGCCGACTCGACTAACTCGACCGCACGATCCTTGTTGCCGCTTTCGTAATAATACTGAGCGACCACCACATAGGACAGAAACTTCGGGCCGGCCCGGCCATCTGGAGAGTTCAGCGCGAGGATGTGTTCGGCCAACTCCTTGCCCATCGCAAAGCGATCAGAATGCGGGAAATCAGAGTTGTCCTCCGCTGGAGTAAAGGGTTGATCCGCATGAACTACGCGAACGTTGATGTCGTCCGGCATCACTGCGACGCCTTCTTTAGCGGCCGAAAGCGCCGTCGAACAATCCTGCGCCTTCAGCGTCGGCCCAAGTTTGCCCCAGAACGCTTGCATCCGGGCTTTCTCACGCATTTTAGATTCTGCTTCAGCGATTCGCTCCGCCTCAGCTGCTTTGGCTTCATCGCTGGTGCGCCAGGTGCCATTTTCGATTTTTGGAAACACGTCATACAGTTGCATCGGGTGACCGATAAAGGCGACGTGACCGTCACGGTCGATGACGAATGAGGTCGGGATAGTGGTAGAAAAACTGGGCGCCATCCAAAGCTTCTTCATTTTTCCGGCGTAATCGAACGCGATCCGAAAGTTCAGCTTGGAGCCTTTCTTGGTCAACCACGCGTCCAAGTTTGTTCGCGCCTCCTCGGCCGTTGAGCCTCGCTCGGAAGCTGCAACTGCAATGACCTCAACCGCGCTATCGTTGTATTTCTCTTGCAGCTGCGCGAGATGGGGAATCTCCGCCACACATCCGCCGCACCAAGTCGCCCAAAACTCGACAATATACAGCGTACCCAACTTAAAGTTGGTGAGGGGCTCGCCACGTACCCAGCTTTCCACCCTGATCGGAGGAGCTGGCGACTCCATACGGAGGATCACGTTGTTCTCCAAAGCTATTCCCAAACCTTCGCGCGATTGTATGCGCAAGCTCGTTTGTCTCTAAGAAATGGGGCACGAGTTCAATGAACGAGAGAGCGCGTCTGCATGCACTCCGCCTGACACCGTGCTCAGTCTCAGCAGCAATGGCCGTGCCAACGCCAGCAACGCACATCACGCACCTGATTCGGTCTGAAATTGCCTCGGCGGCTCAACACGACGGTGCTTTTGTAGCTGGCGGTCTCGTTCGATGTCAGACATCGGACGCGGGTCGTGCGCTTCGGGCGGTGGGGTTTTATGCCCCGCCCATCATGACGATCGCACCTGACGTTTTGATGATCGCTGCCGTAACCGCCGGCGCGCGGCACCGGCAAAATAGCTGTTAGTATGAGCCTCGCTCGCTCGGCCCGTCTGATTGCGCGCTCCTCCTACTCGGTGTTCCTGCTTCCTAAAGAAAGCGCGGCCGCGGCTGCCGCCGCTGGAAGATAATCCTGTCGCCGAATTGACGAACTTTAAATGGCGAGCTTTTGTGAGGATACCTTCTAAAGGGCAGGCAAGAAGCAGTCCGGTCACAGTCCTGGAAGATCACGCGCAGCACCGGGATGAGATTCAGCACGCAAGTGAGGTCATAGAGTTGGTGAAGAGAAACGGTCCTTATCAAAGTCCCGGCGAGACACTAACTCCACTATGCGTTGGTTCAAGCGCGCAGGATATCGAATCGGTCGTGCGGGAGGTTGTGGACGTCGGTCAGATTGCCTCTCGCCCTGGTCGATATCGTACGAATGTCATTTAGCAATTGCCTAGCTCGCTGACGCCTCCCCGTCCTGCCAGCCAATCTTGCTCTTCAGAAATTCAAAGCCGAGCACCTCGAAACCGGCGCGCTCCTTGTTGTCCTTGCCGTGGCCGTGGCCACCGGCCGCCGGCTCGTAGAAATAAGCCTCGTAGCCCATCGCCTGGAGCTTTGCCGCCATCTTGCGCGCATGTCCGGGATGGACGCGGTCGTCGCGCCGCGTGGTGGCGATCAGGATCGGCGGATAGGGCTGGCCGGGTTTTGCGTTGTGATAGGCGGAGTAGGTCTTCAGCCAGTCCCACTCCTCCGGCTTGTCGGGATCGCCGTATTCCGCGATCCAGCTCGCGCCGGCGAGCAGTTTGGTGTAGCGGCGCATGTCGATCAGCGGGATGGTGCAGAACAGCGCGCCGAAACGCTCGGGATATCGCGTCAACATGTTGGTGATGAGGATGCCGCCATTTGATCCGCCTTCGGCTGCAATGCGCTTTGCTTTCGTGACGCCACGGCGCACGAGGTCGGCGGCAACGGCTGCAAAATCGTCGTGCGACAGTTTTTTGCCGGCGAGCCGGCCGGCATCGTGCCAGCGCGTGCCGAACTCGCCGCCGCCGCGCAAATTGGCCTGCACGAGGGTGCCGCCGCGCTCCAGCCACAGCTTGCCGAGCGCGGAGTTGTAATTGGGCTTCACCGCGAGCCCGAACCCGCCATAGGCGGTCATATAGACCGGCGCATCACCAGTCTCGGTCGCGGGACCGGTCTGCACATAGGGAATGCGCTCGCCGTCGATCGAGATCGCCTCGTGCTGCGTCACCACGAGGCCGTCGGCGTTGAACGTCTTCGGCGCCTGCTTCAGCACGGTCGGGCTCTCGACGCCGCGCTCGATCAATAGCAGCGAGGGCGGCGTCAGGGGATCCTGCATATTGGCAAGCAAATCGCCATTGCTGTCGGACGGATGGCAATCAAGCGGCCAGACGTCGACGACGCCGATGTCGGGGAGGCCGCCGAGTATCGCGCGGTTCCAGCCCGTGGCGAACGGCGTGCAGATCTCGAATCGCGGCTTGAGCTCGTCGAGGATCGACAGCACCAGCCTGCCCGCGGTCCAGAAAAACTCCTGCAATGCGCGCCGCGGTCCGGGCTCGAACAGGAGCGAAAAGTCGCGGCTGCCTGCAAGGAAAGCCGAAAGCGAGATGCCGAGGACGGCATCGGTGGCATAGGTTCGACCTCCGGTCGACCAGGGCTGGCGCAGCTTCATCGCAAACCAGTTGCCATGGGCCTGCATCCAGATGCCGGTCGGAAGCTCGAGCTTCGTGGTGGTGCCGGCGTGATCGCGCAGCCAGATGCGGTGGTTGAAGAAGTCGATCCGATCGATGATCCAGGTACGCGGGACCGCGCCGGTATGGTCCGCGCGGCCATAGACACGCATGTGATCAGCCGCGGTCTCGAAGATCACTTCTGCCCGATCCACAGGTTCGCCACGACACCACAGGCGAACGGTCCTCGCATATCCGGAGCTCGTGACCATGCCCTCGCCATGGGCGCTGGACAGCAGCAGCGTGTCCGTGTCGAGCCAGTCGACGCCGCCCTTGGCTTCCGGCATCGCAAAGCCGTCCGCGACGAAGCTCCTCGTGTCGGCGTCGAATTCCCGCAAGGTGACGGCATCGCTGCCGCCGCGCGACAGGCTTAAGATGTTTCGCGGGCTTCCCGGCAGTGAGCTTGTCGAGTTCAGTAGCCAGTCTTCGCGCTCGCTTGCCGCAAGCCGGTCGATGTCCAGCACGGTCTCCCACGCTGGCCGCGGTTTGCGAAACTCCGCGAGCGAGGTTTGCCGCCACAGGCCGCGCGGGTTCGTGGCATCCTTCCAGAGATTGTGCAGATGCTCGCCGCGCCGGCTGACATAGGGGATCTTGTCGGGCCGATCGTAGATCGCGGCGAGCGTATCGCGGTCGCGTTCGAACGCCGCTCCGCCGAACACCCGCAGCGTTCTGCTATTCTGCCGCTCGACGAAGTTCAACGCCCGTCCGCCTTCGATCTTTTCCAACCATAGATAGGGATCATCATCTGGAGTCGAGGCCGTTGGCCTTTCAATCCGCGACTTCAACGGCACACCTTTTTTGACCATGATTCACTCCAAGCTTAGCATTGACGCGCACTTTCGACAGGGTTCAAGGCTTCGCGCCCTACATGTCGTCGGCTCGATGCCGGATTTCCCGCTACCTTTGTTTCTGACAAACCGCCCCTGTTCATAGCGAGAAAGTCGGTTCAAGCAGCTGGCGCGTGGGTCTGACAGTTTGTCGGGCAGACCCGGGCGCAGGCGCTGCAGCCGATGCAGGCCCCCTCGTCCTTCATCACCATGACTTTCTTTTCGACCTCATCGTCGTCCTCATCGAGATCGATCATCTCGCCGTCCTCGCTCAGGCCCTTCAGCGTCATGACCTCGCGGCCGCAGACCTTGTAGCAGCGGCCGCAGCCGATGCACTTGTTCGGATCGATCCAAACCAGGTAGTCCGGCCTCCAATCGCGGCCGTCGCGGGTCCTGAATGACATGGCTTGAGGTCCGTTATGCTTTGTTTAGCGCCTGGAGATCTTGGCGCTTGCTTTCGAGCTCGCTGAAGGCGTCGTGGGCCTTCTGCGCCACGCTCAGGATCGCGGTCCAGTTGACGGGCAGCTCCTCGGAGAGGTCGTGGAGGTCCATCTTGGCCTGGGTCGCTTTGGCCGACAGCTTCTTTATTTCCGCTTTCAGGCTTTCAACATCGCTCATACTTGCCTCAATAATTCGCCACTTCCGGGAACTCGCGGATCATCTCAACACCACTGTTGACGATTTCGTCGCCTTGCTCGGCAAGATGACACAGATTGTTGAAACCAAAGCGATGCACGTCCCGTAGCTGCTTGCTCACGACAACGAGCCGGCCCCCGATCAGCACGATCCGGCCGAACCCTTCATGATGCATCTTCAGCATTGGCGAGATCATCACACCCGTCGCCTTCTCGATCGAGAGCGCAATGGCGTCAAAGAACAACTGCAGTCGCCATATCGTTTCGGGGTCGGGATTGCCAACGATCGGCAGCGCACGGCGCTTGCGCTTGTCGAGAATGTAGGGGTCGAGCAGGTCGAGGTCCTTCTTGCCCTCCCAGGCGCCGTGGGTGTCCTGGGCGCGCCAGATCTTGATGAGCTCTTTGAGAAATGGCCGCTCCGCCGCGGCGGCGGCTGGAGTGATTTCAGACTGATCGGGCATCCTCTTTCCTTCAGGATTCGAAATCCACCGTACGTTCCGGGCTATTGGTGAGCAGCTTCCGCAGCCAGGGCGGCGGCGACCCCTTCAGCACGGTTTCGAGTTTGACGCAAAGGTCGTCGATGGGCTCTGGTTGCAGCACCTTCATCGGATGGATGTTGCTCGCGACGACTCGCGCAGCACCCGAGCCGCCGATCGCCGCAACATAGAGGATTGCGCAGTCCCTGATCGCCTCGATCTTCGGCGCCAGCTTATCCTCATTGCCGTCTTCCGTGAGGTCACCGCCGAACTGAACCGCCTCAATAAACCGATGCCCGTCCGGGCCGACTTCGTAGATCGCGATGTTCTTGGCCCAGCCGAAGTGCGCATCGACGTGCTTCAAGTCCTGAGTGGCGAATGCAACTTTCATCCGTGTTTTTTCTCTCCCTGCTCAATGCGACTGGGGCGGATGGACCTGCAGGTCACCGCAGATGATGGCCAGGTGTCGGGCGTCGGCCCATGGTTGGTTTCGCGGTCGGTGATGATCAGATTGGCGATATCAAAGATCAGATCGCGCGTGCCGCGATAGCCAACGGTCGTGAGGTGCGCAGCGCCAAGGCGATCGAACATCGGAAAGCCCACCCGGAGGAACGGAACATTGAGTCGCGAAGCGGCCTGGCGACCATGTGAGTGCGACATCAAGAGGTTGCAGTCACGTGACCTCGCAAGCTCTTCAAGATCCTCCAGATCGCCGATCAGGACGTCCTCGGTCCTGACCCGCTGAAGCACCGGTGCGTTCGTCGTCGTCACCGCAGCCGTTACCTGCGCCCCCATCTCGTGGAGGAAGCTGGAGAGATCGAATAACAAGTCCGGCTCGGCGCCGATCGCGAGCTTGCGGCCGCCGATATGGAAATGGGCATCCAGCATGGCGTCTGCCAGCTGTCCACGCTGTCGGCGATATTTCGAGGGCACCGACCGGCCGCTGATCTGGCTCAGGAACGCGATGAATTCGTCGTTTGGAATAAGGCCGCAGAGCCGCCCGAACAGACGGAACGGCGTGCCTGTCCGCGCCTGCATGATCTCGGCCGCACGGCGCATTTGCGCGCCGATCGCGATCGTCCAGGCCGCCTGCCCCATGGTCGCGATCTCGTCCACTCCAATGCCGCCGATCGTGGTCGGCGTGAATTCGCCGGGGATGTGGCCATCCAGCGAACCGGCAATATCCGGCAGGAAGGAGGGCTTGAGCCCAAAATCCTCAAAGATCGTGCGAAGCTCGTCGAGATCGCCGGGCGTGAGGTGGCAGCCAGGTAGCACGTTGACGCGGGAGCCATCGCGCGGTCTCGCTTCGTCGACGGGAGCCACGAGCACCTCGATCATCCGCGCCACTGTCTTGCCCCAGCCATCCTGAAAGGCATCCTTGAAATCCGGCGTCGAGACGTAGACAAGAGGAAGCTTTTCGAGCTGCGGATGCTTCTGACGGATCAACCGGATGAAGGCCTCGACGTCATCGCCGTTGGTCTCGGTGACGCCAGTCGAATTGATACCAATGATCTCGGGCTTGACGCGATTGTAGATGTTGAGGATCGCCTGTTCGAGATTCTCGTGACCGCCGAGCACGGTGGCAACCTCGCTCATGGCGGTCGTCTGCATCGGCACGGCTTCGTTGAAATGGCGCACGAACAGCGTCAGCCCGAAGGAGGCGCAACCTTGCGGGCCATGCAAAAGCGGCATCGCGCCGCGCAGGCCCATGAAGGCAAATGAGCCGCCGATCGGCTGGCTCATCTTGAGCGGATTGACCGAACAGGCTTTCTTCGAGGCAGTGACGATCGCCATGTCGTTCTCCTACTCAGCCGCCTGCAGCGCCGGTGGCTGGAGACCGGAACGAATGTCCTTACAAGCAAGGCACCTTGCGGTGGAATTGGTGCACGGCTTGGCGGGCTCGACGAGGTTCGGGCCATGCGCCGCAATCGCGCTCTCACCATCGCCGGCCTCACTTTGGTTGGAGAAACTTATCGTCTTGACGCCGTTCGTGTTCGTGCCCCGAACTGGATCAGCGGCTTGCGCATGCATCTGCGCAACCGTCTTTGCCTGACGCTTCCATTCGAACTCATCCCAGGGCGCGGCTTGGCGGAGCTGATCCCATATCGGATTGTAGAGCGCTTTCTCGATCTCCTCCATGAGCTTGACAATCCCGATATAGCCCATATAGGCGTGGCAGCGCTCCTGGTTGATATCGAGCCATGGCGTCGCCGCCTTTAGTGCGACGAATTGTGACTTGCCGCCCGAGAGCATGATGTCGGCTTTTGCGTCCTTGAGCATCTTGTAGATCTCGCGAGGCGACATGTCCTCGATCATGTGGGCGTGCTGGCCCATTAATTCCTTGATACGTTCCTTGTCCTTTTCGGTCGATTTTTTCACGGACGTGCCGACGATCTCGAGCCCGGCCTCCTGCAAAGCGGCCACCATCGACCAGGATTTCACGCCACCGGTGATGAGAACGACCCTCTTGCCGGCAAAGCGCGGCTTGAAACGTTCGATCGCAGTCCAGGCTTTGGTCTCTTCGCGTGCGATCAGGGCTTGCGTTCGTTCCATCAGCTCAGCCGGCGCGCCACGTTCGATCAGCATGCGCGCAATCTGGCGCAGTGAATCGCTGGAATCCTCAATACCGTAGAACGAGCCTTCAAAAAACGGGATGCCGTAGCGCTGCTTCATCTTGCTTGCGACGTTGATCATTGCCTTTGAGCAGACCATCATCGCGGCTTTGGCTCGGTGCGAATAAGCGACCTCGCGATACTTGCCGTCCCCCGAGATGCACGACAGGATCCGAATTCCGAGCTCATCGAGCAGCGGCTTGACCTGCCAGAACTCGCCGGACAGGTTGTATTCGCCGATGATGTTGATGTCATATGGAGTGGTGTAATCGGGCTCTCCGGTACCGATGACGTGCTCCAGCAGTGCTTCGCCTGCGAGCTTGTTGCCAAGGTTCTTCGACCCCACAAATCCCGGTGCATTGATGGGAATGACTGGTTTGCCGAATTTGGCGGAGGCCGCCTTGCAGACCATATCGATGTCGTCACCGATCATCGCGGGCACGCACGTCTGGTAGACGAAGATGGCCTGTGGGTCGTATTTCTCTGTGATCTCCTTGACTGCCCTGTACAGCCGCTTCTCGCCGCCGAACACGACGTCGGTCTCGCTCATGTCTGTGGTGAAGCTTCTGCGCCAAAGATCGGAGCCGGAGGAGGCGGAACCGCGATTGTCCCAGGAATTGCCCTCACAGGCGATTGGACCGTGCACAAGATGGGCGACATCGGTGAAGGGCTGCAGTGCGACTTTGGCGCCATCGAAGGCACACCCGCCGGCGGCACCGCCCGGCTTCAGCTGCTTGGTGCATCCATTCTTGCGCTCAACGTTCGACTTGCTCGCGTTCCTGGCGCAGCCCGGTTCGTGAAAGACGTCCTGTATGGTCGTGGGAAGCGAAGTCATGGTGTCTCTTTCGGGGATGTCAAGACACCGCACAGACCAAGAGGATGGCCGGCGGATAACCTGTGATCCCCGCCACAGCGCCGCTGTTCCTGCGGACGATGAGGCGGGGCGCTCGCCTTAGCGTATGATGTCGAAGCTGTAGTCTGTCTTGCCAACCGAGCTGGTTTTTCTATCGATCTCATCAAAGATCTTGTCGAGAATCTTGACCAGCACATTCATGCTACCCTGATAGCCCCACACTGGATAACGATGGTGATGATGGCGATCGAAGATGGGAAACCCGATGCGGATTAGCGGTGTTCCAGTGTCACGCTCGAGATACTTGCCGTAGGTGTTACCGATCAGGAAATCGACCGGTTCTGTGAACAGGAGCGAACGCATGTGCCAGAGATCCTTGCCCGGGAAGGCGCGGCAGTTTTTACCGAACGGCGAGCTCGCGAACAGCGCCTGCATCTTCTGCCCCCAGGCCTTACTCCCGTTCGTCGAGAGCACGTGGGTCGGCTCAGCGCCGAGCTCCAGCAAGAATGCGGCCACGCCATAGCAGAGGTCGGGATCGCCGTAGATCGCGAACTTCTTGCCGTGAACATGCGCGCTAGAGTCAGCCATTGCGTCTACCAGACGCCCGCGCTCCTGCTCCAGCGCATTTGGAATTGCCTTGTTGGTGATACGCGACAGCGTCATCAGGAAATCGTCCGTGGCGCTGACGCCCAGGGGGTGATTGAAGGCGACGACCTCTTGGTCGTGCCCCTTGATGAAGGCCAACGTCTTCTCCGTACAATATTGCTGCATGGAAATGGTTGCCTTCGCGTGGACTGCGTTCGCGGCATCCTTCAGTGTGGTGCCGCCATCATACATGCGGAACTCGCCGTCGGTGGGGGTATCGAACACGTCACTGTTATCCGCGAGGATGGTGTAGCCGATCCCCATCAGCTCGAATATGCGCTTTATCTCACGCATGTTGCCGACAGTGTAGCCGTCGAAGCCGCCGATGAAGTTGATCGTGTTGTTCGCCTTGCGCTGGAGTTTTGGCGCCGTGCCGGCTTTGCCGTCCCAAAAATGCTCGAGGATGCCCTTGAGCGTGTTGTCGTAGCCGGTAACGTGGCTGCCGACGAATGCAGGAGTGTGAGCGAAGGGTACGTCGAAGTCCGCGGGAACTGAACCTTTTTCCTTGGATGTTTTGATGAAGGCGTTGAGGTCGTCGCCGATGACTTCCGCCATGCAGGTCGTCGCGACCGCGATCATCTTCGGCTTGTACATGTTGTAGCTGTTGGCAAGCCCATCGGTCAGGTTGTTCAGCCCCCCGAACACGGCCGCGTCTTCCGTCATGGACGAGGAGACGCACGAGGTCGGCTCCTTGAAGTGCCGTGACAGATGGCTGCGATAATACGCGACGCAGCCCTGTGAGCCGTGGACGAACGGCAGTGTGCGCTCGAACCCGAGCGCGGCGAACACCGCACCTAGCGGCTGGCAAGCCTTCGCCGGATTAACGGTTAGCGCCTCGCGGGCGAAGTTCTTCTCGCGGTACTCGGGGGTCTTGGACCATTCTCTGACACGGTCGACTTCGGCGGAATCATGCGGATTCTCAAATAGCGCCTTCTTATTGGCCAGCATCTGCTGGTATTCGTCTCCCCGGAAAAGCTCAGAGTGGTCGAGTATGTGTTCGGCGTTCTGTGTCATCATGGCACTCTTTAGGTTCTTGTGTTCGTTCTCCTGCCCCTCCCCTCCTCTGCGGAAGAAAGGGCCCAGGCGTCGGCGTTCCTATTCCGCCGCCATGAGGCTCGGCCGCGGAGCGTCCTTCCAAGGTGCCGTGGTCTTCCCCCAGATCGGTGAATTGATCGCCATGTCCATGTCGCGGGCGAAGATCGCGAAGCCGTCGTAGCCGTGGTAAGGACCCGAGTAGTCCCAGGAATGCATTTGACGGAACGGCACGCCCATTTTCTGGAAGACGTATTTTTCCTTGATACCGGAACCTACGAGGTCTGGCCGGATCTTTTCGACGAAGCGCTCGAATTCGTAGCCGGTGACATCGTCGTAGATCAGCGTGCCATCTTTGACGTAGTGCTGAGCGGTGCGTTGGTAGTCATCGTTATGCCCGAACTCATAGCCTGTGCCGACAACATCCATGCCGAGGTCCTCGTAGGCGCCGATGACGTGGCGAGGACGTAAGCCGCCGACGAACAGCATCACGGTCTTGCCTTCGAGCCGCGGCCGGTATTTCGCGGTCACCGCGTCGACAAGCGGCTGATATTTTGCGATGACGCGCTCGGCGCCTTCCTTGATCTTATCATCGAAAAAGCTTGCAATTTTGCGCAGCGACTCCGCAATTTTGGAAGGCCCGAAGAAGTTGTACTCGCACCAGGGAATCCCGAATTTTTCCTCCATGTGCCGTGAGATGTAGTTCATCGAGCGATAGCAATGCAATATGTTGAGCTTCGCCTTAGGCGTCGCCTCCAATTCAGCCAGAGATCCATCCCCGGACCACTGGGCGATGACGCGCAGGCCCATTTCTTCGAGCAGGATCCGTGACGACCAGGCATCGCCGCCGATGTTGTAGTCGCCGATAATCGCAACGTCATATGGCGTCGGCTCAAATTTAGAGCTGGCCTCTGGGGCGCTCTTGTCGAAGATCCAATCTCGAACTGCGTCGTTCGCGATGTGATGGCCGAGCGATTGTGACACGCCACGAAAACCCTCGCACCGCACAGGCACGATCGTCTTGCCGCCATATTCCTTTGACTTTTCTCGGGAGACCGCCTCGATATCGTCGCCGATCAAGCCGATCGGACATTCGGACTGAATGGTGATGCCCCTGTTGAGAGGAAATAGCTCCTGGAGCTCGTCGATGAGTTTGGTGATCTTTTTATCGCCGCCGAATACGATATCCTTTTCCTGGAAATCGGAGGTGAACTGCAGTGTCACGAAGGTGTCGATGCCGGTCGTGCCGACGTAGTAGTTGCGCCGCGAGCCCCATGAGTACTGACCACAGCCGACCGGACCGTGGCTAATGTGGATCATGTCCTTGATCGGCCCCCAGACCACGCCCTTGGAGCCTGCGTACGCGCAGCCACGGATGGTCATCACGCCCGGAATGGACTTGATATTCGACTTGACGCCACAATCCGACTTCCCCGCCTCGTGAACACTGAGATGCTTGGCGCGCCTTTTGGCGGTCTTCTCTGGGTAGACCTTCAACACCTCATCGATTAGCTGCTTGTTGCGCGCCTTGATCTCAGCGACGCTCTGGGTAGTTGCTCGGCTCATACAAATTTCCTTTCGATCGTCGTCTCAAATCAAGAAGCGACGCTTTTCCGGTAGACCGACGGATTTCCGATCCGGCGTTCAGGTGTAAAGCGTGCAATCTCCATGACCGCTCCTACCGATCGCAACTTCGCGGCCTTCTGGATCATGCGGCAGCGGTCGTTCACGATCTTGTAGTTCATCTCGGCTGAGCGCCTGCGAGCGCCGTGTGTGTGATGCTGGTGATTTGTCGACGGGATCGCTGACCAAGACGGGTCTCGGTGAAGTCATGCCTGCTCTCCAGCGGTTGGTCATATCGGCTTCTTTACTCACTGCCTGTCATCAGGGGCGTGTCCCTCTGCATGTTGATGCAAAGGGCTAACAGCCGCCTCTTGCGCAGGGGTCTGCAACGAGTGTGCCAGCGCTGGTTGAATACAAAAACCCACGTCTGTAGAGCTAGATAGCTGGCAGAATGCGGATTGTTATAAACCTGACCCTGTCTGGCACCGACAGGCGTACCCGCTAACGCCCTGTCTGAAACACAACAATCAGCTCTCCGCGAAATCGACGCCGCCAAAGATCGGTTATTCGCCGCATTGAAGGTCGAGTCAGGAACGAAGAAAGATATCGCCCAGGAGACATCGCTCACCTTGAACATCACCGAGCACCGGCATTTCGGGATCGGACTCATCGCTGCCATCGTCGCGCTTTCCGCTTTGATGAGCATGTCCGTCGGACTGGTCGGAATGATCCCGCTGGCCGCGGCGTACCTTCTGCCAACCACCATCGCCTTCAAGGTTCGGCATCACTACGCCCGGGTGTTGGCCATCCTGAACGTCGTCTTTGGCTTCACCGTGCTCGGCTGGCTTGGGTTCTTCGTGTGGGCGCTGATTGGTCCTCGGAAATCCGCATTGGACGCCATGTCACAGCATTCGGCACTCGGCCTGGCGAAGACTCCAGCCGCGGATCCCGCTCTAACGGTGTCCGATTACGATCTGCGTTCCGGATGGAAGATGCCCGCCTTGCAAGCCGAGATCTTTTTCGAGAGAGAGGGAGCCCCGGTGAAATCAGCCGAATCCATCAAGCTGCCTCGCGCGCCTTCCTCGCTTCTGTAGCGACGAGTTGGCTGCACTCAGCCGCCAGTCGGTTCACGACCTGGCGTTCGACCTGCTCACGATTCCTTTGGAGCTTCTCGCGCTCCTGCTGGAGCGCTTCGGTCTCTCGGGCGACCTCCGCGTCCTTGCTCGCCCAGTTGTTCCTGGAAACGCTGGCGGGTCTGCGCGAGAAGAGGGACGGCGAGGGATTCAGTCAGCCGAATCTCATGGTTGCAGATCGGGCACTGGGGGGTCATGAGCGCTTTTGGCCGCCGTCGCGTTAGACGTCATGAACCCTCCCCTTTCGGCAGCTCTTAGGCCGGAATAAACGTGATCCGGCCCGCTTCGCCACGCTTCCGATGTGGCTTTACCGTTATTTCGACGTCCTGCTCGAACGCCGTCAGCATGCGCAGCAGCTTTTCCAGCGAAACCAACCTGAACTGCCCCCGAAGCATCCTTGACAGGTTGGGCTGCTTCACGCCCACCAGCCTCGCAGCTTCAGTCTGAGTGATCTCCCGCTCCGCCATCAACCGCTTCAATTGTACGACGAGGGCTGCCTTGAGTTGGTGCTCGTGGGCGTTCGGCAGGCCGAGATCAGCAAAAATGTTGCCGGAGCCCCGGCTGTGGGCCCGCAGCTTCTTCTTCTTCGTGCTCATCATCGGGCTGCGTTTGCTCCTTGTGGATAGCTTCGGTGTCGCGCAGGCTGCCGAAGGGATGCCCCTTCTGCGAGCCCCGTTCGTCCCTGATGCTGATCAGCGCCCTAAAGAGCTGCTGATCGGCTCAGGTGAAGGTTAATTTGAACGCTCTACCGCGCTCGAGTGCCTTCGGAGTTTTAGCTTAACTTGTTGCGGGTGTGCTCGTCTTGGAGGACGGCACACAGGCCAGGGAGCACGTATTGTGTGAGGCTAAGAGTATGGACAGTAATTCGTGCGCCCCGAGCGCCTGCGGAAATCAGCGTAAGACACCAGTCACTTCCATTGAAGAGGTTCTGGCCAATCTGTGAAGTCCAATTCGAAGCTACGCAGGCCAGTGAGTTTGGTCGTGAATTTAAGGGTCTTGCCTGAAAGGGCTGCCAATGAGCCAGATGCGAACTTGAATACTGTCGTGCCGGAAGTTGCGACAGCAATGCCTTGCTCGCCTTCCATGCTAGAGAAGCCGGTCGCCTCGGAGAGTTGCCCAATTGCAACTCCGTCCAGCGCGCGGTGAAATTCCAGGGAGGCCAAGTATGTTCCTTTGTCAGCAGCCCACTCGCTGACCGACACTGCTGTGATCCCCGCGTCGCTCAAGAGACCACCCGCGATCCGGCAGCCATATTGAACGCTGAGAATGACCCGCTCATTCCGAACTCCGACCGGCTCTCGATCGGCGGCAGTGACCGTGCAAGCGTACCGCCTTGTGTCCGCAACCGCGCCCGTGCTTAGCCCGAACAACCCGAGAGCGGAACATAATACAAAAGCGAGAACGGGTCTTATCATTCGGCTGCACCTGGTCTGGAATATCGTTCGCCTGCTCTGTACAATCTGACGCTACGGCCGATTCAAGCTTCTTCGATCGCTCTGTCGGATAAAAGCTACTCACGGTGACCGCGGTGCCGCAGAAACGAGGCGATCGGTATCCCCCGGCGATGGCCCCTGGATGGGTGCCCGAACGATTCCATTATCGGCGTTCACGGCGCGCAGCGGGCCAGCACGTCGGTGAACCAAGGCTATAGACCGACGCCTTTCAGCTCGGCGGCGGCCACGAGGGGCGCGACGGCCCGCGGCGCCGGAGCGCTACGTTCCTGACGCGGGCGCAGGCGTTCTGTGGACGGATGCCATTTCCGCGGAATGCCCCCGCGGCGCAGGTCCCGAATTTTGCTTCACAGTGTCAATGTAAAAGGAAACGTGGTCGCTAGGAGCCGTGCAAAGGCAGACTGCCGCTCAAGCAGACGCTCTTCGAGCATCTTACGCTCGAGATCACTTAGCTCGCTTTGAAGCCTTCTGCGACAGCGCCAAATGTCATTCCGCACGTATCTGATCTCATTCAAGCGATCGTCAATCGAAGCCATCACGGATACCGTATCCAACTTGAACCAGCCATGGACAACTCGTCAATCACGTCCTTCTCAGTAAGACGCCGATGAGATCTCACGATCTGGCCATCTGCGGACACGATGTAACGATCTGCTCCCAGGATGTCCTCTTGTATCGACGTCTTTCAACGCAAGAGCACGAAGTGACGGCTCCTTCTGCAGAAGTTCAGCTTTTTTGCCATCAACGCGCAGGATTTCAAAAGCTGCCGTTCGCCCGTGAGTGGGCCGAATGGCTATCTTATTCCAACCAACACCCGGCCGGATCAGGTGTCAGGGCGCCCACTCAAGCTGGTGTCGAATGGGAGTACGAGTAATCGGACGGTCGCACCGTCAAACTCTGGGCAACCGCGCCTTTCAGATTTGAGATCAGCAATTGCCATGCCAGCGAACCTCAGGTGGGATTGAAGACAAGCCATGTTCAGGCTCGGGGCTCGTCTGTTACAAACGAGCGGGATTTCGCGGCGGCGGCGCGCCAGAGCGGCCGGACATGAGTCGGAGAGGCTTTAGTCGGCAGGGCTCGGCGAAATCGTGAGCGACGCGAACCGCTGGGCGCCTCGGCTCAGTGTCTCGTGCGCAGATCTTATTACCGCCGTCCCGCGTGCGGCCCGCAAGCTGGCAATTTGATCTCATCACAAAAGTCTCTGTACGATGGTGTCTAGCCGGGACTGGCGTTTGTCGCATCTGTGACACTGAATGTAGTCATCAAACCAGGACATCCGACTTTGTTTGTTCGCCCGGACTCGTTCTACAACTAAATCAGCAGCTTGCATGTCAGATGCAACTGGCATCCCAGTTACTATTGTCCCGTAACACCGTGAGCGCTGAGTGCGACCAGCGGTGTAAGACGGATACATCAACTTTGCGGGAGCGTATTGGCCACCCAATCGCTTGATGGAGCACCGATGCGGCCACCGGACAGCTTACTCTTTTGCGGCACACCTGTTGTTGTCAGATCGACCACCAAGACTAGTCTGATCTACCAACACGAACGTCGTGATCTAGCTCAAAGCGAACTCGCCAATCAAATAAGGTCCGAAAGCTTCGTGGGCGAACGCCGGCAGCGAGCACCTCGAAATCGCACATTTGATGCAGCCTCGCTTTCAGAGGATCCGGTGCATACTGCGCCGACCCGTTGAAGGAACGGAGGGTGGCCTCGTTTTCGACTGTTTCCGTGATTAACAATCAGAACTGATGAGGCGGGTGTATGAACAAACCGATCCGAGAGCTTCGGCTTGTGGCCGAAGCATCTGTTTTGGCGATTGGGCTGCTGATGTCGTCAGGAGCTAACGCGGACGATGATCTGATGGCAGATATTCCATCCGATCCCCTCAGTCATTCCTGCGGTAAAGGACAATTCAGTCACACATGAGAAGGTCGAGCTTGGCAAGATGCTGTTCTTCGATCCGCGGCTATCGGCAAGCGAGATCATTAGCTGCAATACGTGCCACAATCTCGGCACCGGCGGAGTCGATGCCGGTCCGACCTCAGTCGGTCACGGCTGGAAGGTCGGCCTACGTCGGGCCCCAACCGTCTACAACGCGGTGTTCAATGTGGCGCAATCTGGGACGGACGCGCCGCGGACCTGACGGCGCAAGCCACCGGCCTGTGCAGGCGAGTGCCGAAATGAATGCAACTCCGGATCATGTGCTCGACACCTTGAACTCAATGGCCAGCTATCTCGCCCTGTTCAAAAACGCTTTCCCGAACGAAGCGAGACCGGTCACTTTTGAAAACTTTGCGAAGGCAATCGAGGCTTATGAAGCGACTCTCATTGCACCTGCGGCCCCATTCGATCAGTATTTGGAAGGCAATACACATGCTCTCAATGATCAGCAGAAGTCAGGGTTGGCGCTGTTTATAGAGAAGGGATGCTTCGCTTGTCACAATGGAATCAACATCGGTGGACAGGCCTACTTCCTATTCGGCGTGATGAAAAAGCCTGACGCAAGCCTGCTTCCGGCCGCCGATAAGGGCCGGTTCGCGGTCACCAAGGCAGTCGGTGACGACTATGTCTTCCGCGCGGCGCCCTTGCGGAACGTCGCGTTGCGAGCCCCTTACTTTCATTCGGGCCAAGTTTGGAGCCTCAAGCAAGCTGTTGCCCTGATGAGTGAAATCCAGCTCGGCGCCAAGCTTAGCGATGAGGAAGAGAACGATATCGTAGCGTTTCTGAATTCGCTGACCGGGCGGGTACCTAAGATCGAGTATCCGATACTACCCACGCGTACGAACACGACGCCAAAGCCTTCTATAGACAGATAGGATTAACAGCACCGGCCTCATGCTTTGCTGTAGCAGATGCGATGCACGTACCCACGTCCCGCAATGACCGCAAAATGAATGATCCCGTGCTGTCACTCATAACCAGGCACATAAAAAAGCGCCCGGCCTCCTCGGGAGGCCGGGCGAAAGTCACGCAGGAGCGACGCTGCTTTACGCATCGCACCAGCTTTCGTCGGTAGGGAGGACTACCGGCGATCGATTTACGGCGAGGGCATTCGCCGTCAAACAACGAGAAGCGGATATCGCTCCGCGCAAAATCTGGAGCCGCTTGTCTTCCGCTCCTGGCGGACACTTCAGGAGTTGCCCACCATTCGCCCGCTGTCCGGTTGGCAAGGGCAGTGCCTTGATCGAGCTGGGATCCTTCGCGCAAGCGGCTTGGCTGCAGGTGCCCTGAAACTGAAGCGGCAGTTTGCCGTCGCGCAGCAGCATTTGGCATCCCCAAAACACCAGCAACGCTCGATTATCTTCCCGAAGATCGGGCCAAGGCGCCAATTTCGTATGCCATTCCGTAAGGGCGGTAAAATAGATTGTTGTGATGGGACGCATCCACGCGATGGATAAATGAAAAAGTAGGGCTGTGGTTAGCGTCGAGCGTTAATGACTTCGATCGGCATCGCCGGCATGCTATCGGCCGTCGGATCGAGAATCGATCTTGTCGCCGGCTGTATGCGACCGCCTCGGCCAACGCCGGCCGGCATTCCCGTCTCTGGGAACTTTGGGAAGCTCGCAAGGACATCGCAAGCCCCCAAAGCGTGTGCATCTCATTCACAAAAGCGTGGCGAAACGCTCCGCACCATCATGGCTCAGCCCGCAACTCGCGTGCGGCGGCCACCATATTCACGTGCTGAGCGACTTTGGCGCGCGACTTCGATGCGTCCGTCGCCGCTTGGCTAGTGGAGCCTGGACGCTGGCCGGGCGATATGCAGGAACGGTTCCTGACCTCAGGATGCATGCTGAATTGCGAAACTGGAGTAAGCGGCGAGAGCGCGGGCGGCGGGATCGCGCTATGACCCTACGCTCCATGCACTCGTGCACGGTAACCACGGGCAAACGGAGGCCGAGCTTCTCGCACGTCTTCAGGATCTCCGGAACGATCTCGTCGCGCGAGGAGCAGCGACGACAAGCTTCAACGCGGCCACTGGAGCATCGAAGCGGCCTTGTCCTTATTCGAGATAAATTTGACGGTGTCCTCCGACAGAGCCTTTCGAGGGCTTCTCGGAGTCGATCAGCGTCTCTAGCTCATAACGATGTTGATCGACCTCGATGCGCACCATGCGGTCAGTAGTCTCCTCAAGCTCGACATCGACTACTTCGTTCGCGACATCGAGCGATGATGCCTTCTGGACGCGGGCTGCTTATGCTGTCTTAGACGGGACACAGGTGTCAGGCACCGGACAGACGACCGCGCATTGCGGCGTGTCGCTATGGCCCTCGCACTCCGTACACTTTTTGGCATCGATAACGTAAATGTCGCGCTTGAGGCTGATCGCCGCGTTGGGACACTCGAACTCACATGCACCACAAACGGTGCATTGCGAAGCGACGATCTTGTAAGCCATGCCTTCCGACTCCTTAGGCGAGCGATGCCATTGGCGATCCCCTTCAAATGCCGTGCCAAACACAGACGCGCTCAATGGCGGGCAATTTGCGCAATTGTGCTGTCCCGAGTCTGAGACCATGTTGCATCTGCGACAGCAACAGGCCGCTTCAATTTCAAGCTATGAGAGGCCTCGGGCCCTACTCCGAGAGCCAGTCGCGACTCGACCGCTGCGAGCTTCCATCGGTTTGTCCGGCACGGCAGCGCGGGGCCAAGCGACGCTCGGCGATTCCGAAACCGGTGGCGCGACTAAAAGCCGCGAGCCGACGCACGTCTACGCCGGATCTCGGCAAACCTCCGGTCACACGCCCTGACTGGAGGTTTTGTGCAAGCCTCGCTCATGGCTGCAACGTTACCTGCGCGGATTGACTCGCTGGAGGCTTGCCAAAACGGATTTGTGCTACAATAAGCTTCGGCGTCGCTTCGGAGGGAAATGACGTCGCGCCGGGAAGGAGCGACACTGGCTTTGCAAACTGACCGAGAATTGCAGTCAGCCTCATGCCTGGTGCCGAGTAAGCATGGCGGTGTGGGCGAGCGCTGCTACGCTTTTCTTGACTGTGCTCAGCCACTCGTCATGCAACTATTTTGGACGAAGTGGAGCAGGGCTGAAAGATGACTGTGCAAATTGCTTCAGCGGCATGGCCTTTCCGAACAGATGGCCCTGCGCAAGGTCGAAGCCGAGTTCGGTCACAGCGATCAGGTCGGCATGGCTCTCCACACCTTCGGCGACGGTGCGCACACTGTATTCTTTGGCTAGATCGACGATATGGCGGCACACCGTTCGCTTCAGGGGCCCATTTCCGCAACCGGCGACGTACTGCCGGTCCACTTTCAATTTCATGAACGGGAATTTTTCCACCCCCATCAGCTGCGGCCAATTGGCGCCGACGTTGTCGATTGCAAGGCCAATGTTGTGAAAGCGAACCTCACGCGCGACGTCAACCAGGAGATCTAGGTTCGGGATAGCTTCCTCGCTCTCGATTTCAATCGTCAAGCCGCCGAAAGCGGGGTGCGACGGCATGCGCTGACAGAGATCGCGTACCGCCTGCGGGTCAATCAGGAATGCTGCCGGGAGATTGATGGAGAGATCGATCGACGTTTGCTGCTCCAGAAGATACTGCCAATCCTTGATCGCGCGGTCGATCACGAACCGCGACAACTCCCTAAAATGCGGATCGTGAGGCTCCGGGATGAAATAGGCCGGTGGAACAACGCCCCAGGTCGGGTGCCGCATTCGCACAAGCGCCTCGGCGCCGCGGCGGCTGAGGGTACGCGCGTCAAACTTCGGCTCATACCAGAGCTCAAGCCAGCCAGCGTGTAAGGCTTCTCCGACATGGACCGCGGGACGGGGCGCCGGCTCTCTGGGCAAGAGCATGGCGACCCGATCGCGCAGCGTCTCGGCTGCAAACGGCGTCCTCAGCGGCGGCAGCATAGCAAGTCCATATTCCCCACCGACCTGCTGCACTGCCGTCATGATGATCGACCCGCGGGCGCCGAACGCCAGCACTCTGCCTGCAAATTCTTCGCGTACGAGTATCTCGAGCAATCGTCCAGGCTCGATGCGATCCGAGCCAATACCGAGCAGGATCAGATCAGGGAACTGCGTGCAGAGTACGTGCGGCAGCTCGTCAACAGTCCTGCATTCGCTGATAACAAACCCCATATCCTCCAGCACATCCCGTAGAAAGGCGCGCAGATGCCGCTTGCCGACGGCCACGCACGCTCGCGGCCGCGCCTTACGCTGTCCGAAGATTACAGGTTTCCCTCCGACCAATTCGGCCTGCCCATGCTCCATCGCAACCACTCCCGTTCCGTGACGGTCCATTAAACAAGGAGCGAAGGTCCAAACAAGCTGTGCTTGCTGGTATCTTTCGATTCTTCACGCTAAGCTTAAGATGGTGCATGAGCGTGCAAAATCTTTCGCGATGTTGTTCAGACGATTTTGTCGGGCGCACGCCTATGATACCTGTCGCGCTTCGCGCAACTTTGTACGAGTAACGCACGCGAGTGTGGGAACTCTCACCTTCGGACGCGGCGAGCTGATGCGCCCTACGGCGCGGCGATCATCATGGTGCAAGATCTACTACTGAATCGAGTAGCTCGTGAGTGACGATCGGCAATCACTCTTACGAAGGTTTGATCTGGCATGGCCGACCTGCCAACGCGCGAATGTGCCTGTCTGGTGGATTTGTTTTCCAATCGAAGGAAGTCCATCATGAGTTCGCAGCTGGTCAAGCCGCAGTCGATTCTGAGAACGGCAACAGCTTGCAATTACCTCACCTCTGTTGCTTATAGTGAGTGCGGACGTCCTATTCCCTACCGAGCTTGATAGTTGCTCTCAGTTGCGTTTTCTGTATCCTTGTAAGATTGGATTTCCTCAAGAGGGACTAACGTGACGGGTGTTCGTTTAGCGCTGAAGCGCAAGGCCCGCCCCACGGGGGCACGGCTTTGCGCAAAGGCGTGCCAGGAGATGAGAACGCGATCGCTGAAGCGGTCGAAAAGCTACTTTCTGAATTAGGTGGCCCCGGACCGGCGTTCAGTCTTGAAGGCGCGAAGCAGGCGGCTTTGCGCCTGATTCAGGATCCCAAAGAGGGCTTTATTTTTTGTCGTCGAGGAAAAAGCCACGGGGCAGATGGTAGGGATCGCTACCATCTCGGCCGTACAGGCCGTGAGAGCAGCCGGAGCGTACGGTGTGCTTCAGGAGCTATGGATTTCTCGCGACTTCCGAAGCTCTCACCACGGTCCGCATCTGCTCGAGGCGGTACATTCGGAGGCGAAGCGCCGAGGCTCGCAGATGATTGAGGTTGCGTTGCCTCCGGATGGCTATCCGGCCTTAGAACGGGTACGCCGTTTCTACGAGGAGAGGGGATATCAGGTTGCAGGATTGCGCGCGCGCAAGAGGCTGTGACAGTACTGCGATCGCTGCTCCACAGAGTTAAAGCGCTCCTGGGCTAGCGTGCAATCAGTAAAGTCTTTCAAAGCAGCAAATCCTGCGGCATGTTGGTTCTCAAAACGAACGCTCCAACGCGTGCGTCGCGGCCTAGCATGATCGAGAACCTCGACGCTGATGCGGTGCTTACTCCCACTGCGAGCGGCTACCTCTTCGACCTTCTTGGCGGGAGCGTTCAAAATATCAGCCATCAAATCGTTCTTCATTGTGCAAAGCGATACGATGGTCTTCTCAAGGGTCGTGGACCGCGAGCCGAGACCTGCCCGGCTAAAAGCCTGCATCTTAATTCGGCGGACCGTCGTGAAAGGATTCGGTAGCACCTTGTCACTCCTGCTGGCGAACGTTCAAGAAAGGTGAGCGAGATCAGCCATCAACACTGATCCGGTAGAGGATTCCGTAATGAGCAATGTGCCGTTTGCCGCCTCCAATACCAGGTTCGTGCAGGTCGCCCCAGCGCAGGACTTGATGCGCGCGATCGTTTCGCCGTTCGGCGCCATGACGAAGACCTGGCCAAGGGAGGCATGCGCGACAAAGAGCCGCCCTTTTTGATCCATCGTCAGCCCGTCAGGACCGCTCGTCCCGAAGAACAAGCTGAAGCGTCCCACCTTCGCAACGCCGCCGTCACGCATCAGCGGCACGCGCCAGACGCTGTTGTCGCGCGTCATTGCAACGAACAACACGGTCTCGTCCGGACTGAGCACTAGGCCGTTCGGACTCGGCCCGTTGGAAATCAGGCAGTCGAGACGGCCGTCAGGGCACAGTCGGAATACTCGGCCGGTCGGATCGTGCAATCCAGTTTGCCCCTGATCGGTGAAATAGATGTCGCCGTTGGTCGCGATATGCAGGTCGTTGCAGCCTCTGAAGGACTCGGAATTGCGGTGCCCCAGAAACGGCCTGATAGTACCCCGCTGCGGATCGAGTTCCATGAGGCCGTTCATGTAGTCGGCGACCAGTATCCGGCCATCCGGCGCGATCTTCAGACCATTAGGCCAGCCGCTATATTCGATGATCAGAGACCAGGCGCGATCCGGTGAAATCCGGAAAATGCGGCCGAAGGGGATGTCGACGACATAGAGATTCCCGGACTTGTCAAACGATGGTCCCTCGATGAAACAATCTACTGGATGTCCCCGGCGGTTCGCGTCTGCCCATTCCGAGGAAACACCCGGGCGACGAAACTCCGCCGGCATCGACGAGAACATGCGGGTCTCAATCAGCTTGGGCGGCTTTTCGAGATACATCATGATGCGCCTCCCAGCCTGCGGCGCGGCTGGCCCTCGTAGTTGTAGCCGAACTGCTTGGGCATCGGGCCCTTGTTGCGATCCTTGCGCCCAGTTTGCTCCCAGGCGTGAGCCAGGATTCCGACCGCGCGCGACAAGCAGAAGATCCCGCGCGCGAGCGGAGAGGCGAAGCCCAGCTCGCCGTAAATGACCGCGGTCGCGCCATCGATGTTCATCGGAATGAGTTTGCTCTTGCGCTGTTGCATCACGCGCTCGATCGCGCGGGCGGCCTTGGCATAATCGCCACTGACGTTGCCCTCGGCGGCTGCGGCATCCACCAGCGCCAACAGCGGTGCGGCGCGCGGGTCGACCGGATGAAACCGGTGGCCGAAGCCCGGTAGATATTTGCTGCGTGTTGCGGTGAAATGGTCGATTGCGGCGCCAGCGGCCTGCTCGATCTCTCGGCTATCGCGCCGTCGCAGCACATCTTCGTAGAGTTCGATAGCCTGCTCCCCTGCTCCGCCATGCACGTCATCGAGCGTATTGATTGCCGAGGCCATGGCGCCGTTCAGGGGCAGGCCGCAGCTCACCGCCATCTGCGCAATTGCGATGGAGGGCGCGTGCGGACCGTGGTCAACGGACGCGACCAGCGCAGCTTGCAGCAGCCGCTCCTGCGCTGGCGTCGGCAGATCGCCGCGCAACATCAGCCAGATCATGGCGGGAAAGGAAATCCGGCCGATCAGATCTTCGATTGGATAACCCCGATAGGCGATGCGACCGGGCGCGAT
Organism: Bradyrhizobium cytisi; assembly: GCF_008123515.1. GTDB lineage: Bacteria > Pseudomonadota > Alphaproteobacteria > Rhizobiales > Xanthobacteraceae > Bradyrhizobium > Bradyrhizobium cytisi. The sequence continues at coordinate 96,076 of NZ_VSSR01000014.1, forward strand.
ATCGCAGATGGAGGTTCGCCACCAACGGGCCGCTTGCTGTCGAAATTCTTCTTCGCTCATTTCCGGTTCCGTCCATTCAACCTGCCGATCGCCAACCGCCGCAAGCCGTCGGATCTCATGATATCGGTCCGTCCGCGGCTACGCGGACAGGCAGGAAATCTGCCTCTCCTTGCTTTGGCGTCCCGACAGCCCGGCTTGAGACCAGTTGCTCGACCTCCGCATACGAATAGCCGAGCCGCTGCAGCCATCGCTCGGTGTCTGCTCCGAGCGTCGCAGGTGGTGAAGGCAGCGAAAACTCCTCATCCAGCCGGAAGCCCGGCCGCGTGATTCGTAACGGCTGCGCACCGTCTTGTTCTGGGGCCAAAGTCTCGACGAATCCGCGCTCGAGGAGCTGTGGCTGCCGCAACACTTGCGAGACCGTCAGCACGCGGCCCGCGGGAACACCAGCCAGATTCATTTGGGCCTCCCATTCCTCGGCGGGCTTGCAACTCAATGCCTTGTTCAACTCCGCGCTCAGCGCTGCTCGGTTCACCTTGCGCATCTCGCGCCCAGCAAAGCGTGGATCCGTCTTCAGGTCCGGTCGGCCAATCAGGTCGCATAGGGCTTGGTACTGCTTCTGCTCGTTGGCGGAAATGTTCAGCGGGCCTGTTGCGGTGCGGAACGTGCCCGAGGGAGCCGCGGTGAAGTTCTCGTTTCCGATGGGCTGCGGCTCGACACCAGCGTTCAGGTGGTTGGAGACGACCCATCCCATCGCTGCAACGGTGGCTTCAAGCAGGGACACGTCAATGAACCGACCGCGGCCGCTATGCCTCTGTTCGACCAGAGCCGCGGCAATGGCAAAGGCAGCAGTCAGTCCCGCAATCGTGTCCGAGACCGGAAAGCCCGTGCGCAGGGGAGCAGAGGCCGTATCGCCAGTGACGCTCATGGCGCCAGACAGACCCTGGACGATCTGGTCATAGGCTGGACGGGCGGACCACGGCCCGCTCTGCCCAAAGCCGGAGATCGCGCAGTAGACGAGACGCGGGTTCTGCCTGCTGAGTACATCAAACCCCAGGCTAAGCCGTTCCATCACCTTCGGCCGGAAGTTTTCGAGCACCACATCGGCTTCCTTGACGAGTCGCAAGAATACCTCGCGGCCCGATTCCGACTTCAAGTCCAGCGCCACCGATTGCTTGCCGGCGTTCACCGCGACAAAAGAGAGGCCCTGCAGGCGCTCTGCTCTTTGCGGATCGGCGCCGAGGCGCCGCGCGAGGTCGCCGCCTTTCGGATTTTCGACTTTGATGACCTCCGCGCCAAGACGCGCGAGATGATAACCGCAGAACGGACCGGCCAGCACGTTCGACAAATCCAGGACGCGGATGCCGGTTAGCGGCAGAGACATCTGAAGAAGCCTTCCTTTAGGTGATCCGATGGTGAGGGCTTGGTCTGCGGGCAGCTATTTCAGTTGTTGCGCGGCGCGTTCCGCGAAGCGATTGGTGAAGGTTTTGCTCAGGTCGATCTTTGCGGCAGCGATTTTTGGATCAAAGTCGCTCAGGACAGCGAGCGGGACCTTGGCCGCCTCGATGTCCATCCGCCCGGTTGACGAGAACAGCGCTTTCGATGCGTTCACGATTTCGATATTCACCTCGCGATTGTCAGTCTTGTAACCAGGAGGAATCGTATCGACGAACTGCTCCGTCGGCGTTGCGTTGATCCAGCGGTGAGTTTTGAGCAAGGCGTTGACCAGGCGCTGGACCGTTTCGGGATTCTTGTCGATGAAGGACTGCTGGAGGTAGAGACACGCGGTCGGATAGGATCCGCCGAAGGCTTGCTTTGAGCCTTCGATCGTGCGCGCATCGAACAGCGCTGTCGCGCTCTTCTTGCGCGCGAGAAGGGTCGCGATGGGATCGAAATAGATCAGGGCGTCGACGTTCTTGGCCTCAAGCGCCACCATGCCCGGTGCGCCGCTGCCGACCGCAATGATGTTCACATCGCGTGGACCCAATCCTGATTTCTTGATGTAGTAACGCGCCATGGTATCCGTCGATGACCCCGGCGCCGTGATCCCGAGCCTGAGACCCTTCAGGTCGGCGCCGGTTTTGACCTTGTCGGCGAGGTCGCTGCGGACACCGAGCAGGACGCCGGGAATGTCATTGAGCAGGAACACGCAGGAAATTTGCTTGCCCTGCGCCTGCATCTGAATGGTGTGATCGTAAAAGCCGATGGTCCCATCGACGGAGCCGCCGATCAGGGCCTGCAGAGCCTTTGAGCCACCGGCCTGGAAGTTCTCGACGGTAACGTCAAGGCCTTCTTCCTTAAAGGAGCCAAGCTTCACTCCAAGTTCGAGAGGCATATAGTTGAGGATCTGTGACCCCACGGCGATCTTCAATTTTGTTTTCTCGGGCTCGGTGGCATGCGCCGAAATGACCGAGAAAGCGGCCAGCGCCACGACCGGCATCAGTCTTACTGAAACGTGCATGCGAACCTCCATGATTGATGGGAGAGAGTACGATCAGCTTTCGTGGGCAGGCGCCGGCCGCCAGACCAGGAGCCGCTTTTCCGCGCGGTCGACGATGGCATCGAGGGCAACGACGAAGGCGGAGAGAACAATGATTCCTGCGAACACTCCGGTCGCGTCGAGGACACCCTCGGCCTGCGCAATTAAGTGCCCCAATCCTGCGGACGAGCCGAGATATTCGGCGACCACGGCTCCCATAACGGCCATGCCGACGGACACCCGCAGGCTCGACAGAATCCAGGTCGTGGCTGATGGCAGGTAGACGTGCCGTAGCAGGGAGGACTTCGATGCACGCAGGAGTCGGGCATTCGCCAGCACGACCGGATTGACCTCGCGGACGCCCTGAAACGTGTTGAAGAATGCGACGAACAGAACCAGTGTCACGCCGAGCGCAACCTTGGAGGTGAGGCCCAATCCGAACCAGATGACGAAAATGGGTCCAAGCAAGATGCGCGGGATCGCATTGAATATCTTGATGAAGGGCTGAACGACTTCGGCAGCGAAGGGGCTCAAGCCCAGCCAGATACCAAGTGCTGTGCCGATCCCGATGCCAGCCAGGAACGACAGGACCGTCTCCAGCAATGTTATGCCAACATCGGTCCAAAAGTCCGCCGTCGACGTCCACTCCCCGATCCTTACGACAAGTGTCGACGGTGCCGGAAAGAAGAAGGGATCGATCAGTCCGCTCCGCACGCCCAATTCCCAGATCAGGATCAGGCCAAGGACGATGGCGAACTGCGTGAGAGCGACCTTACCCCTGCGCGGCATAGCTTTTCTCCACTTCGGCGCCGAGCAGCGACCAGATTTCACGATAGAGCGCGACGAATTCGTCGGTGGTCTGCAGCGCCGTAACGTCGCGTGGACGATGCAGCGTAATCCTGACGTCGGCAACCATGCGGCTGGCGGGACCGGCAGACATCACAACGACGCGGTCCGCCAGCGTGATCGCCTCACCGAGATCATGGGTGATGAAGACGAGCGAGCGCCGGTCCGCCTGCCAGAGGTCGAGCAGGATGCGATGCATGAGGCGGCGTGTGTGGACGTCCAGCACGGAGAACGGCTCATCCATGAGAACGATCTTGGGCTCCATGATCAAGGTCTGTGCCATCGCAACGCGCTTGCGCTGGCCGCCGGACAATTGATGCGGATAGCGCTCCTCGAATCCCTTCAATCCGACCTTGGCGAGCCAGGGCCGTGCCTGCTCGCGCGCTTTCGCGATCGAGCTGCCCTGAAAGACGAGCCCGAGGCCGACATTGTCCTGAGCGGTCTTCCAGGGCAGCAAGCCTTCCTGTTGCAGCATGTAGCCGGACTGACCGTTCAGGCCCGTAAGCGACTTGCCGAAGATGCGAACATCTCCCGCGGCGGGCTTCAGCAGTCCGGTGACAGTGTTGAGAATGGTCGATTTTCCGCAGCCGGTCGGCCCCACCACTGCAACGAATTCAGTCTCGCCCACCTGGAGGTTCATGCTTTTGACGGCCGTGAAGTCCCCGAAGCGAATCATCACGTCGCGCAAGTCCACGGCAAGTCCCCGCCGCCCCATTGTTTCGCTCCATAGAACTTGTTCTGTAGTTCGGAACTTCCGGTTAGCCCGCGTCTAGTAAGGAGTCAATCGTATTCTGGTGAGCAGAATGGCACTTCTGCTTGCTGGATGGACTCCCGAACTGATTCCGATTTATAGGTTCTGCACAACAGAACCAGAGAATATGTGATGGTAAGAACAGGGGTTGATGCGGTGGCGCGGGCACTGGCAATCCTTAAGGCGTTCGACCCGGAGCGCGCCGCGATGACGCTGACGGAGATTGCGGATGCGACTGACCTCTATAAGAGCACAGTCCTTCGCCTTGCCGCATCTCTGGAGGCGGATGGATTCCTGGTGCGGGGTACCGACCGGCTTTTTCGACCCGGACCGGAGCTATGGCGCCTTGGGGCGCTCTATCAGCGCGGGCTCGACCTTGCTGATCTGATCAGACCCTCGCTCCATCGTCTGGTCGAGGTAACTGGAGAGACCGCATCCTTCTACATCGCGGAGGGCGACGAGCGCATTTGTCTTTATCGCGTCAATTCTCCGCGTTCGGTCCGGCATCACCTCGAAGAGGGTCAGCGATTGCCGATTGACCGCGGCGCTGCCGGCCGTGTTCTTACCGCCTACCGCGATTCTGCATCAGCCGATGGAAAGAAGATCAGAGATCGTGGCTTCTACGTCTCGATCGGCGAGCGGGATCCTGAGGTCGCGGCCGCAGCTGTGCCCGTGATCGACATACATGGCCAATTGCGCGGCGCCCTCTCGGTCTCCGCCATTCGGACTCGCTTTGATGCAGATGCTCGGAAGGCTGCGATTGAAGTTCTGAAGTCCGAGGCTAAAGCGCTGATTGGTCTGCTGCCTGCAAGCGAGCGCTGAGCTACAATGGCAGCGTTCTGTTTATGACGCACAGCTCAGCGGGTACCGCAAGGGCCTCTCCTGAGCGTAGCGTGCTTTTCTCACATTGTTGAGGCGCATCGGAGCGCGCATGGGCGAGGCGTTCTTTTGCAACCGGATTTTTTGGTGGTTCAAGGAATGCCCTGAAGACGACAGAGTGTAGTGCCAGATCAGCTTGGAGTGGTGGAGCGCCCCTGAAGCTGTTCCTGGAGGTGCCCAAGTGATCCGCCGCAGATCATTCTCGATTTCGACGCCCCCCACGCACGGGGCATCAGGAGGGAGGCGTCTTCAAAGGCTATTGCGCTGCTCGATATATGTGCTGGTGTGCGTGTTCTGGAGCCGGCATATGCTGACGGCCAAGCCGCGACGCGCCGACATCGATGCAAGCGCCGCCAGCACGTTGCGCGGATTGTGCGGCAAATCCGTGCCCACTGGCAGCGCATCTTGCCGCGAGCTTCCCAGGAGGCTTGCGCCCAATGCTCTGGGCTTCGATGACATACGTTCTCAGGTCAATCCGTCGCGAAACTCTGAACCCCAAACAGTCCAAAGAAGAGATGGAACACGATGCAGGTCGAGACGGCAATTTCCGTGACCTTCTCGTTATCGCTAAATAGGCTCACCAAAGGCCGTGCAAAAATGACAACGGCCGCAGAATACATCACGGAGAATGCGACCGTCACGAAGAGCATGAACTTCGCAGCCTTCAGAATACGAGCATAGTCGCGTGCGCCCCAACCGAAACCCAGGATAGCTTGAGCGCCTACACAGAACCCGGAGATAGTGCTCCGACCATCAAGATTCGCACAGCTATTCCAACCGCGTCGATGGAATCATCGCCGAACGGCGCAGCAGCTCCGTACAAGAGCGTAACGGCAAGCGCAGATAAGATACTCGTCATTGTCGCCGGCGCGCCCACCAACGCGAGCTGTCTGATGCGATCTTCTCGCAGCGAGATGTGAGATATCCTGACGAGAACTGTCCCGCCAAGCTTCGTAAAATACGTGATATAGATTCCAATAGCAGCGATCGGCGATACCAGCGTTGCGAGGGCTGCGCCTCGCACACCAAGGTCAAGCAAGAATATGAAGACGGGATCAAGCACAGCGTTCAGTAAGAACGCGGTCATCATCGCCCACATGCTGAATCGTGGACGGCCTTCGGCTCTGACAATAAACCCGCTGACGATATTTAGAAGCATGAGAGTGTACCCAGACAAAAGCGTTCCCGCGTAGTCGAGCGCCACGCGCATGATGGTTGGAGTTGCTCCGAGCGTTGCGAATATCCCTGGCAGATTTGGAAGCAGAGCGACGGTAGCTATGATACCGATCGGGGCGGTGAGCGCGAGTGCTGTACTTGCACCTCGACTCGCCTCTAAGTACTCACGAGCGCCCAGATGATGAGATATGAACGATGCTGTTCCAACCCCGATCTCCTGTCCGGCTGCCGCGAGCAGGACCACGATCGGCAAGGTCATGCTGACAGCTGCGATCGCCTGCGCGCCAAGTGCGCCAACAAAGATCGCGTTGACGAGCTGCTGTAGCGCATGAATCGATAGCCCAACAACTGATCGAATGGCGAGCCGCAGGATAAGGCCGAGAAATTCGGGTCCGATAAATCGACGTTCTGTTTTTTCTTGGGCATCACGTTGCGCTCGCTGTCGATGGCGAATTCCGTATCCGGCTCATCCATGGATGAACGTGTCGCGAGCTATTCCAAATTCGCTGAATCGCGTACTCAGCCCAACCCTCTCCGGATCCGATCTTGCACGGCCGCGGGTAAGTTCGTCTGCGCCGGTCGATCGCCGTGATCGCATCGACCGGTTGACGTTTTTCACAAGCTGATTTTTGCCAGGTCGAATTTCCGTAGGCATACGCCTCCCGTCTATCGTAACCGTCTGCGGCCCTTAACAGAATAGCGAGGACCCCGATTGAGGTGTGCGTGGCGTGGCCACCTAGGTTCTGCCGGTCATATTGTGCCGCTCTGCCCCTTGTTGGCTTCTCGTCGTTTGCGTTCACTTCTACTTCCTCGATGATGATCGGCGGAGGAACAGGGCGGGACCCCAGGGCCTTAAGTTGGCTTTGGCATCTACGGGATCTTGTAGTGGACGCTCCAGCGTCTGCATGAGATTCATCAAGCGCTTGCACGAGATGGTCGCCGACCCGCACGCCGGCCGGGACCGGGCCCCGACGAGGTCGACCAGACGCGGCAGGCCGTCGGGTACTGCCTGGCTCATTCGAAATGGAGACTCAGGTGCAAACCCACAAACATCCGGCATCAGATGAAGATACTCGCTATCTTCTTGTGCGTTGCCGCCAGCCTCCTCGATCTCCGTGCGCATTTCGCGCCACGTGTCGTCTGGTCACTGACCGCTCGGGGCCTCTGCAGTTGTCGATCCCGATTATCGGCGCGCCGACTGGCGTGCTTCTGTACTTCTTCTGCCCGGTGCTCATACCGCTGTGGCAGATGCGCGGCGGTCACGCCATCATGCGCCATCTCGCGATCGAGCTAATCGATCTGAAGACGGTGGCGGCGATGTCCGACCGGGACATGCTGCTTCTTCCGGGTGTCGGTCACAAGAAGCTAGCGCAGATCAGGACGTGGCTCGCGATGGCCATCGAAGAGGGGAAGAGGGGATGATAATAGACCGCGAGCGCCTGCTCAAGATTCTGAGGCTCACGGAGTCCAACCACGACGGCGAGGCCATCGCCGCCATGCGCATGGCCAACAAGCTGATACGCTCCGCAGGCAAGACGTGGGAGGATGTCGTGTCCCGCTTCGCGGCTCCGGCGCCCAAGTCCTACGGCTCCGACTACCGAACTCCGCCTAGCAAGCGGAGGCCGAAGACCGAGCCCTAGAAGATATACGACGGCAACATCGGAACCTATCTCAAGGCACGGACCGAGCGCAGACCGACCTGAGCACCGTTACGTTCCTCGCGTCGCTGTCCGACTACTACGAGGCGAACGGCTACCTGACCGAGCCGCAGCCGCAGTACGAGGCTGTGATGCGAATGCACAACACGAAGCCCGGCAAATCAACCTGGAGGTTCTAGTGAGTCCGAGGAAGTCCAGGACCAAGCCCGGACCGAAGTTCCTCTCGTACCAGCGCGAAAGGCGTGGCAAGAGACCTGACGCGTGCTGCGGTCGCCGCCGTAACGCATTCTACCACGAACAGGTCTGGCGATGCTACGCGAAACCTTGGGCTGCGCATAACTTTTGTGATCGACCCAGATATCGCTGGAGGACGCGCGGGCCATGTACTCCATGATCACGGCCAAGGGCAACATCAGGCACGGATGCGCGAAGCTCCCGGCGTGCGGTAACGACCCGGGCACCATGCTGACGATGCGCGACATGCTGACTGAGGCCGGGGGATTTCAGCAAGCGAGTAGCGAACGCGCTCGGATGCGCGGTCCTCCTCGCGGCTGGTCACCATCACCTCGATCCGCAATGGTCTCGCCTCCGGTCTCGGCGCGAGCGCACTTGACGTCGACTATGCCGTCACTCATGTTCTTGCCCTCCATCAGCACGTGTGGCGGCCGTTCGGATCGAGCGATGGCTCGCCATCCGACATCGATCTCGACGCGATCATCACCGGCGACATCCGGCAGACCGTCGAGACGCCCGACCGCTACGTCGGCTGGCATCGTCGGCGACGGCTCGTTGATGCGGTCGGCCGTCGGCCGCTGGGTCAAGTCTATCATCCACCGGCCCCGGGGCAGCACCGTGTTCTGCAACGCGGGATACAACCTCGGGTGGTTCAACTGCGACTGGGACGCCAGCCGTCCTGACCACCGACAGAGTACCCGTCACATCCATCTGGCCGAGTGGGCGAACTATCCGACGGGCTTTATTTAAGTTCGAGGCAGCGCACCGACTTCCAAAACTCCCGCAGACACATCGCTGTCATCGGATGCACGGTCATTCCTATCGGATCGAGGTCGTGCTGAACGGGCCGGTCGACCCGCACACCGCGTTCGTAGTGGATTTTTTCGAGCCGGCGCCGCTCTTCGCCGAAACTTGTCAAATTGAAGCGATTACGCGCGACTCTTCAGCGAGTAGGCAAAGACTTCGGAGCGTGGCCGGGATCTAGAACCAAGCTCATCTCCCTGATTTTGGCATCGATCTTCTCGAGGACGGCGGTCGGGACGACATCCCGCTCCGGAAGATTCCACCAATGATCGTTCGTCGACGACACGACTTCCTCGACGGCCGAGATGACCGCCGGTTCGGGCAGCCGCGCCCGATTAGCAAACTTTCGCCAGCGGTTTGGAGTAAGCGCCTTGAACGATTTCTCTCCACCCAAGGACAAGGCCATATCGTCCTTTGGAAAATATGCGGTGGTCGATAGGACGTCGTACACGGGGGCGATCGCCGGAGTGCAACCGTCGCCCGGATATATCGTGGACCAATTCTTCAAGTGCATGTCGCCGTTGCCGACAAGCGCGGCAAGGGCCACTCGGCGAACGAATTCTAGTGCGGCGCCTGTCGACACCGCCACGTTCAGTGCGGAGGCGATGTCGTGGTACGAAGCGTCATCATATTTTTTGGACGGCTGCCGGCCGAAGATTTGAGCGAAGTCTTCGATGTGAATTCGGGTGCCTGCGGGTCCTCGGTCGAAACGTTTCACCAGCAGGACCTTGCCGGTCGACAGAGTGTTGAACTCTTCGGGTATTCCCTCGAAATCGGATTTTTCTACAAGCTCGCGTTCCGGTACATCCATTCCGAGCGCGGCGGACAACGCTAAGATGGCGAACTCGTTTTCCGACAATCCTACCAGATTGGTCGAAGGAAATTTTGCGATGTACTGACCTTGCTCGTCGCCTATTGGCAAAGTCAGCCCGCTCCCCTTGCCCGTGTTCTTCATCACGGAAAGCTTCATCTGAACTCCCGCCAAGGAAAACCGAGCTTTGATCTCGCGTGGATTTTCTCGAGCCGCTATCGTAGTGCTGCCGTCGCTCGGTACGACGCGCACCGCGCCTGGCAAGTCCGTGCCGAGCGCCGCCAATAGATCGAAGTCGTTTCCCTGCCTCACGAATCCCGCATGGTGTTTTTCCATCGCCTCGCGGAGCTTGTCCTCGGGCAACATGTTTGCGAAGAACGCCGGCAGCATGTGCGCTGCAGGCTTCGGGTCCTTGCGAAGGCCACCATCGGCGGAGCGCAACGAGAGGCTCAAGATCGGAGGCCCTTCCATGGCTCGATAGGCTGGGTCGAGACTGAAGGCGTTGAAATCGCCTGGCGTACGCACGACCGTTCCGACCTTGAGGTCTTGAAGGAACACGTCCAGCGACTGGATGGTATTAGGGGCGCGGACTTGGGTACTCATCATCATCATCCGCGTCGGTTGTGAATGCCGGTCGGTCTTCGTCGTCGGAAGGGCGAAGCAGAGCGTTGACGCCAGGGACCATTGCTTGTGGGATCAGCATCAACTCCATGCCGAGCGCGCGCGCGACGTTGATAAGCGTGTTTGCCCGCGCAGCAGCATCGCCTTGCTCGATATCCCGGTAACGTGGCCTGGAAATGCCTGCGCGTTCGGCCACCTGCTGTTGAGTCAGGCCCGCTTGTTTCCTCGCGTCCCGGAGAAGCCGTCCAAGGTGATGGGTCGCTTCTGAGTTCCGTTCCATGATCTGTTTTCGTATCTTTCTTCAAGAAAAGGAAACGCAAAGGTATCCTTTTCAGGTCAGGCTGTCAATTGATTGATCTGTTTGCATATCTTTCAACACTTAAATGGTCCTCAAACGTATCTTTTTATCGTCGAGCCCGACGGCTCGACCGCGGGAGAGCCGCGTCTTGGCTATCGGAGCCGAAATGCCCGCTAAGGAACACATGCACAAGTCCTGCTTTGGCAATTCGGAACCCCTGCTCCGTGCTAACCGCCGGGAATACACCGGCGGCCGAAAGAGATTCGCTCGGCAGGAGTGGTTCGATGCTGATGAATAAAGAAAGACTGCCGCCGGTCCGGACGCCGCGCGGCGGAGCCATCGCGGTACTACAGGAAGCCGGTGCCATCCGCGAGTGCGAAAAACACGGCTGGATGTTGGATCGGGCCGATCCACATGCGCGCGAGCGAGCCTTCGACATTGCCCGGGCTGCCCCCGGACTTTCCGCGAAGGAAGCCAGAACGCTACTACACGGATGCGTAGAACTTCGAACCAATCGAGACCGCCCGTGCTCGGGAGAAGGCCGACCAAGACGACTATTGGTTCGCGAACAGATACACGTTCGAATGCGAGGACTTCTGCGCGCAAGTGCAGTTCGACGCGCGAATACGGAGCTCACGAAACGCGAGTGCTTGCTCTTGGAGCCCTGACGCAAAGGTGATCGAAACAAAAAAAGACCCAATCATCGACAGCTCCTTGGAGTCGGACCACCGCGTCTGGGCTGTGCGCTACAATTTGCCGCCAGCGGCCAAATTTTATTGATGGACGAGCCGGCGCTCCGCGGCAGCCACTACACATGTGTACGAGAAGCCGCGTGAACCGAGAACGGCTCCGCTAGGCACCGGGCACCTAGGAACAGACTTACGCCGCCGTCACCCGCAAGTATTTTTACTCCGCTTTGCTTAGCATATCTGCTCTGGACTACGCGCCTCACCGCCAGGGGTGCGCTCACGCGCGCTGCGGCACTTGAAGATTTTCATTTCCATTCGACGCTACCGAAGTCAGCATGAGGGAAGCGTTGCGAGTAATCGCTACGGCTTGGCTGTAGCGCAGCGCGGAAATTTACGCTAGCTTCTGCTCGCGAGTTTGCAAATGCGTACCCGCATCCGATCTCTCCGAAGACAACGAGCGAGCATTCGACCGCTTGCCCCCTCCCATCCTCAGAGCTGGGATAATCCGGACAATGAGGAAATCTGGTTTGAGTTGGCGCGCGCCATCGGACGTCAGATCGCACGGGATGAAAATTACGGCTCGGGGCAGCCGATAGAGGACCGGCATGACGACAGCGTCATTGAAGAAAACGGCTGTACTATA